>CAVQMQ010000046.1:0-182723 GCA_963713645.1 uncultured Acidobacteriaceae bacterium | reverse complement strand
ATACCACGGCCAGCCATAAAATCCATCCTCCTGTACATGAGTGATGTAATCCGGCGGAAGGTTGTTGCCCAGCCCGTCGCGCTCATTGGTGGAGCACCACAGCTCGCCGGTGATGGGATTGATGGCCTCGCCAACGCAGTTGCGCAGCCCCGACGCATAGACCTTTACAAACTTCCCCACCGGCGTAAACTCCAGCACATCGGCGCGGTGAAACTCCTCGGGATGCGTATCCGAGTCATCCACGTTGGAGTGCGAACCGACCGACGCAAACAGCTTTGTGCCGTCCTTCGAGAAGACCAGATCGCGGGTCCAGTGGCCGCCTCCGCGCAGCCGTCCTCCGCTGGGCAGTTCGACTATATTCTCGATTGGCCCGCGCGCGGTCAGGTCGCCGTTCTGATACGGAAAGCGCACAATCCCATCGGTATCGCCGATAAACAGCCACGCCGGGTTCGCTCCATTGGGATAGAACGCAATCCCGAAGGGCTGGTGCAGCCCATCCGCAAAGACGAAAACCTGCTGCGCCTTCCCATCCGCTCCTACGCCGCGAAAAACCTTGATCTTGCCGGTCTCGCTCTCGGCCAGAAACAGATCCCCATTGGGCGCGCTGCGAATCAGCCGCGGATTATCCAGCCCGGTCGCAAACAGCTCCACCTTGAAGCCCTTGGGTGCAATTGGCCAGGCATTCGCTGGGCGCGGAACCAGCTTCGGCCCATTGTCCACAGACTGTTCTTCCGCGGGTCCGGGCAGATCGGCCACCGTCAGATGCCGCCTGATTCCTGGTGCCTCCTGCGTCCAATCGGTAAACGCCGCTTGGCCGGTCAACACAGTTTTCTGGGGTGAATTCTGCGCCATCGCCGGCAGCACAGCTACCGCCGCGACAGCGCCAATGATGGAAAGATTTTTCAGAGTAGAGAGCATGGAACCTCCGTGGGGAATGAGGCCTGGATTCGATCTACTTATTTCGACGCATCTGGTGTCATCGGAGTCTCTGGAGTCTCGGGTGCACTTGGCTCATCGGCCATCAGCCCGCCCAGCAGCCCCGGCGTCAAGGTAGCCGTCACCACTACACGGTTGTGCTTCTGCTCAACCGCGGCGGTTTTCAGCAGCTCTCTTAGACTGTCGTTGGCCTTGTTCTCGCCCAGCGGAGCGGTAAATCCACGCGCCACTGTCACCAGCGTTCCTAGTTGTGCAGCCTGTTCGCCGGCAATCTGCTCGTTCTTGGCAATCTCTTCCACGCGCAGCCGCAGAGCACCCGTCCAGCGCACACTGGCCACAATCGTTGAGTCAGCCTTGAGCGGCAGCTCGAAGCCAAAGACGCTGATCGCACCGCGCTCCGAGAACGGCAGTCCGATCTGCCCCACGCCCCAGGCCAGCGAGAGCAGCGGGACATCACGATAATGCTGCGCCAGCAGCGTCGATCCGGCAAAGGGCAGCGCAGCCGTCCTGTGCCGGTCCAGCATGGAGTGAATCTGCTCCGGTGTCGGCGTATTGGACACCGCCAGCATGTCGTATCCGATCTGCGCCACGCGCACAGTGCGGCCTTGGGAGGGGATCGAGTAGACGGTGTGTCCGGCGTAGCTTTCCTGGCTGGCGGCGTGGGCCTCCAGCCAACTGTTGAGCCGCGCCCCGGTCAGCTTGCCCACCAGCACCATCGAATAGGCCACCGGGCCATTCGGCCCATTTGGATCATTCATGCGGTGCAGAGCAATTGCCGCTTCGTCCAGATCGCGCTCCCAGTCAATGCCGATTGCGTCCACAAACTCCTGGTACTCTGGGACCTTCTTCGGCGGCTTCGTGTTCTTGGGCAGAAACCCGCGGAAAGGCTTGAAATTGATATAGATAATGCCGTCTGACTCAGGCAATAGGCGCGCGGCTTCCGGCGGTGCCTTGGAGCGCAAAAACACCGCCGCGGCCAGCAAAACCAGGACCGCGGCTACGATAAAGAGCGTTCTGCGCGTGCGTCTATGCATCGGAGCCGTCAGAATTACCCTATCATCCCTTGGCCTTGAAGACTCACGCATAAACTAGCACTTGCTAGAACGACGAAAGGCCCGTCCGCTGAATTGGAGGGACCTCTCTGGTTCGTCACTGGTATAGAACTCAACACAATGAATGGAAAGCGGGAGTCTAGTTCTTCACTGTCATCGCGTCTGAGTCAACCGCCTTCTTGCCGGTAATTCCTTCTAGCCCTGCCAGTAGGCCGCGGTAGTCGTTCTTGTCTGCCTGGAAGGCAAGTCCGCCCTTTTTGCCGCCGTCATCCCAGGTCAGGCCGACGAAGTGCTTTTTCGACTTGGACAAGGCCATCAAAGCTCCGATGCCGAACGAGACAAATGCGAGTCCGATAGCTGCGCCAACTCTGCGGTGCACATCCTGCCCATAGCTGATTTCTGTCACGGCAGCGGCAGGAATCACGATAACTTCCTTGTCCCCCTGCTTGATGCGGATATTGGCGCCGTCGATGTACAGCTTCATATCGCTTCCGGCTTTTGTATCCGGAATCGATCCGCCGTCGTACGTAACTTTGTAGCCGTTGTCGCCGGCAAATGCGCTGATCGGAAACACAAAGCAAAGAAGCACTGCAATGAGTTTTTTCATTTTTCACCTTTCAATTTGAACGTGTAACATCATGCAAATAGCTCAGTCCGCTGAAAAAGAGCGGGCCGCTTCGCAATTCCAGGGCACAAAATCTCGGACAATTATTCTGGGATACTGACTGAATAAATCTTGCCACTGCTGCCCATGTTCGAGCTGCCGTAGGAGCCGGGAGGTAGCAGACCGTACTCGCCTTTGCCAAACGTAGAGTCCAACGTGATCTGGTAGACGCGGGGAGCGATCTTGTCGAACTTATATTCAACAGCGTCGCGAGTTGCGCCGCCCGTAACGTGAACAATGCCTCCAGTTACCGAGCGAAATTCGCGTGAGTCGCTGTTTGCGTGAAGGCGCAGTAACTGATATTCGGTAATGGCCGTCCCTTCCGGGACATAGACTGCCAGCACCACAGGAAAATTATTGACGTTTGGTGAGTGCTGACCCTTGATATGACCATTGAGATCACCTTTGACGATGCCATTGGTAGCAAGGCTCTTTAGTACGCCGCCCGTCTTGAAATTAACAACTTCCGGCATCAGTTCGGTCCACGCGCCAGTCTTATCTTTGTAGTACACGCCAACGTCATCAATGCCCGCAGGCGGACCCGCCGGTGCCGCGGCTAGGGCGGGAGCAGCGCCAGACGCCTTCGATACAATCGCTCCAACCACTTTGTCGCTTACTCCGGCGCCCTTCAGGGCGATAAGCCCATCCGTCGAGATGTCATAGTTTCCCGCGGATGCGGTAATGGTAGACACAATTAAATCGTCGGAGAGGCCAGCTTTCACCAGCTTGATAACCGAGTCATTGCTCAGCCCCTGTGTAGCTGCTGATGGAGCGCCAGGCGCAGACTGTGCGGGTTGAGCCGCCTGCTGCGCTGCAAGGGTAACGGCAAGCACTGGCATGAGTGCCAAGGTCAACAACTGCTTTCTCATCGCTAGGATCTTTCCGGGCACTCGCCCAATTGTTTGATTGTGCAGAAGAATTATCAACCCTGGCCGCCACTCTTCGCAAAGAATGTTTTTCATCGCCTCCACACAGAACATTAATTCACGGCAGTGAATGCGTAGATCTTGCCCTCACTCGCGCTGCTGTCCTTTTTTCCCGGATCGGCTGGGGGCAGCAATCCGTACTCACCCGCGCCGAGATCTTTGCCCAATTCGATCTCATAGATGCGGGGCGCAATCTTCTTGGCGTCAAAGTCGATCGAATCGCGCGCGGGACCATTGGCGGCTTTATCGTTTTTCTTTGCGACCAGGCGAAAAACTCGATTCCCGCTCTCGACCTTCAAGTGGACCAACTGATAGTCTCCGGGCGAGATGCTTTCCGGCAGATATAAAAGCAGGTTTGCAGGCAATTTGAGCTTGAGCCGGCTGGTTGGCCCATCGACGTGGCCGCTGGTGTTGCCTTTGACAATGCCTCCGGTAAGAGACTTCATCGCGCCGCTGGTTTCGTAGCTGACGACAGAAGAGATAAACTCCTGCCAGCTTCCGTCGGTAGCCTGGGAATAAACGCCGAGAGTATCAACGCCGGGAGGCAGGCTGGGAGGGGCCGGGACAGGTTTTCCGGAGGCTGAAACTGGAGTGGCCGAAGCCGCTTGCGCCGCAGCTTTGGTTAAGATCGCCGCCACCACTTTATCGCTTATCCCCGCTGCCTTCAAAGCGATGATCCCGTCGGTTGAGGTGTCATACTTTCCCGGCGAAGTATTGATGGTCGTTGCAATCAAATCATCGGAGAGGCCAGCCGTGGCCAGCTTGATGACCTCCTCGTTGTTCAGTGTCTTTTGCGCCGGCGGCTGGGGAGCTGTGGCGGGAGCTGGCGTTGAAGTAGTCTGAGATGCAGGCTCTGCTGGTGCGGGTGCGGCAGGTGCAGCTTGCTGCGCAGAAACGGAGAGGGTAAGCATCGTCAGAAGTACAACAGCGAACAGTTGGCTTTTCATCGCGATTATCTTTCCGGGGCACTCGCCCGCTGGTTTGGGTAAAAGAGAATTATCCTCCTCTACGCCGCACCTGGTAAACAGATTCGGCGCAGGGATTTATAGCCCTTATTTTGATCCATGCGATCGTACCCAGTTAGCTGAAAATCCACATCTGCGCTTTGCGCGCATCCCTCCCGCAAACAGAGGCCGCACATCCCACGCTGCACGCCGCATTCCCGGGACTGCCAAAGCCATAAAGACTTGCCAAACAACAAAATCAGGTTACCGCAAAACCCTTACTCTACGGTGACACTCTTGGCCAGATTCCTCGGCTGATCGACATCGCACCCGCGCCGCACGGCAATGTAATAGGCCAGCAACTGCAGCGGCACAATCTCAATCAGCGGACTCAGCAGCTCGGGTGCCGGGGGAATCTCGATGACATGCTCGACCAGCCCGCCAATCGTCGTGTCGCCCTCAGTGGCCACGGCAATTACCCGGCCCGAGCGCGCAGTTACTTCCTGAATATTTGAAAGCGTCTTCTCATAGCGCAGCTTGGAGGCCGGGTCCGTCTCATCGCGCGTGGCCAGCACCACCACGGGCAGCGTCTCGTCGATCAACGCATTTGGGCCGTGCTTCATCTCGCCGGCCGGGTAGCCCTCGGCATGAATATAGGAGATTTCCTTGAGCTTCAGAGCGCCTTCGAGAGCAATCGGGAAATGAATGCCGCGGCCGAGATAGAGAAAATCCCGCGCCGTCGAAAAATCCCTGGCCAGCGCCTCGCACTGGGCTGAACGCGCGCGCAACACCTCTTCGATCTTCCCTGGAATCCGGCTCAACTCCTCAATCAGAGTCACCGACTCGGCTACATCGAGCTTGCCGCGCAACTGCCCCAGCTTCAGCGCCAGCAGAAACAGCGCGGTGAGTTGAGCGGTGAACGCTTTCGTCGAAGCCACGCCAATCTCCGGCCCGGCATGGGTGTAAATCGAGCCGTGCGCCTCGCGCGCCACCATCGCGTCCACCACATTGCAGATGGCCACGGTCTTCGAGCCGAGCGAAATCATCTCCCGCTGCGCGGCGAGGGTGTCGGCGGTCTCTCCGGATTGCGTAATCAGCAGCCCGAGCGCATGGGGGTCGGCTATCGGATTGCGATAGCGGTATTCGCTGGCGTAATCAACATCGACTGGCAGCCGCGCCAGCCGCTCTATCATGTATTTGCCGGTGAGCGCCGCGTGCCAGCTTGTTCCGCAGGCCGCGATATTGATGCTCGCCGCCTGCGCCAGCTCGTGATCGGTGAGCTTCATCTCGCCGAGGAAGACCTTGCCCGAATCCAGCGAGACGCGGCCCAGCGTGGTATCGCGAATCGCACGCGGCTGCTCCCAAATCTCCTTGAGCATGAAGTGCTTATAGCCGCCCTTTTCCGCCTGGATCGGGTCCCACTGAATCCGCGTCACCGCGCGCTCAATCGGGTTTCCGTCAAAGTCCGTTAGCACGACGCCGGCAAGTGTCAGAATCGCCATATCCCCATCGGCGAGAAAGTAGATATTGCGCGTGTGATGCAGAATCCCCGGCACATCCGAAGCAATGAACGACTCGCCTTCGCCGAGGCCAATCACCACCGGAGGGCCGGAGCGCGCAGCGATGATTTTGTCCGGCTCCGAGGCGGACAACACGCCTAGCGCAAACGCCCCCGTCAGCCGCTTGACCGCGATTCGGACTGCATCCTCCAAAGGCATTGAAGAACCCTCGGCTCCTTTTTGGACCTGTTCGATGAGATGGGCAATGATCTCGGTGTCTGTCTCGGTAACAAACGTATGTCCCTGTGCGATCAGTTCGCGCTTTAGCTCAAGATAGTTTTCGACAATCCCGTTGTGCACAACGACAATGCGCCCTGTGCAGTCGCGATGCGGATGCGCATTCTCTTCCGTGGGCCGTCCATGCGTCGCCCAGCGCGTGTGGCCAATGCCGTAGGTGCCTTCCAGAGGATGCTCGCGCAGCACCTCTTCCAGATTCCCCAGCTTGCCCGGCGCGCGGCGAATCTCCAGCGTCGGAGCCGCGGCTTTCGCCCGCTCCGGGCTGCCCACTGCAATCCCCGCCGAATCATAGCCACGATATTCGAGCCGCCGCAGCCCCTCGATGATGACCGGCACAACCTTCTTCCGACCCACGTACCCGACAATTCCGCACATGCAGTGATTTTAAGCGACAGCGTCGAGACGCGCCGGAGTTCGAACCCGGGAAAGTGAGGCCGTATCGAATGTCATACACTTGAGAACAATGCTGCTCACTTTGACAACAACACATCAACCGGCCACGGATATTGGATACCTGCTGCACAAGAACCCGGCGCGGGTTCAAACCGAGGAACTGACCTTTGGCAAGGGGCATGTGTTCTATCCCGAGGCGGATGAGGCCCGCTGCACAGTGGCCATCCTGCTGGAGGTGGACCCGGTAGGGCTTGTGCGCGGCCGCCGCGGGCCAGCCGGCGAAGGCGGGCAGCTTGCACAATATGTAAATGATCGCCCTTATGGCGCAAATTCGTTTCTAAGCGTGGCCATCGGAAGGCTCTTCACCAGCGCGCTGAACGGCAAGAGCAAAGAGCGCCAAAGCCTCGCGGAAACAGCTATTCCGCTGGTGGCAAAACTGCCGGTGATTGCGGCGCGGGGCGGCGAAGATATCGTTCGGCGCTTGTTTGAGCCGCTCGGTTATACGCTGCACGTGACGCGGTTGCCTCTGGACGACCAATTTCCCGCGTGGGGCGAATCGCCGTACGTTTCGCTGGAGCTTTCGGCAACGGTTCCCCTGCAAACCTTGCTGACTCATCTGTATGTGTTGATTCCGGTACTCGACAACGAGAAGCATTATTGGGTCGGCGAGGATGAGATTGAGAAGCTGCTGAAGCGGGGCGATGGATGGCTGGCGCAGCATCCCGAGAAGGAACTGATCGTCTCGCGCTATCTGAAGCGCCAGCTGGGCTTGACGCGCGATGCCCTGGAACGTTTGGTGGAAGATGCGCTGCCCGAAGAGGAAGGGATAGCAAGCGTTCGCGACGAAGAAGAACAGAAGGTTGAGCGTCCGCTTGGATTGCATGAGCAGCGCATCGGAACAGTGCTCTCGATCCTTCGCGGCATTGGCGCAAAACGCGTTCTGGATTTGGGATGCGGCGAAGGGAAGCTGCTGCGGCATTTGATCGCCGATCTGCAATTCGAGCGGATTCTGGGAATGGATGTTTCCTGGCGATCGATTGAGATCGCATCGGAGCGGCTGAAGCTGAACCAGCTCGGCGAAAAGCAGCGTGCTCGCGTGGAACTGCTGCAGGGTTCGCTGATGTATCGCGACCGGCGATTGGAGGGCTTCGACGCAGCTGCGGTCGTAGAGGTCATTGAGCACCTGGATGCGCCCCGGCTGGCAGCATTCGAGCGCGTTCTCTTCGAATATGCCAAGCCGGTAAACGTCGTCGTGACCACTCCCAACGCCGAATACAACAGCCTGTTCCCGACTCTACCCGCAGGCAAGCTGAGGCACCGCGATCACCGCTTTGAATGGACGCGCCAGGAGTTTACGCAATGGGCGGAAAGCGTAGCCGGAAAGTTTGGATACACCGTGCGGACGCTGCCTGTTGGCCCAGAGGATCAGGTACTTGGGGCGCCAACGCAGGCGGGGGTGTTTACGCGTGCATGAGGTCCACAAACTTCCACCAACTTTGATTGTTCCCATAGGCACACAGATTGTGCTTCGTTTTGGTGTCCCAGATGCGACATCCCAGGACAAATTTCCCAAAGGAACGGTTGCTGAAATCATCCGCACTCCAAGCGACGGCAGCCATTCCTATGGCGTCCGCAGTATCGACGGTACAGAACTGAATCTGAGGCGACAAGAGTTCTCCATTCTCAAGCACGTCAAGGCCGGCCCCGTAGGAGACCCTGCACATCTGCTGGCGGAGTATGACCTGCACCGGTACATCGTTTATCAGTGTGTGGTTGGTTCGCGAGCCTATGGTTTACATCGCGAAGGATCGGACGTAGACCGGCGTGGAGTTTATCTTCCGCCCGCCGACCTGCAATGGTCGCTCTACAGCGTGCCTGAGCAGTTGGAGAACACTGAGACCCAGGAATGCTATTGGGAGTTGCAGAAATTCATCGTCCTGGCTCTCAAGGCAAATCCGAATATTCTGGAATGTCTCTTCACGCCAATCGTGGAGAAAACCTCAGAGATTGGCGAGATTCTGCGGGAGAAGCGTAGTGTGTTCCTGTCTAAACTTGTGTACATGACCTACAACGGATACGTCATGTCTCAGTTTAAGAAGCTTGAGCAGGATTTGCGGGCCAGCGGGGAAATCAAATGGAAGCACGCGATGCATCTAATCAGGCTCCTGCTGCAGGGCATCAGCGTTCTGACGGAGCGGCATGTTCCTGTGAACGTGGCCGATCATCGCGATGCCTTGCTTGCGATTCGCGACGGGCTTGAGCCGTGGGAAAAAGTGAATCAGTGGCGGCTTTCTCTTCATCGGGAATTTGAAGATGCGTTTCGCCGGACGACATTACCTGATCGGCCGGACTATACCGAAGCGAATCGAATATTGATTGAGGCGCGGCGCGCCATGGTCGAGGTGCGAATTGATTCCTGAGCAAGTGCGCGGAGCTGTCCTGCGTCATCCGTACCCGTTGCTGTTTGCGACAGTCAGCGGTGCGCATCTCTACGGGTTCCCCTCTGCCGACTCCGACTGGGATTTGCGGGGTTCGCATATTCTTCCCGCCGAACAAGTGCTTGGCCTCAAGCCACTTGAAGAGACCTTCGAGCTTACGCAAAAGACAGGAATCGAACTCGACCTGGTGACACATGATGTGCGGAAGTTCTTCCTCCTGCTGCTGAAACCAAACGGATATGTGCTGGAACAGCTCTTCTCGCCGATCATCGTTCATTCCACGCCGGAGCACGAGGAGTTGAAACGGATTGCACAAATGTGTATTACTCGATTTCACGTCCATCACTACCTCGGCTTTGCAGCCAACCAGTGGAAGCTCTTTGAAAAAGAGAATCCGAGGCGTGTGAAGCCGTTGCTCTACGTGTTCCGCGTCCTACTGACGGGAATTCATCTGATGCAGACGGGAGAGATTGAAGCCAACTTGATTCACCTGAATGCGGAGTTCGGGCTGAGCTTTATTCCGGAGTTGATTGCACAGAAAACGAGCGGAGTTGAACACCAAACGCTGGACACGGATGAGTTCACTTTTTTTGAAGCGCAGTTTGCGGAGTTGGATCGCAAACTGATTGAGGCGGGGGAGCAAACAACACTGCCGGCTGAGAACTCGGCGAAAGACGCACTGAACGATATGCTGGTCCAACTTCGGCTGGGCTCAATTTCACCCAGCGGCCAATCAGCCTCGACTAAATCGCGATAAACGCGAAATTGGAACTGAGAGACGCAATGAAGATTTCGATTCCTGAATTGTCATTGGTTGTTTTGATTGGCCCCTCCGGCTGCGGCAAATCCTCCTTTGGACGCAAGCACTTCCTGACGACTGAGGTTGTGTCTTCGGATGCATGCCGCGCCCTGGTCTCTGACAACGAGAACGACCAGTCGGCGACCAATGATGCATTCGATCTGCTTCATGCCATTGTGCGCAAGCGGCTGGGCCGCGGCAAGCTCACCGTGATTGACGCCACAAACGTGCAGCCGGAGGCGCGAAAGTCGCTGATCGAGCTGGCGCGCGAGTACCATCTGCTTCCCGTTGCCATCGTCTTTGATCTTCCGGAGCGGCTCTGCCAAGATCGCAACGTCAGCCGCCCCGACCGCCAGTTTGGCCCGCATGTTGTGCGCAATCAGATTCAGCAGATGCGCCGCTCACTGCGCGGCCTGGAACGGGAGGGTTTCCGCTACGTCCACCAACTCCGCTCGCCAGAGGATGTCGATGCCGTCGAGATTGAGCGAACGCAGCTCTGGAACAACCGGCGCGAGGAGCACGGACCATTCGACATTGTCGGCGATGTGCATGGATGCCTGGACGAATTGCTGGAATTGATGGCTGCGCTCGGGTATCAGGTGGAGCGTCACGAGGCTGGGTTTGCAGTCGTTCCTCCCGAAGGGCGAAAGCTGGTCTTCGTCGGCGATCTGGTGGACCGCGGACCTGCCACGCCGGATGTATTGCGCCTGGTAATGGGCATGGTGGCTGCCGGGCAGGCCTTTTGCGTGCCTGGAAATCACGATATCAAGCTCATGAAGGCGTTGAAAGGCCGTGATGTGCAGCAGACCCACGGCTTGGCGGAATCGCTGGCGCAGTTGGACAAGGAGCCGGAAGAGTTTCGCAAAGCAGCCGTGAAGTTCCTCGATGGGCTGGTCAGCCATTACGTCTTCGATGATGGCAATCTTGTAGTGGCTCATGCCGGCTTGAAGGAGTCGATGCAGGGGCGTGGTTCCGGCAAAGTGCGCGACTTTGCGCTCTACGGCGAGACAACTGGCGAGACCGATGAGTTTGGCTTGCCCGTTCGTTACAACTGGTCTGCCGACTATCGTGGCAAGGCGCTGGTTGTTTATGGCCACACGCCAACTCCCGATCCGCTGTGGCTGAACAATACCGTCAACATCGATACCGGCTGCGTCTTTGGCGGCCGGCTGACAGCGCTTCGCTATTCCGAGCGCGAGATTTTAACGGTTCCCGCCAAGGCTACCTACTACGAATCACGCAAACCGTTCCTGCCCAACGAGGAACTGGCGCCGCGCGCCGCGCAACATGCGGCGGATGACGTATTGGATATTGACGACGTGCTGGGCAAGCGCTTGATCGACACTCGCCTGCAGCCGCGCATCACGATCCGTGAAGAGAATGCCATAGCAGCTTTGGAGGTGATGAGCCGGTTCGCGGTCGATCCCAAATGGCTGATTTATCTCCCGCCGACCATGTCGCCTACAGAGACTACAAAGCTGCCCGGCCTGCTGGAGCATCCCAACGAGGCATTTGCATATTACCGCCATGAAGGCGTTCCCCGCGTAGTCTGCGAACAGAAGCACATGGGTTCGCGCGCCGTGGTCGTGGTTTGCCGCGACGAATCTGTTTCTATCAAGCGCTTTGGCGTGATTGAGTCCTCGTTAGGCGTTGTCTATACGCGCACCGGGAGGAGATTCTTCAACGATGCTGCATTGGAGCGTGAGTTTCTGCTCCGTGTGCAACAGGCGGCTTCAAGCAGCGGCCTGTGGGATGAGCTAGCCACCGACTGGCTCTGTCTCGATTGCGAGTTAATGCCGTGGTCGGCCAAGGCCCAGGAGTTGCTGTCCTCGCAGTATGCGCCGGTTGGTACGGCGGGCATTTATGCTCTGGAGGCTGCAAAGCTTGCGCTTGCCGAGGCGCAGGCGCGATCTGAAGGATTGCAGGAACTCGCAGCGCGCACAAATGAACGGCTCGAAGCGATATCCAAGTATCGCGCAGCCTACCGGCAGTATTGCTGGCCGGTAGCCTCGATCCAGGATTTGAAGCTAGCGCCGTTCCACCTGCTTGCCTCTGAAGGCGTGGTTCACACCGGCAAACAGCACACATGGCACATGGAGATGCTGGGGAAGCTGTGTGCCGCTGAAAATGCCCTGCTTCTGGCCACACCCTTCCGCGTCGTAGACATCAACGATCCCGCCAGTTGCGAAAGTGCGACTGCCTGGTGGACTGAAATGACGGCGGCAGGAAATGAAGGAATGGTTGTGAAGCCGCTGGACTTCATTACCAAGGGGCGCCGTGGTGTCGCACAGCCGGCCATCAAATGCCGTGGGCCGGAGTATCTGCGCATCATTTATGGGCCCGAATACTTGCTGCCGGAAAATCTGGAGCGGCTGCGTTCCAGGGGAGTGGGAGCGAAGCGGTCGCTGGCGAGCCGGGAATTCGCTCTGGGAATCGAGGCTCTCGACCGGTTCATTCGAAAAGAGCCACTGCGCCGTACGCATGAGTGCGTCTTCGGCGTGCTTGCGCTCGAAAGCGAACCGGTAGACCCACGGCTTTAATAAATGCTTCCCTGCTTCGATCCCTGCAAGAATGCAGCTTCAAACTGACTCCCTGCCGCGTCCCATGCGATCACGCCGGCTGGAGAGGCCTTTGTTCTCGCAGTTCAGGCGAGTAACACCGCCAATTATGTCCGCCTTGCCGCTTGACCTCATACAGGGCAAGGTCTGCGGATTTATACAGGCTCTCTGCGCTGTTGCCATCCTGCGGATACACCGCCACGCCAATGCTCACGCCCGTCAGGATATTCGTTCCCTTGAAATTCACCGGCACGGCAAAGCTCTGCACAATCCGCTCACAGGCTTTTCCGATTCCCGCCTCGTCATGGTCTCCGGTCAGCAGAATCGCAAACTCATCTCCGCCCAGCCGCGCCACGCGGTCCGTCGCCCGTACCGCTGTCTCCAGCCGCCGCGATGCCTCAATCAAAAATGCGTCGCCGGCATCATGGCCCAGCGTGTCATTGATCGCCTTGAATTTGTCGCAGTCAATCAGCAGCAGCGCGAACTTGCCATCCTTGGCCAGTTCGCACAACCGGCCAAAGTCGTTGGTAAACATACGCCGGTTCGGCAATGAGGTCAGCGTGTCGAAATGCGCCAGTTGTTCCAGTTCGCGCTGGCTCATTACCAGTTCAGCGGTCCTGTTCTCCACCATCCGCGTCAATTCTTCCGCGCGGTTGCGGATCACGCGCGTGCTGATCCGGTTCACCGCCAGCGCAATCAAAAGCGCCAGTACAATGCAGGCAACAAAAAATATCCGCGTCTGGTAAAAGCGCGGCTCCAGTTCCAGATTTACTCCCGCTCCCTGCTGGTTCCATACGCCGTCGTCATTAGCGGCGATTACGCGAAAACTGTACTTGCCCGGCGGGAGATTCGTGTAGTAGGCCACGCGCCGCGGACCCGCATCCACCCAATCCCGGTCATAGCCCTGCAATTGATACTTGAACCGCACCCGCTCAGGAATAGAAAGGCTCAGTGCCGTGTAGTGAAACTCGATTTTTCCGGCGCCTGGAGCAATCTGAAGATCAGTTCCGGCAGGCTTCAGGTGATCATCTACCAAGATGCTCTCAATGACCACAGGCGGGATCATCTCGTTCTGCGGAATATGATTTGGATCAACAACAACCAGGCCCTTCGTCGTGGTAAACCAGAGCTTGCCGTCGCTGGCGCGCCAGCCGGCAGGCTGATCGGTTTGAAGAGAAGCCTCGCTGCTCTTCATTCCATCGCTGGTTCCGTATTGGACTGAGCGAACGGTAGACACCTTACCATCTGCAAAGTTGTCCAGATCAGTCCGATTGGCCATGTAAATCCCGCTCGATGTGCTGATCCAAAGATTGCCCTGGTCATCGTTGAGAACACGTGTCAAAAGATCGTCGAAGAGTCCGTCCTTTTTTCGATAGTGGGTGACTCGCCCGTCGGTAAGGCGGAATCGCGTCAGGCCGGGAGTTCTGCCGCCCAGCCAAAGGCTCCCCCGATGATCGTCGGAGATCGAAGTAACGGGAAAGTCGATACCAGGCTGCCGGGATTTCATCGGATCCTCGCCCGGAGCAAATCTGAATAGCCCCTTGACGGTTCCGAACCAGAGCACGCCTGCGTGGTCTCGATAAATGCTAAAGGTGAAGTTTCCGGGAGTCGAAAGTGGAGTGGTTTGGCCACGAACTGTAAAGGGCTGAACCTGACCGTCCTTGAACCGCAGCGCGACCATCTCTGCTGTTGCAACAATCAGGCCCTCATCGTCCTCGTTGATTGCCGAGATATACCGATTCCGTAATCGATCCGGACGATAGATTGTGGCCTTGCCGTCTTTGAACCGGCCAAGACCGTTATCCGTATTCGTCCACACGCTGCCGTCCCTGCTTTCAAAAACCGCCCCTTTACGAAAAGGCATACCGCCTTTTTCTGAAACTTCCGTCGCCTGACCGTTCTTGATGATGGCGGGCCGTCCGCCGTAGCAGAAAGCAAATAATTCCCCGGAATGGGATTCGAAGATCGTCCTTGCCACATTCGAGGGAAGTCCCTCTTTCATGGTCAGAGTCGTGAGCTTGGGATCGCGAAAATGATCGAGGCCAGAGGCCGTACCCACCCACAGGCCTCCCTCCCGGTCTTCGAAGATAGATAACACTGTGTTATCTGTCAGGCCGTCGACGGACTTGAATGACGAGACCTTGCCGTCTGCCGTCTTGCGAACCAGACCTGAGTTGCTTGTGCCCATCCATAGATTGTCTTGATGGTCTTCGAAGATATCGAGAATGTCATCATCGACGACATTGGGGCTAACCCGCTTGAGAAGCGAACTCTTGCTCTCCTTGACGTACAAACCATCCGAGGTGCCGAGCCATAAGTCGTGAAGATGATGATCCACGGCCAGAGACGACAAGTACAGGTGCTTGTGCGCACCCGTCCATGCATACATAGGAGCCGAGAGTAGGCCGTGATTGTAACTATAGAGAGCATCTACGCCGGAAATCCACACGCCTCCGTCGCCATCCTGAACGAGACTTTTAACCGCGCCTGTTCCTTGCCGCAACATGCGGGTCCCAGTGTCCTGGAGCAGATAGATGAAATCGTCAGAGCCAAGAAGAACCTCATGGCCCCGGCTTTCAAAGATGGTCACAATATCACCGTCGGGAAGCGCTCGGGGCGGCAAATAGTCAGAGAAATAACCGTTTTTGTAAATCAACGTTTTTGAATTCGTACGGACAAGTAGATCGCCTTCGGCGCCCATCGCGATGGCTTTGACTGACTCATTTCCGATCACTGCATCCATCGAAACAAAGCGCACCCCGTCAAAGCGCGCCAGCCCTGACCCAGTCCTGACCCACAGATACCCATCTTTGCTTTGCAGAATCTGATAGACTGCCTCGCCCGGCAGTCCGCGCTCCGAGGTCCATCGCGCATGCACATACTGGCCAATCTGTTTCTGCGGATCAAGCGCCCATAGGCCCGTTGAGGCAAACAATACAATAACCGCGGCCACCAGAACCGCCCGCGCACAACCCAATCCAGTCCAAGAAAAATCGGCCCTTAAGAAATTTCTAAATAAAAATCGGTCAACTCCCGCCGCGCGCATCCCTCCTTCGGGAAGAAGCGGCCAATCGACAGGCGAATTACAGGCTTTTCTCACATCCATTTCCGGGTTCCAATTAAACTCTATCGGCATAGAAACGGCGTTTCGTTACCTGCCATAGAGAAAATCCCGCGCCGGATATTCTCAATACTGTCAGTTTCGCTGCATGGAAATCTAAGCCGGCAGCACTTCGTAGGGGCGCATCATCTCGTTGTCCTCATGTTCGAGGATGTGGCAGTGCCAGACGTAGCGGCCCGCATAGCCGGTAAACGGAACGATAATCCGGGTCACCGTCTTGGCGTTCACGCGCACCGTATCCTTCCAGCCCAATTCATTCTGATCGGGCGTCATCGGCGGGCTAATGTAGCGCAAGTTGCCTGTCGTCATAAATTCGAAGGCATCGAAGCGGCGGCGGCCGAGAATCTGGAAGCGCACCATATGCAGATGAATCGGATGAACGTCGTCGGTCAGGTTGACGAATTCCCATATTTCAGTGCTGTTCAGCACCGGCTTTTCGGTGATGGGCATGTGCCACGGAGTTTTATTCAGCAGCATTCCCATGGACTCGGCCACCATATTCAACTGCTCATCGAGGGTAAGCCGCCTGGTTTTGACCGCATTCGGCTCTGGAATGCGCGATACCGGACGCAGCGTCGCTGGGACAAGACTCGGATCGTGTGTGGACGTGGCTGCCACGCGAAACTGCATGAGGGTGAGGGCTTCACTCTGGAGGGTGAGCTGTTGGCCGCGCGCAGGCGCAAAATCGACGATCAGATCGGCGCGCTCTCCCGGCGCAAGATGAACGTGCTTGACCGCAACCGGCGCTTGCAACAGCCCCTGGTCGGAGCCAATTTGGACCATTTCCGTGTTCTGGGAAATGGATAACCAGTAGAAGCGGCCATTAGCTCCGTTCAGGATGCGGAAGCGGTATTTTCGCGGCTCCACGTCCAGATAAGGAAAGAGCTTGCCGTTGACCAGATGCGCTTCTCCAAAAACCTCCGGCACCCAGGGGCGCTCACGGTCGGGGGAGACGGGATAGCTAAGCTGGCCGTCCGCGCGCAGGTCTCGATCCATCAGCACCAGGGGGATTTCGTATTTGCCCTGGGGTAGATTCAGCGCATCCTCAGCGCTGTCGCGAATCACCCACAAGCCCAGCAGGCCTGCATAGATGTTGAGGCGATTGATGCCCATCGCATGGTCGTGATACCAGAGCAGAGCCGCGTCTTGCCGGTTAGGGTAGTAATACGTGCGCGAGTGGCCGGGAACATACCAATCTTCCGGATAGCCATCGCTTTCAGGCGGTGTTTTTCCGCCGTGCAGGTGGACAACGCCACGCACCTCCGGCTTATCTTTCTCCGCGCCATGCAGGGAGTGATCGATGGGCAGAAAGTGGTTCGAGGGTAGCTCGTTGACCCATTCGACGAGCACGCCTTGGCCGCTGCGTGTTTCAAAGGTGAGTCCTGGGACCGAACCGCCATAGGACCACAGCGTGGTGGGCGGCAGATCCCGGTGCAGCTTGCTGCTGACAGCGCGCATGGCCACCCGGTAAAAGGGCACCCGTTCGTGGGAACCGTCCGGCGCAAGGCGATGTTCGATGGGTTGAGCCGTCTGTGGCAGCGGCAGCGAGTCAACGAAAGGGGTCAGGGTGCCGGGATCGAGATTCGGCAATTTACGCGCCATTGGCGGCATGGCTCGTTGAGATTGGGCAATGGTCTGCGATAAAGTTGCGGCGGCTGTCGCGAGGACTGGCCAACCAAGAAATCTGCGTCGTGTAATCAAAGGTCTGACTCGCTTTTCTGCGTACGCAACAGCAACAAAGACACGGGAGAGGTTGCAGCCTCTCCCGTGTCCTTGATGCCGCGATTCCTATCTTCAGTTTGCTACTGTAAACCGAACGGGCTACTGAATCCATTGTGGACAACGAGGCCGGTGGTCGGATCGAGTATATACTCGCCACCGTTCAGCGGAAAAATCGTGAACTCGAACATGTTGTCGATGGGGTTGGCAATGGTATCGAGCGATCCCGCCCCGATCCGTTCGCCGCCCAGCCAATTGTCTTCAATAAAGCGAAGCACGGAGGTTTGGTCGGTCATGGTGTGGTCCACAAAGTTCCGTCGGACCCACGGAGAGATAACCAGGAGCGGCAAGCGCGGGCCATAGCCGCAGCGGCCCTGCGCATGCAGTGTGGCTGGGTTAATGCCGGGCAGCGCGCTGTCGCCGTTGCCGCAGGCGCCGACGCCGGTCAGCATATCCGCCGCGGTGCTGGATTGGTTCACAATTTGACCGAGCTGGTGATCGTACCACCCGTCCGAGTCGTCATACGCAATGACCACTGCGGTCGAGTCCCAGTCTGGCTGCTTCTCCAAGAAGTTGATCGTATTTACCACGAAGGTCTGTTCGTCCAATGGATCGGAGTATCCTGCATGGCCATCTTGAAAGCCGGGGGCCTTCAGATACGAAACCGCCGGAAAGTTGCCCGCGCTTACCGCGGTGAAGAAATCCTGAATGTCGTACTGATGGTTGCCCGCATCGCCCTGGTGGCCGATCATAGCGGTCGATGTGGGGCGCGCGTGCGTCGGGTTTGCGGTGGAGGTGTAGTACTGGAAAGGCTGGTGATGCGGAATGTAGTCTGCCTTGGTCACAGCCGTCACCGCCGAGGTGGTGGTGCGCTTGCAGCCCGTGGTGCCGTTGGCATTTACCGTCTGCAAGTTGAATCCGCCTTCAAAGAAGCCCCAGGTGATGCCCTTGGCGTTCAGCAGGTCGCCCACATTCTTGCCGCCGAACTGCACTCGCTCACCGGTTGTCGTAGAACACTTATCGCCTACCGGATCCGCATCGCTGATCAGCGTAATTCCGCCGTTTCCGTCGCCGATGGTAGCGCCGCCTGGGTTAATGTCTTCGATAACTCCGTTGAGCTGGCCCGAAATTAGGTTCACCGCGCCATCCGTCGAAGGCCCAAAGTTGGTGTCATAGGAGTTATCGCTCATCGCAAACCGCTGCGCGTAATTCCATAAGGCCGTAACGGTGTTGCCGTCGTAGTAGCCCATCGTCAGGCCATCGGTGGAAAAGATCCCGCCGCTCGCCGGAGGCGGACCGGCAACGCCGACCGACGCCGGAAAGGCGTCCATCAAACCGTGATCGAAGGCCTCCTGTTCAGGGGTGTAGTCGTGATCCTGATCGTTCGTAGCAGCCTGGCTGCGGTCAAGTCGGAAGGGATTGCTCGCGCCGGCTCCATTCACCGTATTTGTGGCATTGGGGTTTTGCGTCAATAATGTTCCAGTAAGCCCGTTGACAGTGGGTGTGCCTGGTACGGCGACAAAACGCGGTTCAGAGGATGGGTTGGTCGCAAACGGATATGTTGCAAAATAGTGATCGAACGAAACGTTTTCCTGGAAAATAACAACCAGATGTTTAATTGGGGTCGCGGTCTGTACACCGCCCGAAGGGCCTGCCGCAAATGCAGGAGTCGGGAGAGTGCCAGCAACGAGCAGCATCGCAAGGGAAGTGGCGATGAGCTTTTGCATATTTAACCTCCATGCCCGCCGGTTGAAACGGGGGCAGGAGTGATTTTTATCAAGAAGCGATGACACTGCTGTCCGGTTAAAAGTCGAACAGAATGAGTTGGTTGGAGTTTGGAGTTAGTTGACTGGTGTAGTGCTTCTGCTGAAGTGCCTGTGAAATGGGCATTTTCTCGAACAGAGTTACCGAGAGTACTTGCAGCAAAGTGTAGAGCGAGCCGGGCAGTTCGAGCTTTTTCTTGACGATGGCGACCAGCAGGTAGACCGAGACGGCTATCCAGATCTGGGTCTTGACGGCGTTCTCGCTGCTTCCGAAGAAGGCCTTGATGCGCAGGTGTTGCTTGATCCACTTGAAGAACAGCTCGACTTGCCAACGGCTCTTGTAGAGGGCACAGATGGTAGCAGCGGGCAGCATGAACTGGTTAGTCAGGAAGACCAGATCCTTGCCGGTGTCCGAGTCGCGATAGCGAATGCGACGCAAATGGCCAGGGTAATCCTTGCGGCTGTCGTAGCCGTTGAGGGCAATAGATTGGTCAGCAAGAATGCCGGTCTGCTTGTCCACCTGTTGGGAGTAGATGCGGCTGGCATCGAGGTTACGCTTTGCGCGTGTGACAAAGAACGCTGAGGACAAATGGATGCGATAGAGTCGGGCGTAATCGAGATAACCGCGATCCATGACGTAGTAAGCGCCGGGTTGCGGGATGATTTCGTCGAGGATGTTGACGTCGTGCACATCGCCAGTGGTGACGCGGATAAACGTTGGTATGTTGCCGCGCAGATCGAGCAGCGTATGCATCTTGACTGCGGATTTGGTGGAGCGGAAATGCGCCCAGGGGAACAGGCTCAGGCACAGGTCGATGGTGGTCGAGTCCAATGCGTAAGCGGCGGCGTCGAGGTCCATGCCGAGATCTTCCTTGGCGTAGAGCTTGCGCGCCTGAAGCATCAATCGTTGCGCCAACTCCGCGTAAATACGCCAATCGCGGCTCTCGTTGGCCTCTGCCAAAGTGGAACGCCGAACGGGAGAACGAAAGCCCATGGGGTAGAGCTTAGCGGGCTGTGCGCTGAGACAAGCCTCGATGTCGCGCAGGCTCTCGCGATAGGTCAACTGGGCAAAAGCCATGGCACGGAACTGCTCGGCGCAGTTGAGGCTGCGCACCCGACGGTCGCCGCCATAACGGGCTACGCTGCGGGCAAACGACGTCCAGGGAAGGAAATCCATCAACTGAGCAAACAGCACCTTGCCAGCGTTCACCGCCGCCTCCAGAAAACATCTCTGGAATCAGCATCGCGGCAATTTCAAATCGACACCACCCGAAAACGCTCGCAACCATCCGCACATCAGGCGGTTGCGGCCAGCAAGCTAGTCGTTAACCGGACAGCAGTGAAGCGATGAATATCACGTTAACCAACGGTGATACGAAGGCAAATTCTACTGAACCACTCCAAATTTTGATATGAAACAGGTTGTAGCGCCGTGCTGGGTGGCTCCTTCTACCCGAACTGCAAAGAACTCCAGTTGGGGTTGAAGAAAGAGCCACCCTGCACGGGTTTTACATTGGAGCGTTCGTCGAATTTCGCTCCGGCCTTAGTAGAACAAATACGCGTACTCAGAGGGATTGTACACGTAGGTCCAGTCGCTGCAGCCAGATTGGAAGACATCCCCCGCAAACGCCGGAGAGTCATAATCGTAGGCGGGGTATCCGTTGTAGACGTAATTGTCAAAGAAGTACGCGTAGCCGCTTGCGGGCAGCTCCGAGCACGTATTGACGTTGTAGACTTCGAGGACGCCTTCGTAGGCCACGGTCCAATGCAGGCCGGTGCTGTAGATGCTGATCCACGAATAGGCGCCGGAGGTCAGGTCATAGGCTTCGGAGTTATAGTCCAACGTCGAGCCAGTGGCCGTCTGCTCCGTATAGCCGTACAACGTGTCACCAGGGCTTACCGTCTCGAGAGGACTATTCCAGGCCCCGCCGGTACCGACGAACCAGCTGGCGATTGCCCAGTAATTGCCGCCGCCGGCAGCACTCACACCGTATTGAAGCACGGGCTGCAAGATCCAATCCTGCGCCGTGGGCGCGATGCCATTGAAGAGGAAGATGGTTTCTCCACCGTTGACGCTCGGGTTACTGGGCACGTACCACTCGCCGCTCTCCCAATCTATGTTGTTGCTGGAGGCTAACGACAGACTTTCCTGCGAATCCTCGACCCAGCCATTGAACGAAGGCACAGGACCTTTCGCAAGTTCGCTGGCCGTGAGTTCTTTGGTCTCAGCGGCAACGTGGCGCGTCGAAATGGGAGCCTCGGAACACGCATCGTAGTGGGCGAAGAGTTTCCCTTTCAACATGACGTCACCAGTCGGTTCGCCATTCTCGCCGACTACGACCTTTGCGCCGTTGGGGATTTGGTGCACGCAATCGGCACGCATCAGCTTGCCGGGAACTTGGACCCAGCCGGGATGCGCAGCGATGAGGTCTTTGTAGGTTTTGTCTTGCGCGTTCATAACCCCGCTCATACCGAGCAGGAAGATTGCGCCGGAGAGGACGGAGTTTGCGGTAATTCGAGACACACTACGAGTTAGCTTCATGACAAAGCTCCTTTCTGAGGGAGGGCATTCTTAGTTGGAGGTTTTTGCTTGGCAAGCTTTGAAAAAAATCCGAGCAAGCGCACCTCTATGCAATCCGTGCCAGGCGGCTCCTTCTTTGGGAAGGAGCTACATGAGCCACATTGCTTTCGGTACAGCTAATCGGGTTTCTCTCAAGAACCTGCCACGGATGCCGGGGCCGATGCTTTCCGGGCGAGCGCCGGATATCTGTCCCCGGACTGCACTTAGATCGGATCTGAGTATCATTTCCGATCTGGAACCTGTGCAGGGCAACGTTTTTGGGAAAGGGCCAACTCAAAGTGGTGTCCGGGTAGCCATATCGTCTCCACAGTGAGTTATATAGACCTGAATGAAACGTCCATACTGGTTACGATGTATAGTGAATACGACCTCGAAACCGTTTCATAATTCATAATTCGATAAGATAATTAGATAGAAAAGATCCTCGCGAAGATAGGTAATCCTGCTAACTGACCATGCTAGAACCTGCCTCATCAACCAAATTTGATGCGGGTCTCACGGCCGGCCAATTTACTAATTACCATTCATGAGACAGGTTGTAGCCACTTTGCGGTTCGGAATGGTAACAACGCTAGAAAATTCATGCCCTTCGACTTCGTTGTGTTTTCCCTCAAAAGAGGGTGCGGCTGGGATTGCCGGAGAATCCCAGCGCAAGCCGCTTCTTTTGTTTGGCGATCTCATAGAGCTGAGACTGGAAGTATAAGAAAGAAAAAAAGAAGGTCAACACCGGGCTAAGGTAGATGCCGATCGGTTCTCGCTCGTTGTAGTGTTTCAACAGGTCGGCACGGATCATGTAGATGGTTGCAATACCAAGAGCGAATGAGGCAAATCCGAGGATGCCGGTAGTGATCTCAAGCAGGCCGATAGGATTTTGACGGATAGTTAACGCTGCGTATCCTAACTCAACAACAACATAAGCATCGCACCAGAAGGCGGTGTGGGAGTCGGGTTCGATCTGGCGAATCCACAGGCAGAGGTAGAAAGCCCATCCATCGCCCACGAGGCTCTGTAAAAGGTTCCGGTACGGGGCTGGGGCCAACCAGTTGATCAATATGCCTGCGGCAATGGATGCAAGCAAAAGTGCGAACCAATGCACTGCCGGCGGCGGAGGATACTCCGAACCCGGATAGATGCCGGGCTGGATCGATTGCTGGTCCACGTTCTTCTCCTGAAGTCAAAAGATAGCTTGGCGTGATTAATGTTAGCAACCCGCTCAGTTTGCATTCGGATGCCCCTTTCCAGCGCTATGCCTCCGCGGAATGATGTAATTGAGCTATGCCTTCGCAGTCTCAAGCAGGTACGCAGTTGCGCGCGCGAGCTGTTGCGCTTGCCGGACAGATGGATTGGCTGCGCGGGTTGCGGGCGGCGGTGGCGCTGTGCGCGCCGTTGGTGCTGGGGGATTTGACGGGGATTCCTAACCTGGGGTGGGCCGCGTTGGGAGGATTTGAGGCGATTCTTGCCGATACCGGCGGGCCGTACCGCACCCGGCTGGGCAGCCTTGCTACGCTCTCGTTGGGCGGGGCTACGGGCTGCTTTCTCGGCTCGTTAACCGGCGGGAACCTGGCGTTGGCGGTGCCGGTAACGGTGCTGTTCTGCTTTTTGTGGAGCTATCTGGCAGTGCTGGGGCAGCCGTTTTCGTCGGCTGGGCTGCTGGTGCAGGTGCTGTTTGTCTGCGGGGTGGGCGCGCCGGCTGCGTCGTGGCGCGAGGCGATGGGCTACGCGCTGTTGCTGGTGGCGGGCGGGGCGTGGGCAGCGGTGCTTTCGCTGTTTTTGTGGCCGCTGGACCCGTATCGCCCGGCGCGTGCGGCGGTTAGCCTTTGTTATGAGGAGCTGGCTTCGTTTCTTGGCTCGGTAACGGAGCTTGCGGGCCGGGAAAAGCAGCGGGCTACCTTGTGGCACCGGCTGGCCAAGCATCACCAATTCCGGGTGCGCCGCGCGGTGGAGCAGGGATGGCAGGCAGTGGCCTCGGTTCGCGCTGAGCGGGGAGCGGAGACCGCGCAGGGACGTCATCTGGTGGTTTTGCTGGAAGTGGCCGACCTGCTGATTGCCAGGACTGTTGCTCTTGCTGAGCATCTGGAGACGCGTGTGGGCACGGAGAACGGAGGCCAGAGGGCAAACGTGACCGGAAGCGTGACGGGATTGGAGGAGTTGCGCGCCGCTGAGCAGTGGGTTGCCTCGCTGCTGATGCGCCACCGGGGAGAGACGCTGGCATCTGCCAGGGCGGCTCGGGCGGCGATGGAGAACCTGCCGCAGTTATTGGCCAAGCGTCGGGACGAAGCAGACGCTGACCGGCGCTTTTTGCTGGCGCAGGTGACGGAGTCTGCCGGGCAACTGGAGACGGCAATTGAGAGCGTGGCGCTGCTGCGGCTGGGCAAGGAACTGGAGATTCCAGCGCTGGCCTCGGCGAGCCATATTGGATATGTTTACGAGCGGCTGGGTCAACTGCGGCAAGGGTGGAACCTGGAGCAGTTGACGGCCAACTTCACGCGCAACTCGCTGATTCTGCGCCATGCGGTAAGGGTGGCGCTGGTTTGCGGGCTGGATGTGGCTCTGATTCATCTGCTGCGCATTGACCACGGGTACTGGCTGCTGCTGACCTCGCTGATTGTTTTACAGCCGCACGTCTCGGGCACGTTGCGGCGGGGCCTCGAGCGCATTGGCGGCACGGTGGCGGGTGGGATTCTGGCGGCGGTGCTGGCCGTGGCGCTGCACTCGCAACTGGCGACTGCGACGGTGCTGTTCCCCTTGGCGCTGCTGGCGCTGGCGGTGCTGCCGGTTAGCTATGCGGCCTTTTCCTTCTTTTTGACGCCGGCTTTTGTGCTGGCCTGGCAGCCGCATTTCGGAGACTGGCAACTGGCGGTGGTGCGGATTGGCAACACGATTGCCGGGGCATTGATCTCGCTGGGAGCGATGACGTTTCTCTTTCCTGCATGGGAGCGGGACCGCACACCGCTGTTTTTGCGCGCCAGCATTGCCGCGAACCGGCGGTATGTGGAGCAACTGACTGCCGGGTGGGAGAGCAGCGCGCGCGGGCGCAATTCTCGTCTGCTGGCCAATGCCCGGCGGGGCACCGGACTGGCGCACAACGATACTGAGGAATCGCTGGAGCGTTTGCTGGCCGAGGCCTGGCCGCGACGGCAGCCGTTTGCGCAGTTTGTCGCCGCATTTGTGACCTACCTACGCCGCTTTGCCCAAAGCGTGACCGCGCTGGCGGCTCTCGATGGCGAAGGTGTCTGGAAGCAATCGCTTGGGGTTCGAAGCAGGCTGGAGCTGCTGGACAAGCGGCTGTCGTGGCTGGAGGAGCACACTGCCGGGAACATGGAGAACTCGGCGTGGCCGGAACCAGATTTTCGCGCACTGCAATCTCCGACGCCGAATCTCGCGCCGCCGCAGGATCACCCTGGAGAGCGCCTGCTCCAAAGGCTGGAGCGGCAAACTGAGATTCTGTACCGCCAACTCTTGTCATTGCAACAACAAGGGTGGTTGCCGGGGGCGACGACTCACTGAGATACTGGCTGGCTGCGCGAGGGAGCGCGGCCGCTTCCGGGTTCCGTAACGCGCCATGAGAATCTGCCTCGAACCTTTGCCTCGCCGAACCATCCACTTCCAGGTCTATTTTTAGTAAACATCTGGACGTGATCACCGGCACAACGCTCATTTTTCCTGGGGCGCAAACTTCATGCGGGACCGGGTACTGCCGAGAAGGCCTGGCCAGTTGCCGGACTGTGGTCTGTTTCCTCGATTGTCGCGGAATGAGAAGGGAGAAAGTTATGAAAAAAATGGTTTTGGGAATCCTTTTTCTGGTGACCGCTTGGCCGCTGACGGCTCTCGCTCAGGCTCCCGGCGCAGCGGCGGCTTTGACTCCGACAGCGGATGCTTCCGCCGCTCCCGCGGCGAGTGTCGCAGTTGTGGGTGTCTATGAGCGGGGTTCCGTCGTGCTGGCCTTTTACCGTTCGCCGCTATGGGAAGCGATCCTGGCTGACCAGCGCTTCGAGATGAACGCCGCCAAGGCGGACAAAGACGAAGCGCGCATCAAGGTGCTTGAAAAGTGGGGTGGCAACCGGCAGGAGCAGGCCATGCAGCAGGTGTTCAGCAATGAGCCCATCGACAACGTTCTGGCCGTTCTCCAACCGGAATTCAAGGAGTTGAGCGCGAAACTGAAGCTGGCCAAAATTGTCGACTCTTCCGCCGCGGACCCCCATGCCGCCACCGTTGACGTGACACCGCTGCTGATGGACTGGCTCAAGGCCAGCGCGGAGACGCGCAAAATGGCCGTTGAAATGCACCAAAAGCAATCGGGAGCCAAGTAGTTCGATCAACGGCGGTTTACGGCTTCCGCAGTCCCGACGGACGCGCCCATTGCCGTCCCGGTTCAAGAAAATCCCTCATTCCGACGTGCCTCTGAGACAATTGGCGAGTAAAATCGTCTTTACAATAGGCAGAGTTCCACTTAGCGGCTACCTCAACTGCCTTTACCGGTTGCAATGCGGTCTTTTCCCCTCTACCAACGCTCAGGAGGCAGGGAATCCCCAGGATGATGAGACAGGAATCAGATTTGCTTATCTTTAGAAGAAGTACTATTGCCGCCGCCTCTTTTTTACTGCTGACGGCTGCGCCCAGCTTTGCCCAGAATCAGCCGGTTGCGCCGGCCAAATCGTCTCCGGCGACAACGCCGATTCAGCTTTCAACCGCCAAGCCGGCGAGCGAAGCTGAGACGACAGACCGCGCCGCGGCCTACTTTCACATGGCCCTGGCCGGCATTTATGAGGAAGAAGCCGGGGCGATGGGCCGCTCGGAAGATGTGAGCCACGCGATTGAGGAGTACAAGGCCGCGCTGAACGCCGACCCGAATTCTCCGCTGCTGAACAACGGGCTGGCCGATCTTTACTTTCGCACCGGGCGCATCCGCGAGGCGATTGCCACGGCGCAAGGGCTGCTGAAGAACTCGCCGAACAATATTGAAGCCCACAAACTGTTGGGGCGGATTTATCTGCGCCAGTTGGGCAACGCGGGCGGCAGCAGCGGAACGGCGGGGGCTGCCTCGACTTCGAGCGGAGTACTGGAGCAGGCCATCGCCGAGTTTGAAAAGATTGTCTCGCTGGAGCCGGCGCGAGATACCAAAAGCGTGGAAGACCACATGCTGCTGGGCCAGCTTTATACCGTCAAACATGAAAGCAAGAAGGCGGAAGAGCAGTTCCAGATTGCGCAGAGCATCGAGCCGGATTCTGAAGAGGTGGTGCTGAATTTGGCCCGGCTTTACGCCGAAAGCAACGACGTGACACATGCGGCCAAGCTGATTGAGGCCGTGCCGGTGAACAACCGCACCGCGCGGATGGAATTTACGCTGGGCGCGCTCTATGACCAGTTGAAACGCACCAAAGATGCGATTGCCGCCTACCAGCGCTCGATTGATCTGGAACCGGACGATCTGGACTCGCAGCGCGCGCTTGGCCAGGAATTGCTCGAGGACAAGCAACTGGATGAGGCGCTAAAAACCTTCAAGCAGGTTGCAGAGGAAGATCCTGAGGACACGGGCACGCTGATCCGCATCAGCGAGATTGAGCGTCGCCAGCAGAAGTATGAGGACGCCCTGGCCATCGTTCGCAAGGTACGGCAGAAGAATGCCGACGACCTGGAGGGTGGCTACAACGAAGGGTTACTGCTGGACATTCTGGGGCGCTATGACGAGTCCGCGGCGGTCTTTGAGAAGATGGCCAATCTGACCTCGCACGCCAACGGCGCGTACACCAATGAAGAAAAAAATAATCGTGGACTGTTTCTGGAGCGGCTGGCGGCGGTTTACCACGAGCAGAACAAGACCGACGCGGCAATTGCGGCCTACGAAAAAATGATTGAGATGGGCGGCGATACTGCGGTCAGTGGCTACCGCGGCGAAGTGGATACTTACCATGATGCGCGGCAGTACGACAAGGCAGTGGACGTGGCGCGCAAGGCGCTTGCGGCGAATCCCAAAGATCGGGATCTCACGCTGATTCTCGCGGACGAACTGGTGGGTGTAAACAAGGCCGATGAGGGCGTGGCGGTGGCCAGGGGGCTGCTGAATAATTCTCCCGATGACCGGCAGGTGTGGCTGGAGATTGCGCAGATCGACACCCGCACCCATCGCTGGAAGGACGCCGAAGAGGCGCTGGCCAGGGCCGATGCGGCGACCACGAAGAAGGAAGACCGGCTGATTGTGTTTTTCCTGGACGGCGCGCTTGCCGAGCGGCAGAAGCACTACGAGCAGGCTGAGCAGTTCTTCCATCAGGCCCTGGATATTGATCCGGCGAATGCCGGCACGCTGAATTATCTCGGCTACATGCTAGCAGACAAAGGCAACCGGCTGCCGGAAGCGCTGAAGATGACGCAGAAGGCCGTCGAGCTGGACCCGATGAACGGCGCATATCTCGATTCGCTGGGTTGGACTTACTTCAAGCTGGGCCAGTATGAGCCTTCGGAAGAAAAGTTGCGCCAGGCTGTCGAGCGCGACCAGACCGACCCGACGGTTCATGATCATCTCGGCGACTTGTATGAGAAGACGGGGCGCATCCGGCTGGCCGCCGCACAGTGGGAACTTTCACTGTCGCTCTATGCCAAGACCGTTGCTACCGATGTTGAGCCGGGCGAGGTCTCCAAGGTGGAGCACAAGCTGGAAAGCGCGCGCGTCAAACTGGCCAAGCAAGAAAACGCCGTAAGCCAACCCAAACCCGAATAATAATTCGCTGCTGGATAACGTAGCTGAACCCACCTTCGCCAGAAAAAGAAGTACGTGGCGAGGATTGTGCAACCAACTCCTGAAAGGAGTCCCCTGTATGGCGTTGCAAACGAGTACCATCGACAGCCTGATTCCCCCGCAGCCGGTGCCGCAGTGTGCGCAGGTATTTACCAGCCGCATTCACGGCCTGCTGGATGGCCAGCCCAAGGATGATGAAACGGTGGCGCAGGCGCTGACCGGCATGGATGATTTTTTGGACATGATCGCCGCCAAGCTCTACACGCAGGCGTCAATGCTGGTGGGCGAGGGCGAGGAAAGCATCCAGCTGGTTGAGGCGACCATTGCCAATGCGGAAATGGCCGAGTGCAGCAATCCCGAGCAAGGGCGCAGGAGCAGCCGGCTGGCGCTGTGCACGGGAGCGATCAAGCTGCTGGAAGAAAGAAACCCCGGTTGCCTGGCCGCGCCGGCGAATACCGATATGCCCAAGAAATGCATTGAGGGCGACGATCTGGATTCTGCCGGCGTAAGTGGAGATGAGCTGGAAGCGGCGATTTCCGGAGGCAAACGGGAGCGCGTGCGGGTCTGGCTGGAAAGCCTGCCGGCGGCGCTGCGCACTATCTTTGTGCTGCGGGCAGTTGCTGGATTCAGTCCGGCTGAGACCGCCGAGCTATTGCAAGCACATGGTGGACCGCAAGCATCGGAGTGGACGGAAGATGCAGTGCGCATCTGGTTCCGGCGGGCACTGTGCTCACTGGCGACGCAGGTTTTGCGGGCTGCGGCTGCGTAGAGCATTTTTTCGCTGTTTATGTCATATCGCTATTACGGGTTTCCCAGGTCCCCAAATGCGAGGGACCTGGGGCACCCACTGCATTACGCCACCCCTGAAAATGTGCTGCTTTAATGTGTCTCGACAATATCGTTGAGCTTGCTGGAGATTTGCTGCGAGGTAATCGCCTGCTCCTGGGTGGCGTGGGCGATCTGTACGACGGTGTTGCGAATGTTGTTGATCTCGGCGACGATTTTCCCCATCGCGTGCTGCGCCATCGTCAGCTTATCTTCTGTTTCATGCACCTGCCCCTGCCCCTGCTCCATGGTGTCGATGTTTTCCCGCACCGCGACCTGGATCTCGCTGATCATCTCGGCAATTTCCTTGGTGGATTTGGTGGTGCGCTCAGCCAGATTGCGGACCTCGCCGGCGACGACGGCAAATCCGCGCCCTTCGGAGCCTGCGCGAGCGGCCTCAATGGCTGCATTCAGGGCCAGCAGGTTGGTCTGGTTGGCAATCTCTTGAATAGTGTTGACGATCTTTCCGATGGCTGCAGAATGCGTACCCAGTTCGCTCATCTTGGCCGAGGTCTGGTTGACCATCTCGGTAACCAGCTTCATGCTGGCGCCGGTCTCGGTCAGCACCGCGTCGCCGGCCTCGGTTTCGGTCAGAACAGATTCCGCGGAGCTGGAGGCCAGCGAGGTCTCCTTGGCTACCATCTCGATGGCTGCGCCGATATCGTGCAGGTCGCGGGAAAGTTCTCCAATGCGCGCCTCCAGCATCTCCCTGCGCTTGTCGCTGGCAGTTTGCAGCGTTTCGGCTTGTTTTTCTACGGTCACATCCTGAAAACAGGCCATAAAGCAGCTCAATTTGCGCGGGTCATCTTTATCCCAGATGGGATAGGTTCTGGTTTTGAAAGTGATGTCGCCAATGGGAATCAGGGCTTCGTTTGAATTGATTCGCCCGGCGGTAATGTCAGCAAGAATGCGGCGGATACGCGCCGGGTCCGGGTGAAATTGGTGAATGCTGTGTTGCATGGCATTCGTTACATCGGCGCCGTGGCGGAGCTTCTGATTGAGTTCGCCACGGAGGCGCGCAAAGAAATCGCGCCCTGTTTTGTTCATGTAGAAGATAGTGTTGTCCGGCGTGGTATCGGCCAGCATCATCACGTTGTCGGCATGATCCAGCATGGACCTCAGGTGATGCAGTTCAAGCGATTGATCCGATTCACCCTCTTTTGATTTCCCGAATGAAAACATGCTTCTCTCCCGGCGCGATAGAAAACATTCGACCACAACAATGGTGCTTGCCGTACCTATCGGACAAGAAAGAGAATTCTTCATCCTCAAGGGCGAAGATTCCGTTGCCGCTTCCAAAAGCGGGCGGCGAATTCCCATGCAGGAAATTAAATTCCGCAAATGAGAATCGCGCCGCTCCTGGCTGGCCGCTATTCTTCCTTCTTCTCCTCCGCGGGCGGTTTCTCGGGCATGGTGAGCGGCTTGATGATTTCATCGAGATAGGCGGGTGTTCCATCGACGCGCTCCAGATGCGGGTAGCGTTCGCCATCGTGGTAGTCGATATCCATGAGGGAGACGAAATTATCCGCCTGGACGATAAAGTGAATCGGCTCAGTGGCGCCTTTGGCGGCGCGCAGAGCTGCTTTGATTGCATCGGGAGAATAGACTGCCCCGTTCACCGCGAGAATCTTTTCTCCGGGCGCGAAGCGGGCTTTGTCAGCAGGTCCGCCGAAGCGCACGTCGATGAGGTTGCCCTCGTTGCCGATGCGCAGGCCGAGAGAGAACCAAAAGTTGGAGCCGCCACCGTGTGCCGCATAGAGGCCGCTCAGGGTCTCGATCGTTGCAGTCGGCTTATCTTTGTAGACCAGCTTGTAGCCGCCCTGCTCGATGCCGGCCATATCGGCATGGAGATTGATCTTGTCGATGCGGTCATGCAGGAAGGTTGCCCAGTCATAGGGCGTAACTGCGTTCAGATCCTGAACCAGCTCATCAAAGTTATAGGTGACGATCAGCGGGCCGGTGTTGCCGCCCTTGCCGAGGAATATCCGCTGGAAATCGTCGAGAGATTTCTTGTCGCCGGTGAGTTTGCGGATGAGCGTGTCGGCGTCGAGCCAGAGCAGTTCGCCTTCGTCGTAGTAGTCCTGGCCGCGCCGCCAGTTGGACCAGCCGGGATGGCCGTCGCGCAGGATGCTGGCGGCGACAGCAGTGTCGCGGGTGGTTCGCCACTGGCGGCCGGAGCGATAGTCCAGATTCGCGGCGGAAAATGCCAGCATATCGCGATATTGGGCCTGGGTCGTGATGCCGGAGCGGGTAGCCAGCATATTGCCGAGATACTGCGTCATTCCCTCGTAGACCCAGAGCAGCCCGCCTTGCTCGGCAGTTGAGAATTCGGGCTGATAGAGACCTTCGGGCCGGCGATATTTGCCATTCCAGCTATGGGTAAATTCGTGGGGCAGCAGATCGGCATCGGCCAGGATATGCGCCTCGTCGCCGAAGCCTTTTTCGTCCACGCCGTTGTCCGAGGATTGGCCGTGTTCGAGGCCTTCTTCGCCTGCACCGTCAGAGAGCGTGAGCAGGAAGTGGTAGACGTTGTAGTGGCGCGAGTTATAAAGTGCCCCGGTTTCACGCACGAGATTGTTCAGCTCGACAAGCAGCGCCGGACGCAGGTTCGAATCCTCCGGCGCGTCGGAGACAACGTCTATGTAATGCTTGGGTGTGATTTCAGGCGCCAGCGCAAACTCGTGGAAGTAGAGTCCGGCAATGATCGGCGAGTCTTCCAGTTGCTCGACATTGGTGGCGGCAAATTGCGTGATGCTGCCTGCGGAGGGAACCGGGTACGCGCCGGCACCGATGGGCGTGAGCGCGGTGCCGACGCCCCAACCGGCGGGAACGATGAGCGAAGGCTGAATGGGAATATCGCGGACCGGGGTATTGGCCGGATAGAGCAGCAGTTTCTCCCACTCGAGGACGGCTAGCCGCTGCGAGACGCGCTCGGTAACGATGCAATCCAGGTGAGCGTGTAGTGTTGTAACGCCTGCGGGAACCGTGAGATGAAACTGATAGAGGTCCACATCGTCGCGCCGCCAGGGAATCGTCTGGCCGTTGGCACTGAAGACGACGCCGGTGATCTGATCGACCGGGCCGGTAGGGCGGTGGTTGCCGGGAATCCACTTTGGGGTAGTCAGCGCGAGCGGGCCTGCGGTGACCGGCAGATCTACTTCCGCATGGAAGAGCTTGCGCGGTGCATCGGTTAGATCGGCGGTGATCTGAATCGGAGTTTTGGACGTTGTGGTGACAGCTTTTTCCGCTTGAGCGGGGAGGATGGAAGCGGCAAGAAGCAACGCGAGAGGTGCAACTTTAGGAAAGCCAAAGGGAAGGGGCATTGGGATCGGAGTCTCCTGATGAGTCCAGAGTATCGCATGGGAATCGAAAGCGGCACCGATAGTAGACTTGTTGTGAGTCTGTTATTATCAGCCCTTCAGGCGCCGATGTAGATATTGCTGAACTCATTAGCCGATTGACCGACATAGCGAGGGGCGCTTCGGCACCCTTTCCTCATAGTTCCCTTATGTTCCGGATGGTAGAAGTAGAGGACAGGGACCGGGCGCTGTTGATCGGTAGTCCTGAATCTGCTTTGATGAAAGCCTGAATCCGCTCATGAGCGCAGGAACTCCAGCAGAGCTGGAAACGATGTTCGGTGATTACCCGCTCGATCACGCCTTCGATGAGATGCGCGAGCCTGGCGGCAATGTGCGCGCCCACTATCAGTCGCTGGCCGAGACCCTAGCCAAACTGCCGGATGACGAGCTGCAGCGGCGTAAGCAATCCGCTGAGTTGTCGTTCCTGAATCAGGGCATCACCTTCACTGTCTACGGGCGCGAAGAAGGCACCGAGAAGATTTTTCCCTATGACCTGCTGCCGCGGCTGATTACATCGCAGGAGTGGGACCGCATAGAGCGCGGGTTGACGCAGCGCATCACCGCGCTGAATCATTTTCTCCGCGATGTGTACTCAGATGCGAAGATTCTGAATGACCGCGTGATTCCCCGCGATCTGGTGTATAGCTGCAAGCATTACCGCCGCCAGATGCGCGGTTTGCAGGTGCCGCGCAATGTTTATATCTGCGTGGTCGGCTCCGATCTGCTGCGCCTCGACTCCGGCGAGTTTGTCGTTCTCGAAGATAATCTGCGCGTTCCTTCCGGCGTGAGTTATATGCTCACCAATCGACGGGTGATGAAGCGGACATTTCCGCAGCTCTTTCACAGTTACGGAGTGCGGCCAATTGAGCATTACCCGCAACTGCTGCTCGCTACCTTGCGTTCTCTGGCTCCGGAGGGGCGGCCGGAGCCGAATATCGTTCTGCTCACCCCGGGCGTTTTTAATTCGGCTTACTTTGAGCACACATATCTGGCGCGGCAGATGGGCATTGATCTGGTGGAAGGCCGCGATCTGGTCACGCATGACAATATCGTGTACATGCGCACCACGGATGGTTTGAAGCGCGTGGATGTGATCTACCGCCGCGTCGATGATGACTTCAGCGATCCGCTGATCTTTCGCGCTGATTCGGGGCTGGGCTGCGCCGGTTTATTTAACGCATATCGCGCAGGCAATGTAACTGTGACTAACGCCTTCGGTACAGGGCTTGCGGATGACAAAGCTGTTTATGCGTATGTTCCGAAGATGATTCGTTACTACCTCGACGAAGATCCGATTTTGAACAACGTGGAGACATACCTGCTGGGCGAAGAGAAAGAACGGCAGCATGTGCTTGCCAATCTCGACAAGCTGGTGGTGAAGGCAGTGGGTGAGAGCGGCGGCTACGGGATGCTGATCGGGCCGCAATCCACGGCGCGCCAGCGCGAGGAGTTTACGCGGCAGATCGAGGCCAATCCCCGCAACTATATTGCGCAGCCGACGCTGGCTTTTTCGCGTGCTCCATGTCTGGTTGGCAACAAACTGGAGCCGCGCCATGTGGATCTGCGTCCGTATGTGCTCTTCGGCGACAAGGTAAACATTGTGCCCGGTGGACTAACTCGCGTGGCATTGGACAAAGGCTCGCTGGTGGTCAATTCATCCCAGGGCGGAGGCAGCAAAGATACCTGGGTTCTGGAGTAGTTTCATAACACCGAGTTAGAGGAGAGTCAGGCGATGTTATCGCGCGTGGCAGACAGTCTTTACTGGATGAGCCGCTATTTGGAACGGGCGGAGAACACCGTGCGCCAGTTAGACGTGACCATGAGCCTGATGCTCGACACCGGAGGAGCCAGCGCAGTATCACGCTGGGAGCGGCTGCTGGCATCGTTGGGCAAGCCCGGCGAGATTGAATGGAACGGCGATCTGGATGCGATGGCGCGCAAGCTGGTCTTTGACAGCCTCAATCCCGCCTCGGTGACTTTCTGCGTGAACGGAGCGCGTGAAAATGCCCGGCAGGTGCGCGAAGAAATCAGCAGTGAGCAATGGCAGCGGCTCAACCGCCTTTATCATCAGATGCACTCGCCGCACGCGCAGGCTCAGTTTCGTGCCAATATCAACGATGCGCTCTCCGCGGTCTCCGACGGTATTCACCTCTTCAAAGGTGTGAGCGATACAACGATGATTCATGGGCAGGGCTGGCAGTTCATTCGCCTGGGCCGTCACCTCGAGCGCGCTTACGCTACCGCGACCCTGCTTGAGGTTTATTATCCCGACCTCTTTCAACCTACCGAGCACGAGCACTCAGGCTATCTGCATCTGGAGCTAGTCGGATTGCTGCGCTGCTGCACTTCGTTTGAAGCGTATTGCCAGGTCTACACCGCTGATCTGTCGCCGGACCGCATTCTGGAATTTCTGCTGCTCAACCTCGATTTTCCGCACGCAATCCGCTACTCGGTGGATGGCATCCGCGGTGCGATTGAGTCGATTCAGCGCACCGGCGGGCGGCGCGCGCCGGAAGAGCTGACGGCCGGAGTCGGCAAGCTGCACGCGATGCTCGGCTTTACAACCATCAACGAAATACTCGCCAACGACCCGGCGCATTTTCTGCATACCATTCGCGAGCAGTGCCTGCGCATTCACGAACTCATCTATCGCTATTACGTGCACTATTCAATTCAGTCCGCGCTGGCGGTCTAACCGGGAGCGAGCATGAACTTTTTTTCGATACGGCATCTGACCCGCTTCCGCTATTCGCAACCCATCAGCGAGAGCATCATGGAGACGCGCATGAATCCGCGCTCGGACTCCAACCAGCATTGCCTATCGTTCTCGCTCTCGGTCAGCCCGCGCACCCGTGTCTTCAGTTATCGCGACCACTTGGGAAATAACGTTCAGCATTTCGACATACCGGGGGAACACAATCAACTGGTGATCGTTGCGGAGTCGGTGGTGGAGCAGCAGGTGCAGCCGGATGTGCCGCATTTTCTTTCGCCAGATGCCTGGAGTTCGCTCGATGAGCTGATTGATTCCGGCGATTACTGGGAGATGCTGCTGCCGAGCGTCTTCGCGTTGGAGACCCCAGCGCTAACCATGCTTGCCAAGCAGATGGGCGTGAGCCGGCGCGATGATCCGCTGATGCTGGTGCGGGAGCTGAACCAGCGGCTCTTCGATTACTTTGATTACGAGCCGCGCTCCACGCGGGTTGATTCGCCGATTGACGAAGCGATTATCAGCGGCAAAGGCGTCTGCCAGGATTTTGCGCACGCCATGATCGCTCTGCTGCGCAGTGTTCGCATTCCTGCACGCTATGTCTCCGGCTATCTCTATCGCAGCCGCGAGGATCACGACCGCTCGACTCCGGATGCAACGCACGCCTGGGTTGAAGCGCTGTTGCCGCATCTCGGCTGGGTGGGCTTTGACCCGACTAACAACCTGATCGCACATCACCGCCATATTCGCACCGCGATCGGCCGCGACTACGCCGATGTGCCGCCCACGCATGGCGTCTTTCGCGGCTCAACCGCAAGCGAACTCTACGTAGCGGTGCATGTGGAGGCCAGCGAGCAGGCTCCTGCGCTGGATCGCAAGCTGCCAATTCCCGACGACTGGAGTGTGCTGGTGGAGCGCGCGCAGCAACCGCCCGAGCGTCCAGCGCCTTTTATCGATATGCAGCAGATGCAGCAGCAACAATAAGAGCCGCAGACGGCTACAGCGGTTCTCCAATTGCTATACACCGAAACCGCTACCGCTGCGTGGCCTTTTCCTCAAGAAAAAGCCACCTTGCACTTAGCCGGCAAGGGTACATCTATTGGAGAACCGCTCTAATCGAAGCGGAAATTGTCTTAGTCCAACTCCACCCGGATCATCACCGTCGAGTCGAGCTTGATATCGATGCCCACACCGCGCATTGCATTAGCGCCGGCTTTGTCCAGATGCAGTCCGATGCCGACATTCGGCAGAGTGCTTCCGGGCGGCAGATAGGTATCGTCGCGGTTCACAGGCGCATCCGCGCCAACGCTGGGGTCGAGACCCGGCGTGGAACCCACTCCTCCGCGCCCGAGGACTGAGTTGTAGCCCAAGCCAGTTGTATCGCGAACCGGGCCGATGGAGACAAGCAGACCGGTAATTGGCAGGCTGCCGCCGTTCTTCAACTCAACATGGTCAAACTTGACTGCAAAAAACGAGTTTCCCTTGCCATCGTCTTTGGATTGCGCGGCAAGCACCTTGCCGATCAGCTTTGACCCTTTGGGAATCTCTGTGCTGTCCTTCAACTTGACGGTTTTCAGGGTCTTGGCTGTAACCACATCGCCGAATTTCGCCGACTTGGTGCTCAAATTTCCATCGAATTTAGCGGGGAGAACCGGCGCAGCGTTCTGCGCAAGCGCGAATGTTGAACCTATCGCAATCAACAGCACTGTAATTGCGCAAATTATGGATGAATTTCTGGATCTGCGTTGCATTTGTCCTCCAGGAAAGTAAGTCAGTTTCTGCGGGTCGCGCGGAAATTGAATCCGCACCGTCACAGTTCTGACGTCAGAGCCGCGGAAGTGTCATTCCCGCGGCTCCAACATCCCAAGAGGATACGATTGGCTCTAGTTAAAAGTTCAACGTGATCTTCGCCGTCAGCGCGCGCGGTGTTACATAGTGGGTGCCGCTAAAGGTGGAGAGGAAGTTATAGAGCGCGTACTTGTTGGTGACGTTGATTGCCGTCAGGTCCAGGTTCACCTTGTAATGCTCGGCGTGGAAGATGTTGTTCTGGCCGACCGTGGCGTCGAAGAGATTGCGCGGTGCAATACGCTGCGGGTTCTTGTCGTCGTTCTCGGTGCCCGGCGCGGGGATGCTGACAAGTGACGAGCTGTACTGGCTGGGGAGGCATGACTGGAAGCCGGAAGTGGGTGTGGCCTTGACTCCGTTGCAGGCGATTCCAGCTTCGAACTGCTGATCGAAGGTGAGGCCGCTCAGATCGACGGGCGTGGTGGTGTCGGCGGCAAACGGCACGGAGCCGGCTACCAGCCCCGAGTCATAGCGCCAGTTGAAGCCAGCCCACAGGGCTTCACAGCTTGCCGCGGAATCTGGTATTGCACATGCGTCGTCTGGTTGAACTTCTCGTCGTGGTCGATGCGGAAGGGCAGGCCGCCGGTCTGGGGCGCGGCTCCGGCTCCGGCCGACTGCGGCGGGAAGAAGCGGGCAGCCACCGACGACATGACGACATAGGCGCTGAAGTTGTGGTAGACTGGGTACATCGACATGCAGCGCATAGCCGGGAATCTTCGAGTTATGCCAGTCGATGGGGAAGGTGATGGGGGTGTTGCCGAGGACGCTGAAGTCGAAGGCGTTGTGGGTGTACTTCCAGATATACTCGCCGCTGACGACGACGCGCTTGCCGAAGGCCTGCTGCAAGCCGGCGTGGAACTCGTTGCGGAAGCCGGGCTCGAGTGTTCCTGATACGCCCGGCGCGCAGAGAAGCAGCGGAGCAAGCACGGCATTCGAGCAGCCGGTGCTGGACAGCACCAGGTTCTCGTTGAAGGGTGTTTCCAGTGTGCGCGCATAGGAGACGCGCAGCACGGTTGTGGTTGGCTTGATGTTATAGGCAATGCCCAGGCGCGGCTCCGCCTGGTTGGCGTCCGTCAGGCCGTTGTAAACGTCCTCGCGCAGGCCCAGGTTGAAGAGCCAGTTGCCGGCCTTGATCTGGTCTTCAATGTACAAGGCCAGTTCCTTCACGTCGGTGTGGCCGAGCGAGTTATAGAGGGTTCCGCCGCGGGTTAGGTCATAGGGCGCAAGGACGGAAAGGTAATTGGCATTCGCAATCACCGCGTTGCCGATCGAGTCGGTGCCGGCGCAGCCCGTGGAAGGAGCGTATCCCGGCAGGGAAATGTCTGTAACCGCATCCACGCAAGGCGCGTTGTAGATGGCATTGACCACGCCCAGGTTGTCGTTCTCGCGCAGGAAGGTCTGCCCGTACTGCGCCCCGATCTTGAGGTTCTGGATTCCCTTGGCGTAGGAGAAATCCGAGTGGACCGCCGCATTGGTCAGCGTGCGGTACTGGGAGATGGAAGAGGTTTGCAGGTTGACCGGACCCAGATCGGCCAGCGGATTGCCGCTGGGATAGTAGTTATAGGCGTCCCGGCGGACAAATGCGCCGAGGTTGAAGACCGAGTTATTGCCGATGATCCGCGTGTAGGTGGGCGAGATATTGAAGGTGCCGATCTTGGAGCGCTGGTCGGCGTTTCCAACGTTGTCAAAGACGGGATTCGCGCTTGTGCCGTCGCTCACAACGTTCTGGACATTCAGATTGTCGAAGGAGTTGGGGGTCTGGAACCACGACCGGCTGTAGTTGAGGTCCAGGTGAACCGAGTCGACTGGAGTGAAGGTATAGTCCACGCGGTCGAAGACATTCTGCTCGTTGCCCTTGTCGTGGAAGACTGCGAACTCCGGCGGATCGAGAAAGCGGCCGGTGTTGAGGCCGTCGGCCTCGATGAAGTTGCCCCATTTCTTGCCGCCGTAGGCCAGATCGAAGCCGCCGATGGTCGCGGAGCCGAAAGTGCCATAAGAGCTGCTGATGCTGCCGGTGGGCTTGGTGACTCCCTGGCCGGAGCGGGTGGTGGCCACGATCACCAGGCTGGTTTTGCCGCCGTACTCGGCCGGTGGCGCGCCGCTGATGACCTCAATGGACTGAATGGAGTTGGAGGGAATCTGGTTGGAGAAGACCTTGCTCTGCTGATCGGTGATCGATTGCCCGTCGACGGAGAACGAATTCGAGGCGTGATCGCCCAGGCCGTGGAAGAGGCCGTTCGAGTCGGCCGCCACGCCGGGGGTGGTCAGCGTCACCAGCGAGCTGAGACCGGAGGACTCGCTCTCCATCGGCACCTTGATAAACAGGTCGCGGTCCACATCGGTGTGGAAGGTGGGGTCGGTCTCGACCAGGTCGCCCGTGGCTTCGACGGTAACCGTTTGAGTGCCGCCGGCAATCTGGAGAACCAGCTTTAGGTTGGTTCCCACTACCGACCGAATCTCGAAATTCTGGTTCAACGGAGCGAAGCCCTTGGCCGAGACGCTCAGTTTGTAGGGGTTGAAGGGGACATTCGCGAAGACGAACTGCCCTGTGGCGTCGCTTGATTCGGTGCGGTCGAGGCCGCTGACAGAGTTTGTCAGATGTACGGTGGCGTTGGGAATCACCGCGCCGCTGGGATCGGTGACCGTGCCGCGCACAGCGCCGGCATTGCCTTGGGCGGTTGCTGCGAGCGAGGCGAAGAACAGAAGAACAACGGGGAGAATGTGCAAGATAGAGCCGCGTTGATTCGGCATGGAAAGCCTCCTGAAAGTGTGGCTGAAACGGGAATGCTAGCCGCGGATGGAAGTTTCGCGGCGTCCTGATGCATGGGGGAAGATCGTTCCTCTGAATATTCCAGCGTGTAGGAATGTGCCTATACTCATCCGCGGACTAGAGCGGCAGAGTAGGGAATCAGGCTGAAAAAAACGGAACGACGCGTTAGCAGCCGGAAGGCGGAGGACGGGTAAACAGCGTAGGATGCCAGTAACGAATAACAGCGCGGGCCTCAAGCAGCGGCGGCGCTGGAGCATTGAGCCGGACCAGAAGAATAGCCACTGTGGCAGCCGCAACCGGCGCGGCCGAGTGCATCACAATGCAGATCGGGCAGTGGTCGGCGTCGCTGTCCACCGCGTGGACGTGCGCCACCTGCACCAGCGCGAAGAGGACCAGCAGGGCCAGACACAAGGCTGCTGCCCATCCAAAAGCGCGGGGCTTTTGGCGGCGATCCATTCGCGTCTGTGATTTGTATCCGGACAAACGAACTGCTCCCACTTTAAGGATACACATGTTAGACGCACAAATCCGGGTTAAGGTTCCAATCCCGGTTACGAAATCTCCGGATTTGGCAGGGATGCAGTCTGAAGCTCCAGAATTGGCCCAGAAGCCGGCCTGCGCCCTTGCGCCTCTTCCGTGAGCCTGACATCATGAATGGAACAAGATGCCGGAACTCGTGCAGTTCGGTTTTCAGCCGTCGAAGCCTGCCATCGCTGGCGCTGCGAAGCCGCGCGCTTCAGTGCTTTGGATACAGGGTGTCACGCTGGTATGGATGCTTGCGGAATTCGGCGTCTCTGTATACGCGGCTGTAACGGCTCACAGCCCTGCGATGTTGGCATTTGGCTCCGACAGCCTCGTAGAACTCCTATCCGCTACTGTTGTGCTTTTGCAGTGGATTCCGGGCATGTCTATCTCGGAGCGGAGGGCAAGCCGAACAGCCGGAGTTCTGCTTTTTGTGCTTGCCTTCGTGGTTGCAGCGATTGCGGTTGCGTCATTGGCTCTGCGTTTGCGGCCTGCAACGAGTTGCGCGGGCATGGCAATCACCATCGCGGCGCTGATCGCAATGCCTGTTCTAGCCTTCCTCAAGCGCCGAGAGGCTCGTCGCAGTAAGAATGCAGCCCTGGCCGCCGATGCAGTACAGTCCGCTACTTGCGCATATCTTGCGCTCATCACGCTGGGTGGTCTCGCCATCAATGCAGCACTCCATGTCGGATGGTTCGACTCGGTTGCCGCTTTGGTGGCTGTCCCCATCCTCGTGAAGGAGGGCAGATCGGCCCGGCAAGGCCATGCCTGCGGGTGTTGCTGAGAGCCTGGTTTTCAAACTGCACCATTGCCCAGGATTTGGGGGTCAAACGTCACCCACGCGGATTCGTCTAAACTGATTAGCTATGTGGCGATTCGGACCAATTCGGTGCGTGCCCGGCGTTTGTGCATTTCTTTGCCTTGCGCTGCCGCTGCCCTGTGCAGCGGCTATTGCGCAGACACAAAAGCCGTTGCCGCTCAAGCCCGAGATTCCCGGCACAACCACCAACCACCGCTTGATTCTGAAGGACGGCAGCTATCAGATCGTCCGCAAATACGAGATTGCGGGTGACCGGGTCCGCTACATTTCAGTGGAACGCGGCGGGGATTGGGAAGAGCTGCCGTACAATCTCGTGGATTGGGAGGCGACGCGCAAGTGGGAGCGGGACCATGCCGCGGACGACCAATCTCCGGCGATGAAAGAGGCCGCGGATATTGATAAAGAAGAGGCCGCCGAGCGCGCCGAGCAACAGGCTCGCAGGCCCGAGGTGGCAAAGGGATTGGAGCTTCCGGATGAAAACAGCGTTTTTGTTCTCGATACCTATCAGGGAACGCCGGAGCTGGTGGAGTTGCTGCCCTCGGAGCTGGGAGTGAATGCGAAGAGCAAGCACGGGCTGGAAACACTGAATCCGATGGCCGGAGCCAGGGCCAGCCTGGAGTTGGAAGGGACTCATGCCAAGGTCCATCTGCACGTCAACGATCCGTCGATCTATCTTTCGCTGAACGCCCGCGACGATGCGGAGAAGGTGATTTCGCACGCGATTACCGTGCAAACCGGCAATGCCAAGGAAGTGGCCAACGGCAAGCATGGGGCACATTCGCCTACGTCGGGATTCGCGATTGTGCATGTGGATGAGCGCAAGGCACTGCGCATTGTGGGCGCAATTCACGTTAGTCCGACCGGCACGGTGACTCAGAATGAAGACGTGATTGCGACCAAGGTTGAGGTGATGCCCGGCCAGCACTGGCTGAAGCTGACTCCGCAAAAACCGTTGCTGATCGGAGAATATGCTCTGGTGGAGATTATCTCCGCTTCGGATATCAATCAGTCGGTGTGGGATTTTCGCGTTGATCCGCAACTGGGGGATAACGAAGGATCGCTGGGGCCGATTCTGAAGCAGTAGCCCGTGCGAAGGCGCGGAACATTCGGCAAATTTTATTGCGGGATCGATCAACATACTAAACAGGAATAACTGCCCGAGAGAGAAGCACGTCTATATTCCGTACACGGCCAATATGAACGAAGGATAACTCGGAGGATTCGTGCATTTTCTCTCGAAAAGAACTGTTGTTATTGGAATGCTCCTTGCGTCTTTGATCGTCCCAGTCTTCGCGCAGCGAAGCTCGGCAGCCAAGGGAATCAATACCGTCGCCGCGCCAGTACCTGCTCCATTGCTGAATGGGAAACGAGTCTTCATCTCCTATGAGCTGGGCGATGTAACGGCTTTTCCGTCCGTATACAGCGGTGGGCCGGAGCGTGCGTATAACGAATTCTTTTCGGACATGAAAGCCTGGGGACGGTATGCGCTGGTGACGGACCCAAAGGATGCGGATCTGATCTTTTCCATTCGCTTTGTCGAGTCGCCGGGCCTCTCATGTCCACAGGTGAGGGTGGGCATCTCGGACGCGCAGACCCATGTGGCTCTCTGGGGCTTTGTGGAAGAGATTGATTCAGCATTATTCAAGAAGCACCGCGACGAGGCCTTCTCGCAGTCGATTCAACTGCTGGTCACCGATATTCAGTCTCTACTTACGCCCGACGCCACGCCGCTGCCAGCGACAACCGGCAAGACGCGGCTTTCCGACGAAGCGAAATAGCTATGGATCAAATCTTTGCCCGGCCTCGGAACACGGTCGAGGCTGGCGGACAGAATGGGTCCAAGGTTAGTAATTTACGCGCGCAAGAGATATTCCTAGAAGAAGCCAATCATTCGTTCCGTTTCAGGACAATCTGACCCAGGATTGTTCAGAATTGCCCCACTTCCTGAATCTCTCCCGCAGTTTTCTCACCAATCCGCGCTGATACACGATGAAATGGAGAGGACAGCTTCGACCAGCCTCTTGATGGAGCACCTCGGCGGCGTGTTGAACCCGAGCAGAGGGCGTAGGGGAAAGGATCGAAGCCGGCGAGATCGCGGGGAACTCGAAGGCGTTGTTGGGATGGATGGGCGCATTGGGGGCAGAGACGTGAGGAAAGATCAACGAGCACGCAGGAGCGGGCTCTCCTTTTCCAATGCAGATCTGCCTTCGATATGGGAGGAAATGCGGTGATCCGGCAGGCGATATCGTGTGACATCTGCGGAACGGAGAAAAAGCAGACCAACCACTGGTTTGTGGCCTACGACCAGGGTGGTGAACTGCGGGTGAGCGGATGGAGTTCGCGCCACCGTCTGCGTCCGGGATCAAAGCATCTGTGCGGGCAGACCTGCCTCCACAAGCTGGTGGATGAGTTCATGGCGCGGGCGATCTCTACCAAGCCGCAACAGGCCGCGGCAGAGGAGTTGGACTCTGAAGTGCGGCCGCTTGCGCGCAATACCGATGCCAGCCTTACCTCGGATGCCGCCTATGAAACGAGATTGCCGTACGAAGAAGATGAGTCTGAGGCGCGGCTGATACCCCCGCCGGTGACGATGGTTCCCAAGCGCCCGCCGCTGCGGGTTCCGCAGGCTGCTGCTGAAAACCCGCCGCACCAGCCCCGGTTGGCGATTGAGCCGCCTGCACAACCGGTTGCCGTGCCTACTGCTCCAGCTACGGCATTTTCGTCGCGCAACTGGCGGGCAGAGGCCTGGGAGCGGGAACGGGAACGCGAACTGCGCGCCGTGGGCCGACAGCCGGAAGTCGCCGCGCGACGCAGATCGAATGCCTGACTCAGAGGCCTGCGCCAAAGTTTTTGAAGTTTGCTCACGGAGTCTTCAAGTCCAACCGCAACGCTCAAAATAAACGCTGCCCTTTAGCATGTCCTAAACGCCCAACCTGCAATGAAATGTAAGAAGGTGAGGCTACCGTGTTGCTTGATCTGTTTTTTCTCATACTGGCTCTTTTGCCGCTCGTGCCGCTCAGCCGTTTTCGCTGGCGCAATGCGGTTGAGCGGAGCGATCTCCCTCCCTCCCTGGAGCGATGCCTCTAAATGGATGGCGATGATGGGGAGTGCTTTTCAGAAAACTGCATAGAAGCAGAGGAGTGCGCGAGTTGGCGAAGCGAGTCAGCGCCGGAAGCCATGACGCTGCATCCGCAACACTCCTGATATGGCATCATCAGAGAGTGGGACGTCGCGTTGGCCGATGAGGCTGATATGAGGCGCACTCGCGTGAGGGCTGCAAGTGGTGAGCAAACGGGCAGTAGTGCTATTGAGCGGTGGGCTGGATTCGGCGACGGTGCTGGCGATTGCCCGCAGCCAGGGCTACGAGGTGTACGCGCTTTCGTTCTCGTACGGGCAGCGGCACAGTTGGGAGCTCGAGGCTGCCAGCCGCGTGGCTAAATCCATTGGCGTGGCGCTGCATCGCACTACAACTATCGATCTGCGCGCCTTTGGCGGCTCAGCGCTCACTGGAGATATTGACGTGCCCAAGGGTCGCGGAACCGAGGAGATGTCGCATGGAATTCCCATCACCTATGTGCCGGCGCGGAATACGATTTTTCTTTCCTTCGCGCTGGCCTGGGCAGAGGTGCTGGGGTCGAGCGATGTGTTTATCGGCGTGAACGCGCTGGATTATTCGGGCTACCCGGATTGCCGTCCCGAGTACATTGCAGCCTTTGAGAAGATGGCTAACCTGGCGACCAAGGCCGGTGTTGAAGGCCATCAGAACTTGAAAATTCATACGCCGCTGATTGCTCTGACCAAGGCGGAGATCATTCGCAAGGGCATTGAGCTGGGCGTGGATTACAGCCTCACCAGTAGTTGCTACGATCCATCGACAACAGGCGTGCCCTGTGGGCAGTGCGATTCGTGCTTGTTGCGACGGAAAGGCTTCCGCGAGAACAGCATCAATGATCCGCTCGCGTATCAGTAGCTGCAATGCCAGGTTGCGTGAATCGAACCGCAGACTGACTCGAACAGCCGAATCCAAGGTTGCTACCGTGCGCTTTCAGACAATTCCTTTGCTTACTGACAACTGCCTCCCATATGCCCCCGGCACTATAATCTCCCCATGCCGTTATTAGGCAATTCCCGGCGTCGCACTGTGGCCCTGCTGGCAGGCGGGCTGGTCATTGTGCTTGCGGTAATGGTAGCGCTCAATGCATTCAATACCACGAGCGTGCGCTTTCTCAACCCTGAAACTGCCGCCGAAACACTGATCTCGACCAGCATCACGGTGTTGGGTTTTTTGCTGCTCCTCTTGTTGCTGGTTCTGTTATTGCGGAACATTTTCAAGGTCTATGTGGGGCAAGGCAACAGCAGGCTGGGGAATCGGCTGCGCACGCGCATGATGCTGGGTGCGATGCTGATTGCTCTGGCTCCTGCGGTCTTGATGTTCTTGTTCTGCTTCAATCTGATGAACCGGTCAATGGACCGCTGGTTTTCTCCCAGAACCGCGGAACTGAGCGATGACTCGACGCAAGTGGTGCGGGCGCTGGCGCAATATGTGACCAACAACGCGCGCCAGGAGGCGCAGTCGATTGCTGCGCAAGGGGCTGTGGATGGTGATCAGATCGCGTTGAATGAATTGTTAAACGCGCACCGTGGTACGCTGGCGGGCGGATTTGTGATGGTCTACGGCAAACAGATGCAACTGCTGGCTAGCTTTCAGGCACCGCCTGAGTCAGCGGAGGCAAAACTGCTTCCACGGCTGGATGAGGGAGAGCAGGATGCGGCGATTCCGCTGCGTGGACCGCTTTCCTCAAGCGTAGCTATTACGGCGGGTCGCAGCGATGAACCGATGCTAGAGATCGGAGGCCAGGAGTACACGGTTGGCGGCTCAGTCTCTTCGACAGGCCGGGTAGTGGCGGTGGCGCTACCGATGCCGCAGGGGCTGAGCCAAACCGCCGAACGGATACACGCCAGCGCGTCAGAATACTGGGAATTGTTTCGCGCTCGCCATCAGTGGCGCACAATCTTCATTCTGGTTCTGCTGGTCATTACCGCGCTGGTCTTTTTCTCCAGCGTCTGGGTGGCGTCCATTCTCTCCAATCAGATTACGCGCCCGGTGGAAGCGCTGGCGAATGCGATGGACGAAATTGCGGCCGGCAAGTACGACCATCGCGTGGCCCTGCTGACAACCGGCGAGATGGCCGAGCTGGTGCGGGCATTCAATCACATGGCTACCGATCTGGATACCAGCAGACAACTGGCCGAGAGTTCTTCGGCGCAATTGACTGCGGCAAACATGGCGATTGAAGAACGCCGCCGCGAGTTGGAGACGATTGTCGAGACCATCCCCAGCGGAGTGGCGACGCTGGATGGCGCGGGAGTTGTGCTGCAAGCCAATCGCGCCTTTGCCGCGCTGATGGGCAGGCAGGATGATCTTAGCCGCCGTGGAGAAAAAATTGACGCGCTGCTGCCGCCGGAGTGCGCGGGGGATGTTGCGGCTCTGATCCGGCGCGGCAAGCGCATGGGCGCGGCATCGACAGAAGTTGATCTGCACAGCGCGGGCCGCACTGTGCATCTGGCCGTGACTAGCGCTCGGCTGGACCTGGCGGGGGGGCAAGCAGGAACTGTACTGGTAATTGAAGACACCACGGAGTTACTGCGCGCGCAGCGCCAGTTGGCATGGAAGGAAGTGGCGCAGCGCGTGGCGCACGAGATCAAGAATCCTCTCACGCCGATTGCGCTATCTGCTGATCGTATTCGCCGCCATCTGGACCGTGGACAATCAGACTCGAACCAGGTGATTCGCAAATGCAGCGAGGTAATTCTTGGCTGCGTCGCTACACTGCGCTCGCTGGTTGATCAGTTCTCGGCACTGGCGGAGTTCCCTGCCCCGCAGCCACGCGCCTGTAATCTGAATCAGGTGGCGGAGGAGGCGATGGCCATGTTTGCTGGACGCCTGGATGGCATTACTGTGCGCTGGGATCTGGACGAGTCGCTGCCGCCGGTGATGGCTGACCCGGTGGCGATTCGCCGCGCTCTGGCCAACCTTATCGACAATGCAGCTGAGGCGATGCAGGGTAGCCTGCTGCGCGTGCTGGGCTTGCAGAGCGCGCTTTGCGAGGATGCCGATGCGGTTGAGATTACCGTCTCTGACACCGGCCACGGGCTGACGGATGAAATCCGTGAACGGCTGTTTTTGCCGTTCTACTCAACCAAGCAGCGTGGCACCGGGCTGGGACTTTCCATCGCAGCCAAAATTGCTCAGGAGCATGGCGGCACGTTACGCGCAGAGGTGAATACTCCCAAGGGCGCGCGGTTTCTGCTGCGTTTGCCGCTGATGGAGAAAGAGAACGGAGCGGTACAGGCGCAACCCGCCGAGGCGGTATCCTCAGCCGCATCGCTGGAAGGGATCCGTTCATGAATCACATTCTGGTGGTTGATGACGAAGCAGAGATTCGCAGCTCGCTTGAAGAAATTCTGCGCGAAGAGGGATATGGCGTTGCCACAGCCGCCACCGCGGGTGAGGCGCTGATTCTGCTACGGGACACGCCGTATGACGTTGTGCTACTCGACATCTGGCTGCCGGATCGCGACGGGCTTGATCTGCTTGCCGATATTCGACAGTTGGCCGCAGAGATGCAGCCGGAAGTCGTGATGATCAGCGGCCACGGCACGATTGAGGCCGCCGTGAAAGCCACCAAACTGGGCGCTTATGACTTCCTGGAAAAGCCTCTCTCTCTGGACCGCACACTGATTGTGCTCAAGAACGCCGTGGATTCGCGGCGGCTGCGCGAGGAGAATCTGGAATTCAAGCGCCAGTTCAGCGTTGGCTCAGTGCTGACCGGCGAGAGCGTGCCTGCAAAGGCGCTGCGCCAGCAGATTCGGCTAATGGCGCCGACCAACGGGCGCGTGTTGATTTACGGCGAGTCGGGTACCGGCAAGGAGCTGATCGCGCGCGCCATCCATGCCGAGAGCCTGCGGCGAGATCGGGTTTTTGTCGAGCTGAACTGCGCGGCGATTCCCGAGGCGTACATTGAGGCTGAGCTATTTGGCTATCGGCACGGAGCGCAGCCCGGAGGGCCACCCGAGCAGCGCGGAACGCTGGAGCGCGCCGACGGCGGAACGCTTTTTCTTGACGAGGTTGGCGACATGAGCCTCAAGACGCAGGCCAAGGTTTTGAGCGCGCTCGACGATCAGCAATTCACTCCTGTCGGCGGCTCACTGCCTGTGCGCGTGGATGTGCGCCTTATCGCAGCAACCAACAAGAACCTCGAAGAGGAGATTGCCAAGGGTAATTTTCGCGAGGATTTGTTTTACCGCCTCAATGTCGTTCCGTTTTTTGTGCCGCCGCTGCGCGAGCGCAAGCAGGATGTCCCGCTTCTGGCGCGCGAGTTTCTGGCCGAGTTCGGCCGCCAGTATGGCCGCCCGCGCATGGAGATTGCCGAAGAGGCGCTCGAAGTGCTGGCGCAGTATCAATGGCCGGGGAATGTGCGCGAACTCAAGAATGTGATTGAGCGTGTGCTGATTCTCAACCCCCGCGCGCTGCGCATTGAACGCAAGCATCTGCCGCCGCTGACGCATAAGACAGCGGCGCGTTCGACCGAGGAGTTCTCTACGCTGCAACAGGCCCGCGATGCCTACGAGCGCGAGTTTATTCTGAAAAAAGTGGAAGATGCCCGCAATAACATCAGTCACGCGGCGGAGCTGCTGGGGCTGGAGCGGAGTCATCTTTATCGCAAAATGAAGGCGTTGGGGATTAGTGTGCGGGAGTAGGGAAAGAGCGTGCGAAGTGCTTTACCAAAAGCATCGAAAACTTTTCCGGCCCGCTTCATCGGCGCGAAACATATAATAATTCGACAATGCAAACTTCAGAAAAATTGCCTCGGATCGCATCTATCGCTGCATTCATAAGTTCCGGAATTATTATTCTCATGGCGTTAGTGGGACCGATTGTTCTTCTCCCCTTCGCGGCCATTCCTTTGTGTTCCGGCATTGGCATCCTGCGAAGGCGTGTTTGGAGCGCGTATGGATTTGCGGCTTACCAATTAGCTCAGCTTTTGGTGTTGCCTGTTTTCTTGTTCCGGCCAGGGTACTCGGCAGGTGGCGCAGTCAAGCTAATTGTTTCCGCAGTGTTTTCCTTGCTGCTTAGCATTTTGTTCTTCTACGCGGGCCGTTTGCTTGCAGCTTCAGGTGCTCCCCGAGGCAGTGCATTTCCCTGGATACTCATCGCTGCACTAACGACTATCCCGCTTTTTTTCGTACAACCGTTTATGATTTCTTCGGGATCAATGGAAAACACGCTGTTGCCCGGTGACAGCATTTTTGTTCAAACATTTCCGGTATATATTCCAGCGAGAGGAGAAATGATTATTTTCAAATCTCCGATGGACCGCAATGAAAGCATCGTGAAACGGGTCATCGCCGTGCCAGGAGATCACATCCGTATCTCGCAGAAAATTGTCATTCTGAACGGAGCCGCGCTCGACGAAAAGTACGTTGTTCACAAGGCGGATATAGATGATTTTTACCCGGATGAACTTCCGAGTAATGCCGAAATTCCCGGTTGCGCGAAAGGAACGGAGATGTTTTCGCAGCACATTGTGAACGGAGAGATCGTTGTACCGGCAGGTGGTTATTTTGTTCTCGGGGATAATCGCGGAAACTCGCTCGACAGTCGCTGCAATGGTTTTGTGGACAAGGACGATCTGATAGGCAAACCGCTCATGATCTACGACTCGGTAGATGAAACAGCCGAGCAGGCATCGAATCAGAATCTTATTAGGACAGGGAACACTCGCTGGGCGCGGCTCTTCACGTTCTTATAGCAATGGGAATCAATTTCTTACGCTTCTTTGTGACGCAGGGGCAAGCTACTAATCTACATGGAATATAGGCCAATCTCTTTGCTGAAGACCCTCTTGACAGAGGCTAAAACGTAATTACTTGTTCTCGTTGCCCGTCAGCCGGAAGGTGATCGTCCCCCAGAAGAGCCGGGCACGCATCTGGACGGGCAGGTGGCGGTCGTCGTCTGTGTACCAGATCCAGATATCGCCGCGATTCTTTACCACGCCGGCGTCGGCGGTGGGATGCACACGCAGGGTTTTGAAGGTTCCCAGCGTGGTCTTGATCTCTTCGCGGCCCTCCACCTTCATGGTTACCGGAACCGTGTGCAGCGCGTCTACCACCGGAATGACAAAGCTCTTGCCGACTTCCATCGGCTGCGACGAGGCGTAATAGACGCCGGTCAGCAGGTCGGTGAGGCAGCCCTTGATGGGCTGCTCCAGATGCTTGCTTTGGTTGAGGACCAGATTCTTTTCGTCGAGAATCGATTTGCCCTGCGCGTAATCGAGCCTGAGAGTGGAGTTGATCTGTCGGCGGCCCTCGACGGTCTGCTTGTCGAATTCATAGGTGCAGCCCTTTTCGCGGTCGAAGGAGGATTGAAAGCGGTCGGTGACACGGAAGAGCAGATTGATGGCTCCAATGGTGTCGGCATTGGCGGTGAGGCGCTCGCGGGTCCCATCGGCCTCAAAGTGCAGCACGGCGGTTCCGGCGGGAAAGACACGCCAGTCCACGGAGTAGGTGAGCGTCTGCTTTTGCGGAAAACTGTAGCCCGCGCGCGGCGGAGAGAGTGTCGGAGTCTGTTGGCTTAGGGCCATTGCGGCAGGTGTAAAAGCGCAAAAAATGATCGTTCCCGCTGTGCGCATTTTCACTGTCGGTCACTGCTCCTTGAAAATTGAGTTGTAAACTTCTCGGCGCTCAGCCTCGCCGGTCGCGGCAGATGCACTGACGCGCTAGAACAAAGCAACCAGAGCGGGCCGCAGCAGGAGCAGGCTCAGATACAACAATGCGGCCCCCATAGCTGCATTGTACTCGCGGTGCTTGCGGTAAAGCATGAAGGAGAAACTGCCCTTCTCTGCATCGGTCCGCGCGGGCGTAAGCCGTGGAATCAATCGTGGCACCTGGCGGCAATAGTGGTCAAATTCCGGAAAGGTGGCTCGCAGAAAGCGCTCTTCAGAGGCGATCACCGGCACATAAATCGCCAGAAATCCCAGAGCCAGAACCAGCGCCACAGGCCAACTGAGCAGCGCCAGTGCAAAGCCGAAGGCTATCAGTATGGAACCCAGATAGAGCGGGTTGCGGGTGTGCGCGTAGGGACCGGTACGGGTGAGTTCGCGGTTCTTTTTCACATAGCCGGCGGCGTAGCCGCGCAGCCAGATGCCGGGCAGCACCAGGGCCAGGCTCCAGGCGATAGCGGCGGGGTGAGGGGCGCGCTGCCATAACTCATACAGATACAGAGCCGCGGCGAGAAAGCCCAGCGGGACGCGGATGCGGCGGGCGATCCGCTGCCAGCGGGAGATCCAGTCTTGTGGAGGCGGCTGAGGGGGCGGGGTCATACGGTCGCTTCCTTAATTGTGGCGCTGAGGAGTTCTTCGGCGGCCATGAGCACCTGATCGGGCTGAATGGTCAGCAACCCGGCCTCGGGAGCCTCGTAGCGGGTATGATCGCGGCGGCTTTCGGGGCTGCGCAGGACTTTGAAACGCGGGCCGTAGGGACCGTTGCGGCTGGGGTCGGTGGGTCCGTAGATGCCGACGACGGGCTTGCCGAGAGCGCAGGCCAGATGCAGCGGGCCGGTGTCTCCGGCAATGGCCAGACGGATACGGCGGGTGAGAGCGATGAGTTGATCAAGGGTGCAGGTGTGTGCCGTGGCGGCACCGTCGGTTTGCAGGACGATTGCATTGGCCAGCTGCTCTTCGCCGGGTCCGGCATTGACAACGACGCGCAGGCCGCGCCGGGTGAGCGCCTGCGCAACCTCCGCGTAGCGCTCGACTGGCCAGCGCTTTGCTCCCCAGCCGGCACCGGGGTTAATGAGGATGGCTGCTTGGGTAGCGTTTTTGGGCAGGATCGCGTCCGCCCAGGACTCGGCTGCGGGATCGACCGGCAGCATGGGCTGGACGTGGGTGAGGTCGTCGCCGGCGACGGCCGCGGCCAGCTCGATGTCCTGATCGATGACGTGCTCGCCGTGGGTGACAATCCGCTCGGTGAAGAAGACGCGCGCTGCGGTTTCGCGCGGGGTTTCTTCGCCAATGCGGCGGCGGCAGCCAGCCAGACGGGCGATTGTGGCCGAGCGCACGGCACCTTGCAGGTCCAGGGCTACGTCGTAGCAGCCTGCCCGCAAAGCCTGCCGCAAAGCTGTGATTTCATGCAGGGTTCCGGGGCGAAACGGAGTCTTGCGCCATTCTTTGGTTGGAGCAAAATGCAGATGATCAGCAACCGGCTGGGCAGTGCCTCTCGACGCTTCACTTGGGACGCCTGATGCCGAGAGCAGCGCCCTCCAGCGAGGTTCGACGACCCAGTCGATCACCCAGTCGGGATGCATCTGGCGCAGCGCTGTGACGGCGGGAAGGGCATGAAGAATATCCCCCATTGCGCCCAGGCGCACCACCAGCAACCGAAATTTTGACCGGATGTGCAAACTCTGATTTTCTCACAGGGGCGGGTGGGGATGGGACAAGGCGAGGCGGTCGGCAAGCCAATCGATGACCTGATCTCCGTTCTCGATTTCAACACGGAGGCAAGCGGTTTGGAGTGGCAGGGATTCAGGGAGGCTGGCTATAAGTTTTCCCAGCCGGACCGCGTCCTTTTCCGTGGTAAGAAGGGCAGTTGCTCCGGCTTTTTGCGCTGCAGAGGTCAGGCAGTCCAGATCGGCGGAGGTGTAGCGGTGGTGGTCGGGAAAGGCGCTGCGCACGGCTACTTTTATGCCTGCATTCTCAAGTCCAGAAAAAAACTGCTCTGAGCGGGCGATGCCGCAGAAGACCGCGACTGGGCCCGCGACGGCTGGAATTTCCATTTTGCGGTGCAGATGCCAGAGGGGACCTTGCCAGCCGTAAGCGCGCAAATCGGCGTCAAGAGTTGGTTCGTTGGCGGGGATGGCGATAATGGTGGCGCGGCGGAGGGCGGCGAGCGGCTCGCGGAGATTGCCTGCGGGAAGCAGGAAGTCAGCCCAGTCCTCGGCGTTGAGGAGCAAGATGTTTATGTCGCGGTGAAGCTGGCGATGCTGAAAGCCGTCGTCGAGAATGTGAGCAGAAGGCCTGTTTTCTTGGTCAACGTCCTGCGGCCCTGACGCGTCGGTCTCGGCCAGCAGGCCCGCCTCGTAACGCTGTGCGGCGACGTAGACTGGCACAGCGGCTTCTCGTGCTATCAGCAGTGGCTCATCGCCGAATTCCTCGGCGGTTCCGTTTGGGGCTACACGGGCCGGAAGACGGCTTTGGCGGCCATAGCCGCGGGAGAGGACGTCTACCTGAAAGCCGCGCTGGGTGAGGGCTTTGGCCAGGGCGATGGTGAGCGGGGTCTTGCCAGAGCCTCCGGTGGAAAGATTGCCGATGCTGATGACGGGGGCGCGCAGGCGGCGGACAGGCTCCCGGCCGTGTTCAATGCGCAGGTTGCGCAGGGCGATTCCGGCTGCATAGAGCGGCGTGAGCGGAGCCAGCCACGGGCGTTTCATGCGGATATCGCACCCGGATTGCTGTCTTGCTTGGCTGAAAGCAACTCACGCAGAGCCAGCACGGTGCGCTCAGTCGCACCTGCCTGGTTTTCAAAAACTTTCCGCGCCCGAGCGCCGATCTGTGACGCATCTTGCTGCAAGAGCGAGGCAAGCGCTTCGGCCAATCTGGCTGAATCTGCAATGCAGATTGCATCTTGCTCGACGAGCAGGTCGACGATGGCGCGGAAGTTTACGTAGTGAGGACCCATGACGATGGGCACACCGAACTGAGCTGGTTCCAGCGGGTTGTGCCCGCCTGCGGGGACGAGGCTGCCGCCGACAAAGGCGACGGAGGCCAGCGAATAGATAGAGGCCAGTTCGCCGATGGTGTCAAGGAGGACGATTTGTCCTCTCTGGAGCGGCTGCAATGAACCGGCTGGTTTCGAGCGCCAATCGGAGCGCTTTATCCAGGGAATCCCTGATTTGTCGAGGAGAGCGGCCACCGCGCTGAATCGCTCGGGATGGCGGGGAGCAACGACCATCGCCAGTTGCGGATCGGCTTTGAGCATTTGCGGCCAGGCGTCGAGCAGCATGGCTTCTTCGCCTTCGAGCGTGCTGCCCGCGACAATCAAGCGCAGGCCGGGGGCAAGTTCCTTCAGCAGGCCGGTCGCATCCGCCTCATCTGTCGCCCGGACATCGAATTTCAGATTTCCGGCGACAGTGACCCGCTCCGGCTGGCAGCCGATGGCCTTGAGACGCTCGGCGTCTGTCTCGCTCTGGGCGAGAACGCTGCTGAGCTGCGAGAGAAAGAGCTTCCAAAGCGCGCGCAGACGTAGGTACCGGGGCCAGGATCGGTCGGAGATGCGGGCGTTCACGACGGCAACCGGAATTCTCCGCCGGAAACAGCCGCTCAGCAGGTTGGGCCAGAATTCCGTCTCTGCCAGAACGAGCATTCGCGGTTGAAGAGCATTCAAATAAGCGCGAACCGCCCAAGGTAGATCGAGCGGACAATAGAAGACGCGATTTGTGCCGAATCGCTCGCGGGCCAGCGCCTGGCCGGTGCGGGTAGTGGTGGAGATGGCGACAAAATAATCCGGCAACTCGGCGTCAAGGGTTTTGACCAAGCGGGTAACAGCCAGAACTTCGCCGACGGAGACGGCGTGGACCCAGATCAACGGGCGGCCATTGACGCCCGTAAGGTGCTTGACCCAACCCAGTCGCTCCAGCAGCCCTTCGCGGTATTTTTGGGTGCTCAGGAGGCGAAAAATCCACCAGGGCGACCCAACCACCAGCGCCGCCACCAGCGCGAGATTGTAGAAAAATAAAATCATGCGTTACGGATTGCCGCTGCCCCCGGTCTAACTCATCAAATGATACAGGCGGGCGGCAGCGGGACAGTTGGATGGCAATCTCACAGTGCTAACACCCGCTATGATTTGACTTGAGTTCTGTATGGGCAGAAGTCCGTACTTTTCGAACCCTCCCATTCCGAGGCGGGAAACGATAGAGGCTAGGCTGGAATGATAGAGTCGAGACCGATGAATTTTTTGCGTGCGTTTTCGTTGCTTGGGTTTTCTCTGGCATTGCCGGCGATTGCCGCCGACCACATACCGCCTGCAGTGCAACCGGCCACAGCTTTTGCCGCCGTTGAGACCCATGACGATGAGAAGCTCTCCATCGCTGCCGAGCCTTACGACACCAAGGAAAAAGCTGCGATCTTCCGCGTCGATTACCTGAGCCACAACGTGATGCCGGTGCGGTTGGTTGTGACTAACAGCGGCAGCCGGCCGATCAGCCTGCGCGACGCGCGAATTCTCTTTCAGACCGCAGCGGGTGAGCGCATCCAGGCATCCGAGCCGGAGGATGTGGAGCGGCTGATGAACCGCAAGGAGCGCGAGGGGAGCAAGATTCCTCTGCCCGGCGGGCTGCCGGGGATCAAGCTCAAGCCCAAGGCCAGCGACAAGGAGATTGAACAGGATTTTGATACCTTCGAGTACCAGGCTCTGGTGGTTGAGCCACACACCACCCGCGCCGGTTTCTTGTTTTACGATGTCACGGGATTGACCAACCCGCTCAACGGAGCGAAGCTGCACATCCACAAGATTCGCGACGCAGAAGGCAACGAACTTTTCTACTTCGAGATTCCCTTCGACAAGTACCTGAAATCGAAGTCGACTCAGATGAATTAGCGGCTATTTAGGCGTGGGCGCGTCGAGCGAGCTGCGGACGGCTCCCAGCAGCTTGCCGCCGGGGTCGTCCATGTACTCCCAGAACATGACTCCGCCGAGATGGTGATCTACGGCATAGCGGCCTTTGGCTGCCATTGATTCCGGGTCGTCGTAACTAATAAAGACATGCGTGGTTGCGTTATAAAGATAAGGCACCTGAGAGGCTGGGTCCCAGTAGCGAACAAAGCCTTGCTGCAGAAATTTTTCTTCAATGCGGCCATAGGGGACGGACCCTTGCCCCACGGCCTTGCCGGGCCTGAAGAGGCCATGATCCGCCTCCGCGACCCCGCCCCAGATATGGCCATAAAAAGGCACGCCCAGCAGGATCTTCTCCGCCGGAACCCCTGCCAGCTCAAATGCGCGAACGCTCGCATCGCTGGAGACGCCACGCTGGTCGGCGGGATTGGCGAAGAGCGGGGCGTTGTGGCCGGTCAGCGGGTCTGAACCCGGCTCGGTGTAATCGTAGGTCATCAGGTTCACGGTATCGACGACCTTGGCGACCTCGGCCATTTCCGTATTGGCCAGGAACTCCTCCGTTGCTCCTGCGGCAATGGTCAAATAAAGCCGCTTGTGGCTTTTCATCGTCTCCGCGTCGAAGGCCGAACGCAACTCCTTGAGCAGCAGAGTAAAGTTCTGTTTGTCTTCAGCCCGGTGGCGATTGCCCGCGCCTTTGCTGCCGGGATACTCCCAGTCCACATCCAGGCCGTCGAGGTTGTATTGGCGTAGAAACTCAACTGCGCTCTGGGTAAATGCTTTCCTGCTCTCCGCGGTGAGCGCAGCATCAGAGAATCCCTTTGAGCCGAGCCAGCCACCCACTGAAACCAGGATTTTGAGGTTGGGATTCTTCTGTTTGAGCGCATTCAGGCGCGCAAAATTCTGCGGGTCGGCTGCGCAGCCGGTTGTGATGCGGCCATCCTTGATGCGGGCAAAGGCGTAGTTGATGCGGTCCAGCTTGATTGCATCGATTGCGTCCGGTGGCAGCGGCGATTCACGCGAGTAGATGTAGCCGACGATGATTGGACGGCTGCGGGGAGGAGCCGCGTGGGCGCTCAGTGCGAACACTGCCGTGAACCCAAGCATCAGAGCATGAATGATTTTCATACGTAAATTTCCAGACAACCGGTAGAGGAGACCTGTTTGAAAAACCGTCGCACTCAACCCTCGTAGTAAGTTGCGGTAGTTGTATCTGTCTCCCAGATGGTGCAATCCTTCACACGCACGCGGCCGGAGGTCATTTCAACCAGTTGCTGGCTGGTCTCATCATAAAAATACCGGGCGAGGTTTTCGGCAGAAGGGTTCAGCACTGTGAACGGCTCCAGGTCGTTGAGCATCTGGTGGTCGATGCGGTCAATGACCGGGCGCATCACCTGCTTGAGCAGCTTGAAGTCCAGCAACAGGCCGGCCTCGTCCAGCGCGGCCCCGGCCAGGGTCACGCGGACCTTGTAGTTGTGGCCGTGCGGGTTCTCGCACTTGCCCCGGTAGTTGCGAAGGTAATGGCCGGAAGAAAATCCAGCCTCCACGGTGACTTCATACATCGGCGTCTGCTCGGTCCTGCGGGATAGCTTCCCATCTTCCATTCTATCGGCTGGGCGTGCGGGCTTGATCTGCGCGCAGCAGGGGCGTATACGAACTCCTGGGGTGCCCCACCCTCGCCGCCGTCATCCTGAGCGTAGCGGAGCGGAGTCGAAGGACCTGCTTCTTGCTCTTTGCGGCTAGGGTGGGAAGCGATGCCTCATCAGCCTCTGCCTTCGCGCCTTTTCCGCCGCGCCGCTTGCCGGGTGGTTTCGCTGCGCCGGTCCACCTGCTCGAAGAGGTTGGTCATTACTCCGATCAATGCCAAAATCAGCCCGCCCACCAGCAGAAACAGCGCCCCGGTGCGCCACAGCGACGCGTTGGCCGGCAGTCCCGGTTGCAGGCTGGGAGTCGTCAGCGACATCGTCCCCGCGACCAGCGCGAAGAGCACCAGCGAACCAGCCAGGATATAGAAGTTGCGGGACATGAGTGAACGATTCCTCAGCTACGATTCTACTGCTTTTCAACTTGCACTCCGCATTGTCGCAACTCTACGGAAGCGCCGCAGCCGTGCGATCATGGAAGCTGAGGAAGCTCTCAGCAGGCAGCGAGGAATCACCATGAAACTGCGCATTCAGGGAAATTCGTTGCGGCTTCGCGTCTCCCGCTCCGAGGTGGCCCGTTTCAGCGAGACGGGGCGCATCGCGGAGACGATCCGCTTTGCCTCGCAGCCGGAGGCAGTGCTGACCTACGCGCTGGAAAGCTCGGCGGATGCTGCGGCGATTGCTGTCCTCTGGCAACCGCAGTTGGTCGCAGTACTGATCCCACCAACAGCCGCCCGCGAGTGGGCCGAGGGCGATGAAGTAGGTCTCTACGGCGATTGCAGCGTCGGTGAGCAGACGCTTTCAGTATCTGTAGAGAAGGATTTTGCCTGCCTTGACCGCTCGGACGCGGACAACTCAGACACCTTCCCGAATCCGCTGCACGGCGCAACCTGCTGAGTCGCGCCGTGCGATGCGACCCGTTCACTGGGTACGGGTATTCTCAGGCCGAGAACAAGTGCCGAAGTTTTGCAGGACAGCTTAAGCCTTCAAGGCCAATATCTCCAGCATTTCCACCTGAGGCGCGGGATCGAAAAGCTCTTCGGCCCTGGCAAAGAGCGCCTTGGCGATCGCTCCGGTTACGTGAGCGGTCCTTCCCGCTTCTGTTTCAAAGGTGTCGAAGATACCGAATCTTCCCGGCCCCAGCTTGACCGCATACCAGGTGGTGGTCGCGGGTTCCTGCTCCGCCAGGGGTTGCGCCGACTTCAAGAAATCCTCGACCTCTTGCTCCTTGCCCGGCCGGGCGTTGAGCAACGCCAATATCGCAAACTTATCCAATGGAACCTCCTTAACCTCTCTCTCAGTAGATGCAGATACTGCTGCATCGTTACAGGGCGCAGCGGTGAATTCACCGGGCTGCAATATCGCGGATAAGACGGCGCCTCGATTGCCTCGTCGCCCGGCAGCGTGTCTTCCGCGAAGGGGGGAAGCGTGCCAGGGCAATCTTATGAACCTGATTTGCAGATTGTTTCCGGCATCCAGCTACCATGAAGCTGGGTTAGCCGTCCAGGACGGGCCGGTCTGTACCGAGAAAAACACCCCCTCCCCCTGGGGGTCCATTCGCCTTTTGGTCGCTTTTCTTGAGTGAGGTTAGAGACGACGGACAATGCGGATGAACTCTCTTGTGTTCATGCGATTGCCCTCGGAAGCGTATCGGCCCGAATGCTCCGCGTTCCCAGCGCCGCTTATACTGATAAAGCTATGAAAGCACGCTCTGGAAACGAGATTCGCGAACTATTCCTGCGCTTTTTTGAGTCGGAGGGCCACCGCCGGGTGCACTCTTCGTCCCTGGTGCCGCATAACGACCCCACGCTGCTCTTTACCAATGCGGGGATGAACCAGTTCAAAGATCTGTTTCTTGGCGCGGAGAAGCGCGAGTACTCCCGCGCGACCACTTCGCAGAAATGCGTCCGCGCCGGAGGCAAGCACAACGACCTCGAAAACGTCGGCTTCACGCGGCGGCATCATACGTTCTTTGAGATGCTGGGGAATTTTTCGTTTGGAGATTATTTCAAGGAAGATGCAATCAAGTTTGCCTGGGAGCTGATCACCAGTGAGGAGTGGTTTGGGATTCCGAAGGATCGTTTGTATGTCACAATTTTTGAAGGCGACCCGGCGAACGGTGTTCCGCGCGACGACGAGGCCGAGCAGTATTGGATCGCAGCCGGGGTGCCGAAGGAGCGCATCAAGGAGTACGGCCTCAAGGACAACTTCTGGCAGATGGGCGAAACCGGACCTTGCGGACCCTGCTCGGAGATTTTTTACGACATGGGGCTGGAGGCGGCGGAGACTCCGGGAGTCGATAAGCCCTTTGGCCAGGACGACGCCCGCTACGTCGAAATCTGGAACCTGGTCTTCATGCAATTCGACCGCTCGGCCATCGTAGACCCAGTCACCAAAACGACAACCTACAAGCTCACCCCACTCCCCAAACCCTCCATCGACACCGGCATGGGCCTGGAGCGCGTCGCCGCTGTATTGCAAGGCAAAGTCAGCAACTTTGCAACCGACCTGTTTACGCCGCTGATTCAAAGAGCCGCCGAACTCACCGGGCTGAGCGCGAGCAAGTCAGCAGACCAGCCAGTCAGCGAGTCAGCGGGCCTTGTATCAGGGCACGACTTCAGTCGTGCCGATGAGGCCGAAAAAAAGACCGGGGCTTTAGCCCCTGAGGCACTGCGAACTCTCGTCGGCAATGCTAGCCTCCGCATCATCGCCGACCACGCCCGTGCCGCGACGTTCCTCATCAACGACGGAGTTCTCCCGGCCAACGAAGGCCGGGGCTATGTGCTGCGCAAGATTCTCCGCCGCGGGATTCGGCATGGCCGTCTTCTCGGCCAAGAGAAACCATTCCTCTTCGAGATGGTCTATGCCGTCCGCGATCTGATGCAAGACGCATATCCCGAGCTAGCCGACTCTGCTGTCCGTGTTGCCAGAGTGATCGAAGCGGAAGAGAAGCAGTTTGCGCGAGCAATTTCTCGAGGTTCTAGCGAATGGGACAAATTGCTCGGTGAAAAGCAGGTGGACCTGTGGCTCAAGCAGGAGGCATTCCTTCGTGAACTCTCTCGTGATAAACCACGTGTAGCAAGCCTATTGATTACTGAAGAAGTCACTCCAAACTACACCCTTATTTCTCCGCATTATGAAAATGCAAGCGAGGTGATAAAGGCTGAATACCCGCCTACGATCGCAAATGCCCTTCTAGAAACCTGGGACTCGATTTACAAAGAGAAGCGTGCTGTCTCTGGAAGCGAGGCGTTTCACCTCTACGAAACTTATGGCTTGCCCCTCGACTTCATGGCGGACGCGGCGCGTGACGCCGGAATTGCCTTTGATCACGAAGGCTTTGAGCAATCGAAGGAGGCCGAGCAAGCTCGAGCAAGAGCCAGTTGGAAGGGCGGCAGCCAAAAGACCGTCGGACTCGCTTATTATGACGTGACCCCAACTGACTTTGAAGGCTACTCAAGACTCAAATCGGACAACTGTGAAGTGTTGGCCATTATGAAGAATGGAGAGCCACAGATTTCCGCTAATGCAGGTGATGAGGTTGAGATTTTCCTCGACCATACGAGCTTTTATGCTGATTCGGGAGGGCAAGTAGGTGATACCGGATGGCTCACTTCGGCCGATGGGAATACGACAATAGCCGAAGTTATAGGGTGTTTTGCACCGATGCGCGGAATTCGCGCGCACAAAGTGATATTGAAGCAACGATTGTTCGCTAACGAGCATGTAAATGCCGTTGTTGATGCAGAACGCCGCAATGCGATCCGCCGCAACCACACCGGAACGCACCTGCTGCACGCGGCGCTACGGCAGGTGTTGGGAACGCATGTGAAGCAGGCCGGATCGTCGGTTGAACCCACGCGGCTGCGCTTTGATTTCTCTCACTTTGCGCAGGTGGCCGATGAGGAGTTGGAAGAGATTGAGTCGATTGTGAACCGCGAGGTGCTGGCCAACGCCAAAGTCGACACGCTGGAAGATGTGCCGATTGATGTGGCGGTGAACGAGTACCACGCGATGGCGCTCTTCGGCGAGAAGTACGGCGACAAGGTGAGGGTGGTCAAGCTCTCCGATGGCTTCTCAACCGAGCTATGCGGCGGCACGCATACACAAGCGACCGGCGAGATCGGCCTGATCAAGATTGTCAGCGAGGGTTCTGTTTCATCGGGCGTGCGCCGGTTGGAGGCGATCAGCGGCTTTGGTTCGCTCGATGCTTTCCGGCAGGATTATGCTGTTTCGCAAGTCGCCGCGCAGATCGCTCCACCCCCTGCGGGGAGCAGCCTCTTGGAATCATTTCGAGGCAGGTTGGCAGCACAGGAAGACGAGTTGAAGCGGCTACGACGTGAGTTGGAAGAAGCCCGCATGAAGTCCGCTGCCGGGGCGCTGGATGAGGCGTTGAGCCGTGCGGTAGAAGTGAAGGGCGTGAAGCTGGTAACGCTGCGCGCTGACTCGCTGGAACGCGGACAGTTGCGGACTCTTGTTGATAATTTGAAGCAGAAGCTGGGCGACGGCGTGGTGGTGCTGGCCTCGGCTCAGCCTGAAGGTAAGGTCGCGCTGATCGCCGGAGTTACTCCGGGAGTTATCAAGAAAATTCAGGCCGGGAAGTTAGTTGGCGCGGTCGCCAAGTTAGTCGGAGGCTCCGGCGGCGGCAAACCTGAAATCGCCGAAGCAGGCGGCAAAGATCAAGGGCAGATTGATGCCGCGCTTCAAGCAGTTCCGGCATTGGTATCGGAGCTGCTTGGATAGCAGCTGCTCACACCGGGTTGGATGAGCCGTCGCCGCATTGATATTTTGCTTCAATGGCCAGCACCTTGTTGAAGCGGCGGACGAAGCGCTCTTCCTTGGCGATGAACTCGGCTTTGACGTAAGCATCGACAACTTCATAGGCCAGCGACGCACCGATGATGCGCGCGCCCAGCACTAGCGCGTTCATATCGTCGTGCTCCACGCCCTGATGGGCGGAGTAAGTGTCATGGCAGATGCCGGCGCGGATGCCGGGAATCTTGTTGGCCGCGACGCAAACGCCCACGCCCGAGCCGCAGATGATGATTCCCCGCTTGGCTATGCCCTGCTTGATGGCGAGACCGACCTTCTCGGCAAAGTCGGGATAGTCGTCCAGCGGATCAGGTTCGTAAGTTCCCAGATCGACGACCTCATGGCCGCCCTTGGCGAGATAGGCGCGAAGCTCCTCTTTGAGAGGAAAGCCAGCGTGGTCGGCGCTAATGACTAATTTCACGATGCACTCCTTTGGCAGAGCCAGTCAGCAAGTTAGCGCCAGAAAGATGAAGCCAATGCGTTTGGCTTTCGCTATCTTGCTGACTTGCTGACTGGCTACTTGAGCAATGCTTTTGCTTTGGCGGCGACATTTTCCGCAGTGAAGCCGAGTTCGGCCAGCACCTTGGGGCCGGGGGCAGAGGCTCCGAAGCGGTCGAGGCCAACGACGGCGCCGTTGGAGCCGACATACTTCCACCAGCCGAGGGTTGCACCAGCTTCGACGGCAAGCTTAGGCACGCCAGTGGGTAGAATGCTGGCCTTATACTCGGCTGTCTGCTCTTCAAAGAGTTTGTTGCTCGGGAAACTGACGACGCGAGTGCGAATGCCGTCGGCGGCGAGGAGCTTTGCGCCATTGATTGCCGGCCAGAGTTCCGAGCCAACTCCGATCAGAATTACTTGCGGGTTGGCCTCATCCACAACGACATACGCGCCCTTGCTGACGCCCGCGTAAATATCGTGCGCGGCAGGGTCGAGAACGGGAAGGTCCTGGCGGCTGAGGGCAAAGAAGCTGGGTCCGGTGCGTTCGAGCGCGAGACGCCAGGCAGCAGCGGTTTCGTTGGCGTCGGCAGGGCGGAAGTCGGTGAGTCCAGGAATGGCGCGCAGGCCGACGAGCTGCTCAACGGGCTGGTGCGTGGGCCCGTCTTCGCCGACGGCGATGGAGTCATGCGTGAAGACAAAGAGCGAGTGGACCTGCATCAGGGCAGCAAGTCGCAGCGCGGGCTTGCAGTAGTCCGAAAAAACGAAGAAGGTGGAACCGAAGGGGACGAGACCGCCGTGGGCTGCCATTCCGTTGACTGCGGCGGCCATTGCGAACTCGCGCACGCCGAAGTAAATGTTGCGGCCTACAGGGTCCACGTGAAAGTTTACGCCGGGCTTGAAGATGGTTTTAGTCGAAGAGGTGAGGTCGGCTGCGCCGCCGATCAGCTCAGGGACGGCTTCGGCGATGGCGTTGAGAATTGCGCCGCCGGCATTGCGTGTGGCCTGCGGCTTCTCGGTGCCGAATTTGGGAATCGCTGCTTCCCATCCTGCTTTACGCTCGCCCTTCTGGGCGCGGTCAAACTCGGCGGCAAGCTCGGGGAATGCAGCTTTGTAGCCGTTGAAGAGCGTGGTCCATGCGGCTTCGCTCTCCGTGCCACGGGTGATCGCCGTGCGCCAGTTGGCCTGGGCCTCGGCGGGGACGTAGAAGCTCTGATCTTCCGGGAAGCCGAAGAACTTTTTAGTTGCGATAACATCTGCCACGCCCAGCGGTTCACCGTGGGATTTGTTGCTGCCGGCCTTGGGGCTGCCATAGCCGATGATGGTGCGCACAGCGATGAATGAGGGGCGGGGATCAGCCTTGGCTGCCGCAACGGCTGCCTCCAGCGCTTCAAGATCGTTGCCGTCGGCAACGCGCTGCACATGCCAGTGATAGGCCTCGAAGCGCTCCAGAGCGTTTTCAGTATAACTGAGCTCGGTGGGTCCGTCGAGAGAGATCAAGTTGTCGTCGTAGAAGAAGATCAGCTTGCCGAGGCCGAGGGTCCCGGCGAGTGAAGCGGCTTCGTGGGAGACGCCTTCCATCAGGTCGCCATCGCCGAGCAGCGCATAGGTGTGATGATCGACAACCTCAAAGCCCGGGCGATTGTAGACAGCGGCAAGATGCTTTTCAGCAATCGCCATGCCGACTGCCATTGACAGCCCCTGACCGAGCGGGCCGGTAGTCACTTCCACACCGTCTAGATGGCCGCGTTCCGGGTGGCCAGGCGTGCGCGAACCCCACTGGCGGAAGCCCTTCAAATCGTCGAGCGTTACCTCGTAGCCCGAGAGAAAGAGCGTGGAATAGAGCAGCGCCGAAGCGTGGCCATTGGAGAGGACGAAGCGGTCGCGGTCTACCCACTTGGAGTGCGCCGGATTGTGCTTCATCAGTTTCTGGAAGAGCAGATAGGCGATGGGAGCGCAGCCCAGCGGCGCGCCAGGATGGCCGCTATTGGCTTTTTGAACGGCATCAACGGCAAGCAGCCGCAGGGTATCAATGGAGAGTTGGTCGAGTGACGTGGCGGCGGTACTAGCCATATGAATGCGAAGTCCTTTCGTTAAAGCATTTTCGGTTCACATGTTGCCGTTTGGAAATCGTGCAACATGGGTTTTTCTTGAGGAAAAATCCATTCAGCATCTCGGTTTCTGCAAAGAGCAAACCAAAAATGCTATAGAGCCGGATATCCAAGTAAATCAATTTACTCAGAGTCAATCTTCACTTCAACATTGTATCCGAGCCAGCGATCCTGGTCTGGCCAGTGGAGGGTCCAGGTGAGACAGCCAGGGTTGGCGCCCGGAGATGTTGGAAGATCCGCACTGAAGCCGGAGCTGCCCAGACCACGGCTGGATGCGCTATGGATTGTCTTCCAGTAATCCGTGGTCCAGGCCACTTCAAAGCGGGTTTCGTCGAGAATGCGCAGGGTGACTCCGGCACGAATACGCTCAATCGGGCGGCGCAGGCTGAAAATTTCGAACTTGCTGTCGCGGCTGCGATTTCGCGTCGCGCAGTATCGCTCGAATACCGGGTCAATGCGGTCGAAGACCTTGTCATCGACGGACGAACGCAGCAGCTTTAGATACTCGGCGTGCGCCCAGACCAGCGGCACCGCGGAACCAGCCGGCTCGCCGAGGCGCATGCCTGCATCAGGGATGTCGGCCTCGTCCCACACCTGCTCGGGCATCATCTGGCCGCAGGTTGCGAAGCGCTCATAGGTCTCGATGAGCGGAACGACGCCGTTACCGGCTGCCAGCTCATAGTGGGCGCGCTCGCCAACCAGCAGCGGCCACGGACGGCCCTGGCCCCAGACGTGATATGCGCTGCCATCGGCACGCTGGCCGTAACCGTCCCAGTTGTAGCGCAGCCAGCAGGGGCCTTGCGGCAGATTGCGCTTGAGCACCGAGTCCATCACTTTGATCGAATCCACGATCAGCGGATCATCGGCGCGACGCACGCCATAGCGGACCAACTCCAGAAAGCCGCCGTCGATGATCTCGCGGGCTTCGAATTCATAGCGCGTACCCGGCGGGCGATTGGCCAGCTTCAACTGTTCGGTTCCGGCGCCTTCGCGGTCGTAAGCACCGTTGTTTTCCGGCGGGCGGATGCGCATGTAGTGGCGCTTGATCTCAGAGTGAAGCACTCCGTCGTTGGTCGCGGTCCAATGTTCCAGGTGGCTCTCGATCCAGTCGGCAAACTCTTCGAGGAAAACGCCCAGCTCCATCGAATCGTGAGCGCGGGCAATCTCTGCCGCGCAGATCAGCCCGGCGATGACCGCTGCCAAAGTGGACGGCGAGTAACCTGCGGCCTCTTCCCAGCGTTCCTGATGAGTGATGGGCGCATGACGCACCAGAAAGCCAGCGGCGCGCTCGACAAAGGGAAAAATCTCCATCTCGCCGAGCGCATTGGCCTTCCACAATCGCCATGCCAAAATCAGCGGGAAGGCCACCTCATCCAGTTGCACTCCATGCCAGTAGGCACGGCCATCGACCCAGAAATTCTGCGCGAAGCCGCCGTCGGGGCGCTGTGTGCAGGCGAGATATACCAACGCGCGGCGAGCTGTCTCCGCGCGTCCGCAGGCCAGCAGCGCAGTGGCCGTCTGCACCATGTCGCGGGTCCAGACGAGATGGTAGCCGCCCATATCGTCGTCGCCCTCGGTCTGCCCCCAGGGAATTGAAGCAGAGGCGACAAAGGCTCCTGAAAAGGTCTTGTCCTCATGGGCCAACAGGACATTGTGGCTGACGCGCATCAGCTTGCCGCCGTCGCGGGCCTTGGCCGCCAGCCACTCGGGATTGGCCACGCGATGCCACTGCTCAATAAAGCGGTTGCGATGCGCATCGTAGGGGTTGGCCAATGAGCTCACCGTTTTTTGCAGCGCGGTATGGTGGCCTTCGCCGATACCGATAGTCAGCGTGAATTCGCCGCCGCCCTTCAGATTTACTTCTCCTAGCACAGCAATGTTTCCGCCGGTTGCCGAACCGAATTGCCAATCCATCTGGAAGTTGTCGACCAGGTCGCGCCAGCCGTCGCTTGCGCCCACAAAGCCGCAGCTTACGCGCGCAAAGCCGCAACTGGCGGCCATCGCCAGCGACCACTGATTCTTCCAGGCCAGCAGCATCTTGCGCCCGGCAATATCCACGGCGCGGGCATTGTTCTCCGCGCCGCCGCCATCGAGATGCGGCGCCAGCAGCGCGTAAATCTTGAGCCGAGGCAGCAGCTCGGAGTCGCCTTCCAGCCGGACGCGCTGAATCACCGCCGAGTGGTGCGGGTCGCAGATAATCTCCTTGGTCAGCATGTACCGGCCCGCGGGATCGCGGTTCACATAACGGACTCCCAAGGCCTCCGGGTGAATGTACTTGAAGGTCGAGATCAGGTCGCGCTTTTCCTCGTGGATGAAGCTCTCACCGTCGGTGATCAAAAACTGCATATCCCGGACCTGGGCGCGGTCGATAGTGGGGTGGTAGATCTCGTTCAGGATGCCGTGCGAGGCGGTGAACCAGATACGGCTTGACGCGGCGTAGGCCGTCCCGACGGCGTCTTTCACGCTCGAAGTCCAGCGCGGCTCCATGCCCGGCGCGCCAAAGGCCTCGCCCTGCTGGTCCAGCCATTTGTATTGGGGAAGTTCGGTCATGCTTTCCTATCCTGCAATTGAAATTTGGAAGTCAGGGAGAGCGTGTAGCCCGTCTCCTTCGACGCTCGGCGCATCCGGAAGGTTTCTGAAATTCATTTGCTCTGAGTCCGAATCCCGCCCATAGCCTCTGGCATCCATTGAAACAGATGCGGCTTCTGGCGATGGTGAAGATTCCGAGTCATTGCCGACAGAATTTTTCTGTTAATGATATACAACGGTCACTGGATGAGCGCCTTCGGGTATCATGGCGTCAATTGAAAAGTCACCAAGTTTGGTTGTCAGGGGTGAAATATGTTCGATTCTCTCAATCTAAGCCGCCTTCTGAGAATTGCAATTTCCAGCCTTTGGATTCTTGCTGGTGCTTCTTTCTCTGCGACCGCGCAAACTTCCAGCATCGGTCTCTTTACCGCACCTCCAGTGGGTTCAGAAGCCAGCGACGAATTGGACAAGGGCATTGATGCATACAAGAGCGCTCACTATGACGATGCGATCTCTCATCTAAGGCGGGCAACGGAACTGGCCCCAGACCTGCCGATGCTCAAGCTGGATCTGGCAGCTGCGTTGGCGCGAAAGGTGGTTCCTGGACGGGAGACAGAAGAGAATCTCGATATCGCGCAACAGGCCATCGACATCTTTCAGCAGGTACTGAACGCAAACACGCACAATGTGGGCATCATGAAGCGGGTGGCAGAAATCTACCTCAGTATCAAAAAGCTGGACGAAGCCAAAAACTGGCAAAAGAAGGTGTTTGAAACGGATCCGAGTGACTCCTCTGCGGCCAACACAATCGGCTGGATCGACGACATGCAGGCGAACGAGCACGTTCAGGAAGCTCTAGCAGCATCGGGATTGCATGACGATGGCATGGGAAATGCCAAGGCACCCGCGTCGGTAATGGAAACGCTTAATGCGCAGAACGCAGCGCTGGTCCGTGAAGCTATACAGTATCTGAACCAGGCAATTGCTATCCGGTCGGGCTACGTCGAAACGCTGGCCTACCTGGATCAGGTCTACCGGCGGAAAGCCAATTTGGATTTGGATTGGGGCGATGAAACAGCTCGTAGAGTCGACATCGGCTACATTCAAACGATGGGCTACCTGAATCAGGCCTACCGGCGCAAGGCCGATCTGGATTGGGACGACGAAGCGGCTCGCAAGGACGACCTCGCCCAGGCCGACGACTGGCAGGCCAAAGCAACGGCCGCGAGCTGGATAGAGAAAAGGGCAGAGGAAGAAGAAGCGTGCAAGGCAAGATTCCACGCAGCCTTAACTTGCCCTCACAACCTAACAAAGTAGAATTTGAAACGAAGGAGATTTCCCCAATGGCATACGAACTGGCACCGCTTCCCTACGACTACGCCGCGCTGGAACCGTTCATCGACACCGAGACGATGAAGATTCACCACGACAAGCATCATCAGGCTTATGTAAACAACGTAAACGCAGCGCTGGCCAATCATCCCGATCTGGCCGCCAAATCCATTGACGACCTGGTGCGCGATCTGGCCCAGGTTCCCGAGGAGATTCGCGGCGCGGTGCGCAACAACGCAGGCGGCCACTCCAACCACACGGCCTTCTGGCATCTGATGGGTCCGGTTGGCTCGGATGGCGTGGGCGGCGCGCCGACGGGCGCAATTGCCGCGCAGATTACCGCTGACTTTGGCGACTTTGAGGCCTTCAAGAAGACCTTCAATGAAGCAGGAGTCAAGCAGTTCGGCTCCGGCTGGGCCTGGCTGGTCTTTACCAGCGGTAAGCTCAAGGTCATCAGCACGCCCAACCAGGATTCGCCTCTGACCCAGGGCCTCTATCCCGTCCTCGGCAACGATGTCTGGGAGCACGCCTACTACCTGAAGTACCAGAACCGCCGTCCGGACTATCTGGCCGCCTGGTGGAACGTCGTCAACTGGCACGAGGTGAACAAGCGGTTTGCTGTAGCTAAAGGTTAAGTACAGTTGTCAGAGATCAGGCGGCACGGGTCACAAAAATCCGGCCCATGTGCACAAATCTGGGTGCCCCACCCTCGCGAAGTATTTGTTTTTGTCGCTAGGGTGGGATGCCTCAGACCTTTCCATCGGCGCTCTTCCAGTCCCTCACAACTCTTTCTTCAATTCCGTGTCTAAGCGAATATCTATGATGCAGAACTGTGTGGATAGGCCAACTCGTTTTCATCTCCCTGGAATCCTGGCGCTGATTTTTGCTGTTGGCGCAACTGCCGCAGCCGCCCAGTCTGGCAGCTTCGTGATCAGCCAGCACGGCAAGCCCGTTGGCACGGCAAGCTTCACTTTCTCGGCTGCTAAATCCGGCTACGACTCCACTTCTGTCGTCCGCATCGCGATGCCGAAGCTGAATTACGCGCTCTCGAAGACCGAGCAGTTGACTGCCACCAACCAATTGCGTCATGTGCAGTTGAGCGCCACGGTAAACGGTTCAGCGGTGACTGCGACCGGCGCGCCGGACGCCGCGCAGATTCTCCTAAACATCTCCGCCAACGGACACAGCACGACTACCCGCCTTGCCGCCCACCCCGCCGCCGTCTTCTACCCCGACTTCGACCCAGGTGCTCTGGAAACCCTGCTTGCATTGGCCGTCAAGCAAAACAGCCGCGATCTCTGGGCGATCCTTCCCAAACAGGCCGGTACTGTTGAGCCGGTGCAGATGGCCACTTATGCCGACGAGCAAGGCACACTGGACGGTAAGCCCATCGTTGTCCATCACCTGATCGCCAAGATTCATGGCGCAAGCACCGACCTCTTCTCCGGCCCGGCCAACCAGTTACTGCAAGCCGAGCTGCCGCAGGCTGGCTTCGCGATGGTCCGCAAAGGCTTTGTGCTGACGCCGCCGGCTAAGCCTGGAGCGCCGCCGGGAGAGTGAATATTGAGAGGCTACGAGATTGTTTCTTGGCATTCATCATCTGGATAAATTACAGTTCGGGTGAGTGTCCCATAAGGTAGCGGATGAATATTGATTTCACAGAACGCACGCTCTGGTTTGGATGGATCGCTATCCTGCTACTAAGCCCACTTTACGGGTGGCTGCTGAGAGGTCGCTGGCCGAAAATCAGCAGAATATGGCGCTGTATCATTCTCGCGGGCTTCTTTATCAGCTTGCTGCTTGCGTTCTGTGCTCATTTCACCCCGTGGTCTCTTCGAGGTTTCTGGGCCAATACTGTCAATCTAGCACTAGCCTATATCTCGTTGTCGGCGCTCATCTGGCTTGTTTTCATGCGCGCATCGAAATGGGTTTCAATCGCCGCTCCGCTCTTTTTCAGCGCTTTGTCGATCCTTCCCATCCTGATTGGCCTCGTATTTGTCGGCGATGAGATCCCCCGACGTGAGTTTTCATTCGGAGGTCATCTTGTCGGACATATATACGAAAGAGGATGGGGTGGTAGTGATTTCGACGAAGTGATCGTTGTGTATCAACCGCTCTGGATTCCTCTCATCGAGAAGACAATTTACAACCGGAGTGTCGATCCTGGAGAATGCAATCATTTGTTGCTGCAACCTGCCTCGATTTCCGTAGAAAAACCAATCCAGATCGTCTGCGGACAGCGAATCATCGAAACTGTCTCAGTGCAGTAGGGTAAATTTGGTCAATTTTTCGGACCGCTCGATTTCGCCTTTCAATGCCAACACCAGCCCTCAAACTCGTACTCCTGCCGGGAATGGATGGAACGGGAGAACTTTTCAAGAGATTTGTGGATGTGCTTCCAGAGGGAGTCGAGGCGAAAATCGTTCGATACCCCGGCGATGCTTGTCTTTCTTATGCGGAACTCGAAACTTTCGTTGAGGCGGCAATCCCCGCGGAAGAGCCATTCGTACTTTTGGCCGAATCCTATTCGACGCCGGTTGCCATTCGGTGTGCAGCAAAAAATCCCGCTAATCTGAAAGGTCTGGTAATCTGCGCCGGGTTTGTCTCCAGCCCAATTCGCGGCTGGCGACGTTCAGCCGCTTCGCTGCTCGGGGCAATTCTCTTGCGGTTTCCGCTGCCGAAGATCGCGGCCCGGTATTTTATAGTTGGGAAAGATACGACGCTGCCGCTTCTAGCGGCAGTGCGGACTGCGGTTTCATCAGTTAAGCCGAATGTGCTTGCCGCGCGTCTGAGCGAGATTCTCGCCTGTGACGCACGAGCAGAGCTAGGTAGGGTTGCAGTGCCGATTCTCTATATCCAGGCGGAAAACGACCGTCTTATCAGCGATCAGCCTCTCGCTGAGATTCGGCGAATACAGCCACAGACGGCAGTTGCAATAGTTCCAGCCCCACACCTGATTTTGCAGCGCGAACCTGGCTGTTGCGCGGAAATTGTTACGGAGTTTATCAGCCGGCTTGGTTAAATGCCTCTGGAATGCCGGCTAGTCAGCGACGCCGTCGCCACCTCTCTGTTGGTACTCACGTACGCATCGCCCTTTCCAACTCTCCCACGCGGGCGGTATAGTTTGGGGTTGCGAGAAAATCGCCGCGAATGGAGAGTTCGTTCATGTTGAATCTGATTGCAGGAATTGGCGCTGCCCAAGGCAAGCGCATAGAGGCCAGTCCGGTAAACCTTTTCACTTCTTCAACCCAAATACTTTCAGCCAGCGTCCGGCGTAATGCGCGCTTTGGCTCGGCGATTGCCGTTCTGCTGAGCGCGGCGCTGCTCACGGCCAGTTCGCTCAACGCCCAGTACAAGGCCAAGGTGCAGATTGACCCCTCCAAGCCCAAGGCGATGTTCTATCCCACCTCCATTGGCACGGCAGCCGACGTTTGGGACGGCAAGCCGTTTACGCCGGAGACAATTCAACTGCTGAACGATGCCGGTATCACCAATCTCCGCTACCCCGGCAACGGCGGCATTGATGCGCTCTATCACTGGTCGACGGGTAAGGTGACAAACCCGTACAGCAACGACAAGGCGCCGGATTTTGGCGCGGATAAATGGCTGCCCAGGGCGCTGCCCGCGCTGGTGCAGATTGGGACGGCGCTGATTACTGTGAACTATGGCAGCAACCTGGACGGCAGCGGCGGCGGCGAGCCGGCCGAGGCAGCGGCCGAGGTGGCCTACGCCAATGGCAGCGCCGACAGCACACAGGTGATCGGCAAGGATTCGAAGGGCAACGACTGGAAGACAGTCGGATACTGGGCCAGCCTCCGCGGGGCCGATCCTCTGCCCACCGATGACGGCTACAACGCGCTGCGCATCGGCCACGCGGCGCCGTTCGGCATTCAGTTGTGGGCAGTTGGCAACGAGCCGTTTAACAACGGTTTCTACAATGGCGTCGGCGGCGAACCCGATTTGCACGCTGGCCAGATCCCCTCAAAAAAGGAGTGGATCCGCCACTCCGGCGACAAGCGGATAGGTCCGACAGCCTACGGGCAGGCCGTCGTGGAATACGTCAAGGCGATGAAGGCCGTTGATCCATCCATTCTGGTCGGCGCCACACTCAAAGCTCTCGATCCGGGCGATGAAAATCATGTGGGAAAGAATTGGGATTCGGAGGTGCTGAAGGCAGCCTGCGCCAGCATGGATTTTGCCGCCGTCACACTGATGAACGGCAGGGCAATTCCGCAGGACTGGAAAACGCTGGACGATGTTGATCTGTTGAAAGATGCGCTTCGGAACTCCTATGGGATGTTAATGCAAGATGTGGTCGCGAATGAGCAGAAATACTGCCCGGCCAAGCATTTTCCGCAGTTGGCAGTGACCAACTTCGGCGTGAATTCCTGGATGCCGACCAAGCGCCCCATCGCAATCGGTTTGTTTGCAGCCGAGGGTATTGCGACTCTGATGGAGTCCGGCGTATATACGGTGCAATGGACGCCGGAGCACAGCGTTTTCATGATTGATGACTCCAACAAGCCCAAGCCGGCCTATTACGGCATTAAAATGATTCACGAGATGGGGCAAGCAGGCGATGTATTTGTTTCAGCCACCACATCGGTGGATGCTCTGGGAGTCCACGCGGTGAAGCGGGCGGACGGCGGGTTGGGACTGCTCTTTGTCGGCAAGGAGATTGGGCAGTCGTACAAGGTGACGGTCTCGATCAACGGCTATAACTACGCCACCAAAGGGACTCGGTACGACTGGAATCAGGGTTCGCTGGATGCCGGCAAAGATGTGACCTCTGCGCCGATTGACAACCTGGGACCGACCTTTACCGTGGATGTTCCGCCGTCGGGGATTGTTGCGATTGTGATTCCCAAGGGGTAGTTGATTCACATGGATGGAGAAGCCCGGCCCTCATTGCGAGGGCCGGGCGTTTCTATTCTGCGACGGATAACGGAGGACAAGAGTCTAAAATAGATAGAAGGATGCTGCCGGGGCCATTGAATTACCGTGGCCGCTGCTCGCAGCATCAAGGGGTGGGTTTCATGGCATTGTTCAAGACATCGAATCCGTCGCTGAGCGACAAAACCTTTGGCAAGCTGAATGGAAGCGGGTACGGCGGCGGCTACGGCGGCCTGATTGACGCAACCAGCCGCATGACGCTGAATGGGACGATCAACAAGACTGGCATTCTGCTGGTTTGCGCCATTGCAACGGCAGCCTGGACGTGGAGGCTTTTTCTTGACTCCAGAGATTTTGCCGACGTTGCGCCGCTGATGATCGGCGGCATGATTGGCGGGCTGATCTTCGCGATGGCGACCATCTTCAAGCCTGAATGGTCTCCGGTGACCGCGCCGATCTATGCGCTGCTGGAGGGACTGGTGCTGGGCGGATTGTCCTGCGCCGTGGAACTGCGCTATCCGGGCATCGCGATTCAGGCTGTAGGCCTTACGTTTGGCGTGCTCTTTACGATGCTGGCAGCCTATCGCTCCGGGCTAATCCCGGTAACGCAGAAGCTGCGCATCGGCATTATTGCCGCCACGGGCGGCATTGCTGTCTTCTATTTTGTCGAGATCCTGCTGAGCTTCTTCGGTATCCGCTTTGCGGCCATCAATGGCGGCGGAGCGATTGGAATTGGTTTCAGTCTCTTCGTCGTCGGCATCGCGGCGCTGAATCTGGTACTGGACTTCGACTTCATTGAGCGTGGCGTGCAGGCTGGAGCGCCCAAGCACATGGAGTGGTACGGCGCCTTCGGCATAATGGTCACGTTGGTCTGGCTCTACCTGGAGATTCTCCGCCTGCTCTCGAAGCTGCGCAGCAGAAATTAGGGTGTGTTAACACTATCTGAGGGCATCGACGATGAGCACGAAGATGATGAAGGCGAGGAAGACGACATCGAGTTTCTCGAATCTGGAAAAGATGCGGCGGAAGCCTTTCAGCCTGCGGAAAAGCCGTTCCACTTCGTTGCGCTTTTTGTAGAGTTCGCGGTCGTATTCCCAGGGATCGAGCCGGTTGGACTTGGGCGGAACCACAGGAATCATGCCCAGATCGAGCACCAACTGCCGCGTCTCGTTGCCCTCATAGGCTTTATCCATCAGCATGGGAAGCCCTTCCGGCATGGGGCCAAGCTCGCGCAGCAGCGACCGTCCCTCGGGCGCATCATGCGCGTTGCCCGGCGACAGAGCGAAGACTACAGCCGTTCGAGCATCCGCGGCAACCAGATGAATCTTGGTGTTCCATCCGCCGCGCGATTTGCCGATAGCTTGGGGTCCGTTTTTTTTAACGCGCCAGTTCCATCGGGGTGAACCTTGATCGAGGTCGAGTCGAGAGAGAAGGCTTCAATCTTGATGCGTACGATCTGCTCGGTCTGTAACTTCTCGAAGACGCGATCCAGCACGCCACTCTTGGCCCAGCGATTCATGCGCGTATAAATGCTGTGCCAGTTGCCGAATCGAGTAGGTAAACCCCGCCATTTACAGCCCTGTTCTGCAACATACAAAATTGCGTTGAGTACTTCAAGGTTGTGTAGCTTCACATTCCCGCGCTGAATCGGCAGGCTGTCCTTGATCTTTTCGTACTGCGCTACGGTGATCTCCATTAACTCTTATTATAACATGGTTAGTGTTAACACGCCCTAGTTTTCAGTTTCCAGCAATCGCAAAAAACTCCGAAAAAACGAAAACGCCAGAGAGTTGCCTCTCTGGCGCTTCATCATGATAAAGCTGCAGGGTATCGCTCCATGCATCGTCCCGTTCAGTCTCGGGATGCGTCTCCGGGTTGCCCCAGCTCCTACATCTTTCAACTGCGCCAGAGGCGAATCTCCAAGTCCACCCGTTTCCGGGTTGAGCTGAATCTTCTCCTTAGGCTCCACCGGCTGGCTGTTCTCCGAGTTTCCTCGAAGTTCACCCCTCCGATGTCCCGGCGATCCGGCTCCGGGGTACCCCGGCGCTTCGATCTTCCAGCGTCTCTGAAAGCAAGTCTCCAGGGCGCCCCGAATCCTCACTCTTCCAGCTCCGCCAGTGGACGGTTCTTCGGGGCGCCCCGAATATCCCATCCTCCGGTTGTACCGATGATGCGTCTCCGGGGTACCCCGGTTCCCGCATCAACGGCTGGTCCGATGATGATCCCCACTCCGACTCGAACCTTGCATCCTCGGACAAGCCGCGGATGAATCTTCGTGTCTGATTGGGGCTTGCACATTACTGCCAAACTCTGGATGCCTTCTCAATCTCACTCTGGCCTTCCGCCTCCGGACTAGAGCGGCTTTCCAATTTCTGTGAAGTGCTTGAATTGCGCCCGGCGGCTCCTCCTTGAGGGAAAAAGCCACTTTATAGCATCAACTCCACACCCCATTAACTGGAGAACCACGGTAGCCGGTTGCGGTCGGTCGAACTCAATCAAACTCGCATCGTCCTGCCAGGCTGCAACTGCGTTTCCAATGCCCTACTGGGTCATCAGTTGAATAGGAGATTAGGCTCGTTTAATCTGTGGACACAAGTGTAAAAAATGGATTAATTTGTGGATATCACCAATCATGGTGCATAAATCGGAGCGCGCATATCAGAGCGAACGACCCGGCCTCCAAACAACTGCAAATGAATGATTTACGAGAATCAAAAATCATCTTAGCCCAGCGCCGCCTGTAGGAATTTGCAGGTATAGAAATTGAGGTATACTTGCCGGGATTCCAAATCCCCCTGAGGAAGTCCCCCAAAAATGAGTTATGAACCGGTAGTTGAAGAGCTTGTTGCTTTGATTCGCAAACATAAGTGGGAAGCAGCTTTTGAGGAGGCTGTAACCCGTGCCCATAACAGCGGCGTCGTTGAAATGCGCGACGTGAAAACCACGAAGGACTACCTTGATTTCATCAACGGAATGCTGCGCTGGATTCCCTCGGAGAATTACCAGGGCAAGGACATTTACAACCACCTTTGCAAGTTTCATTTCGTTCTCGACCAGCCTCCTGTCAAGCAATTGCAAAACGCTATTCTTCCTGCTCCCGAAGCGCGGCCTTTGACTACACTCTCCGCGTGGATGGTGCGTTACGCCAAGGCAATGGGAGCATTTCTAGACACGCCTGAGTCGCTTACCCCCGAGTCGCTGGAGAGCTTCCGCAAATCGCCCAGCTATAACATGAGCGATTATCTCGAGCCGCGCGGCGGATGGAAGACCTTCAATGAATTGTTTGCGCGCAATTTCAAGCCGGGCTACCGACCGGTGGCGGATGTTGCGAACCAGTCGGTTATTGTCAGCCCGGCGGACTCGACCTTTGACGGCCAGTGGGAGATTCGCACTGACTCGCATGTGACGGTGAAGAACCTGCACTGGCAGATTCAGGAACTGCTGGAAGGCAGCCCCTACAAACACCGCTTTGTGAACGGCATCTTCATGCATGCCTTTCTCGGCCCGAACGATTATCACCGGCAACACGCGCCCGTCGGGGGTACGGTGCTGGAGGCGCGCGTAATTCCCGGCCAGGTCTATCTGCAGGTGATTGCAGAGCCGATTGCCGGAGACGAAAATGGCGCAAAGACTCTACGGCCCCATCGCCAGTTCGATGCGCCGGATGATGCCGGATACCAGTTCGCACAGGCGCGCGGACTGATTGTGCTAGACACGCCGATTGGGCTGGTGGCCGTGCTGCCGATCGGCATGTGCCAGGTTTCGTCGGTGATTGTCACCGCCGAGGTGGGCGTTACCGTGCGCAAGGGCGAGGAGCTGTCGTACTTCCAATTCGGCGGCTCCGATATCATCCTGCTCTTTGAAGCCAAGAGCAATGTAAGCATCACCGCGCAGGTGGGCACGCATTACAAGATGGGAACCCGCATTGCGCAAGCCTTCCCGGTGATCTGACGCGGCTTCTGACGCACAATTATTCAACGAAAACTCGATAACTCTCCGTGCCGGGATGTAATATTCCAGCACGGCGAGTTATCGAACTATTGGTTCGCCGAATCGGCGAAATACTTCAGGAGGATATTGATGACTGTTGCTGCCTTGAATGCACGTTATAAACGGCTCTTCGTAACCCGCGCTGGGTATGTGCCCAGGGATCGTGCGGCACTGGATGCATGGCTCAAGAAGTTTTCCAAGCGGCTGGCGAAGGCAACCATCACCGGACCACTGCAACCGACAGTAGCCGCGCTGGCAAAGCTGATTGAGACGGACGGCATTGCGCGCATGTACGTGGATGAGATGATTGAGCAGGTCCCGGCCCGCAACAAAACCGTTCACAACACCGCCGAGTTATTGCAGGCACTTGATCAGATCATCACTACAGCGCCTGAGTTCGAGAAAGACCCCAAGAAGCGCAACTTCTTTCCCATGTCCTCGCTCTTCGTCTACATGATGATGACCGTGGCCGGCGAAGCTGCCTTCCGCTACCCGCCGCTGAATGACGCAATCCGCGCAATTCTGAAAGCCTGGTGCCAGTATCTCGACAGCCCGGAAAGCCTGTCTGTAGTCAATCGCGGGCCGCATGGCTGGCTCTCAAAAGCCGCGTGGAAGCTGAACGAACTTGACCAGTTCATCATCCCCGACCCAACTGCTCCGCACGGTGGATTCGCCTCGTTCAATGCGTACTTCCATCGCGAGATCAATCTGGAATATCGGCCGCTGGCCGGGCCGGACGATCCGAAGGTGATTACCTCGGCCAATGACGGCACGGTCTACGCGAAGCGTCGTGACGTGAAGCTTAGCGACAGGTTCTGGCTTAAGGGCCAGCCGTATTCGCTCCAAAATATGCTTGCGGGCAGCCCGTTCACCGAGCGGTTTGTCGGCGGCGATGTATTGCAATCGTTTTTGAGCGGCGCCGATTATCATCGCTGGCGCTCGCCAATCGGCGGCACAGTGCGCGAGGCGCGGGTGGTCAATGGACTGATGTTCAGCGATGCCGAGTCGGCAGGTGAAGACACCACGGCCGGAACTTACTCGCAGGGGTACGAAGCTTCGGTGAACACACGTGGGCTGGTCTTCATTGAAAGCCCGATCAAATCCATCGGCATGGTCTGCGTCATTCCAATTGGCATCACGGAAATCTCTTCGGTTACCATTAATGTCAAGCCCGGTGACGTAGTGGAAAAGGGAGGCGAGCTGGGATGGTTCAGCTATGGCGGATCGACGCTGGCGCTGATCTTCCAGAAGGATGCGATCAAGCGCTTCACCGTCCCGCAGAACCGCAAAGGGCCGGACGATGGGCCACCGATCAAGGTGAACCAGCAGGTGGCGGAAGCGAACTGAAAAGCGTCTTCTCCGTAAATACCACAGGCCGGAGCTTGGCTCCGGTCTGAATTGACGAGGCGAATCTGGCGGGACCTTGAAAGCGGCGAGGAAAGCGACATGCCGATTCATCTGAATCGGTGGCGCGATTCGTGTTGTTATGCTTCGGCCGCGTCGAGTTCCTTGAAAAGATCGTGCAGGTCAAGGTAAACCGGGGAGCCGGCAACCTCTAAGTGATCTTTTCTTGTCCAGTTGCCGTCTGAGCAGTCCCACCCGAGGCGCTTGATCGGATCGACGATCCAGATGTTGGGCACCTGAAAGCCGATATAGTCCTCGATTTTTTCCTGCACTCTGGAATGGCGGTCTTCGAGAGACAGGACTTCCACCGTAATCAACTGCGGCTGGTCAAAGAACCGGCTGCACGGGCACATCCCTCTTCCAAACACTCACATCTGGAATGCGTATATCTCCCGAGGTCAGCCGTGTTCTCTGTTCCTGAATGGTTCGCGTCAGCCAGACCTTGTCGTGCGAATGGAACCAGAGCAGAATCTCTCGCTGCACGATGTTGTGCTCATACTCGCCCATATTCCGTTCCTGCACCTCGCCGCGGACGTACTCCGCATCCGGCTCCCATGGAGTCCGCAGGTACTCTTCCAGCGAGATTTGAACCGTTGTCGCCATCGACGCTACCCTTCACGAACAGTGTACTCCCATCCCAGACTGGAAATTCAGCAGGCAATCGTTGGCAGACCTCGAAATCGGGGTGCCGATTAATGTGGCTCAGAATGGCCTCGGACCCTCCAGGTTGAAAGGAAAATTTCTGCGCCTGCTCCGAAACTTGCAGAAACTATTCATCCCTGTCAAAGCGCCTGACCGCAGTTGTCGCAGAACCTCACCCCATGCTGTGAATACTTGCCGCAGTTGGAACACAGCAATGGCGGCAATGATTGCGCAACGATGGTTGGCTGAAACGCGACTACTTGCGGCGCATCATTCGTCAATGCCCATATGAGCGCGGCTACCCAGCCTAGCACACTCCAGCCAGTGAGAAGATTAAGGATAAATATGGCGGTTGCGTTTCGCTTATTTCGGGCGATGATGCTTGGCAAGAAGTAGAGCGCTATCCCCACGCCAAGAAACACAAGCCCTGCAAAAGGATGAGAATCCATAAAGTCTGCTCCAGACCCAACTGTTTTTCGGAATTATACTCCCTTCAGTCAACCGAAAATATATGGGATCTGATCTGAGCCGCACAGGACAGCGCCGGACAATACAAAGGCCGGAGCGGTTGCTCCGGCCTTTGTATTTGATGCGGGTTAAAAGCATCTTGTTATCCCACCCTAGCGGCAAAAAACAAGTACGCCGCGAGGGTGTGGCACCCAATTTCATACTCTGAAATTACTACCCCTGAATATCAAACTGCTCAGGATGCAGGGCCGGGTCGCTCTTGATGAGGATGTTTTTGCCGATCAGCTCTTCGAATTCAGTGAGCCAGCTGGCGTTGTTGGACTTGAGGGTTTTGACTGTCTCGGGATTAACGCGCAGCACCACATCGCCACTCTCGAAGTGCTTCTTCATCTTGCGCAGCTCGGTGTAGATCTCGTTGCAGACCGTGGTCGGGCTCTTGACCATGCCGGTGGCCTGGCAGGTGGGGCATGGAACCGAGAGCGTCCGCTCCAGAGATTGCTTGACGCGCTTGCGGGTAATGGCCACCAGGCCAAAGTCGTTGAACTGCAGAACCTTGGTGGGCGCGCGGTCACTCTTGAGCGCTTCTTCGAGCGCGGCGAGAACCTTGAAGCGGTTCTTGCGGTCGTCCATGTCGATGAAGTCGATGACGATGATGCCGCCGAGGTCACGCAGGCGAATCTGGCGGACAATCTCCGGCACCGCGTCGAGGTTGGTCTTGACGATGGTATCTTCAAGCCGCGCCGACTTGCCGACATATTTGCCGGTGTTGATGTCGATGGCGACGAGAGCTTCGGTCTGGTTGATGACGATCGATCCGCCGGACTTGAGCCAGACCTTGGAGCGCAACGCCTTGGCGATCTCGTCCTGAATGCCGAAGTGCTCAAAGAGCGGCGTCTCTTTGGTGTAGAGCTTGACGCGTCGCACCAGATCGGGCGAGAAGCGGTTGAGGAAGCGCACGATGCGCTCGTAGTTGGCCTCGGAATCGACCCAGATCGACGAGAAATTGGTGCTGACCTGATCGCGCAAGATGCGCTCGATCAGGGAGAGATCGTGGTAGATCAGGGCCGGGGACTTGGAGTCGTCGGAGCGGGTTTTGATCTCATTCCAAAGGTGAATGAGAAAGCGCAGATCTGCGCGGAGTTCTTCTTCCGAAGCGCCCTCGGCAGCGGTGCGGACGATGAAACCGCCCGCAGATTCGCCGCGCTCGTGAACCAAGATGCGCTTGAGGCGGTGACGCTCTTCGTCGGAGGCGATTTTGCGGCTGACGCCGATGTGCGTGACCGTGGGCATGAAGACCAGAAAGCGCCCCGGCAGCGCGATGTGCGAGGTGATGCGCGCGCCCTTTTGCGCGATCGGCTCCTTGGCGATCTGCACCAGAATCTCCTGGCCGGGCTTGAGCAGGTCGCTGATGATGGGCAGATCGGACATCTGCGCCGAGCGGCGGGCAGCTCCGCGACCTTTGCCGGGACCGCCGGCCTGTGCGGGCTGGCTTGCCGGACTGCCATTGCGATCACGGCCACCGCGGCGGTTGCGGCCATTGCGGTCACGGCGCTGATGGCCATCGCCGGTTGAGGGCTGGCCTACAGCGGGCGTGGCTTCTTCCTCTTCGCCCTCGTCGCCGTCGCCGTCAAAGTTCAACTGGATGCGGTGGTCGAGGTGAGCTTCCTGGAATAACTCACCCAGATCTCCGGTGCGCATCTGGCGAGGCAGAGTCTCTTCCTCGAAGTCCTCGTTGTCATGCAGGTCGCTCTTGCCGTGGTGGGCGCGAGCCGGAGCATAGCTCTCTTCTTCGTCGATGACCTCTTCTTCGATGAGGCCGTTGCCGGGCGCGTAGGAGGAAACCGAGGCGACTGCGGCCGTCTTGGGTTTCCCCGCAGGCTCCTCTTCCTTCTTCTTCTTGCCGCCCAGGCCAAAAAGCCGAAAGCCGGTTGGAGGCACCGGATCAACATTGTGCGATGCCTCGGCGTTCGGCTCCGGCTCGTGCGGCTCGGCAGCTTCCTTCTCGGCTTCAACCGATTCGGAAACGCCAAGGACCGGCTCCGAAGCATGGGCTTCGAGCGGCGTTGCGCCTACCTCTGGTGCAGCTTTAGGAGAAGCAGATGACTTCGTGGTTTCTTCAATCAGCAGGTCGTCATCAAGCTCCTCTTCAAACTGATGGACGATTGTTCCGTGAGCCGAAATCTCTTCGACTGCGGTTTCAGCAGCGGTTTCGAGCTTGAACTCTTCAGACTCCTGCACCTCTTCGAAGAATGCGTTGGGAGAGTCAACAAAGACGCCGCGCGGTTCAGCGTGGACCTCTACCGAGGGCTGTGCGTGGGTTTCTGCGACAGTCTCTCGCTCAGCGGCTGGCTCTGCGACGCGATTGCGATGCCGGGAGAGCGATTCGCCGGGCAACAGTCCGCTGCCATCCCACTCAAGGGGCGATTCAATCAGCGTTGCAGGCTTATAGCTGGATTGCGAACGGGGCGGGGCTGCGGAAGCGGGAGTTGGCCCCGAAACCGCGGAAGTGCCGCCGTACTTGCTCAGCGACTCACCTGGCAGCACGAAGGGAACCGGAGCCGATTGCGCAGGGGCCGACGGAGAGGCCCCGGCATAAATCTCCGGTGCTACCTCGGGTTGGGCTTCCGCTTCGTAAGTGCTCTCGGACTCGTAGGGACTCTCATCAGATTCGACAACATAGGCCGTCTGTGTTTCCGCGCCATGGGTCTGCCCCTCGGCAGAGCCGCTTTGCCCACGACCGCCGCGGCGGCGGCGGCGACCACGCCAGCGCTTTGCTCCGGCCTCATTGGATTCATCCTGCGCGCCTTCTGCCGGCTCGACCACGAAGCTGGGTTCCGAGGGAACCTGAATTGCGCTCCCGGTTTCGACAATCGCCGGACGGCGTTCCCTGCCCTGGCGCTGCTCAGTCTTCGGTTCCTGCTTCTGCTCGGGTTTGGATTCGGGACGCTGCTGCTGTTGTCCGGAGCGGCTACCATTTTTGTCCTGGTTGCGATCTGGGCTTCGATCCGCCGCGCGCACCTCGCGGACCTGCTGGCCGCCGGGACTGGTGGCGGCTTTCTCTATCTCATCGGTCTCTTCCGGGTCTTCCAACTCCATGAAGTCGGTGACATAAAGAAAGGCGTCGCGCTCCAGGCCCACATCGACAAATGCCGACTGCATGCCGGGCAATACGCGGGTGACGCGTCCGTTATAAATGGACCCCGCCAGGGTGTACTCGTTTTCGCGTTCGTAATAGATTTCCGCGAGTTGATCGTCTTCAAGAATAGCCAGCCGCGTTTCGTGCGGTGTGCTTGAAATACAAATTTCCTTTGCCATCGTGCCTTTCCGTCTGGCGGCAAACGCCTGCCAGAGCCTGCGGTCAGGTCAGAAGGAGGCGCGGAAATCCGGAAGGGATGGGAGATAGAGGAAGGGACGACCTATAGAACGCTGGTGTGCCGGTTGCCGGTCGGTGGCCTGCCCCGAGGGGCGGCGAACCGAGGCGCGTGTCGAACTTGTAAGCTTGGCCAATCATGGAAACCAATTGAACAAGCCGAACAAGCTGGACAAGCCAAACAAGCAGAACAACCCGTGCGACGCGGTGATCCGATTGCAGAGAGTTTGTGGCCAACCAAACCAATAGACTTGGCGGGGCCGTTCCATCGCTGGCATTTGTCAGGCTGGTACGCGCTGTGGAAGAGGGGCAATTCTGCCCGATGCCTTCCGCGCTAAAGCTGCAACCCGCACAATACCAACGGATTTCCCGTCTCTGCGTGCTCATAAACCCAATCCCGCCGTACTCCGCGATCCCTCTGGACCGGGCCGGCGAAATGATTAAAAACCTTCTCCCGCAAACCGGACGATTCCGGGGGGACGCGAGAGGTAAAACTCTTTCTTGCTGCATCCGGCACACGGGCCGGGATCTCTGGGAGCACCGCCGCCTCAGCCACGGCAGCAATGGCCCTGATTCGCTTGAGCCATCTAGAGCAGTTCACCATTTCACGTGGCATGGTTGGAGTTTTGCAAGTTGGCTCCTTCTTGAGAAAAAGCCAATTTAGAGCATCAACTCCGCTCTACACCAATTGGAGAACCGCTTCAGTTTACGAACCGGCGCATGCGGACATTCATCGCCACGCCCAGCGCCAGAAAGGTAAACAGCACCGAAGAACCGCCGTAACTCATTAACGGCAAAGGAATTCCGGTGACCGGCATAAAACCGATGACCATGCCCACGTTGACCGCGATCTGGAAGGTCAACACAGCTACTACCCCCATAATAATCAACGATCCGGACAGGTCAGCGGCTGTTTGAGCGTTTTGAATCAAACGCATCAATACTGAAAAGTATAGCAGCAGCACAAAAATTGCGCCGACAAAGCCGTGTTCCTCGCAAAAAGCGGCAAAAATGAAATCCGCATGGGGAATTGGCAGGAAATCTCCTTGCGTCTGCGTCCCCTTGGCCGCGCCCTTGCCCCACACCCCTCCCGACCCGACGGCAATCAGCGACTGGCGAATATGATAGCCCTTGCCACGGGGGTCTTCGTCAGGATTCAGGAAGCTGGTAAGGCGAGCTTTTTGATAGGGTTTGAGAATTTTTCCGCTATTCCATACGCAGACAATCAGCGCCGTGCCGCAAACAAACAGAATAATGCTCTGGCGCAGATTCATGCCGCCAAGCAACAGTCCTGCGATCAAAATGGGCGTGTAAGTAAGCGCCGTTCCCATATCGGGTTGGATCAGCACCAGCGCCATCGGCAGGCCAACCAGCGCGAAAGCCTTGAAGATATCCGGCCATGTGAGCCGCCGCCCGCCCAGATTGGCAAAATACCGGGCGACGAGCAGAATCAGAACCAGCTTCATCCACTCCGAGGGTTGAAAGTGGATGGGTCCGACCTTGATCCAGCGTCGCGCCCCAGAACCTTGACCCCCACCAGTTTGACCGCGACCAGCGCCAGCAGAAAGAGGCCGAAAAACCAGGGGGCCAGATCGATCAGCTTGTGATAATCAATCTTCGAGAAAAGGAACATCGCCACCAGGCCAGCCGCAATCCAGAAAATCTGCTTGGTGTGGAAGCCGACATATTTGGTGTGCAGGGTTGCGGAGTAAATCTCTAGGACTGAGATTGTGCACAGCAGCAGCACCATCGCCAGCAGCGCCCAGTCGAAATCGCGGAAGCTCATGATGCGACGCATCAGGGCAGCCTTTCCCTAAACCGGAGCGGCAGCGATGCCGTCAGCGAGGCCGGCGTCGGAAATATGCCGGCGGCCAGGGCTTTCGATTTGTCTGCTACGGCGGCGGGATCGACAAAGAAGTGGCCTGCGTGGAGCGCAAAACCTTGCCAGGGAGCTTCAGCCCGCGTGTGGCCGTCCAGCGTGGACTCCGACCAGACGGCTCCCATTTCCACCGGCTTGGACATTTCTGGTATGCGCAGGCCAGCTTGATTCAGCACATTGTGCTCCTGCATCCGCTTCTTGTTTACATATGTGGTCACAATTGCGGCAGCGATCCGGGCTGAATTTGAGCCCCAGTCGCCATGCTCCTGCAGCACTGCAATCACGATTTCGGGATTGCGCCGCGGAACCATGCCCACAAACCAGGAATTCGGGGTCTTGGCTCCGCCTTTGGTATGGGTGTCTCCGCCGCCCACCACCTGGGCGGTTCCTGTTTTTCCCGCAAAGTCGATGCCTTCAATGTGCGAGGCCGCTGCCGTGCCGGTGGTTGTGGCGGCGGCCATGCCATCTGTAATCGTCATCCAGGTGTCCGGGTTGAGAGGTACGGTCGTGTCACCGGAGCCTGGGAAACTGTCCAGCACCGCCTGATGGAACTGCGCGGGAAGCTGGTCGGGGTTCACGAGATGAGGACGGACAAAATGCCCGTTGGATGCGATTCCGCCCAGAGCCCGCGCCAGTTGCAGAGGCGTCACCTGGGTCTCGCCCTGCCCGATTCCGACCGAAATCGTGTTGCCGGGATAGTATTTCTGATGGAAGTTCTTCATCTCCCATTGCGTGGAGGGCATCACGCCGGCCATCTCGTTGGGCAGATCGATGCCGGTCTTCGATCCCAGGCCGAAGGAAGTGGCGTACTTGGCAATCGTATCGATGCCCAGCTTTTGCGCCAGAGTGTAGAAGAATGTGTCGCACGAGAGCGGAATGGCCTGGCTGATATTCAGTACGCCATGATGTTTGTCGCAGTGGAAGAAACGTCCGTAGAACGTGCCTCCGCCGATGCAATTCACATGCATATCCTGCGCAACGCCTTCTTGCAGGCCGGCAGCGGACATGATGATCTTGAAGGTGGAGCCGGGGGCAAGCTGGTCCTGAATAGCCTTGTTCATCAACGGATGGTTGGGGTTGGTGATGAGGTCGTTCCAGTCTTTGCGGTTGATGCGGATGGCGAAGGCGTTGGGATCGTAGCTGGGATGGGAAACCAGAGCCAGAATCTCGCCATTGCGCGGGTCCATGGCCACAACCGCGCCGTTGGCGTCGCCCAGCGCCAGTTCCGCCGTGCGTTGCAGGTCAAGGTCGATGGTCAGCTTCAAATCCTGGCCGGGGGTCGCGTGCTGCGTGCGCAGATAGCCAACCTCGCGGCCGTGGCTGTCCACAATCACGTCGCGGCTGCCGTCTTCGCCGCGCAGCAAAGCGTCGTAGGTCTCTTCCACGCCAGCCTTGCCGACTACGTCGCCCGGTTCATAGGCGGCATAGCGAGGATTGTTCAGGTCGTCATCGCTGACCTCGCCGACGTAACCGATCAGGTGCGCCGCAAAGCCGTCGCGGGGATAGAGCCGCCGCTCTTCGTCAATCGTTTCCAGCTCGGGGAACTCGTTCCGGTGCGCCTCAAGAAATGCTTCCTCATCTGCAGTGAGACCCTGCTTGATGGGAATCGGCTGATAGCCCGGCGCGGCGCGGTACCGCTTCAAGGTGGCCTTCAATTGATCGAGGTCGAGATCAAGCCCGCGCGCAATCAGCGGTAGATCAGCGTCCACGTCGCGCCCCTGCTCGCGCACCAGAAAGCAGGAGACCGAAGGGTAGTTATCCACCACGAGCCGGTTTTCGCGGTCAAAAAGCTTGCCCCGCGCGGCCATCACCGGTACTTTGCGGATACGGTTCTGGTCGGCCTCAAGACGATACTGATTGGCCCCCAGCACCTGCAACCGCCACAGCCCCGCAGCCAGCGCCAGCATCATCAACAGAATGCCGTACTGCACCACGGTCAGCTTGAGGCTGGAGAGCTTCTCTCCGCGATTAATCCGGTCGGGGAACATTTCTTCTCTGCTCTAGCATAGCGCCAATCGCTATCGGATAGTATGAGCCGCGCCAAAGGAGTTAAGTGTTGCGTGCCACTTTCGCCAGCAATTCCGCAAAGTGCACTGCCCGGCGGTCAGAGAGCTGCGCGATTTGCTCCCGGCAACTGAAGCCGTCGGCGACAATCTCGGTTGTCGCCGCGGCGGATTCGACTGCGGGCAAGAGTCCGTCGTAGGCGATCTTCTTTGAAACTTCGAATTTATCCGCCTCAAATCCGAACGGTCCCGCCATGCCGCAACAGCCGGCCTGCGTCTGCTCAACAGTGGCTCCGGCGCGGCGCAGCAACGCGATCTCATTGGCAGGGCCTCCAAAGACCGCCTTGTGATGGCAGTGGCCGTGAATCAGAACATGCGAACCGGCAAGACGGTTGGCCAGCCAGTCATTATTCGCCGAGGCGGGAGCTTTCGCCGCCAGCCAATCGGCCAGCAGCCAGATATTTTCCCTCAATCGCCGCGCGCGCGCATTGTTTGGAAATAGCTCTAGCAACTCATCCTTGAAGACACTGGCGCAGCTTGGCTCAAGAAAGATAAATGGCATGCCTGCATCAATCTGAGGAGCCATGCGGTCAAGCACTACAGTGAGATAGCTCCACGCCGCGTCCAACAGGCCAAAGTCATAGAGCGGCCTCCCGCAGCAGATATGGCCATCTGGAGTTGTGACTGAAAATCCTGCCTGCGTCAAAACCAACTCCGCGGCAGTTAATGTCTGCGGATGATAGTAGTTATTCCAGGTATCCGCCCACAGCAGCACCTGCGCCACCTGCGGTGGGGCTGACTGACCTTCGGACCTTGAAACCTTGGTGCGAGAACTCTGATAACTTGTCGATGCGAGCCGTGGCAGCTCCCGCTGCTGCGCCACCCCGACAATGTACTTGATCAGCGGGCTGGTGATGGGGCCCGTCAGCAGCGCGTTGGTCAGCGCCGGAGTCAATGATCCCCAGCGGGCCAGCTTATCCGCAAATCCAAAAATATAGTGATGCAGGGGATGCGGGCGGCCTGTGTATCGCTGCGCCAAATACTCAGACTTATAGGCCGCCATATCCACCTGCACCGGGCACTCGGTCTTGCAGGCCTTGCAACTGAGGCAGAGATCGAGCGCTTCGTGGACCGCTTCGCTCTGAAAGCCTTCCTTGTGCAAAGCGCCCTCGGTGGAGAGCATTTCCCAAAGCAGCCGCGCGCGACCCCGCGTGGAGTGCTGCTCCTCGCCTGTTGCGCGATAGCTGGGACACATGACTCCCCCCGTCGTCTTGCGGCAGGCGCCTACGCCTACGCAACGCTCCGTCGCGCGTTCAAGCGAGCCTTGATCGCCGGTAAAAGCAAAATGTGTCTCCAGCGACCTGGCATCCCAAGTCCAAGAATCGGGATCTGGGGGCGCTCCGCGCTCTTGATCCTCTTGTGGGTGGTACCGGAGATTCTCAAGCGGATCGTAGACCCGCACCGCATCCATCAGCTTGCCGGGATTCATCCGGTTCTCTGGGTCCCAGATGGCCTTGAACTCGCGGAAGGCCTGCATCAGTTCCGGGCCAAACATCTTCGGCAAGACAGCGGCGCGGGCTTGGCCATCGCCGTGCTCGCCGGAGAGCGATCCGCCAAAGCTCAGAACCAGATCGGCGGCGCGGTCAATGAATTCGCGGAAACGGCGCAGGCCTTCCTGCGAACGGAAGTCGAAGTTGATCCTAAGATGGACGCAACCCTGCCCGTAGTGCCCGTAGAGCGGGCTGCGGTAGCCATACTCGCCCATCAGCGCGAAGAGCTTGCGCAGATATGCGCCGAGCTGCGCGGGTGGAACGCCGGCATCTTCCCAGCCCTCCCAACCCTCCGGTTCGCCTGGGACAAAAACCGTTGCGCCGAGCGCCGACTCACGCACCTTCCAAACACGCTCGGCTTCAGCGGCGGAATATATGCGGGCTGTGGGCCTGGTGGCCCAGCTTTGCGCAGCGCTGGCGAGAGCGTCGGCTTTGGCTTGCGCTTCGGCGGCATCCCACGCGCCCATCTCGACCAGCAAGAACCCTCCACCGGGCGGCAGCAGCGAAACATCCGCGACAGCCAGATTTTTGCGGCGCATGAACTCGAGCAGCAGCCCGTCAAAACCCTCCAGGCCAATTGGCCCAAACTCCAACGCCTGCGGCACTGCGTCAGCAGCTGAGAAAGCGTCGGGGAAAGCCAGCGCGATCAGCACCCGATGCGGCGGGCTGGCGGTCAAGTTCAATGTAGCCGAAAGAACCGTCGCGCAGGTCCCCTCGGAACCCACTAGTGCGCGGGCTACATGGAAGCCATTCTCTGGCAGTAACTCGTCGAGGTTGTAGCCGGAGACGCGGCGGGGGATGCGCGGAAACCTCTCGCGTATCAAGCCCGCATACCGGTCGCGCAGACGGGCAAGATCGCTATAAATCTGCCCCACTCGGCCACCACAGCGGATCAGCGCTTCGAGCTGTGCTTGGTCGGTATTGCCAACCGTCAGGCGGGTTCCATCATAGAGCGCCAAGTCGAGCGAATCGACATTATCTACGACTTTACCGCCGAGCAATCCGTGCACCCCACAACTGTTGTTGCCGATCATGCCGCCCAGCGTGCAGCGGGAATGGGTTGCCGGGTCGGGCGCATATGTCAGGCGATGAACTTCAGCCGCCTCGCGCAGCCGGTCGAGCACGATTCCAGGTTCAACGATAGCCAACTTGGTAAGGGGATCAAGCGCGAGGAGCTGGTGCATGTATTGCGAGTAATCGAAGACCACGGCAACGTTGGCGCACTGGCCGGCGAGGCTGGTGCCGGCTCCGCGCGGCAGCACGGCTGCGCCGGTGGCGCGGCAGGCAGCGAGAGCTGCTACAACATCAGCGGCATCGCGTGGAATGACTACACCGACAGGTAGCTGGCGATAATTCGACGAGTCGGCGGCATAGAGCGCGCGGGAGCCGAGGTCAAAACGTACTTCACCGCGAATCGATGCCTTCAGCTGTGCTTCCAACTCGCGATGCGCTGCAAAATGCTCATGATCGAGCGGCTGTTGATTGGTCAGGATCGAAAAAGTACTCACGATGGAATGGTAACGCTTTCAGCGGCGCAAGCGCTGCGACTGGCGCACTGCTCTTTGGCCTTCTCTACGTCTTGTATCTGAGCGCACAACGGTCGGCTCTGTGCGCCGAAGGCAGTCAGCCGCACCGCTGGTGCTAGCTAGCGCGTAGGCCACTCATCGGCAACGATACCTAAATCGCTCAGCTTTTTCAGTAAAGCCTCGACGTTGCGCCGGACCTTGGGGCGATTCTTCGGATCTGCTTGCGGCGACTCGGCAACGGCCACCACGCGGCCATAACGCCATGCTCCGGCAGGCAGTGCAATCAGTGCCTCCGGCAGATCGCTCGGGCGCAATTGCAATTCCTGCCTGCGGGCGGCGGCGGGGCGGAGCAGAGTTCCCTGGCCCAGTGAACTGGGATTGGCATCGGCCAGCGTCACACGCAGATCGATGGTCTCCGCATCTACGCTGAGGAAGGGATTGGCCCACGCGCCCTGCTCGTGCACGTCCACATAAAGGCTCTTGGTAGGCAACGGGATCTTTTCCAGAGCCGCGCGCTGGCGGGCAATCTCGGTCTGCGCCGACTGCGAGGCGGACTGCGCCTGCTGCTCGGCGCTGACAGCGGTCTTGGCAACGCCTTCCACGGCCTGTTCTTCGCGGTGGCAGGCAAAAAGTGCAATGGCCAACAGCAGCCCCATGTAGGCGAATCTTTTGTAATGCGAGCTTTTCATTCCCTCACCAGAATAGCAGCCCGCTCAATGCCACAGAGGGTACAACTCGACGCTCGCCCCGCTTGATTGCCGCCGGTCCGTCATTTGAAATATTTTCGTGAAAGATTACGATAACTCGTGAGCCGAAATCCGGGTCAAATCGTCCAGGCTACAAGAGTATGATTCTCGTATCTGCCGGATGGGACCGGGAATAAGTCCTGTGCGTAGATTCGTATTCAGGGCTGTAACCGATTTGAAGGGGGATTTATGCAGACGTCACGGGTATTTCTTGCATTAATGCTACTTTCTTTGCCGCTGGCCTCAACTGCCCGGCTAACCGGTCAGGAAACCGGTTCCACGCCGGATCAGGTCAATAAAGATGCCCGGGATTTGTCGAATACAATCACCTTGCACCAGACTGTGCGTCGCGTCCCCATTGATGTTGTCGTGACCGACAAGCAGGGCAATCCGGTAAAGGGGCTGACGAAAGAGGATTTCACAGTCAAGGAAGATAAGAAACCCCAGACAGTCCTTTCATTTGATTATCAGGATGGCTCTGTGGTCAGCTACGTTCCTCCCAAGCTGCCGCCATTGCCCGCTAATACCTTTGTGAATCTGCCCACCCAGCAGGAGCGGGGACCGCTTTACGTGCTGTACTACGACATGGTGAACACTCCCATGGACAACCAGATGAGCGCGCACCAGCAAATATTGGACTTTATCGACAAGATGAAGCCGGGAACCCGCGTCGCGCTCTTTGGCAATATGGCCGGATTGCATCTGGTGCAGGGATTTACCAGCGACCACGAACAACTGAAGAGGGCGATGCTCTATGATGGCCCCGGTCCGCACTTTCCCAAGGTTTTCGTCGATGGGCGAAACTACGGATGGCAGGACGCGGGAGCGTCGCTTCAGTGCCTCAAATTCATCGCCGAATATCTGGGAGGAATACCGGGACGGAAGAACCTGATATGGCTCTCCAGTGTTTTCCCCATTCCCGTTGGCCCAACGATCTCCGGCCACAATTCGAACACGGCTGTGGCCGGAGGCTTTTCCAGTTCAACCCCGCAGTATAACGACCTGACCTACCTGCTAAGCGAGACCATCAAAGAGACCTACTCGGCGATGATGCACAGCCAGGTTGCCCTTTATCCGGTGGATGTGGAGGGTCAAAATGCAGAGAACGATCCCGGCGATCAAGTCACAAAAGGCGCATACGAGGATGCCATCGCCGCCGCGACTGGCGGTCATGCGTACTATGGCGGCAACCGCTTACAATTGCTGTTGGACCAGGCGGTGGAAAACGGCGAGAGTTACTACACCCTCAGCTATGACCCGACAAATACAAAATACGATGGTTCGGAGCGCCAGGTTGAAGTAACGCTCGCGGATGCGAAGAAGAGCGGATATACGCTCAGTTACCGAACCCTCTACTATGCTGAGGATGACGATAATGTGCCGGAGACGCACACGAAAGACACTCACCAAACCCGCTTTGTTGCCGCTAAGACCGAAGACACACTCTATGCCAATATCGAGCACGGCGCGCCGATGCTCCACGATCTGCTCTTCAGCGCCCACATGGAGGCCGCAGGCGGCCCGGTGATGGCGACGTCCCAGCAGATGGCAGAACTGGTCGACTCGCCGGCCTTTTTCAAAACCCGCCGCAAAGATCGCCCGGCCAAACCACTGGACCCCGTGAAGCTGCAAAAATATGTGATTTACTACGGAATCGTCGATCCGCAGTTGAAAGCGCAGGCCCGGCTCCACGGAACGCCCGCGACTCTGGAGTTCGCAGTAGCGGCCTATGATGCCGAAGGTAAGCTGATGAACAGCATGTTGAATGAGGGCCAGGCGTCGACGGATGCGCCTGCGGCGGGAAAATCCGGCGCTCTGTTCCATGCTGAGCAGCAGTTGGAGGTGCCGCCGGGGGCTGCATGGCTGCGTGTCGCGGTGCGTGACAAGCTGACTAACCGCACTGGAACGCTGGAAGTCCCGTTGCCGCTGAAAGCAGATACAGCAGTGGCAAGCAAGTGAGAGCGAAGGAGAGCACACCATCCCTATGCACTCACTGCCGGAGTGCATCTTGAGCTTATGCTGAATGAATCTCTGGCAGTTCTATCATTTTCAGGACACAGAACTGCCGGAAACTTGCGCAGATTACAAATCTGATCCAATCGTAGTGAATACGGTGCTGATTTTGGTATGCAGTGTGTTCAATGCGGCCACCAAAACAACGGAAATCAAAGAAATGATCAGGGCGTACTCAACCAGATCCTGGGCGTCTTCGCGCGCCAATAGGATTTGCATTTTCACATAGAGCTTCAATAGCGCGTTGTTCACTTACGCTCCCCCAATTCGCGATTTTTCCTGATAGGGGGCAGGGAAAAAGCCGCATATACGTGATGGATTTTGATTGATATTACTCCAGAAGCGCCCGGAATAGCCAAGAAATTCTTTTTATTGCTCAAATTCCTAGAGTCACTTTACAGGGTTACCTGTTAGATAAAATCTATTACTACTTCCCGATCAGCCCACGGGCAATGGAGTCCAGCATTCCGTTGAGGAAGTTGATGGATTCTGTCGCGCAATAGCGGCGGCTAATCTCCAGTGCTTCATTGATCACAATAGGAAAAGGCGTGGACTTGAATCCCAGCATCTCGGCAATGGCCATGCGCAGCAGATTACGATCAACGGCCGGCATCCTCTCCAACCGCCAGTGCTTGGAGTTCTCAGCGATCAGCAGGTCAATCTTTTCCTGATGAAGGATGGCCACGCGGAAGATATCTTCCGCAAAACCACGCACCTCGGGTTCTACCTCGTCGCCGGCTTTCCAGAAGGTAGCCCGCACCTGCTCCGGTGTCTGTTTGCCGATGTCTGACTGATAGAGCATCTGCATGGCCAGTTCACGCGACTTGCGCCGCGAGCCGGCGCTCAAGCCGTCCCGCCTTCAACGAGTTTGCGCCGCAGGCAGACCATCTCAATGGCCGCCAGAGCCGCCTCAAAGCCCTTGTTGCCGGCCTTGATGCCGGCGCGGTTGAGGGCCTGCTCCAGGGTCTCACACGTCAATACGCCAAAGCTATGGGGGATACCGGTCTCCTGTTGCGATTGGCCGATGCCGCGGGCCACTTCGTTGTAAATTGCCTCATAATGCGCTGTTTCGCCGCGCAGCAGGCAGCCGAGGGTGATAATCGCATCCTCGCGCTCAGTGCCCTGATTGGCCAAAGCGCGCGCGGCAGCAGGGATCTCCCACGCGCCGGGTACACGAACGACAGTGATGTCTGCCCGGCTTGCACCGCTGCGCAGCAGAGCGTTAAGTGCGCCTTCCAGCAGCCGCTCGGTAATCACCGCATTCCAACGCGCCACTACGATGGCAAACTTCATTCCCAAGGCACTGAGGTCGCCCTCGACTGCCACCGGCTTGCCTTTAGCCGGGTCTGTCCATGCCCAGAAGCTGAACGCGCAGCCCGGCTCCGGCTCAACGGTAAATATCTGTGACTTCCAGTGGGTTTCTGTAATGGACGAGAGCCGCGCTTTCGCTTCTTCGACCGATTGATTGCTGGTCGGATTGGCTTCGAGCCAAGCCTCCGCCGCCTGGTGGACGGCATCAAGGGACGTCACTTCAATCAGGACATCGGTGGTCGATGGAAACTGCCCATCGACGAATTCCAGGTTGGCCAGCGGCGCGAGAAACGACGCACCCCGCGACCCTTCTTCACTCCAGCCCTTGCCGGGCGCAAAGCCCAGAGCGGAAAAGAAGCTTGCCAGCCGGTCATAGGCCTCTGCGTTGGCAACTGGACGAAGAAAGGAAATCCCTTTGATCATTCTTCGATTCTATCGTGCGAGGGCGGTGTGTTTCCGCAACGCTGCTATGCAGCGTTGCAATAAAAAACCGGCCTGCGCAGGCCGGTTTTTTATTAGATGCCAACTACGATCAGGATTATGTGATGGCGTGCGGCTTGACGACAATCTTCGTGGCCGGCACGATGGCGGTTGTCGAAGTATTAGTCAACTGGCATCCGTAATCCACTCCGGCCACGCAGGCGGGCAGTTGCAGGTTGATCTGCTGTGTATCGGTGAGCGTGTTGACATTGATGTAGTGGATCAGGTTGTCGCCTTGCGTTGAAACAAAGAACTTTGAGTTATCGGGGCTGAATGCGCCGGCCAGCGGAGCAGTGATAGTGGCGCTCCCGGTCAGCGTGATCGCGCCGGTTGTGCCCAGCATACCGGTATGCCCTGTAACCGGCTGGTAGTAAGGCAACGTCGCGCCCGGCATGGTCCCGGTATAAGTCACAAACGCAAGATTTGATGCCGGTGAAACGACTATCTGCTGAATCGAAGTGGCATTCACATTCGGCAGGGTGGTCTGGTTGAGGGTGGTAGGAATGTTCATTACCGAGAGAGCCGCGTTCGGACCCAGCGTGCCGGTGTCGCATTGCCCGTCCGTGCCGTATGGAATCGTTACGCCGATGTCATTGAGATCGACTCCGTTCACCGTCACGGTTGCGCCGAGAATGTGATCGCCATCCGTGGTGGCGGCGACGACATCTGTCTGCGCATCGACTGTATTATTGTAATTCGCTCCCTGCGGATAGAAGACCATGCTGTCGTAGGTGCCAACATTGCCCACCGGGCACCACGTGCTGAGGGTAGTGGAAGAGCCGCTGATAAACGCGCCCACACTGGGAATGGCAATAGTTACGCTGCGCCCGGTAGGCGGGATAAGGTTAGTCTGCGCCAACACCGCCGCCGGCAGCTGCTGCGCCGGCAGCGGCTGGGTTGGATACGTGGTCCAGCCGGTGTTCACGTTGTAGACATACAGTGTGTCGGTGTGGCCGGTGATGCCTGCGTTTATGTTCGCCTGCACGTCGTTCAGGGCCGCGCTATCGACGATGTACAGAGTCTTCGAGTCCGGCGTCCAGGCTGCAGCTGCGCCCAGCCCGCCAAAGGTCGTTGAAATGCTGCCACCTGTGTAGATGTAAAAGAGACCCCGGATCTGGTCGTTGATCAACTGCTGGGCATTGTCGGGCGCAACGGCCAGCACTACGCCTGGAGCCGTGGTGTCCTGGCCGGTCAGCACGCCGCTGCCGAGGCTGAAGGTCATCAGTTCCCGGCTGGAGCCCAAGTACAGATCCGCGCCGATCTGGTCGGCCACCATTGAGTTGGGTACATACGGCAGTCGCACTGGCGTTCCCACGGAATTGGTGAGCAGATCAACCGGAACAATGTACCGCGACTGACCGGGCGCCCCGTACCAGACATAGGTACTGGACGTCCCGGAAGCAGTGATTGTGACCGGATTGCTGCTGATGGGGAGTCCCGTGCCATACAACCCGATCTCATTGATCGGAGCCGCATTACAACTGGATGGCTGGCAGACGGCGTAGACCGAGGCCACGCCGGGAAACAAGGCAGTAACCGCTCCGCCGCTGGCAACGGAGATCTCTTCCGGGTTGGTCGACTGATAATCGAGCGAGAGGCCGGTAATCGGACACCCGGTTACCGGACATTGCGTAGTGTTGGTGTCATAGACCTTGGTGACCATGTTTTGCGCTGGCGCGCCTACGTTGACGACGCCATCGAGCGTGAGGGATATATTCGCCGGCGGGCAGACAGAAAAATATCCTGCCGATGAGCCGGAACCAGCGACAGATGCGGTAATCGGCGTCGTTCCCGGCATCAATGCCGTGATCACATTGGTCGTCGTGTTGATAGATGCAATCGTAGAGTTGCCCACGCCATAAGACAGCGGGCCAAGGGCCGCAGAGCAATTCGGAACCGTGCCGGAGCCAGGCGCGCATAGCAGTGTCTGCACACCGTTGGTGCCGCTGCCGTAGTAGGCCGACGCGTCCAATTGTGCCGTAGCATTCTGTGAATAGCACTGCGTGGGGACCGGCGAGCCGGAGGAATTCTCCAACGCGAGGTTGACTGATGTCACTTGTGGATGGACATAGACCTCGCCCGTGTTGGACGTCACCCCTTGCGCGGAGGCCGTCACCTCTGCCGTGCCGTAAGGCAGGCAGTTCGTACCGGTGGTAGTGCATGTGCTTGGCAGCGGGTTGGGCTCGCTGCAAATGGTGTAATTGGCAATGCCGCCGCCCGTGTTCCGGTTCCATGTACCTGCACAGATTAATCCTGTGGGCGAAATATCCACCAACTGATTATTGGTAGACCCATAGGCAAAGCTGCTCACGCTGGCTGCGGTTCCCTTGCATGTCGTCGCCACGGGGAAACTCAACTGTTGAGTCTGGCCAAACGCAATCGAGATTCGGTAAGGCGTCGCCGATCCCAGAATAATCTTACTCACGTCCGTGATCCTGGGTCCGTAACCCTCGCCATTGCAAAAGTTCGCACCCGGATTACGGGTGCAGCCGGAGATCGTAATTCCAGCCGGAACGGCCAGGCACAACAAGCAAACAAGCGTCAGCAACCGCCGCATGAATCCTCCCCGCTCCGCTTCTTTGCCACTGCGGAACGGTCTCTTCCAATTCGTTAGAAAATTTGGGGTATGCATGCTTCGCCCGTCATTTGGGAGCCGGACCGCCGGGAAATCAGCCTGCTCCAGCCAATCCGCCCGCGACACCTGCTCCGGCAGAACTGCTCTCCTGCCCCAGGACGCGCGAAACACTCGATGAATACTCCAAACAAAAGTGTATCAGCATGGGGTCTGCCTAGGCATTCTGGCCCGGAGCAGCCCCCTCTTATAGACTTCGCAGCCGGACAATGGAAAGCAGTTGCGCTCTACTGCGCCGGAGGCATGTAGCGGTTAAACCACTGCACGGCCCGCACCATTACATCCAGCCGGTGCGCCGGGTCAACGAATCCATGCCCCTCATTGGGGTAAATCACCAGTTGCGTCGGCACATGCTCGCTGCGCAGCGCATGCCAGAACTCATACGACTGCGGCGCCGGGCACTCGCCGTCGCGGTCCCCCACCACCACCAGGGTTGGCGTATGGATCTGCTTGATGTAGCTGATCGCCGAGCTTTTGGCATACACCGCAGGATCGTCGTAAACCGAAGCCCCAAAATACGGCGTCATCCACTGGTCAATCGAGTTCTCGCCGTAGTAGCTCTGCCAGTCCGCAATGCCCGCTCCCGCCACCGCCGCCTTGAAGCGCCCAGTCTGCGTCACCGCGAACATGCTCATGAAGCCGCCATAGCTCCAGCCGGTGAGTCCTACGCGATTGGGATCGGTCGGATATTTGGCCAGCACCGTGTCTACCCCAGCCAGGATGTCGCGCAGGTCGCCGTAGCCAAAATCCTTTCGGTTGGCCTGCACAAAAGCCTCACCCTGCCCAAAGCTGCCCCGAGGATTCGGCTGGAGAACGAAGTATCCGAGCGCGGAAAAGGCTGCTGGGCTGAGACTGCCGCCGATCCCCCAGTGCGACTCAACTGCCGACGCCGGCCCACCATGCACCTCGACAATCAGCGGATATTTCTTCGCCGGGTCGTAATCCTTGGGTAGCATCAGCCAGCCCTGTACGTCGAAGCCGTCACTTTTCCATGTCAAAGAAGTGGAGCTTCCCCAACCGGGTGTTATGCCGTCGTTGAAGTGGGAGATCTGGGTCAATCCAGCGAAGCCCGAAGCCGAACTTGACTGGCCGGGATGAACCGCATAAATCTCTGGTGCGCGGTCAAAGCTGCTGGCGGCAAAAACGAAGAGCGAGTGATCAGCCGTCGCGGAGAGGCTGCCTTCCAGTCGTCCGTCTGCCGCAAGGCCGGCAATCGAAAAGGCGGGCAAACCCACATCGCCTGCACTCCCGCTCGCGCCATGTACCTTCAACTCCACAAGCCGGCGGCTCCCGTCTGCGGATTCAACCACATGCAAAAGACTTCCCTCCACCTTGCCGTCTACCAAAACACTGGAAATAAAAGTGGCAGCGCCTATCCATAACCGTACAAGTTGATGGTCCCCGCCCGCGAGTTCGCTGACAAATATCTGTTCGCTTCCGTCCCACTCAATCCACGTTGACGTACCCGGCCGTAGCTCTGTTCGATCCAACGGCTCACCACCCTTCGCTGCCACAACCCACACATCCCCGCCCGTCGATCCCTGATCGCTCATCAGCCCGCCGATAAACGCGATCCGCTTCCCATCCAGAGACCAGCGCGGCACCGCGATCTGCAACCCATGCAGCGGGCCACTCACTGTAGCAGGATCAAGAATAGGTTCCGGCCCTCCGCCAAGGAGCTGGGTGTAGAGTTTTGCTACCCACCAGTTGTTCTCTCCCGGCGGATCGGCGGCCACATACGCCAACGATTTGGAATCCGGCGACCAGTCGAACTCGTAGACATGCAAGTTTGCCGGCGTAGCGTGCGTCGGCGCGGCGGGTTTTGACGCATCTGCCGCGACAAACGCAACCCGCTGAATTTCCACCCCATCCTCGCCAATCACCCCGGCGGGAGGCTTCATTGCCGCCAGCGCTCCTGCGGGCCGCGTTGCGCCTTCTACGTATAAGAAGCCCACCTTGCTGCCATCCGGCGAAAAAGCCGGCAAATCCACATAGCCTTTCAACTCGGTCAGCCGTCGCCCCGGCTTGCCGTCCAGCTTTGAGAGGTAGAGGTCCGTCTGCTCACTTTGCTTGGCGCAATCGGAGAAAAACGCCAGAGACTTCGAGTCGGGAGCCCACGCAAGCTGCCCTTCATGGCAGTGCTGATCCTTCTTCGCGGCAGCGGTCACGCGCTCACTTTTCGACAGGTCAACCTTCGATAAATCGCCCAATGCGGCCACGCGAATCTCCACGCCGTCCTTGGCGCGCTCAATCCACGCCAAGCGCTTTCCATCCGGCGCAACCGCAACCTGGCCGACGCCACGTCCCCGGCCCAGTCCATGCAGAATCTCTTCAATATGAGCGCGCTCACTCGGCGGGGCGGTTTTCGCCTCCTGCGCCAAGACAGTGCGCGGGCTATAGCCTGCGAAAGAAAACAACAGGGCGATTGCGGCAAAAACGGTGGGCAGGGATTTCTTGGCAGCCAGAAAATACATAGCAGAATGCTATCAGGCAGGGGAAGGCGCGGCACGGGATATTGTCAATTGTCCTGAGATCGGGACGAGCCGAGAATGGGCGCGAAAACTGTAGTTCTATGGAGTTGCCCCAGGCTTCGTTGGCGAGGCCTGGGGCACGTTCAATCGGTTACTTAACAACGACGGTTAAATGCATGGGTTCGGCAACTGCTTGATTGCTCACCGTGCCGGGGCGAAAGCGGAAACCGCGTACAGCATTGAGCACGCGGGAGTCCGCATCGGCGCCAGCCGACTTGACGATCTGAACATTCTCAGCCTTGCCTTCAGCATTCACTTGCAGGCTCAGCTCAACTTTTTTGTTGGTGGGGGCGAGTATTACGACGGCAGCATCGACAGATTGAGGAGAGATCAGCTCGGGAGCGGTAACCCCAGTGCTAACACGAATACCCTGGGTTGGGGCAGTGTCGTCGGCCTTTGGCTTGCTGGCAACGGCTGCTGCGGGGAAAAGCATCGGCGTGAGCAGTAGGCTTGCAACGAGGATACGGCGCATGATTTGCTCCTAAGGTCAAAAGTGACCTGCACTAGTATCTAACCAAACAAATACGATTGTCAATAAAATATTTTATTGGCTTATTTATCAGTACTTTGAAAAATAGATTTTAGAATTTTCTAAGAATTATTCGGAAATTAAAACAGCCGTCTCTCCGCCGCAAAATCGGCTCTTTTCTAACTCCGAAATCACTGGAAACATTACGCTTGGCAGGTGCACGGCTACCGGCTCAGAGACTGAATCGTTGGTTTTTCTAAGGAGGGAGGTCGCGGCGCGCAGAAATTCCGGCTAGCCGGCCGCTCCTTGCCGGAAAACGGACAGACCCAGCCAGCGCCAAAACACTGTTGCGCTTTGACGAGGCTATCGGCTCAAAGATTCAGTTTCGATTGCCTTCTGCGGAGTTGATTTGGAATCGAAACTGCTCATTGGGAATCCCAGGCGTAAAACGCGAGATATTGGACGCATGGCAATCGAGTTAGTTAGAGGGATCTTTCTGCCGTGTGGCTTTTACAGCGGAGAGAAGCCCCATGCCAATCAGCACCACCGCGCCCACGATAATCCAGTGCAAAGGAACATGAATCAGGTGCGCTCCGTAGGCCAGTCCGCCGATCATGATGGCAATGCCGGCAGCGTAAATTCCGAATGACATAAGAACTCCTTCTGGATGCAACCAGATCGCCGATGAACTTCCTGAATACCTGGCGGGAAATGGATCTCAAGTCCGCCGCAGAAAGCGCGTGGAAGCGCACACTTCGACAGCATCGCATCTGGACCAGTAATAATCTGTGCGTTTTAGCTCAGGCGGTCGGGCGTTGCGGGCTTTGAGTCTTTCAGCGACTCTGCGGCTCATAGAGAAATTGTCGCGTGGAATCGGTACGAATGTCTAAGAAGCGAGACTTGGAAATCGAACTATTGGCCCCAAAGTCCGGGTATCATAGGCTGATCTTCCTTGAAAATATCTTGTATATCCCTTCTCAACCCTGGAGCTAAACGGATATCGCTGTCTCCTGCAACTTTTTCAATCATTAATTTCTGGACCATCTCGGAGAGCACTCTGTCACCGAACGATTTGCCTCTTTGCATAGCTCTATATAAATCGCCCACATGAACAGATTCTTTTCCCCAGAGCATTCTTAAGGCGATGATCTCGTCTAAGGACGTAAGAGATTGAGACCTGCGCTTTACGAATTCGCTGAACTCCGCACTGCCAGCTAGCGGGATTCTTGCACAAAATTTCCCATGTTCACTCTCAAACTCAGGAAATGGCAGACCGTGTTCCAGAATGCCGCGAAAAACTATATCAATACCTTGCCCAACTTTATCACAAAGAGCAAAAAACCTCGACGCTTCGGCAAGAAGTAAATTTCGGTATACAGGCACACAGTGGATAAGGCTATCCACGCTAAGTCCAGCCGGAAGCTCTCCTGGATTCTCTATTTCAAGGCCATGTTCATCCAGACGAATAATCACTGGCCCAGGACTGCGGTAGCATCTATGCACATAGCAGTTGGCTACAAGCTCCATTAGAATTTTAATGTCGATCTTCGGAACTAGGCCGGGCAAAATCGCATTATGCCCAAGACATAACACACGAATTGAATCAATTATGTTCTCTCTAAGCGTAGTTGTTCCTGCCTTCGATATGATCATGGTTTCAAAAAATGGGACGTGCTGATTTAATGCCTTCTTGGTCCCGAATAGAAGCAATGCAGCTAATGTAATCTGCTCATTCTGCGGTTCACAAGATAGCGTCGTATCTGCCAACAGGCGTCCTTGCCGCAGTAGCTCCCAATAATCGCCATCAAAGCAGCCGTCACGAAACTTCTTGCTATGCTTACTTTCCGCCCATTGCAGAGTTACTGATGACAGACTCAATCTCGTCGCTCCCGGAACAATAACGTTAGTTCTATCGTCTTCAGCTGCATATTGGGTGCGGCACTCCTTTCCTATTCTTGTTTTTGAAACGCCTTTCGCAGTAAGATGTCCGCTCATAATGGCTGTCTTCGGAAGACGAACAGCAAAGACATTGCTTCCAGAGGGTGCGGACCCTGGTATAAGCTCCGAAAAATCCGAGACCGTGCAATTGACAGGAGGCATTGTGAGATCCCAAATCCGATTTTGTAACCACTCTGGGTTCACATCTGAATATGGGCAAGGAGAATACTTAGAAGCATCCTTCGGGTGATCCTCGATCCCAACCAGAACTAGCCCACCCCTTGCATTCGCAAGACAGGCAGATGATTCGCTAACCTTATCGATCAGCTCCTTCAGATTCTTGCACCACCCCTTGATTTCAAGCTGCTCTGACTCAATAGCGTCGACCGATTGGGATTCGAGTTGAGCAAATATATTTCTTACATCTTGAGCCGTGTCTCCAGGCTGGCCAGTTAGCGGAAAGCTCGAATTAGAAGTCTGGCGCATTTTCAGGCATTGTAGCACTCAATACCGGCAATATAAATCATATAAACACACAAATATTACCCCGTGATCGAAACGAAGCACGTCAAGTACCACAGAGGCTCCATTTTCTAAGATTGCGGGGTTCGCCGGACGGACAGTCCCTCAGATCAGCTCATTCCGCCCGCTCAGCCCCAGCTCCTTCACCACTTTGCCCACATCCTGCGAGTGGTCGCGATGGGCAATCAGCAGCGCATCTTCGGTATCTACGATCACCAGATTTTCAACGCCTACCAGCGCCACAAATTTCTTCGGGCTGTAGACATAGTTATTCGCCGCATCAATATTCAGATGGCCTTCGGTCTCGGCCACATTGCCTTCGCCGTCACCGCGCAGTCGGGTCTCCAACTGGTACTCGAAGAGCGAGGCCCAGGAGCCGAGATCGTTCCACATGAACTCCGCCGGGATGCAGTAGAGGTTAGAAAGATGTTCGCCCTTGGCCGAGCGCGGCTCAAGCACCGCATAGTCCACTGAGATGTTCTCGCACTTCGGATAAAGCGCGTGGAAGACCTCTTCAAACTGCGGGGTTCCGTAAGCAGCGGCGATGCCTTCGAGCAGCGGAGCCGTCTCTGGCAAATGCTCGCGCACGGCGTTGGCCAGCGTTCGCGCCGACCACAAAAACATGCCCGAGTTCCAATAATAATTTCCCGCGGCCACAAACTCCTCGGCGCGGTGCTGGTTGGGCTTCTCGGTAAAGCGGCGCACATGCAGGGAGTCATCGTCCTTGGTTGGATCGCCGGTCTCAATGTAGCCGTATCCGGTTTCGGCGCGGGTCGGCTCAATGCCCAGCACCACGATGTTATCGTCTTTGGCGGCGAGGGCAATTCCCTTTTGCAGAGCCTTGAGGAAGCGCGGCTCATCGGCAATCACATGATCCGACGGAAAAATCCCCAGCACGGCATCAGGATTCTGGTGCTCGATGAGAAATGCAGCTAGTCCGCAGGCCGGCGCGGTATTGCGCGCCACCGGCTCCTGCACAATCTGCGCGGCGGGAACGCCGTGCAACTGGTCGGCGATCTCATGGGCCAGATATTCATTGGTGACAACCCAGATATGTTCGTGCGATGCCAACGGCTTGAGCCGCTCCACGGTCTGCTGAATCATCGAGCGCTCACCATCCAGAGCCAGAACTTGCTTGGCGCGCGCGCGGCGGGAGCGAGGCCAGAAGCGGGTTCCGCTGCCGCCAGCCAGTATCACAGGGCGAAAATCGATATGCTTTGACATTGAAAACACATCCTACCCGACAGAGGATACCTTTGCACAGTGTCGGGCGCACAAAAAGTAAAAGGAGCGGAAATTCCCCGCTCCTTATCAGATTTTTTGTTACTCTGACTTGCTGAATTTACACGAGTTTTGTGAGATAGTCTTTCATGCGGAAGACACCTTCATCAATGGTCTGTCTGGTGACCGGGTAAGAGATGCGCACATGCTCTGCTGTGCCGAAGGCTTCGCCGGGGACGGTGACGACATGCGCCTCGTGGAGGAGTTTTGTCGCCATCTGGGTCGCTGTATTGATGCCGCCCTTGCCGAGATACGCGGAGATATTCGGGTAAACGTAGAACGCGCCTTCGGGTTTGGTGCAGGTGACGCCGGGAATCTCGGCGAGTTTGGCCAGCATGTAGTCGCGCAGGCCGATGAACTCGGAGCGGAAGTCGCAAACGCACTCCTGCGAACTGGTGAGGGCGGCGATGGCAGCTTTCTGCACAAAACTTGTTGCATTCGAGGTGGACTGGGATTGCAACTTGCTCAGGTTTGCGACGATGGACTTCGAGGCCAGCGCATAGCCGGCGCGCCAGCCGGTCATCGAATAGGTCTTGGACAACGAGCCGAGAATGACCAGATGCTCCTTGGCCCAGGTGAACGACCCTCCGCTGACGGCCTTGCCGGCGTAGTTCAGGTAGACGTAGCACTCATCCAAAAGCAGGAAGATACCCCGCTCGTGGGCGAGGTGGACGATCCGCTCCAGGTCCTCGGCGGAGACGACCGAGCCGGCCGGATTCGAGGGCGAGTTGAGAATGATGGCCTTGGTGCGCGGGGTGATGGCCGCTTCAATCGCATCGGCGGTGATGCGAAAGCTCTCCGACTCCTGCGTTTCGAGAAAAACGACCTTGCCGCCCGCGTACTGGATGATGTCCTTGAAGCTAACCCAGTAAGGGACGGGCAGAATCACCTCATCGCCGTGATCGACAAGGATTTGCAGCGTGTTGAAGAGGGCCAGCTTGCCGCCGGTGGTGAAAATGGCCTCGTCGATGCCGTAGTCGGAGCCGAAGTCGGCGGCATGGCGGTCAACAATGGCCTTGCGCACGTCGGGAATGCCGGGGACGACGGTGTAGCGGGTGAAGTTGGCTTCGATGGCCGCGATGGCCGCGTCCTTGATATGGCGCGGGGTCGGAAAATGAGGTTCGCCTGCGCCAAAATCAATGAGATTGGCGCCTTGCGCGCGCAGCTTGGCTGCCTCAGCAGCCACAGCCATGGTGGCCGAAACCTCGATCCGGCCAATGCGATCAGCAAATACTTTGGTAGGTGCGGAAACTGTCATAGCAGATCTATTTTTACAGATTTTAAGGGCGGGTGCGGGCTAGGAAAGAGAAAATAGCGGGACGCAAAGCTTCCCAGGTCCCCAAGTGCGATGGACCTGGGGCACCCACATTCGAGGTATCCCACCCTAGCCACAAAAACAAGAGCGTGGCGAGGATGGGGCACCCGGCGATTGCGCTGGGAAAATAGCAGGTATTCGGATGTAGCGGGAGAAGAGGAGTAAATGGGAGCAACGTTTCTCCATTTGCGAAAAGCAGGACTCAGAGGGGTAGAAACAAACGCAAAACTACAGACTGACGCGGATAAAAACAGTTAAACATCTTGGAATTCAGTCGTTTTTCAGGTGTTTTTGCAGTCGATTTTGCTGTTTTTGGGTACTGTTTTGATGGCAGCGGAAGAGCGAATTGGGTTGGTGCGATGGTATCCCACCCTAGCCGCAAAAACAAAGACGCGGCGAGGGTGGGGCACCCAGAAGGTCAGCGGGTCAGCAGAGAGGATTCTCAAATGCGGGATGAGCAGCGGGGAATGGAGCAACGGAGACTGGATGAGATGCTACGGTATTTCCGGCTAGCCAGGAAACACAAACTCTACCACAGCGGCTGGTTGCGAACGGTGCGGCAGGCGCTGGGGATTCCAATGGCGGAGCTGGCGAAGAAGCTGGGGGTGAACAGCTCGGTGATCTTTCGGATGGAGCAGCGGGAGGCAAAGCGAAAGGTATCCCTGATGACGCTGGAGCGGATGGCGGAAGCGATGGGCTGCGAGCTGGTGTACGCGATTGTTCCGCGCTGGGGAAAGACGCTGGTGGAACTGGCGGAGTACCGGGCGTGGGAGAAGAGGTTTGATAAGCGCAAGGGCAGGGGCTAGGCAATAGGGGCTAGGCAATAGGGATCAGGGGTCAGAGTGGCTGTGAGCAAGCGTCAAGGGTTCAGTGTGATCATTGGCGCGACAGGCTTGCTGCCTTTGGCGTGGCGGGTTGAGGGTTTGTGCTTACCTACCCTTTGATAGGAAGAATCGCGGGGGACCCGGCGGCGGGCTGGGAACGATTCTCGATTTCCCGACTGCGGAAGGTCGAGAGTGGAGGTCCCCACATCTCAAAAGGGTTGAGACGTGGGACCCCGACTTAGCCGAACAGGCTTTCGAGCCATGTCATGAACGGGCGGCAGGCTGGGTCTAGCCGATCAAAGTGCGAAGCGGAGATCGCAACTCCGATGTTTTTCAACTTAGGGTCCTGCCATGCGATGTGGGTTTTGACGATGGCTTTCGACCGCTCCACAGGCCGGAATCCTGCCTTTCCGTCAATCCTTGCTTGATCGACTACATCAGCAATGTATTTCTCCGACTCAGGGTGAATAGCGGAACGGAGCAAGTCTTCAAAGATTCCAGCATTGACATTATCGGGCATCAGCCAAATGCCAATCTTCGGCAATTTATGACGATCAGCGCGTGACTCCTTCGGATCGATAATCAGTCCTTGCGGCGGAAAAACGGCCGGAATGTCATAGGCTGATTCCAATGCGTGATGAATCGATTGCAAACGAGCCGCTACTCCCGTATCCGCATCGGCATCAATGACCGCACCGAGAGTTGATTTAGTGCATCTGCTTCCGACAACGACTGTTCTTAACAGATCAAGCACTGCACTATCGTTCCCTGGCCTGCCATCTTTGCCACAGTGACCCACCTTGAATGCGGGAGGATGTCCGGTGATTCTACAATAAGCATTTGAAAGCGAATGCCAGTCATCGACACCTTCTACCAGAAGCAGGCTTGCTCCATCGGACGATAGGTCGGCTTCTTCAGCGCGAACTACCATAGCCCTTAACGGACCTCGACTTGCTGGCGGAGTGCAGCTCCTAGATTTTCAGAGGGGAGTTCAAGCGCATACACCTCATCGCCGTTTCGCTCCAGACGATAGACATAATTTTCGCTTAGCTTAAGCACTTCGCTTTGTGCAGCATGGAATCCGCGAATGCAGTCCGTGCTGTGCGTCGTGGCAAAGACCTGAACGCCGAAATGGTTTGATGCTTCAAAAAGAGCCTTCCATAACTGTTCTTGTACCTCCCAGTGGAGGCCGTTCTCGAACTCGTCGATGAGCAGGATTCCGCCGGAGGCATTGGCCATGGCAAGACCGATATGGAAGAGACGCGTCATGCCATCCCCCATTGCCGATAGCGGCGTTCTGCCGCGGTCGCCATTGATCTTGAGATATGGAAGATCTACACCAGACTCCGGATCGCTGATATAGCGAAGATCGCGGACCTCCGGCTCAACGAATCTTAGCCAGTCAAGAAGAAGCTCATCCTTGTCAGCGAGCGAGGCCTTATCCCAAAGACGCTTTGCGTCACTCGTTGAGAAACCTCGCGAAGGAAGAAATGCGGCTGGTGCTGCGTCTGGATGCAACCATCCCTCTTCCTTCATCATTTCTTCTGGAGGTGGAGGCATACGCAGGTACAGTTCGAAGAAGTGACTCCGGGACTTTTTCTTGCCTCTGACAACCTCAAATCCTCTTCCCAAAAGGTGACCTAAGCGCCTCCGATGGGAGCTTGGTTCCATTCTTTCTGATTCGGAGGTCATCGCCTCCATTTCGAGTAAGTCATCTAAAAATGGCTCACAGCGCAATACAAGATTTGACGCTGGATCGTCGGCAGATATCTTGATATGTGGTTTTAAAAGGTGGCCGTGTTCACGGTGGAACAGATTCAAAAGTGGGCGCAGTGATTCTTCCAGCTCGAATGGATCAAACCTATCGAATTTCTTTCGTTCTACTGCGTCCGGTTCCCTGCGAGATGCAACGCGCAGAATCTCCCACGGCGAACTGCTGGCATAGAGTTCAACCGCCTCCAGCAGACACGTCTTTCCGGTATTATTCTTTCCGACGAATAGATTCAAACTGCCCAGCTTAGGCAGTTCTAGGTCGCGAAAGAGCTTAAATCCGGAGATATGAAGAGAAGGAATCATGTCTAGGGGCAGTCTAACGCTTTCAGAAGCGGATTCCAAGCTTTCAATACGAAATGCCCCTGGTCTCGAAAACGAAACCAGGGGCGGGTGGCGCACCCCGTAAGTTTTTGAAATCTGAATTAGTTCGCCAGCGAGGGTTCCCCATCCTTGCGATTTTCTTTAGCCAAGAATGGGATTCGAAAAACACAGCTGATTGGCGTTCGTGGTATCCCACCCTTTCACGATGAGGCTGTGAAAGGATGGGGCACCCTCAGTGGTGGCTGGTCAGAAGTGGAGCGCCCGGCAGGAGAAGCGACCGCAGGTCCTTCGCTATGCTCAGGATGACAGCCTTGGAAGGGTAGGGCGGGTGGCGCACCCTAAGTTTTTTGAAATCTAAATTAGTTCGCCAGCGAGGGTTCCCCATCCGTGCGATTTTCTTTAGCCAAGAATGGGATTCGAAAAACACAGCTGATTGGCGTTCGTGGTATCCCACCCTTTCACGATGAGGCTGTGAAAGGATGGGGCACCCTCAGTGGTGGCTGGTCAAGAGTGGAGCGCCCGGCAGGAGAAGCGACCGCAGGTCCTTCGCTCCGCTCAGGATGACAGCCTTGGAAGGGTAGGGCGTGTGGCGCACCCTAAGTTTTTTGAAATCTAAATTAGTTCGCCAGCGAGGGTTCCCATCCGTGCGATTTTTACTATCGCAAGGATGGGATTCGAAAAACACAGCTGATTGGCGTTCGTGGTTTCCCACCCTTTCACGATGAGACTGTGAAAGGATGGGGCACCCTCAGTGGTTGCTGGTCAAGAATGGATCGCCCGGCAGGAGAAGTAACCGCAGGTCCTTCGCTATGCTCAGGATGACAGCCTTGGAAGGGTAGGGCGGGTGGCGCACCCTAGGTTTTTGAAATCTAAATTAACTCGCCAGCAAAGGTGTCGCTTCCTTGCGATTTTTACTATCGCAACGGCGGGATTTGAAGAATTCGGCTGATTGGCGTTCGTGGTATCCCACCCTTTCACGATGAGGCTGTGAAAGGATGGGGCACCCTCAGTGGTGGCTGGTCAGAAGTGGAGCGCCCGGCAGGAGAAGCGACCGCAGGTCCTTCGCTCCGCTCAGGATGACAGCCTTGGAAGGGTAGCCTCCCCCGGTCCCCAAGTGTGGGTGACCTAGCTCCAGGTCTACCGACCTGTCACATGACGATGGGTGCCCCAGGTCTCAGAAGCGAGACCTGGGGCACCCATGCATTTATGGGCAAGCTCAGATGCGGGCCACCCGCCAAGACGGGAGCCTAGAAGGAGAGCTTGATGGCTCCCTGAAAGACTCTGGCCTGGTTTGATTGCGATGAAATCTGTCCAAACGAAGTCGACGCGACCGATGCATTCGGAGCGCCAAAATTCGGATGATTCAACACGTCGAAAGCCTCCAGGCGCAGATCGAGGTTGTATCTTTCGTGAATTGGAAATATCCGGGAAATCTGCGAATCGAGCTGCAGCGAAGGAGTCCCTCGAAAAGCGTTCCTGCCGATGTTGCCGTAGGTTCCGGCCGCGGCGCAGCCTTGAGTGACGTTGAGGGGGCATATCTCGGCGAAGGCGTTGAAGTTGAGGTACTCGCGGTTGGCCTCGCCCTGGCCCTTATTGAACTTTACCTTGGCATAGGGGTTGATTCCAGGTATCAGGTTGGGGCGATCCTCGTTGTTATTGTCGGTCAGCGAGTTATCGGCCCCCGCGATCACATTGACAGGCGCGCCGCTTTGGATGTGCACCAGCGGGGCAATCTCCCAATTGTCGATCAGCAGCTTTTCAAAGCGGTTGGAGAAGCTGAAATTGCTCTTGGCCACGACCACCGTGTTGATGACGTGCCGGTAATCGAAGCCGCAAGGGCCGTAATCCATCTTCGGGTCGGCGGGATTCTCGACCGAGCCGCCGGAGAGATCGCCCTGTCCGTCTTCAATGTCCAGGCACTTGGACCAGGTCCAATTGGCCAGCAAGCTGAAGGTGGACGAGAGGCGATGGTTGAGCGAGGCCACCAGCCCGTTGTAGTTGCTGGTGGCGGAATCGGCGACCAGCGTTGTGCCCGCGCCAGCACCTGCGATCTGGTTGCCCTGAAGAGGATTGGCGATGGTGAGCGCGAAGCGCGAAGAGTAGTTCTTGGTTGTGGAGCAGTTGGTTCCTGCTGCGCCAGGCTTGACCGCGGCTGGTCCAGTGGTCACTATGCCCGCGCAGCCAGTCCCGCCTGCGCCCCACTGTCCGGGAATATAGACCGCATCGTCCAGCGGGATGCCGATGGGATCGTGCCGGGTGGTGTTGCCGATGTAGTCCAGCTGCATTTGCCAGCCCCGAGGGAAGTCATGCTGCACGCTGAGCGTCCACTGGATTGTATAAGCCGCGTGGAACTGGGCTGGCAGGAAGATGTATTGGGATTGAGCGAAAAACGGAGCCGAAGCCGCTGGAATTTCAGGCTGTGGAAATGGACTGGTGGTGATGGAGCCGACCGACCACGGTGCGCTGAAGCTCAATGGCCCCGTGGAAGATGTCTGTAGGTTGCTGATGGCAGTGGCATAGGGCGGGTTCTGCTGGACGCGCTGGCCACTGAAGAAGTTGGGTTTGTCATAGGCCAGTTCGGCGCCCACGCGAAACACGGTTTTCCCATCTCCCATCGGATCTAACGATGCCCCGACGTTCGGAGAGAACTGCCACGGTGAGTTCTTGGTGAAAGCCTTGGGAACCCCTGGATCGCCGTAGAACAGAACGCCGGCCGGGGCATGGGGATACACGGTGCTCGTGGTGTCGGCCAAGAAGTCGCTCATGTTGAAGACAGAGCCGCGGTTGAAGACATCCGTGGGCATGAAATTTGGCCCCCAGCGCAGACCTGCCACCAGGGTCAGTTGCTTGTTGACGTGGTAGGTATCCTGCCCATACAGGCTGGGAATGGGCCCTCGCAGCGCATTCTGCTGCTCCTTGCTCTGCTGGAAGGCGCTCAGGGTTCCCTGCAGGAAGTCCAGGGACTGGTCACCCACCTTGCTTCCGCCGTTCGGCCCGTTGCCGCTGTATGCGCTGCCGAAGGTGAAGACACCATTGCCCTCGTAGGCATTGCCGATGTTGAGCTGGTTCTGCACCCACTCTCCGCCGAAGATGATCTGGTGCTTGCCGCGCACCATGGTCACGTCGTCGTCAAAGGCCAGGGTATTGTCGTTGAAGTGGGAGACGGAGTTGGTGCCGCCGCCGATGGTGAATTTGCCTTCGGTCATTTGCAGGCCGTTGGGCACCACCTGAGAGAGGGTTACGCCCAGGGTGTTGGCATTGATGTCGCTGGGAGCGTATCCGCGATTGTTGACCCGCCGCAGGATGGTGGCGTGCGCCGAATTGACCGTACTGGCGCTCAGCGTCCAAGCCTCGCCCAGCGTGAACGACTGCGTCCGCTCGATATTGCCTGACTGAGTGGTAATCAGGATATTCGCCGGAGAGAAGAAGGCCGGAGCCTGATATCCATCCAGCAGGTAGTGACCGTACAAGTTGTGGTTGGGGTTGATGGCATAATCGACGCGCGTCACAAACTGGTTGTCGAAGACCCGCGATGGAATGGCATAGGTAACCACGCCGCATCCCAGGGTATCTATCGAAGCCACGGGCACGGGAAGGTATTTATTCAAGGCAAGCGCCTGCGCATTGTAGGCGGGCGCGGAAGCATATTTGTTCCCGGTGAGCTTGGTTCCGGTCAGGGGGTCATAGAGTTGAAGGGCTGTGCCGTTGGAAGCACAGGCATTGCTGCCCGTCACTCCAGGAACGCCGTCGGTGGTGGAAAAATCGCCTGCGAGGTTAGCAGCGGTGGGCACATTCGCAGAAGTATTGGGTTGCGCCTGGACAGCTCTATGGCGCTGGTATCCGGCGAAGGCAAAGAGCTTGTCGCGGATGACTCTACCGCCAAAGGTGCCGCCAAATTCGTCCTGGTGCAGCGAGTCCTTCGCTATCGAATAAAAGTTTGTGGCGTCGATGAAGTTGTTGCGGATGAACTCGAAGGCCGAACCGTGATAGGAATTCGTCCCGGAGCGGGTGACCACGTTAACCATGCCGCCCGTGTGCTCACCGTCCTGCGCGCCCAGCGCGGTGGATTCCACGCTGAACTGGTTGACCGCGTCGGGGAAGGGGAAGGGGAGGTTGCCGTTGCCCATATAGTCCTGGTTATCGCCTCCATCCAGACGCCACAGCGTAGTATTCCCGTTACCGCCCGCCACCGAGATGGAGATTGTCTGGTAGGAGTACTTGCTGCCGGTGAAATCGTTTCCTGGCGCTACAACGGAGCCGCCCGAAAGGCCGATCAGCGCGGTCATCTGCCGACCATTGAGCGGCATCTCCGAAATGTCCTGCTCATCAACGGTCTGCTTGAAGGATGCGTCTTCGGTTTGCAGGGCGAGGCCCTCGGCATGGACCTCGATTTTCATGTTCTCAGCGCCCACTGATAGGTTTACATTGATGGCGATGCTGCTGCCCACCTCAAGAACAATGCCAGTCTGTTCGTAGGATGCAAAGCCCTTGGCAGTAACCCCGAGATCATAAGTCCCGATAGGTAATCCAGGGAAGACGTAGACCCCAGCTTTGTCACTCTGGGTCACATGCTTCACCTGCGTTGACGTATCTGTAACGGTCACCGCCGCATTTGGTATCACAGCCCCGGACGGATCGACGATGGTTCCCTGAATATTTCCGGTTCCGGCTGTCTGAGAGTATCCATTGACGACAACTAATAGAACCGCGATGGTCAAGCCGGTAATTATCCAGCATTTTGCTAGTCCGAGTGATTTGAAACGGTTGGTTCCCATTCAAGCCTCCGAAATATCCACAAAATTTGATTCCCATCTAGTTACATGCTTAGTGGTCAGACCACTTTGTCAGCGCAAGCGATGCTCTCAGACCGCAGAAAGACTTGTCAAGCGGTTATTTAAAATATCCTTAGATGCTGTGCAAGTAAGGCAGTTGACCCTAAGACGGTGTGTCACGCAAGACGGACACTGTGTCTTCGCGCGGTGCAACCACGCGAAACAAATCTGCGCCGGGCGATGCGAAGCTCGCTCCGGTTCAGATGGATAAGAGCGACGTTGATTGAGCGAGATAATCGGCGGCGTGCTTTTATTGATTGGACGAATGGCGGGTGGCGCACCCTAAGCTTTTGAAATCTAAATTAGCCTGCCAGCAAGGATGTGATTCGAAGAAGACGGCTGATTGGCGTTCGTGGTTTCCCACCCTTTCACAATGAGACTGTGAAAGGATGGGGCACCCTCAGTGGTGGCTGGTATGACGCGAGTCCGTGCTTCCGCACAATAAAAAGCCAGACCGGGACGGTGCTAATCTAAGCATCAGCCATGCCTGTTCATGATTTGCCTCATTCCTCGTCTGCATCCTCGGTTGTTGAAGCGCGAACTGCGCTGTTGAAACACGCGGCGCGTGCTGCCATGGATTATCTGGAAAGCGTGGACGCGCGCAGTGTTGCGCCGACGCGGGAGGCTGTAGCTGCGCTGAATGCGCTGCAGGGGCCGCTGCCGCCGGGCCCAACGAGCGCGGAGACGGTTCTGCATCTGCTGCATCAGTTTGGGTCGCCGGCGACGGTGGCCAAGAACAATGGCCGCTACTTCGGCTTTGTGAATGGCGGATGCCTGCCGGCGGCGCTGGCGGCCTCGTGGCTGGCGAGCGCGTGGGACCAGAATGCATCGTTTTTTGTCCAGTCGCCGGCGGCGATTACGCTCGAAGAGCAAGCAATAGATTGGACGCGGGAACTGCTGGGGCTGCCAGAGGGAACGGGCGGCGCGGTGGTGACCGGGGCGACGATGGCCAACTTTACCGCGCTGGCCGCGGCGCGGCACGCGATCTACGCGCGGCTGGGCTGGGATGTCGAGTCTGATGGTCTGGCGGGCGCGCCGCCGATTACCGTGGTGGTGAGCGCGGAAGCTCATGCTTCGGTGATAAAAGCGCTGGGAATGCTGGGGCTAGGACGCAAGCGGGTGGTGCGGGTTCCGGTGGATGGGCAGGGAAGGATGCGGGCCGATGCGCTACCCCATCTTGATGCGCAGACAATTCTTTGCCTGCAGGCAGGCAACGTGAATACCGGCTCCTTTGACCCGGCAGCGGCGATTTGCCCTGTGGCGCGCGCGGCGGGCGCGTGGATTCATGTGGATGGAGCTTTTGGGCTGTGGGCGACGGTTTCGCCCGAGTACCAGCATCTGACGAAGGGATTCGAGTTGGCGGATTCCTGGGCGACGGATGGGCACAAGTGGCCGAATATCGGCTATGACTGCGGGATTGCGCTGGTGCGCGAGCCGGAGATGCTGCGCGGGGCGATGGCGATGGAGGCCTCGTACCTGATGCAGGGCGAACACCGGGAACCGTCGTACTACAATCCTGAGCTTTCGCGGCGGGCGCGCGGCGTGGAGCTGTGGGCGGGGCTGCGGTCGCTGGGGCGGTCGGGGATGGCGGAGATTGTAGAGCGGACTTCGAGCCACGCGCGGCGCTTTGCTGCCGGGTTGCGAGCGGCGGGGTATCAGATACTCAATGACGTGGTGATCAACCAGGTGCTGGTGAGCTTTGGGTCGGCGGAGAAGACGCTGCGCACCGTGGCCCGGCTGCAAGCGGAGGGAACCTGCTGGTGCGGTTCGACTGTGTGGCAGGGGCAGACGCTGATGAGGATCAGTATTTCATCGTGGGCGACGACCAAAGAGGATGTGGACCGGAGCATTGCGGCGATGATCGCGGCGGCGAAAGAGGGTTGAACGGGTGGTAGAACAGTATGGAGTCCCAGATCCCCAAATGCGAGGGATCTGGGGCACCGGGCAAGATATCTAAAGATTGCTAAAGGTTGTCAGAGAATGCTCCGATGAACGGGGCAAGCCGGTATAAGAAAGAGCTTCGTACCCACAGCGTTCCGGCCAATGGAGTTGGCTGGACGTGTTTTCGATGAGAGCCAGAAAGCAGCGTATCGCGGTTGTTTTGGCCGCAACTGTTGCCGCGGCGGCCTGTGGAGCCATCACAGGCTACAGGCTGGCACGCGCCATTACCGAGCGGATCACAGAGGGCCTTCTCAGACAGTACGCAACCAGCATCATGGTAGACGGCGAGGCGTCCTCGGAGGAATCGCGGACTGTTCTGGCTGCCGTGGGAGTCTCAGAGCATGAGGTTTGCTCGCCCGAAGAGATCCGCTACCTCCGCGCCCTGATCTTCAAATCCGAGTACTTGAAGGACGCAGGACGGATGCGCGACGGGAGAATCGAGTGTTCAGCCGCGCTAGGGCGAGTAGCGCAGCCCCATAGCCAAGGCGAGCCGGACTCCCGCCAGCCGGACGGCGCCGAATACTACAAGACATTGGCCGCTTACGAGAACGGCGGCGTGAGTGTTTCTGTGTTGAAGCAGGGCGAATCGTATGTGGCATTTGTCCCGTTGACACGCCTCCATCTGGAGCCGCCTCCGTTGCACTTTACCCACACTCTGACGGACACCAGAACGCTAAAGCCAGTACAGGTTCTCGGCGAAGCAATCAATGTAAATCCGTCCATCGTCACGACGGAAGGGACGACCCGCGCCGGCGACCGCATCTATACAACCAGGTGTTCGATCAAGTTTTATAACTGCGTAACGGCCTACGCCTCGCTGGACGACGTCATCGCCGCCAACCGCAGCAGATTCGCTGCATTCGTCGCGCTGTGCTGCCTTGCCGGAGCCTGCACAGGATTGCTTTTGTCACTTCTTTACCGGCGCAACAAGGGCCTTGACCACCAACTCCGGCGAGCCATTGCCAGAGACCGGCTGCGCATGGTCTATCAACCCATCGTCGATCTGGCCAGCGGATTTATCGTCGGCGCGGAGGCCCTGGCCCGATGGACCGACGAGGAAGGCTCCGCGGTCAGCCCCGATGTGTTTGTGAGAATCGCCGAGGAGCGCGGCTTTGTGGAGGAGATCACCGCTCTGGCGGTGCGTCACAGCCTGCGCGACCTGGGAAGCGTGCTGCGCCGCAGTCCCGGCTTCAGGGTCACTGTAAACGTAACCGCCACGGATCTCTGCGATCCCGCGTTTCTGCCCATGTTGGAGCGGTCGCTGACGCGGGAATCAATCCCGGCCAGATGCCTGGGAATCGAGATCACTGAGAGTTCCACTGCAAGAATCGTGGACGCCATTGAGACGATTCGCCAGCTTCGCCAGCGCGGCCATCTGGTTTATATCGACGACTTCGGCACCGGCTATTCCAGTCTTGCCTATCTCCAGGATCTCGCTGTAGATGCAATCAAGATAGATCGCAGCTTCACGCAGTCGATCGGAACCGATGCCGCGCCGGTGGTGATTCTGCCCCAGATCCTGTTGATGGCCGAGGCGCTGAACCTCCAAGTGGTGGTGGAAGGGATTGAAACCCGGGCGCAAGCCGATTATTTCTCCGGCAAGGGAAATGCGACGCTCGGCCAGGGATGGCTCTTCGGAAAGCCTGTGCCAGCGATGGAGTTTGCGCGCTTGCTGACAGATGCCGAGGAGGAGGCCGAAGAGAGCTATTCGCCCGCGGCCGACTTTGCCTGAGCGGGGCATTTACCCTGCTTCATTAAAGATAGCTTTCGATTTTTATCGGGTTCCCTGTTTGTATGAACAGAAATCCGGCGACTCTGCGGCACAACAGATACCAATAGAAGACCTTAAGCAACCAACTGCGCTTGACAGGCGGCGGCGCGGGCTTGAGGCTGAGAGTTGCCGCTGCTGTTGCGTGCTGAGGAATGATGGACGAAGAGAGGGACGAGACAGAACCGGGCCAGTTGCAGGGGTTGGCGGTGGTCTTCCGCGAACAACTGCTGGCCTGCCTGGAAGAGGCCGCGCTGGGAAGGCGCGGGTTATTTTCCGGCTTCGAACATCTGGGAGGCGAAGAGGCCGAAGGTTGGCCCGAGGCCGAGCAGTTGCGCGAACTGGCGCTGGCGTTGCAGGGAATCTTTGCGCAATCGGAAGAGCAGAATCCGCTGTGCGATGAGTTTCTTGATCTGTGTACGATTCACGGCGAGAGCAATCCCGGCGAGGCGCGGCTGGCGCGGGCGTTTTTGAAGAGAATTGAACAGGGCGCGGTGGGCACGCAACTGGAAAGCGAGCGCCGGCCATGGTGATTCTGCATACATTTCTGGCTTTGCTGGCGGGGTACGCGAGCTTTACCGCATCGGTGCTGCTGATGAATGGGTTGCTTACCCGGCTGGTTCCGAGCTGGACCGGCAATGAGGGGCGGCCGGAACCGGGGTATGTATTTGTCAGCCTGGGCTACTCATTTCTGGCGGCGGCGGCAGGCGGATATGTGACCGCTTGGGCCGCGGCGGCCAACCCGCTTTATCATGTGCTGGCGCTGGGAATCTGCCTGCTGGCAATCTCGGCGCTGGGGGCTTTGCAGGCGCGGGGCAAGCAGCCGATCTGGTATCAACTGGCGCTGGTGGCGATGCCGCCGCTGGGTGCGCTGGCAGGCGGGCTGGTGCGGCTCCGGGTGCTGGGGATTTTGTAAGGCATCTCATCGTGTCAGAGCGGCGAACAGCGTGCCTCCCCATGCCCCCAAATTCTCGCGAGGACTGCGCGTCCAGCGGTACTCCCTGGCCCCCAAATGCGAGGGGCATGAGGCATCCAGCACAAGTGGGTCTGCTATCCCACCCTAGCGACAAAAACAAGTACGTCGCGAGGGTGGGGCACCCAAAGAATAGATTTTCGGTGAAAATGCACAGCGAACGTACATCTTCCTTCTGCTTACCAGCGAATGCCGACGGTGACCGGAACGAGTCCGGTGGTGCCTACTGGGATGCTGAATACAGGGGTAAACCGGGGTGATGCCACGTAGGTATAACGGGTTTCAGCAAAGATTTTCGCCGAGCCGTCGCCATAGATTCCGCCGAGCCGGTGGGTGATGCCGAAGCCCACGTTCGCGCCCAGTTGGTTGGAAGAATAGTGGCCCACGACGCCATTTACCGTGTAGATTCCGCAACCGTAATACGGGTCGCACTCTTCGGTTTCTTCGGGGCTGGTGAAGCTGGTGAGCTTGCGATAAAAGCCGCCTCCGCCGGTGACGTATGCGCTGTTGGTCCATTTGGGCATGAGATCGATGACCGGGTCCAGGGTGAAGGACCAGATGTGGGCATTGCCGCCCGTTCCGCCGCCGGCGGCGGCTACTACGCCGGGCAGCTTGTCGTCGGCAAATTGATACTCGACGAGAGCCGAAATACGCTTGGTGACGTGCAAGCCGACTCCGCCGGTGAAGTTTCCGCCCCAGGTGAGGAAGGGACCGGAGTTGCCGACGGGCGTGTTGAAGCCCGCGCCGCCCTCGGCGGCGATGTTGCCCATGCTGAAGATTTTGTGTTTCGCGCCGCCGCCCTGGCCATTGCCACCGCCTCCGGCGGCGGGAGCGGGATACAGAGAGGCTAATGCAGTGTCATTGTCGAACGCAGCTATCTGATAGGAAGTGGAGCTGGATTCGTTGGGGGAGATGGAGGTCTGCGCGCCCGCGGAAAGGACCACGAGAAGAACGGCAGCTCCAAGGAAGGAGACACGCCGCGTCAGCGACATACTAGCAAAAGATGACATGTCTGAACCTCGAAGATGGATTTTTGTTTCGGAGTCGTACAGTGCTCCGGTTTTGGGTTTAGACACGGAATCTCAGGGAAGGTTGCGGATGTCGAATGAGTGCCTTTGCGTGGGCAATTTGAGGCTTATGGGAACACGTGGATTATTCCCTATATATTTATATGTGTCGCTTTTATATAATTGTGTCACTTATTGTAAAGGTGGGAAAAATGGATGCTTTGGGAGTTCAGGAGTCGCGGGCCGACCGGGAACGCATCAACGTGATCGACGATCTTTGGGTGCGGATGCGCATGGGGGCGAAGGGGCGGATCGTGATTCCGGCGGCAATGCGGGAGGCGCTGGGAATGGCGGAGGGGGAGATGCTCGATCTCAAGGTGGTGGACGGTGAGCTGCGCATTGCGACGATGATGGAGCGGGTGCGACAGGCGCAGGCGTGGGTGCGTCAATATGTGCCTGCCGGGGTCAGCCTGGCCGACGAGTTGAGCGCGGAGCGGCGCGAGGCAGCCAAGCATGAATGAGGTTGTCTTTGACGCCTCGGTGATGCTCGCCATACTGCAACACGAACGAGGTGAGGAGAATCTGACGGGGGATATTCGGATTCGTTCGGTTGTAAGCACAGTGAACCTGGCCGAAGTGCAATCCAAGCTGGTCAAAATGAGGAATGACCCGGTCATGGCGTGGGCGGCAGCTATCTCTGTTGTCAGTTCTGTCGAGCCGTATACACAGGAACAGGCGCGGATCGCAGGGGACCTGATTACTCAGACGGCGCAGTATGGCCTCTCTTTAGGCGACCGCTGCTGCCTGGCGCTGGCGATTGCGCTGAAAGCTCCTGTTTATACGACTGAACAGCTTTGGAGAAACCTGAATATCGGTGTAGAGATTCATGTGATTCGTTGAGCTGGGAGGTCAATAGCCGAGTCCTTCGACGACGGCGCGGATGCGGTCGGCGCTGTCGTGCAGGCCTTGCTGTTCATCGACGGTCATGGGGATGGGCAGCGGGGCTTCTAGTCCGCCGCGGCTGACGATGCGCGGGAGGCTGAGGCAGATGTCGTCGAGTCCGCGGAAGCCGCACAACATGCCGCTGACGGGCAGCACGCGGCGCTCGTCGTAGAGGATGGCTTCGAGGATGTTGGTGACGGCCAGGCCGACGGCGTAGTTGGTTGCGCCCTTGCCCTGGATGACCTGGAAGGCCGCATCCTTGACGTTACGCAGAATCTCGTCCTTATCAGTGGCGGTGAGGCGGCCGTGGCCTTCGACGGCCCATTGGCTCAACGGAATCGAACCGATGGTGGCGCTGGACCAGAGAGGGATCTCGGAGTCGCCGTGCTCTCCGGCGATGTAGGCGTGGACGTTCTGCACGGCGACATGGCAGTGCTTGGCGACGAGATAGCGGAAGCGGGAGCTATCGAGCACGGTGCCAGAGCCGATGACCCGCTGCCAGGGCAGGCCGGTGAGCTTGATGGCCACCTGGGTGACCACATCGACGGGATTGGTGACCAGCAGTAGCAAGGCGTCGGGCGCGACGCGGATGACCTCCGGCAGCAGCTTGGCGCAGATGGAGGCGTTGGCGGCGGCGAGATCCATGCGGCTCTGACCTGGCTTCTGTTTGGCTCCGGCGGTCATCACGACGACGTCGGCACCGCGCAGGACTTCGATGTCGTCCGAACCGTCCACCGTGGCCTGGGGAACAAAGAGCAGGCCGTGGTTCAGGTCCAGGACTTCAGCGTCTACTTTGGCACGGGCAATATCGAAGATGCTGATCTGCCGCGCTACGCCGCGAATCATGGCGGCGTAGGCGATGGTCGCACCCACGCTGCCCGCTCCAATAATGCCAACTTTTGCCGGACGTTCCGATCCCATCGCTTGACCTCTCGAGCTTGAGATAACCCCAGGCCTGAGTTTACGGCATGGCGGCGAGGGCGTTCCAGATTCACAGGAGTGGGCACAGTTCCGCGCGGCTTTCGATCTTTGGAGATGTAGAAGGTCAGACCTTCAAATGCGCGTAACCACACCAAGTAAAACGTACTCTCGCGCTGTGTCGAATTTACGTGCGGAGTCTGGCTGAATTGTGGTATATGTTTGCACATGTTACGCAGACTGATTTTTCTTGTAGTAATTTTTACCCCAGTTGCTACTGTTTCTCCGGCTCAGACTTTGGCGGCCACGCCACCGATGGGCTGGAACAGTTGGGATGCGTACGGGTTCACCATCGACGAAGTCGGCTACATGGAAAATGTGATGTCGCTGGCCTCGTTAAGACAGTATGGCTGGCAGTACGCGGTGATCGACGAGGGGTGGTATATGCAGAACCCCCTTGGCGACAAACTGGAGACGCGCAAATATGTCCTGAACGCCAACGGGCTGCTGATTCCCGATGTGAACCGCTTTACTTCGGCGGTGAACGGAGCGGGCTTCAAGCCGCTCTCCACATTTGTGCATGGCAAGGGGCTCAAGTTTGGCATACACATCGTGCGCGGCATTCCCAAGCAGGCAGTGCGCGACAATCTGCCGATTGAAGGCAGCATCTATCATGCCGCGGATGCAGCCGACACCACCGATCTATGCCCCTGGGACGATGGCAACTACGGGGTGAAGAATACGCCGGCCGGACAGGCCTACTACGACTCGATGATGCGGCTTTATGCCGGTTGGGGCGTGGACTACGTAAAGGTGGACTGCATTGCCTCGCATCCTTATCTGCCGCAGGAGATCAAAATGATCTCCGATGCGATAAAGAAAACGGGCCGGGCGATGGTGCTGAGCCTGTCGCCGGGTCCTGCGCCGATTGAGCGCGGCGATGAGATTGCCGGCATGGCGCAGTTATGGCGGATCAGCGACGACCACTGGGACGGATGGACGTTTCCGCACACTCCGGGGAGCGATTTTCCCTCCGGGGTGCTGGAGGCTTTTGGCAAGCTGGGAGAATGGCAGACATTCGCCAAGCCGGGCAACTGGCCGGATGCGGACATGCTGCCCTGGGGCGAGTTGAAGCCGCATCCAGGGTGGGGCGAACCGCGCCATACGCGCTTGACCGAAGAGGAGCAAAGGACGGAGTTCACGCTGTGGGCCATTGCGCGTTCGCCGCTGATTGTGGGCGCGAACCTGACCATGCTGGACGACTATTCGAAGTCGCTGATGACCAACAGGGACCTGATCAATCTGAACCAGAATGCGCGAATCGCGCTGCAGGTTGACCTGCCGCGCGAGTTCAACCCGGTGCGGGTCTGGGAGTCGCAGGTGGATGTTTACAGCCACTCGCATACCTATTTTGCGTTTTTCAATCTCGGGGAGAAGCCGATGACGGTTCATGCCACCTGGGCGCAACTTGGATTTCCGGGCAAACATACGCCGCGTAATGTGTTGGACGGGGGCAAGATGAAGTCCTCGGATTCAATAGAAATTACGCTCGCCGCGCATGCCTGCGCACTGTACGAGGCGATGAACTAAAGGCGGTGTCTCTAAAATTCCTGGCATTTGTTATGGAGACAAGTTTTCACTTTGCAGGGTTGTGAAATGCAGGTTCTTCGACTCCGCTGAAGTACGCTGCGCTCGGGATGACAGCATTGCCTCTAGTGAGCCTGAGACCTCAGGGTGCTGGAGATGGATTTTCTGTCTCAAACGGTAAAAAATTCCAAGACGCACTGGCTGGAGGTTCGCCATTTGCCTGAAAGGGCTATTTTCGGCGATACTTAGTTGTTGAGTCTTGCGCGGCTGGACGTATCTGTCCGGCCCTTTCTCTGACTGAGCGGAATTTGTGGATTGGCCGGCCTCTAGGCAAGGCTCCCGGATGATCGCCTCGGAAGCGGCAGGACGACAGCAGAGTACAGGATTTTGAAAGGAACCGTATCGCCGTGGTGATGATTCGTCTGGCGCGCTTTGGCGCCCGCAAGCAGCCCTACTACCGCATCGTGGTCATTGAGAAGGACCGCGCCCGCAATGGCCGTTCAATTGAAGTTGTTGGCACCTACAATCCTCGCACCAACCCGGCTTCAGTCGATCTGAAGCACGAGCGCATCGCTTACTGGCGCGGCGTGGGAGCGCAGTTCTCTCCGATCGTGGAAAAGCTGGTGACAAAGAATCCGGCTGCGACGCCCGTCGCAGCCTAGTCCATCCGCCATTCCGGCGGGCCAAACTGGCGGATGGCTCCCAGAGCGAAGCCAGGGTTACCGCGTCCTGTTGTGTTTTGTGCAAGGTTGCCACTCCCTGATGGCCGCGTCAACTGAACGGATGTGCTTTCGGGATACATCCTCCCTGGTTTCGCTAGAGCCGCGCGCGATTCGTTCCCTAAGTGATTGCGTTCCCATGTTTGAATTTCGCAAAGAAGTGCTGACGGGCGTGGGTCTGGGCTGATACCATTCGCGCATCGATCAAAACTGGACATTTGAAGACACGTTCCAGTTTTAGAATCGAATGGATGGGCAGGGGCACGTACATGACCCAAAATCAGATGGTCGCTGTTGATGAATTGGTGCGCGAGATTGCGCGCGCCTTGGTGGATGAGCCAGATGCCGTTGATGTGCAAATCGTGGGACGGGAGGAAAACACCGTCCTCAAACTCCGGGTTGCTCCGAACGATGTGGGCAAAGTGATTGGCAAGCAAGGGCGTACTGCCCGTTCAATGCGCACGATTCTGGGCGCGGTGAGCATGAAGCTGCATCACCGTTACACGCTCGACATACTGGAAGAAGACGATCCCGCTTAGGGCAGAGCCATGGCCTCCGGCTGGGACCGGAGAGGATAGCCATGAGCGGATTTGCGCCTGAAGGATCGGATGACCCGGCACTGCCTGGAGAGTCTGGAGAAGGCAGCGAATGGGTCTGGCTGGCTCGCCTGCGCCGCCCTCAGGGGCGCAAAGGCGAAATACTAGCCGAAATTCTAACCGATTTCCCGGAAAAATTTTCTGAACGCAGGCAGCTCTGGCTGGTTGCCGAGGCTGTTGCCGGCAGAGCGCGTCCCAAGGCCCCGGTTGCGCCGCGGCAAGTGGAGCTGATTGCGCATTGGCTGCACAAGGGCGGCATCGTGCTGCACTTTGCCGGGGTTGGCTCAATCACCGAAGCCGAGGCGCTAGCCGGGCTGGTTGTGGCAATTCCCAGCGCGGAGCGGGCAGCTCTGGCCGAGGACGAAGTCTATATTGGCGATCTGATTGGCTGCAGGCTGATTGATCTGGCCCAGCAAGAAGAGTCAGGGTCCACCGGCGTTGCCATCGGCAGAATTGATGATGTGGATCGGACAGCAGGGCCGGTGGCGCTGCTGGTGGTGCAGGGCGCGGCAGGTGAGATTCTGGTTCCATTTGCGAAGAGCTACTTGCGCAAGCTGGATGTTGAGGCCAAGCGGGTTGAAATGGAGCTGCCCGCCGGGTTGGTTGATTTGAACTCGCCGGGGAAAGGCTGAAATCGGACCGGCTAAGCGGTGGAAGTTGTTTGCCTAATCGTTTTTGCGGACAATTGTACAGAATCGCATCGCAGCGGGTGAAAGGTTTCAGCCGCGTTGCAGAGACTGAAACCATCTGGAGTATTATGGGTACTTAAAATACAGCAAGTAACGTATTTTCTATTACTTTGAGCATAAACTTTCACAAATTAAGATACCCTGTTGTGGGGTAGAGTTCGGATAATGCCTCATGGCTTCCGTAGCGTGGATTCCTAAATTTGTGAATTTTTGCTGGCAGTCTAGTTGTTCCCTCCAAATCTTAATCTTGAGAGTGCCCATGACGTTTAGAACAGTGTCGTGTGCAGCAGAGCGGTAGCGGTTTCGGAGCGCAGCGATTGGAGATCCGCTCTGCCGGCAGGCAGTGATTGGTAGAAAAGCATTTGAGCGCAGTCAGAAGGCAACACCCAAAGAGCAATGAACGCAGAGGGTACAGAATTGCCAGATCCGTTGGATGAACCCAGAGACCGGGAAGAGGGAGTCCGGTTTGCTGGTTTTTGCCTCCAGAGCGACGGAACATTGCTGCGCGGAGAAGAAGTTGTCCACTTGCCGCCGAAGGAACTTGCGGCGCTTCGGTTTTTGCTGGCTAACGCAGGCCAGATCGTGACCCCGCAGCAATTGAAGCAGGAGCTTTGGGATACTACGCATGTGACGGCGGACAGCGTTCCCAAGTGCATCTCCTCGCTGCGCGCGCGGCTGGCGCCGGAAGATTGCGTTCAAACGGTCTACAAGCGGGGCTACCGGTTTACCGCCGAGTTGAGCCGCGAGGGTGAGGCGGCGCAGGAAGCTCTTCCCCGCCTGGCAATCATGCCCTTCCAGACCGGGACAGGGATTCCGCGGCATCTTGGCCTGGCAGTAGCGGAGGAAGCCGTGGTGCGGCTTACCCGGCAGCGGCCGGCAATTGCGGCGATTCTGGCGCGGGATTCGGTATTTACGCTGGCCAACCGCGGTCTGACAGCCCAGCAGGTGGGAGAAAAGCTCAAAGCCAGCGTGGTGTTGACGGGAACGCTAAAAGCGTTGCCGGGCAATTATCGTCTACGGGTGGAGATGGTGCGCATTGCCGACGGGTCCCAGATATGGGTGGAAGACCTGCTGGTGACGCAGAGCCGGATTGCCGGGCTGGAAGCGGAGCTGGTGCGGCTGCTGACGCTGCGGCTGGGCCGCGGCAAGATCGATAATTCCGATGCGCCTACGCGGTTTGTGGAGCGGCGCAAGCGCCCGGAGCGTCGCGAGGCCTACGAGATATTCCAGCAGGCGCGCTATGAGTGGCAATCGCTGCAACGCCACCGGATGCAGGATGGATTGCGGAGACTGAGCCGGGCTGCAGAGCTGGACCCGTCGCTGATTCCGGCGCAGTCGGATTTTGTTCATGCCTGCGTGACCCAGACGCTCTACGGATTCATGTCGCCGGAGGTGGCCGGGGGCCACGTTCACCGGATCGTGGAGTCGATCCCGGATATCGTGCAGCAAGCGGAGACGATTTTACCCGCGCTCGGTTGGGTGAGTTTCCACGTGGATCATGACCTGCCGGGGGCGCTGGAGGCATTTTCACTGAGCGCGCATCTGCCGCACGATCCGTGGACGACGCGCTCCCGCTTCTTTTTTGCACTCAGCAGAATGCACTTCGATGAGGCGCTTTCGATTCTTCGCTCGGCGCTGGAGAAAGACCCGTATTCTCCGTGGCTGCACGCGCGGCTGGCCTGGACGCTGCATATGGCGGGCCAGGCGGCGGAGAGCGCCGAGTATATTCGCAACTGCCTGGCGCAGTATCCGGATCATGACGGGACGCTGCTCTACGGGGCGATGATTCTTTCGTACAACGGCGACGCGGAGTACGGGGTGCAACTGGCGCGGGCGCTGTCGCAGCAGTCTCCGTACCTCGATCTGGCGACAGGCATTCATGCCTGCGCGCTGGCCAGCGCAGGCCGCACGGATGAAGCGCACGCGTTGCTGGAGCAATTGCAATGGCTGGCCAGGGAACGCTATGTGCTGCGCGCGCTAACGCCGGCCACGCTGGTGGCATTGGGAGATATTGACGGCGCGCTGGCCGAGGTGCAAATGGCCAGCCAGAACCGGAATCCGTGGTTCTTCCAGATGCTTACCGATCCGCGCCTGCGGCCTGTGCATGAGCGGCCCGAGTTCCAAAGCATCAAGGCGGTCCTCGATACGATGGAGGCCGCGGTGGTGGAAAGCCAGGAGCCGGATTAGATAAATCGCTCTTCCGGAAGGGGCAATATTTTCAAGGTAAATCGATATAGTTGGCCAAGATAACCCCTGACCTAGTATCTTTCCTACCGTCTGCTCTTTTTATTCCGCGTCAACGGAAGCTGTCGGCGGGATCAAAACGAGAGGCACGAGGAGAAACCGATTCATGCTGTTTTGCCGCCGTTTATTCGCCTTCCCCATTGCTCTGGCCCTTTGCTCCATCTCAACTTTGGCCCAACAGGCTGCACCTGCAGCAGCAGAAAGCCCGACACCGAATTCGCTTCCTTACCTGGACACCAAGCTGACTCCGCAGGAGCGGGCGCACGATCTGGTAAGCCGCATGACGCTGGAGGAGAAGGCCAACCAGTTAGAAGACTGGGCGACGTCGATACCGCGGCTGGGGATTCCCGATTACCAGACCTGGAACGAGGCGCTGCACGGCGTAGCTCGGGCCGGGTACTCGACGGTCTTTCCGCAGGCAATTGGCATGGCCGCGACCTGGAACACCGACGCGGTGCGCAGCATGGGCAACATCATCTCGTTCGAGGCGCGGGGCAAGTACAACCAGGCGCAGCGGGAGGGCAACCACCGCATCTTCTTTGGGCTGACCTTCTGGTCGCCGAATATCAATATCGTCCGCGACCCCCGCTGGGGACGAGGGCAGGAGACGTACGGCGAAGATCCTTTCCTGACCGGAAGGCTGGGCGTGGCCTTCATCAAAGGCGTGCAGGGCGACGATCTGAATCATCTGCGCGCGGTGGCTACCAGCAAGCATTTTGCCGTGCATAGCGGACCTGAGCAGTTGCGCCACGGCTTCAATGTGGACCCGTCGCCGCGCGACCTGGAAGAGACGTATCTGCCTGCCTTCCGCGCGGCTGTGACCGAGGGCAAGGTGCAGTCGGTGATGTGCGCCTACAACTCTATTGACGAGTGGCCGGCCTGCACCAACAAGATGCTGCTGAAGGAGCATCTGCGTGACGCGTGGGGCTTCAAGGGCTTTGTGGTCTCGGATTGCGGTGCGATTGTGGACGTGAACCAGGGGCACAAGAAGGCTCCCGATGTGATGCACTCGGCGGTGCTGTCTATACAGGCGGGCACCGATCTTTCATGCAGTATCTGGGCGCCGGGCTTCAATACCCTGGCCGAGGCCGTTCACCAGGGGCTGGTGACGGAAGATATGGTGACGCAGGCTGCGGAACGGCTCTATGCCGCGCGCATCCAGCTAGGCCTCTTCGATCCGCTGGGCACGTCGATGGACAAGATCACGCTGACCCCTGGAGCTTCATCTCAGAACCGGAACCAGTCCTTGCACTATGCAGAGCAGAGCATGGTGCTGCTCAAGAACAATGGCATTCTGCCTCTCAAAAATCCTCCGGCACATATTGCCGTTGTGGGACCGACGGCGGATCTGCTGTCGTCGATCCTCGGCAACTATGTGGGCACGCCGTACAAGCCGGTGACGCCGCTGGATGGTGTGATCAGGCAGTTCTCTGCGGAGAAGATTCTCTACGCGCAAGGCTCGACGCTGGCCGCCGGGGTAGGCGTGCCGGTTCCACGCACGGCCTTTGCAACGGCGCTTGGAGCAGGCAATGGGCTGAAGACGGAGTTCTTCGGCACGCCGGACTGGACGGGGCGGCCCGATTGCAATCGAGACCGAGCCGGCAATTCAGACGGATTGGGAGAATGCCAAGCCGGTGCCGGTGATGGACACCTACAACTACTCGGTGCGCTGGAGCGGGACGATTACCGCTCCCGCCGCCGGGCATTACGTTTTCTCGCTGGAGATAGCGGACAGCTTCCCGTATTCGCCGGTGGAGACCTACCGCTTTATTCTCGATGGCAAGGTGCTGTCGGAAGGCAGCTTGCGTAAAGGGACGGACCTTTCGGTGATGGGCAACTTCAAGGCTGCCCCCGGAGCGTCGCCGACCGCGCCGCCGGTTGAGCAGTTCCCTGTAACGCCGACGATTCCGGTGGATTTCGCCGATACCAAGCCGCATGAGATTCGCGTGGAGTACTCGCACAGCGGCGATCAGGCCGGCGGAGGATTGACGCTGAAGTGGCAGGCTCCGGCGCAGGCGCAGCTCGACGAAGCGGTTGCGCAGGCGAAGAATGCCGATGTGGTTATCGCGTTCGTCGGGCTCTCACCGCAACTGGAAGGCGAAGAGATGCCGATCAAGATTGACGGCTTCAACGGCGGCGACCGGACGAGTCTCGATCTGCCCGCGCCGCAGCAAAAACTGCTCGAAGCCGTTGCGGCAACCGGCAAGCCGGTGATTGTGGTGCTGCAAAGCGGCAGCGCGGTAGCGTTGAACTGGGTTAACAAGAACGCGGCGGCGATTCTGGAGGCATGGTATCCGGGTGTTGAGGGCGGGACAGCGATTGCACGGACGCTGGCAGGACTGAACAATCCCGCAGGACGCCTGCCGGTGACCTTCTACGCCTCGCTGGACGGGCTGCCGGATTTCGCCGATTACAATTTCCGCACCAAGACCGGAGGACGGACCTATCGCTACTTTACCGGCAAGCCGCTGTGGGGGTTTGGCTACGGGCTGAGCTACACGAGCTTCAAATACGGGCCGGTGAAGCTTTCCACGGATACGCTGAAGGCGGGCGATCCGCTGACGGCGACGGTGACGGTGACGAATGCCGGCGGGGTCAGCGGCGATGAGGTGGTGGAGGCTTACCTGAAGACTCCGCAGAAGGATGGGCCGGTTCACTCGCTGGTTGGTTTCCAGCGGTTGACGATTGCCGCTGGGGAGAGCAAGGAGTTTTCCATTGCGATTGATCCGCGGTCGATTTCGAGTGTGGACGATCAGGGCAACCGGTCGATTCTGCCCGGCAAGTACACGCTGACTCTGGGCGGAGCGCAGCCGCAGGATACTGAGGCGAAGTCGGAGGCTGGATTCACGGTGACGGGTACGCTGGCGTTGCCGAAGTAGTGGAGTGGTGATTTGGGCCGGTGGGTTCATGGCATCCCACCCTAGCGACAAAAACAAGTACGTCGCGAGGGTGGGGCACCCTGAGTCCGTGGTTTCTCAGGTCCCCAAAGGCGAGGGACCTGGGGCACCCGGCAGTTTCACTACCACAATTAATTATCTGCAGGATTTTGAGGTATATATTTTTTTGCGGGGGGAGGGGTACCTCTCTCAGTCCGCCTGCTGGCTCGGACTCGCTCTTTGCTTAATTCCTATTGTGCGCCGGCGGCCTGCAATTAAGTGCGAAGGAGCGAATGCGAAATGGATTCAATGAGCCTACGATGTATTGTGGGAACCCACCCTTCGATAGAAAAAATCGAAGGATGGGGCACCCTCGATGGTGAGCTGGTTTAAATTTCAAAACTTAGGGTGCGCCACCCGCCTGAGTTGAATAGTCAGCAATGTGGGTTTCGGCGGCGTGGTGTTCATATCCATAGTTGCCTTGGGCAATGTAACGCGAATTCCGCCAGCAGGCCGCGATACTTATCCATAGGCATATCAGAAATCGGGCAAAGAAAAAAGTGTCCTTCGCTGTTGGGGATGTAGTCGGGTTTTAAAACCAAGCCGTAAGGAAACACCGCCCATGGCGGAATTACCCAATGCCACCCGTTGACGTTGAGTACATGTTTTATCAGATAATCCTTGGTGCTAGCAGAAACGCCGATGCCAGTGGCGTGTACCATCAAAATGCCGTTGCGGTCGTAAGTAACCAAGTCGACGGGCCTGACCTTATCGAGCTTCGGTGAGGTCGCGTTTCCGAGCTGGTACAACTCATCAGCAACGATGTGGAGAGATTGAGGTGTCGAGGTCGTCGCCATATCGCTATGAAGGGTAACAGAAAAATACTAGCGACGCTACCGCATGGCAAAGGCCCGTGCAGCCGCAGGAAACGGCAGCGAAGTCCGAGGTTACGTTTACCGTGACAGGTACGCTGGCGTTGCCGAAGTCGTAGTGCGCTGGGCTGGTGGTGTCCAAGGTCTCCAAATACGAGGGACCTGGGGCTCCCGGCAATAGTAATAACACCCTTACGGAGATGTAATGAAAATACCAGCAAGGGCCGCATTCACTGCAACGCTCACTCTTGTTCTAGGTGCCGCCCTCTGTGTTCAGCCGACAGCGTCTCAGAACAAATCGCAGCGTTCACATGAACAGCTACAAGCACTTAGCCCCAAACAGATCGCCGCCGTCGTAGTAGCAATCGAGGACGAAATATATGACTATTCTGATCAAGAAGCATTTCTGGACGTTGGCAGGGACACTAACGGCCCGATGGGCAGATCGTTTGCGCTCCCCGTGTATGTCAACCCTCATCTGAGGGCTGATGGCACCGGCGAAGTAATTTACAAAAAAATGCCATATGGTGAGGTCTTACGAGAATTTCATATAAATCCTTCTGGAATGGTAGTTTTTAATAGCGATCCGGAGATCGGTTTCCCGGTGACTCAACCGAGTCATCTGACGCTATTCATGGATGATAGTGAGCTTTGCCAAGATAAGACACATTGGCGGCATAGAGAGTTCACCATCTTGTATGACCCTCCCAGAGATTTCGTCGTCCAGGCTGCTAAGCGACAACTCACACGCGTCAGTTTTTCGGCCTTTCTTGATGCCCCCGCCGGGCCGCGATCCAAGTGAAATTGGCCCAGCAGCAGCCGATCACGCGATTCCCTCAGGGGCTAAAGCCAGTGCCTATTTGTTGCTTTTGCGGCACGGCTGAAGTCGTGCCCTGATACAAAACCGGTGCGAATTGAATTTTCCAGCAGACTCTAAAGCCCGTGCCTTTCCAACTACTCGCTCGCGCACACCGCGCACCGCATTTGACCCTGCTGGTGCGTCTAACTATAGACTGAGGGCAGGGTCTATCCGATGCCGTACGAGAAATTTCGCACTTCTTCTGTAGCAGGCCTACTGCCGCCTGCCACTCATTTCGCTCTTTTTTGCAGCCTGATCGTGGGGTCGATCTGCGCCCCGCCCACATTGGCGCAGGATTCAGGGAGCAGCTCCTCCAAAGGTTCGTCTTCGACACATATGGTGCAGCAGGAGAAGGCTCCCTCGCTGGTGGACCCGGCGGGGCCGACGATCTCGCTGACCCCTGCGGAGCCGGTGTTTCTGATGGCCGCGGCGCTGAATGCCTGCGGCTACGACGAAGGGCTGAACGACAGCGCGCCGGTGCGCAAGCGGGTGCGCGACGAGGTGAACGCGGCGCTGGCCAAGAGCGAGGATGCGCGCGATAAGCGGGACAAAATCTGCCTGTACATCGCGCAGCATCGCATCACCGGCTCGGAGAAGGATATTTCGCAGTACATCTCGCTGGCGCTGTATCTGACGCCGACGCCGGAGCTGGAGACTTCGGTGGATCTGGCGGAGATGCCGCCGGATTCGACGCAGGTGGCGGAGATATTGCCGCTGCTGCGGGATTTTGTTGCGGCTGTTGATCTGCATGGCATCTGGCTCACGGTGCGTCCCATCTACGACCGGGAGACCGACCAACTGCATGAGCCGCTGACCCAGATGATCACCTCGACCAACTACTACCTGCGCATGCCGGCGGCTACGTATGACGGGCGGCGGTTTGTGGTGGTGATTGAGCCGATGCTCTCGCCGAGCACGGTAAATGCGCGTGTTTACGGGCCGGATTATGTGGTGGTGGTTTCGCCGGTGAATGGAACGATCCGCATGAACGACGTGCGGCATACGTATCTGCATTACATGATTGAGCCGCTGCTGCTGTCGCGGGCCAATGCCGTGGACCGGATGCAGCCGATATTGAAGGAGATTCGCGAAGCGCCGCTGGAGTTCCGGTACCGGTCGGATACGGTGCCGCTGGCGATTGAGTGCCTGATCAAGGCGATTGAGGCGCGGACGATGGATACGGGGATTCCGGAGTACAAGATTCCGGCGGGCGTTGACCGGTCGGAGTTGCCGCGCTATGAGCATGAGCGGCAGATTTATCAGCAGAAGGTGGATGTGGTCCGGCAGGCCGCCGTGAACCACGACATGGCGCAGGGGTTCGTGTTGACCCAGTATTTTTATGAGCAGATGCAGCGCTTCGAGCACGATACGGTAGGCCTGAAAGACACCATTGGCGAGATGGTGTACTCGATGGACATAGATCAGCAGGTGCATCGCGCCCGGCAGACTGAGTTTGACAAGGAAGCGGATGGAGATGTGCTGCATCATACCAAGCCGCGGATTTTGACCGGGCTTGATCTGGCCGAGGCGCGGCTTGCCGCCGGGGATGCGGCAACGGCCAGCGCGATGGCGCGGCAGGCGCTGACGGTGCACTCGGATTCGCTGGAAGCGGTGGCGGATACCGCGCGAGCCAACTTCATTCTGGCGCGGGCGGCGATTCTGGGCGGGCGCGCCGAGGAGGCGATCGACGATTTCCAGAAGACGCTGGCGACGAGCAAGGATCCGAGGCTGCTGGCGTGGTCGCACATCTACCTGGGCCGGATGCTGGACCTGGACTGCAAGCGCGATGAGGCGATGAGCGAGTACAAGGAGGCGCTGGCGAATCGTGATGGGCAGCAGGACACGCGGCTGGCCGCGGAGCGGGGCGTGAAGGCGGCTTATTCCGTCAAGGGCCATAGCTGCGAGGAGGATGCGGACGATGATTCCGCGCCGCCGGCTGGAACCGGAGCCGCGAAAACACCTGCGCGCGGCATTGCAAAACCACAGTAACCGGCGTTGGCTCAATCCGTTGGCAACCGCAGAAGGAAATCTCCGAGAATAGGAATGAAGAGCGTATGAAGGCGGCGCAGGGAAAACTCGAAGCGGAGCTGGGCAGGGAGTTTTCACACCCAGAGCTGCTGGTGCGCGCGCTCACACATCGTTCGCTTGCGAATGAGCAGGCGGCCGACGACCTCGCACACGAGAGCGGGCCGGCAGTCGCCGTCGTGGGGGACAACGAGAGGCTGGAGTTTCTGGGGGATGCGGTGCTGGGGCTGGTCGTCGCCGAGGCGCTGTTTCTGCTGCATCCTGAATGGCATGAAGGCGAACTGACGCGGGTGCGGGCGCAGTTGGTGAGCCGCCAGCATATGGCTGAAGTGGCCGGAGATATTGGGCTGGGCGAATATCTGCTGTTGAGCCGCGGCGAGGAGCGGGGCGGGCTGCGGCGCAAAAACACCGTGCTTTCGAATACCATGGAAGCAGTGCTGGGTGCGCTGTTTCTGGAAGGCGGTTTAGACGCGGTGCGGGCTTTTGTGCGCCGCCGGGTGATGGGTGAGACGGCGGAGCATCTGGCCGAGGAGTTGCGCTCTGGCGCGGCCCTGGGCAACTATAAATCAGCACTGCAGGAGCATTTGCAGGCGGCGAAGCTGGGCGCGCCGGTGTATCGGGTCAAGGGCGAGAGCGGCCCGGACCACCGCAAGCGTTTTCTGGTCGAGGTCCGGCTGAAGGCGGTTGGCGGCGAACAGGGCAAGGCGCTGGCGCGCGGTTTGGGCAGTACAAAAAAGATTGCCGAGCAGGATGCGGCGCGGCGGGCGCTGGAGCGGTTTGCGGCGAACACAGGTACGGCTGAAGAGAATGACTTCGAAGAGGAGGAGAGTCCGACAGAATGACGAACGCTGCCCAACCTGACGGGACGGCTCCGGAGTCCGAAGCTGCGGCTGACTCAACTCCCATTGCAGAGTCGAATCGGAGCATCGAGAAGGTGCTGCCGGTATTCCGCCTTTTGCCCACTGTGCCTGAGGCGCTCTCTTCTCTTCTTGGCACGGTCGTGGTGGCGCTGTTTCTGCTGACCTTTGTGATTCAGCCGTACCTGATTCCCTCTGAGAGCATGGAGCACACGCTGCTGGTGGGGGATTTTCTGCTGGTGAACAAGCAGGTCTTCTCGCAGCCGGGCATCGTGAGCCGGTGGCTGCTGCCCTATCGCGATGTGGAGCGGGGGGATATTGTCGTTTTCCACCATCCGCAGCATCCGTATGTCGTCAAGCGGGTGGTTGGGATTCCCGGAGACCGGCTGCGCATTGATGATGGGCGGGTGACGGTGAATGGATTGCCGCTGGACGAACCTTATGCGGCCTTCGATCCGGCGGCGCGCAATCTCGACTGCAGCAGCTTCCCCGGCAAAGTGTGTACCGACCCCCAGGTCGATCCCGAGTGGTGGCGTCAGATGCAGAGCCTCACCAGCGACGGGGAGTTTCTGGTGCCCGATGACAGATATTTTGTGATGGGCGATAACCGCAATCACAGCCTGGACTCGCGCTACTGGGGGTTTGTGAGCCGTGAGGAGATTGTGGCGCGGCCGCTGGTGATTTACTTCTCGCTCTCTGTGCCATTCAACAAGGAGTCTTCGCAGACCACGCTGGAGGCTGCGGATGATAGACTCGGACACGACAGGGAACTCTCTTCCCGGATCACGGGATTTGCGCGCTGGAAACGTATCTTCCGCGTGGTGCATTGATACAGTGAACAGTGGGCAGTAGACAGTGAACAGCGTACTGTTTAGCTCACCATGATTCGCCTACAGGTTCCATAACTGACCACTGTCCACTAACCACTGTTCACTGTAAAAGAGCGAAAGAATGGCCAAGAAAAAAACGCAGCAGGCAACCCAGCCCGACGCTCCAGCACCCCCCGCCGAGCCACAAGCTGAGGAGCGCGTGGAAGAGACTCCGTATGAGGCCGTGGCCAGCATTGCCTCGGTGCTAGTGGTTGGGCTTTTCATCCTCACTTTTATTGGACAGAATTTTGTGATTCCATCGGGATCGATGGAGAATACGCTGCTGGTGGGCGACCATCTGGTCGTGGACCGCGTTACTCTTTCCCCCCCGTCGAAGTGGATGCCGCTGGTTCACTACCGCGAGCCGCAGCGTAACGACATTACCGTCTTTCTCAAGCCGGTTGCCGACGGCATTGATCAGGACGGCACGCCAATCTACAACATCCTGGTGAAGCGATTGATTGGGATGCCGGGCGATCATATTCATCTGCGCAACGGAATCGTCATCATCAACGGAGTCGCCCAGAATCAACCTCATGCCCAGCCGACCACACCGGATAACTATACCGATTGGCTGGATGAATTTCCTGCCGTGCCGCCCTACCCGGAACCCGGCAGCTTCGTCACCCAGGCATGGGCGGAAGAGTTCCATCATCAGGTTGTGAATGGAGACCTGGTGGTGCCGCAGGGGATGTACTTCATGATGGGCGACAACCGCCATAATAGCGCCGACTCGCGCTTCTGGGGATTTGTCCCGCGGCAGAACATCATGGGCCGGCCACTCTTCAATTACTGGTCGTTTGTGACACCGGACGACCAGGAAGGTAAGAGTGGGTTTGGCGAAGCTGTTGCCTGGATGGCGCATGTAGCGCTACATTTTTTTACGGAGACTCGCTGGTCGCGGACATTGCACCGGGTGCAATAACAGTTTTCAGTTGTCAGTTTTCAGTTGTCAGTGCATCGGGTATTGAACTGAGAACTGAAAACTGAGAACGGATGACGGAAGATTGAAAACTGCATTTATGGCGGAAGATGAAGTAGGCCGGCGACGCACACGCAAGCGGCTGTGGCTGGCTCTGGCGCTGGTTGCGGCGCTATTGGCCGTGATGATTGTGCCGCCTATGGTGAGCATCGGCCAGTACAAGAATCGCATCACTGAACTCATCTCTGCCTCGTTGGGCAGGCCGGTTCGGCTTTCGGCGGTAGAGTTGCGGCTGCTGCCACGTCCGGGGTTCGTAATCACTGACCTGACCGTGGCCGAAGATCCGGCCTACGGAACTGAGCCGGTGCTGCACGCCAATACCGTCACCGCTTCGATCCGGCTACTTTCGCTGTGGCGCGGCAAGCTGCAACTGGACAGGATCAGCGCCGACGAAGCCAGCCTGAATCTGGTACGCACGCCGGAAGGCCGCTGGAATCTCGACAGCCTTTTTCGCACCGCCGCTGCAAAAAACAAGCTAGCCGCTGGCGGAGACAAGCGTCCGCCGCTTCCGTTTCTTGAGGCGACCGACTCGCGCATCAACTTCAAGAGCGGCGTAGAGAAGCTGCCGTTCTCTCTGCTTTCGACAGACGTGACCCTCTGGCAGGAGTCACCGGGGGAGTGGCGCATCCGGCTGCGCGGCGCGCCCGTTCGCACGGATGTAAGCCTGAACCAGAGCGACACCGGTATTGTGCAACTGACGGCGAGCCTGCATCAGGCGCGGGAGTTGCGTCAGATGCCGTTGAATCTCGATCTTGAATGGCGCGACGCGCAGCTTGGCCAGTTGACTCGGTTGGTGCTTGGCTCGGATGCGGGATGGCGCGGTGCGCTGACCGGCGAACTGCATCTGGAAGGCACGGCGGAGGCTGCCCAGATCAAGACGCAACTGCGCGCCCAGAATGTCCATCGTTCGGAGTTTGCTCCAGCCGCTCCAATGGATTTTGACGCCAACTGCGCCCTGCTCTACCACTTCTCCAGCCGTTCGTTCGAGAATCTGGCCTGTGACTCGCCGTTGGGCGATGGGCGCATCCATCTAACTGGAAATCTACCCGTGGATGGAACGCCAAAGCTGACGGTAGAGGTTGACCGGATACCGGCTGCTGCCGGTCTGGACGCGCTGCGCACGGTGCGCAGCAACTTCGGTCCAGGGCTGGAAGCAAAAGGTCAGGTGAGCGGCAAGATTGTCTACGCCGAAGCGGCTCCTCCTTCAGACCCAGTTGGCCAAGGCGAGTCGAAGAATCCGGTCAACGGAAAGACAGAAAAGCAAAAGGCCAATCCCGCGCAGGAGGGGCCGCTGACCGGCAGCCTGACAGTGGATGGATTTGCACTGAGCGGCGGCCCGCTGAGTGAGCCGCTCCGGCTGCCGCAGTTGATCTTTGCGCCGTCTGGAGCGCAGCCTGCGCCTGCACCACAGCCGAGCCGCAAAGGAAAGAAGCCGGCCAACAGTCCAGTAGCTGCACCGAGCCAGCCACAAAGACTGCAAACGAGTTTCGCCATCCTGACTGCTGGAATACAGCCGCTCAATGTAACGGTGCAACTGGGACTCTCCGGCTATGCAGTGACGCTGAGCGGCCAGGCTTCGCTGGAGCGTGTCAAGGAGTTGGCGCGTGCCGCTGGGCTGGAAGAGGCGGGCGCGCTCGATGCACTGAGGGAGCCGGGGCCGATAGCCGCGCCAGAAGTCAAAGGCAAAGAGACGCCTAAATCCCCCGCTCCCAAGCCAGAGCCGGTCGCGATTGATCTCTCTGCCGCCGGACCCTGGGTTGCTGCGGAGAAGATTACGCTGCACGGTATTTCGCCTACCGCTCCGCTGCCCACAACTGGGGCGGCTGTCACAATCGAAGATTCGGAGGCAGTCCCAACTGCCAGCCGGTTTGCAGCGACGGTTTCTGTGCGGAACCTGAACTGGAAGCCGGAATTTCTGGCCAACCCGCTGGAGATCGCGCAGGCGACCGTGCATGTGGAGAACGGCGAGACGCGCTGGACTCCAGTGACGTTTACCTATGGGCCGCTGAGTGGCACTGCGAGCCTGCTTCTGCCTGCTGCTTGTGAGGCTCCGAAGAGCTGTCCGCCGCAATTCGAGCTTCAGTTTGGGGCGTTGGACGCAGCGGCACTGCAAGCCGCGATTCTGGGCGCGCAGGAAAAGGGGACAATGCTCTCCGAACTGTTGGCGCGGCTCAGGCCCGCTGCGGCGCCGTCGTGGCCGCTGGTCGAGGGGACGGTCAAAGCGGATTCGCTGCTGCTTGGCCCGGTGACGCTCAAAGAGCCTGCGGCGACCGTGCGTATTCAAGGAACGACCGCGGAGATCGCCGCGCTGGATGCGGGGCTGCTGGGCGGCCAGATGCATGGGAGCGGATCGCTGCACACCGCGTCTGCCGCTCAAGAGAAACCGTCGTATAGCTTTGAAGGCCGGTTTGAAAAGCTCAGCCCTGCTGCCGTGGGGCAACTGCTCGGTCAGCATTGGTCGGGCGGGGATTTTGCGGGAAATGGAAAGATAGAGTTGGCCGGCTTTGCTGAAAATGACCTGGCAGCCACGGCGCACGGAACTCTTCACTTCGACTGGAAACGCGGGGCCGTTGCCGGTGAGCAGACGCCTGCAGCTCTCTCGCGCTTTGATCTGTGGAGCGCGGATGCGGAGATTACCGACGGAGCTATTACGCTGAAAGAAAGCGAGGCGCAGCGCGGAGCGAATAAGGCCTCGGTCCAGGCTGCGGCAGCTTTTGGCACTCCAGTTAAGGTCACTTTTGCACAGCCGGAGCAGCCGCAGCAAGCAAAGAAATAATTCCTCTGATATTTCAATTTAGGGCGTGTTAACACTAACCATGTTATAATAAGAGTTAATGGAGATCACCGTAGCGCAGTACGAAAAGATCAAGGACAGCCTGCCGATTCAGCGCGGGAATGTGAAGCTACACAACCTTGAAGTACTCAACGCAATTTTGTATGTTGCAGAACAGGGCTGTAAATGGCGGGGTTTACCTACTCGATTCGGCAACTGGCACAGCATTTATACGCGCATGAATCGCTGGGCCAAGAGTGGCGTGCTGGATCGCGTCTTCGAGAAGTTACAGACCGAGCAGATCGTACGCATCAAGATTGAAGCCTTCTCTCTCGACTCGACCTCGATCAAGGTTCACCCCGATGGAACTGGCGCGTTAAAAAAAACGGACCCCAAGCTATCGGCAAATCGCGCGGCGGATGGAACACCAAGATTCATCTGGTTGCCGCGGATGCTCGAACGGCTGTAGTCTTCGCTCTGTCGCCGGGCAACGCGCATGATGCGCCCGAGGGACGGTCGCTGCTGCGCGAGCTTGGCCCCATGCCGGAAGGGCTTCCCATGCTGATGGATAAAGCCTATGAGGGCAACGAGACGCGGCAGTTGGTGCTCGATCTGGGCATGATTCCTGTGGTTCCGCCCAAGTCCAACCGGCTCGATCCCTGGGAATACGACCGCGAACTCTACAAAAAGCGCAACGAAGTGGAACGGCTTTTCCGCAGGCTGAAAGGCTTCCGCCGCATCTTTTCCAGATTCGAGAAACTCGATGTCGTCTTCCTCGCCTTCATCATCTTCGTGCTCATCGTCGATGCCCTCAGATAGTGTTAACACACCCTAATAAAGCATAACTCCCAGGCTTGACTTTTCAGCCTTGGGAGTTATGCTTTCGAGCTGCTACGCGTTATAAGTCGTCGACGACACCCGTCCCCCATGTCCGGTCCAGTTGGTGTGGAAGAACTGGCCGCGGGGCTGGTCGATGCGCTCATAAGTATGTGCGCCGAAGTAATCGCGCTGGGCCTGCAGCAAGTTAGCCGGCAGGCGGCCGGTGCGGTAGCCGTCAAAGAAGGCCAGCGCCGTTGAAAATGCCGGCGTGGGCACGCCTAACTCGATAGCATGGGCCAGACCCTTGCGCCATGAGGCCTGATACTGATTCACCGCGCCATAAAAGAAGCTATCGAGTAATAGGTTCTCCAGGTGCGGATTCTTGTCAAAAGCCTCTTTGATCTTACCCAGGAAGCGCGAGCGGATAATGCAGCCACCGCGCCACATCAGCGCGATGCCGCCCATATTGAGGTTCCAGCCATTCTCCTTGGCCGCGGCCTTGAGCAGCATGTAACCCTGCGTGTAACTCACAATCTTCGAGCAATAGAGGGCGCGGCGCACGTCTTCAATATATTCTTCGCGGCTGGTTGTTACTTTCGCCGCCGTTGGCCCGACCAGCACTTTGGCTGCTTCGACGCGCTCATCCTTGAGAGCCGACAAGCAGCGCGCGAAGACCGACTCGCCGATCAGAGTTACCGGCTGGCCAGTATCGAGTGCGCTGATCACGGTCCACTTACCGGTGCCTTTCTGTCCGGCTGTATCCAGTATCTTATCGACTAATGGCTGGCCGTCTTCGTCCTTCTTGGCGAAGATATGGCTGGATATCTCGATCAGATAACTATCCAGCTCGCCTTGATTCCAGTTAGTAAATATCTGGGATAACTCGTCGGCGGTAACTCCGAGGCCGCGCTGCAGTAAATCATAGGCCTCGCAGATCAACTGCATGTCGCCGTACTCGATGCCGTTGTGCACCATCTTGACATAGTGGCCGGCGCCGTTCTCGCCGACCCAGTCGCAGCACGGAGTTCCGTCTTCGACCTTTGCCGCGATAGATTGAAAGATATCTTTCACATGCGGCCACGCGGCGGGGTTGCCTCCAGGCATGATCGAAGGGCCGCGGCGCGCGCCCTCTTCGCCGCCGGAGACGCCGGTGCCGATAAATAAGATACCTTTCGCGGCTAAGTCCTTGGTGCGGCGGTTGGAGTCGGTAAACAGCGAGTTACCGCCGTCGATAACTATGTCGCCGGCTTCGAGATAGGGCAGCACCTCGTCGATCACCTGGTCCACAGTGGCGCCGGCCTTGACCATCAGCATGACGCGGCGCGGGCGCTTGAGCAGGCTGGCCAGCTCGGCCAGCGAGTGCGAGCCGACCACCTCGGTCCCCGCAGCCTCATGGGCCAGAAACTCGTCCACTTTCGACGTGGTGCGGTTGAAGACCGCGACCTTGAAGCCGTGGTCGTTCATGTTCAGAACCAGATTCTGCCCCATCACTGCCAGGCCAATCAAACCAATATCACATACTGCTTCCGGCATTTCCGCTCCTGGGAATTCAATTGCCTGCGGCGCTCAATGCGACCGGAGGCTCTGCGAAGATTGTAAGCTAGGGATTTGATTTCCCGGTAACGGCGGCGGCGGTGGACGCATGAGAAAAAATCCTGAAGCCTCAGCGCCAATTGGACGATCAAATAAGATGAAGCACGGTGGGAGGTCCTGTAATGAGTACAGAAGACGCGACCAGAGAGGAAAAGAGTTTCGTCCGCGCGTTTCTTGATTTTTTTATCCTCTTCAGCGGTATCTCGACGGCGTCAAACCTGACGCGTACGCAGGACCGGCCGGTGCGGCGCCGTGGGCTCTTCTTATTTCGCCCAAGGTTTTCTCATGCCGCCAGAGAATCTGAACCCCGGGCGTAAACGATTGTTTTAGATGGTGCGGAATTCGCTCGACCGCGCGAATTGGTAAAATCAGATATGCCGATTACCCGCCAACAGGCTCTTGACCACTTCGACTCCCCGGACCTGATCGGGCTGGGCATGGAGGCAGACGCGGTGCGCCGCCGACTGCACCCCGAGGGCGTGGTCACCTACATCATCGACCGCAACATCAACTACACCAACTTCTGCACCGAGTACTGCACCTTCTGCGCCTTTTACAGGCCATTGCCCCGGCCAGGCAAACCTGACCCGCGTGCCGCGGAGGGGTACATTCTCGATACCGAAAAAATCTACGAGAAGATTGCCGAGACAGTGGAGATGGGCGGCACGGGCGTCTTGATGCAGGGCGGAATTCATCCTGACCTGAAGATTGACTGGTTCGAGCGGCTCTTCACGGGAATCAAGAAGAAATTTCCGCAGATCTGGCTGCACTGCCTTTCGGCTTCAGAGGTGCTAGCGATTGCTGAGTATTCGGAGTTGAGCCTGCGCGATACGATTGCGCGGCTGCGCGATGCTGGGCTAGACTCGATTCCCGGCGGCGGCGCGGAGATTCTGGACGACGATGTGCGCAAGCGGATCGCCCGGCTTAAGTGCCGGACCGAGGACTGGGTTGCTGTCCATCGTACCGCTCATCAACTGGGCATGCGCACCACGGCGACGATGATGTTTGGAGTGGGCGAGACATTCGATCAGCGCATCAATCATTTTGAGGTCGTCCGCCGTCTGCAAGACGAGACTGGCGGATTTACCGCGTTTATTCCGTGGAGTTTTCAGCCCGGGAATACGGCGCTGGGCGGACGCGGATGGGAAGAAGCGACCTCGGTTGAGTATCTGAAGGTGCTGGCGATTGCGCGGCTGTATCTGGATAACATCGAGAACGTGCAAGCGAGCTGGGTAACGCAGGGATTGAAGGTGCTGGAGTTGGGTTTGCACTTCGGCGGCAACGATGTGGGTTCGGTGATGCTGGAGGAGAATGTGGTCAAGGCTGCTGGAACGTCGAATTGCACGACCGAAGAAGAGTTGCGGCGGATTATCCGCGATGCGGGGTTCAAGCCGGTGCAGCGGGATACTTTGTATCGGACGATGTTTTTGAATTGAGGCCGAAAGTGAGGGAAAGAGATGAACAGTTCGATACTTTTTTCGATCATTTCCTCTTCACTCTTGACAGGTATAATTTGCGCTATTCTCGGCCACTGGCTTTCAAGTGTTCGGGATAAGAAACAACGTTTACGCGAAATGCGGATCAAGTATTTGATCGATGCATATCGGGTTTTTACAAAGGCCAATCGTCATCCTCGCTTATATGAAATCGCAGATCAACTTGAACAAGCGGTTGCGGATATCCAACTATTTGGATCGCCCGATCTCATCGAATTAACTAAAAAATTCACTTTTGAAATGGCCGCGCATAAGACTGCAAGCCTAGATGACATCCAACAGGTAATTCGCGCCTATCTCCGAAAAGAACTTGGCGAAAAAGTCATTCAGGATAAGATGTTTTGGCTTCAAATCACAGAAACTAATTCTAAAGATTCCGTATCCGTAAAAACAAAGCGGTCATAGTATATAGTGTTTTCGTGTACGAATGGGATGAAGCCAAGCGCGAAGCGAATCTGCGGAAGCACCGCCTCGATTTTTTCGCGGCGCACTTCGTCTACGAAAGCCTTGAGAAGGTTACCTACCGGCTCAGATCGGCACAGGAGGCACGGTTTCTGGATGTGGCGTTAGTCGAATATATGGGAGCAATTCTAGCGCTGGTTTATACTCAGCGTAACGGAAACGTGCGGTTTATCTCGTTCCGCTATGCCTCTCGCAAGGAAAGGAGACGTTATGCCGCTGCCAAATCGTGACATGAGTGATTGGGCGTGGGTCAAGAAGCAGATCGCCGAAGACGCTCCGGTCCCTTATGACCCAAACGACCCTGATGATGGCCCTTACGATCCGAATGACGATGAGGCTGTGGACCGCTTTCTGGCCGAGGAAAATCGCGTTTACCCCGAGCAGCCCGCGGACGTCCAGAAGATCGCCAAGGCTTCGTAGCTGGTCAGAAAGGAGCGGCGCGATTATGACAATTTCAGGGCACACCAGCAGAACCGATTGGGACCGCGTCCGCAAGAGCATTGCCGATGACGAACCCATCCCCTATGACCCGAACGATCCCGACGACGGACCCTATGATCCGAATGACGACGAGGCGGTGGAAGCCTTCTTTAACAAGGCAACCATTTGGAGGGGATGGCCGAACCCGGTGATGATACAGAAAGACGGTGTTCCAGTGGTTCCCGGCGAAGAGGCTGTGGCGGAAGCCGGCGAACCCCGCGCCAAGGCCTCATAATCTGAATCACTCTCTCCCACCTCCAGCTTCTTCCTCGCATCGGTCAGCCGCTTCAACGAGGCAACGTTGCATTTGCCCGTGGGTGGCAAGCGAATTTTGATCTTATATGCAAACGGGAATGGAGCAGTTTGATTTGAGTTACGCAGTGAAGGAAATCTTTTATACATTGCAGGGCGAAGGGGCGCAGGCGGGGCGTCCGGCGGTGTTTTGCCGGTTCGCGGGCTGCAACCTGTGGACAGGGCGCGAGACCGACCGGCTGAGTGCGGTTTGCCAGTTCTGCGATACGGATTTTGTCGGCATTGACGGGTTGGGCGGCGGGAAGTTTGGGACGGCCGGAGAGCTGGCCGCGGCGATTGGGCGAAGCTGGCCGGGAGACGCGACGCACGGAAAGCGGTTTGTTGTTTGCACCGGCGGCGAACCGTTATTGCAACTGGATGCGGCGCTGATTGCGGCGCTGCATGTGCATGATTTTGAGATTGCGGTAGAAACCAATGGGACCGTTGAGGCGCCTGACGGAGTGGACTGGCTGTGCGTCAGCCCCAAGGCAGGAGCGGCGCTCAAGCAGCACAGCGGCGATGAACTGAAGCTGGTTTATCCGCAGAGAGAAGCTCAGCCTGCGCAGTTTGAGGGGATGGCTTTTCGTAACTTTTTTCTGCAGCCGATGGATGGGCCGAATCGTGCGGAGAACACGCAGCTTGCGGTACGCTATTGCCTGGAGCATCCGCAGTGGCGGTTGAGCTTGCAGACGCACAAGATTGTCGGAATCCCGTAAGGATGCGATGGAGATTTTCAAGGAGTTTTCAATTGAGGCGGCGCACTGGCTGCCGAATGTGCCCGAGCGGCACAAGTGCAGGCGATTGCACGGGCACAGCTTTCAGATTGCGATCCATGTGAGCGGAGCTCTTGATCCACACCTGCGATGGGTGATGGATTTTGCCGATATAAAGACGGCGTTTCAGACGATTGAGGACGAAATCGACCATCGCTGTTTGAATGATGTGGCGGGGTTGGAGAATCCTACGAGCGAGAATCTGGCGCGATGGATTTGGGGCAGGCTGTTGCCTGCGCTGCCCTTGTTAAGCAAAGTGGTGGTGCGGGAGACCTGCACAAGCGGGTGTGTCTATTGCGGTGACTGAATGGGCTTCAGGGTTTCTGTAAGGCGGCATCCTGCTATCCCACCCTAGATCACCCCAGCGACGAAGACCTGTCGCCGGGGACCCGATAGCGACAAATACAAGTGCGTCGCGAGGGTGGGGCACCCAGTATTTATTGCTGCGGGGCAGGTTCAGAGTTGGTTGATTTCTGCCGCTCGGCTTTTTCAGCTGCATCTTGAGCGCGGGCCTGGGCGTCGAGTCCGTGAGTCGGGTCCTTGTGCAGGAAGCGGCGCGAGATGTCCGGCCAGAACTCCTGGAAGAGGGAGCCGATGCCGCCTTCGGCGGTGACGATCAAGCCGTTGGTGAAGGTCTCGCCGATACCGGAGTCGCTGGAAGGGTAGTAGAGATTGGAAATCGCGCCTGAGATGATGTTGCCGCCCACATTGGAGTAATTCGGCTCCCACTTGCGCGACTTGTCGGCTTTGCACATCACGTTGGTCATCAACGCGTAGAGCATGCGGTGCGTGGCGGTGCCGTGGCCGAGGCGGAAGTAGCGCGGGTCCTGATGAAGGACAGCGGGCAGAATACCGTTGCCGATCATCGTGCCGTCGAAGGAGTCGAGATAAGCAGCGCCGGAACGCTCGCCGTAGCCTTTGATTCCCCAGGGAAAGCCGATGTCGTCGTGGTTTGCTTCATGATAGCCCGCGACGAGAAATGCGCCCGCGAAGGTGACGGGATCGATGGAGGAGCGGAAGGCGAGGCGGATCTTCTGGCTCGCAGTGAGGCTGACAGCGTCATTGCGATAAGAGATGTTGAAGGAGGGTACGATGCCCAGGACGCGCTGCTTCTCCTGCTCCTTGATCTGCTGTTCTGCTTTGTCGTGCTGGCTTTTTTCCGCGTCGGATTGCGTCGCGGGAGTTTGCGAGCTGGAAGTGCCCTGCGCTGGCGGAGTGGTTGCCGCGGGCTGCTGGGTCTGCGTAGCCGGAGTTGTTTGTTCCCCAGTATCAGCCGCCGCTATTGAGAGTTGCGGACGCGGCGCATCGGGCAGCGCGTCGGAAGCCGGTTCCAGCGCGGCGACCGTCACATTAGCAACCTGTGCGGTGAGTTGTTGGGGCAACGCCAATAAAACCAAACCAGCAGCCAGCGTTGAAAGAACAGCTCCAGAAACAATCCGCATCCATTCACCTGTCGTAAAATCTGTGGCCGAAAATTCGATTCGCGAGAGAATCGATAGCGGCTCTCTCTAGGGTAAATCACTCCGGGCAGCCTCTTGCGAGGGAGACAGGAACGATTCATCGTGCGTAAACAGTCTTTGTAGTTAGACGCACGACCGCACTCCGCAGACACAGATTTTTCGATACAGCGGTTCCACGATTGCTGTACCTCGAAACCATTGCCCTCAAGTGGCTTTTTCCCAAAGAAAAAGCTACCTGCCGCAACGTCAGCAAGGGCACATTGATCGTGGAACAGCTCTGGCCAGTCGGCGCAGACCTGTTTCAGGCCTGCGCCGACTGGCGGCTCTTGATTTCGCTCAACATCAGCTCGATCTTATCTTCGCTCTCGAGGGCCTGAAAGCGGTCTTCGAGGGAGTCGGGAGCGAGGACTTCGTTGGTCGCGATGTTCTGGGCAGCCTGCATGTGGACGCGGTTCTTCATACGATCCATTGCGTGCTCGCGCTCGGGGCCGGCGGCCTGGCGGGCCTGCGTGGCGCGGCCAACAACCTTGGCGCGGCGATGCTCGGCGACCAGCATCTCGCAATGGGCGCGGGTCTCGTTGAGCTTTTGGCTGAGCTTGTGCAGCGCCTGGCGGAGGTTGTCCGCTTCCTGCTTCTGCTCGTCTGCCTGCTCGGTGAATCCCTTGACCAACTGGTCGTGGCTGAGGGCGCGTTCGAGCGCGGCGCGGGCCAGATCGTCGTGGCCTTTTTGTACGGCGAGTTCGGCCTTGCGCCGCCACTCGGCGGCGTGCTGCTCATGCTCGGCGCGCTTCTTGCCGAGCAAATGCTCGTCGGCGATGGCGATGGCTACCTGGGTTTTGACCTGCATCAACTGGTTCTCCATGTCGAGCACGATCTGTTTCAACAGGCGCTCGGGGTCTTCGGCCTTCTCGACAAGGTCGTTAAGATTGGCGCGAAGCAATGTGCTTACTCTCTCCAGCAGTGACATGATCTTCTCCTCGATTCAGCGATTGAGGTTCGAGGTATCCCACCCTTGCGACAAAAACAAGTACGTCCCAAGGATGGGGCACCCAGAGTTGTTGCGTTCCCATTTCCCCAATACGAGGGACATGGGGCACCCAGCGGTTAATGTTATTTTGCGGCGGGTGTATCCGTTGCCTCGGAGACAGACTTGATAAACTCCTGCACGTCATTCCTCATCTCGTCCGTCAATGTCTTGGTGCGCTCCTGCATTCGCTTCATCACCAAAGGCATGTACTCCTGCATGATGGCCGGCTGGGCATCCAGAAGATGCTGGCCTGCCGGTGAACCGTAGAACGAAATGAAAGCATCCACATCCGTACCGGTCAAATGGCGCTGATAGACAGTGCCGATGTCGCCAATCATCTCGTCCACTGGATAGATGCTGACAGCCTTCGTCATATACTTGTCCATCAGCTTGTCATAGGCGGCCTGCTGCTCCGGCGAGAGTTGCTTTCCTCCGGGCAGTTTCGGGGTCATCTCATCCGATTGCGCCTTGAGTTGTTGCTGCATCATCGCAGGAACTGTCTTCATCAGATTCTGCATTTGCTGCCGCAGCCGCATTGCCTCAAAGAGCCTGGCCAACTGCTCTTTTGTGGGCTGTTCATCGGGAGGAACGACGGGTGCGGTCACAGCCGTATCGGTTGCCGGTTGATCTGCCGGAGCCTGCGCTACCGCCCAGGGAGCCAGCGTCAAGCCGATTGCAGCGACTAATGCGAAGTTACGAATGTTTTTCATACTCTCCTCGACTTTCTTAAAACTCACCGCAGGGGCTAAAGCCCGAGAACTTGATTGGTTCGTCTCGCGGCATAACTGAAGTCATGCCCTGATACAAAGCTGAGGTTTCCGCGCCAGCGATTGAGGTTCGAGTTATCCCACCCTAGCGACAGATACAAGTGCGTCGCAAGGATGGGGCACCCAGAGTTGTTACGCTCCCATGTCCCCAAATGCGAGGGACATGGGGCACCCAGAGTTGTTTCCGGGATACTGCGCCCGGTTACTTCTTCTCCGGCTTGCTGTCATCTGCCGGGTTATCCTTGATGGCTTTCACGTTGGACATCAACTGCTTGATGTCCATGCCGCTCAGAGCCTCGAACAACGCCGGCACCTGCGCCGCGATCCGGGTCATGTCGCCGGTGATCTTGTGCGACGCCGGCTGCGTCGTCGTTCGCCCGTCGAGACAATGGTGATCTTGTCCACCTTGCTCAGCGGCTCGGCCATGGCGCGGACCACTTCGGCCATGTTGGTCAGCAGCTTGTCCACGCACCGCGGCCTGGTTCCACTCCTGATAGGCTTCGGCCTTCACGTTCATCGCCTTGGCTTCGGCCTCGCCCTTCTGGAAGATGATGCTGGCCTCGGCCTCGCCCTGCGCCGAATGGCGGCTGCGCGTCCCTCGGCTTCGGCAGTCAAGCGGTTCTTCTCCGCCGCGGCCATATTCTCAATGCGCTGCCTCTCGATCTCGGCGCCCTTCAGCACGGTGGCGATCAGTTCCTTTTCATTGCGCAGAATCTCCGCTTCCTGCACCTTGATCTGGCCTTCCTTCTCCACCTGCTGCACCTTCACCTGCTCGGCGGTCACCTGCTGCAGCATGATGTTGGTCTGCAACTCGTAAGCCTTGTCGGCCGTGCCTGCTGGCGGCGGCTCTGCTCGCGAGTACTCCGCCTTCTTGATCTCCAGATCGCGCTGCGCCTCGGCCTGGCGCGTCGCGGACGCAGTTTCGGCAATCACCCGCTCCTGGTCGGCCTGCGGCCTTGGCAACCGCCGACTCGCGCAGCGCGTTGGCGCGCTGAATGGCCGTGTCGCGCTCGGCCTCGGCCGTCGCCACATCGGCATCGCGCTTGATGCGCGCCACATCCGGGCGGCCCATGTTGGAGATGTAGTCGTTCTTGTCGCGGACTTCCTTGATCGTGAACGAGATGACCTCCAGGCCCATCTTGCTCATGTCTTCGGCGCAGGTGGCGCGCATGCGGTCGCCCACCATCTCCGGCTCCTTGACGATCTGCTCGACGGTCAACTGGCCGATGATGCCGCGCAGATGGCCTTCCATCACCAGGCGGATCAGGCCTTCGCGCTGCTGCGGCGTCTTGGTCAGAAACTGCTCGGCTGCGGTGAGAATCGACGCCTGATCGCTGCGCACCTTGATCTGCGCGACGGCCTCGACGGTTACCGCGACGCCCTGCTTGGTATAGAGATCCTGCTGCGGAGCAACATCGAAGCTCATCAGCTCCAGGCTCAACTCGACGGCAGCTCTCCACCATGGGAAAGATCACCGTGCCGTGGCCCTTGATGACTCGTGGTCCGCGAATATCCCGTAGACGATCAGTGCCTCGTTGGGTCCGGCCTTGCGATAAAGCGAGGTGAGAAAGCCCAACAGAAGAATGAGAAACAACACGCAGAGTCCAACAATCAAAACCACAGATCCGTTGATTCCATTGAAAACATCGTTCATAAGATTCCCGACCCTTTCATGCGGGAGGTGGGGGTTGATGGTGGAAGTACAGGTTCCAGTTTTCAGTTGTCAGTGGACTGATTGCGCCGACCGATGCAACTGACGGTTCACTTCGATTACCGCTTGGAGCCGGACTTGCGGCGGCTCCGTGGAAAAGCCTTGGCCAGGAAACCCAGCAGAAAGATGCCTACCAGGATGGCCATATCCGTAATCATCAAAGTCGCGTTTGACATAAAGTCTCCTGTGGACAGAGGGAAGTTTTCAGTTGTCAGTTGTCAGTTTTTGCCGTGGCATGGTCTCGGTCATCGTCCAGCGCAACGTGCCCGTTGCTTTTAACTGAGAACTGAGAACTGATATCTGGCAACTGTTCCCCGTCTTCCAGCAATTCTTCCCAGCGCCGGACGTAGGCAATTCCTTTTTCGTGGCGGACGACAAAGACCTCTTCCTGTTTTGAAATCACAATGCCGTCCTCAGAGCGCGCGGGAGCCGAACGGCGCGCGCCCAGTTGTTGATAGACAATCTCTCCGGTTCCACCCTCGCGGATGGGCGCCGATATGCGGCCCACCACGCCAATGATCGCTGTCTCGTCCGCAGTCAACTCGTGCTCATGAGGCAGCAGCACTCTAGAGAGATAGAAAAAAATGATCGCGCCGCCGGCTATGCCGCAAATCGCGGCCAAAAGAAGCACAACACCAGCGACAAATCCGCCAAAGCGCGTGAGCAGATAGCCTGCCGCGCCAAACCAGCAGAGAAAAATCATCAGCGAGAAGGCATTCCACCAGGGGACGCTGTGAGCGGGCTGCGCCGTTCCCTGCCCTGCCGCGTGCCCCGGTGCATGACCGGGCGCGTGGCCAGCACTGGGCAAGTGCCCCGCGTGCGGGAAATGCCCGGCGGTGGGCAGATGGCCGCCATGCGGCAGATGAAAGTGGAAATGCCCGCCGATGTGCCCCATGCCGCCCAGCAGCGTGAAGGCGCTCATAAACAACCCGACGAGGAAACAGATGAAGTAAAAGGATTCCCAGGTCATTGATTCGCTCCGCTTTCTCGCGTAGAGATGCGTGTCTTTGGTTCAAGTTTGGGCCGCAGTACTTCGGTGAGGCGCGGCATCAGTCCCGGCGTTTCCATGATGGCCTCGAGCAGCAGCAGGCACTCTCGGGAGCGCTCATTCTGCGCCAGCGTGAGCAGGGCCTGCTTCAACTCCGGATCGCGACGGAAGCGCTCCGCGCCCGCGACCAGCCAGAGATCGAGCTTGTCCTCAAGAGAACGCAACTCGCTCTGCAGCTCGGGGGTGTAGCCCTCCGGGTCATCGACCAGATAACCGGGATGCACCTTGAAGAAGCCGGCCAAAATTTGCCGTGTGGTGTTGGTGAGGTGGGGCCGCGCGCCGCTTTCAATCTGCGAAAGGTAGCTCTGGCTCAGTTTGCCGCCGGTTTCGGACTCGATAGCCCGCACCAGCTCCAACTGGCTCATTGCCCGGTCGAGGCCCCGCAGGCTTCCCTCGACTTCGCGCAAGTAACGAATTTTTTCGCCCAGCTTCATGTTTGCGGCTTGTCGCCGCGGAAGCTCACTCTCAGGTATTGGAACGGGCTGAGAGCGGCTGATTTCGAGAGGCGTTGGAGGGTTGAGCCCCTCCGCTCTATCGCAATCTGTAATAACTCTATCGCAATCCGTAATATTTTGCAAGAGAATCGCGAAAAATATTTTTGTGACCGGATTTTCATTGGATTTCCGCGGAGGGTAGCCTGTAGAGTGAGCGGGGAGACTAACCGAGGGAGGAAGAGCAATGCCCAGTCCGGTTGTGCATTTCGAGATCATCGGAGAAAACCAGCAACTGCTGGAAAGCTTTTATAAAGATGTGTTTGCATGGCAGATCACGCCGGTGATGGAAGGCTATCCACTGGTGGCTAGAGAAGAGGGCGGGATTGCCGGCGGAGTTGGCGCGATGGGCACGCAGCACCGCCGTGTCACGTTTTATGTCTCAGTGCCGGATGTTGAAGCCGCGCTGGCGCTTATAGAGAGCAAAGGCGGACAGAAGGCGTTTGGGCCGCACATGGTTCCCGATGGCAGCATCATTGCCGGGTTTACCGACCCGGAAGGTAACCTGATCGGGTTGGTTCAAGGGCCGAAATAATGGGATACAAATGCCAAGCGTAATGCATTCCTGGCTTTACAACTTTTCGCTGGGTGTGGTGTCCTAGCGAGTGTGGAGCTGGCTGACTTGAACGCGCACCGAGCGCAACAGCCAGATCCGAAAACTTAAAATGCTCTCTGGAGGAGCCGTACGATGAAATATTTGAAACTTCCGCTCTTTGCAGTTCTTTTCGCCGCACTCTCTGCTTTTGGCACGGCGCCCGCGCAGGCACAGGGCGCGCACCCCGGTTATCTGCACGCGCTGAGCGATCTGCGGCTGATGCGCGCGTATCTTGACCGGCTAACGCCGAGCGAAATGGTGGACGCGGAATCGCAGAGCGCCATCGACGAGATTGACGCCGCCATCCGCGAGGTCAAGGCGGCCGCAATCGACGACGGCAAGGATCTGCACTTCCATCCGCCGATCGACGCGCACATCACGCCCACGGGCCGCTTCCACAAGGCGCGCGAGGCCGGCAATGCCGCCTGGCACGATCTGGACCAGGAAGAAGACAATGAGTTCGCACGCGGCCTGAAGCACCGCGCGCTGGATCACATTGAGAAGGCCAACCACATTGTTGACCATATTATTCACCGCGTTGACAGCATGTAATCTGCTGCGAAGCTGAAGAAGCCCGGAGGCTGAACAGCCTCCGGGCTTCTTGTTTTTGATCTACTGGCAGAGAGCCGGTTCGTTAAGCCGCGGCTTTCTTGTTGAATTCGGTAAAGGAGGCAACTACGGTCTTTCCCTTGATTCCCGCTGGTACGAGCAGCACGGGGAAGCGTCCCAGCCAGTCGTGGTCCAGCATGTAGGTCTGCTGGGGCAAGGGCGAACCGGTGCGCTTGAAGATGAGCATGAAGCTGGTCAGATCCACGCCGGCTGCGGGAGTGATTCTGCGGCCGATCCACTCCGCTCCGGGAGCGAGAGACGTGTCGGCTTGCGGCTCGACCTTCTCCACACTGGAGAGCAGCAACGAACCCATTGACTGGCCATTGAGGCTGACGCGAAAGGTTGATCCGACCCATTTATCAAAAGCGTCAGCGGAGATCCCGTCGAGGTGCGAGAGGTTTTCCGGATCAAATGCGTTGTTCTCGGCCGTCAGCCTTTCCTGGGAAAAAGCGCTAACCGGCAAAAGTGCTGCAACGGTAACTAATCCCGTCTCTTTCAGAAACAGGCGGCGTGTCGATTTCAAGCAAAGACCTCCTCGGGTAAAAGCGGACAAAACGCCTCGCGTCTCGTCTCGCGCAGATGGATTCAAGGAGCGCAAACGGGGCGCATCCTGTAGCTGAAAACAGTGTCAATGGGGCAGTAATTGTGTAGAGAAAAACTCTCAGCAGGGGGGCGTGAGAGTGCTCCGACCTTGCATTAGTTAAATTGAATGATCTTCGTGCGTCAACCTAAAACTTTCAAAATCAATCCTTAGCAAGGTATCTTCCGGGCCTTCAATCGATCTTTGGTAACTTGAGGATTCTATTTTCGCTGAAACGCCAGTCGGGCGAGGGATTCAGCAAGAGGCAGATTTGAAGGCGCACGAGGGGGTCTCTGGTGCGAAAGGAGGGACTCGAACCCTCATGGATTGCTCCGCCAGATCCTAAGTCTGGTGCGTCTGCCAATTCCGCCACTTTCGCTCTTACTCACAATCTACCACTGGAAGGGCTAAAAATGCGCGCCAGGCCAGTGAGTTGCCGGATTTGAAAAAAGAATCTGAAAAGTACTCACAGTACTGTTGACAAAGGTTTTTGGACGGGCCTATGGTGAGTTGGTTTTAAGTACGGAGGAAGTACGATGGCAGCATATTTTCAGCTTCAGGCAGGAGAAGCAGAGCTGGGCGAACTGGCAGAGCAGTATTGGCAAAAGGCCGGAACAAAGGAACGTCAACTGGAAAAAGCAGCGTTTGAGGCCGGGGCGGCAATCCGCCAGGGCGACCACTCGCTGATCAATCTTGAGGCAATTGTCCGCTGGAAGTCAGAGCGGGTGGTGCATTACCTGATCGGCAACAGCGAGGAGAAGATCCGTCAGGCGCTGGCGGTGGCGGCGGCGCCGGAGAGTTCGGTGCGAAAGGCAGTCGAGGCGCTGACAGAGCTGCGTGGAATCGACATTGCAGTGGCTTCGGCGATTCTTTCGACAATCTACCCGGAAAAATACGCGGTGTTGGATGTGCGCACGCTGGAGGCATTGGGGCACGCGCGGCACGATGTGCAGTTTTATGAAGAATTCTTGAAATTCTGCCGCCACTTGGCGGAGAGCAATGTCATTGCCCCTCAGGGAGAACTACCCGGTCCAACTCAGCTTCATGCACTGGAGCGGGCGCTGTGGGAGTGGTCGACTTGCCACGCGGACCAACAGGTGCCGGTGTAAACGGGATTTAGATTTGAGAGGGGATCGCCGCTTTCGCGCCGGGGAGGGCGCGTGAGCGGCGAGGCTGTTTGGTGAACGGTCGGAATTTTCTTGCTCCGGGGCGGCCTACGGGTTAGCTTGGATGCACGATGAGTAATGGGGATCAACGAGGCGACAAAAGCCCACTGCGCGCCTTGATCGGATTCTTGATGGAAGAGTCCTGGCTGCGATTGCGCAACTGGGTACGGTGCGGCGTCGTATTTCTTGCGGCACTGTTGGCTATTGGAGCATTTTCTTATTTCAGCGCGCCGGTTACCCCGGCTGCGCCGGTGCCGCGAGCCAAGCTCACGGTTCCGCCGGCATCCGGCTCAGGTGTTGCGAATCTGACAATTTCTGTGGCTCCGCCGTCGGCGCGCTCAGAGAAATCCGCAATTTTAGAAATTGATGCCTGGGTTGTAAACAACACCGGCCAGATGGGCAAAATCACCGCGCAACTAATTCCCGTCAACGGTTGCGAGCAATTGGCCAGAAGCTCATCGGTGAATCTGGATGCCGCAGGAAGCGGCAGCATTGTCGCCACCATTGATGCCAGGAACTGCCTGGGAACTCATCCGGCAGTTGCCATGCCCATTGAGGTGGAGTACTGGTGGCAGGCGGCGTCGAGCGGCGCGGATGCCAAGCAAGCGGCGTCCGCTCAACTGGTTGCCGTTGTTTCAACCTCTCCAATTGCCTTTGAAAGAAATGCTGAAGAGGGCGGCTGGCCCAGGTTGCGCGGCGCTGTTAGCGCAATCTACACCGTTTTGAGAGATTTGATCTGGCCGGTGGTGCTGGCGCTGCTGGCCTTTGTGCTTCAAGAGATTCAAAAAAGTCGCGATGACGCTCAGAAGGCCATCGCCGAGACCCTGCGGCAAAAAGAGGAGACCATCGCCGCCGGCCAGCGGGCTTCAGAGGAGCAGATAGCCCATGATCGGGAACTGGAGATGACGCGGCGCGCCGAGCGGCAGCAGACGCTGACGCACCTGATTCCCGAATACATTTCGCTGGTTCAGGATCACTACCTGCCCATCGCCCGCCGGATGCAGACGGTTGAAGACGAGTGGATGAGTTTTTTGCAAAAGGCAACGCAGGATAAGAGCGTGCTGGGCACTTTGCCGGAGGAAATCGCCGACCCGGAGCAAAACCCGTATACGCGGCTGTTAAGCGCGATTTTGTTGATGCGGCGGCGGGTGCAGCTTCTCTTCAGCAGCAAAGGCGGGGTGTTCTTCCGTACCTCGATTGGCGAAGAGCTGTTTGCCGACTGCATCTCGGAGTTTTTTCGCAAGTGCCATGAGTTCATGGATAGAGACACCTTTGAGAGCGCCGCTCTATCGCTGGGCCGCGGTTCGACGCTGCCCGAGTCGATCCGCAGACTCTTCTCGCCCGCCGCGCAGCAGGTTGGCTCCGCGCCACAACCAACGGCGACGGTTTTACCCATTCCCCAAGCGGTGATGCTGCGGTTTCAAGCCAGTATTATCGCCAAAGACGGAGAGGTTTTTCTCTTCGACCGCTATGTCAATCTGTTGAGAATCTGTGAGCAGATACTGAGTTTTGAGTGCGACCGCACCTTCTATCAGACCAATCCAGGGAGCGCAGGAGATGGCCCGGAGAGCGAACCCTCAGGATGGTACTTTGACGCGCCGAAGATTGAAATCAGTGAGGATATGTATGAGATTCCAGCGGCGATGACGGCGGCGGACGATAATGATGCGAACAATCCACGGTATACGCGGGCAAAGGTTTATAGGCTATTGGATAGTTATCGGGAGGGCATCCCGAATGCTTGTGTGCCGGAGTCGTTTCCACCTACGGAGAAGTGGCTGAAAGCACGGAAAAATCAGCCATGATGCCGATTTACACTTCCGTCGAGACGGCTGAGCGGGTTTCTTTTAATGGACGAAGTGCGCCTTGAATTACTGGATCGGGCGAGCTTTGATTGTCTTTTCGGATTGAATAGGGCGTGCGCGCATGGCGTTCTCCTTATCAAGCTGAGTATAGCACAGATTGAGCTGTTCTCCAGTAGATATAGGGCGAAATCACAATCGCCAAGCGGATTCTCCTCTACGTAACAGCCACCTTGCACGATGCCAGAAGCACTGCGAAAACTGGAGAACAGCTCTAGTAAAATCGACTCTGTGAAGACATCCTTTGAGATCGGTCCCGTCCAGGTGGGCGCGGGCCAGCTTTTTCTGATTGCCGGGCCGTGCGTGATCGAGTCTGAGAGCCATGTGCGGACGATAGCAGAAGCTATTCAGCGCGTCACTGCCGATTTGGGTATTCCTTATATCTTCAAGGCCAGCTACGATAAGGCCAACCGCACCAGCGTGAAGAGCTTTCGCGGGCCGGGGCTTGTCGAGGGAACGCGGATTCTGGGCCGGTTGGCCAAGGATACCGGGCTGCCGGTGCTGACCGACGTGCATGAGCCGGGGCATTGCGAAGTGGCCGCCGAGGCTGTGGATGTCTTGCAGATTCCAGCGTTTCTCTGCCGGCAAACGGATTTGCTTGTCGCCGCAGGAAAGACCGGCCGTGCGGTGAATATCAAGAAAGGGCAGTTTGTTGCGCCGTGGGATATGGCGCATCCGGTAGAGAAGGTGCGCTCCACGGGCAACGAGCGGGTATCGCTGACTGAGCGCGGGGCGAGCTTTGGCTATAACACGCTGGTGGTGGATTTTCGCGGGCTGCCGGTGATGCGAGCGATGGCTCCGGTGATCTTTGACGGGACGCATTCGGTCCAGCAGCCCTCGGCGGCGGGCGGAGTGAGCGGCGGGCAGCCGGAGTTTATTCCGCTGCTGGCGCGGGCGGCGGTGGCGGCGGGGATCGACGGACTGTTTTTCGAAGTCCACGACGATCCAGCGAATGCCAAATCGGACGGCGCGAATGCACTGGATCTGAAACTGCTGAAACCGCTGCTGGAGGGATTGCTGGCGATTCATGCGGCAGCGAGCCAGCAAGTCGCGGTATAATCGCCTGGAATTTGGGTCGTAGAGGAGGTTCCAGCTCAGATGCCCCAATCACATCCCAAAAAGAAAGCTCAAACCGTCGCAACTCCAGACCTGTCCGATTATTACATCGGCAAGAGTCTGTTCAATAATTATGGCAAGAAAGTGGAGATTGTCCAGCATCGCCTGATCGAAGTCGGCTATAAGATTCCCGACGCCGAGCGAGGGATTGCGCCCGCCGGACAGCCCAAAAAGCCGCCCAAATTTGGGTTCGGCACGATCAATGCCATCAAGGATTTTCAAAAGAAGCATGGCATCTATCCCGACGGCGCGCTGAACGGCAAAACCCTGATGGAGCTTTTCAACTACAACCCGCTCTTCCCTTTCCCTTCGCACAATCAGGATCACTTTCCATGGAGTTGGAACGGCGAAGACGAAACCGGGTGGGGCAGCGAACCTCATTTTGGGTTCGATTTTGGACAATCCGGGCACTTCACTGCCTTCGGGCTGCCCCTCTCGGAAGATGCTCATAAGCTGTCCTGCTGGGCCTTTGACATTCAAGCTCGCCTACCTCCCAGATTTCCAGCTAAATCGATGTCGCCCTCGGAGGACTTACTCAAAGCAATGTACCAGCACGAGATCGGTCCGCTAAGTAAAAACTTTCATTGGCCCGAAGAAAACAGCGGGGTCACACTAGGGCCCGGCTTTGATTTAATAGGTCAATCTGCCGAGAATGTTCGGAAATGGCTGGGTCCTGGTGGGATCAACGTACAGCTTATAAAAAATATAGATAAGGATAAAATGCCCAAGCCGGACCTTATTACCTTTCTATGTTCCGGAAAAGATAAGGGCGGGCCTCTTAAGCTGCATGGACCGGATGCCGCAGCATGGGTAAAGACATATGGCATTACTAAACTGGATATGACCCCGAAACTCATCATGGATATCGACGATGCAACGCAAAGAAAACTTCAATCTTTGTATATGGGACAATATGTGGACGTTGTCAGAACACATATGAGCAAGCACAAGCTTACCCAATACGAGTTCGACGCTCTCGTAAGTTTTGCGGCGAATCCTCCGGCTGGTGTCGTAGGGTTTGCACAGAGGTTAGACGATCCCAAAAAAGGAATGGATGATGCGATACAGTATTGGCTCACCTATGACAAGGAAACGAGCGGTGTCGCATTAGGAGCTTGTTGAAAAAGGGTCCTTGATCCCGGAATATGGCAAGAATCGGCATGCCAAAGCCATCTCCGATGTCGCTCCGATCGTTCTACGGGCATTCTGGCGCGGTTCCATTTTTCACGTGCGGGAACACTTCACGTTTTTCAACAAGCTCTTAGGACTAGCGAGACGCAGGGTTGACGAAGTAGAGCTGTTTCTTCGGGGAGTGTACTGGAAATGAGAGTCAATCGTTGCACTGCGCCCACTTCAGCATTGATTACTGGCTTATTGGCAATCCTATGTGCAGCAGCTCTAGCTTCGGGTCAGTCTGCATTGGATCAAGAGAAAAGCGCGAAGATACTTTCGAAGATTTCCGGGAAATGGGTAGTGAGTTCCGTATCCATATATCTCATCCACGGGCCGGTTCCCCACACCATTGTCGATGACCCGACCCTGATGGGTCGCTATGAAGATATTACTCCTTCAAAGATCACGGGGTTTGATTATTATGACAACGACAACATATGCGATCACCCATATGTCACAGTAAAAAAGACAACCGGAAAAGGCATAGTTACAGAGTGGATACCAGGCGACAACGGTGATCAGTCGTTTAACAATTTCTCGCCGCCTGTTCCAATTGATTACGATCAAGCAATCACTGAATATTCCTTCAAGTGCAACAAGCAAGATCCTATCACACATAAAGCTTTAACTGGCGGTGTCGATAGTTTGTATTCACTCCCTGACGGGCGATTGATGGACTTTTACAGCCCGCCCGATGTGATCGTTTTCTTGAGTCGCGCAGATCCAAACGCAAAGCCGAATCCGTCATTCGACTGCGGCAAAGCAAAAACTCCTACCGAGATTGCAATTTGCAATTCGATTGAACTTTCATCGTTTGACCGGGCGATCGCGAACACTTATAACGAGACGAAAAAAGAGGATGACGATATGATTGCGAGCCGCGGCCAAGGTGATCGAGTCGAAGAGGTCAAGAATGAACTTGCGGCACTGCGTAAATTACAAAGAGATCAACTGGAAATAAGAAACAAGTGCGGCGGCGACTCTAAATGCCTGCTCGATGCACTGCGCCACAATGCGGAGGCGCTGGTCGAGTTTGTGAGGCAGACCCTGTGAAGTACGGGCCGTATCGATGTTTATTCGAGGAAAATATTGAAAATGAGAGAGAGATACGGTAATGTTCTACGTTCTGCAAGCATGGCACTTTTTTTAGCGGTACTGTGCGGCACAAGTCTTGCGTTATGTCAGCCTTCACTGGAGCAAGACGAGAGCTCTAAGATACTATCGAAAATCTCCGGGAAATGGGTCGTCAGTTCCGTAGCGGTGTTCTATGGCCCTTCTTCTCCTCCGAATGTTATCAATGACGACCCAAACCTGATGGGACGCTATGAAACCATCTCTCCGTCGAGGATCATAAAATTCGATTCCGAAAAGAACGTATGCGATCATCCATCTGTCACGGTAAAAAAGAAAGCTGCCGGAGTTCAGAACTCGGAAAATCTGTCTTTCCAGGATTTTGTCCCGTCGGCTCAATTTTCCAACCGTGACAAAGTGGGTGTCTACTTATTGAAGTGCACCGGTTACAGTCCCATTAGTGGAAAGCTCACCGCTTTCACATACAGCGGCGACGACATGGTCCTACTCTCCGACGGGCGGTTGATGGATATCTATCAAGAAAATATAGTGGTGTTTTTGAGTAGGGCAGATCCGAACGCAAAACCGAATCCATCCTTTGACTGCGGAAAGGCAGGAACTCCGGCAGAGGTCACAATCTGCAAGTCTATCGAGTTATCGTCCTATGATAGAGCTATCGCGAAAACTTACAAAGACACGATGAATGACATAGAAAGCGAGAAAAAGGGCAATAGTGTATTGGCTGAAGGGGACAAAGACGAGCTTGTTGCGCTTCGTGGGTTACAGGAGGCGGAACTTCAGAATAGAAACAAATGCGGCGACGATTCCAAGTGCCTCCTCGAAGCATTGCACCACAACGCTGAGGCACTCGTGGAATTTGTCAGGCAGTCCAGATGACGCGACCAGGTGGACTGCCGGTTTGTGAGAACTTTCGGAAATGAGAGTAAATCGTCGCACCGCCTTTTCCTCCGGAAAAGTGCAAAAAGCTCTCGCCCTCGGTCTAGACCGGGAACCAAGAATGGTCGTCGATCTGTTGCCTCCAGGTCATGAAGGGCGGATGCAGGTCTTGGTAGCCTTTGCGCGTGTCGTCGGGGACCATGCGGCCATTGGTGACGACAGTTTGTCGGATGGGTCGAATGTGCTGGATCTGATGCTGCTGAAGCCGTTGCTGGAGAGATTGTTGGCGATTCATACGGCAGCAAGCTAGCCAGTCAGCGAATCAGCGAGTCAGCCACCTGGGGTGGGGCGGATACTGTGTGTATACTAATCTGCATTGTCTCAATAGTTATATCTAGGAGAGTGCATGCGGAAACGTACGAGTTCCATTTCCCTGGGGCTGATCTGTCTTACCCTGCTTGCCTTTGGTTATGGCATCTGGAAGATTGTTGAGTGGCAGCAGGACGCCAGCGTTGTACCGCGGGAGCGCACAACTACCGCCACAGTGACGGTCACTTATAGCCGAGCTGTGAGTACTGACAAAGGGAGATGGAGTAACGGCGGTCGTTATGTATACAGTTATTATTTTTTGCTCGACGGCCATCTTTATACCGGGGTCGAAACCGGCACGAAAACCTACGACAGTCACATTGGTTTCCCTTTTGAGCCGTCGCAGCACACTACCCAAACAGCTTATTTCGATGCGGATAACCCGTCGACAAACAGCCTGACCGAGTTTGGCGAGAAAAGCAGCATCGATATGCGCAATGCGACGGTTTCGCTCTTGGGCGGATTTCTGCTGATAGCAGCGGTCTTCGGACTAACGTTCCTTGACTCGAGGACGAACGCACAAGGCGCAGCGATAATGGCGGCGGTTGAGGAAGTTCCGGTTGAGTCGGTAGAGAAGCAGCCCTCGATGCAGGACTTCATGAGCAACCTGGAAAAGATCCGCGAGAGGGAAAAGCAAGAAAAGCAATCGGATGATGTTTCGACGTACTGATCCGGGTGCGCTTCCGCGCTTTTGACTTCCCATATCCCCAAATGCGAGGGACATGGGGCACCCGGAATAAAAAAATTGTTGCAACGTACCGCAGTAAGGGATACGATGCAGGTGATAGTGGCAGTTTGTACCGCTGGAAGGCGGAGGCCTCTACCATCCACCCCGCCTGTACGGCGGCAACTTAACGGTGATACCGACTTGACGGCGGTAAAGCCCAAATCTGTCTGATTGAAAGGGAATTATGGCTGACGATGAAATCCCCCTCCTGGAGAGGGTAGCGAACTATTATTCACAACTCACCACAGTTGCAGCTGACCTCAACGCCGTCTCCGACGAGCTTGGGAAGTCTATTGCCGAAATCGACGTCGCCCTCAAGAAACTGAATCTTGGAATCACTGCATGGGTGCCGGTCTACAGCGGCGAGGGAGGCCTCCACGGCGACGATTTTTCCTTTTGGAGCCGGGACATCGGCTATGCAAAAGTTAGCGGAAAGTGGGGAATAAGCCTCCGTACCGTCGATGGAAATTACCATGACCCTGACGAAGCAAACGTTGAAGCATGGCTTTTCAACGATGCGCCGAGATCGAACCGCCTCGAAGCCATCGGCAAAATTCCAGAGCTTCTCGAAAAGTTGAGCAAGGACGCCGTCGAGACCACCAAGAACATTCAAGCCAGATTGGGCGAAGCCAAAGCGGTCGCAGATGCAGTGAAGAGTGCGGCGAGTAATCCTCCGCGGATTGCGCTTCGCATTCCAACCCGCGCTTTGACTGCCACGATTAAGAACGCCGATGTCTCGGAAGCACCGTTGCTTCACTCGCCTTTCGCCAAGAGTGTAGATCTTATTCGTAAAGCAATCGCAAAAGCGCTTATAAGTAGTGGGCACGTCAGTGCGGCACAAATCCTTGGCGCTGCTACTTGGTTCCTCGAAGGCGCCTCTATCCGCATCGAAGTGGCGGGAATGAGCAAAAAGATGCTCTCTTTTACCGTGAATGCAGCGGCAGAGAATATCGTACGGCAGGAACTGCAACGCCTGGGCGCGCCTACACGATTTATGGTGGTTCCAGTTCCGGGGCAAACAATGGTGTTGAATATCCCGGCAGTCGCCGTGGCAGATGATTCAACGGAGGCGAAGTAATGATTACTTACCTTGCTTCCGGCCTTCCCGTCTTTGCGCTCATTGCGCTATCAATCGTGATTGTCTTTGGGGGCCTCGTCTTCTATGCCCTGCGTAGTAAGGGTGATGTAGTCGCGGAATTATCGCACGGCAAAACATCCCTGAAAATTGACGCGAGGGATCGGCGGAACACTAAGAGGTGGTGAAAGGCTGCGATCCCACCCTAGCGACAAAAACAAGAACACGGCGAGGGTAGGGCACCCGGCGTAACTGTGTGGCCTGTGCTTTCCCATGTCCCCAAATGCGAGGGACATGGGGCACCCATGTTCGTACTTTTCAAAGCTCCCAAATGCCAGGCAGGACTGCGCGTTCAGCGGTTCAGAGCTACTTTTTGGGCGGGTTGTTGGGTTGATTCTCCGGCAGGGTGACGTCCTTGCTATTGAAGATGATTTTCGATGTCGAGCCGAACTGCTTGTAGTCGGTGTATTTCATTGTTTCGCGGATGTGGACGTCTTGGGCCATATAGCCTCTTCCGCCGGCGAAGTGCAAGAAGCCCTCGCCCTTGGTGTAGACCGGGAACCAGTAGTGGCCGTCGATCTGCTGCCGCCAGGTCATGAAGGGCGGGTGCAGGTCTTCGTTGCCTTTGCGGGTGTCGTCAGGAACCATGCGGCCATTGGTGACGACGATCTGGAGATCGGTCTGGTCGATCCAGATGCGGCCGTCGAGATAGCGCTTGCCTTTGAGAATCACCTTGGGGCTGACGTCGAAGACGTAGCAGTCGACCTCATCGACCTTCTGGCGTCCGACGTATTTGATGTCATACTCAGCGATATTCTCCGCGGTGAGGACGAAGAAGAGCCCGTGTTGAATGTCCTGGAAATCGGATACTGACATGCTGATGTCGCGCAGGGTGTTCGCGGGGGCGTAGACCACTTTTTCGGTGCGCTTGCCGGAAGGGTCGAAGATCACGTCGTCTACCTGGTAGTACTCGCCTGAGACCTTGTTGTCGTCGTCGATGGTCTGCACGCGGACGACGCGGCGGAAGGTGTAGTGGTCGAGGGCGTTCTCGAACTCGCTCTCTTTGGCGGCAAACTGCTTGATGATGGTCTCAGGAGGGACGGAAGGATCGGTCAGGTCCATGCGGCCAAATCCGGCGTCGAGGGCCATGGGCGTAAAGGTGTCTTTACCTTGCGCGGCGGCTGGCAAAGCGTAGGCAAGGGCGCAGGTAGCGGCCAGGAGGATTGCAGATCCGAATCGATTGCGCACGGTTGTTTCACACCTCAACGGGGAAATTGGGCTGTCTGTTCCATTAGACGCTGGATGGCGGTTAGATGGCGCAATCCATTTGCGGAATAGGGAATGAGCGTGTTTACAGCAAGGAATGCCCCATACGGTGTACACTTTTCCTCACGCACTCTAGCGAAACCAGGGTTCCCGTGTCCTTTTGAGTTTTGTGCAAGGTTGCCGCTCCCTGATGGCCGCGTCAACTGGACGGATGTGCTTCGAAGCTCCATCATCCCTGGTTTCGCTTTAGCGATATTCCGATCAAATAGGATAGTCCATGCGCCGATTTGCCCTTTGCCTCATTTTCGCCATTGCATTTTTTCCCAGCGCAACTTGCGCCGCCCAATCTGACTCCGGCAGGCGCCCCATGACCTTTGAGGACATGATGGCGATGAAGCGGTTGGGAGATATAGCGGTTTCGCTGGATGGAAAGTGGATCGCCTACTCGGTGACCACGGTGAATCTGAACCAGAACACGAAGACAGCCGAGCTGTGGATTCGGCCGATTGCCGTCGGAGACGCGATGCGGGTTGCCGTGGCCCTGCCCGGCGATTCCGGACTGCAATTTGCGCCGGATGGGAAGCGGATTCTCTTCTTGAGCAGCCGCTCGGGGAGCCAGCAGATCTGGCTGGCGGACTTCAATCCGTCGACGGGCGCGACAACCAATCCGAGAAGGCTGACCTCGATTTCGACCGAGGCGGATAATGCGCTGTGGTCGCCGGATGGTCAATCGATTGCGTTTACTTCGGCGGTTTATCCGGATTGCGGTGGGTACTCGCCAGCCAGTGTGAATGGTGTGTTAGCCGCTGCTGCTGCAAAGGCCAACGCCGCCGCCGATGCTGCCGCAGCCGCGGAGGCTGCAAACGATACGGCCGCGACTGAAAAGGCCGCCAATGATGCCGCGGCCGCGGCTGCCGAAGCCAATAATGCGCTGTCCAGCACCGATCCCAATCAGGATGCGGACAAGTGCAACGCGGCGCGCGATGCGGCGCTAGCTGCCAGCAAGGTAAAGGCGCAGGTCTTCACACACCTCTTATACCGGCACTGGAACCAGTACACCGGCGACAAGCGCTCGCATCTGTTTCTGGTTTCAGTGGGCAGCCGAATTATTCGCGACCTGACGCTCGGAGATTCGCATGATGTGCCGCCGTTCTCGCTGGAGGGCGGAGGCGGGTTCGCCTTTGCCCCGGACTCAAAGGAGCTGGCATTCACCGAGAATCTGGAAGAAGAGCCGGCGACGAGCGTGAATGCGGATATTTTTACTCTGGACCTGACCAACCCTGCGGCCAAGCCGGTGAAGGTGAGCACGTCAGAGGGAGGCGACTTCAACCCAGCCTATTCGCCGGATGGCCGATGGCTGGCCTGGCGCTCGCAGGCGCGGGGCGGCTATGAGAGCGACCGCTTCCGGCTGATGCTCTACGACCGCGGCGCAAAGAACACCCGTGAACTGTTGCCGCGGTTTGACCGCTGGGTGGATGAGTTTGCCTGGGACCCGGATTCGAAGTCGATCTTCTTTGTCTCCGGCGAAAAAGGGGAAGCGCCGATTTACCGGACGAATCTTTTGGGCAATGTGCTGCACCGCTACGGCAAGGCTGCCGGCGAGTGGAGCAGCCTGCATCCGCTGGCGCTTCCGGGGCGCGAGTTTATTATCGGTAGCCTGATGCGGGTAGATCAGCCTTCGGAGGCGGTGATCGCCGATCTGCTGGTGATGGACGACAATGCGAGAACCGGCCCGGTGCTGGGGAAATACGAGCCTCGGTCGCTCTCGAACCTGAACTCGGCGCTGCTCTCGCGGCTGGACCTGTCTTCGATGGAGAGCTTCTGGTTTACCGCGTCGGACAATACGCGGGTGCAGGGATTTGTGATTCGTCCGCCGGCATTTGATTCGTCGAAAAAATATCCGGTCAAGTTCCTGATTCATGGCGGGCCGCAGGGTGCGTGGGGCGATGCGTGGAGCTACCGCTGGAATGCGGAGCTGTTTGCCGCCAACGGATATGTGGTCATCATGATCAATCCGCGCGGCTCGACCGGCTATGGGCAGACCTTTGTTGAGGGCGTCAGCGGCGACTGGGGCGGCAAGCCGTATACCGACCTGATGGCCGGGCTGAATGCAGCCGAGGCACGCTATCCATTTATCGACAAGACGCGGGAGTGCGCGCTGGGCGCAAGCTACGGCGGCTACATGGCCAACTGGGTGCTGGGGCATACGGACCGCTTCAAGTGCATCGTAACCCATGACGGGATGTTCAACCCTGAGTCGGCATATGGGAGCACCGAGGAGCTTTGGTTCAACGAGTGGGAGTTCAAGGGCACGCCGTGGGATTACTATGGCAAGCCGGACAACGAGAATCCATACCGCAAGTGGGCGCCAATGCTCTATGCGAAAAACTTCAAGACGCCGACGCTGGTGATTCATTCGCAGCTTGATTACCGCCTCGATGTTTCCGAGGGCTTTCAGCTTTTCACCACATTGCAACGTTTGAAGGTTCCAAGCAAGATGTTGTACTTCCCGGACGAAGGCCATTGGGTGCTGAAGCCGCAGAACTCGCGGCTGTGGTACAAGACGGTAAATGACTGGGTGGATCAGTGGGTGAAGCAGTGATTAGGGAATAGGGAACAGTAGGAGGTTCTTATTTTCATTCCGAGATCGGAAGAGCACCAGAGCCGGTTGCGTGAAAGTTATCTGGAAGTAGATCATCGGCCGTTGTACGATCGAGTACATGGCAATGACCTATCGAATAAAAGCGGCACTCGATCCCGAAGCTGAGGTTGCGCTCTACACAATCATGAAGCGCACAGGCTGGAGCAAATCGCAGGTGATGCGCGAGGCCATCTGGGCCGTGGCTAAGAGTCAAGGATTGGTGTATGGTCGCTCGCCAGATCACTGGGCTTCCAGGGAGATAAAAGCTAAGGGCTGACATGCCTTTCCAGCGCAAATCCGCGAAGCCCCGTCCGTTTCTAGATGCCGCGGGATTGTTTGACTACGGAGTCAAAGCCCTTGGGCGGCGGATGCGGAGCGAGGCGGAACTGCGGCGGCTGATGAAGACGCGCGTTGAGCCTGAGGCCTCCAGCACAGAACGCGTTGAGGCCGTGCTGCAGCGGCTCAAGGAATACGGCTACCTCGACGATGTGGCTTTTGCCGAGACCTATGCGCGGTTGCGGCAGGAAAACGAAAAGCTCGGCGTACGTCGCGTCAAGCAGGATCTGAAGCAAAAAGGTGTCCACGACACCTTAATCGCCGAGACACTGGATGCCCGCTACGGCAACACCAACGAAGAGGCGCTGGCGCGGGAGCATCTGGAGCGCAAACGCATCCGCAAGCCCGAGAACGAAAAAGAAACCTCGCGGGTGATGCGGCGGCTGGTGACGGCGGGGTTTTCGACCGGCGTGATCTACAAAATCCTACGCCAGTGGGATGTGCCGGAGGAAGCGCTCGCAGCTCTGGAGAATCTGGACGAGGAAGCCATCGAGGAGTAATCTCTAGTCCTGAACGGCATTCTTCGATTATTCATGCAACAAATGACTGTCAGTTTGCGTACAATTCTCGGTCAGCCAAAGTTTCCAGCCTTTCAACCTCCAGCAGGATTCAGGAGATTGCCGCATGACCGCAATTCAGGAAGTGAGTCCAGAAAAAACTCCCTTGCTAGATCATCCTTCAGCTACGCCGTTGGCGGTGAATGCGCTGGTCAAGCGCTTCGGCGCATTGACGGCGGTGAACGGCATCTCTCTGGAGCTGCACACCGGCGAGTGCCTGGGCCTTTTGGGGCCGAATGGCGCAGGCAAGAGCACGCTGATTCGCGCGATTGTGGGCCGGGTGATTCCCGAGGGAGGCAGTGTTGCTATCTTTGGCCACAAGGCCGGCAGCACCGAGGCTCGCGAGGCGTTGGGATGGGTTCCGCAAGAGCTTGCGCTCTATCCGCGGCTGAGCTGCAAGGAGAATCTCGGGGCATTTGGCCGGTATCACGGGCTCTCAGGCGCAAAGCTGGCGGAGGCCGTCGCGTGGTGCCTCAAGTGGGCAGCGCTCGAAGATCGCGCAAGCGATCTGGTCAGCCAGCTTTCCGGCGGCATGAAGCGCCGGCTCAATATGGCGGCGGGGATTCTGCATCGGCCCAAAGTTGTTTTGATGGACGAGCCGACGGTAGGCGTTGATCCGCAGTCGCGCAACCGGATCTTTGAAATGATTGAGGCTCTGCGCGCCGAGGGCACTTCGATCATCTATACAACCCATTACATGGAAGAGGCGGAGCGGCTCTGCGACCGCGTGGCAATTGTCGATCATGGCAAGATAATCGCGCTTGGGACGAACAAAGAATTGGTGCAAAGCTCCTTCGGCTCCTCGAACCAGGTGCGCGCGCAGTTGGAGGGCGATGCCGCCGCAATCACCGCCTGGGTAGAGCGGCACAAAGGGCGGCTCGTCGAGGGCACAGCGGAGTTCACCCTCGATCATCCAGCACAGATTGCCGGATTGCTGGAAGACGCCGCGAACTCAGGCCTTGCGCTGGTGGATGTATCGCTGCGGCGGCCCAATCTGGAGTCGGTATTTCTGCACCTGACGGGAAGGGAGTTACGCGATTGATCTTCTCTATTGCACGCACCGCACTGATTGGCCTGCGCCGCGACCGGGCCGCGCTGGCGTTGAGTTTTGTTCTGCCAATCTCGTTTTTTACGATCTTTGCCGTGATCTTCGGCGGGTCGGGCAACGGCATGTCGAAGATCCATGTGATTCTTGTTGATGAGGACCAGAGCCGCGCCTCGCGCGACCTGACGGCCGGCTTGCAACGGGAAGGCGCCATCTGGATCAGCACCCGGCCCGAGTCGAAAAACAAATCAGCACCGCCAGAACCTGATTACACGGCGGCGAGCGCGGAGGCGGCCGTCAAGGCAGGCGATGCGCCGGTGGCGCTGATCATTCCTGAAGGCTTTGGCGCGCATCCGATTTCGTTCGGGCCGGATAGCTCGGGAACCGCTGCGCCGCAGATTCAACTGCTGAATGATTCGAGCGATAGGATCGCGCCGCAGATGGTGGCCGGCCTGTTGCAAAAGGCGGCGATGACCGCGATGCTGGTGGATATGGCCGAGCTGGGCATGAAGTACACCGGCCAGTACATTGGCGGGCTGACGCCGGAGCAGCACAAGGTGATGGACGCAAATCTGGACCGGATGCGCCAGATGGAAAAAGATGGGCCGCAAAACGGACAAGCGACGGCCTCTTCCGCGGGCAGCAGTAGCAGCGGATTTGGCAGCGGCGGAGGGATTATCGCGGTTAAATCGCGCGCGGTGCTGGGAGACAGCAGCCACCACTCGATGGTTTCGTACTATGCGGCGGCGATCGGAGTGATGTTCCTGATGTTTACCGCGAGCGGCGCTGCGGGGGCGCTGCTGGATGAACAGGAGAGCGGCGCGCTGGAGCGGGTGCTGGCCTCGCGCGTCACTATGACCAGCCTGCTGGCGGGCAAGCTGCTCTACAACACGACGCTCGCGTTCCTGCAATTGACGATGATGTTTGTCTGGGCGCAGGTCGTCTTCAAGGTCGATCTTGTTGGACATCTGGGCGGCTTTGTGGTGATGGGCCTAGCAACGGCTGTTGCAGTAGCGGCGCTTGGAATTCTGCTGGCCAGCATCTGCAAAACGCGAGCGCAACTGGGCGCGGTTTCGACGCTGGTGATTCTGATGATGTCGTCGATTGGCGGCAGCATGTTTCCGCGCTACTTTATGCCGGAGTCGATTCAGAAGGCCGGCCTGTTCACGATCAATGCCTGGGCGATTGACGGCTTTACGAAGGTCTTCTGGCGCGATCTGCCGATCGTCGAGATTTTGCCGCAGGTGGGGGTACTGCTGGCGGTTGCCGTGGTGCTGTTTCTCATCTCGCGCAGAGTGGCGCGGCGCTGGGAGTTTGCATAACCACCACCTGCGACCCCTGCGATGGTGTAAGGCCAGAGCCGCTCACGCGGTCGGGCTTGTGTTTTCTCCGAGTGTCTCTTTCGAAAGTTCCTATCAAAACGATGAGGTGTCATCCTGAGCGAAGCGTACTTCAGCGGAGTCGAAGGACCTGCATTTCGCAGCCTTGCCATAGGAAAGACATCTCCAAACAAATTAATCTGTGCGCGGCGTTGCACCGGCCAGCGCGAGAATCGCCCCGCCAAAAAGCAGCGTGTCGGCAAAGTAGTTGATCCCCTCTATCTTGGTACCGATGCTGGGGTCGGCGAGCGACGAGATCAGGATCGGTCCATAGATGAAGACAACCAGCAGCAGTATCCATGCGCCGAGACAGGTTGCCGCGAGGCGCGTTTTTTTGCCCAGCAGCATAAACGCTCCTGCAACGACGAGAATTGCGCCGGTCAGGTAGCCGATCAGCGGGCGAGCTGGAATCCACTCGGGCATCAGTGCCTGGAGCGGGACTCCGGGGCGGGCTATCGGGTGCAGAAAATGCTCAACGCTGTAAAACAGAGCGGCCACGGCGATTAACACGCGGCTTACTGAGATGAGGCCTCCGGGTAAGAGTTTGCCTGCGTGCTGCCCGCGCATTGCTGGTGCGGCAAGCAGCCAGCCGCCGGCTGCGAACGCCAACTCGCGGGCGGCCAATGTCCATCCGAACCTGTCTTTGGGGTCGGCGAGAGTTCCGGGGATATCCAGCATGGCCACAAATAGAACGAACATGAGGCCGACGAGCAGGCCGGACCAGCGCACCTGAATTTTTGCGGCAATGCTCAAAGACGCGGCCAGCAGCGCAAAGCCGACAAAATAAGCCCAAAACAATCGGAACGGCATATACGAGGGCACACCGCCCAGGACAAATTGCACTTCCGCGACATGCAGCGCGCCGAAGACCGCCAGTGGAACGGCGTAAGACAAATTGGTGAGGGCGATGACCTTGTCCAGGCCGCGGCCTTGCGCCAGATCGGTTCTGGCGGCCCACAGCGCAATCAGTAAAATCAGGACGCCGGCGCTGCACATCGCAATCGGAGTGTGCGTGGCCTCAAGAAATGTGAGGAGACTGGCTATTTGCATTTGGACACCATGCGTGAGTTTGCGTGCTTGATCTGGGGAAGGTTTTCCAGAAACAAATTGTATCGCGCTCGTGCGCGTCAAGGATGGGTATCGACAGACTACGGCAGCGGAAAGAGCATGAGGCTGGGGATCTGGAAGTCTTTGCGGTTATCGGTCAGCAGTTCGTAACTGTAGGTAAGGGCCGTAGCGGCAATCAGCATATCATTGAGGGAGTGGGTTTTGCCCGCCCTGCGGCGCTCGGCGACGATATTGCCTGCCTGACGCGCTATCTCTGGAGTGAGCGACAGGCAATCAAGACCGTTTAACAACGCATCCGTCGCGGCCTCTTCGCCGGCCTTCATTCCAGCATGAACTTCGGCGATGTTCATGGCAGAGGTGGCCAACAGGTAGCCGCGCGTGACCAAATCGCGGACGAGGGCCTTCGGCTCCTTGCGGTTGTGCAATAGATCGATCAACACGCTTGTATCGAGCAAGACGGCCTTTTGACTCATGGTAGTTCCGCGCCGGCTTCATTGGCGATTTCATCCAACTGCTGTTGCCGTGCGCTGCGCTCACTACGGAGATTGTGTACCCATGCAGCCGGCCCAGCAGCCGCAATCTCCGGGTGATCTTCTTCCTTCCATGCAGGTTCGTCGCGATCAAGAAAAGCCAGCAGCTTGCGCCGGCGGACTTCTTTCTCTGCGGTTTCGACAATGAAGGCGCTGCGCCCGCGCGGACCGGCGAGGGCGTCAATCTCGGCAGCCAGTTGGGCAGGCAATACGATGTGTGTTCTCAGCGTGGCCATAGTAGAGGCCCATTTTAAGTGGGCCTAACGGAATTCTACGCCAGATTGGCGTAATTTGGCCGAGAAGGACAGAAAATCTCCCAGATCCCCGAATGCGGGCATGGGGCCGCCCGGCAAAGTATTTGCATGGAGTTTTTTCTAGTTTTTGCTTCGTGTCTTACAGTGTCTTACACTCGCTTGGCACCTGCGGTGCGGGCATTGCATGCAGCGGACTGCCTTCGGTGTGGCTGGTTGGGGTAATAGTGCTTTGCCAGCCTTCGACTGAGGAAATCAACAGATGGCTGACCCCATCTTGACGTTGGTCTAGAAACATTGTATTGTTCGTGAATGTTCACGGATACAAAGCCAACTGATGGTACCGCTCTGCAGCGCCAAAATCGGCGCATTCAACGACTTAAAAAGCAAGGTGTGACGCGCTCTACTGTGTTCGTTCATCAGGGCTGCCAAGCGGTTCTGGATGATTTACGACCTCATCTAGTGAACCCAGACGGCGCTGCGGCACTATCCGAACTCGTCTCGCAACTTGAAGAAAAGGCCAAACCGACCAACGTCGCGCAAGTCAATCAGCTGAGTCCTTTCAGGTATCCCGGAGGCAAGACTTGGCTTGTGCCAGAAATTCGGAGCTGGCTAAATTCGATGAGGTATGTTCCTGATGTCTTTGTTGAACCGTTTGCCGGCGGGGCGATTGCTGGGCTTACCGCTGCAGCCGAAGGACTCGCCTTCACTGTTGTACTTTCGGAACTTGATGATGACGTAGCAGCAGTCTGGAAAACTGTTTTCCACGGAAGCGATGATGCAGTGAAATGGCTGTGCCGCCAGATTATTAGCTTCGAAGTTACGCTTGAAAATGTGCGGAAGGTGCTGACCGGCGATCCGCGGACTGACGCGGCAAAGGCGTTTCGGACCATAATCAAGAACCGTGTACAACGCGGCGGGATCATGGCGCCGGGTGCAGGCCTCGTCAAAGTTGGTGAGGCAGGACGAGGCCTCAATTCTCGGTGGTACCCTGAAACGCTCGCACAGAGAATTCAAGCAATTCGTTCTCTTTGCGACCAAGTTACATTTCTGCATTGCGATGCATTTATTACCATCAAGCAGTTCGCTAGCAATCCGAGCGCATGTTTCTTTATCGATCCCCCTTACACAGCAGGGGGCAAGAGAGCGGGTGCTAGGCTGTATACGCACAACGCAATCGATCATGAATCGCTGTTTGCTCTGATGGCATCAGTGCGCGGCTCTGTAATGCTCACCTACGATGATTCCCCGGAAATCCGTGCGATGGCGGACCGGCACGGTTTTCGCGTTAGGACCGTACCCATGAAAAACACACACCATGCGATCATTCATGAACTACTCATTATGAGGCCGTGAAGACTTTGTTTTGGCGGCCTCGATCCGAAATTACATTCCTGAGCTTCTCGGTAAAATCAGCTTTGCTGAGCGGTTCCGTCGCATTAAGGGCAATCCTCGAACTATCTAAGCTTGTGAATACCACATCTCCTGCACACAGGTGGAGCGATTCATCGTAATCCACGATGAACCAAGCAACGTCGGCATTCTCTCGGCGCTCCTTATCGTTACGGGCTCGAGGAGAAGGGTCAATCAGAGTATTCATGTTCTGATAGAAGAACCTGTCCACCACCACCACAACTTTCTTGCCCCAGTTCCGTAACACAGGAACTTTAACATCGAGTTGCGGCCAGAGACGTTTCGGACCGCTGCTTCTGTAATCTGGACGCCGCTTTCCAATTGGAACCAGAACAGGTGACGGCTGGCTGGAGTAGGCATCAAATTCCAGCCGCATTCTTTCCCCGGAAAAGTAGAGTGCTTGAGTTTCTACCGCGCACCATTCGAGTTCGCCAGCATCAACACTTATAGGATTGACCAATATCCAATCGATTCGCCCCGCCTTCCTGTTATTTTCATCCGCTTCATCATCTAGACTCTTTGGCGTTTTGAATTTATGTGGGACCTCTGCGGTACTTCTCAAGAAGGGGGTCTCTTTGACTACTGTGGCGCTAGGAATATCGAGCATCTTCTCAGATATCCACGAGAACAGGCTCTTATCCGGGCCTACCGTCTGAAGGAATCTAGACGGGCACATCGTCACAATCTGGTCTCCAGCGACTGCTTCGCCGTCAGATTCGTATCTGCGAAAAGAGCAAACTCCGCCGGCTTTATTGCACCTCGCTCCAGGGATCAGCGCGGAAAGGAATGGGCACTCCGGTGCCCCTGCCAAGCTCCGATCACGGTCTTGTTTTGCAGCAAGGCTTCCAAGTCGTTGCCTTTCCTCGGGCGTCATGCGGTTGATATCTTTCCCGAACCATTCCGCTATGCCATAACGGGGGGCCGGTTTTCGTGCAACTCTCTTGCTCGGTGGTTCAGCGGGCATTCAAATTCTCCCTACCGCTCGAAATACACATGGGATAAATTGCGCACGATCAGCAGCAGCATTTCCAACGCATTACAACAATACTGAATGGCTCACAGATTGCCTAAATTGTTTTTTCACTCAGAAACCAATTCCGTTAACACCTACATTGATGGCCGGGTGCCTCTTTCTTCGCTTTTTCTAGGGAAGGGGGGATAGTACAAACCCCAATCCGCCACGCCGAAGGCAGCCCACTGCATGCAATGCCCCCACCGCAGGTGGTGCCAATTTCATGCCAAAAACAGCCAAAAACACACCAAAAACAGCCTATTTTCGGCCTGTTTTTCACCTTTTACTCCGCCTCAGCAGAGACAGACCCGCAAAATCTCTCCGCCTGCGCCTGGAGATTTTGCCCTCATCAGCCTTCCCCTGCCAAAAACTTCTGAGGGAAGCAGAGAGAATCCCTATTTTTATAGGCATATATGCGCAGCACAGAAACACAGATACGTATGAATGCCCTGTATCAGGGCTGGACTTCAGTCCAGCCGCAAAGCCCCAAAAAACGACGCGGGCTTCAGCCCCTGAGGGATGTTTTACCGGGTGCCCCCTGTCCCTCGCTTTTGGGGACAGGGGAACCGCGCCACTACTCATCAATGCTGTACGTGAAATCCTCGATCACTGGGTTGGTTAGAACCTCGCGGGCAATCTGCTCCACCTGGGCTTTGGCAGCCTCGGCGCTCAGCCCGTCGGCGAGCGCAAGCTCGAAAACCTTGCCCTGGCGGACAGAGGCAACTGCGCTGAATCCGATCTTGCGCAGTGCGTTGTGGATCGCCTGGCCCTGGGGGTCCAGTACTGAAGTCTTGGGCGTGACATAGACATGTGCCTTCATCATCCCTGATTATAGTAGGTGGGCTTTGGCTTTGCCCCCGCAATCCTTCCGGTCTGTTCCCTGTCCGGCGATAAAATCTTTCCCTCTGAGGAGTACCTGGAACAATGATTAACTATCTGGAGCTGCCCATCGGTGAGCGCTCCCCTGAAGTCTTTCGCGCTGTCATCGAGATCCCCAAGGACGGCACCAACAAATTTGAATATGACAAGGAACTGCATGTCTTCAAGCTCGACCGCAACCTGCATTCCCCCGTTCACTACCCCGGCGACTACGGCTTCATTCCCTCCACGCTCAGCGACGACGGCGATCCGCTCGACGTGATGGTGCTGGTTCCCACGCCCAGCTTTCCCGGTTGCGTCCAGGAGGTCCGCCCCATCGGCCTTTTGGAGATGCTCGACCAGGGCGTCCTCGACGAAAAAGTCCTCGCCGTGGGCAAAAATAACCCTCGCTACGAAAATGTCTGGAACTACACCGACATTTACCCCCACATGCTCAAGGAAATCACCCACTTTTTCTCCATCTACAAAGATTTGGAAGGCAAGCGCGTAGAAGTCAAAGGCTGGCACGACGCAGCTTACGCTCGTGACCACGTCATCCGCGCCGCCAAATGTTTTGAAGACAACAAGACAAAGAAGGCCGCGGCCATTGCAAAGGCCGCAAAGTAGTCATTGACGAAGAGTTTTCACGCTCAAATCTCTCTCAGAAAAGAAGAGCCGCCGAGGCAATCTCAGCGGCTCTTTGGTTTGCGATCAATCCCGTCGCAATGATCGGCTATCCTTTTGTGCCTCCGTTGGCAACCACCGTCGCAGAATGTGGAGTTGTCGGCCTTGGACTTACTCCCGGAGTGATCTTCCGCGTCGGCGTCTTGGGCGCAAGCTCCAGACCCTTCGGCGTGTGCTTGGCCATCGGATTATAGGCGCGTGTGCCGGTGCTCCGGTTCATCGTTGCCGCCTTCTGTTCGGCATTGAAGCGCTCGGTCACGTCGGTCAAACGCTGCGCCTCAAAACCGCGCCGCTTGGCCACGATGCGGTAGTCAAAGGTCAGCGAAGAAGTTCCGCCGCCTGATTCGCGCACCTCAAAGCTGGTTGCCGTCTTGTTGATCACGTACAACCCCTTGGAGTCGCCGTTGGGAGTGAGAAAGACGTGATAGCTGGCATCGCCGGTGACTGTCTCGGCAAATGCCGGATCGATCCTGACCACCGCAGCGCCGCGCTCTACCTGGCCTGAACCGAAATCTTCCATCCAGTTCTCCGGCGACTGCACGGAGTAGGTCTCCACCGTGCGCGTCCCGTTGCCGGCGCTCACCAGGGCCTTCACCTGCCCGGTGCAACTCAGGTCGCCATTGCCGCCGATACCGCAGGTCCCCGTCGGGGTAGAGGCCATGAAGGTCTTGAAGAGACCCGTGCCCCCTGTGGAATAGTTTTCAGTGAACAATGTTGACCAGCCTGAGCTGTTGTTCAGGAAGACGCCGGCGTGGCTGTCGTCGGCAGTGCCCAGTACGCCGATGGCCCACGCGGGAGCAACAGTGGTGCTGCTGGTTCCCGTATCGCCCCATACACCTGAGTAAATGTTGTAAGAGCCGCCCACTGTGCTAAATGTGTTGCCGATGCCTACAACGCCTGCTTCCTGTTCCCCAAGGGATGTGGAAATACCTTCAACTCCGTTGCCGCCGCTGCTGGTTGAACCGTAAACACCAGTCCCTGATCCGGTTGAAGCGGACACGCCGTAACCCGCTGCGGCTTGTGCCTCAATCGCGGTTCCCTTGTTATTGTCCGCGAAGAACGCCGGGAAGTCCTGGCCGTTGGTGATGAAGGCACCGGCATACACATCATCTCCAGTAGCAAAAAGTGATACAGGAACACCACTTCCCGCTGCGGAACTGTCAGCCCATACGCCGGCATCGGCAATTCCGGCTTCTGAACTGTAAGTCGTACTGAAAGTGGTGCCGGTAAAGCCGAGAACGCCAGACGAACCGGCTACTGGCGAAGTAACCTGGCTGTAAACGCCGTGGCCTGAAGTCGATTCGCCCTGCACACCGTATCCGGTGTCTGAATCTCCAAACGCTCCCACCGAGCCGCTGCTGCCCCAGCCAAGAAGCGCTGCATTACCCGGGCCTGAGGTTTGATAAGCCTCCAGATAGCTGGTGAAGATATTGCCGCCAGACAACCGCGCATACTTGCTATTGAGCGTGGTTTCCAGGCTTGGCAAAATATCGCTGGTCAGAGTCGGAAGATTGACCCCCACGGTCAGCAAGCTGCCGCTGAGGCTGGCGGTGATCGGGCTGGTGCCGGTCACGCTGGTAATGCCGGAGGCGAAATTCTGTCCCGGCGCAAAGGTAATCACGCCGGTCGGCGCGATGGACAGTCCGGTCGCGGTCGGGTCTGCGGACGAACCGGCGCCGCTGCCGGGGCCAGAGCCGGTAAATAATTGCAGGTTTCCAGTGGGCGAGGCGGTATCGTTGCCGCTGGCGACTACCTTCCAGTTAAAGGTCTGAGTTACTGCCGCGCTGGTGGTGCTGGACCAGGCGCTGGAGCGGAAGAACAAATTTCCCGAATTCACCGCCGCCGTGCTAGTCGCCGCAGTTAGTGAATTCATCGAAAATCCCTGCCCCGGCGCGAAATTAATGGTTCCGTTGGAATTAAATGACAGTCCGGTTGCCGTTGGAGTTAGCGCCGAGCTTCCCTCGCCATATAACAAGTAGAGTCCTCCTGTGGGCGTCGCGGTGTTATTAAGAAGCGGCTGTTCTCGGAAAGCGAATGTTACTGGCTGCGAGGCCGCCGCCGTGCTGTTGTAAGTGCTGCCGATCATCTCGACATAGGGCGATGACTGCCCGCTCGCGGTGGTCGCTACGTTGAGCGTCTGCTCGCGCAGGTCAGCGCGAGCGGCCAGCGTTCCGTTTACGTCCAGCGTGGTCGAAGGCGCGAGGGTGTTGATGCCCAGAAGCCCCGAGGCCGATTGATAGATCAGCGAGTTACCCTGGGTAAGAGCGCCGGTCCACAGAGGAAGATAGTTGGCCGTGCCTGTGCCGGTAACTGTGCCGGAGGTCAAAGGAGTGAATGCAGGGCTAGTCGACTTAGCCGAGTTAACCGACTGCAACTCATCGCGAGTTATGTAATCGGAGGCTGCGCGCCCGCCCAGGTTCGCAGAATCTGCAGACATGAACGCATAAGGGGCTGCGGCCAGGAGACTGCGCGGGGATGCCCCTGCCGATGAGCTACTATCCGAGTTATTGCCGGCCAACTTTGCTTCGAGCCAGCGCGCCTCTCCGACTGCGAATAAGGTAGCGGGCAATCCCTCCGGCGTGGTTGCGCCTAACAGCACCGTGTATTTGCCATCAGCGCCCACGGTCACGCGCTGCGTCTCGCCCCACAGCGAGACACCGCCGGCCTGATTCTCAAAAAGATCGAAGCGCATCTCGACGGTTTTTCCAGCCGCCTCGGGCAGACTCGCCGTCCAGCGAACGATGGTCTCGGGCGCAGCCGCCGACGAGGCCAGAGCCGCCTCCGGCGTGGAGATTGACGTTGCTGCCGGTGCGGCGAGCGCATCTGCGCTTTGCCCCATCGCAGGCAAAGAAAGGCCGGATGCCAGCAGGCAAAGGCCGGCGGAAATCGCAACGGTGAACACCGCTCTTTGGCGGCTGGGGCTTGTCGGTTGGGTGAGCCGATTAATGAGTCTCCGAGAATGGAGCTGGCTTACTTGAGTCAAAACTGCTTTGTGCATTTCTGTACCTCGGGTGATGCGTCTGGTCTGGAGAGTGAGTACTGCCGAAACTTGGCTTTTGGAGCGTAAATCAACCTCGGATTTACCAAGCTCGGAGCTACGGGGCGGGGAACCCCAAAAGGGAAAGACAGATCCGAACAAAGTGAAACGTGATACGTCTCTGGAGTCGATACCACCGGGAACTACTGCTATTGGATCGAAATTGTGCCCGTAAAATGCAACTCGGCGGGTAGAACTTATTCTGCCAAGGGGAAGCAAGGCAAAGTCGCGATCCGACACGCTTCCAGCACGATAGAACTCAACGCTGGACTAAGGAATGATTTCCGCAAATACATTGGATCATTCCACTGTATTGTGCATAAAAGAGGCCAAGCGTGTCTTCAAAAAAACTCAATAAGTCCATTAAGGAGATAAACTATTGATTGAACTAAAGATATACTTGCGGCGTCCAGAAGTCACCGGCCCTTTCAAGGGTCGCGTCTGCGGCGCCACATGTACGCGGCAGACGTTGCCCAATAAAGTACCGGCCCCAGAAGCCCTACCTCCGCGGCAAAAAGCAGCGCCGAAGTGCTTCCGAACAGCGGCAGCGTCTCCCTGCGCGAGCAGTAGAGGGCATAGGCAATCAGTCCCGCCGGCGCCACGCCGAGCAGGACGGCAAAAGCCAGATTTCCGGCCTTGAAGGGCCGCTCCATCTGTGGCTCGCGCAGGCGCAGCACAACCAGGGCGGCAAACTCCAGCAGCAGGCTTGCTCCATAGAGAACCAGATCAATCGAAATCAGCCGGTCAAAAGGCAGCTTGAGCGCCAGCGCCCAGGCCAGCCCACAGAACAACACGCTCACCCAGGGGACGCCGCGACGGTTACGCCGGGTAAGCACGCACGGCAACAGGTTATTTTCGGCCATCGCCACGGGCAGGCGCGTATAGCTCATGACCAGCGCGTTGAACATGCCTATGCCGCTGATGCAGCCCCCAGCCACCACCGCCAGCCCCAGCCACGGCCCGCCCAGTACCGCTGCCGGAGTCATCCAATCTCCTGTAGTGAAGCTCGCCACCGAAAATCCTGCCACAGCAACCGCCGCCAACGGAAGAATGTAGCTGACAGCTACCAGAATCGTCGAAAAGACCATTGCGCGGGGATAATTCCGCTGCGGATTCTCCACCTCCTTGGCTACTGTTGAGGCGTTGTCCCACCCCATGTAATTCCACATCGCCACCAGAATCGCCGCCGACAGGCCTTCTTCGGAGGCCGGGTGGTTCCACTGTACGGCTGGATGCGCGGTGAATCCATGCCAGAACCCAAGCACGATCAACACCGCAAAAGGTGCTAACAGCAAGGCGAAGAGAGCTGTTGAACCATCGCCCACCGAAGAGGCCCCGCGCAGGTTCCAGGCGCAGCAGACCACCACCACAGCCAGCGACCATCCATATCCATACCAGCCGGCTGTCAGCGCGGGGTTGAACTTACCCAGGTACAGCACAAAGATGGCAGGATAAATAGCCATATCAAAGATGCTGGCAGCAAGCGACAGCCAGCCCTCCTGATAGCCCCAGAATGGTCCCAGAGCGCGCCGCACCCAGTAGTAAAAGCCGCCCTCAACCGGCATCGCGCTGGCCAGTTCGCCAATCATCAGCGCCGTAGGCAGACTCCACAAAACCGGCAGTAGCAGCAAAATCACAATTGCCTTGGCAAAGCCCGCACCGCCCAGAATCTCCTCAATGCCGTACGGCCCGCCCGAAACCATAAAGTAGGTGGCGGCCACCAGGGGCACCATGCGAATCTTTCTCTGAACAGCTTTCTGGGCAATTTGCATAAGGGTGAATCTAACAACTTTTGCCCCGTGCACAAAGAAAAATATGCGCTCTATCATCCTTGTCCGAAGTTCTGCCGGCGTGCCCGACACAACTTCCGGTATAATCCCAGCAGGCATGGAGAGATGGCCGAGTGGCTGAAGGCGGCGGTTTGCTAAACCGTTGTAGGGTCAAAAGCTCTACCGGGGGTTCGAATCCCCCTCTCTCCGCCAGAAACCCTTCCGAGAACATCCCAAGACATCCAATAGAAAGACGTAAAGTTTAGCAAATGCTAGGCTTTACGTCTTTCTGCGTCCAGATGCATCCAGGTGCAGCCGTGTTTGACAGGGGGTACTTATGGGGGTATTTTTATTTTTAGGTGGGGGTATTTTCCAAAAACGGAGGTTTCGGACGAAATGGCGCTGACCGACACTGAAATCAAAAAAGCCAAGCCGAAGGAAAAGGCCTACAGTTTGAACGACAGCGGAGGACTTTACCTCTGGATTACGCCAGCGGGCGGAAAGCTGTGGCGTTGGGCATACCGGTTTGACCGCAAGGAAAAGCTCATGTCCCTGGGCAAGTATCCGGATGTTTCGCTGGCGCAGGCCAGAGAACGCCACGCCGAGGCGCGGAAGCTGCTGGCGACCGGTGTTGACCCGATGGCGCAGCGGAAGGCCGAGAAGACGGCTGAGAAAATCGCGGTCGAGAACTCCTTCCAGAGCATAACCACACAATGGCTGGAGCATTGGCAGGAGGGGAAAAGCCCACGGCACGTAGACACGGTCCGGCGGCGTATGGCGTCCGATATTCTGCCCTGCCTCGGAGCGCGGCCGATTGCGGAGATCGAGGCGCCGGAATTGGTGGCGATGGCCAATGCGATTCAGGATCGCGGTGCGCGGGATATTGCCAAACGAGCGCTTGAAACCGTGGGACAGGTTTTCCGCTACAGCGTTGCCCACGGATATGCCAAACGCAACCCTGCCACCGAGATTCGCCCCAGCGACATTTTGAAATCTGCCCCCAAAACCAACTATGCCCGCGTTGATGCCAAGGAACTGCCAGCCCAGCTCAGACGCATCGAGGTCTATCAGGGAAAGCAGGTCACACGGTTGGCAATGAAACTGATGTCCATGACCTTTGTGCGCACCACCGAATTGATCGAAGCCAAGTGGGGGGAATTTGACCTGGAGAACGCCCGCTGGGACATACCCGCCGAGCGCATGAAGATGCGGACGCCGCACATTGTGCCGCTGGCCAGGCAGGCATTGGAAGTGCTGGAGATGTTGCGCGAATTCACTGGGAGCAACGAATGGCTTTTCCCCGGCGACCTCAACCCGGCCCATCCGATGAGCAACAACACCATTCTGGCAGCATTAAAGCGCATGGGCTACAAAGGGCGCATGACTGGCCACGGCTTCCGTGGTCTGGCGTCCACCATCTTGCGCGAGCAGGGCTACGCTCACGACCATATCGAGTTGCAGCTTGCGCACGCTCCCCGGAATGCAGTGAGCGCGGCATACAACCATGCACTCTATCTGGAGCCACGCGCCAAGATGATGCAGGACTGGGCGGATTTTCTGGAGCGTACCCAAAGAGGTGGCAAGGTGCTGCCGTTTCGCGGAACTGCGGCATAGCCATCCGGTCACCTCGGCCAGCAGAGAACCAGGGCCGCACTGCAATCCAATCCCGGATGGGTGCCAATCCCAATTCCGCGCCGTTCGTCATCTTGCCGACGAACGATTCACGCCAGCTCTCTTGAAGCGGAGTTCCCGGCTGGCCTCTATCTGGCAGGCAATCCACTCCTCCACCTCTGTTTCGATCCAGCCGACAGCCCTGGCCCCCAGCGACACCGGCCTCGGGAATTTTCCTTCCGTTACGCGCTGATAGACGGTGCTACGTGATAGACCAGTGCGATCCAATACGACTGGCAGTCTCAGAATCTTTCGCGGCATTCCCTTCTCCTCATTTGTTGAGTTGCACTTGAATTACGACCGTTCTCACTTCGCGCACTCATTAAGTATCCGTCGAATTTGTCTGTAAATCAGTGCAGACAACTTTGATTCCCTTACGCTCTCTGTCTGACTTTTCTCCGAAATGCACTGCACGGTTATGTTCCTTTGTATGAACCAACCTCAGAGCTTTTTCTTCCCAAAAACGTTTGTGGTTTGTTGCGCAGCAGGAGAATCATTCTGTCCCCCTCTTACAGCGGTACATCCGGCTTCATTG
>CAVQMQ010000045.1:0-354094 GCA_963713645.1 uncultured Acidobacteriaceae bacterium | reverse complement strand
AGCCTGTTATTAACTTTGTCCCTTTATTTGCTTTTGTATAGGGGGTTTGGAGTTAGCTGGCAGACGATGGAGGCATGGGAAAACGAGTCCGGTCTGGCTATCCGAGCGATGTTTCCGATGAGGAGTGGGCATTTATAGCTCCCTATTTGGCGCTGTGCCGGGAGGACGCTCGGCAGCGGGATTATCAGCTTCGCGATGTTTTCAACGCGCTTCGCTACATTGCCAAGACAGGCAATCAGTGGCGCTTCCTGCCCAACGATCTGCCTCCGTGGACAGTGGTCTATCAGCAAATGCGGCGATGGATTGATGCGCGATGTTTCGAGATCATGGTGGAGGATTTGCGCATTCTGCTGCGCGAGTTTGCCGGACGCAAAGGCCAGCCCACGGCGATGGTTCTCGACAGCCGCACCTTGCAGTCGACGCCAGAGTCGGGTGCGCGCTCAGGCTACGATGGGGCCAAGCGCCGCAAGGGATCGAAGGTTCATGCGGCGGTAGATACGCTGGGGCATCTGCTCGCCCTTCACGTTACAGCGGCCGATGAGCAGGACCGCGCACAGGTGGAGAAACTGGCCGAAGCAGTGCAGCAGATTACCGGAGACACCATCGAGTTGGCCTATGTCGATCAGGGATATACCGGCGACAACGCGGCCCAGGCAGCAGAGAAGCACGGCGTGCGGCTGGAGGTGGTCAAACATACCGAGGCCAAACGAGGATTCGTCCTGTTGCCGCGCCGCTGGGTGGTGGAAAGAAGCTTTGCCTGGGCTGCCCGCTTCCGCCGACTGGCAAGAGACTACGAGCGGCTAAGCAAGATACTGGCCGGTCTCCACTACCTTGCCTTCGCCATCCTCATGCTCGCAAATCTGGCCCGGAAACTCACGCAAAGTTAATAACAAGCTCTAAGGAACTTCTGAAAATCGCCGAGTTATAAAGTTTCTCGACCCACGTTTGTCTGCATCCGTTCAAAATCGTTCTGTTTCGCAGTGATCCTGCGTTCATTTTGCCTACCGGAGGCTTTTGCTGCCTCCGGCAGACACACTACGCCCCTTGAAGGGCCAGCCGTAAATTGATCTTCGCCAGCCTGCGCCGATGCTGATAAATATTGACCGCTGCAAAGGCCGCGCACAGCCACTCGTGATTCTTCTTCAAGCCGCGATAGCGCACCTTCGTATGTCCAAAGACGCGCTTCAGAATGCGGAAAGGCCACTCCACCTTGGCACGCACCCGCGCCTTCACGCGGTTCTTGCGCTTTGTTGCTCATCCACTCCGGCCTTGGTTTTTACACGGCGCGAAGTCATATCCTGCGCATGAGGCGCGGCTTCATGGATAGCTTCGGTTTGTCCTTGATAGCCACCATCGCCCCAGACTTTCTTCTCCTCGCCGTGCAGTAACTCGGGTAGCATATGCACATCGCTGACGCTGGCCGCTGTCGAGCAGACCGAATGCACCACGCCTTCTTTTGAATCCACGCCGATGTGCGCTTTCATGCCGAAGTACCACTGGTTGCCCTTGCGCGTTTGATGCATCTCCGGGTCGCGCTCCTTCTTCTCGTTCTTGGCCGATGAAGGCGCGTGGATGATCGTCGCATCGACGATGGTGCCGGTGGTGATGCGGATGCCGCGCGTGGCCAGATACAAGTTGACCGCGACAAGCATTTGACCGCATAGATCGTGCTCTTCAAGCAAGTGGCGGAAGTTCAAGATGGTCGTCTCATCCGGCGCCGGCGCGCGGCCAAGGTCCACGCCCGCAAAGCGCCGCAGCACGGGTGATTCGTACAGCGCATCTTCGGCCGCCGGATCGGAGAGCGCGAACCACTGCTGCAAAAAATAGACGCGCAGCATGATCTCAAGTCCCACCGGCTTGCGCCCCGCTTCGCCCTTCGAGTAATGCGGCGCGATGAGCGCGAATAACTCGGCCCAGGGCATGACGGCGTCCATTTCTTCCAGAAACTGCTCGCGCCGTGTCTTCTTCGAGTAGCGTTGAAACTCCACCTGCTGGGCCAAAGTAAGCTGCTTCATCCGCGATCAATCTCCTCAATCCACATTAACCGCGATGGCTGTGGATTGGGGAGATTTTCAGAGGTTCCCTAGAGATAATTTACACACCGCATGGTAAACATTGCTCGCAGGTGCGTTTCGATATTCTTGCGAGGTTGATCATCCCTCTTGTTTGCAGGGACTTGATCTTTGGAACGCCGGTTGCCGCACTAAACATCAGCACGAGCTAATTCCCCACCAGGAGGTAGACTTCTATGCGACTTTGCACGCGAACGTTTACTACCCACGGTCTGCTCTGCTTGACCGCATTTGCTTTGACGCTTGGTACAAGGGCGATAGCCATGAAACCAGCAATTGTGCAGCCAGCAGATACTTCTGTACAGAAAGCGCAAAACTCCCAGCAAAAGCCGGATATGCAGCAACCGGACACTCCCCAGCCTGACCAGCCGGCAACCAAAGCTGTCGTCGTTACCGGCATGATCGTCAAGAGCGGCTCCAGCTTTGTACTGCGAGATTCATCCGGAGCTGTTTATCAACTCGACGCTCAGGATAAAGCCCAGCCATATGAGGGCAAGTCCGTCAAGGTAACCGGCAAGCTCGAAGCAGAGGCCAAGATTCTCCACGTGGAAACAATTGAAGAGCTGACTGTGTGATTCAGTTATAACTCAGATAGCTTGAATCATCCGCAGAATCCGCTTTGATCGCCTCGCATCAATTGCAAGCCATGCGAACAGGCTCCCACTGCCGCATGGCTTGCCTTTTGCGCGCGTCTTCGATGGTCCGTCTGGCCAGAGCAGACGGAGACGATGCCGATATTCTCAGCAGATAGTTTGGAGTTCCATATACAGCCGTTCGCTGAGAGGACTTCCATTTGTAATCCAGAGGAAAACAAGATGCATTTTTTTCGTCTTCGATTGGTTGCGGCCCTGTTTTTAGGAATCACGCTGATCTCGGTTGCATCCACTTACTTCGACGTATTAGCACACAGGCACATATTGCGTACCGACCTTGAAAGAAGAACGCAGTGGCTCGCAGCAGGCTTGCAGCCGCAAATCGAACAGCAGCTCATTTTGGGCACCGAGGTTGATTGGCAGGCGATGTTGCGTACACTGCGGCAGCGCTCGGATCAGCCGGACATGGCCGCTTTTGGCGTCGATGGCAAGCTTCTTGCCTCCACAGGAGACGATACTCTTTCATGGCAGGCGCTATCAACTTCAACAAACCTTCTGGAGCGTACCTTGACCGCAGGCAAGGAACGAACGATCTTTGCCAGAATTGCCGATGCTCCCGCTCAAATCGGGGCAAACTTGGACTCAACAAGCAATCGCGGGAGTAACAATGGCCCTTCAACCCAGCTCTGGTATGAAGATGCAATTCCTCTGAGGAACGGAACGCGGACCGTCGCCATTTTGTTGTTAGCAACGGACGCCGAATACATCCACGCAGAGGAAATCGAAGTTTGGCGGCGCAGCTTTCTACGCATCCTGGCAATGATGGTTTTTGTCGTTGGCGTGACCGTGGTTATGGTGCGATGGTTTCTTCAGAAGCCGGTGGCCCGTGCCGCGGATTGGCTCCGGAAGTTACGGCATGGAGAAGCGGAGGTCGAGGAAGGGGCGCGCGAATTCGGCTATTTGATTCCGTTGGCCAAAGAGGTCACTTCGCTGGCCGAAAATCTTAGCCATGCGCGTTTGGCCGCTGAAACAGAAGCACGGCTGCGCGACCGCGGGGAGCACGTATGGACGGCGGAGCGGCTCGCCGTGCACGTGCGCGAACGCCTGGGCAGTGACCGGCTGTTGGTCGTCTCTAACCGCGAACCATATATGCATGTGAGGCACGGAAGGCATATCGAGTGCGTTGTGCCGCCCAGCGGGCTTGTAACAGCCGTCGAACCCATCCTGCAGGCGTGCGACGGGACCTGGATTGCGCATGGAAGCGGCAGCGAAGACGCCCTCTTCGTGGATGACCATGATCGCCTGCGCGTTCCCCCGGATGAAAGGCGCTATACCTTGCGCCGGGTATGGCTTACTCCCGAAGAGGAAGCAAGCTACTATGAGGGTTTCTGCAATGAAGGACTGTGGCCACTGTGCCATATTGCGCACACCAGGCCGATCTTCCGCGCCAGCGATTGGAATAGTTACAAGAATGTGAATGCCAGGTTCGGTGAAGTGCTGATTGAGGAGATGCGCGAAATGAGCCATCCCGTCGTCTTCGTGCAGGATTATCACTTCGCTCTGTTGCCGCGCATCATCAAGCACGCCCGGCCCGACGCGCGCGTTGCCATCTTCTGGCACATTCCCTGGCCAAATGCCGAAAGCTTCGGCATCTGCCCCTGGCAGGCAGAGTTGATAAATGGGTTGCTGGGCGCAGATCTTATCGGCTTTCATTTACAAGCGCATTGCAATAACTTTCTCCAAACTGTTGACCGCGTATTGGAGGCTAGAACAGACTGGGAACACTTCAGCGTCCGTCGCAACGGACATCATTCCGTAGTCCGTCCCTACCCGATCAGCGTGGCGTGGGACGAGCATAAGGCTACAGAACAGCACATTCTGAGCAACGAACCGGCTGTTGATTCCAACGTGGAAAATTTGCGGCCGGCAATGGTGATGAACTCCGCAGCGAGCGAGTATCCAGACGCTTTATCTCTGGTTGACGAGTCTGCCGGCACAGCGGATTCCTTGCATTGCGAGCTCGGGATCGAGGGAAAACGCCTCGTACTCGGCGTAGATCGCATGGACTACACAAAGGGAATCGTGGAGCGGTTGCTGGCGATTGAGCATTTATTTCAAGTGCACCCTTGGTACTTAGGGCAGATTGTCTTTGTGCAGATAGCTTCTCCGAGCCGCACTCGTATCCCAAGTTACGCAGCATTACGAGTTCAGGTAAAAGAAACTGTTGAACGCATCAACCGCAAGTATGAGTCTCCGCACTGGAAACCTGTCATTCTGATTGAACGCCAGTGCAGCCACGAAGAGGTGGAACGTTTCTATCGGGCCGCAGATATATGCCTGGTGACGTCCCTGCACGACGGCATGAATCTGGTGGCCAAGGAATATCTGGCGGCTCGCAATGACTGTGATGGCGTATTGGTGCTCAGCCACTTTGCCGGAGCCGCTCAGGAGCTGAAGGATGCCCTGCTGGTAAATCCATACGACACAGAGCAGGTATGCGAAGCCATTCACGCCGGTTTACGCATGAACCCGGCAGAGCGGCGCCTGCGGATGCAACGCATGAGGCAGCAGGTGAAGGAGCACAATGTGTATCGCTGGGCGTCCATGATGCTGTCCGACCTTTGTGCCGTGCAAATCGAGGATGAGCTGCTGGCAGTCTCTCTCAATCGTTCGATCCGTAAACTGGCTTGAGCATTCCGAACCCGAGCGGAGGTTTTCACTGATAGGCCAATCTGCATTGCGCTCCGATCCTGTGCCGCAAAAACTCGATATCCGAGCCCCTGATAACCCGGTAATCTCTTACATTCAGCGCAGCTGGGATATGCTTACCCGGTCCATGAGCGAGTACGCTTCCTTGGTGGATGCAAAAATCACATCCCATCCGGTTCTGTACTTACCCGCAGATGTAACTATCCCTGCGGACGTAGTCGAGTTGTATGATCGCTGTCACGTCCAGGTGATGTCGCTCCCCCGAGTCATTGAAAAAATGGGAGATGTGAAGCCGGAGGATTTGCCCGCTCGCGGACTGCTCTACCTGCCTAACCCATATGTAGTACCCGGAGGGCGTTTTAACGAAATGTATGGCTGGGACAGCTACTTCATTGTCCTGGGGCTGATCTCAAGCGGCAGGTACGAATTAGCCAAAGGAATGGTGGAGAATCAGCTCTATGAGATCAAGCAGTACGGCTCGGTCTTGAATGCAAATCGAACTTACTGTCTTACTCGATCGCACCCGCCGTTTCTTACAGCAGCAATTCGCTCTGTGTATGAATGCCCGCAATCTTTCCCTGATTGCGAGACGAGAATCAAATGGCTTGAAGGCGCATATTGGATTGCCGCACGCTATTATGCAACCTGGACAGAGGCGCACCACCAGGCAGGCGACACAGGACTAGCCCGTTACTTCGACGTGGATACCGGCCCTGTTCCGGAATTGGCCGATGACAGCAAATACTACTTCGATGTTATTGACTGGCTGCTTGCGCATCCCCGAAAAGATCCGGGCTATCTAATCCAGGGCTGCAGCCGTTCTGATCTGAGTATTCTACCGCAGAGTACGTCAACAAAATGCATCCCAGGGTCCGGCATCTTGCGCGAGCTCGCCAGTGTGAAAGGGCGTTGCCTCACGGATGACTTTTATCTCGGAGATCGAGCCATGCGCGAGTCAGGGTTTGATTCCAGCTTTCGCTTTGGTCCCTTCTGCGGCAGGACGCACCACTTTGCCCCGGTATGCCTCAATAGCCTGCTCTTTCGCTATGAACGCGACATGGCTTACTTTGCAGATGAGCTTCAAATCGCCAACGAATTACAAGCGTGGAATACACGCGCGGAACAACGCGCGGAATCAATCCAGAGATATCTATGGCGAAAAGAGGAAGGGCTTTTTCAGGACTATAACTTCATCAACGGGAAAAGCTCGCGCTACAGCTATCTCACCACCTACTATCCGATGTGGGCCGGCCTTGCAACCAGGGAACAATCCGAGTTGTTGCGTAGAAATCTTCGTTTTTTTGAGCGGGCAGGAGGTCTGGCGATGAGTGCGGAAGCCACTGGGATGCAATGGGATGAACCCTATGGCTGGGCGCCCTGCAATTTGATCGTAGCGGAGGGGATGAAATCCTATGGCTACTTCGACGATGCCCGTCGCATTGCACGCGCCTTTATTGCCACGGTTGACCATGGCTTTGCCAGCGATGCAACCCTGCGCGAGAAGTACGATGTAATAAAAGGAGGGCACGAGGTCCATGTTACAGCCGGCTACAAGGAAAACGTGATTGGGTTTGGATGGACCAACGGAGTGTATCTCAAAATGCAGGAATTATTGTCACAGATTGGAGAGTAACTTAGGTTTCGAATGCATCATTACACACAACTGTGTCTCGCCATAACCTTTCCCTTTTACAAACGGAGAGATTTTGTTTCATAGAGTCCCGATGCGTGTGGAGTATTACCACGGCAACTCAGAATGCGTATTGACGGCCGCGGCACAGGACCCGGCGCTCTCTAACGATGATCGTGGCTTTCATCCGTCAGTGATTATGACTAGATATTTTGCTTAACCCACCGGATACACAGATGTTCGGAGACTAGAGCGCAATCTTTTCCCTCTTCTTTGATGCCATTGCCAGCCGCCAAATGGAGTCCTCTCTATACCATCTTTATGGGCAAGGCTTTTATGATGGGTTGTGGAGACCTCATAGATACTAGCCGCAAATGGAACGGTTAAGCGGTTCGTGTCTGCAGCGGATCGGACCGCCGTACTGCAATCAATCGATTTGTGCCCGGCAGTTGCTTCGACTGTCAGTTGATGCAAGACACGGGTAAAGCTCTGGAATATCGAACCCTGATGCCATTGTTTCCGTTCAAGCTGAAAAATACTTCTTCGTACAGGAGAAACCTTGAGCACCAACGACCCATCGCTTTCGAACCGCGACCTGGCCCCGACTACCGCAGGGCAACGTACTTGGGGCGCATACAACTACATTGCGCTGTGGTTTTCCATGTCGATGGAGATCACTACATATCAGCTTGCCTCGTCTCTGATTGCCAAGGGCATGGATTGGAAGCAGGCGGTTGCGACGGTTCTGCTGGGCAATCTGATTGTGCTGATTCCGATGCTGCTCAACGCTCATGCCGGCGCGAAGTACGGGATTCCGTTTCCGGTCTTCATTCGCGCGCCGTTCGGTGTGCGCGGAGCCAATCTGCCGGCTCTGCTACGGGCGCTTGTCGCCTGCGGCTGGTTTGGAATTCAGTCGTGGATCGGCGGAACCGCCATCTATTCGATGCTGGCAGTGATCTGGCCCTCCGTTGCCGCGATGGACGGCGTTCTGTGGGCCTGCTTTCTCGGCTTCTGGCTGTTGAACATGGCTGTGGTCTGGCGCGGCGTCGAATCCATTCGCCACCTGCAAGCCTTTGGCGCGCCCTTCATGTTTGTCATGGCCGCAGCCCTGCTGATCTGGGTGCGCATCAAGGCGGGAAGCTTCGGTTCCATGCTTTCGACGCCCAGCCAGTTTCATTCGACGGGCGCATTTCTCGCTGTTTTCTTCCCTTCGCTCACGGCGATGGTTGGTTATTGGGCCACGCTGGCATTGAATATTCCCGACTTCACGCGCTACTCTAAGGAACTTCTGAAAATCGCCGAGTTATAAAGTTTCTCGACCCACGTTTGTCTGCATCCGTTCAAAATCGTTCTGTTTCGCAGTGATCCTGCGTTCATTTTGCCTACCGGAGGCTTTTGCAGCCTCCGGCAGACACACTACGCCCCTTGAAGGGCCAGCCGTAAATTGATCTTCGCCAGCCTGCGCCGATGCTGATAAATATTGACCGCTGCAAAGGCCGCGCACAGCCACTCGTGATTCTTCTTCAAGCCGCGATAGCGCACCTTCGTATGTCCAAAGACGCGCTTCAGAATGCGGAAAGGCCACTCCACCTTGGCGCGCACTTTGGCCTTGGTGCGGTTCTTGCGCTTTTGTTGCTCGTCCACTCCGGCCTTGGTTTTTACGCGGCGCGATGTCATATCCTGCGCATGAGGCGCGGCTTCATGGATAGCTTCAGTTTGTCCTTGATAGCCACCATCGCCCCAGACTTTCTTCTCCTCGCCGTGCAGTAACTCGGGTAGCATATGCACATCGCTGACGCTGGCCGCTGTCGAGCAGACCGAATGCACCACGCCTTCTTTTGAATCCACGCCGATGTGCGCTTTCATGCCGAAGTACCACTGGTTGCCCTTGCGCGTTTGATGCATCTCCGGGTCGCGCTCCTTCTTCTCGTTCTTGGCCGATGAAGGCGCGTGGATGATCGTCGCATCGACGATGGTGCCGGTGGTGATGCGGATGCCGCGCGTGGCCAGATACAAGTTGACCGCGACAAGCATTTGACCGCATAGATCGTGCTCTTCAAGCAAGTGGCGGAAGTTCAAGATGGTCGTCTCATCCGGCGCCGGCGCGCGGCCAAGGTCCACGCCCGCAAAGCGCCGCAGCACGGGTGATTCGTACAGCGCATCTTCGGCCGCCGGATCGGAGAGCGCGAACCACTGCTGCAAAAAATAGACGCGCAGCATGATCTCAAGTCCCACCGGCTTGCGCCCCGCTTCGCCCTTCGAGTAATGCGGCGCGATGAGCGCGAATAACTCGGCCCAGGGCATGACGGCGTCCATTTCTTCCAGAAACTGCTCGCGCCGTGTCTTCTTCGAGTAGCGTTGAAACTCCACCTGCTGGGCCAAAGTAAGCTGCTTCATCCGCGATCAATCTCCTCAATCCACATTAACCGCGATGGCTGTGGATTGGGGAGATTTTCAGAGGTTCCCTAAGTCGCAAAACGCACAAGCCTGGGGACAAGCCTTCGGATTGCCGGTCGCCATGGCGCTATATACCTTTGTCGGCATCTCGGTAACTTCGGCGTCGGCGGTGCTCTTTGGTCATCCGATCTGGAATCCGATTCTGCTGATCGGCGCATTTCATCAGCCGGTGGTGGCTTTTGTCGCGCTGATTGCCATTCTCATCGCCACGCTGAATGTAAATATCGGAGCTAACGTTGTCTCACCGTCCAATGATTTCTCCAACCTCTATCCGCGGCTCATCAGCTTTCGTACCGGCGGCCTGATTACCGGCTTTCTCGGTCTCGCGATGTGCCCGTGGAAGCTATTGGCAACTCCGGATGCGTATATCTTCGGCTGGCTGATTGGTTACTCTGGTCTGCTCGGTCCCGTCGCCGGCATCATGGTCTGCGATTATTTTCTGATCCGCAAGACTGAACTGGACATGAACTCGCTCTATCATCGCGAAGGCGCCTATCACTACACCAGGGGCATCAATCCCCGCGCAATTGCTGCGCTGGTGCTGGGCGTAGGGATTGCGTTGATTGGTCTGGCCGTTGCGCAGTTACATTTTCTCTATGACTACGCGTGGTTCGTGGGGTTCTTTACAGCGGGACTTGTATATCTGGCGCTGATGAAGCTGGCCGCGCCGGCTACCGTAGAAATCGCCAACGAAACGGCATAAGCGATCAGCACCGCACGAAGCTACTCCACCAGCGCATCCGCAATCGCCAGATGCTCATCGAGCGCTGCGAGCCCCAGGTCCAGCTCTTCCTTGGTCACGATCAGCGGCGGCGCAATGACGAAGTGGCTCACCCACGCCTGAATCGAAACCCCTTGCGCCATCATCTTCGCGGCGATCTGATCCACAACCAGCGGCTTGCCTTCCACCTTGTCGTTCATTGTATTGAAGGGCTGCTTGGTTTCGCGGTTCTTCACGATCTCGACGGCGAAGAAAAGGCCGAGACCGCGCACATCGCCCGACGGACGGATGCTTTGCCTTCAACGCCTCAACCTTTGCGCGCACATATGGCTCGAAAGCTCCGCCGCGCGCTCCACCAGATTCAGCCGCTGCATCTCTTCAATCGTCGCAACGGCCGGGCCCAGCGTCAGCGGATGCGCCTCGTAGGTGTGTCCATGCGAAAAGTAATGATCCTCGAAGTAGTCCGCGATTTTTCCGGTTGTGGCGCAAAGTCCCAGCGGCACATAGGCCGAGGTAATGCCCTTGGCGGTAACCAGAATGTCGGGCTTCACGCCCCAGTGATCGACGGCAAACCACTTGCCGGTGCGGCCCCAGCCGGCCATCACTTCATCGGCGATCATCAGCACGCCGTGCCGGTCGCAAATTTCGCGCAGCCGCGGGAAATACTCCGGCGGCGGAACCAGGACGCCGTTAGTGCCGACGACCGGCTCAAGGATGATGGCGGCCACATCGCTCTCATTGCGGATCATGTGCTCGATGTAATCGGCGCAGGCGATGTTACAACCGGGATAGGTGTGCTTGATGGGGCAGTTATAACAATTCGTCTCTGGCGCAAAGACAAATCCCGAGCCTTTGCCGCCCGGCTCCATTGCCCAGCGGCGCGGGTCGCCAGTAGCGGCAATGGAAGCGCTGGTCGAACCGTGATAAGAGCGGTAGCGGGAGATAATCTTGGTCTTGCCGGTAACCATGCGCGCAATCTTGAAAGCCGCTTCGTTGGCCTCGGTGCCGCTGGTGGCAAAGAAAAATTTATTGAGGCCCTCGGGCAAAACCTCCAGTAATTTTGTGCTCAGGCGGGCGCGCGCTTCGGTAGCGTAGCCGGGCATCATATAAGCCAGTTCGCGCGCCTGCTCGGCAATTGACTCCACAACGCGAGGATTCTTGTGGCCCAGATTCACGCACATCAACTGCGAGCTGAAGTCGAGATAGCGCTTGCCCGCGCCATCGGTAAACCAGCAGCCCTCGGCATCGGCAATGTGCAGCGGCTTCCATGTCTTCTGAAAGCGCCAGGTGCCGTAGTTGGTCTGCCGCGTGATTGCAGAGATTTCTTCGGATGTTAGTTGCTTCGGGTTGCTGCGACTTCGCTCATTGCGTCGTTCTCCGATTCAAATCGTTTCAACTCTAACGCACTTGCGGGAATCCCAGGTCGACTTTGCTCGCGCCCGGATCGGGCCAGCGGCTGGTAACTACCTTTGCGCGCGTGTAAAACTGCACGCCCTCCGGGCCGTACATGTGCAGGTCGCCGAAGAGCGACGACTTCCATCCGCCGAAGCTGTAATAGGAAACCGGAACGGGAATCGGCACATTGATGCCCACCATGCCCACCTCGACATCGAATTGAAACTGGCGCGCCGCGCCGCCATTCTGCGTGAAGATCGCAGTACCGTTGCCATAGGGATTTTCATTGATCAGGCGAAGAGCTTCGGCATAGGTATCTACGCGCACCACGCTCAGCACCGGACCAAAAATCTCCTGGTCATAGCAGCGCATGCCCGGCTTGGCGTTGTCGATGAGCGAGGGCCCGAGGAAAAATCCGCTCGCCTCGCGCCGCCGGATCGAGGCGGCCATCGACGGCGAGCGTCGCACCTTCGGCAACCGCTATGTCGAGGTGCGCGGCGACGCGATCGCGATGTTCGCGCGTGATCAGCGGACCCATCTCGCTGGCGGGCTCCGAGCCCGGACCGACCTTGATGCTTGCGCCACGCTCGCGAATCGCCTCAATCAGCGGATCGGCGACATCGCCCACTGCCAGCACAACGGAGATGGCCATGCAGCGCTCGCCGGCCGCGCCATACGCCGGCAGAGACAGCAGCATCGGCGGCCATGGCGATGTCGGCATCCGGCAGCACCAGCATGTGATTCTTTGCGCCGCCCAGCGCCTGCACGCGCTTGCCGTTGCGCGTTGCGGTCTCGATAGATGTACTTCGCCACGGGCGTGGAGCCGACAAAGCTGATCGCCTTGATGTCGGGATGCTCAAGCAGCCGCTCGACGGCGACCTTATCTCCGTGACACGATGTTCAAAACGCCGTCGGGAACGCCCGCCTCGCTTGGCCAGTTCCGCGAGCAGACAGGCTTGCGCCGAAGGAACCTTTTCCGAGGGCTTGAGGATGAATGTATTGCCGCAGGCGATGGCGTTCGACAGCATCCACAGCGGCACCATTGCCGGAAAATTGAAGGGCGTGATTCCGGCCACCACGCCCAGCGGCTGGCGAATCTGATAGACATCCACGCCGCGGCTGGCCTGCTCCGTGTATCCGCCTTTGAGCAGGTTGCGGAATGCCGCAGGCGAACTCCAGACATTTCGAGGCCGCGCGCCACTTCGCCCAGCGCATCGGCCATGGTCTTGCCGTTTTCCAGGCTGATGATCTCCGCAAACTGCTGGCGATTCTTCGCAATCAGATTGCGCAGGCTGAAGATCAGCTCGGCGCGGCGCGAAAGCGGCGTAGCCCGCCACTCGGGAAAAGCGGCGCTTGGCAGCTGCAACCGCGCGGTCCACATCCGCACTGGACGCAAAGCCGACCTCGGCGATGGTCTCGCCGGTAGCCGGATTGGTGACAATGCCTGTGCGCCCCGAGGTTGCCGCGACTGCCTTGCCGTCGATCCAGTGAGGGATCGTGGCGGAGCACTTTTCTGCTGCCGGAATCAATGTCTCAGACGCACTCATCTCAACTTCCTCCATTCGCACGAATCCAGTCCATCGTCTTCGATGCCAGCCTGTCAAACGCGGTGATGGCCAGCTTCAAATGCTCTTCGCGCGTGTCTTCAATCTTGTTGTGGCTGATTCCCTTCAGCGATTGCACAAACATCATCACCGTCGGAATGCCGGCGCGCGAAACCTCGGCCGCATCGTGCAGCGGCCCGGAAGGCATGCGATGCGAACGTCCCGCGGTCTCGCGGATTGCCTCTTCGCACAACTCGATCAGCTTCGGATGGAACGGCTCGGGCGCAATGTTCCAGATGCGCGACCACTCCACCGTGCAGCCTTCTTCCTCGGCAAATTGACGGCTCTTCTCCTGGGCTTCGCGATACATTGCGGCCAGCACTTCGGCATCCAGATCGCGCTGATCGAGCGTTGCCTCGCAGCGGCCCACCACCGCAGTCACGATGCCGGGAAAGGTCTTGACGCTGCCCATGGTACAGACCGCATCCGGATGTTTCGTGGCGATCGGGCGAATTTCAAGCGCCAGCTTGGCGGCGGCAGCCAGCGCATCGCGCCGCGCGTTCATCGGCGTCGAGCCGGAGTGTGCCTCCTGGCCGTGAAAGGTAATCGCGTGGCGCTCTACGCCCTTGGTGCCCAGCACTGCGCCAGCGGAAGGTTCATGCTCTCCAGCACCGGCCCCTGCTCGATGTGCAATTCGAGATATGCCGCTGCATTCTTGCGCTCCTGTGCGCTTCGCCGATTGAGTCAATCGATACGCCGCATTCTGCAAGCGCATCTTCAAGGCGAATGCCATTCGCATCCGTGCGGCCGCGATCCTGATCGATGGTATGCTGTGCCGGCAAATGCCGACGAACCAAACAGGCTGCGCCCAAAGCGCGCGCCCTCCTCATCAGCCCAATCGACGAGTCGAACCGTGATCGGCGGCTTGCCGCCATATTCCTCCGCAATGCGTCGCAGCACCGCGAAGGCGGCCATCACGCCCAGGCAGCCGTCGAGCCAGCCTCCGTTGGGAACCGAGTCGAGATGGCTGCCGAGAATCAGAGCCTTTTCTCGAGTCACCCTGCAAGCGTTGTCCAGCTATTGCCGGCAGCATCGTAGTGATGCTCCACGGGCAACGTCGCGCAGCTTGGCTTGAAACCACTCGCGCGCCTTGAGCCAGACGGGGCTCCAGGCCAGTCGCTGCGCGCCATTCTCATCCGCGGTGAGAGTGCGCAGCTCCTTGAGCAGATCAATTGCGGCCTTGCGCATCAACCGGCATGATCTGCGCCTCCTGTGCCGGGCAAATGATTGTGGCTCGCGGCGCAAGCATTTGTCCGCGCCCCGGCTCGCCGACAAGACTCCATCGCGCACCTGCACCTTGCCGCGCACCGTCACTACCGAAGGCCGGCCTTCAATCGCGAATCCTTCGAATCCGTTGTAGTCGTTGTTGCGTGTGCTGCGTGGCCGCGGAGATGTCTCCGCGATACTCCGTGTCATAGACGACCAGGTCCGCATCCGACCCAACAGCAATGGTTCCCTTGCGCGGAAAAAGGCCAAAGAGCTTTGCCGGGCGCGTGCTCAGCGCATCGACAAAGCGGTGAAGTCGAGCCGCGCCGCGCTTCACGCCGTAGGTGTACATCAGGTTCACGCGATCTTCGATGCCGGGAATGCCATTGGGAATCTGCGTGAACGCTTTTGCGCCCAGCAGCTTCTGCTCCGTATCGAAGGGGCAATGATCGGTGCCCACGGTGTCGATCAGGCCAGCCTTGAGCGCAGCCCACAGCGCCGACTGATTGCGCTTGTCGCGCAGCGGCGGCGACATGACGTGCTTCATGCCTTCCACGCCCGGCACGCTCGGCATAACGTCTTGTCGAGCAGAAAATGCGGCAGCACCGATTCGACATACAGCTTGACGCCGCGCAGTTTGGCCTCGACAGCCGCGCGCAGCGCAGGCGCGCAGGAGAGATGCACCACGTAGCCTGTCGCGCCGGTCTGCTCCAGAAAAGTCGCAAAGCGGCTGTGCCCTCGGCTTCAACCGCCTCGGGACGGCTGGGTTCATGCCACTCCGGTCCAGTCTTGCCCTCGGCCAGCAGCTGCTGCTGCAACTGGCCCACCAACTCGGCATTTTCGCAGTGCGCGGTGGTGATCACTCCCAGCTCGTGCGGCGAGCTTGAGCGTGTTGATACATCTCCTCATCGTTGACGCCGAAGAAATTCTTGTAGGCGAGAAATATCTTGAACGACGCCGTTCCATCCGCGACAATCTCGCGCAGCTGCGCTTCTGTCTTGGCGTCGTAGCGCGTCACCGCCATGTGAAAGGCGTAATCGCAGGCGCTGTTGCCTTCGGCCTTCTGCTTCCAGACGTGGTAGCCCTCCAGCGCATCTTCATTGCGCGAAGGGCAGACATCTCGATGAATGTCGTCGTCCCGCCGATCAGCGCGGCCTTGCTGGCCGTGGCGTGCGTGTCCTTGGCAAAGGTAGCCATGAAAGGCAGATGAATGTGGACATGCGGATCGATGAAGCCGGGAAAGACCAGCTTTCCCGTCGCATCGATCACTTCAGTGCCCGGCGGTACGTCGAGAGGCCGGTCCGATCGCGCTGACGGTCTCATCTTCGATGTAGATATCGCGCGCGAGACGCGCATCCGCAGTTACAATCTCTCCGCCCTTGATCAGCAAGCCCATTTGTACGTTCTCCTCCGCCATTCGCGTCTTACGAGCGATCACAAAGCGTCAGTGAATGTGAATTCCCACCCGCTCGCGATATGCCTTCATCGTCTCCCAGTCTTCGGTGACCTGCGTCTGCTGCTCGGATAGCTCGCTCCAGGTCACCGAGTCGTCCGTCCGGAGGGCACCTCGACCATCGCGATGCAATCGTCCACCGGGCAGACGTTATAGCAGAGCCGGCAGCCCACGCAATCCTCTTCGCGAACCACCGGCTGCGGGCGTGTCTCGACCGCCTCGTGCTTTCCCGTTCGAGCGCACATCGTACGACGCGCGGCTCAACCACCGTGCCCTCGCGGCGAGACCAGGTCGATGCACTGATGCGCCGTATCGTTGCAGGCCACGTAGCAAAGATTGCACTTGATGCACTTGTCCGCATCGATGCGCGCGACGGCGCGATACGAAAGATCGAAGTTCTTGAAATCGGAGACGCGATGCAGGCTGTGGCCGGTAACATCGGCGATGGTCTTGAAGCCCTTCTCGTCCATCCAGTTGGAGAGCCCGTCGCAAAGATCCTCGATGATGCGAAAGCCGTAATGCATCACCGCGGTGCAGACCTGCAGGCTGGATGCGCCCAGCAGCAGAAACTGCGCCGCGTCCTGCCAGGTGGCGATGCCGCCCATGCCGGAGATCGGGAAGCCGGACTTTGAAACGATCTCATCGGTTCCCAGCGCAGCCAGCATGTTCAGCGCGATGGGCTTGACTGCCGGCCCGGCATAGCCGCCGTGGCCGCCTTTGCCGCCAATGCTCGGGGTCAGTTCCAGCGTGTCCAGGTCGACGCCGACGATGGAGTTGATGGTGTTGATCAGCGAGAGCGCGTTGGCGCCCGCGGCCACTCCGGCGCGCGCCGGCAACACAATATTCGTAATGTTGGGCGTGAGCTTCATGATCACCGGAATGGTCGCGGCTTCCATCACCCAGCGCGTGATCTGCTCGCAATATTCAGGCACCTGGCCAACCGCCGCTGCCCATGCCGCGCTCGCTCATGCCGTGCGGGCAGCCGTAGTTCAACTCGATGCCGTCCGCGCCTGTGTCTTCGATGCGCTCGACAATCTCGCGCCAGGCCTCGGGCTTCGACTCCACCATCGCGGAAACAATCACCGCGCGATCGGGCCACGCGCGCTTGACTTCGGCAATCTCGCGCAGGTTGATTTCGATGGGACGGTCGGAGATCAGCTCGACATTGTTGATGGCCAGCATCCGCTGGCGGCCGTAATGCCAGGCGCCATAGCGATTGGAGACATTCAGCACCGGAGCGCCGATCGTCTTCCAAACCGCGCCGCCCCAGCCAGCTTCAAACGCCTTGTGAATCTGCGCGCCGGAGTTGGTGGGCGGCGCTGAGGCCAGCCAGAAAGGATTGGGCGACTTGATTCCGGCGAAGTTGATGCGAAGATCTGCCATGTTAGCTCACCTCAACCTTCATTGGATGGTGGACAAGCTGTTGATGAATTGCCGCGGCAGCTAGCTTGCCATCCTGAACGGCCATCACGGTCGAAGCCGCGCCGGAAGCGCGAATGCAATCGCCAATGGCATAAACGTCCGGCGATGCTGGTCTGAAAATCCGAGTCCACCGCGATGAATCCCATCTCCGTTTCAAGGCCCAGCAGCGCAGCCAGTGCCGGCTTCTTCTGGCCAACGGCTTTTACGATCTGATCCGCGGGAAGCAGAAACTCCGAACCTGTCACCGGCATCGGCGCCGGCCGGCCGGATGCATCCAGCGCGCCCAACTCGACGCGCAGACATTCAAGCCAACCGGCAATCACGCCATTCTCCAATACCACCCGCGCAGGCTGAGTGAGAAAGCGAAACTCGATGCCCTCCTTGCGGGCAAAATCGTACTCATGCTGCGTAGCAGCGTCATCTCGCGGTCGGTGCGGCGATAGACCATTGTCACGCGCTCCGCGCCCAGCCGCCGGGCGATGGTGGCGCAATCGACGGCCGTGTTTCCCGCGCCGATGACGATCACGTTTCGGCCTACATGCAAGCTTGTTTCGTCAGCTTTGCTGGCTTCGATGAACTCGAGACCATCGACAATCGCCTCTTCGCCCTGGATTCCAAGGGGCGGCGTTCGGCCCAGCCCAACGCTCAACACAACCGTATCGAACTCCTTCTGGATAGTCTCGAAAGAAATATCCTTGCCGAATTCAATTCCGGTCTTGATGGTTACGCCAAGGCCTTCGATCATGCGCGCCTCTTCAAGCGCAATCTCGACCGGCTCACGCAGCGCGATGATGCCATAGGTGGAAAGACCGCCCGGCTGCGTGCGTTTCTCGTAAATTGTTACGGCATGGCCCAGCTTTGCCAGTTCGCCGGCGCAGGAGAGCCCTGCAGACCCAGCGCCGATGACAGCGATTGATCTACCCGTTGGCTTGGCTTTTACGACTGGATAGCGCCTCTTCTCACGCGCGTAGTCCATCGCATAGCGTTGCAGGCGTCCAATCGCAATCGGCTTATGCTCCGCTCCCAGTACGCAGGCGCCTTCGCATAGCTCCTGCACTGGGCATACGCGCGCGCAGGTCGCCCCCAAAAGATTCGAGGCAAAGATGGTTTCCGCCGACCCGCGCAGATTACGGGTCGCTATTTTCTTGATGAAGCGCGGAATATCAATATGGGTTGGGCAAGCGTGGGTGCATGGTGCGTCGTAGCAATACAAGCAGCGGTCAGCCTCAACCGAGGCCTCATTCGCGGTCTGTGGGGGCAATTGCTCGATAAGCAATTTTTCATGCTGCTGGATCGCCGACTCCATTCATCGACTCCTTATGAGAGCGATTTGGTGTTCTTTTACCGAACTCATACTGTCAGATCTGCTAAGCGGGCATTCGACTGGGGTCAAAGATCATATTTTAGTGCATATTTGGAGCAATGCAACTGCAATGTTGATGCTATGCGTCGCCGATTCGCTATCGGCCTCTCTTGTACGGCTCGAACAAGCTTTACCGTTCAATCGTGGCTTCAATGTATCCATGCGGCTCGTCGATAGGGACAAAGATATGGTTCGGGTTATCCAGGCCGAAGGGGCTCAGGTCCGCCAGCAGATGGTGCAAATTAGGCATCGTGAGCGTGATGCGCTCAATCTCCGGCGCGGCCGCGAGTGCGGCCTTGCCCATGTCAAAGAGCGTATGCTGAACGCTCATGCTGTGGTGGGCGGCAAACTCCTTGAGCAGCGCTGCAACAATTCGCGTGCGCACTTGCGTATAATCCGGGGCGGCAGCGGCGTACTTCCAATTGACTGTGGCGCTGGTGCCGAAGATACGGTCCGTTGCTGGCTTGAGAGTGGTGAGCTTGTCTTTGATATATCCGGTAAAAGCGGAATTTGTAGTTTTCAGAATGACAAGTCCGTCGATCCCCGATGACACTGACCATTCACCGCGCTGTTCGCGCACGGCGTGGACCGTGTTCAGCTCCGGTCCGCCCAGCTTAAATGTAGTCTCTTCCGGCGCGCCGTCAACGACCATTCGCTGCCAGGCCTTTTCGTCAATTTCTATACTGGCATTTGTAACCTGCGGATTATTGTTGAGCAGATAGTCGCCCAGCTCAATCGCGAACTCCTCGATAGTTACGGCAGCGGAGTTACGCGCCACAAAATAGACTGTGTTCTTCATTGTGTCGGTAGGCAGAATCTTACTGTTGTCTGCCTCGGTGAAGCTGGACTCGAAGTCTCCGCGAAGCAACACGCGAACGATCCACTCGTTGAACTCGTGACAGTCGCCGCGGCGCGTGATTCGCGACAGCCGCACACGCGATTTTCCGTAGCAATTCTCGGCCAGTTTCGCCATCGTGTCAGCTTCCTCGATAGGTTGTGTAGCTGTTGTCGCTCAGCAGCAGCGGCAGGTGATAATGCGCTTCACCGTCGCAGTTGAAGGTGATGGAAATCTCTGGATAAATGCTTCGCCGTCCGAGACGTGCAAAATACTCTGCTGAATCAAAGGTCAGTCGATACATCCCCGGCGTGGCATCTTTGGTAAGATCAAGGCAGCGCCCATCCGCATCGGCCGCGCTCTTGCCGATAGTGACCCATCGGGCCGGTCCGTTCTCTTCCAGCTTGATCTCCAACCGCACCGCAATGCCAGCGGCAGGCTTGCCTAGAACCGTATCCAAGACATGTGTCGTGATTTTGCTCATTCGGCAAGCCACTTTCCCAGACGAATCTGCAGTATCTGTCTTTGCTGTTCTGCTGCTTCGCGCAATTCGTCCACGCGGTCGCTGGCTAAACGGCGCTTGAGGATGGCCACCATCTCTTCGACGCTCTTGCCGGTTGCGCAGACAATGTATGTAAAGCCGAAACGCTGTTCGTATATTGCATTGCCATCGGCCAATTCCGCAAGCAGACGCTCCGGCGCGGCGTTGGCCGAAGACTGTTCCTGTAAAGACCACGCTGCCGATTGCGTCGAGGTGTGAGTTGTCTTGCGTTCACCAATACGCGGATGGCAGTTGAAAGCTTCAAGCCAGTCAGCTTCTTTCATTCTGCTCCACTCATGATCCGCAGCCAAACTTACTTCGGCTACGCTGCCGATTGGGCGAAGCCCAACCATTGCCGCAGCCCAGCGCCGCGCACCGCAGCAAGCGGTCATCGCCTCCAGAGCCGAGTCCGTGCTGGCCGTGTTCCAGTGCGCAAGAGTCGAGTTCATCTGGACATATCTTTCGAGCGCAGTCCGAGCAAAAATCCTTCGAGCAGATTGCGGTCACGCGTCTATGCAAGCGTGGTCATGGATTTGAGAAAATCGAAATCGCCTTACAGGTTGAGCGTAAGCATATAACGGCGCGGCCAGGATTCAAAGCGAATGGTTATGCGGACAAACGAGCCAGAGTACGGGCCAGCACCTCTACTCCCCCGACGATCCATTCCGGCGAAGCGTACTCGTCGGGCCGATGGCTGACTCCGCGGCGGCAGGGAATGAAGAGCATTGCTACCGGCGCGATGCGCGCCATAAAGAGCGAATCGTGATAGGCGCGGCTCACCATTTTTTTATGTGTCCGGCCCGCATCAATCGCGGAGGCCTCCAGTGCTGACAGGATTTCGTAGTTGCATTGAGCGGGTGGATCGGCATTGACCAGTTCCGTCGTGATCAGAACCCCGCGCCGTTCGGCAACTTCGGCGCAAGCGGCGATCAGAGAATCTAGTACATGATCGCGCCGAGTTCCGTCTGTGTCGCGTATGTCCGTCTCTAAGCGCACTCGGGATGGAATGCTGTTCACCGCGCCGGGAAAAACCTCGCAGACGCCGACAGTGGCTACGGTGTCGATTGCGCCGCTGGATTTGGCGGCCTTTTCCAGCGCCAGTACCAACTCCGCTGCTGCGGCCAGTGCGTCTTTGCGGCCCGGCATCAACTTGGCTCCGGCGTGGCCACCCTCGCCTTCGATTTGGATGCGGAGGCTGGCTGGAGCCGCAATGTGGGTCACCAGGCCTAGATCGATGCCCTCCTGCTCCAGCAACGGACCCTGCTCGATGTGCAACTCGACAAATTGATGGAAGCGCCCGGCGGTCAACGCAACGGAGTCGAGTGGGCCAGTGAATCCAGCCCGAGTGCGCAACTCGTCAAGGCTGCGGTCCTGCTTGTCGCGCAAGGCGAGCGCCGCCGCCGGAGAAAGCACATGGCCCATCATGCGGCTACCCAGGCATCCGATGCCAAAGCGGGTAGGCTCCTCGGAGGTGAAGATTACCAGCTCTATGGAGCGCCGGGGACGAAAGCCCGCACGCTGCAAGGCACGGATTGCTTCGAGGCCCCCGAGCACACCCACGGTTCCGTCATACGCGCCTGCGTTGGGAATCGCGTCGATGTGCGAGCCAGTGCCTACTGGCGCAAGCTCCGCATCGCTGCCCTGCCAGCGGGCAAAGGTGTTGCCGATGGCGTCTTCGCTCACTGTGAGTCCAGCCGCTGTGCAGAGGCCTTTTACATATGCCCGCGCGCGCAGGTCGGCTTCGCTGAAGACCACGCGCGTCACCACTGGAGGGTCGGCTTCTGAGAGCAGCGCCAAAGTCGCCAGCTCCGCCGACAGTGCGTGTATATCGAGATTTGGCGTACTGCTCATTGCCCGCTTCAGCCCTCCAACGGATGCCTGCGCCAATCCTTATAGATGAGGTATTTCGCGGGCTTCTTGCCCAGCGCACCAAACCACTGCGGGCAATACGCGCTCATCCAGATAAAGTCGCCGGCTTCAACCGGATACCAGGCGTCTCCGAGCCGGTAGATTCCGCCGCCTTCTAGCATCAGCAGGCCGTGCTCCATTACATGGATTTCAACCATGCTCAACGCCGCGCCGGGATCGTAGGTCATCGTGTTCACGGCAAAATCATAGGCGGGGCCGTCCGGCATCAACGGGCGTACACGTAACGCTTCATCGCCCATCAGCGGCACGGCAGTGATCTCCCATTCTTTCCCGATGACAATTTCCTGAAGCTGCGCCACGCCGCTGAGGCGTTGATAAGGCTTCTCAATGATCACAGCGAGTGAGCGATCCAAGGCGCGCACCGTGTGCCCAGCACTCTGTGGAAGATAAGCAAATCCGCTGGTCTCCAGCAGATGCTTCCTCCCCTCCGTCGTCAACTCCAGTTCACCTTCTAGTACATAAATAAAGCGCTGTGCGGACGTAGGCCCGAGCGTGCCGCCGGTGGCGAACTCCGCGGTCATCTGCGTAAAGCGCGCGCCCAGCTGCGGACCGGCATGAACTACAAACTCCACGCCGACTGCTCCCGGTAGCGGAGTGCGGACAAATGTGTCCGGCGTCTGCAACAAATGATCCGGCTTCAAACTGCTGCGTGTTAATCCAAAATGGTGCAATCGCGGCCTCGTGTGAGCATTCTATCGAAGTTGCGCGGCCCGGCGCAGCAGCAGGAACTCTCGGCCCACATGAAGCGCAGCTTCTACGTCGGCTTCCAGCACGGCTTCATTGGGGTGGTGGCTGATGCCTCCGGGGCTGCGCAGAAACAGCATTCCAGTGGGAACCTTCGCGGCCAACACCATTGCATCGTGGCCTGCGCCGCTGGGCATTGTCTTCAGCGGAAACCCCGCACCTTCCATTGCATCGGCGAGCAGCGCGGTTAGCTGCTCGTCCATCGGCACTGACGGCTGATCCAATTGGACCGAATGCTGAAATGCAATGCCGCGCTGTTCCGCGATCATTGCCGCCGCAGTCAATAGCTCCTGTACCACCGATTGGCGAATTACATCCTGCGCGTGGCGCACATCCAGGCTCACTTGCACAGATTCCGGAATCACATTGCCGGCATTCGGTTCCACGCTGATTTTGCCGACCGTTGCGACAAGTCCCGCTGTCTTGCGCGCGGTTGATTCCACGTGCACGATCCACTCTGCCGCCGCTGCCAGCGCGTCCCGCCGCAGATGCATCGGCGTGGTTCCCGCATGATTGGCCTGCCCGGCAAAGCGCAGCTCCAACCGCGACTGGCCGACAATAGCTGTGACCACCGCCAGGGGCAGATTTTCCGCCTCCAGCACGGGCCCTTGCTCAATGTGAATCTCGACAAACCCCCACACGCCGTCGTCGAGAACGGCTTCGCCGATCTTTGCAGGGTCCAGACCAAAGGCCCGGATGGCTTCGTCCATGCGGATGCCATCGGCATCTTCATACGACAGCATCGTTTTGTCGAAGATGCCTGCCGCTGCACGGCTCCCCAGAAACGGAACCCCATAGCGAACGCCTTCTTCTTCGGAAAATGCAATCACTTCGATTGGCTGCGGCAGCTCGATTTCCCGTGCAATCTCTACCCATTCCAGCGCCAGAACCACACCGAGCACACCGTCAAATGCGCCTGCATTGGGCACAGTGTCGATGTGGGAGCCAAGAATGATCCGCTTGCCGCGCGCCCCTTCAGGCTGCCATCGTCCGCGCAGATTCCCTGCCGCGTCAACGCTTACCGCCACGCCCAGCGCGGTCATTCTCGCGCTCAAATGTGCGTGAACATCGTGCATCGGCGGAGTCAAAAATTGCCGTGTCGTGCGCTCTTGCTCTTCGCTCATCGTGGCGATCAGCCGGCATTCGGCAATCGCCCGCTGCGCGCGCGCTTTCATCGCCTCACCAGCTCTCTGCCGCGCGGCGCAATTTTGAAGCCCTCCTTCAAGTTGAAGACGCGCTCCCCACGCAGCCATGTTTCCTGAACACGCCCGCGCAACTCCGCGCCCAGATAGGGCGATAACTTGTGGCAAAAGTGCAGATCCTTTGGTGTAACCGTCCAGACAGTGTCGGGATCAAAAACGACAAAGTCCGCGTCAGCACCGGCAATCAGTGCGCCTTTTCGACCGGACAATCCCGCCAATTGCGCGGGCGCTGCCGCCATCCATTGTCCCAGTTTTTCCAGGCTCAAGCCGCGCCGATGCATCGCGGTCCACACCACGGAGAGAGCGAGTCCGAGGCTGGAAATTCCGCCCCAGGCGCGATCCCAGCGGCCCTCATCGCGATGCTTCATCTCCGCCGGGCAAGGCGAATGATCGGTCGTCACCATATCGATCAACCCGGCCTCCAGCGCGGCCCATAGCGTCTCGCGATTGGCTGCATCCCGGATGGGGGGAGCGCATTTATACTCCGTCGCTCCGTCAGGAATCTCATCGGCGGCAAACCAAAGGTAGTGTGCGCAGGTTTCGACGGTGATCGGAACTCCGCCGAGCCGCGCAGCCGCCAACAGCGGCAAGGCCTGGGTGCTGGACAAGTGCACGATATGGATCGGCACATCACATTCTTCAGCCAGGCGAATCAGCAGTTCAATCGCCTCCACTTCGGCTGCATCCGGCCTTGAAGCCAGGTAGGTAGAGTACTTGCGCCAATCCGCGCCAGCCGCGTTCAACGCCTCGGTTGCAGCATTCACCGGTCCGGCAAGCTCAGCATGAGCCAACAGCGGCAATCTCACTCCGCCCAACGCGGTGTCTTGCAGCCAGGTGAGCGCTAGCCGCAGTTCAGTTTCATCCACCCATTGAAAGCCGTCGATTCCGGAATGAATGAGAAAGCACTTGAAGCCGGGAAGGCCTGCTTTGGCCATCGCTGGTAGTTCTGCTGAGTTGCCGCGGACCACCCCGCCCCATGCCGCCCAATCCACCCATGCCGAGCCGTGTGCCGCTTCCCGCTTGGCTTTGAGCGCATCCACATTTGTAGTCTCAGGCAAGCAGTTGAGCGGCATGTCCACCAGGGTTGTCACTCCGCCCGAAGCAGCGGCTTTCGTAGCCGTAACAAACCCCTCCCAATCCCGCCCAGGGTCGTTGATATGGACGTGCGAATCGACCAGGCCGGGGAGCACAACGAGGTCGCCAAAGTCGCGCAATAGCGCCGCTGCAGGCGCCTGATTCCATGCGCGCACTTCAGCAATGCGCCCCCGCTCCACCAGCAGAGTTGCCGGAGCGAGTCCTTCGGGCGTAAAAACGCGAGTTGATCGGAATGCCTGCGTCATCGCACACCGCTTTCACGCTTTGCAGGTGAGTATCACCGGCTTAGGATGCATTCTACGGGAGATCGCTGTTCTTTGCGCCGAGCGTGAAGCTGCTGTTCAAAGCGAAATTGCGCGCTGACTCCAGCAGCGTAGCTACCGACTCCTTCGAGCAGGACTCGATATAGATCCGCAGCAACGGTTCGGTGCCGCTGGCGCGCAGTAGAATCCAGGTCTCGGCGGCATTTTTCTTCGTTGCAGCCTCGGGATTGCCGAGAAAAAACTTCACTCCGTCGAGCGTCTCCTGGCGCAGCACTTTCATTCCCGCAAAAGCCGGATCGCCAGGCTGGAGAGCTTTGGCGCGGGCAATGGCGCTGTTCTTCAGATCTTCGGAAATGTGCAGGTCGATGCGCCCGTACTGGTGTTCGCCGTACTCAGCCTGCAGATCGGCAACCAACTGGCCCAGCGTCTTGTTTTCCTGGGCCATGACGTTGGCGATGAGCAGCGCATTCAGCAGGCCGTCGCGCTCCGGCAGGTGGCGCTGAAAGCCGATGCCGCCCGACTCCTCGCCGCCCATCACAATCTCTTCTTCAAGCATGTAGTCGCAGACAAATTTGAAGCCGATGCCGTGCTCAATGAGCTTGCGGCCATGCTTGGCGCAGATGCGGTCGAGCATTTTTGTCGTATTGAAGGCGCGCGTTACCGCGCCTGGCCAGCCTTTGTACTTGAGAACCCAACTGAGGAGCACGCAGAAGATCTTGTGCGGATCGACAAACTCGCCATGCTCGTCTGTCGCGCCGATGCGGTCCGCATCACCGTCGGTACAGAGCCCGGCTTGGCACTGGTTGGCAACTACTGCCTCGCCCAGCGCGCGAATATGCGGCTCGATGGGTTCGGGGTTGATGCCGGGAAAAAGCGGATCTTGCCCACCGCGAATCTGCACATGGGCAACGCCAATGCGGGTAAAGATGTCGGCGATAATTGTCAGCCCCGCGCCGTACATTGAATCGATGCCGAACTTCATGCCCGACTTGGCGATCAGGTTCAGATCGGCGAAGTCCTCGATGGCGGCGAGGTAGTCGGGCAGAAAATCAACCTCAAGGATCGGCGCTGGCTGCGCGGCCTTTGCCACTGGCTTGCCCAACTGGCTCTCAATTGCCGTCATGATCGATGGCTTGCCCGAGCCTCCGTACCATGCCTTGTACTTCACGCCATTCCACTGGGCAGGATTATGCGACGAGGTAATCATGATGCCCCCGGCCTGGCTGCGCTCGCGCACGGCATAGCTCAGCGCCGGTGTCGGCGTAATGTCTTTGGCCAGTTGCACGGGAATTCCGGTGGCTGCGACCACTTCGGCGCAGGCGCGGGCAAAGGCCTTCGAGCCGAAGCGGGTGTCGTAGCCGATCGCGATGCCCTTCTTCGGGTCTTCCTTGGCGTGGATATATGCGGCAATGGCCTCTGCGGCAATGCGCACATTCGCGAAAGTGAAATCGTCGGCGATAACGCCACGCCAGCCGTCGGTGCCGAATTTGACCTGAGATGAGGACATGATTGGGTTTTCGTTCTCCCTGATAACAGGGTAAAGGATCGCGGAGCCGGGAATCAGGCTCATTGTGACACGCGCGTTCTCTCCCCAAGAATTGCCGGAGGGGTGGTAATCTGTTTTCGACGAGCCTCGGAAGCTGTAGAGGCTCTATCCCTAAAGATCTGTTAGGAAGCGATCTTGCCTGTATCCATCTTCCACATCGGGCTAACGCTGGATCACCCCTTGATCCCGGTAGAGGAGCGCCCAAAGATCAAGAGAAGGTTGCGTGACCTGCAGGAACGGATGACACGAGCCGGCTATAAATACGAAATCATCCAGGCATCCCCCGATACCGGCCTCGACGGGTTCAAAGATAAATTGGAGACACAACCTTGCGATGGTGTGCTAATCGGAGGCGGAGTTGCCGGCAACGAGGCGATGTCGTACTTCATGGAACAAATCATAGACACAACTCATGCAGTGGCCCCAAAAGCGAAAATCATGTTTTATAACCACTCAGTCGATGTGCGCACGATTGTTGAGCGGTGGTTTGGATCAGTCTGACCAGGCCTGCTGTCTTATAACTTATAAAGGGCACCGATTGGCCCGGCGAGACACCCGGCGCTTGTTGCAGCTATTATTCTAGGTGCCATGAATGTAAAGAAAACCCGCGTCCGTTTTGCTCCTTCCCCTACGGGGCTGCTCCACGTCGGCAATGCCCGCACTGCGCTTTATAACTGGCTTTATGCCCGCCGTACCGGCGGGGATTTCCTGCTGCGTATTGAAGATACCGACCTTGAGCGGTCCGAGGAGCGCTTTGAGACGCAACTGATGGAAGACCTGCACTGGCTGGGACTCGACTGGGACGAGGGTCCTGGCCTCGCCGGTCTTGAGGACAAAGGCGCATTTGGTCCTTACCGCCAGAGTGAGCGCTTGGAGATTTATGCAGAGCACACCGAGCAGCTGCTGGCCGAGGGCAAAGCCTACCGCTGCTTTTGTACGCAGGATGAGTTGGAGGTCGAGCGCAAGCTGGCCGTCGAGCAGCATCGCCCGCAGGTTTACTCGGGCCGCTGCCGTGCTTTGCAGCCGGCGGAGATCGAGGCAAACATAACTGCCGGCAAGCCATTCGCCGTGCGGCTGAAGATCGGTCCCGAGCCGCTGCGCTTTCACGATCTGGTGCGTGGGCCGGTGGAGTTTGCCGCCGAAACGGTCAGCGATCCGATCCTGGTCCGCTCGGCCAGCGGAGTGTCGGCAGGCGTGCCCGTCTACAACTATGTCGTCACCGTCGATGATGCGCTGATGGGAATTACGCACGTGATCCGCGGCGACGACCATATCTCGAATACGCCGAAGCAAGTGGCGATCTATCAGGCTTTCGGGTGGCAGGTGCCGGAGTTCGCTCACCTCTCGACGATTCTGGGCGCGGACCGCGAACGGCTCTCCAAGCGCCACGGAGCCACTTCGATTGCTACTTTCCGCGAGATGGGCTATCTCCCCGAGGCGCTCGCCAACTACCTGGCGCTGCTGGGCTGGGGCGCGGAAGACGGCAAATCCGAGACCTTCACCCTCAACGAGTTGACCGGCGCATTTTCTCTGGAGCGCGTTACACCTTCGCCTGCGATCTTCGACTTTGACAAACTGAACTGGCTCAACCGCCATTACCTCAAGCTGGCCGCGCCGGAGCGAATCGCCAAGCTTGCGGAGCGGCAGTTCTGCCTGGTCCGGCCGGATATCTTCCCCCTCGGCGCAGCGCAGGAGCTGTATACGCATGAGATGGTCGATTTTCTGGAGCATCAGAACCCGCCGATTCATCTCAATATTCCCTCGGCAGACGAGATCGCGCAGCGCAAGGCCTGGTTTCTGAAGCTGCTGGCACTCTATCTGCCTGCCGTCGATCATCTGGACCAGCTTCCCGCCAAATCAGCCGCGATCTTCGGCTATGACATTGAGACAGCCCGACGCGATCCGGAGAATGCCGTGGTGCTGGCTACCGACTCAGCGCGCTCCGTGCTGGCGGAACTGACGGGGCGTGTCATCGTCCACACCGATCCTGTAACACCGGAGCTTTTCAAACAGTGGATGAAAGAGATTTCGACAGCGACCGGCGTCAAGGGCAAGGATCTCTACCATCCGGCACGCATCGTGCTCACAGGCGCTCATTCCGGCCCGGAGTTCGACAAGCTGCTGCCGCTGATTGAAGATGGGGCTGCGCTTGGGCTGAGCGTTCCCACTGTGCGCGAGCGGATTGTCCGGTTTGAGGGTGGTGCAACATTGGGAGTGCTGGTGGCGTGACGGTTGGACCGCTCGCTCCCATCTTCGATGGCAGCTTTCCGCACCATTGGCAGGCCGAGATTCTGCCTACGCGGCCCATCATCCTGCCTGCGCGGCATTATGTTTATCCAACGCGGGCGGAAGAAGTCGAACGCGGCGCGCTGGAAGTGCTGATACGTCCTCCTGAGCACAATACGGAGCCTTTTCTGGCCACCTGTGCGCTGGGCTTTCGCGATCCGGCAGTGCCAACTGGACTCTGGTCTACACCAAATCCAGGAAAAATTTGCGCGGTCTCGGGCGGGTATGCGTACATCATCGATACCACCGCCCCTGAGCGCTTCACGATGATCTCCTTCCGCCCGGTGCTGGAGATCGTTCCCGCGGTCGAGCAGGGCCTGCTGCTCTTCGTCGGCCATCACTCGATTCTGGCCTGGGGCCGCGAGGGCGAGGCATGGCAATCAGGAAAACTCTCTGACGAGGGATTGAAGATTAGTGGCATTAAGGACCATGTGCTTCGCGGGCTGCGCTGGGATCTGTTTACGGATAAGGAAACTCCGTTTGCACTGGATCTGCAGAGCGGATGCAATATCGAGTTCTCCACAGATTAGAGCATTTCCGGAATACTCGTAGACTTTTTCGCGACAGTGAAAGGTGGCTTTTTCTTGAGAAAAAAGCCACTTGAGCGTGTGCTTCCGGACTACAGAAATTCCGAAAATGCTATAGAACGAATAAATTACTCACTCTCACTATCCCTCATTACCATAACTCTGCTTTCCGTGACCAGAAAAAACAGTACATCTCTGCGTCGTGTTAACCAACATTGAACTGATCGTGACACTATTCCTAACTTGCAAGCGGTAATTCTATCCCGACAATGGAGTGACAACTCCAAGACAATTGTCCATCGAAGGCTGGCCTATGGTGATCGCAGTTGGAACCATTACCGGCTTGCTGCTGAAGGAAATGTTTGGTGGAGTCTTCCCACTGCAGAAGCCCCTTACTCTGAGGAGAAATTGACATGCGAATCAGCAAATCCGGATTGCCGGAGACCTATCCAGCAATCCTGAGCCTATCGCGCAAGACTCTGATTGCGGTTCTGTTGATAGTTGGTACCTGCGGAATCAGCCTTGGCCAAACTGCTCTTGATCCGGATGCGGCATTCCTGCCTAGTCCCGTTCGAGTCGTTTCAACAGTCCCCAAAAATGGGGATCAGAATCCATACGGCGTAGCATTTGTCCCCAACAATTTTCAAACGGGAACCGGGTCGTTGGCGCACGGAGATATTCTGGTCTCGAACTGGAATAACAGCAGCAATCTGCAAGGCACCGGAACGACCATCGTCCGCGTTCCAGCAAACGGCCACGCTCCATCCACCTTCTTTCAAGGCAAGGCCGGGCTGGGACTCACCACAGCACTGGGCGTCTTGCAGTACGGCTTTGTATTGGTCGGCAACTCACCCACTACCGATGGCACTACGGCGACTGCCAAGCCGGGTTCGCTGCTGGTGATCAACAGCAAGGGTCAGTTGCTTCAGACATTCACGAACTTGTCGATTCAAGCGCCGTGGGATATGGCGGTGGTAGACAACGGCGACCAAGCGTATGTTTTTTTGAGCAATGTATTCACCGGTTCGATTACCAGGCTCAACTTCACCGTTACACCGGCCAAGTTGACGCTGGTGAGCACGCAGACGATTGCTTCGGGATATTTTGTCAGCGGCAATCCTGCGACCGTGTTCATTGCGCCGACAGGCCTGGCATTCGACCCTGTGCATAACCTTCTTTATGTTGCATCAACCGGAGATAACGCGGTCTTTGCAATCTCGGATGCGACCACCCGTACAACCGACGGAGGATCGGGATTGATTGTCTACCAGGATGACGTTCATCTGCACGGCGCGCTGGGGCTCGCGATATCTCCGAATGGCCACCTGCTGGTGACCAACAACGATGCGGTAAATCCAAGCCCCTCGCAGCCGAGTGAGATTGTGGAGTTCACCACGGACGGGAGCTTTGTGAAGGAGATTCCGGTCGATACTGCGCTCGGCGGATCGTTCGGTCTGGCGGTAAGCGTCAATGGTAGCCAGGCAACCTTTGCGGCAGTGGATGACGTGAATAACACGCTGATCATCTGGACACTGAACTTGTAAGGATGTGGGGCAGACAGCCTCTTCCCCGAAAAGAGCGAACCCCAGCCGCTCTTCATCTGCAACGCCCCGCAAGCGCGGCTGGCCGGAGTAGTTTATCCGGCCGCCGTGTTTTTTGTTGTTGTGCCAAGATTGATCGGCCGGCATACCTCCGAGCTTTAGGGCACTAAAATGGTGTACGCTGGATTCTTATGAAGAAGCCCAGTCTAAAGGCGGACAAGGAACGGGTCGAACGGGCGCGGCTATTTGCACGTGAGTCGGCTTTCGATACGCTGATGCAACGCTTGCGCCATATCAATACTGGCCGGCGGTTCAGCCGCGATGAAATGAACGAGCGACGACCACAAAGCTGATGTATTTTCCCTCTAATATCGCTGGAGTTGAAAGACATGGAGCTGAAGAGAAAAGACGACCGCGTTCAGTTGACAACTACTGACCTTCAGGATGAATTGCTGTTTCGTGTTGTGCGCCACGCGAGCTTGTACGACTGGTTTTATAGAATCGTACCGCCAGCACTTGCGATTTCGACGTTTTTTATTCCGCGGTTTCATCACGATTGGGTATTCAGAGCACTTATCATTGTCTCCATGATTGGGTCAACAAAGCTTTACTGGTTGCGTGGCCGCATGACAGAGCTTCGCGTGACGGGTGATCGGTTGATTGCTTCAGGAAATTTGCAGGATCTTTTTTCGGCAAGGAAATCCGTACCTGCATCTGAGGTGGATTGGATGGGATTTGATTCCATAGCTGGCGGCAATCCAGGCGGCTTTGTTGTTGACAGCGAGAATGGCAGAATCCGCGTTTTCCCTGGACTAAACCGAGAACAGTCCGAGGCGATTGTCGATGCAATTTTGCAACGATTTCCAAGTATCCGCCCCAATTTTCCGCGATAAATACTCTCGAACAATAGATTGATAGTTGCTGCTACCTATCCCGCCACAGACTCCCGCTCCGGCAAGATCGCCTCATACGCCGCATAGACCCCTTCAAAGACCGAGTCCCAACTAGCGGTGAGGGCATACGTGCGTGCATCCTTCCGCATTGCCTGGTGCAGAGCGTGATTGCGCAGCACACCTGATACGGCTGCGGCGAATTCCGCGTCGGTGGCGATGCAGCCGGTTTCGCCGTCGCGGACGATGGTGCAGGGTCCGCCGTGGGGCGTGACGATGGCCGGGACGCCGCTGGCGAGGGCTTCAAGAACTACATTGCCGAAGGTGTCAGTATGCGATGGAAAGACGAAGATGTCCATGTTGGCGTAGGCCGTGGCCAGCTCTTCGCCGCGCAGGACTCCGGGAAACTCGGCGCGCGGCAGGCGCTCGCGCAGCCAGCTTTCTTCTTGCCCGTGGCCGACGATGAGGAAGCGGAAACTGCGATGGCCCATCTTTTCGAGCTCTTCCTGCACCTGCGCCAGCAGCGCGACGTTTTTCTCTATGGAGAGGCGACCGACAAAACCCAGGACGTGATCGCGGTCTTCAGGACTGCGATTGCGCTTTGATGGATGAAAGAGCTCGGCATCGACGCCGCGCGGCATCCGGTGGCAGGGGCGGCCGGTGGCGCGCTCAAGCTGCGCGCAGAGTTCGAGGTTGGGCGCGAAGAGCACTTTGGCCAGCGAATAGAATTTGGCTGCCGTGGCCATCGTCAGGTCTTCGATTGTCTGCTCCGCCGAGGCCGATTGCTGCTGCGGCAGCCAGCGCAGCAACCATTCGGAGCGGCGGGCCAGATACTCGTGGACATTCGTATGCCAACTGGCGGCCAGCGGCAGGCGCATGTGGTGCGCCATCCCCGCGCCCAACATGCCAACCTCGCTGGGTCCGGTGATGTGAATCAGATCGGGCTTGAAGCGCTCCAGCACCTCTTCGATAAGAGGAATGTGGCGCAGGAACGCAGGATCGTAACGGAGATCTTTTTCGAGGGCAAAGGATAAAAAACCGCGCGGCAGCTCGAGGGTCCAGAGGTTGCCGTCTTCGGTAAATGCCTGCGGGCGGTCGCCGGCCCGGACGCAGAGAAAGGGCAGGTTGCGACGGCGCGCAAAGGCCTCAAAATGGCGGCTGGTATGGGCGACCCCGTTGATTTCGTGGAAGGAGTCAGGAAAATAAGCCACGCGGGGCATTTGGTCGGTCATATTTTTACGAGCCAGTCAGCAGGCTAGCGAGTCAGCAAGTCAGCCGCTAGGCTAGGGCAATTATAGACTCAACGCCCGCGATAACCTGCCAGCTTCTCTTCGCTGACGTGCGACTCGCTAGCCTGCTGACTCGCGGCAATTCTTATTCGTGCTCGCCGAGGGCCAGACGCAACTGCTCGTTCTCGCTCCAAGCCATACGCAGGCCGCCGGAGACTGGTCCTCTACCCAACAGGCGTACCATCGCCAGGCCCCACCGCATTACGGGCGGCGCCGCGCCGTTGGGCCACAGTTCGCAGAGCGGCCGGTCAACACCGTTCTTGTCTGGGTGGTAAACGCGCTCATCCCAGGTGCGGGAACCCTGCGGAAACTCCGGATAGTCACGGATGGCGTCAATCGTCGATTGCAGGATGCGGTGCTTCCAGGGCTCAGCATACTGCGGCATGAAGAGTATGTCGCTCTTCTTTTCGCGCCGGATTTCGTGGACCCACTCGGTAAAGCTCTCCGCGTTGGTGAGGTTGATGTTGGCATTCGGCTCAACGCCGTGGCGGTCGCCGCCCGAAATGAGCAGCATATTCCACTTCTCGGCCAGTCGGCGCACCTGGCGGTTTTCATCCCAGTGGCGCAGGCCGTTCAGCTCCAGCGCGTGAAGATAGTTGCCGTTCTTCTGCAGGAACTCATTGACCAGGAACTCGGTCTTTTCCTTGCCGATCAGATAGAGATCCCAGAGCGGGTGGTTGAAGACCACCAGAACATTCGGCTCCTTATGCAGCTCGGCGAGAATCTCGGTGAGCCGCGCGTCGCTAGGGTTGGCCGTGTAGTCGGTCAGTGTGTCCATCCACTCGCTGGCCTTGGCGCTGGGCAGGTTATGCACGCCAAGATGGAAGGCCTGGATGCCGCCGTAGGGGGTGGTCCACTCGAGGGAAACCGGAATCTGCCGGGCGCTGGGAACGGTGCGCAGCAGCATCGGCGCCTGAATGCTATCGTGGTCGGTGAGCGAAACCATTGAGGCAAGGTCCAGCTTTTCGATCTGCTGGCTTTCTAGATCAAATGCCAGCTTGGGGGTCATCGGCGGGGTCCAGTAGCTGCGCGCGAAATTCACGCGGACGCCGTGGTTGGCCTCCGAGCGCCGCTCCAGACGCGAAATAATTGGGCGCATGATCGGATACTGGTTCCCAAAGTTGGCCAAGAAGTCCAAAGTCTCTTTGGACTGGTTGGTATGACTATGGATGGAAACGCCCGTCCGGAAGCCTTGCGCCGCATTTTTGTCGCGCCACAGATACGAGATGGTCGATTTGGCCATTCCTGCTCCTTCTCCACGATGCTGCCGGGATTTCAGTTGCCAGTATCCAGTGCGAATCATAAAGGTCTGATGAATAAGATGCGAATTGACCTTCAATTAGTAAAAGAATCAACAAAGTAAACGGGGGTTGACTGGTGCGTACCGAAATGGTACGCGATTAAATTTTTCAAAATGACCTGCACCGCTCTCTGTGCAATCTATTCTACTTGTTGGTCTTGGCCAGATCCGGACCCAGAAAATCCTCAACGGTCCAGCCGGCCAAAAGCTCCTTGCCTTCGGGCATCTGCTGGCTCTCGGTGAGGGCGCCGGATGCGGCCTCCGCCACAAGATAATTCTCCGTCAGCCCCTGGCGAAGCAGCTCGAAGGCCTGCTCCGGCGTGTCAGCGAACTGGAAAAGCTCAATGTCTTTGGGTGAAATTGCGCCGGTATCTACCAGGGCATCCAAGCTGAAGACCCTTTTCCAGTACTCCGACCCATAGATAACAACCGTGATCTTTTTGGCCAGTTTGTGGGTCTGGGCAAGGGTAAGAATCTCAAACATCTCGTCGAGAGTGCCGAATCCGCCAGGAAAAACCACCAGAGCCTTGGATAGATAAGCAAACCACAGTTTGCGCATGAAAAAGTAATGGAATTCAAAGTTAAGCGTGGGGGTTATGTAGGAGTTGGGAGCTTGCTCAAAGGGCAGCTTGATGTTCAGGCCGATGGTCTTGCCGCCGGCCTCGTATGCGCCACGATTTGCGGCTTCCATGATTCCCGGACCACCCCCGGAGGTGACCACGAACCGGTGCCTGCGGGATGGGATGGACTTTGCCCATTGAGTAAGCAGCTGCGCCAGTCGCCGGGCGTCTTCGTAGTAACGGGCCATCTCGACGGCAGCCACGGCCCGCTTGCGTTGCAAATCGGTAGCTGTTCCTGCGGTAATTTCAGGAATGCTGGCCGGTTGCTCGGCGCTGGGAGCTGGAGTGCGGGAGCCGGTGTTCTCCAGTAATTCCAGGGCGCGGTCGGCTTCTTCGCGGTCGCGGAAGCGCGCCGAACCAAAAAATACGACTGTATCCTGAATCTGCTCGCGGCGGAAGCGGGCCAACGGTTCCATATATTCTGCAACGATGCGGATCAGCCGCCCGTCCGGGCTATTCAAAAAAGCGGAATTCTCATAGGCCAGCGGCGCAACCTCTAACGGTGGCGGCGCCGTGGGCGCTTTGTCTTTTCCGTCCTCGTTCAAGCCAAGCGTTTCTAACCCCTGATCTCTGATCCCTGTTTTCTGCTTTTCATCGTTCATCGCTTATTCGTCCCTATACCGCATTGCCTGGCGAAAGGCAATCCAAAGATTCAAGAGGCCCAGCCCTGAAACCAGGCCGCGGACAGCGCCGTTGGCGGCAAAAACGGCCAGTGTCGGATAGTGCGTAAACAGCGGATTCTGATCCCAGAACGGCTTCCACCAGGGCGCTACGCAGACGGCGAGTCCAATATACATGCGGAGAAGGACACGAAGGAAAAGTTCAAAACGCACCAGCCAATGGGGAATCCGTTGATGCTCGCTGAGGGTCGGGTCTGGCTGGAGATTCAACGGCGAGGCTCCGGAAGATTGTCCTTCAATCTGTGGCTGGGGCGGAATCGATGGTTGCAGTGGCGACTCCACCTCTGGAATCGGCTGCGTTTCCCCGGTTTCAGGCGCAAACTGCTGGGGCAGTCCGGCTCGATCGGCAGGGGGCGCGGGTAATGAGGGCGACGTCGATTCCGGCTGTTGAGACATTCTTGAGCTTCGCGCGTCGTCCCCAAACAAAGGCAAACTCGTCTGCCCAAGCCATCAGCGTTGAACCGGTCCGGCTCAGGGACGCCTTATTGCAACGGTAACACAGTGCGGTGTGAGGGAAGCCTGACTGGATTAGCGCAACGCTCTTGATCGGCATGCGCAGGCGGAGTACTCTGTTCGCGTACGATCAAGCCAGTACGAAAACTTGGAATCCGCGTCAAACGTCTAACAGGAGACTCCTCCGATGAAGCTCGCAGTCCTGCTTTCATTCACCCTCCTTGCTGGTTCAACCACCCTGGCCGCACAAGTTGGACAAATTGAGAACCAGGGCTCCTCATCAGTCGGGAAGCTCGACACGACGACACAGACGATTGTCATCGCCGGGCCTGCGACTGGACCTGCGACCGCCAGCGCCGGCTGCCCGGTCTCGCTGCGCGCGCAGCAGGGGACGGGCGCCGATAAGCTGACGGTCAGCAACCGCCCGGCCGGGATCGCTCAATTGCTTCATCTGACGATTACCAATCCGGACTCCAAACGGATCACTGGGGCCTCGGTTACGGTTTGGGGCTTTACCAGCAAGGGCCGCATGATGCAGACGGCTTCAGCAGGCGGCTCTAACGAGGCGGCCAAGACTTTGGATGTCCGGTTTTCTGACGGATCGGGCAAGGAGTCTGTCGCAGACCTCTGGGCGCCAGGCCTGACCTCGGTCCAGTCCATCGATCTGAACTCCGTGACCTATGCGGATGGCACGACCTGGAAGCTCGCCGCAGGAGCGACCTGCCGTATACGCCCCGATTGGGTCATGCTGGTCAGTAACCACTAAACGGAGTCCGCGCAACACCTCGCGTAGCGTTGCAGATTCGCAAACGAAGACCGGACAATAAAATCAATGGCTCCGAAATTCCGGTAGTGGTGCAGTTTCCGGCCCCCGACCCCTTTTTAAGTGTTGATCCGGGGAGATGCAGGGTCCTGGATATTTCCAGGTGACGCGCAATCATTCGTGCGTTAAGATTTCATCGCCATCCTTTATCGAAAGGATTATCCCATCAGGCCTTGAGGAGGAGCATGACTTCGAGCAGCAACCCTGGCAGAGTCGCAGGATTCCTCTATCTGCTTCTTGGCTTCTCGGTGTTCCGGCCGATTTATGTGGAGGGAGCGCTGATCGTGCGCAACAGTGCGACCGCAACGGCGCACAACATTGCCACCCACGAGTCACTTTTCCGGCTAGGAATCGTATGCGACCTTCTTGCCGGTCTGTCCTGCCTCGTCGTCGCGCTCGCGCTTTACCGTCTGCTCAAACAAGTGGACCGCAGTCTCGCCATCCTCATGGTGCTTCTCGGCGGATGCATGCCTCTTGCGATCGATTTTCTCAACTCGCTAAACGATATTGCCGCGCTACTGCTCGCGCGTGGCGACGACTTCCTGTCAGCATTCAATCAGCCGCAACAGGCTGCGCTCGCAACCCTGTTTCTCCGTATCCACGAGTATGGCTATCTAATCAACGAAATCTTCGCAGGCCTGTGGCTGTTCCCCTTCGGCATCCTGGTATTCCGGTCGGTTTTTCTTCCCCGCCTGATCGGCGTCGCGTTGATGATCAACGGCTGTGCCTATGTGACCATTGCCTCTACCGGGCTTCTCGCTCCAGACTTTGTCGATCGCGTAACCCGAGTCGTTTCCCCTGCCCTCCTCGGAGAGGGCGCCATCGTGCTGTGGCTCATGATCAAAGGCGCCAGGCCCCAGATGCAGCCCGTCGGCGCAATCACCTCGCCCCCCGACTGATAGGGAGCCGCTTGTCGGGCATAGGATGAGAACCTGCAATTCGCGTTGTGGACGCAAAGCCGCCATTCCGGAAAGTGGCCCATTGCAATTTACGGATTGCTCACCGGCCACTCTTCAATTTCTAAATATGCACTACCGGAGATGCTCGTCGCAGTTTTCCCAGGATTACTACCCTGAAGTCGGCTTCTCGAACGCGATGAACGACAGAAAAGATGAAACTACGCCACAGCCGAAATCCCCCTGCCCCTATACCCGCGATATTCTTCTTGATGAGGGGTGCGGTCTCTGAGTGGGACGGTTATGAACCTGCTGCCGGTGAGACAGGGGCATTTTCTTCTGGAATCCGGTCACCATGGAGATCGTTGGATCGACCTTGAATTGCTTTGCCTTCGACCGCGGCTTCTACAGCCGCTGATCGACGAGCTGGCAGAGCGCCTGGGAACGCTGGGCATCGACGCTGTTTGCGGCCCGCTTGTAGAGGGCGCGTTTGTTGGGCTGATGGTCGCCACACAACTAGACGTTGAATTTACTTACACGGAACGGACTCTCCGTCCGACGCCGGACAGGCTTTTCCCGGCCAGCTATAGTCTGCCGCTTTCGCTGCGCGGCAAGGTCTGCGGCAAGCGTGTGGCCATTGTCAACGACGTGATCAATGCCGGCTCGGCGGTTAGAGGAACCTTTGCATATCTACAGGAATGCGGGGCCAACGTCATCGCGATCGGTACGCTGCTGGTGTTGGGAAGTGCAGCAGCGGAGTTTGCCAGCCGTATGAATGTCGTTCTTCACTCTCTGGCGATACTGCCCAACTCCTTGTGGACCCCTTCAGCGTGTCCTCTCTGTGCAGCAGGCATTCCATTGCAAGACATCGAGGGATTTGCCGCCTGCTTATCAGCGAAAGATACTGCCCTATGAACCGCCGTCACAAACCGCGCTGCTCTCTTTGTAATCCGGGGAGCAGATAGGAACACCTTTTGCCGTGTGACCAACGGCAATGTCCGCTCCCCCGATTAGCTCGATATAAGTCGTTGCAGAAATGCGAGAATGAAAGCAGCGTCTGGAGTGCTGATCGCAAGCAAGCCGGAACGGGGGATCCTTTGACGATGCTGCGCGTCTTGTCAACGCATTTGTTTTTGAATCAGAGCCTGCAATCAGGTGTCTTGGAATCTGCCAGCCGTGCAGGCGCGGAGGGAGTGGAGATTTTTGCCGCCCGCCAGCACTTTGACTACACTAGCCGTGAACAGGTCCGTGAGCTCGGCGCCTGGTTTGCGTCCAATCCGCTGCTGCCGTGGTCGATTCACGCGCCGCTCTTCCCAGACAAGGAGATGGGACGGGCTGGCGCGCCCGCCGTGAACCTGCTGCACCCGGAGAAGGCGCGGCGCATTGATGCGATGGACGAGATCAAGCGCGCCCTCGAAGCCGCCGAGCATCTTCCCTTTCGCCATCTGGTTCTGCATCTGGGCGAACGGAGCGATGGATGGTCGCCACGCACCATTGAGTATTCGATTACCGCTCTTGAACACCTGGGAGCCTTTGCGCGGCCGCTAGGAGTTCGGTTGCTCGTGGAGAACCTGATCAGCGAGGCCACCACCCCTGAACACCTGATCGAAATCCTCGACATTGGCCACCTGAAGAACGTCGGCGTCTGCCTGGACTTGGGCCACGCGCATATCACCGTCGGAGTCGCCGAGGCAATTGCCACGCTCGGTGAACGGGTTGTCTCCGTGCATACCCATGACAATCATGGCCAGAAGGATGAACATCTGTGGCCGGGCGATGGAACAATTGACTGGCCGGTAACAATTGCCGCGTTGAAGGCGTTGGCCGCGCCTCCGGCTTTGGTGCTGGAGATCAGCCACAGTCTGGCGAGTGATTCGGCAGCCGTTGCCTCGCAGATTGCAAAGGCATTTGCCAAGCTTGAATGAACGTTATTGTTTGCGCAGCTCTCTACGAACAAAAGAAGCCCCCGGTTTTTGGCCGGGGGCAAATTCGTACAGGTGATTGGGATGGTTACACTTATTTGGCGACTATCAGGGAGACGTTCTGCGCAATGGTGTGCACAGTGCCGTGTGAGTCAGTCGTCGAGGCCGTGACGGTGATCGGAGTAGTGCCCATTGTCGCCGTGGAAGTTGCCGAAAACGTATAGGTGATGCTGCCGCTTCCGGGAGTTGCAATGTTGGTAGCCGAGGCCGAGACCGTTACCCCGGTTGGCAGAGAGCCAGACGGTGTGGTCAGCGCGATAGTCACTATGCCGCTCAGCCCGCCGACCGGCATCACGTTTGGCGTAAATGAGACCGTGCCGCTGCGATACAGCGTTACAGCGACGGGGGAGAGCTGCATCAGCAGTTGCGGCGCGTAGTTGACCTGGACCGGAAGATGGAACACCTCGGTGAGTCCGTCGCCGGTTGCTGTCACCACTATGGTGGTGGTGGTGGCCTTGGCCGCGCTCGAAGCGGTCAGGGTCAGCGTGGACGTGCCGGTGTCATTGTTGAGCGAGACCGGGTCGCTGCTCCAGGCGGCGGTTACGCCGGTAGGCAATCCGCTGACGCTCAGGTTGATGGTCCCGTGGAAGGAGCCGCCGGCGTTGAATGTGAGGACATTCGTTGCCGAGGCGCCCTGCACAACTATTGCCGGTGTAGAAGCCGCCGCAAGTTGCAGCGTGGCCGGAGTCAGAGTCACAGTCAGGGTTGCCTTGCCGCTGGCGGAGTAGGCCAGATGGCTGTTCGCGTCGGTAATCTGCGTGGTGATGTTGAGCGTGTTCAGGCTCGCGACGGCGGCCGAGCTGCCGGTCAGGGTCAATGTCCAGGCAACCGCACCGGTGGCCGTGAGCGACGGCGTGCTCCAGGCCGAGGTAAAACCGTTGGGCAAGCCCGAGGCCAGTGTTGCACTGCTGCCGGCAAAGCTACCAGGGACGGTTACGCCGCCCAACGGAGTTGCCGTGACAGTGAAGGAGGTGGCGTACATGGAGCCGACGGTGAGTGCAAGCGGTGATGCCTGCATCGTGATCTGCGGCGCATAAAGCACTTGCACCGGAAGACGCACCGTCTCGGAAAGTCCATCGCCGGTTGCGGTAACCACAATGCTGGTGGTGGCCGCCTTGGCGGTGCTGGAGGCAATCACGGTCAGAGTTGCCGTTCCGTTGTCGTTGCTGAGCGAGACCGGGTTGCTGTTCCATACCGCTGTTACGCCGGCGGGCAGGTTGCTGACGCTCAGGTTGATGGTTCCGTGGAAAGAGCCGCCTGCTGCGAAGGTGAAGACATCGTTTGCCGATGCGCCCTGGACTACGGAGACCGGAGTTGCCGCCGGGGTCACCTGCAGCGTGGCCGGGGTGAGGACTACCGAGGCCGTCGCCGTGCCGGTCGTGGAGTAGGTCTTTCCGCTGGTGGCGTCAGTAATCGTCGTGCTGAAATTCAGCGTGTTGAGGCTGGTGTACGCCGCCGTGCTGCCGGTAATGGTCAGGGTCCAGCTCACTCCGCCGTTTCCGTTCGACGAAGCTGCGCTCCAGGCTGCTGTAAAGCCCGTAGGAAGCCCAGAGACCAGGCTGATGCTGGCGCCTGAGAGGCTGGTAGGAAGCGTTACGCTGCCTAACGGAGTTGCCGTCAGTGTGAAGGTAGCCGAGGACATGGAGCGAACCGTCTGCGCCGCAGGCGAAACGAGCAGCGTTACACCCGGGGCCTGCAAAACCTGTACGCTGAACCGTTGAACCGAGGTCAAACCGTCGCCTGTTGCCGTTACAACTACAGTTCCGGTCGCGACCTTGGCTGTGGTGGTTGCCGTCAGCGTGAGCACGTCATTCGTCGAGCTGATACTTGACGCGGGCGAGACGGGGCTTGTGGCCCAGGTTGCGCTTACGCCAGTGGGCAGGTCTGCAATAGCCAGGTTCACGTTGCCGCTGAAAGAGCCGCCGGTGGCTACATTAAAGCTGATAGTGCCAGAAGTTCCCTGCACGAGGGAGATTGCAGTGGCCGCGGGAGTAATAGACATGGTGGGCAACGGCACCGCGGTCAGCGTGTAGTTGATGGTCGAAGAGCCGGATGCATCCGAGCCGGTGAAGGTAATGGGCTGCGCGCCAGCGGTGGCTGCGGCAGTTACCAGCACAGTTACCGTCGCCGGAGTTCCGGGAAGAATGATCGACGGACGAACGGTGACCTGGACGCCGGTTGGGGCCGAAGCCGAAAGCGATATGTTGTTCTTCTTGGCGGAGGTTTCGGTTACAGAGACCGTGAAGGTAGTGCTCTTGTTCACCAGCAGTGTGCCGCTGGAAGATGAAAGCGCGAGCGTGAAGTCGGTATTGGAGGAACCAGAACCGCCCCCCGAACCGGAACCGCCGCCGCTGTTGGAACCTGTTCCCCAACTGCTGACCAACTTCGCTGCGTCAACTGAGCCAAGGCCGGTGGCCAAACTATACGAGCTCCCGTTGGAGGTAAATCCAGTGACGCCCGGGACGCTGTTGTTGCCGGTCAGCGTGGGGTGGAAGGGATTGGTTTTCGCGTTGACCAAAGGATAGAGCGAGGTGTTGGCATTGCCCTGGCCAGTGCCGCCCTGCGACTGCACCACCAAAGCCATGACGCCGGCAAAGCTGGGCGAGGCGGCCGAAGTTCCGCCAATGACATAGAAGGAGCCGTTCTCATTGATGATGTAGCCGTCGTGCGCGCCGGATGCCGTCACAGCCACATCAGGAACGGTGCGCATGCCGCTGGCCGCGCTGGTGCCGGGAAGGCCTGCCTGCCAGGTAGGCTGCTGATAATAAATGCTGATGCCGCCGCCGGAGGCCCAGAGTCCGTCGCCGCCATTGGAGCCGCTGTCATTCCAGACCATCTCCGGGATGTAGCTCAATGCCGACTCTTCTGTCGCGCTGTTGGAGGAGGACCAGTATTGCGATGAATTTGAACCTTCGTTGAACTCGGTGCCACCGACGCATGTGGAGTACGGGGAGCTGCAGAGCCCGTTGACCGCGCGGCCCGAACCAGAGCTTGAACTGCCGCCATCGCACCCGGAAGCGCCCGAGTCGCCCGAGGAGACAAAGCTGCTGATGCCCTCGCTCGCGCCCTGCTGCCAAAGCGAGTTATAGAACGAAAGCTCGCCTGAACCCATGTACGCTTCGCAACTGCCGTAACTGGTGCTGACTACCGGTGCAGTCGCGTGGTTCACAATGTACTGCGCGGAAAGGTCCACGCCATCAGAGCTGTTGGTGGACTCACCGACGACAAATTTGACTGTAGCGGAAGGAGCGACCGCTCCAGACCACTCAACGTCCAGGGTGGATTCGTCCTGATCGCCTGAAACCAGGCCAGGGTTGCCGCTGACCAGAATCACCTGCGGATTGTTGGCTACCAGTCCCGCTGTCGAACGGAAGAGAGTAACGTCGCTGACGTTGATGTTGCTGCGGCCCACAATGGCGATGGAAACGCCGGAGCCGTTCTTGCCTGCGGTATAGAGCGGATTGACGTCATAAATCGTCGCCCAGTCACCGGGGAAGATGTAGTTGGTGCCACCCGAGGTCCACTGCGGATGCGCGCCCAGCTCACGGCGAGAGGAGATCTGCGAGTCACGGCGGAAGTTGTGCATCGAGACGACACTCTCAACAACATCAGCCAGCGCGGCGGGAATTTGCGGATCTTGGGCGTTGGCGATATGCATCGCACCCTTCACATCATATTGATGGATTTCGGTATGGAAGGCCGCCGCCACTTGCCCGGCATTGCCGGAAAAGATGATCAGACGGTTGCTGGCGGGAATCTCTTCGACCTGAAAGCCATTTTCTTCGAGCCATCCGGTGATGCGAGCCAGGTCTTGATCGCTGACGCCAAAGCGGTCTGCGTATTCAGCCGGAGTGAGCCACTTGTGAAACTCAGGCGACTGCGGATCATGCTGCGCCGCAACCAGCGCATCGAGGGCAGCCTGCTGCTCCGCCGAGGACTTGAGCAACAACATCATCCGATCCATGCGGGTCTCGGGGCTGACCAGCCCGCGGTCATAAGCCGCACTGGCCAACGGATGCACGTTGCCGCGCAGCGTGACGGTCTGCGCATCATTGATTGCGCCGACGATGCGATCAGTGGGAGTCTGAGCGACAGCAGCTGCGGCGCTCAGGGCAACCACCAGAGCGCCGGTGAATAATGAGCGAATTCCAATCGAACTGAACATGGCGGGCCTTTCAGAGGAGCATAAGTTGCGGTTGGCCGTGTTTGGCCGTCCGTATTCTTGGTGACTTCTCATCCATCGGCCCGATTGGCGGGTTTATGAGCCTCCCGGCTTCGATTTTGAGTAGATTTAGCTAACCAAAGTACTCGGCAAGCGCAAATAATTGGTACCGTGTTTGTACGAGATTCAGACAGAAATCTTTGGAGTAAGAAAAAATTAATGATTGTGGGAGAAATCTGATCTGTTCGCGCGGAGCGAAACGCTATTCGCTTTGACGAAACTTATAGAAATGGATTGACGATCTTCATCCCATCGAATTCCTGGCCGTGCTGCATGTCTTCCGTGAGCAGCACGCGGCAGCCTGTCTGCTTGGCCATGCGCAGCACCAACGCGTCCCAGTACGAGAAGCCGTGCAGGCGATGGATGTCAATGGCGGCGAGGATGTCGGAGACGGCGGGCTCGGCGACGTGGAACTTCGAATGAAATTCGACTTTGAATCGTGCAGTCTCTACGTCTACTTTCAGTTTTTTCGTGACGTTCACAAAAAATTCCTGAAGTACTTGCAGCGAAACCACACCGGTCTTGTTCCTGAGATGTTCAAAGATTAGTTCTTTGGCTACTCTCTGCTTAATGGGATAGTCCATATCCTCAGCGTAAACAAGGACATTTGTGTCTAGAAAAGTGCGTGGCGGCTTCGTGGTCGAGCCAAAAGTCGCCACCGGCTTGCCCGCCTTTGTAATCACGACGTCTTCGCCGGCTTCTGCCCTGCGGAGCAGCTCGGAGAAAGCGGTCTTTTCACGGCCGGGGACCGACGTGCCAGCCTTCTTACTTTCGCTCATAGAGCTCTTCGCGGTTGAACTTCCAGCCGCTGGAACTGCCGAGGCCTGAAAGCCGCTCGAATTTCTCAATATCGCGCTCCAGATCATCGTCACCCGCAATGTGCCGGAGGTGGTCGCGAATCTCCTGATTCAGACTCTTGCCCATCGCGCGGAGCTTTTCACGTGCGCGCTCGGCAACTTGTTCGTCAATGGAGAGCGTAATATTCATAAGCACAGTATATGTGCGCACGTAACCTGTGTCAATTTTTCGGCGTCATCAAAAACACTCGATCTGATCGCAGGCGTTGACTAGCGGCACCTGCAAACTGGAATCGTGCTCGGAGTCGGAATAGATGGTGATCGTCGCGGGCTTGTAGTCCCCGGGCTTGGCGGTCATGATGTTGGGCACAAAGGTCTGCGGGTTGCGGTCGTAGAGCGGGAACCAGGTGCTTTGAACTTCGACCAGAACCGTGTGGCCGACTTTGAAGACGTGGTCCACATCGTGCAGGCTGAATTTGTACTCACGCACCGAGCCGGGGCGGATTGCCGTGGGTTTGTCGAAGCCGGAGAGATAGCGTCCGCGGAAGATTTCGGCATTGGTGAGTAACTGATAACCGCGCATCTTGGGATCAGCCGCGTCGTCTGGGTATTGATCGATGAGCTTGACGATCATATCGTTGTCCGATCCGGTGGTTGCGGCATAGATATCTGCAATTACTTCGCCGGTGAGTACCATATCTTTCTTCAGCGCAGGCAACTTCCAGACGGCGAGATCATTGCGGTCAGTCACGAAGCGCTGGTCTTCGGTGAGCCAGTTAAACCACGTTGATCCCTCGCCATAGGTGGGCTGGATGGGCCGGTGACGATAAGGGATGGGGTTGGCCGGATCGCTGGTATAACTTGTCTTGGCCCCAGCAGACGGGTCATTCCAACTGAGCTTGCCGTCTCCCTGAAGATGCAGGCTCGTAGGCACGGACTCCTTTGGAGGGAAGTGGGCGTAGCGCTTCCAGATATTGGAGCCGGTCTGGAAGCTGGCTGTATCTTCGAGATCAAAGCCTGCATCGTTCTTGCCTGGCTCATTCTTCAGGTAATGCGCGAAGAATTTGGCTTCGATCTGGGAGCGGTACTCCTTGCCGATAGGCTCGGTGTAGTCGAGATTGCCCAAGTGCCGTGCCGATGAAGCCCACGACCCATGCCGCCAGGGACCGAGAACGAGAAAGTTCTCGTGATTCGTGTCGTGCGGCTCCAGGCTTGCATACTCCAGTTGCGGACCGAACATATCTTCCTGGTCGTAGTAGCCGCCGACACTGAGCGTGGGTACTGTAACCGCATTGAGCGCATGTTCAACGGCGCGCGAAGACCAGACGGAGTCATAGGCCGGATGCTCCAAAAACAATTTCCAGGTGGGCAACAGGCGGGAGTCAGACTTCTTTACATCTTCCTGAAAGCTGCCGCGCTCAAGAAAGTAATCGAAGCCATCGCGGGGTTTTCCATCTTTGTCCTTGCCATAACTCACATCTGTTTCTTCTTTGCTGGACTCAAGACCCATCACATAGTCGTAGCCGTAAGTCTGGCGGAAGGCGCCGTTATGGAAGAAATCATCGCCCATCCACACGTCGATCATCGGCGCTTGCGGCGAGATGGCCTTGACCGCGGGATGCGGATCAATGCCGGCCATCATGGTCAGAAAGCCCGGATAGCTGGTGCCCACTACGCCTACGCGGCCGTTATTGCCGGAGATATTTTTCAGCAGCCAGTCGACCGCGTCGTAAGCATCGGTGCTTTCGTCAATAGCTTTCGGATCTTTGTGGTCGGCAAGCGGGCGCATCATTACAAACTCGCCTTCGCTCTTGTAGCGGCCGCGAATATCCTCTGCGACATAGATATATCCAGCGCGCGCCAGTTCAGGGCGCTGTGCAGAGAATGACGCGCGATTCGTTCCGTCTACGCCATAAGGGGTGCGCTGCATCAAGATGGGCAACAGGCCAGAGATGTCGGCGGGCTTCAGAATCACCGCGTGTAGCTTAACGCCGTCGCGCATGGGGATCATAACCTCAGTGCGCTGGTAGTCGTGAAAGAGATGATGGACAGCGGGGCCAGTGAGCCGGTAAACGGAATCCGGCGTCTGTGATTGCGTAACAGTTGCACCTTTGCCCGCGGCATCGAGAGTAAAGCGCAAAGTAGCCTTCACGTCCGGAATAGCGAACTCAACCGCTGAGACAGCCTTCAGTTCAGTGGGAACGCGGCGCTCAGACTCATAGAAGAGCTTGCCGTCCTGAACGTAGAAGCTTAGTGGCGTGTCCGGCTCATTAGGGTCGGTGTATTCGCCGGCGAGGGCTTCAAGCCGCGTATCTGTCGGCGCAGATGCCTGCGTGGACGGGGGCGCGGCTTGCGCATGGGAAAAAGATGGGGAAGCTGAGATCAGTGCAAGACAGAAAGCAGCCAGAACAGCGCGATTACGCAGCAAGGGAATCCTCCAGGAGCAGATTTCTCTCGGCCCCGGCTAATGCGAATGGCCGTGGTGGCCGTGTTCATGGCCGCTGGCCAATTCTTCCATTGGCACCACGCAGCCGTCTAGCACGTGGCAGCCGGCATGTTCAAACTGAATGGTTGTGTGACTGATGTGAAAGTGGTCGCGCAGGATATGGTTGAGCTGGTCCAGGATGACGGCGCTCTCGGACGGCGGAATGTCGGCGATAGTTACGTGGCAGGCCATCGCGCGGGAGTTCGAGCCGAGGCTCCAGACATGCAGATCGTGAACGTTGATGACCCCATCGACTGCCTCCATCGCTGTACGAATCTCCGGGAGCGAGATGCCGTGCGGGGTGCCTTCGAGCAGAATGTTGAGCGTTTCGCGGACGATGCCGAAGCTCGACCAAAGAATCAGAGCGGCAATGACCAAGGACAACGCTGGATCGATCCAATTCTGGTGGGTGAGCAGAATCCCCGCGCCGCCGGCGATGACAGCAGCGGTGGAGAGCGTATCACCGGCCATATGCACAAACGCCGAGCGCAGGTTCACATCGCGGGCTACGCCCCAGAGCAGCGCGGCGATGATGCCGTTCATCAACACGCCTACCACGGCAACGATCATCATCAGTTTGGGTTGAACGATCACCGGTGCGCTGAGCCGGTGAACCGCTTCGATGGCAATCCAGAGCGAGATGACGATCAGCGTAGCCGCGTTGAGAAAAGCTGCCAGTACTCCTGCTCGCTGATAGCCGAAGGTCTTCGAGTGGTTAGCTGGGCGCGATTGAAAATAGACAGCGGCAAAGCTGAGCAGCAGGGCGAGGAAATCCGAAACGTTGTGGCCCGCTTCAGAGATCAGCGCCAGCGAGTGCGCATGCAGCCCAGCCGCAAACGTCAGCGCTACGTAGGCGAGAGTAGCCACCAGCGAAAAGCGCAGCACGGATTGGACCTTGTTAGCGCCGGGGCCGATAGGCGCAGCATGGACATGCATACGGCAAGTGTAACCGGGGCTGGGTATCCTAGCCAAACAGCAGCCCGAGCCGAAGGACGAACACCGGTCAGCCGCGTCCGGGACGCAAATGACTTAAATCAATCGGTTCCGGATCATCAAAAGCGGGCAGCACTGGCAGTCCGGCGCGCAGGCCGCTCCATCCCTCGGCAACGACGATGCTGTTTTGGGAGTTGCCTGGCTGGTAACGCACCGAGCAGGGAAAGCCCGCTCGCACCTGCGCGGCGTCTACAACCTCGGGTAGTGTGGTCACATCCTGCGAGCATTCGTAATCGACGCCGCTGATCCGGTAGTTGTACAGCAGCATGGTCCGAGTCTGCTCGTTTTCAACATTGATCTCATAGACATCGAGCAACATGCCGTCCACAATGCGCCCGGACTGTACCAAAAAGCGGCGCCGCTCCCGCTCTAGTTCTTCAGCCGTAGGCCGTTTGCGCAGAACCCCCCATGCGCCCCCAGCGCCGAGCGCAAGGACGCTAGTTGCAACCGCGGCAACATGCCAGCCGGTGATATGAAATTGGTTCATTCAGGCGGGACTGTTCCCCAGTGTCCCAGCTTAAGAATACCCCAGTTGTTGCGCGGCGCAGGCGGGCACGGCTCGCTGCCGCGCTTCGGCTCTCGCACTGCGATATACTCGTCTCTGCAAGATCAATGAGTTCCGGCCTGCCGGACGATTGTTTTCACGAGGTTTTTTCTTGGCTGAGAAGAAGAATTCGATCACAGTGCTGACCTCTGGGCGAAGCGGCCAGGCCGCAAGCACGAGCCGAGGAAGAATACGCTCGACAACCGTGATCTGTGTGCGCCGCAACGGCCAGGTAGTAATGGCCGCCGATGGTCAGGTGACGCTGGGCGATCATGTGCTGAAGCACTCGGCAAAGAAGATTCGCCGTTTGTATCAAGATAAAATTCTCGCGGGCTTTGCCGGTTCTACCGCGGATGCCTTTTCATTGTTTGCACGCTTTGAAACTAAGCTGGAGCAGTATGCCGGCAACCTGAATCGCGCGGCTGTTGAACTGGCTAAGGACTGGCGCACCGACAAGATGCTGCGCAATCTTGAAGCGCTGCTGGTAGTTGCCGACGCAGGGCAGACTTTTCTGATCTCCGGTTCAGGCGATGTGATTGATCCAGACGAGTCGATTGCGGCGATTGGCTCCGGTGGCAGTTATGCTACAGCCGCTGCTCGCGCATTGATGGAAAATACTGAGCTGGGCGCTCGCGAGATCGCCGAAAAAGCGATGAAGATTGCCGGTGAAATCTGCATCTACACTAATGACCGAATCACCTTTGAGGAGTTGAAGAGCTAGCAGCTTTTTTGCTCGCTCTGTTCATTCATGGCCATTTATCTGCCTGCATCCGCTGAAGAACAGGAACTCGCGCTTGATGAGTTGACGCCGCGCGAGATCGTCGCCGAGTTGGACAAGCATGTTGTCGGCCAGAAGGCCGCCAAGCGCGCCGTGGCCATTGCATTGCGCAACCGCCAGCGTCGGCAGAAGCTACCGCCGGACATTGCCGACGACATCATGCCCAAAAACATCATCATGATTGGGCCGACGGGCGTGGGCAAGACGGAGATAGCGCGACGCCTGGCCAAGCTCACAAATTCACCGTTTCTTAAAGTTGAGGCCTCGAAGTTTACCGAGGTCGGCTATGTGGGCCGCGATGTGGAATCGATTGTACGCGACCTGGTCGAGATCGCCATCGACATGGTGCGCGAAGAGCGGCTGGAAGAAGTGGAAGACAAGGCGGAGATGAATGCCGAGGAGCGGCTGCTCGATGTGCTGCTGCCGCCGCCGCCTGCAGCGCCGCCCGCGACTGAAGGGCAACTTATTCTGCCTGAGGTTGATAGTTATCACCGCTCCCGCGAGAAGATGCGCCAGCAATTCCGCGAAGGGAAGCTGGATGACCGGCAAGTGGAGCTGGATGTGCGCGAGCGCAATGCGCCGCAGTTCGGCATCATCAGCAATCAAAACCTTGAGGATATGGAGATGAACCTCAAGGATATGCTGCCCAATATCTTCGGCGGCGGCTCGAAGAAGCGCAAGATGAAGGTGACGGATGCTTTTGACTATCTGGTGCAGGAAGAAGAGGGCCGGTTGATTGACATGGATTCCGTGAATCGTGCCGCAGTGGAGCGGGTTGAATCAAGCGGCATTGTCTTTCTCGATGAGATCGATAAGATTGCCGGACGCGAGGGCGGGCACGGGCCGGATGTCTCGCGCGAGGGCGTGCAGCGCGATATTCTTCCCATCGTTGAAGGAACGACGGTGAATACGCGCTACGGAATGGTGCGCACCGATCACATCCTATTTATTGCAGCCGGCGCATTCCATGTCTCGAAGCCCAGCGATCTGATTCCCGAGCTGCAAGGGCGCTTTCCGATTCGCGTGGAGTTGAAGTCGCTCACCGTCGATGATTTTCTGCGTATCCTGACGGAGCCGAAAGCCTCGCTCACCAAGCAGTATTCGGCATTGCTCGATACCGAAGGAGTCCGCTTGGAGTTTTCTCCAGAGGCCTTGCGCGAGATGGCCGAATTTGCGTTCCGGGTAAATGAGACGACGGAGAACATTGGCGCGCGCCGGCTGCACACCATCATGGAGCGCGTTCTCGAAGATGTCAGCTTCCTCGCGCCAGACGTGGCGCGGCGCGCACCGGACCCCGAGCAGGCTGCGGCGCTCTCAGAGATCATCAAGAGCGAGTCATCTACTCCGCTGCCTTATCTGGAGCGCACTGGCACTGCTGGACCGGAGAAAGTTTTCCTTATCGGCGCGGAGTACGTAAGGCAAATGGTCGCATCTATCGTCAAAGACCAGGATTTGTCGCGCTACATTCTGTAAACAACCAATTGCAGTGTTATTCACTTGCGTAGTTTGCACTTCCCCAAATGATGCCTTCAAAAAAAGAATTTTTCTCCCCAATTGAACTACGGATTGCGGGCTTTCTATGCCTGGCAACCTGCGTGCATGCAGCGTATGCGCAAAGCATCGCTGCGCCTCAAAAGTCAGAAACAATTGTGGTGCTTGGTTCGGCAACTCCCGTGCCGTTGGCTGAGTCTTCCGCGTCTGTGCTTGTACTCCCTGTTCAGCCGCAGGCGCTCTCAAGCGAGTCCGTGCAGGATATCCTGCGGCAAGACTCATCGATCTTTCTGGAGCAGCGAGGCGCGGGGGGCGGGCAAGCAGATATTGTTCTGCGTGGTAGCAGCTTTGCGCAGTCGCTGGTTCTGCTCAATGGGTTTCGCATCAACGACAGCCAGAGCGCGCACCACAATCTTGATTTGCCTCTGCCGCTGGAGGCGATGGATTCCGTTGAGGTACTGCATGGAGCAGGATCTACGCTGCACGGAGAAGATGCGTTGAGCGGGGTCGCTGATTTCCTGACCGCCGCGCCTTCTGCTTCATCGTTGCGTCTACGCGCGGGCGGAGGCAGTTTCGGCGGAAACGAAGAGTCGTTGCTTGGCTCTTTGGCGCGCAAGCAATGGAGCAGCCGGTCGGCCGCGGAACGGAATTTTTCTACTGGATTTATGACCGATCGTGATTATCGCAATGAGGACGCTTCATTGGAGAGTTGGGCGAATTCGCGTCTTGGAATTTCCGACCTTTTTTTTGCATTGAGCGACCGTTCCTTTGGCGCGAATCAGTTTTATGGACCGTATAACTCCTGGGAGCGCACCAAGGGATGGTTTGCATCGGCTCGCCAGGAGTTGGGCAGCCGAACCGTCGCCGCCTTCGGCTACCGGCGGCATACAGATGAATTCATTCTGCTTCGCGATGATCCACCGGTTTATGAGAACAACCACGTAGATGGCTCGTGGCAGGCGTCTTTGCGGCGCACCGAGAAGATTGCATCCGCGTCCGCGCTGCTCTTCGGACTCGAATCCGATGGCGACAGCATCGACAGCAATAATCTTGGCCTTCATGCACGCAACCGCGGCGCGGGTTATGTTGATCTCGACATCCGGCCGGCAAAGAAGCGCTGGAATTTTTCTGCTGGACTGCGCGAGGAAATATTCTCCGGTGGAGCGCAGTCGGTGCTTGCTCCGCATCTTGGCGGCAGCCTGCGAGTTATAGATAAGTTGAAGTTGCGGGCCGGCGGCGGCTATGGCTACAGAATTCCGACGTACACCGACCTCTATTACTCTGACCCGGCGACGATTGGGAATCCGAGCCTCAAGCCGGAATCGGCGTGGTCTGGCGAGGCGGGTGCGGATTGGAATATAGCGAATCGACTAACTGTTTCTGTGACGGGGTTCTACTCTCGTCAGCATGACACGATTGACTATGCGCGGACGTCATCCTTGCCGAATCCGTTTCTTCCGGTGTGGTGCCCGGTGAATACCTGGTGCGCTGTAAATCTGAGCGGATTGCGCTTTGCGGGTGTGGAATCCTCCTCGACCTGGGTTCCTGCGAAAGGCCAGCGAGTCCAGTTAGGCTGGACTGCATTGCTGGGCGCGCAACCGCCGTTTGCTGGACTGCAGTCGGAGTATGCGCTCAATTATCCAGTGCAGAACATTCACGCAACGTGGACAGCGGCAGTGAGCAAGTGGGTGACGGTGACGAACTCCGTAGAGATAGCAAAGAAATATCAGCAGCCGGGCATTGCGCCCTGGAATCCTACCGCATATCCGGTGTGGAGCGGATCGTTGACGCATGATTCCGGCAGATTCCGCCCTTATCTTCGACTCGCCAATCTCAGCAATACCGGTTATCAGGAGATCAGCGGAGTAGCGATGCCGGAGCGGTCCATCACCGGCGGGCTTTCGATCTGGTTGGAAAAATGAGACTACCAAAAATTTGATTGCGCGTCAGAACAAGCTCCGCTACGATGGTCTCGTACCTCGCGAGTCTGCGGACAGCAGTCAATCAGCGGACTCTACCTGCACTCTCCTGCTCTTGAGAGAATGTGGATGGGGGCGCTTCGAGAGCACACCGGGAAAGGTGTGCCTGCGCCTCAATACCTTCAGCGAGGCTCACGCTCCTTTCCTTCAACTTTGAGAAATAACCCCACAAGGAGAGAGGTCATGAGCAAGCCAGAAAATCATCACAAGATCAACTACATTGAGTTCGCATCGACTGATATCGAGCGGACAAAGAAATTCTACGCAACTGTTTTCGGCTGGAGTTTTCAGGACTATGGACCGGATTACGTCGCCTTCAGCGCGGAGAACGGCGGAATCGACGGCGGCTTCTACAAAGCCGGGCCGCATGACGAGCCGCCGAAGTTCGCGCCGCTGGTGGTGCTTTACTCCGCTGACTTGAAGGCGACCGAGGACGCAATCGTCGCCGCTGGTGGAAGCATCGTTGTACCCACCTTTGAATTTCCCGGCGGACGGCGTTTTCATTTCTCCGACGGCGTTGGAAATGTGCTGGCAGTCTGGTCGGAGTAGTTAGTTCAGGCCTGCCCCCAACATCAAGGGCTTACGCCTGAAAAATTCATCGCGAACCAGTGTGAGACCAAGGATGCACCGCTCGAAACTATCAGATAACCGGGCAAAGAGCGGCGCATCCTGCTCATACTCGAATAAGTTGAATTGGCTGACGATGTAATAACTCTCTTTGCCTGCCTGGATCAGCTCCTTGCGGCTGGGCTGGTTGCGCCGCAAGCGGCGCGATGACTCCGCTGCCTCAGGGAACATGCCTGCGATAAAAAGCGAGTAATCGCCAATGTGCTTGCGCCGGGCGCGCTCGGCGTCGAAGGAAGGCGCTGCGCCGAGCACCGGATCGGCATCGTCGATCATGCGGTCGAGGAGGGTGACGGCGCGGCCCATCGAATCGCGCATCCGGAATAACTTGTCCGACTCCGCAAACTCGCAGAGCAGTTGGGCGACATAGCTGCTGATCTCGGGATCGTTAATTCCAAGCTGGCCCTCATAGCTGTTGCGGACGGCCTGATGGAAGAAGGCTTCAAGTGGATGAACTTGCGTTTGCATACACACCTCCTGTAGCCGCGCACACGCGCAGCCGCTTGCTTTGACAGCGGCCGGTTTGCGTGCAGCCGGGGAGTCCAGCCGATGCCTTGTTGATTAGCTTTGACACAGCTTATCGGAAAAGTTGTGAATAGCAAGAGAGGAATGGAAATTTTTTTAGCAGAGCATGAACGCGAGTGCGAAGAAAAAACGTCTGAAATAGAAAAGGGCAACCGTTGAGGGTTGCCCTTTCTGCTGTTCCATGAATGGCTTAAACAGCAGCAGTGGAGCGGGCCTCCAGCTCGGCCAGCCGCTTGGCCAGCAGGGTTTCCAGCTTGACCAGCGCGGCGGAGAAGCCTTCAATGCCTTCTTTCAGCTTGTCGGTCGCCATGCGGTCAGCGGCGTGCATTGCGTCAAATGCGGCCTTGTCCACGATGATTTTTTCGACCGACGACTGCTTCGCTGCCTCTGGATCAAGCTTACGGGGCAGGTCGGCCACCGTGGCTTCCAGCTCGGCCAGCAGTTGCGGTGAGATGGTGAGCAGATCGCTGCCGGCCAGCTCCTGAATCTCGCCGATGTTGCGGAAACTGGCGCCCATGACCTGCGTTTTATAGCCGAATTTTTTGTAGTAGCTGTAGATGTGGGTTACGGATTGAACGCCGGGGTCGTCTGCGCCGTAAAAATCCTTGCCGGTGTCTTTCTTGTACCAGTCGAGGATGCGGCCGACGAAGGGCGAGATCAGCGTGACGCCGGCCTCGGCGGCGGCGATGGCCTGATGCAGGCCGAAGAGCAGGGTCAGGTTGCAGTGGATGCCTTCCTTTTCCAGGACCTCGGCGGCGCGAATGCCTTCCCAGGTGGAGGCGATCTTGATGAGGATGTGGTTGCGGCCAATGCCTGCCGCGTCATACTGGGCGATGATCTTGCGAGCCTGGGCGATGGTGGCCTCGGTGTCGTAGGAGAGGCGGGCGTCCACTTCGGTGGAGACGCGGCCGGGAACGAATTCGAGGATTTTTTTGCCGAAGGCGACGGCCAGACGCTGGAAGGCGAGGTTGGCGACGGCCTCATCGGTGGCGCTGTCGCCGAGTTCCTTGCGGGCTTCGAGCAGGACGCCGTCCACGATGGGTTGATAATGCGGCATCTGCGCGGCGGCGGTGATGAGCGATGGGTTTGTCGTGGCGTCAGTAGGGCGAAATTTGGCGATGGCCTCGATGTCGCCGGTGTCGGAAACGACGGTGGTGTACTTGCGCAACTGCTCGAGTAGATTCTGCGGCATGATTCTCCTCCGGGGAAGAAGCGCACAGGTCGTTGAGCGCGCTCGCATCCAGTGTACCGCTCTTTGATTCGCCGGCGCGGTCAAGGTTGCACATGAAGCGTGCGCGGGAGGCCGGGACGCTCCATGTCTGTCTGGCTGTGAAGCGCTTTGGCGGCTGGAAGTAATTTTCTGCAAATTTGCGGGCTGCGGCATCCACGTACCAGAGCGCGGATTATCTATTTAAGTTGTTTACTGTATGAGCTTTATAATTATCTGCACGATTTCTGTAAAAATATATTTTTGCTGGGGGGGGGAGGGGGGTACCACTCCGGATTGGAAGCTCGCTATCGAGGCATTCGCCCCAGGTTATTTTCAGCTCCTCCTGCATGAGGCGGCTCCGATACGCTTCATTCGGTTTCCATTGTATGCCTGCCTTTGATTATTTTCTGCAATGATTGGGAATGCTCTGTGATTCTCAGGTACCAACCCCAGATCCTAATTACCGGAAGTAATCCTCCGAATTCGAGTCCGGTATTGAATGCAGGCAGTCTTAGCGGTAGAATCGAATCAGATCCCCGCAACAGAAATCTAGAACCGCGTAGAAATGAATGCGTCACCAGACAAATTGATTATCGGAGTCAATCATGTATAAGAATAAACGCCCGGGCGAAACCCGTTTTACCTCAAAGCAGCCTGTTAGAGCAAAAACATCACTGGATCTTGCCAGCGCCAAACCCGCTGTGCGAGCGCCGCAACCCTCAGCCGGCAACATTGGGCAGTCCAACATTGCCGAGAGACGGCAACCACCGGTTGCGAAGATATCGGAATCCACTGTCAACTGCATGGTCACCCTTTATGATTTTTTGACCAGGGGCGACAAGCCGTTCGGCAAACAAGGCCCGCTATTGAGCCCCCATACCGTCTATGACAAATGTTTTGCGATGGAGATGAGTAACGAAGTCCTGGACAAGTGCGAATGGAAGTTTTATTGGAACTTCAAGCTGATACTTCCCGCCCTCCACGATGGAAGCTTCTTTTCCGGCATTGATGCCTTCAGAGGGAAGGATCTGGATGCCAGCGGACAGACGGCCCTGGTCGGCTTTGCGCAGCTTTTATGCAGCACGTACGATACCATGCCGGGATTGTCAGCAGAGCACAAAGAGGCGCTTCACGCGGCACTGCGCGAGGATGGATTCACATTTGACGGAACCCGTCTGGTTGAAACCTACGCGCAGGCACAGTACGCGCAGGCGCAGATTGTTGCGGAGCCGGAAGAGAACCACTTCGTCGAGCAGCCGAAAGAAATTTACTTTGTTGAGCAGCCAAAAGATACTCACCCTGTAGCGCAGCCTCAAGATATTTTGTCCGTCGAACATCTGATCAGTTCTTGCCCGCATGATCGCAAAGACCTGCTGCTTCAGCATTTAGAGAATGGCCACAAGCTTTATCGGGAGCAAAAATTCCAGCCATGTGTCGAGGAATGGCGTTCGTTTCTCCAAGTGCTGCTGTACGGGGTGTGGTGGCGAACGCGCGCGAACCGTGATGAACTGGCGTCCTACGCTGAGTCTCCATCGATGAACGATCTCTTTCTTTATTTAACGAGGGTAGAATTCTTCAACGTTGAAGAAGAGTCGGCGTTCCGTGGCGGATATGGCTTCCTAAGTGCAGGCGTACACGCCGGAATTGGGGAAAAGGACAACGCCTATCTGTCGCAGACGGTTGCTTTGGCCTTTGGGCACGCAATTCTTCTGAAATTGTACGCGTGGAGTTCGAACGAGTTCAGGCGTTTTTGAACCGCCGGGTGTCCCAGGTTGGGCACGATTTTATCGCGCCAACCTGGGAGACCTATAGCTGTAGCACGATTATTTTCAATCACCGGAAGCGCAGAAACACGAGCGCCGCACTGCTGGCTGGGGCGTGGATGCGCGCCGTTCCGCGCTCGATCGCAATCGTCTCCACGACACGCGGATTCCATGCACCGTGTTCTTCAATCTGCGCGCCCGCGAGCGTGATGCCTTGTGTTGCGTCGAGTGCCGGAGCCTTGAGTCTCCAAGCACTTGCGGTGTGCAGCTTTCGTAGCGCGAGAACGGTCAAATCCAACGCCTGCGATTCATCTTTGTTGAAAATGGCGACCTTGAAGCCTTGCCCGTCCTGAGCGGCGTAGGCTGTTGCGTTGACGCTGTCGGGCATCCCCTGAACCTGCAGCGGCGTACAGCCGGCAAACTGGTTGGCGAGCAGCATTCCGTAGAAAATCGGCATGGCCTTGATTGGAGAACCCGGCTCGCTGGAGATGGGAGTATAGAAGCCGCTGCGCACCTTTTGCGGAGTCTTGGCGGCCTCCATTCCCGGCGTATGATCGCCCAGCCCGGCAGTGAGGCGGGCGCTGCTGCCGCCGTGGAAGTTGACGCCCGCGCATCCCAGGCTGGCCAACTGCAACATGTAGTCCGCGCCCCATAAAGCGGCTGCAAAAGCGTCGCTCATCCCCGGCTTGCCGCCGCGATAGCAGGAGTTGCCCTCGGTCATGCGGTAGACGCGGCCATGCGCTTGCGCTACCGCCTCGATGCGCTGCATTTCGATAGGGATCTTAGGGTTCCCGGCCAGCAACCGCTGGATCGTGACCCGCGGATCGTTCGGTGGGCCTTCGGCGTAGTAGTGGCCGGTCAAAGCTAGCAGCCGCGAGCTAACCTGGGCGGGGATCTCCTCGCCGAAACGCGTGATCCATTCGGAAGAAGCGCCGACATCCGGCCCGCCGAAGCGAGCTTGCTGTACACGCGCCGCAATTGCGTCGGCAAAGGCCGTCCAATCGCTGAGATAGTCGGCGAAGCTCCAGTTGGGAGGCCGAGTGCCGTTGTTGGCATCGTGGTAGAAGTCCGGCTCGTTGCCGATCTGAAAAAACTCCAGCCGGTTGCCAACTTTCGCGTAGACAAGTGCGGCTTCTTCGGCGGCACGCTGCGGTGAGCTATTGCCCAGATTGAGGCCGAAGATCAGCCGCCATCCGGTCGCTTCAAGAAAGCCCGCCAGGGTATCAATGGACTCCGGCGGAATCGCAAAGAGCCTGTGCGGCATCCAGTTCGCATCCAGATTGCCGGTGGGAATGCGCAGCTTCGGCTCGGTCGTCGATGCGTTGGTTCGCAGCCAGCAAAACTCGCTGGTATTTCCGCCGATGCGCAGAACTCCTTGCGAACTTAAAAGCCGGAAATGGGCAACGAGATCGTGGTTGGAAGCGGAGAAGAACGTTGGATCGGTCAGTTGGGCCAGTTCGTAGCTCAAGCCGGTGTAGGTGAGCGGAATCGGCGCGGCGCTCTGTGCTTCTTGCAGGGTCAGTTCTACTGGAACACTGGGCCGAGCCTCAGCGGCTGCCGAGCGCGGCCAATTCGCAATGGCAATGGCAGCGCCGGACTGAATCAAAAATTTGCGGCGGTTCATGAATGATCTCTCCCGCATACTCTCACTGAAGCGGCTTCAGCTCGATGGTGTTGCCCAACGCCGCTGTCGCGCCGAGTTCGTGGACGCTGTCGAGGTTGGAGATGTGCCAGCGATGCAGGCCTGCGCGGTAGCCTTCGTCCGCGCTGTAGATGTAGTAGTCTTTGCCCACCTGAACAACCTTGAACATCATGTTATTGCCGCAGAATCCTGGTGCGAGAGGCTGGCCGAGGCGCGGGTCGGGGTAGCCGGCGGCGGTACCGAAGAAGGGATAATCGTCCGATCCGCGCCAGCCGAATTGGCCGACCAGCAAACCGTCGTCGCGGTAGTGGAAGTACTGGCAGGCGAATTGCGCCCAGTTGCCGTTGTAGCCGGCGAAGATGTCGTGATTGATGGCATGAGCGCCATTGCTGGTGTTGGATTCGTGCGTCTGGCTGTTATAAGTTCCGCGCCCGTCGGGATAGCGGAGGGGTTTCTCCGGCTGGGTTTGCCAAGCCAGAGCCGAGCCACCGAGGGGCAGGCCGCCGAGATGAAAGGCGGGAGTTGCCGCACCGGCTGGCCGCTTGGGGTACTTGCCGCCATAGATGGGAATGATGCCGCCTTCGGATGGCATAAAGGCGCAGCCGTCCCACCAGCAGGAGGCAACGGGATTTCCCTTGCTCAGATCAGGGGCGAGATGGGCGATCACCGTTCCTTTATCCCAGTTGGGAAATCCCTGCGCGTCGTAGCCGGTGATGCTGAAGCGCGTAATGGCGAATGCCGGAGCGCTGTCGGTTCCAGTGCGGCCGCCGCGATAGAGGTTTCCCTGCGGGTCAATCCAGATCCGCGAAAATGGGAGCGGAGACCGGTTGTTGACAAAGCTCAATTGCCCGCTCTGGGGCAGTTGCACCAGAGCTGTGTTTTTGCCGAATGGACCGCCGTGGTAGATAACCGCGCCATAGGTTCTGCCGTTGCCGAGGGTCTCGGCGGAGACCATCTGCACATTCGTGTCCGACTGCTGGCCGTGCTCGGCCTCGAGAAAACAAGAGAACCAGTTTCGTACCACGCGCCAGGCAGGGCTTGCGGGGTTGGGCAAAGTAGAACCGGTGGCCGAGATCAGCGGGACGCTGTAGTTGACCGCGTATTCCAACATGCCGTTGATGCCGCCAAAAACCCGCGTCGGGCTGTTGCGTGGCACGGAGATCTGGCCGAGCCAGCGCCCCATATCTATTTCGCGAACGAAAGAGCCGTGACGGAACTGGAGCATTCGGTTTGCCGTGTAGTCGCCGATCCACAAGTCGCCGCTCTCATCCACGGCGATCCAGGGCCGGGTGACGCCGGTGCCGGTCATGTTGACATCGAGCCAGAAGGTTGTCGGTGTGACCATTGCACTGCAACTGCTGCCCTGCCCGTAGCCGCCGGGAGTTCCTACGGCGGAGAGCAGCTTGCCGGTGTGCTGGTCAAATTCCTTCACCTGCTGGCTGCGGCCTCCATCGGCGACAAAGATATGGCCATTCGCTGGATTCACGGCGACATCGACTGGATTTTCGAGACCCTGCATTGGCTCGGTGATCTCGTTCTTGCTGCCGACACCGGAGATTCTGACCAGCTTTGCCCCGCTGTCCCAATTCCATAACGCGACAGGCCCGCCTTCGATCACCCAGAGATTGCCGTCTAGGTCGAAGGCCATCTTGTGTGGGTTGGTCACGCCATTGATCGTCCCCGCGGGAGCGCCGGTGTTTTTATCCCAGAGCGAGATGCTGTCGAGGCTGGCGCGCAGATGCCCGCCCCCATGCGCTCCATGCGCAGTAGCCAGCAGATTGCCGGTGCGCTGAACGGCGAGGCCGGTGATGATCATGGATTGATTGCTGCCTACGTCTACTCCACGGACATGGGGCAAAGTGAGGGGCGGCTTCAACTGCACATTGGAGAAATACGCTGGCCTGGTCAGCGGCGGCCGCATCTCGGTGCCCTGCGGAAAGCTGTACGGCTGGCCATTCGTCTCAAAGGCCACAACTGCGTTGTCAGTGTCGGGAAAGACCATCAGCGAAGCAAAGTAAACCCGCTTGCCGTCGGTCGAAGCAAACTCGAACTGCCCGCCGCTTTGCAGCGCCAGATTCAGCGGCGAAACTGTGTACGGGGTCTTCTCGGCGAAGACAAAAGCTTCCAACCGCGCCTCGTTGTATCCCCCGGCCACATAGGCTTTGCCGTTGATAAACGCCAGCGACGAAGGAAACGATCCTGCGCCGTCCCAGTTATTCGGGCCGGAGATGGAGTCTTCGGTCACGCCGATCACGCCGTCCCAATCGTAGTGAACATTTCCAGCGAGCACTTTGATCGTGTAACTCCCCGCAGGTGCGGGATCGCCGTAATCGTCCTTGCCATCCCACAGGTCATGATGCATTCCTGCGCCGTAAGGCCGCGCGCTCCACAGCATCCGCACTAACTTGCCTTGCGCATCATAAACGCCAGCGCTGGTAGCGCGGGCGCTGACAGGCAAATTAAAGCGGAAGGCGATTTGCTGTGCGCTGGGCGGACGAAAGGGTAGCGCGTCCGCAGCAGCGGCCTCGCGCACGGCGTCTGCAGGAGGGTCGTTCCAGTTTGGTGCGGGAACGGTCATCAGCGGCGGGCGCTGGCAGCCGGCAGGGGTTCCGCCGATCAGGCAGGCCACTGCTAGCAGTCCAGTCAGCTTGGCTGTGTTGGTCCCGCAACACCAGCGCACTGCGCGGCTAAAACCGGGATTTCCCGTACGAAGCATCTCTGTGCCCATTCTGGCTCAAGCATACAATCCAAGCCTCTACAATCAATAGAGATGGACGCATCCGTTGCTCTTCCCGCTCTGATCAACTGGCGCTGGCTCTGGCTGACTGTGGCTGCATTCATAGCCGGAGTGCTGAACGCCGTTGCCGGGGGCGGTTCGTTTCTACTTTTTCCCGCGATGCTGGCCATGAAGATGCTGCCCATCCAGGCCAATGCGACGAACACCGTGGCTCTATGGCCGGGCCAGCTTACCTCCGTCGCCGCATACCGCGAGGACATTCGCGCCAACCGGCGTCTGGCGTGGATTATGGCTCTTGCCGGGCTTCTGGGAGGCTCACTGGGCGCAATTGTGCTGCTCAACACTCCGCAGATGACCTTTCTGCACATGGTTCCCTGGCTGCTGCTCGGCTCGGCCTCTCTGTTTGCCATCAGCGGCCCGGTCAGCCGCTGGCTGGAAAAACGAAAAGAAGCCAGACGAAAAGAGGCCAAGCGGAAGCAGGCCCGGAGAGAGGCAGAGGACGCCGCTGCGGTACAGCACCGCCTGCCGGTCTTTCTCGCCACCATTGTGGTCTGCTTTTATATCGGATACTTCGGCGCCGGGGCGGGCTTTCTGATCATCACGCTGCTCTCGCTTCTCGGCTATCAGGATTTGAATGAGATCAACGCTCTCAAAGTAGCCGCAACCACCCCGGCCAACGGCATCGCCTGCGTGCTCTTCGCCATCGGCGGCCAGGTCATCTGGCATTACTGCCTGCTGGCTATGTTCGTCTGCGCCATCGGCGGATACATCTCCGCTCGTCTCGCCCGTCTCGTACCGCAATCCTTACTGCGCGGGCTGGTGGTCTTCATCGGCTTTACTATGTCCGCCTGGTTCTTCTGGAGCAATCGCTAGATGCTTGATATATACTCCGCTGCTCACGCCGCCGCCAATCCTGTAACGAGACCGATTCTGGAATGGATCGGTTCCTGCGCCGCTGTCTGCACTACCGTCTCGTTTGTGCCGCAGTTGATTCGCGTCTGGCGGCGCAAGAGCGCCAGTGACATCTCACTGACGATGTTTCTGCTCTTCAGTTTTGGCCTGGCGCTGTGGCTGCTCTACGGCATCGGCATCGGCGCTGTCCCCATCATCGCCGCCAACACGGTTACGCTCACGCTGGCGCTGGCCATTCTTGGCCTCAAGCTGAGGTACGACAGAAGGCAGTGATCAGTTTTCAGTTATCAGCAAGAAATACACGGCTGAAACCTTTTCTTCCGGCGACGTTAAACGGCCGGTTCAATCACAGGTCTTTACAAACTGACAACTGAGAACGGACAACTGTAAACTGTAGTCATGAGCCACGAAGGCATCCGCTTTGTCTCGCCGGAGGATCAGGCGCGCGCGCAGGCCGCCGCCGCGCCGCTTTCCCGTACCGCCATTACCCCGGCCAAGGTGCGCGTATTGCTCACCGAGGGCAAGGGGCTGGAGATTGACTGGAGTGACGGCCACAAAAGCGTCTGGACGTTTGCCTGGCTGCGCGAGGCCTGCCCCTGCGCCACCTGCAACGATGAGCGCGGCAAAGACGGCCGCAAACCCGGCCAGCCCAAGCCTAAGTCCGCCGCCCTGCTGCCCATGTACACCCCGCCACCCAAGCCGCTGAGCGCGCAAGCCGTAGGCCGCTACGCGCTGCAGTTCAACTGGCAAGACGGCCACTCCGCCGGCATCTATTCGTGGGATTTTTTGCGGAGGGTTTGCCAGTGTTCCGAATGCAAATTCAACGCGGAAGAGACTACCGGGACACCGAACTAGTAAAGCTTCCGTTCAACGGGTCAGAGGAACAAAGAGGCGGCCAAGCCAATCAAGAAATTGAGCGCAAGCGACATCGATGTTTTTGAAGTGACCATCATGGATCGCTAGACTCAGATGTGGCAAGTCCGGCGGCTCCTGCCACGCCATGAAGGTACGAACGACGGCCTTCGATAGATGGCTAGGATGATATGTGGCTATTCCGTCAGTCTTCGCTTGCGTCACGACCTTGGATGTGTAGTCCTTCTCTTCAGCCCGCAGCGATTCCATCAATAGGTCTTCAAACATTCCGAAAGCTCTATTGTTTGGCATGAACCACGCTCCTATGCGCGGCAAAGTTCCTTTGGCCCTTCGTCCGGGAAGAGGATCAATGATAAGTCCAGTTTCTGGAAAGACGCCGGGCAGGCTATATCCTTCGCCAATCTTGCTCTTTAGTTCTGCCCACCGTCGTTGAACGGCATTTTCTTCGGTAGATTTTTCGATATCGGTGTCGAGAATTAGTCCTAGAATTTCATGCTTTGGATTGGCATCGGCCAGCCGGGAAGAGATGCTTCGTAGAACTCCATCATCGCCGCCGCAATCGAGAATTTCGAATGTTGGATCAGCGCCGCTTACGAGCTTGACAAGGTGCAAAACGGCATGACGATCACTCGGACCCTCGACGAGTAATAGAAATTTGGCTGCTCGTGCAGATGGTTGCACTGGTAATGTACTCACGGCTAGCGAACTTCCCCGTTCACTACTAATGCATCCTCAACGTTAATCAAGGAGAGGTTAACGGCATATATTTCGTCTCCCTCGCGCTCAAGGCGATACATCTTTGCATCCGGAATGCCCGATTCTTTGCTTGCTGTCACGAAACCGTCGATGCAATCCCGGCTGTGGGTGGTGGCAAAAATCTGGACATCGAACTCCTGCGCCGCTCTGCCTAGCGCTGCCCAAAGCTCTCGCTGAACTCGCCAGTGAAGGCCATTCTCGAATTCGTCGATCAGGAGGATGCCTTTTGATGCAGTAGCCATCGCCAGGCCGATATGGAACATTCGCCGTACGCCGTCTCCCATGGAATCGAGAGGAATTCGACCCTCCCCTTCCACTTTAAGCAACGCTATTCGCGACGCTCCCCGCCCAGCGATGTAAGCCAAATCCTGGATACGCGGATCAACCAATCGAAGCCAGTTGAGGACATGTAGCTGGCCGGGTCCTTGAATGAGCTGATCCCATAGGAATGCGGCTTTTTCATCGCTAAAGCCATTTGCCGGCAGATGAGCAACGGTGGAATCTAGTATTCCGCTGCTAATAGGAAAATGCCGTCTGGTGATCCATTGGTGTTGATCGCCCCGATCAACCTGAATCACAAGCTGCATATCTCCATTTTCGATACGGCCAGGGTTCGCTGGAACATAGGTGAATATCCCGGTTACCTCATCACCCTTCACATTGCGAATCTCGGGATGGATACACAGAGGACTCAGGTCACCATTTATTTCGATTCTGATCAATGCGGTTCTGATCATTCCCTCTCTGAGAGGGTTAGCTGGCTGTCCCCTGTGAAACAGTTCAAATACCGGATGCCTGAGCTTGGTTCCTTCTTCGTTCCATCCGGCAGCCTCCCAAGGGGGAAGTGGATCTGCGCTGCGCAGCGAAGCAGTCTGAAGGACATCAACAACCGGATTCCTCCCAGCGTACAAGCCAATTGCCTCCAGCAAGCAGCTCTTGCCAGTATTGTTTTCCCCGACAAACAGGTTCATCCGCCCCAGTTTTGGCAGCGTGATGTCGCGGAAGAGCTTGAAACCGGCGATGTGCAGCGAATCGATCATTGGCGCATTCAGTCTATCGCGTTCTCAAGGCGATTCCAACCGGCTCATTTCCTAGCCTGCCCATAGAATGGCACTGGAACCTGTTTCGCTCCCACCTGATTGTCCATTTACTACACCAGCGCATTCGCCGGGTGCCCAGGTCTCGTCCTTGAGACCAGGGAAAGCACGAACCACAACCGGTCAGCGTGCCGCCAATCTCTGGCCAAGCAGTAAACTATGAACGCCTCAACGCGCCAAAATCCCCCAAAAATCAAAACTCCGCCTGGAACAGTAGATATTTTTGCATCCAATAATCTAATATAAAGGTATATTTATCATTAACTTAATCGAAAATGCGCGCAAGAAAACAGCGCTATTCGCGTTCATCCGTCGCATTTTCCCGGAAATCTCTCTCCCTATATGCAGACGTTTTCCGCATTGCAAGAGCTACTTTCCTGCCCAAATCCGTCCACCTATTGATTCGGCAACAAAATACTGTCACGTGGCATAGGCGGTGATTGGGTCTTTGAAGAAGGATTTGATTCTGTCGGGATTCTTTTCGATTGCCGTCATGTGATCCGTCGCCGCATTGCGCAACTTGTCTTTTGTCCGGCATGGCACGCGCGTCTCGATAACTTGTTTCAAGTCTCCATTGAGCCGTTCGTCTGGATTCAGTTCTGGCGAGTAACTGGGCAGAACTGAAGACTTCGATTTGCTTGACGTGCGCTGCCAACCACTCCTTGACCGGCTTACAGTGATGCACACCCAAGTTATCGAGCACCAGAAAGACCTTGCGCCCTGTCTGCTTGATGAGCGCCTCGAAGAACTCGATCAGTCGCAGATGGTTGAAGTTGCCGTCGATGATCATCCAACTGGTTTTTCCCTGATTGGTTACAGTTGAAATCATCGATAACTTCTGCCGCGTGCCGCCAACCACATACGCCACCGGAGTCTCTCCCTTGGGCACGTAGCCGCGACCGCGAACGTCGGTGTTGATCACTGCGGTCTCATCGCCCCAATGGATCTCCGCCTCTTCTTCTTGGGCGCGTTGCTTAATCTCGGGATAGGTTTCATCGAGCCACTTCTGCACCGCCACAGGTGACTTCTCATAGGCGCGGCGGATGGGCCTTTGCGGCGTGAATCCCCAGCGTTTGAGATACTCGCCCACGCTGCGTACGGGAAGACGAACGCCGCTCTCGCGCTCAATCAGCAACATGACGGCGGCGCGCGTCCACAGCGCGAAGTCGAGTTTGAATTGCTCCGGGCGCTTGTCACAGATGAGACGCTGAATCAGTTCTTCCTGCTCGGCTGTGAGCGTGCGGCAACTTCCTGCCGGACGACCGCGACGGCCAGAATCGATGCCGCGCAGGCCATCTTGCTTGAAGCGGTTGACAATCATGCGCACCGATGAATAGCTCAAGCCGAGATCGCGAGCCACCTGACGACGATTCACGCCACGATTGAAGGCGCGAACGACCTGTCGGCGCCGTTCATGCTGTGCCTCTGGAGATAACTTGCGTGCATCCGCTCGGTCCATACTCCATTAGATGAAGTTATCGACATAAAGTATCAGTATTTACTTGCCGAATCTATAGAGATGTTTCGACCGCACAGGCCGATCAACAAACGGAGCATATCCCGAGAAGTTTTTGATGTCGAGTGAATATTGTCGCTATTTTATAGATGAGTTACATTACGAAAGGCCGGGGTCCTGAAGTAATCAATGAGCCACATTGCACGGGCTGCAGAGTGATATCAAGCAAACAGTTGATTGTGCTAAAAACCAACCGCCGCCGGTAAAATCTCATCCACATCCACCCATTGAGTGGGGTAGTTGCCGGTATAACAGGCCGTGCAGTAGGCGTTATGCTCTTTGCCGTCGCAGGCTTTGAGCAGGCCTTCGAGAGATAAGTACGCCAACGAGTCGGCCTCAATAAATTGCCGGATTTCTTCTATCGACTTATTAGCTGCGATCAGGTCGCGCTTACTCGGAGTGTCAACACCGTAGAAGCATGGCGAAATCGTCGGCGGACAACTAATGCGCAGGTGAACCTCTGAAGCTCCCGCGCCGCGCACCATGCGAACGATTTTGCGCGAAGTGGTACCACGAATGATCGAGTCATCAATCAGAATGACGCGCTTGCCTTCGAGTAGATTGCGCACCGGATTGAGCTTGAGCCGTACGCCGAAGTCGCGGACGCGCTGCTCGGGTTCAATAAATGTACGTCCGACATAGTGATTGCGAATCAGCCCCAGGCGGAACGGAAGGCCTGCCTCTTCTGCGTAACCGAGAGCAGCAGTTACTCCAGAATCCGGCACTGGAACAACGACATCTGCGGGAACAGCGGATTCGCGAGCGAGCTGGCGGCCCATCTGGTCCCTGCTCTCTTGGACCCAACGGCCAAAGATGCGGCTGTCTGGCCGGGCAAAGTAAACATGCTCAAAGATGCAGCTCGACTGCGGAACACCGCTTGCATACTGACGGCTGGTCACGCCGTCTTCCGTCACCATCACCAGTTCGCCGGGCAGCACATCGCGCTCATACTCGGCGCGCAACAGGTCAAAGGCGCAGGTCTCCGAGGCGAAGATGATTGTGTCCGGGCCGTCGGCATTTTTGATGCGGCCCATTGAGAGCGGACGGAAACCGCGTGGATCGCGGGCAGCAAAAATGCGGTCGCGGGTCATCATCACGATAGAGAATGCGCCCTCGACCTGGCCGAGCGAGTCGGCTATGGCATCCACCAGTGAGTTAGCCTTGGAGTGAGCGATGAGCTGGACGATGATCTCGGAATCAGAGGTGGTCTGGAAATAAGCCCCATCGCGTTCGAGCCGCGCGCGCACATTGCCCAGATTGACGAGGTTGCCGTTGTGAGCAATGGCGATCAGTCCCTTGGTGGATTCGACGCGGATCGGCTGAGCGTTGAGCAGGGCAGAATCACCTGTAGTCGAGTAGCGGGTATGGCCAATGGCCATCGAGCCGGGAAGCTTGGCAAGAACATCTTCGGTAAAGATCTCCGAAACCAGCCCCATGCCTTTGATATTGGCAAGGCGCTGTCCGTCGGCGGTAGCGATGCCTGCAGATTCCTGCCCGCGATGCTGGAGAGCGTAGAGTCCGAGGTAAGCCTGCCGAGCGGCGTCCGGATGGCCGTGAATGGCGACTACTCCGCACTCTTCGCGAAGTTTTTCGTCTTCGACGACAGTCAACAGTGAACAGTGGTCAGTAGTCAGCGAGGAAGCGACCACGCCGGAGCAAAGCTGATGCAATGGGTCTGCTACTCCGGCAACACCCTGAAAGAGCCTCCGGGTCATACCGTCACCTCGTCGTGCAGAGTGGCCTCAAGCGACGCGGCCCACGGTTTTCGCAGCTCATCCAGCCGCGAAGAGATAAAGGTCTGTCCATCGACAGAGATTTTGATGTGCCGTCCGCCAGTCGTTCCAACGCGCGCGGCGAAGAAGTTGTATTTGGCGGCCAGCCGTTCAATCGCCGCGCAGTTCGAGGGATCGGTGGTGACCAGCACCGTTGAGGCGACCTCGGCGAAGAGTCCGAAGAGCGGATGTGCCATCAGCGACTGATCCTGCTCGACTGTAGCGCCAATGCTTTTGGCAAACGCGGCCTGCGCAACGGAGACAGCGATTCCGCCATCTGAGATGTCGCGGGCCGAGCGGATCAGCTCCTTCTCTGCCAACGCAGCCAACAGTTCGTGCAGATCGGCTTCGGCTTCGAGGTCCAGCGCGGGCGGCTTGCCCCACAACGCACCCAGAATAACCTTGGCGTACTCCGAGGAGCCGAATGAGGTGAGCGCGGCAGCCGCCTGATCTTCCGGGGCATCCGCTTCTACTGCAACCACCGGCTTCGATTGAAAAGCGGGCAGAACAATCTGGCTCATTGGCAGCGGCTCAACCGGAATATCAAGGTTGGGGTCAGGCGCTTCACCCTCCGGCACTGGCCAGAGCAGCAGAATCGCATCGCCCTCAGCCTCGAAGCCCGCAGGGACAGCCTTCGTCACATCGTCCAGAATTCCCACGATTCCCAGCACCGGCGTCGGATAGATACCCACGCCACGGGTCTCGTTGTACAGCGATACATTGCCGCCGGTAATCGGCGTGCCCAGCGCAGTACAGGCTTCCCCAATACCGTCGATCGCCGCTGAAAGCTGGGCCATGATCTCCGGCTTTTCTGGATTGCCGAAGTTCAGGCAATTGGTAGCGGCCACTGGTGTCGCGCCGGTACAGGCCACCTTGCGCGCTGCTTCGGCCACGGCATGCATCGCGCCTAGCTTCGGGTCAAGATACGCCCAGCAGCCATTGCCATCGAGAGCCATCGCCAGGCCAATCTCACCAACCGGCCCTTCCAGCGCATCCGGCTTGCCCGTCCCCTTGATGCGCATCACGCCGGCTTCGCCGCCAGGCCCTTGCACTGTATTGGTCTGCACCATTGTGTCATACTGCTCGTGCACCCAACGCTTGGAGCAGACATTCGAGCTGGCCAGAAGCGTCTTCAAATCTGCCGTGTAATCGCGATCTTCTGCAAGCTTGGCCAGAACCTCTTCCGGCGGATTGAGCGGCACGGGTGCCTTCCACTCCCCAACTGGCCGATGATAGAGCGGCGCATCGTCGGTGAGCGACTGATTGGGAATGTCAGCCACCAGCACGCCGTGATGGCGAATCCGCAACCGCGGCTCCGGCTGTACCGTGCCGACAATCACGCCATCCAATCCCCACTTTTCAAAAACCCGCAGAACCTCGTTTTCGCGGCCTTTTTCTGCCACCAGCAGCATTCGCTCCTGGCTCTCGGAGAGCATGATCTCGTAAGCAGTCATGCCTGTTTCGCGCTGCGGAACCATATCCAACTCGACATCCAGGCCCACGCCGCCACGCGCGCCCATCTCGCAGGTGGAGCAGGTCAAGCCCGCCGCGCCCATATCCTGGATGCCGACAATCGCGCCAGTCTGCATCGCCTCCAGGCAGGCTTCCAGCAGCAGTTTCTCCATGAAGGGGTCGCCCACCTGCACATTGGGCCGCTTGGCCTCAGTACCGTCGTGGAACTCCTCGCTGGCCATCGTTGCGCCGTGAATGCCATCGCGCCCCGTCTTGGCCCCCACATAAATCACCGGGTTGCCCGTACCGCTGGCTTTGCCGTAAAAAATTTCATCCTTGCGGACCAGGCCCAGCGCAAATGCATTCACCAGCGGGTTGCCGCTGTAGCAGGCCTCGAACTTCGTCTCGCCGCCCAGGTTGGGCACGCCGAAACAGTTGCCGTAGCCGGCAATCCCGCTCACGACTCCTTCGACAATCGAGTGGTTCTTCCGGACGAGCTTGCGGTCCTCCTCGTCCAGGCCAAGCTCGTCGGAAATCGGCCCGAAACGCAGTGAATCCATCACCGCCAGCGGCCGCGCGCCCATCGTGAAGATGTCGCGCAGAATTCCGCCTACGCCGGTGGCCGCGCCCTGAAACGGCTCAATATAGCTGGGGTGATTGTGCGACTCGATCTTGAAAGCGCAGGCCCATCCCTCACCCACATCAATAATGCCGGCGTTTTCGCCCGGCCCCTGCACCACGCGGTCGCTCTTGGTAGGTAGCCGCTTCAGGTGGACGCGGCTCGACTTATATGAACAGTGCTCACTCCACATCACGCTGTAAATACCCAACTCGGTAAGCGAGGGCACACGCCCCAACGCCGCCAGAATGCGGTTGTACTCATCTGATGTGATGCTGTGCTGGGCAAGCAACTCAGGCGTTACCGCCACCGGTTCAGGAGCAACTGGAGAGGGTTCAGGGGTCATCGTGGTTGCCTTTATTGTCGCACGGTTGTCATGGCAAATGAGCAGAATTGGGCGCGCCATCGGTTTCGAGGCCCGGGCAATCTGGCAACGATACGCCTCGGGTATCGCTGCAATACCGAAGACCGGCTCACTTTGCCCTCTTTTTACATTTTGCAAACAACTTTCTTTTTTGGATAAGTAAGACTGGAGCGTTCTACCCGTTTTGGAGCGAAACCGGGGTTCCCATCTCCTGTTGAATCTTGTGCAAGGTTGCTGCTCCCTGATGGGCGCTTCTACTAGGCGGACGCGCTTTCGGGATATACGATCCCTGGTTTCGCTATAGCAGGAAGACGCGTGGGATTGAGGTGCGAGATGTATGGTGCCGTCAATTCGGGTCTCAAAAATACGCGCCGGGGCTTCATCAACTGCTCAAGCATGGCGTTCATCGCATAGGACGGCCATGGCCAAAAATGCTTTGGGGAAGGCCGGTCTGGACGCATTTCCAGTTATGGAATCGCGTGGTGTGGGGATACAGCGTTCTGCGTTGGATCACCGAGCGCCTGAAGCCGGGAGATGTGTTTTTCGGCGTTGGCGCATCATGGGTGGATGTCGATGGTTGCGGCGCGCCTGACCAGAACGGCAGGCAGAGTGGTGGCCTTCGAGCCGTCACCTTCATGGTCGATTTCCTCCGCTACCACTAGCGCCTCAACCGGCTCACCCAGATGGAAATCGTGCCTTAAGCGGTTACCAGAAATGACGCGATTACGACGCTGTTCGCCCTCGTCGGCAATGGGAATGCGGTTATGAACTCTCTAATTGAGATTGAAAAGGTCAAAAGCGACCCGCGCGGCAGCACCATGATCCAGGTGAAAGCAGTCACACTGGACTCTTACACTCAGCAGACGGGGGCTTGTGCCGGCAATGATCAAGATCGATACCGAGGGTTTGGAACTTTGGGTGTGTGAGGGGGCGAGACGACAGCTGGCTGAAAATCGCCCGGCGCTGGTCATTGCGACTCATCCAACATGGCTTCCAGAGGGCCAGTAGATAGAGGATCTCTTTGCATTGCTGACCGGCTGCGGTTACCGCATAGTGGCGTCCGATATTTTCCGGTACAAGGAGACTGACTTTGGAGATTTTCTGTTCATCGCCGGGTGAGCGGAGCATCTTCGATTCATCGCACAGTGGAAGGATTTCTACGACTAATGAAATTAAAGTGGAAGCATCTTCGCCACCCATTCAGAACCATGCGCTCCGCGGCGGTTCTGTTGGCTAATCTTTGGAAGAGCGCGAGCCTCATCCATCGAGGCCGGCGCAGGTTTCTGGGGGACATTCGCTACGATCTTGAGAATGTAAGCAACGGCTTCGCCCCGCGGCTGATCGATCTGAACTCCGACGAGATGTTGCTCGACCGTATCTGTACTGCTTATATCAGGTCTATAGAACGGCAGCAAAGTGCGCCACGAGTGTACGAACCGACGCCCTGGTGGGAAGCGCAGAGGAATGGGTCTCTCAAGCCAGTCATGCAGGCCTTGAAAACACGCGACATAGCGCCCCTTCAGCGCATGTACCGAAACTTCTTCCGCGATCCATGTTCCGCCGGCCTTATCGCTTTACAAAGTATGTCAAAAGACTATTTTGGTGGGACCATCAAGGATGTTCATCGGCACCTCTTTCTTGTCGATTTCCTGTATCGCATCGAGCAGTGGAAGTTACAAACAGGGGGAGCCTACTCGCTCCGCGATCTGGCTGGGCCGTCGATAGGAAACCCATTCGGCGTCATGCTGGATGGAACCTTGATAAGAATGGGCTCCGACTATCAACACTATTGCGCGCACCGCATCCGCAGACTCCTTGCCCCCGGCCCTGCTACGGTGGTGGAGATCGGCGGCGGCTATGGCGGGATGGCGTACTATCTGCTGCGGGACCGGCCCCGCACTACTTATATCGACTTCGATGTGCCGGAGAGTTGCGCGCTTACCGCCTATTACATGCTGAAGAGCTTCCCGGAATTGAATGTTTTGCTCTATGGTGAAGCGGAAAACGTGAACGATGCAATTTCCCACGCCAATGTAGTGCTGCTACCGGTATCCGAACTGGCGAAGATGCCAACTGGAAGCGCGGACCTTGTCTTCAGTTCCCATGCCATGTCCGATCTTTCGACTGCCGCGATGGACTCGTATATGAACGATATTGCTCGCGTCTCGCGTGGTCACTTTCTTTTTATGGGCAATTGCCCCTCCGGCCGAGCGATTTCAATGATCGCAGGGAAAATGGACCGGTCGTTTCAATTGGCCGATATGCAGCCGTCCGGATGGCATCTTCATGTTGAACCTCAAGCGGCCGATGTGGAAGTCCTCTTCCAGACCGAAGCATTTGAGGAGGCGGCGAGTGAAGCCAGAGGTGCATGAAAGGACGCCGCTTCAGCGTGCCCGCAGATGGATGCGGCAGATCGTCTTCGGAGAAACGCTGCTTCCTCAAGAGTTCACGATCGGCTTGACGAACCCGCAAGCCGAAATTGCTGTATGGCTGCATGGAATGGGCAATCCCATCGATGTCACAACCCGCTTGTCCACAGCCTGCGCCGCGCCGTTTATCATCTGCATCGCCTTCGACGAACCCAGCATTCCAAACAGACAAAAGCTGAACAAGCTCTCTCTACAATATAGTGAACGAACAGGCCGCAAACGTCTTCTGGGTGAAATCGGTTTGCAATTTCGCTCCGCCAGCCTGAGCGGCGAATTCAACATGATCTTCTTCACTCCACGAAGCGCTGCCAACTACGGCCTGCCGAGGGTCCGCCTATGGACTCAATATCTATTGCGGAGCTATCTAAATTGGAGATCCGTCAACACGTTCAACGTGAAAATGTCGTTTCTTGAATCGCGCGCTGCTTGGGTCACGTATATTCGCCCCCATCCCAAAGGCCTGATGAGCATCAGCAGCGGCTTTGGTTCCAATATCTTCCCGGTGCTGATGACGGGCGATTTGGGGCCAGGCAGGTTCGGCTTCGGCCTGAACGTGTCGTGGTCCTCGGCCCGCCTGGTGGAGTCCGCACGTTCTGTAGTTCTGAGCAGTGTGCCAACAAGGTATGCCCCGGTGGTTTACCAGTTCGCCGCCCATCACTACAAACACTCAGTTATGTGGGATCAGCTTCCGCTTATCCTCAAAACATCAAGGGCGATGGCGATTCCAATTCCGGCTTTTGCTCTCCGAGTTAGAGAGATGGAAATGGAGCAAACCCACAAATTCGGCGACCATGTGTTCTTTGTTGCCAGGGTCGTTTCCGACGAAGTGTTGGCCAATGATGAAGAGCTATGTGTGATTCATGGCATCTACCAGGCCTGCCGGCTCAGCGGAAGCGACTCCCTCTTGAAAGCATCGCTGGAGCGGCACCAGCTTCAAAGACATGGCCCCATCCCATTATGCGAGGAGAGCGTTCCCATCGAGCAGTCGCAGCACCAGCTTGGATAAAACGCATTCCGTTAAGTGGCTTGCTAAAAAGCTGCTGGCGGCAGCTTAGTGTTTGTGCGATACTGAGATAGTTTAGGGCGAAGTGCCACCAAAACTCCCATCGGGTCTTTTCAGTTGGGAGCATGTTGGAAATGTAAACGCGCAAATAGTTCATCATATTGCACTTGCAGTGCAGAGCCGGGATGGCGGAACTGGCAGACGCAGCGGACTCAAAATCCGCCGAGCTTCAGGCTCGTGGGGGTTCGACCCCCCCTCCCGGCACCAAGATTCTAAATGCTTTATAAGCCCAATGGCCACTCTATAGCGAGTGACCATTTTCGTCTGATGGCTGTTCTGATGGCTGTTCGTTTTTCGGAATCAAGCTCCAGATGCAAGTGGCTGTTTGATGACTGTTCCTGCGATCCGCTCTACGACGGACTGCCGGTGCGCTGGAGAAAGGTGGCTGTAGCGGGCAGACATGGTGATTGTCTTGTGCCCCGCAGCCTCCTGAATCTCCTTGATGGATGCTCCGGCCATTGCCAGCCAGGAGCAGAAGGTGTGCCGGTTCGAGTGCCAAACGTACCCGACAATCTCAGCTTCTCCAAGGCAGGGCTGAAACCATGACCTTGTGTCAAATCTGCCCTTCACTCCCTCCCGCGGGAACACCGGATCGGATAGGCGCAGTCGCGGATGTCGAACTGACTGTATTGCTGCCATGGCATCGGCATTCAAGTGAACTGTTCGAGCGGAGCCGTTCTTCGTCTTCGTCAGGTCGATGGTCCGGCGGTCGAGATGTACCTGGGACCATGTGCAGGAGTATTGTTCGCTGAGCCGCATTCCCGTATGTACGGAGACGATAAACTCCGGCAAGTGCTCTGGGAACCGCCCGGTGATGACCGCGCAAAGTTTGTTGTACTCCTCGCGGCTGAGGAACCGCAGACGACCAATGCCTTCCTTCCGCTGTCGCACCAGCCGGGCAGGATTGATCACTGCTTTGCCGTTGCGGACTCCTTCACGGTAGCAAAGTGAGATGAACGCCTTGTAGCGGTTGGCCGTTGCTGGCGTTTTGCATTGGTCCCGAAGCCAACGCTCCAATTCTTGAGGTGTTAGATCGGCAGCCGGGCGAGAACCCAATGCGTCGCGGACAATGACCGCTTTGCTCTTGTAGTTACGGATGACCGAACCCTCCGCGCCCCTGCCCGCCGCAAGAGCCATGAAGCGGGAGCACTCAACAAAAGAAATTTGGGTTACAGGCAGTGCTCTCCCTCATGCACGCAAATCGCCCCACAGCGGGCAGCAATCGAGGAATGGAGCCATGTCAGCAGCTATCGGCAGCACAGCCTACACCGTCAGCAACGACGCAACCAACAGCAGCAACGCCACGCCGCACAGGAAAAATGCGGCGCAGCGCACCGAGCGCAGCACATCGCCTTATCAGCAGCGCACCAGCCAGAAGGACAACCCAACCCAGCTAATCATCAAGCAGGCCGTGGATTTTCTCATCCAGCAGCTTGAGGCGGGCAAGAGCGAAACCTTGACCGCTTATCTCGGAGCAATGGCGCGATTCCACAATTACAGCTTTGGCAACATCCTTGCCATTGCGCGGCAGCGGCCCACAGCCACGCGCGTTGCAGGATTCGGCACATGGAAAGAGATGGGCCGGTTTGTGAAGAAGGGCGAGAAGGGCATCCAGATTCTTGCGCCCATGATCGGCTACCGGCGCAAGAGAGACGCGGAAGAACAAGAGCCGAGCATCAACACGGACGGCAAGCCCGCGCCCATGCTGATTGGCTTCCGTGCCGTTTACGTCTTTGACATCGCCCAGACCGAAGGCGCGGACCTCCCGGAGTTTGACCGCATGATTACCGGCGAAGTCGGAGCACAGCGCGACCGACTGATTGCCTTTCTTACCTCGCTAGACATCAAGCTGGAATTCAACGAAAGGATAGCCCCGGCGTTGGGCGTCAGCTACGGCGGCAAGATTGCCATTCTTCCCGGCCAGTCGAAGGCCGAGGAGTTCACCACGCTGGTACATGAAACGGCGCATGAACTCTTGCACCGCGCCGAGCGCCGAACATTCACCACGCAAACCATCCGCGAGACGGAAGCCGAAGCCGTGGCTTTCATCGTGGGCCAGGCCGTGGGCTTGGAGATGGGAAACGCTTCGAGCGACTACATACAAATGTACGCGGGCAACGCCGCTTTGCTTGCGGAAAGCCTTGAGGTCATTCAGCGCACATCCGTCCTGATTCTCGCCGCAGTGCAAGCCGACGATGCGGCAGAGGAGAGCGAGTCCGTGGCGGAGGTGGCCTAATGAGGACCATTCTCCAAATCCTCGAAAGGGCGGGAGGCTATCGCAGTGACCTTTATCTGCGGATTGAGAACCAGCCCTATATGGCCCTCGTGATCGAAGCCACGCCGGAACCCGGCCCGCTTGGAGTTCAGGCTATCTCCGTCGCGCATTACGGCGAACAGAACGGCGACCTGATGCGCGACCCGGAGATGTGCTTCGAGTTATCCAACCCGCTTGGCATGGGTTGGATTCTCACATCGTTCTATTTTCGCAACGACTACATGGGCGTGGAGCAGTATTCCCGCACTCGTGAAGGCGAGAACTATGTCTTTGTCCCCGACCTCTTGCGAGAGCATGAGAGCTTTGCCCGCACATGGGACAAGAACCTACGCGCACAGGGATTTCTTGAAGCCTTCGAGCGCAGCCGCAAACAATAACCCGCAACGAATCGGGCGGGCATCGTAGCCCGCCCACGCCTCAACACTCAATAACCTCACAAGGAGATGAGAATATGACCACCGAAGTTCAGACCGAATATCGCAACCTTCCACTCGCAAACCTCAACGAGTCCGCCAACAATCCCCGCCGCACCTATGACCCAGCCGCATTGAACGAACTGGCGGAATCGATTCGCACTCAGGGCTTGCTTTCGCCGTTGCTGGTACGTCCCAAAGGACCGCAGAGTTACGAGATCGTTGCCGGAGCAAGACGCTATCGCGCCGCGCAGTTGGCAGGACTTGAATCCATTCCCGTTCGCATCGCTGAATTGACGGATGCTCAGGCAATTGAAGCATCCATCGTTGAAAACCTGATTCGTGCCGATGTGCATCCGATGGAGGAGGCCAGCGGCTTTCGCGCTTTGCTCAACATGGAGGAGCCGAAATACTCCATTGAGCAAATCGCGGCCCGGACTGGAAAGACGCCTGTTTTCATCGCAGCCCGTTTGAAGTTGACGGAACTTGTTCCCGCCGTGGTCGATGCTTTCTACCGCGACGACATCGGCACAGGCCACGCGCTGTTACTGGCGAAGCTGCAACCCGCACAGCAGGAGGAAGCCCTCAAGGCTTGCTATCAAGAGCAGTTCAACAGCGGCAACAAAACGAAGCACATCCTGCTACCCGTTCGCCAGCTTCAAACGTGGATTGAGCATAACATCCTCTTGGAGCTTGCATCCGCGCCGTTCTCAGAAGAAGATGCACAGCTTTTGCCGGAGGCCGGAGCTTGCATTGATTGCCCGAAGCGCACCGGACACAACGCGCTGCTTTTCGAGGGCATGGCCGCGCAGCATGATTCGTGCTCAGACCCCAAATGCTACGCTGCAAAGTTGGAAGCGCACATCAAGCAGACCATCGCGGCAAAACCCAAGCTGGTACAAATCAGCACCGCTTACGGGACACAGAAAGAAGGCAGCGCAACGGTCCCGCGCAACAAGTACGTTGAGATTCACAGCGAGAAGCCAACCAACCCGAAGCATCGCGATTGGCCGGAGTACAAAACCTGCAAATTTACCACCGAGGCCATCGTTACCGAAGGCAGCGAGAAGGGCGAGATGCGCCGCATTTGCGCGAATGCAGAATGCCCGATCCACCATGCCCGCAAGCCGAAGGCCGCGCCCGACGCAAACGCCAAGGCCGAGCAGGAGAAGCGCCGCCGCGAGGAGGCAATCGCACAGGCAACTGGCTTGCGTGTATTGAATGCAATTGCCGAGGCCGTGCCGGTTCGATTGATGAAGCGCGATCTTCTTTTCATTGTCGAGCGTTTGACCGCGACGATTGAAGAGCGCCGCCTCGCGGTCTTGCTCCGTCAGCATGGCATCAACAAAGGACAGGCAACCACCGCCGATTCACAAGCCAAACTGTTTGCAGCTTTCATTCGCAAGGCCGATGAAGGCACTCTCGGACGCATCTTGGTTGAACTGTCCATCTTGCAAACGCTGCATTCGCAGAGCGATTCCAGCAAGGCTCTACGCGAGGCCGCCGAGCTCTACAAGGTGGACGTGGCCGCAATCACCGCCAAGGTCAAGCAGGAGTTCGCTGCGAAGGACAAAGCGAAGGCTGCGAAACCGGCGACGGCAAAACCACTGGCAAAGGCAGCGAAGAGCACGAAAGCCGCGTAATCCCATCCAGCATTCCGGCGGAGCCACCCCAAAGGCTCCGCCATTTTTTATGCTTTCCTGCCCGTCTTCCCGCCCTGTTTGAGGCTCCTGCCGTTCAGCAGGAGCGCCTGTTTGATCCCACCCGACGTGCAGGAGCGCGCTGTTGCACGGCGCGCATAGATTCTTTGAGGCCCAGGTTTGGATCTAGATTACTACCACAGTCAATTATCGCCTTTCATTCCAATCGGCAATTGCAATTGCAAAGGTGGGCGCTGCTCCTCAATTCGTTTCATAAAGGTCCGCACGTACTCGCTGACCATCGGCGATTTGTTATTGGCCAGCGTTGCAATATGCATTTCGAGGCGAATCTGCGGATCGTCAAGCGGTATGCTCTTGAGGCCGCTGTGCGCGTTGCGTTGCGCGCCCGTTGGCGTCAGCCATGCCAAGACCTGTTCGTCTGTCAATAAGGCCACGGCGTGCTCTTCCTGGCTCACTGAATGCCTTATGCTGGCTACCGTATAGTATTCGATACCCAATCAGCTTGATGGCGAGACTGCATATCTGGAAACATTGATCAAAGAAGTGATCGATAAGATTCCGGCTGAGGCACTGTATCTGGTCGAGCCGAAGAGTCCTTATGTCGCATAGCCAGATTCAACACCTCCAACACATGACAATCAAATTCCGGTGTTCTAACCTTCGATCTCAGTTGCTCACTGATATAGGGTCCGCATGGCGGCCACGGATTGCAATAAGCCTTGCGCTTCGAGCGAGGCGAGAAATTCTTCAATAGACTTCGGCGGGTTCTTCAGGCTTTGGCGATGCGTTTCGGCTGCATCGATGACTGGATCGGGGGCAAGGTCGATGAGGTGGAGGATGAATTCGTCTGGGTGCTGCGCTTCTAATTCGTACTGTTGAAGGACTTCATCTGGAAAGTCTCTCAAGTTCATCGTGACAATCACCTGCGCCTCGCCCCGGATAGCCGCCGCAAGTACGTGGCGGTCATTTTCGTCTGGCAGGCTTAAGGTTGGAATCAAATCCTCATAGCCTTCGACGAGCGCGTCAAAAGTCGCCTTATCCATCAATTGGCGCGTACGTTCCAGCTTGTGCCGCGTGAGATCCGGCCTGTTATTGAGCAGATTTGAAATCCATTCCTCGTGAACGGCGGCGGACCACTTTGCGCGAAAGAGACCGGTGAGTGCCAAGTGCATCAGAAAGTTCCGAAGCTCCGCAGGGTACAGAACGTTCGCGTCGTAGAACGCAATGAGCGTAGCCATCCTCAGATATCCAACTCCTGATCGTAGGCCGCGAGTTCTGCAAGGGCCGCCTTGCGCTCCGCGTCGCTCTGTCGCTTATACGCCAGCGCGCTCTTGAACGGAACACGGCGATGCGTTCCAACCTTGTGGAATTCGATCTTGCCTTCATCGAGCAGGCGAATCAAAGTTGGCCGAGAGACATTCAGAAGATCGGCTGCCTCCTGGGTCGTGAGTTCTGGATGAACCGGGATCAGCTTGACCGCGTTGCCCCGGCTCATCTCATCCAGAATCTGAACGAGCAGATGTGCGGCCGAGGCGGGAATCTTAATCGCCGGCTCTTTGAGGGGATTCATTGCACGTAGATCGAACGGCAAGGTCGAACTCAGACGCATAGCGAGAATTTTTTTGGCCTCCTTGGCCAGCTTGACGTCATCCTCCGAGGGGATGAAGGAGATGAGAGGTGCGGCAGTAGACATGGCAGTAAACCTCAACCGCGATTATATCTAATCGAAGCAACCGAACACAAGTGTATTAAACGAAAATGAGTGTGAGGGGTAAATCTGCGATCCAGATACAGTTTGGCGTCCTTTGATGCACTTTGGGAGTCATCCGTTTCCTCTGATTTCAACAATTTACGGGTTCGGCAATTCCTTTTCACGGTGATAACACCAATATCTCCGTATGCCTTTGTTTGCGGAGCTTGAAGCTGGGTCCTGCCGGGAGAGAAACGAGGGTAATTCATGCGTTTTGGCATATAATCCAGGCGGAAGGATTCGCATGGAACATGCCTTCAGGCCTACCAACTTTGCTGAGGCTTTTGGCACGCAAAAATGTCGTCCTGAAAGAACGTTGGCAGCGACAGAACGAATATGCGATTGCTGCCCAAAAAGATAAACCGGCAATCGAGAAAGAGATCGAAACCCTTACAGGGGAAATTGACAAGCTGGAGGCCGAAATCTTTCACAACAGGCCAGCAACGCAGTCGTAGGACACACGGTTCGCGGGCAGTGGGGTTTTCGGGATACGGTGGATAGCCGTTACACTAGGCTTACCAGGTTTGCATTGATGACAAACTTGTTCGCGGCTGGCGCGGTTGACTGAGAAGCAAAGCAGGCAAGCGCCTATCTGAATCACAGGTGTCTATTCACAAATTCTCTTCTCCTCACGGTAGTACTACCAGATTGCTCCAGTAATTCACGGCCTCCTTGATCGCGCTCTTATACTCTTTGTTGTCAAAGGGTTTTACTAGGGCGTGTTAACACTAACCATGTTATAATAAGAGTTAATGGAGATCACCGTAGCGCAGTACGAAAAGATCAAGGACAGCCTGCCGATTCAGCGCGGGAATGTGAAGCTACACAACCTTGAAGTACTCAACGCAATTTTGTATGTTGCAGAACAGGGCTGTAAATGGCGGGGTTTACCTACTCGATTCGGCAACTGGCACAGCATTTATACGCGCATGAATCGCTGGGCCAAGAGTGGCGTGCTGGATCGCGTCTTCGAGAAGTTACAGACCGAGCAGATCGTACGCATCAAGATTGAAGCCTTCTCTCTCGACTCGACCTCGATCAAGGTTCACCCCGATGGAACTGGCGCGTTAAAAAAAACGGACCCCAAGCTATCGGCAAATCGCGCGGCGGATGGAACACCAAGATTCATCTGGTTGCCGCGGATGCTCGAACGGCTGTAGTCTTCGCTCTGTCGCCGGGCAACGCGCATGATGCGCCCGAGGGACGGTCGCTGCTGCGCGAGCTTGGCCCCATGCCGGAAGGGCTTCCCATGCTGATGGATAAAGCCTATGAGGGCAACGAGACGCGGCAGTTGGTGCTCGATCTGGGCATGATTCCTGTGGTTCCGCCCAAGTCCAACCGGCTCGATCCCTGGGAATACGACCGCGAACTCTACAAAAAGCGCAACGAAGTGGAACGGCTTTTCCGCAGGCTGAAAGGCTTCCGCCGCATCTTTTCCAGATTCGAGAAACTCGATGTCGTCTTCCTCGCCTTCATCATCTTCGTGCTCATCGTCGATGCCCTCAGATAGTGTTAACACACCCTACATAGCAGTTTGCATGGTGTGCGTAGGATTCCTGTATGTCAGAAGGTGAGTTGGAGCTCGTAAATACAACGACAGGAATGGTCTTCACACTCTCATCGGATTTGATTACCTTTAGGGCTTCCTTTCCGTTCATCCCGGGCATATTTAGATCGAGGAGAATCAGATCAGGTCTGGCTGCATTTTGGAAATTATCGCGTTTGAACAGGTAGTCCAATGCTTCAGCTCCGTCCTTGGCTACAGAGACATTGCAGGCCGGGGTTACATCCCGAAGTGCTCTCTGGACCATTTCCACATCGCCATCGTTATCCTCTACTTGCAGAATTTCAAAAGGTTGTTTCATAGTGTGTGCTTTGCCTCCTGAGGGAGAGTGAAGAAAAATTCCGTGCCTTTTCCGGGTGCTGACTCGAACCAGATTGAGCCGCCGACAAGCTCGATGAATTTCTTGCAAGTGGAAAAACCAATCCCTGTGCCAGGATATTCCTCTCTCGGGTGAAGGCGCTGAAAAATGGTAAATACCTTTTCACGGAAATCGGGATTAATTCCTATTCCATTATCCCGGATGGAGAACTGCCAGAGGCCTTCTCGCGCCTCCGCCCGCATGCGAATCTCCGGAGAGCCATTGCCATTCTGAAATTTTAGCGCATTGCCGATCAGGTTTTGGAACAATATCCGCATCAGCGTCGGACTTGTTACCAACTCTGGAAGCGTGTCGCAAACAATTTTTGCATCCTTCTGTGCAATGACGGTTTCGAATTCTGTCAATATCTCGTTGGCGATCTGGTTGGAATCTACTTTCTCCAGTTTGACCTTTTCACGCCCGACCCGCGAAAATGCCAGAATATCCAGAATCATTTTCCGCATCTGGACAGCGTTGTCGGTTATAAAACGGAGATACTTCCGGCCCTTCTCATCTAAAACTAATCCATATTGTTCATCCAGCATACTGGCATAACTATTCATCATGCGCACTGGTTCCTGCATGTCGTGCGAACAGATATAGGCGAAACGCTCCAGCTCTTCATTGGATTGCCGCAGCCCTCTATTGAGCTTCAGTATCTGTTCGCGCTGCACATAGATATCCAAGTACACCTTGACCTTGCTTTTCAGAATATCGGCGTTGATCGGCTTGAAGATATAGTCCACCGCCCCGATTTCGGCGGCCTGGGTCGCATATCTTTCCTCTTTACTGATAGCAGTGACGAAGATGATGGGCGTTCCCTGCATGGACTCATGCTCCTGCATCAATATCGCGGTCTCGAAGCCGTCCATCTCCGGCATTTGCACGTCGAGCAGCACTAATGCGAATTTATGGCGGAGCATCAGCGAAAGTGCCTCGTTGCCAGAAATAGCCTTGAAGATGGTTGCATCGAGAGGCCTCAATACCTTTTCCGTTGCGAGCAGGTTCTCTTTTCGGTCGTCGACAATCAGAATGTTGGGGTGCACCTCCATCTCGGGAATGGCGGTCACATTTCGTTTTGTAGGCTGCTTAGCCGTTTGTGCCATCGGCTGCCTCCCGCTGCGCGTTGAATCGAATGAGCAATGGGCCGATCTTTTCTAAATCGACGATGTAATCAACAGGCGTTGCTTGCAGCGCCGAATCGGGCATGGATCGCACCTCAGCCGTCTCGGGATTCTGTACAATCGCTAAACCGCCGCGGGCTTTGACGGCTTTCAGGCCCTCAGCGCCATCGGCATTGGCGCCCGTCAATATGATTCCAATCAGCGACTGACCAAACACATCCGCCGCGCTCACAAACAAAACATCGATAGAAGGGCAGGAATAGTTGACACGGCCGTTGACGGAGAGGCTGAAGCTGCGATCAGGCTCAATCAGCAGGTGGTATCCGGACGGAGCCAGGTAGGCGCGACCGGCGCAAAAAGGCTCCTTGTCTTCGGCCTCGCTGACAGTTAGCTCGCTCATCCGGTCGAGATATTCGGCCAGGAATCCATCCGGGCGGTTATCCCTGTGCTGCACGATGGCGATGGGAAGCGCAAAGGATGCCGGGAGCGCTGAAAGAATGATTTTCAGCGCCGCGATCCCGCCGGCGGACACACCGATTACTACTGCGTCATAGCCCATGCTAGACTCCACATTTCCGATAAATTCTCTGCCTCTTCTCCACTGGCGAAAACAGCGGGCTTACAGCGGTGAAGTTCAATGATTCCTTATTGCCGAGGCACAAAAAACCACCGTGACGCAGGCTTTCGGCGAATTTGCACAACACCTGATCCTGTAGCGTCTTGTCGAAGTAGATGAGTACATTCCGGCAGCAGATTATGTTCATCTCGCCAAAGACGCCGTCGGTCACCAGGTTGTGATAGGAAAACGTGATGCGCTCCTTCAGAAAGTCCTTGAACTTCGTAAGCTCGTAACCGTCGCTCAAGTAATCGGATAGGCTGCCCGTACCTCCCGCCTCCCGATAATTGCCGGCGCAAGACGCGATGTGTTTGGCGGAATAGACGCCGTTCGACGCGGTATCCAAAGAATGCTTGTTGAAATCAGTGGCATAAATCCGCGCCCGGTCGAGAAAATTCTCCTCATGGAGCAAGACCGCCATGGAATAGACTTCTTCGCCCGTTGCGCAGCCTGCATGCCAGATCTTGACAAACGGGTAAGTCTTGAGCACCGGCACGACAAGCTGGCGGACTGCCTGGTAAAAGGCAGGGTCACGGAAGATTTCTGTAACGGTGATCGACATGGTTTTAAGGAATTCATCGAAGCACTTTTCGTCATGAGACAGCAGGTCGAGCAGTTCAGCGAAATGCGCCAGTTTGTTCTGCGCCAAAGCACGCTCCAGGCGGCGCTTGAGCGAGGCTCGGGAATAATGAGTGAAGTCGTATCCGTATCGACAGCGGATACCATTCAGCAAGATGTCGATTTCCTGCTTTTCGTCGTCATTCTCAGGCGTGGCATCGCCCGTTGTGAGAGGAGTCGCGCGCATTATGCCACCATTTCCTGTCTGAACAGAAGGACGCGCAGCAGCGTCAGCAGCCGTTCGATATCCACTGGCTTGGTCAGGTAGTCGTTGGCCCCTGCCGCCATGCATTTTTCCTGTTCCTCGGGCATGGCGCGCGCAGTGAGCGCGATGATTGGAATCTCCTGCAGCGACTTCTGCGCGCGGATTTCGCGCATCGCCTGATAGCCATCCATGACCGGCATCATGATGTCCATGATGACCAGCTCGATAGATCTGTCCTCCCTCAGTTTTTCGAGCGCCATCTGGCCGTTATCGGCGATGAGAATGTTCATGCCGTGCCCTTTGAGCAGCTTGGATAACGCGAAGGTATTGCGCAGGTCATCGTCGGCGAGCAGCAGCGTTCTGCCTTGCAGCATCTTGTCGGGATTATGCTGCATGCGGATGATCTCCCGCTGGTCGCTGGAGAGTGTTGACTCCACGCTGTGCAGAAACAGCGTCACTTCATCGAGCAGCCGCTCGGGTGATTTCGCGCCCTTGATGACGATGCTTCCGGTGTAACGGGAAAGCCGCCGGTTTTCTTCCTCGGTAAGTTCCCTGGCTGTATAGACAATGACCGGCGGAGTCCCATTTTCGCCCGCCGCTTTTCCCATCCGTTCCAGCCATTCGAAGCCAGTCATGTCCGGCAGCTGCAAATCGAGGATCACGCAATCGAATTTAGTTCCCTCAAGCTGTTGCAGAGCCACTGCTCCCTGACCAGCGACGGTGATATGAACATCCTTCTTGCGGAGCAGGCTCTGGACAGCGATTTGAGTTTTCTCGTCGTCTTCGACCACCAACACCTGTTTGACTCCCGACTCTAGCAAATTTTCGATTTTGATCAATGCACCGTCGATTGCCTCTTTCTCCACCGGTTTAGTCAGATAGCCGATAGCGCCTTTCCTCAGCGGCGCGGTACTGCCCTCTTCGCGGCCGCTGATGATGTGCACCGGAATAGGCCGCGTACGAAGATCGTGCTTGAGCTGATCGAGCACCTGCATCCCGTCGATATCCGGCAGCGTAAGGTCAAGAAGAATTGCGGTCACTGGCTGCTCCACGGCCAGCACCAGTCCGGTTTTGCCGTCGCCCGCCGCCAGGCATTTATATCCGCGCTTGCGGGCAATTTTCATCAATGTCGCGGCGAAAGCGGGATCGTCCTCAATGATCAGTAGTACTTTGTCTTTGTCGTCGATATGCTGGCGGTCGTCGGCGATGAATTCCGCCACCAGGGTCTTGGGCATCATCCTCAACTCGGTGCGGGCGCTTCGCGGCGCAGTATCCGCCGATGATGTTGACCTTTCTTCTGTCTCGGCGCGCGCCAATTTCGCAGGAAGCATCAGGGTGAAGCGGCTGCCTTTACCCTTCTGGCTGGCAACATGGATCTCGCCCCCCAGCATGTGAGCGAATTTGCGCGCAATGGTAAGCCCCAGCCCCGTGCCGCCGTAATGGCGGTCGATGGAGCCATCCTCCTGCTGGAATGCTTCAAAAATATCCTTGAACTTGGATGGCTCAATGCCAATGCCGGTATCGATTACAGAAAAGGCGATGGCGTTGCGGTGATCGAGAGAGGAGCGCTGTAGTTCTCCGTTTGCATCCGGCCGGCGCACTTCCAGGGTGACCGAGCCTTGTTCGGTGAACTTGAATGCATTGGAGAGCATGTTCTTGAGAATCTGTTCCACGCGCTGCGCGTCGGTATGCAATGTCTCGGGAAGATCGTCGGCGATGCTGATTGGGAACTCCACGCCCTTGTCCCTGGACACGGGTAAGAATTGCTGCCGCATTCTGCCCACGATGCTCTCCAGCGTCACGTCCTCGGCAGCCACTGTGAGCTTGCCAGCTTCGACCTTGGAGAGGTCGAGAATGTCGTTGATGAGGCCGAGCAACTCCAATCCGCCATTGTGAATAACGCGCGCTTCCTCTACCTGTTCGTCGGTGAGATTGCCTTCCTCGTTTGAGGCCAGCAGTTTCGCCAGGATCAGCAGGCTGTTCAGCGGCGTGCGCAGTTCATGTGACATATTGGCCAGGAATTCGGATTTATATTTGCTGGCGCGCTCGACCTCATTCGCTTTTTCCTCGATCTGCCGCTTGCTTTCGGACAATTCCTCCGACTGCTGCTGGATCTGTGCGTTTTGTTCCTCAAGCGCCTTGGTTTTTTCTTCCAGCTCTTCGTTCGAGGCCTCAATCTCCTCATTGGAGGCCTTCAGTTCTTCCTGTTGCATCTTCAGTTCTTCTTCACTCTTCTCCAGCTCCCGCGTGTAGCCGAGCATCTGTGCCGCTGCCCGCGCGCGGCTGCTTTGGTAGAGCCAGATGGAAAGCACCATCGCGACATAAAATAGAGCCACCCCCGACAACGTCATCCATCGATTGTGCTGCGTATTGATCTCATCGGCTTCGATTCGCAGGGCCAATAGATGGCCCTCTTCCGATTCCATGATGCGAGCCATAGCACGGGCGTGATCCATCAACTCTTTGCCGCGATGAATATCCAGCGGTGCTCCGGTTGCTTTTATGTCCTGATTTTTCCGTTCTTGAATCGTGGCTGATAGATAGTTCAGCAACTTCGCGGTCACATCTTCCATCTCGTCGAGATTGCCTTGCTGCACCGGGTTATCTGCCGTCAGGCCGCGTATATATGCCAGCTCTTGCCGGATGGAGCGATGCTGCTGCAATGAGGTGTTTGCTACGCCCGGACCCAGAACAGGATCATTTATCAGCGTATCTTGGCCGGTCTCCGCCGTCCGATGTTGCTGCAATGTAGGCGATGCGCTTGCAGTATTGGCATCCCGGAGCGCGTCCTGGTAAGGCTCCAGATACTCCTCATCTCCGCTCAGTAGATAGCCGCGCTGGCCAGACATAGCATCGCGCAGCTCGGTGGACAGCAATTCGATGTGTCCGATGGTCTCATACGTATGCAGCACCCAGCCCCGGGCCTTCGTGCTCGCCTCTTCCTGCCGCCAGAACGAAAACGCCGCGAGCAGCATTAAAAGCGTCAGGACTCCAATGGCAATTGCTGTCGCATTGCGCATCAGGAAACTATCGGTTGTTGGGCGCGCTACATTCATGTGCAATGCTCAGAGACCTTTGCGAAGTATCGCGAACAGTGGTGCCGGTCTTTCCTCGTACACTCACAGATTGAATCTCCGAACCCTCGGTTTTTTTAAGCTATACGCCGCCAACCTGTATTGGTGAGCCTCAGTCCGTCTGTGCACGCTCTGGAGCATCATCATTACCCTGTAGGGTAGGGTCTCACTTTTGTGAGCGCCAAGAGTGGACGCGAGCAGACAACGACACGAATCCGTTTGAAATTGGTACTTGATCGTCGGGTAGTGCCAGTGTGGGAACGCAGTATTACCTTCCTCGCTAAACCCCCATCCGTGCTCAAAAGGGTCCTTACTTTGAATCCATGAGCTATTCTGGAAACGACTTTTCGACTGGAAAGAATCAAGTTGGAATCCCAGACTTGGCTATTCTTCTACCGGGAAAGCCAGAGGAGCAGTTGCTTGAATGACTTGACGAGTCGACCATCAGCGTCATCCGGAAGCGGAGGCAAGGATTCGTTGACAGCACTGGTGGGCAGTTCGCCTGATTTATCGAGCGGAGCGGATTGGTCAGCCATCGCCTTTCAGTCCAATCGGTAATTGCAGTTGCAACGGTGGGCGCTGTTCCTCAATTCGCTTCATGAAGGTCCGCACGTACTCGCTGACTAGCACCGATTTGTTATTGGTCAGCGTCGCAATGTGCATTTCGAGACAGATCTGAGGATCGTCAAGCTGTATGCTCCTGAGGCCGCTGTGCGCGTTGCGTTGCGCGCCGGTTGGCGTCAGCCAGGCCAAAACATGATCATCCGTCAATAATGCTACGGCGTGCTCTTCCTGACTCACTGAATGGCTTATGCCGGCTGCCGCGCCTTCCGCTCTGATTCTTTGCAAGATCAAGTCGTGCATATGGTGATGGATGTTCCGGTTGAAGAAGATCCACGGATAGGGACCAAGCTCATTCAGTTTCACAGAGGCATTCCCGGCCAGTGGATGCCCCTCGCACACCATAATCATGAATGGATTTGTGGCGAAGCGAGCGGACGTTATCAGCGCGTTCGGTGGAGGCGATGTAAGGATGGCAAGGTCAAGCTCATGGTGTTGAAGATGCGCCATCAGCTCAAACGAATATGCCGTCATAATTTCGACGCTGAGATTCTTGTAGAGGCGCAACTCGACGGAACGCAGCATCTCGATCAGATTTTGAGGATGGCAGGTTGAGACTCCAATTCGCAGCCGGTTCGGTTCGTTATGCTTGCTCTCGTGCGCATCGTGGATGGCCCGCCGGAATGACTGAATGCTCTCCATCGCGTGTGCGACGAAGGCGCGCCCAGATGCAGTGGCAATAACTCCGCCATTACCGCGCTCGAAGAGTAATGTTTGAATCCGGCGTTCAATTTCCTTGAGTTGCTTGCTCAGCGCTGGCTCTGTGAAGCCCAGGCGCTTTGCCGCCTGGGTCATGTTGCCCTCTTCATGGAGGGCAACAACGATTTCCATATCCCGGATTCTGAATTGCCCTTCGGTCATAAAGGACGCACCGCGGCCCACGGTTACCCCACCAAGGCGTCACCAAATCAAGCCGGGCGCTTCGATCACGCGTAAATGCGCGCGTCCGGTAAAAACGGGCAATCAGACATCGATTTGTACATCCCACGTGCATTTATTCCATATTGACGCGGGATTTTTCTTTTCGTCTCTACAGTGAACAAAAATGACAATTTCGTGACTTCACAGCTAAAACTTCCCGCGCATAGTCCTCCCGAACTTGCCCTTCGGCTCCAATCGCCAATCCAAAAAGTTATCGCCTACTTCCAAAAAGTTATTGGACAAATTGATGCACTTTGCAGCACTGTGCAAGTAAGAACGCTATTTCTGGACACAGGAGAGTGCTCACATGGAATTATCCCCTCGTTCTCAGACGCATCCCCCCAAGAAGCCACCTGTCCGCGCCGGAGAAAAGTTTCTCTTGAGTCGCCAGGATGCAGCACAGGTACTTTCAATCAGCCAGCGCGCATTGGACTACCTGATTGCCGCGCGGCGTCTTCAAACCCGACGAATTGGTGGCCGTGTTCTGATCCCTGTCGCCGATCTACGGAAATTCGCCCGCGGTGACCATACGGAACGTATCGTTGCGTGAAGTGCAATTGGATCTTAAGCTGGTCAGGGTATCTAGGCGTCTTTGAGCGGAAATACACATTTTTGGCGGTGTTGAATGGGGCTTCGGACAACAAGTCTGGACTTTCAGTGTCCACATTTGTGGACGTAGCAATGAAATGCGTTCATAATAGTGGACACAGAGAGTTCTACTTATGACAGCGCAGACATTGCCCATTCCCGTCAAAAGCGCCTTGCGCAAGCTCGGAAGTGATATCCGGGACGCGCGGCTTCGTCGCCGCATCCCGGCAGCGGTCATGGCCCAGCGGGCCTTCATCTCCCGAACCACCCTAGTAAAGGTGGAAAAGGGCGATTCAGGCGTAGGGATTGGAACCTATGCTGCCGTGCTGTTCGCGCTGGGGATGCTCAACAGACTCCGCGATCTTGCCAGCGCGAAGACCGACGAGATTGGCCTTGCGCTGGAAGAAGAACGACTGCCCAAGCGAATCGATCTTCGTCCCCGGCGCACAAAGAAAACCCCACCAGAAGGCGAACGAATGAGGCCGTAAATGGATCAGCAAATCTTTGTCTACGTTGACCTCGACAGTGCGCCGCATCTCGTTGGCCGGTTATGGCTCCACAATCGCAAGCGAGTCGAGAGCGCCACCTTTCGCTATGACGAAGAGTGGCTGCGCAACCCTGCGCGATTTCCTCTGGAGCCTGTGCTTCAGATGGACGCCGCGCCGCACCACACTATCGTCGGGAAGACTCTCTTTGGCGCAATTGGCGATTCGGCTCCAGACCGCTGGGGACGAGCCTTGATGATGCGCTCCGAGGCAAGGCGCGCCAGAAATGCTGGCGAGCCGCCTCGCACGCTTTCGGAGGCCGACTACTTGCTCTTGGTCGATGACGAAACGCGGCAGGGCGCACTACGGTTTGCCGCGCAGGAGGGAGGACCGTTTCTGCGTGAAGTCGCGGATCATCGCGCGCCTCCGCTTATTGAACTGCCGGCGCTGCTTGCCGCCAGTGAACACGTTTACGACGAAGTCGAATCCGAAGAGGATCTACGCCTCTTGCTTGCGCCCGGTTCGTCGCTGGGCGGCGCGCGCCCCAAGGCATCCGTGCGGGATCGGGATGGGCAACTGGCGATTGCCAAATTTCCACACCACAGCGACCGCATACAGACGGTTCTTTGGGAGGCTGTCGCATTTCGCCTGGCCGCTGCTGCCGGTGTTCAAACGGCAACCGCCAGAGTCGAACGAGCCGCTGACCGGCCAGTCTTTCTTCTGCGGCGCTTCGACAGGGACGGCACAGCGCGGCGGCCGTTCCTTTCGGCGATGAGTATGCTGGGCGCATCGGATCACGAGACCCGCAGCTATCTGGAGATTGCCGATGCAATTCAGCGGTATGGTGCCGCTCCCACAGAAGACCTGCATGAACTCTGGCGGAGAATTGTCTTCTCCGTTCTGATCTCCAATACCGATGATCATTTGCGCAATCACGGCTTCCTCTATGAAGGCAATCAAGGCTGGCGATTGTCGCCGGCCTACGACCTGAACCCGGTCCCCGTGCAATTCCGGCCACGCATTTTATCCACGCTCATTGATGAACAGAGTGGGGATGCGTCGATTGAACTGGCGCTGAGTGTTGCAGAATACTTCCGCCTCTCACCTACACACGCACGACAAACGGTCGGCGAAGTTGCAAAGGCCGTTTCGCGATGGAGACAAGAAGCAACCGCGCTCGGAATTCCTGCGGCGGAAAGGGAGATTGTGTCTTCTGCCTTTGAGCACGAAGAGCTGGCTCAGGCTCGAAACCTGAAAATATTGGGCCGGTAGATCCTGTGGATTTGAGTGGGTTGTCGGTATGATGGCCGTCGGACTCGAAGAAATACGGGCGAAACAGCCATAAGCTATAGAATCGGATTAACACTCCGCCGGTTTTTTGAGCCATTTTGGGGTTATTCTAGTGGCTGTTTTGATGGCTGTTCGTTTCCAACTTTAGTGCATCTTATTGCGACGTTTTGCAAGCACGGTTTAACTTGTATAAATTTGATAGTAAATGCTTTATTCGAATACTTGCGATTGTTTGCAACTCTCTGCAAAACGCTAGAAAACGGACTCAAAATCCGCCGAGCTTCGGCTCGTGGGGGTTCGACCCCCCCTCCCGGCACCAACAAAATTAGAAAGATGAATATCAAGCTTGTTCAGGCGAATAAATAGCGATACTATATAGTTATGGCGAAAAGATCAGCGACGAAGCGGAGTCGGATGATGACGGTGCAACAGTTCAGGGCATCGTTCGGAGATGAGCAATAGTGCGGCGAGCAGCTAACCCTCCAGCGCTGGCCGGAGGGTTTCAAATGCCCTCGCTGCGGCGGGTCGAGCCGCGGGTATATGGCCGAGCGCCAGGTGCATGAGTGCGCGCTTTGCGCCTACCAGTGCTCGGTAACAGCGGGGACCATCTTCCACAAGACACGGACACCACTGTCGAGTTGGTTCTGGGCAATCTATCGCATGAGCCACGATAAAAAGGGCCTCTCCGCCATGCAGTTGGCCAAGGAGATCGGAGTCAGTTATCCGACCGCCTGGCTGATGCTGCATAAGATTCGCAAGGCGATGAGCGACCGCGATCAGCGCTACCGGCTCAGCGGGCTGGTGGAGGTCGATGAGGGCTACGTGGGTGGCGAGGAACATGGCGAGGGACGGCGCGGGCGTGGCACACGCGGTGTGCGGATCAAATCCGTCGTGGCTGTGGCGGTGGAGCGGCGCGGCCCAGCGAAGCCGGGGAAAAACCAGTGCCGGGATTTGCCGCTCTGGAGGTGATTCCCGATGCGGCCACAGAGACACTGGAGAAGTTCCTTGCCGGCAAGGTCAAGCCCGGCAGCCGCATTCTTTCCGATGGCTGGCACGGCTATCGGCGCCTAAAGCAGAAGGGCTTTGAGCACACGGCAACGGCGATCTGGAAACAGGATCGACCAGCGCATGGGCTGTTCCCCTGGGTTCACATCACGCTGTCGAACCTGAAACGGTTTCTGCTCGGCACCCATCACAAGGTCGAGTAAAAGCACCTCAAACACTCTGTCGCCGAATTCAACTACAGGCTCAACCGCCGCACCATGGAACCGGACCTGATGGCTCGCCTGCTGCGCGCATGCCTGACTACGCAAACCATCACCTACAAACAGCTTGTCGACATGCCGGAGCTAGCTTGATATTCATCTTCCGGAAATGCTAAAGCCGGCAGTTCTCGTCTCCGCGGACTCACTGACTTTTGTCCTTGAACATAGTAGGCAGCGCGCGATTCTCTAGAAATGCCTGGCTGGTTTCAATGCTTATGCGGAGAGTTAGACTCGCATATTCCAGGTGCTGGTCCAACTGACCGTATTTTTCCGCCAGCGCGCCAGCCTGGTCGGCGGTCAACTGTTTTGCGTCTAGCGTCGTATTCCCAGCCTGCATGTGAAACTTGCCAGCCAAGCCTGAGATGGCTGTCATGTCTTCCAGGGGCTTTCCCTGCGCATCCTTAAGAGATGCAAGCGCCATATAGATCAGTGAATACCTTTGCGCTTCCTCATACGGCATGTACGCCAGGGCTCCTGTCGACTGCGCCGTCTTCCAGGCCGTGTCGAATGCGCCCGTTATGGTGGCATCGGCCATCAGCGACACCGGCTGGCCCTTGGAGTCTTTGGGAAGGTTTTCCATGCGCTCCAGGATCGCGAGGTTGGCTTTGGTTTCCGTCTGCCACTGCTTCAGGCCCGCCTGTCCCATCTGCAAATACTTCACGTTCGACGCAATCTCTGTGCGCAGCGACTTGCGCGCCTCCTCCGCCAGATGTACGTGCTGACGCCATTCGACGAAGCTCTCTATCTGCGTGGCAATCAGCAGTCCGACGGTAATGGTAAAGAGATGAATGAAAAACTCACGCAGTCCATGCAGTGATTTGTGGGGCAGGTGAATGTCGAGCATCGATCCTCCTCCAAAGTTGGATGCAATGGTAGTGATTTTCAGGAGCGGCAGCGGGGAAACATCTGCAATCAGACGATTTGTAGTAGCTTACCGGCAGCGGCGGGATTTTCCAAGCGGCTCGCTACTGGGCCTGAGTCGGCGGAGCGTTCTTTTTTCGCTTTGACCCGCCAGAAGCATTTTTGCGCGGAGTGCGGCTGGGCGTACCGGGTTCTTCCGGAGCCGCATTCGATGGAGGTTCAGCAGCCGCAGCCTGAGCTTTCTTCTTTGCGGGCTTGGCGACTTTTGTTTTTTTCTCTTTCGGCGGAGCGGTGACAACTGGAGTGGAAGTAGCTTCGGAAGCAGTCTCGTTTGCTGGTTGCTTTTTCGCACGCTTCCCTGCCGGAGCGGTGGCCTGCTTTTTGTTTCGCTTCGGTTTTGCAGTAGGAGTTATCGGCTCGGGCGGCGCTTGCGCTGCCTCCTCGACCTGCGGCAGTGCTGTAGCAACTTCCGGTCGTGCAGCTGCCGGTTCTAGAGGCTCATCCGATGCAACAACGGACAGCGGAGCTTGCAACACCTCTTCTTGCCGAGGAGCAACCTCGGGCAATGGAGCAACTGCTGCTGGTTCCATTGCCGGTTCTGGCTCAGCACCGACCGGGGCCTGGCCAGAGACGGCATTCGCGGCTGCGTCTGGAGTAGCTGCTTCCACTGTTGCGGATTCCATGTCAGGCTCATCGAACCACAGGCTGCCAATCCACCAGATCAGAATAACTATATAAACAGTGCTGTTGGCATTGAGGATATTGTCGAGAAAGGTAATTTGATGCGCTTGTTCCGCGCGCGTATGCGGGGGCACCATTGATTGAAGCGCCCCTCTAACCACTATCTGCGTTATAGATGCGGAAGAAAGGCCGATGAGAATCAGTTGCGTGTGGCTGCGCCAACCGGCTTTGAAGCGGCTGCCCAAGACGAGAACCAGCAGACACAACTCAATGATAAGTACGTTGGTCAACAGGAGTCCCCGAAATCTGGTCACACTCAGCACTTGCAGAACTGCGGTAGAGGAATCCGCGGTGAGTGCATGCCAGCTTGGCCAGTGTCCCCAGGCTACGGTGATAGAGATTGCGATCACTGAGAGCGCCAAAACACCCAGCCACCAGTTGCGCCGCCGCACACCACCAAAGGCCCGGCGCGCCAGCTCCACAACCACCAGAAGCAGGATCAATGCGTCGAGATTGTCGAGCGAAATGAGAAGCGCGTTCAGTGTGAAGGTCGGAATGCGGCCAGTGAGCAACTCATCCGCCACTGAGCGGCCGGCAATTACCAGAACGCTGGCGGCAAACCAAGGAAAGCGCTTTAGCCGCTGCAGGCCAACGAACACGACCAGCAGCACCAGTTGTGCGGCAAGAGTCAGCGTCCACAGTATCTGCGGCGTCGTAAAGGCAAAATTGGGTTGCATGGATACCCTGGCTTGAGACTGGCCCCTCATTCGCAGAATCCCGGAGGCCTGTTCTCAGTTTAACCGGCACGAAGCGGTGGCGGAATTTGTGCGTGGGATGCAGTTCACTTGGGAACTCAATGCGGGGCGAGAGAAAAATCTTCGCCCCGGATTGGGAGACTAAATCGCAGGTCGCCAGCGGAGGATGGGATTTCTCGCGGCTTGGACTTCGTTGAGGCGGGAGACACGAGTAGAGTGGGGGGCGGTTTTTACTAACTCCGGGGTTTCTTCGACCTCTTGCGCAATCGAACGCATCGCATCAATGAAGAGGTCCAGCTCTTCCAGGCTTTCGCTCTCGGTTGGTTCAATCATCAGCGCGCCGGGGACGATGAGAGGGAAGCTGACCGTGTAGGGATGAAAGCCGTAGTCGATGAGGCGCTTGGCAATGTCGCCGGTTGAAATCCCTTTCGCCTTCTGGCGCTTGTCGCTGAAGACCACCTCGTGCATCGAGGCGGTTTTATAGGGCAGCTCGTAGTAGTCTTCGAGCTTGGCGCGGATGTAGTTGGCGTTGAGCACTGCGTCTTCAGTGGTCTGGCGCAGGCCGTCGGGTCCATTGGCCAGAATGTAAGCCAGCGCGCGGATGAACATGCCGAAGTTGCCGTAGAAGGCGCGGACACGGCCGACGGATTGGGGACGGTTGTACTCCCAGGTGAACTGCTCGGTGCTTTCTAGTCCCTCAGTCCCAAGTCCCTTAGTCCCTGCATTTCTGCGCAGCACCGGCGTGGGCAGAAACGGCTCAAGAAACGCCTTGCAGGCCACTGGCCCTGAGCCGGGACCGCCGCCGCCGTGGGGCGTGGAGAAGGTTTTGTGCAGGTTGAGATGCATCACATCCACGCCGAAGTCGCCGGGGCGGGCCTTGCCGACCAGGGCGTTCATGTTGGCGCCGTCCATGTAGAGCAGCGCGCCCTTGGCGTGCAGGATGTCGGCGATCTTGTGAATCTGGCCCTCGAAAACTCCAATCGTGGAGGGGTTGGTGAGCATCAGCGCGGCGGTTTCGTCGTCCACCTGGCGGGCGAGGGCTTCCAGATCGATGCCGCCCTCGGCATTGGACTTGAGATTTTCGACCGAGTAGCCGCAGATGGCCGCGGTTGCGGGATTGGTTCCGTGGGCCGAGTCGGGGATGAGGATCTTCTTGCGGGCGTTGCCCTGCGACTCATGCCAGGCGCGGACGAGCAGGATGCCGGTAAACTCGCCATGCGCGCCAGCGGCGGGCTGCAGGGTGATGGCGTCCATGCCGGTGATTTCAATAAGGCAGCGCTGGAGGAGATCAACGATTTCGAGCGACCCTTGCGCCAGCGAGTCAGGATGGTAAGGGTGCGCCTCGGCCAGGCCTTCAATACGCGCGACCAGCTCGTTGACGCGGGGGTTGTACTTCATCGTGCAGGAGCCGAGCGGGTACATGCCCAAGTCGATGGCGTAGTTCCAGGTGGAGAGGCGGGTGAAGTGGCGGATGATCTCGATCTCGCTCAATTCAGGCAGTTCTCCGGGCGTGGTGCGATGGGCTGCGCCGAGCAGGGCGGCGGGGTCGACCGCGGGTACGTCGAGCGGGGGCAGCTTGTATGCGCGCTTGCCGGGAGAGGATTTCTCAAAGACGAGAGACTCGTTCTGCGTCTGGTGCGGGCGGACTTTGCCGGTGGTGCGGGATACTGGGATTTCGGTTGTTGCCATTTTTCCTCTTTGCAAACTTCAAGAAACTTTTTCAGATGAGATTTCGTTGGCGGAAGACTCCTGTGCTAAATACTTACGATATCGATTTTCGTTTGAGCGCCAAGTCAGCCAGCCAAAGAGGACTCCCACCACGATGTCGACAACAGCCTGAAAGCTGTCGACCGAGGACAAAAGGGGTTTGTGCTTATCGAAGACTCCCAAGCAAACATCAAATATAAGCATTACTCCGCCGAAGAACAAAATGCCCCAGACGAGAATGTAGAAAAGCTGTCCACGCTTTCGATCCTTTTCCCATCGCAGGCATTGTTTTTCAGTCATCTCGTTCTTGAACCAACTGGACATTTGGAAGCCTCCGTTCTATAAAGCGAATTTCATTTCCTCAGGGGCTAAAGCCCCTCTCAGTCTTTGTGTTTACTTCGGCATGGCTGAAGCCATGCCCTGATACAAAGCTCTTCCGGTTATCCGCCGGGTACGATTGGGGCCATGCCTCAATCCAAACTGGCTCCTGCTTCATTACTTGCTACTGTGCTGCGCTCCTGCACCGTAGTTTCGTGCGTTGTATCAGGGCTGGACTTTAGTCCAGCCGCAACGCCATCCCCCTCAACGTCCGGGGCTTTAGCCCCTGCGGCTTTTTGTTTTGCCAAATAGGAGTAGCAAAACGGAAATACATCAGGAGATTCAGCAAGCCCAGCCTTTACTGGATTATCCGCGATATAAGCCCGGTGCTGCTGAAAACTCTCCTTGTTGTCCACCCGAACTTCTGAAAACCCTTTTTGCCAGACCTCGCCCTTTACCCCGAATTCCTTCCCAAGCCTGTACGAAAATCCGCCTTTGATCAATTGCATCGCTTTCTCGATTGTCATTCCATCCTCAACCGTCAAGAGCAGATGCACATGATCTGGCATGATTACAAAGTCGTGCAGCTTGAACCGTCCCGCAGCCACATTGGAGCGAAGCACGTCAATAAGCAGAGCCGCATTTCGTTCGGATTGCAATAACCTGCGGCCCATGCTGGTTTTTGTCGTGGCAAAGAAGGTCCGTGATGGCGGGAGTGCGCTGACTGGACTCGAATTGCGGCTCGGTCTGGCCATCGCAGGGGCTAAAGCCCTCCTCCTATTGTGCCTTTATCGGCTGGACTAAAGTCCAGCCCTGATACAAAGCTCTTCTTGTGCTCATCTGCACGAAATGATCCCATGCTGATGCAAGGCCTGCACGAAGCGTACTAACCAGCAGCCCCCTCTACTTGTTCGCCTTCTTCCATTCTTTCAGAACTTCCAGCACCTCTTCCGCGTGCCCCTCCGGCTTCACTTTAGGGAAAACATGCAGCAGGGTCTGGTCGGGTCCGATGACGAAAGTCGTGCGCTCGATTCCCATCACCTTCTTGCCGTACATGTTCTTTTCCTTCATCACGCCAAACTGATTGCAGATTTTTTCGTCTACATCTGCAAGGAGTGTGTAGGGCAGATCGTATTTGGCGCGGAATTTGGCCTGCGCCTTGGGCGTGTCGCGGCTGATGCCCAGAACGACGACCCCGGTGGCCTGGAGTTTTTTGAAGGTATCGCGGAAGCCGCAGGCCTCAATGGTGCAGCCAGGGGTGTCGGCACGGGGATAAAAGAACAAAATTACCGGCTGACCGGCGTACTCTGAGAGTCGGACAGTTTTATCTTCGTCGGTTTGAACGGTAAAGTCGGCGACCTTCTGATGGAGTTCCATGGGGATAATCCTCGGCGGGGTGATGGAAGGCCGGAAGCGGCCATCTTTATGATTATTCCCGAGGGGGGCGGTTCGTGTCATTGCGCGGAGGATTTTTGTTGATGGGGCGAATCGGTGCGGGCCGGATTTTGGCTGGGCAAACTCTGGGTGCGCCACCATTGGCGGGTGCCCCATCCTTGCCGCGTCTTTGTTTTTGCGGCAAGGGTGGGATTCCGCTAATGCTGGCAGTCTTGGCGGCGGCGCTGCCGGTCTGCGCACAATACGTCGGCCAGGTGACGAAGAACGCCAAGGATGCGCCGGAGTTGCGCGCCGTTTCAGTGCTGGAGTGGACAGGCGAGGCGGGCAAGCCGAAGACCTCCCGCCTGGTTCCCGTCGCGGTGCTGGATCAAGGCAAGTTGCAGGATGGGGGCATTTATCTCGCCCGGCCGGAGCCGTTGGCGCTGGCCGGCGAGGTAGAGTACGAGCTGGACCAGAACGGCCACCCGATTGGCCTCTTCGACATTGAGAATTCAGGCCGGGAGCAGGGTTCGTGGGTAGGCTACGGCAAGTGGAAGCCGATGCCTGTGGCCAAAGCCGCCCCGGTAGAAAAGCCGCATATCGACGACGTGGAGAGCGACGAGCCGGTTTTGCATCGCAAAAAGCACCCGGAAGAAGCAGCGGGCGGCGGGGATGCGGGGAAGGCCGGGAGCGGCTCTGGTTCAGGTTCAACTTCCAGCGGGGCTTCGAGCGGTTCTGCTCCTGACGACGACCCCGACAGACCTAAACTGCATAAAAAGAGTTCGAGCGAGGACACTGGAAGTGGGTCCGGAAATGGATCAGGGACCGAGACCGGCACCGCCAGCACTCCTCCGGACGATCCGGACCGGCCTGTACTGAAGAGAGAGAAAAAGAAGCAGCCGGAGCCGGAAGACGTGGGCAGTGTGAGTTCGGTTGAGGGAGCTACCGATCCGGACCGGCCGCGGTTGAAGCGAGGCAAATCCAATGCAGACAGCCTGCAAGTGACGCCGAGCCTGATGGGGCTGCCTCCGGATATGCAGCAGGCCGTGGCTGTCTCCGACGCGAAGACCCACCCCGAGCATCCGTGGACGTATACCTGGGCCGACCCGGCGGATGAGGCGAAGATGAAGGCGCAGTTGGAAGATGCCGCGCGGGCTGCGCTGGGAATCAAGCCGCCTCCGGTGCCTACGCCCAAAAAGACGGCCACGGCAAAGGCAACCAAAAAAGTAGCCAAACCCGCGCCTCCGCCGCCCGAACCTGCCCCACTCGACAATGAGCAATTTCGCGTCTTTGAGCTAGCCTACGGTTCCGGGGCGACGCTGGTGCTGAGCGCTCACACCGACGGCCCCGCCGCGCAGCAGAAGTACGTCACGCTGATCGCGCAGCCCGATCTCTATGGAAATCTGCTGGTGCTGCTCAAGAATGTGACCGACGGCGCAAGCCTGGACGATACGCCGCGGATGCGGCTGGTGGATGCAGTCGATGCGCTGGCCGACAATCGCGGCGAATTGCTCTTTGAGCTGCGCGGCGCTACCCAACGCCAGTTCGCACTCTATCGGGTGCTGCGCGGTCAGGCGGAGAAGCTGTTTGTGGGCGGTGGCGAGTCGTATGGGGCGGCGAGCAGCCAGTAAGCACAAAAAGGTCAGAGACATTGCCGCCGGAATCTGGTCAGCCGAACTCGGGCGAGCAGTCAGCCCCACGATGAACGTAACGTCATTGCATTGCGCTACGATATTCATCGTCTTCTAAATCGACCCCATATATTTGTTCGGTGTGGAGGTACGCATGAGCTTAGAGTGGGATGGCAAGAATTTTGAGTGGGATGAAGTGAAAAACGCCATAAACCGGAGTAAGCACGGAGTAGATTTTAAAGACGCCGTGCACGTCTTTTTTGACCCTGAACATGCTGAGCGAGAAGACAACCATGATTATGGGGAACAGCGGTTTCAGATCATAGGAAAAGTGAGTTTCGGCATACTGTTTGTCGTTTATACCGAAAGGTCGGGTGATACGATACGGTTGATATCCGCGAGAAAAGCCACCAAAGCCGAAAGACGGTTGTACGAGACCGGTATGTTTTTCTGAACCTAGCAGGAGGTGAAATATGAGTCTTGTAAAATTCACGTCTGAAGAAGCCAAAAAACTTGCGGGCCAAAGCGACATTGAACGCTTTAACGCACTCACCGATGAGGAAATCGAAGAGGCCGCTAAAAGCGATCCTGATAGTGCCTTGCCGACGCCGGAACAACTAAAAGAGTTTAAACGGAGGCCCGCACATGCCGACAAAAAAAATTAGCAGTGAAGAAGCCAAGAATCTTGTTGGCGCAACAGACTGGAACCGCCTAAAGGCAATGACAGATGCCGAGGTAAAAAAAGCGGCCAATTCTGACCAAACGGCACGGGAACTAACACCGTTTGAGTTGGCACAGTTCAAGCGCAAGCCCGTTCTCTGATTTTTCCGCTTCTATCTCACGGTCTTTGCACGAACTGTGCCGGCAGACGAAAATGCGCGCCTTCCGTGTGGATTCCTGTTTCTGCCAATCTTAAATGAGCGCTGCTCTTCGAAGTGTTTCCTGTTATTTCGGCAACTGCGAGGCATCCCAGCCGCCGCCGAGGGAGCGGACGAGGCCCACGCTCGAGACAAACTGGCGAGTTTGGAGATCGACGGCGGTGCGCTGGTCGTCGAGCAGCGTCGTCTCCGCTGTCAGTACTTCAAGATAACTGGTTACGCCGCCTTTGTAGCGCTGGTTGGAGATATCAAACGAGTGCTGAGCAGCGGTGACTGCATTTTGCTCGACGATTGACTCGTGCTCTAGAATGCGCAGACTGGAGAGCTGGTCTTCAACATCGTTGAAGGCCTGAAAGACCGTGTTTCTATAGCCCGCTGCCTGGGCTTCGTAGCTGTGGCGGGCCTGATCGGTGAGGGCGTGGCGCTGGCCGGCGTCGAAGAGCAACTCGGTTGCTTGCCCACCTAAACTCCATAGTGCGCTTGGGCCTTGCAGCCAGGTGCCACCGTGGGTGCTTTCAAAGCCGCCCGTCCCGCCCAGTGTGATGTCGGGATAGTAGGCGCTGACCGCAATGCCGATCTGAGCGTTGGCGGCAGCGGTACGGCGCTCGGAGGCGGCAATATCCGGACGGCGCTCGAGCAGTTGTGAAGGCACTCCGACGGGCACCTTGGGCAGCGGCAGATTCAGCGGCGCAGGGGGAAGGCTGAACTCAGAGAGCTTGTAGGCGGCTATGGTTCCGATAGCATGTTCGAACTGGGCGCGGGCTACACCAACGTCAACGAGCTGGGCGCGGACGGTTTCAAGCTGTGTCTGCGCCTGGGCGACGTCAGCTTCAGTACCGATTCCTCCGGCGAGTCTGCGCCGGGTCAGATCAAGCTGGTGTTCGAGATCGGCGACGGTGTCGTTGAGCAGCTTGACTTCTGAATCGAGTCCGCGAAGCTGGAAGTAGTCGGTGGCCAGCTCGGCGTGGAGGCTCAGGTCAACTGTGGCCTGGTCAGCGGCGTCGGCCTGGGCATTCTCGCGGGCTTGCTCGACGGTGCGGCGAATGCGGCCCCAGAAATCCGGCTCCCAACTGGCCTGTCCGGAGAGAACGAGATCGTTGAAGCTGGTTGGCGTCGTAGCCGTGGCGAGCGGCTTGTGCGCCGAGTCTTTGACGTGAGCGACCGACGGCCCCGCAGAGATGGTTGGATAAAGAGCGGAACGGGCTGCGGCTACCTGGTCATGAGCGGCCAAATAGGTCTCCACCGCCTGGCGGAGCGAGGGGTTGTTGGCCGCAATGCGTTCTTCGAGCTGGTTGAGCTGCGGATCCTGGTAAATCTCCCACCATTTGCCGCGCAGCAGGCCGTCGGAAGGGGAGGCAGGCTGCCATGCGCCGCCATTGGGGCTAGGTGGAGGAACAACACTGGTTGCGCCGGTTTCCTTGTAGGCTGCGGGCGCATCGTAGCCGGGACGGTTGTAATTTGGTCCGACGGGCTTGCAGCCGGTGAGCGTCCCAATTGCAAGCAGAGCAGCCGCAACGATACATATTTTTCCCTTACTCTGCATTGCCATGATTACTTGCCTCCCGTGGCGGGTCTGGCAGGTTTCACGACGGTGACTTTTTCGCCTTCAATGAGCGAGTCGGGAGGGTCCTGGATCACCTGATCGGTAGGGCTAAGTCCGGCAACGATCTGCACGTTGGCTCCGTCATCTTCGCCGATGACAACGGGCACCAGATGCGCGACGGTGTTGCCGGCGTTGCCGGTGACAACGCCCACGCTCAGTCCTTCTTTGCGGAAGATAAGCGCCGAGACTGACAAAATGAAGCTGGCCGCCGCGGGCGGCGTCTTGAAGTGCACCTCGGCCAGGGAGCCGGGCAGCAGTTCGCCGGCGCGGTTGTCTACATCCACTTCCACGAGTAAAGTCCGGCTGGTGGGGTCGATGGCATCGGCAGTGCGCACCAGCGTGCCCTGGTAGGCTTTGCCTGGATGCTCGGCGAAAGTCAGGTTGATCTTCTCGCCCTGCTTGACGTTCTGCGAATAAATCTGCGGCAGGTTGGCATAGACGCGCAAGGTCTGGATGGCTTGCAGATGAAAGAGCTCCTTGGCCGCGCCGGAGTCGATCAACTGGCCGGTATCGATGTTACGGGCTGTGACTACACCGTCAAAGGGCGCGTAGACCTTCTCAAAAGATTGCAGATCATGGAGCCGGTCGAGATTGGCCTGTGCGGAACGGACAGCGGCGGCGGTTGCAGCAGCCTGATTCACGAAGGTGTCGGTATCCTGGCGGGAGACAGCGTCGGATTTGACCAGGTCGGTGTAGCGATCAGCCTGAATGCGGGCGTTGTTGGCGTTGGCCTGCGCGGTGGCCAGGTCGGCCTGCGCCTGGGCCAGTTGCTGGTCTACTTCAGGCGTCGAGATCTCGGCGAGCAGCGCGCCTTTCCTTACCTTCGCACCGATGTCAAAATACCACTTCGTCAGATAACCGGAGGTCCGGGCGTAGATGGGCGAATCTGTCAGCGCGGAGACGTTGCCGGGGAGTACAAAGCTGTCCACCGGCGCGCCGGCTTTGGCGGGTGCAACCAGCACGGTGGGCGCGGCCAACTCAGTGGTGGTATCGGCCAGCACCTTATCGGCGCGCAGCCGGCTCCAGATGCCATAGCCCGCCAGTGCGGCGGCGATAGCCAGGACAATCACTATGCCGGTCAGCGCCGAGCCTGGCCGAATCGGCGCTTGCTCAGGCGCTGTTTCGTGATCTTCAATTGCGTGAACTTCCGGCTTGTGTTCGTCAGTCCCCGTCTTTGGCTCGTTACTCCCAGTTTTGTGTTCGTCACTCATGGATGCGGTTCTCCGGAAAATCTACTCCAAGATTGAATCTCATGCATTCGGCGCTGCTACTGCCGCAGTGCCGTGATGCCGTTGACGGCGGCGTTCGAGCCAGCCGTGCACAACAGAGAAAAATGTGGGCACAAAGAAGAGCGTGGCAGCGGTGCCCAGCAAAAGCCCGCCGATGACGGCGCGTCCCAGCGGTGCATTCTGCTCGCCGCCGTCGCCCAGGCCCAGAGCCATCGGCACCATGCCGATGATCATTGCCAGCGCGGTCATCAATACCGGGCGGAAGCGGACATAGCCGGAGTTCAACGCGGCCTTGCGCGCGTCCCCTGCCAGTTTCTGCAACTGCTCATGGGCAAAGCTGACCACCAGAATCGAGTTGGATGTGGCCACGCCCATGCACATGATGGCTCCGGTCAGCGCCGGCACACTGAGCCGTGTATTGGTGAGAAAGAGGAACCAGACAATGCCAGCCAGAGCGGCAGGCAGAGCGGAAATGATCAGAAAAGGATCAAGCCAGGACTGGAAGTTGACGACGATGAGCAGATAGACAAGTAGAATGGAGAAGGCCAGCCCGCCTAGAAGGCCGATATAGGACTTCTTCATTGTCTCGCTCTGGCCGCGCAGCGTAAAGTGCGAACCGCGGGGCTTTTCCCCTTCGTGGCGCGCGATGATGGCTTCTACTGATTTCGTTACCGTGCCCAGGTCGGTTCCATCCACGTTGGCGTAAATATCGATCACCGACTGCACGTCGTAGTGGCTCACCGTTCCCATCTCGGCTCCGGGTGTGATGGAAGCGAGATTGCCGAGCACCTGCGGTTGAAATGCAGCGCCGGGCGCGCCGGATTGGGCTGCGCCGGCGAAGGCCTGAGATGTCGATGGCCCCGTAACCGGCAAGCTCTCCAGCCCGGCCAGTGAATCGAGCTTGTATTGCGGGGTCTGAATGGCGACGTTGTAGGTGACTCCGGTTTTAGGATCAAGGTAGAAACTGGGAGTGGTTTGGAAGCTGCCGCTGAGCGCAACCAGAATGCTCTGCGCTACATCTTTCTGTGCGAGCCCAACGGTTGCCGCGCGAGTGCGGTCCACATTCACCGTCAACTTGGGGTTATTAAACGGCTGCTGGATGCGCACGTCGGCCGCTCCAGGAACAGTGCGGAGTTCGTTGGCCACCTGCTCGGCAAGGTCGCGGTTGGCCTGCAGATTCGGCCCCACAATCTGAACATCGATCGGCGCGGAGAGGCCGAAGTTGAGAATCTGCGTGACGATGTCCACGGGCAGCGCATAAAACGTGACGCCGGGATATTCACGCGCCAGCACCCCGCGCAGCTTCTCCAGATAGCCCGCGGTAGGGTGGTGGTCCTTGCTCGAGCTGCACCTGAATATCGGCATCCGCCGGACCGATAGGGGCTGAGGTCGAGTAGGAAAGATTCAGGCCGGAGTAGGGCAGGCCGATGTTATCGACGATGCTGACAACCTCGTTAGCCGGGATGTTTTCGCGAATCGTCGAGTCGATGTGGTCGCAGAGCAAGGCGGTCTCTTCAATGCGCGTTCCGGTGCGGGCGCGGACGTGAATCTTGAACTGCCCTGAGTCAACGGAAGGGAAGAAGTCCTCGCCCAGCCAGGGCTCGAGCAGCACCACCGAACCAGCCGAGGCCACGAAAAAGAGTACAAGAAAAACCTTCGCGTGACTCAGGCAGAACGCGAGCAGCCGCGAATACCCGAGGCGAAAGCTCTCAAACCCGCGCTCGAAGGCTAGTTGGAAGCGGACGAAGAGATTGCGGCTGGCCTGCTTGCGGGCAACGGCCGCGTCGTCGTGCTGGTGAAGCAGGTACATGGCCATCGTGGGCACTACCGTGCGCGAGAGCAGATAACTGGCCAGCATCGCAAAGACCACGGATTCCGCGAGCGGAACAAAGAGATAGCGCGCCACTCCGCTCAGAAAGAACATGGGCACAAAGACGATGCAGATGGCGAAGGTTGAGACCAGCGCCGGCGTGGCAATCTGCGCGGCTCCGTCGAGAATAGCCTGATGAATCTCCTTGCCCGTCTCCAGATTTCGATTGATATTCTCAATTTCCACGGTTGCGTCATCGACCAGAATGCCGACAGCCAGCGCCAGGCCGCCCAGGGTCATGATGTTGATGGTCTCGTGCAAAATCGCGAGCATGGTGATGGAGCAGAGAATCGAGAGCGGAATGGAGACGGCGATAATCAGCGTGGAGCGCCAACTACCCAGAAAAACCAGGATCATGACCGCGGTGAGGCAGGCGGCAATGATGGCTTCTCGCACTACGCCGTCAATCGCGCCGCGCACAAAGATCGACTGATCGGCGAGCGCGTTGATGCGCAACTGCGGCGGCAACTGGTCTTTAATGTAGGCGAGCTTGTTCTGGACGCCCGCGATGATATCCAGCGTGGAGGAAGAGCCGGTCTTCAGAACGCTCAGCAGGATGGCGCGGTTGCCGTCCACACGCACAATATTGGTCTGCGGCGGGAAGCCGTCGCGCACATGAGCCACATCGCGGACATAAATAGTTGCGCCGTTGACCGTCTTGATGGGCAGATTGTTCAGTTCGTCAACGACCGTGGGTGCCGAGTTGGTCTCGATGGCATACTCGAAGCGGTCAATCTTCATCGTGCCCGAAGGGGCAATCAGGTTTTGCGCGGAGACGGCATTGACCACATCCGCCGGCGAAAGCCCTTTGGCCTGGAGGGCGGGAATATCCAGATCCACCTGGATCTGTCGCTGTTTGCCGCCATAGGGAAACGGCGTCTGCGCACCCTCAATCGTCGCGAGTTGGGTGCGGATGTTGTTTTGCCCCAGATCGTTCAACTGCTGCTCGTTCAGCCCCTGGCCGCTGAGTCCCAGCATCAGCACCGGAACGCTCGATGCATTGTATTGAATGATGAACGGCGGAGTAGTGCCCGCCGGCAACTGACGCAACTGTACCTGGCAGATGGCCGTCACCTGGGCAACCGCGTTGCCGATGTTTACATGCGGCTGGAAAAAGATCTTGATGACCCCGATGCCGTTGAGCGATTGCGACTCGATGTGCTCAATGTCGTTGACCGTGGTGGTCATGCCGCGCTCATTGTTGACGACAATGCGGGTGGACATCTCCTGCGCCGAGAGGCCGTTGAAATTCCAGACCACGGTCACAACAGGGATATCGATATTCGGAAAAATGTCCGTGGGCATCGTCTCGATGCTGTAGGCGCCGAGGATCAGGATCAGTAGCGCGAAGACGGTAAAGGTGTAGGGCCGCTTCAGCGCAAGCCGGACAATCCACATCATAGGGCAGGTACTCGCTCCGGAGCCGGATTCGGCTCATCGTAATCGTCTGCATTGACAAGAAGGCAAAATTGCACCGCCGCGGCCCTCTTCGCAGAGTCACAGAATCCCGGCGGCAACCGCCAGGGCACGGCGCTGAATCTTCAGCCAGGCTCATCAGGTCAGAAGAGACCGGCATGCGCCGCGCGAACGCCAAGACAGTGTTGTTTCTCTTGGACGAGTGAAACGCCGCGCAAGATTCAACTGCTTCTCTCATGATACGGGACGGCTAGCGCCGCCGCGGAGAGTCCGTGGACTGGGACGCGCTCGAACTCCAGAAAAGGGCTTGGCCGGAGGCTACGCGTCGCTTGAAGCCTCTTCCGGTTCGGCGGTTTCTTCAATCTCCATATCGCGGAACTCGTCGGAGTCGAAGACCTCGCCACATTCCAGGCACTCGACGAACTCCGAGTCTTCGTGCCGGGAGACGATGCGGACTTTGGGATGTTTGCAGACGGTTGGCATCTCTTCGCTATCAGTTGGATTGGAACTCTTTCCGCCAGATTGTAGCCGTCTTTTCGGAAATTTGGAATCTATATTTGTTGAATTTCTTTTTGGCCTGGGGCTCTTTCCCGGCGCGGGAGATGAAAATTCACGGGCGGGGTTGTAATTCCGACAGAATCGGTCGTATACTGAATACGGACCTAACCAGTCGGATATTCAATGCTCAAGCTGACCAAAAAAGCGGACTACGGATTGATGGCGCTCAAGTACTTGGCCGAGCATCCGGAAATGCCTGCGCTCAGCGCCAAAGATGTAGCCGACGCCTACGGGATTCCTGCCCAGCTGCTCGCCAAGATTCTGCAGCAGCTTACGCGCGACGGCCTGCTGCGCTCTCATGCCGGAATGAACGGTGGCTACGCGCTGGCTCGGGATGCGCGAGAGATTTCAGCCTATGAGGTGATTCGCTCCATTGACGGACCCTTTTTCATCACCTCCTGCACTAAGGGCGCAAAATCCTGTGACCTGACCCCGAGTTGCACCATCAAGGAGCCGCTGGCGCGGGTGAACGACACGATTGCCGGAGTGTTGAAGAGCATCAGCATCATGGACCTGACGGAGAACGAGCAGCCTGCGGCAAGAATGCGCGACACAAACAAACTGGTTTCTCTGACGCTTTAGAGAAGCGAGAGCGCCAGGTTTGTATGAGACGCAAGGGATTGAGAGAAACGAAGCGCCAGGGTTTTGTATCAGGGCTGGACTTCAGTCCAGCCGCAAAGGCAGCAAGAGAACGAAGGGCTTTAGCCCCTGAGGGAAGCCTCAAACGGTTCAGAAGAGTTTTCAAGGATGGAGTTCAAGATGAGCACAGTTGCCACCCAGGTTGAAGTGCCGGTAGGTGTAAGCCTTCCGATTTATATGGACAATCACGCCACCAGCCCGCTCGATCCGCGGGTTCTGGAGGCGATGCTGCCTTATTTCACCAGCAAGTTCGGTAACGCGGCCAGCCGCAACCACTCCTTTGGCTGGGAGGCTGAGCAGGCCGTCGAAACCGCCCGCGAGCAGATTGCCAAACTGATCGGCGCAACCGCCAAGGAGATCATCTTCACCTCCGGCGCAACCGAATCGAACAACCTGGCCATCAAAGGCATCGCCGAGATGTACCGCGAGCGCGGCAACCACATCATTACCCAGGTCACCGAGCACAAAGCGGTGCTGGACACCTGCAAGCGGCTGGAGAAATACGGCTACCGCGTGACTTATCTGCCGGTGAAGGCCGACGGCTTGATCGATCTCGAAGACCTGAAGCGGGCGATGGACGATAAAACCATCCTGGTCTCGATCATGGCCGCGAACAACGAGATCGGCGTGTTGCAACCCATCGCCGAAATCGGCAGGCTCTGTCATGAAAAGAACGTCATCTTCCACACCGACGCGGTGCAGGCAGTGGGTAAGGTTCCGGTCAACGTGATCGCCGACAACATTGACGTGCTTTCGCTCTCCGCACACAAGATTTACGGACCCAAGGGCGTGGGCGCGCTGTACGTTCGCCGCCGCAATCCGAGAGTGCAGATTGCCGCGCAGATTGACGGCGGAGGCCACGAGCGCGGAATGCGCTCCGGGACGCTCAATGTCCCAGGGATCGTTGGCCTGGGCAAGGCCTGCGAGATCGCCTATAACGAGATGGCAACCGAGGCAGCCTACCTGACCGGCCTGCGTGACCGCCTCCGCGCCAAGCTCGAATCTGAGTTGGATTACGTTGCGGTCAACGGCTCATGGGAGCATCGCCTGCCCGGCAACCTGAATATGAGCTTCGTTTACGTCGAAGGCGAGTCGCTGCTGATGGGCATCAACGATGTTGCGGTGTCGAGCGGTTCGGCCTGCACCTCGGCGACGCTGGAGCCATCCTATGTGCTGAAAGCTCTCGGCCTCGGCGACGATGTGGCCCATAGCTCGATTCGCTTCGGCCTTGGCCGCTTCAATACGCAGGCCGAAGTGGATTATGTGGCCGCCAAGGTCATCGACATCGTGAAGCACCTGCGTCTTCTGTCGCCACTCTACGAGATGGTGCTGGAAGGCATCGACCTGACCAAGATTCAATGGGCGGCGCACTAACCACCCGCGGTGGGGCCAGCGGCCTTCGGCACTGGGGTTCAGATGGTAGGTCAGGGCTTTAGCCCTGACTCGCAGAGCAGTAGGGATGTTTTGTATCAGGGCATGGCTTTAGCCATGCCGCAACAGCCGCCTAAGATTCGGGGCTTTAGCCCCCGACGGAATCTCAAGGTGAGGAACAATTTTCTGATTCGGCGGCTTCCCCTTCCGAATCAAACAGAAGTAACTGCGGCTTCCCCCGCAGGAGGAGTGAACAAAATGGCATACAGCGACAAGGTAATCGACCACTACAACAACCCGCGCAACGTGGGCCAACTGGACAAGAGTTCAACCGAAGTCGGCACCGGCCTGGTCGGCGCTCCGGAGTGCGGCGACGTGATGCGGCTCCAGATTCGCGTCAACCCTGAAACCCAGGTGATCGAAGAAGCCAAGTTCAAGACCTTTGGCTGCGGCTCGGCCATTGCCAGCTCTTCACTGGCCACTGAGTGGATCAAGGGCAAGACGGTCAGCGACGCACTCGAAATCAAGAACACCGACATCGTGAAGGAACTCTCTTTGCCGCCGGTTAAGATTCATTGTTCGGTGCTGGCTGAAGATGCCATTCGCGCAGCCATTGGCGACTGGAAGAAGAAGAACGGCGTGGCAGAAGCGGCTCAGGTTGAGGTTGCGGCCCACTAACGAGTTGGCCGGCGGTTTGGCGAAGCTGAGCCTGCGGCACCATTCCTCTAGTGGCGCGCGAGAAGGAGTCCGGGTTGAAGCACTTTATTGTCGAGGCAACCTATCTTGCACCGCTCGAAAAAATCAAGGAAGCAGCGCCGCGGCATCGTTCGTTCTTGCAAAAAGGTTACGATGCCGGGCTGTTTCTATGCTCGGGACCTCAGATACCTCCCGTTGGCGGGTTTCTTTTAGGGCGCGCTAAATCCCTGGAAGATTTGCGGTCCATCTTCAACGAAGAGCCTTTTCAAATGGAAGGCTTGGCCAGCTACACGATGAAGGAATTTCAACCTGTGATGCGTCAGCCCTGGACTGAAGAATGGTTCAGCGATCAGGCCGATCAATAACAAAATCAATGAAGCGTGCGGCACAGTCCCGCGCTCAAAGGTGACTAAGACAACAATGTCGAACATGGTGACAATCGAAACCAAGGCCTCACAGGAGGCATTTGCGGTGCAACCGCAGCCTGCCGCACCGCAGGTGCCCGCAGGTGGTGGAGCGTTGCAAGTCACGCCGCGTGCCGTTCAGCGCATTCGCATAGCAATGGCCAAGGAGAACGTCTCGCCGGAAGAAGGCGGCCTGCGCCTGGGCGTGCTGGGCGGCGGATGCTCGGGGCTTTCGTACTCCATCAAATTCGACACCAAGGCCCGCGAGCGCGACCGCGTCTATGACTTCGACGGCGTGCGCGTCTTTGTCGATCCAAAATCGTTCCTCTATCTGCACGGCATGACGCTCGATTACGAAGAGACGCTGATGCGCCAGGGCTTCAACTTCATCAACCCGAACTCCTCGCGCTCCTGCGGCTGCGGTTCGTCCTTCTCGTCGTAGCGCGAGCGCTTTCGGAATTGCGGCGCCCCGAAAGCACACGCTCAAGTGGCTTTTTCATCAAGATAAAGTCACCCGTCACTGTCGCAAAATAGTCTGCGTGTATTCTGAAAGCGCTCTAGTCGCAAGGGTTCATCCACTATGTTGAAGGTTCTCGATTCGGCGGTTCCGGTTGCCTGTTGGTCGTGCTCGGTCGCGCATAACGACGCCACGCTTTTCTGCCCGCATTGCAGCAAGATTCAGCCTCCTCCCGGAGGCGATTATTTTCTTGTCTTCGGCCTGGAGCGCGGTTTTCAAATCGATCTGGCGCACCTTGAAAGCGAGTTCTACCGCCTCAGCCGCAAGCTGCATCCGGACCGCTTTGCCCGCGCCGAAGAAAACGAAAAGCAATGGAGCCTGGCCGACACGGCTCTGCTCAACGACGCCTATCGCACGCTGAAAGATCCGATCCACCGCACCGAATACCTGTTGAAGCTCGAAGGCGCGGAGATCGGCGAGGAGCACAGCGGCAAAGATCGCGCCACGGGTGAAAATGGCCCTTCCCGCGTTCCCGCCGATCTCCTCGAAGAGGTCTTTGAGTTGAATATGCAGCTCGAAGAGATGCGCAGCTATCGCAAGATCGGCGAAGAAGACGCTGCGTTGCAGGCCGACCTTGAAGCGGCAAAGAAAAAATTCACCGGACTACTGGAGGAGGTAGACCTCGACCTGCGCGGCCAGTGGCAGTTGTGGGATGCAGGCAACGCGGCCACAAAGCCAGTGGTGCAGGAGAAGATGGTGGCCCTGCTCGATCGACGTCGTTATCTGAGCAATCTGGTGCGCGATGTAAACGAAGTTCTGGGAGCTTAAGAGAGAAGCATGGCGGAAGGACGCGTAGTCGGAATCGATCTGGGAACCACGAACTCGCTCGTGGCCTATATGCAAGGCGAGGCGCCAGTGGTCATTCCCGGCGTTGACGGCTCCAATCTTGTTCCATCGGTAGTTGCCCTTGACCCGATTCCCGATCCCATTCCGCCCGAGGGCTACCGGCCGACGATCACTGTGGGCAATACTGCGCGCAAGGCGCTCATCGAAACCCCGGAGCGGGTGATTTACTCTGTCAAACGGTTAATGGGCCGCGGCGTTGAAGAAATTCAAAATGAATTAAAGCTCTTTCCCTTCCGTCTTGCCGACGATGTGGAAGCAGGTGAAGTCCCGCGCATTCAACTTGGCGAAATGAAGTTCACGCCGCCGGAGATCTCGGCCTACGTCCTGCGCCAGCTCAAGCGCAATGCCGAGCGCTTCTTTGGTGCGCCTGTCACGCAGGCGGTCATCACTGTGCCCGCTTACTTCAACGATGCCCAGCGCCAGGCTACTAAAGACGCGGGGCGCATGGCCGGCCTCGATGTTCTGCGCCTGGTCAATGAGCCAACGGCTGCCGCGCTTGCTTATGGCCTGGACCGCGCCAAAGAAGGCACCATCGCCGTCTACGACCTGGGCGGCGGAACATTTGATATTTCCATCCTCAAGCTGCGCGACGGCATCTTCGAGGTGCAGTCCACCAACGGCGATACGCACCTGGGTGGCGACGACATCGACAATCTGCTGCTGGCTATTGCCCTCGATGAGATTCACTCCGAGCATGGCGTCGATCTGCGCCAGCATCCCGGCGCTGTGCAGGCTGTGCGCAAGGCTGCGATTGAGGCCAAGATTCTGCTCTCCGCCGAAGAGGCCGCCCGCTTCGATATCGAGCTGCCCAACGGCGGCCGCTATCAAAGAGAAATTCCCCGCGCGGTCTTCGAGCAGTTGATTCTGCCCGTCCTCGAACGCACTGCCGGACCCTGCAAACAGGCTCTCGTTGATGCCGGTATCACCGCCGGGCACGTGGATGAAGTTGTCCTGGTCGGCGGATCGACGCGCATCCCCGCAGTGCGCGCGCTTGTCGATCAGCTTTTCAAGCTCAGCGCCCGCGGCAAGCGCCCGCACACCGAACTGAATCCCGATGAAGTGGTCGCGCTGGGCGCGGCGGTGCAGGCGGACATTCTGGCCGGAGCGTCGAAAACCACGGAAGAGATGCTGCTGCTGGATGTGACGCCGCTCTCACTGGGCATTGAGGCATTGGGCGGCACGGTTGCGCGCATCATTCAGCGCAACTCGACAATTCCCGCCTCGGCGACGGAGCACTTTACTACGGGCGTTGACGGCCAGACCAACGTGGCGATTCACGTGGTGCAAGGCGAGCGCGAGATGGCCGCCGATTGCCGCTCCCTGGCTCGCTTCGACCTCAAAGGCATTCCGCCCATGTCTGCCGGACTGCCGCGCATCGAGGTCAAGTTCCTCATCGATGCTGACGGCATTCTGCAAGTCACTGCCCGCGAGCAGCGCAGCGGACTGGCCGCGCAGATCGAAGTAAAAGCAACCTATGGACTGACTGACGAACAGGTCGAGAGCATGATCCTCGACTCCTTCGACCACGCCGAGGAAGACTTTGCCAAGCGTCTGCTGATTGAAGCCCGCAACGAGGCGGATACGATTCTCGCCGCCGTTGAGCGCGCGCCGAAGAGTCCTGCATGGGCGCAGTTGACCAGTGATGAACAGACGAAGATCTTTGTCGCACGCGACTATCTGATCGCAGACCAAGCAGGGCGAGGACGATAAAGCAATCCGCGAAGCAACGTTGACCTCGACCAGGCCACGCGTCGCTTTGCCGAGTTGATGATGGAAGCCGCAGTCAGCACGGCCATTCGCGGCAAGACAATGGGGGAAGCCGATGAGGAGTTGGGCGAGGCGGTCACCGCTCCTCATCCGATGGCCGCAGCGGAGTTCAAATAACACTGAGTCAGCAATGCAGTAGGTTAGCGAGCTAGCACGAAAGATAGGAATTCTATGACTGAAGCAGCAACGAAAAATATCCCCGCCGAGAAGCTCGTCCGCATCACCTTCCAGCCCGAAGGCCGCACGGTCGAGTTTGAGTTCGGCACACTGCCTTACGATCACCACGGCAAGCCAATGTCGTTTCTCGATGTCGCGGAAAACTTTGACGTCTTTCTCGACCACGCCTGCGGCGGCGTCTGCGCCTGCACCACCTGCCATCTGTGGATCAAGGATCAGGAGGGCATCAGCGACGCGGATGACGATGAGCTGGACCGCATGGACATGGCCGCCGATCAGCAGTTGAATTCGCGCCTCGGCTGCCAGGCCGTGATCACGCGCCCCGGCAATTACGAGGTCGAAATTCCCAAGTGGAACCGCAATTACGTCTCCGAAGGCAAGCCGCTGACCTTGGCGGAAGGGAAGTAAGGAGTACGATGCCACGCGAGATTTTATGGACCGACGCCGAAGAGATCGGCATTCAATTGCAGGAAAAATTCCCCGACCTTGACCCGCTGACGGTGCGCTTCACCGATCTGCATCGCTACGTGACTGAGCTTCCGGGCTTCACCGACGATCCGGCAAAGTCCAATGAGTCAAGGCTTGAAGCGATTCAGATGGCCTGGCATGAGGAGTTCGAGGACGCGAAGGGGTAACCTATCCCGGCTACTCAAAATCCCTGCGCCGCTCATTCCAGCCGAATGAGTTCTCAAAGTGAATGAATCTGTTGCTCCTCGCCCGGCACAAGATAGACGCTGATCACATCGAATCGAACCTGCGGGTGCGCTTCCAACGGCAACTGGCGGATATATTGGCGAGCCAGTTGTCGCAGGATATTTCTCTTGTGCCCGTCAACAGCGACCTCCGCCGGGGTGTCGTCGCGCGCGGTGCGGGTCTTCACTTCAAAAAAACAGAGCAGCTTGCCCTGCCAGGCAATGAGATCGATGTCCCCTAGCCGGTTGCCTGAAGACCAGCGCCGCGCCACCACGGCGTACCCTTTGCGCCCCAGATAAAAAAACGCGGCATCCTCGCCTTCAATTCCAATGGCCAAATGCGCGGGCGTAACTGCCAGCCTGCCGCGCAGGCGCGCAATCCATTCCAGGCCATCGAGAGTGAGTTCCTGAGCGCCGCGCCCGATCTTATCCACCCATTTCATCGCCACCCATTCTCGTCTGGATCGGCAAAAGAGGCAAATCCTGTTCCTATAACGCAAAAAACAAGGCCGGCGCGAGGCCGGCCTTATTCAGAAGTAGCAGCGAATAATTAAACTGCCGCGCCCGCCAGTTCGCCGACGTGGAAATGTTCTTTTTCCACCAGCGTCAGCGCCTCTTCCAGAATGTCGAGCGCGACGGTTGCCTCATGTTCGTTGACGATCAGCGGTGGGCAGAGGCGGATCGAGGTCTCGCCGCAACCCAGAATCATCAGGCCGCGCTCGAAGGCCAGCGTCTCCACGCGATTGCGCAGCGCAGTGGCCGGCTCACGGGTACCCTTGTCCTTCACCAGCTCAATGCCGATCATCAGGCCGCGCCCGCGCACATCGCCAACCAGCGGATGAGTCTGCTTCCAGCCGCGCAGCCGGTCGAGCATTTTTTCTCCCACGTGAGCGGCGTTTGCAATTCCTTCGCGCTCCAGAATGTCCATTGTCGCCAGCGCGGCTGCAATCGAAATCGGGTTGCCACCGAAGGTTGAAGCGTGCGAACCCGGCACCCAGTCCATAATCTCCGCGCGGGTCATGCAGATGCCCAGCGGCATTCCCGAAGCGATGCCCTTGGCCATGCAGACCATATCCGGCTCCACGCCCGAGTGCTCGATGGCCCACCACTTGCCGGTGCGCCCGGCGCCGCATTGCACTTCGTCCACCACCAGCAGAATGCCGTGACGATTGCAGATTGCGCGCAACTCGCGCAAAAAGTTATCGGGTGCGACCACATAGCCGCCCTCGCCTTGAATCGGCTCAATAAAGATGGCCGCTACTTCTTCAGGAGCGAGAATCGTCTTGAAGAGCTTCTCCTCGATAAAGCGTGCGCAGCCCAGGCTGAAGGCCTCTTCGGCCTGCGCTCCTCCGGTGCATCCGCGATACGCGTAGGGATAGCAAATATGCGTGACGCCCGGAACCAGCGGCGAGAAGCGGCGCTTCTGCTGGGGTTTGGAGCCGGTCAGCGATAGAGCGCCCATCGTGCGTCCGTGAAACGCGCCAAAGAAGGAGATGACCTGTTGGCGACCCGTATGATACCGCGCCAGCTTGAGCGCGCACTCAATGGCCTCCGCTCCAGAGTTGCCGTAGAAGAATTTATGCGGACCTGGCATGGGTGCGACCGCCGAGAGCCTATCGGCAAGATCAGTCAACGGGAGATTGTAAAAGTCCGTGCCAGAGATATGGATCAGCTCGGCGGCCTGCTTCTGGATGGCCGCAACCACCTCGGGATGGCAATGGCCGGTGGAGTTCACAGCGATGCCTGCGGCAAAATCGATAAACTCGTTTCCGTCCACGTCGGTGACTCGAATGCCGCGTCCGCTCTGCGCCACCAGAGGATAGGAGCGCGTGTAGCTGGGTGAGATCAGCCGCGCATCGGCGGCAACCGCGGCTTTGGCCTTGGGTCCGGGCAGGGTACAAACCAGTTTTGGTCCGTATTGCGCATGAAGCTCTTGCTTAGTCATATAAATCTCTCCTCGGCAGTTATGCCATCGATGGCCGGCGCTTGATCCCTGTTGGATAAGGCGCGGCCTCTGACCCCGTTGGATGGAGTCGTTCTATAGTGCAGCCCAGTTGCACGGCTTCGACAGGTGCGGAAATACAGGCTGCGTCGGGCAGGCGGAGATCTTCGGTAGCAGGGGACTAATCGCCGCCGAAGCAGCTAGGTCGGGTGCGGGTGGGCAGCACGCGCAGGTGCTTGCGCGGGCAGATAATGCGGGCGCGCGACCGCGACCAGCGCTTGGCGGCTGGCGCCGAGCTCGATCCGTGGGTGGCGCGCATATTCATGGGAGACCCGCTGCGGCGAGAATAGCACGGAATGCGGCGAGAATTCTACCCAATTCCCACCCGGCCTTCAATCGGTCCATCATCGATTCAGATCGTTTGAATCCTATAAATCAATTGGACAGATTGTCTCACTGCCGCCAAACTTGAAATGCCGGCGTCCGTCGTTGTCTAGAAGAACACGCGCAAGAAGCGGGAAGCGCCTGAATCCGGCACAGGTTAGGATTGAACCATCGACATGGCGACTTCGACGCATCAGCAAGCCCTCCCGGGGAAAAAAGCGGCCACAACAGTTTCGATTGTGCTGGCCTTTGCCAGCGTCTACTTTTTCTGGGGTTCCACGTACACGGCTATCCGCATTGGCGCTGCTGAAATGCCTGCGCTGCTGCTGGCTGGCACGCGATTTCTCATTGCGGGCGTGATCCTGCTCGCCTGGTGCCGGGCGCGGGGGCTGCGCATCGTGTGGCCGCCGAAAGTCATGGTGATGACGGGCGTGGTCGGCCTGCTGCTTCTGGGCGGAGGCAACGTTGGCCTGGTCTACGCGGAGAAGACCGTGCCCAGTGGATTGGCTTCACTGGTTCTCGCGGTGATTCCTCTCTATGTGGCGTTGGCGGAGATATTTTTGCCGGGAGGCGAACCGCTGCCGAAGCGCGGCTGGCTGGGGTTGCTGCTGGGCTTCATCGGCCTGGGAGTATTGCTGGCCCCCTCACTTGGCAGTGGGTTCAAAGGAGATCAAACGCTTCTCTGGGCGCTGGCCGCTTTGCTCGGAGGCGCGTTCTTGTGGGCTGCGGGCAGCATTGTTTCCCGGCGCGCGCGGTTGCCGGTAAACAGCCTTGTCGCCGCTGCCTGGCAGATGGTGATTGCCGGTGCATTTTGCGTTTTGCTGGGAACAGTGCTGGGCCAATGGCCGCAGTTTCACCTGAATGCCGCCTCCACCGGATCGCTGGCCTGGCTCATCACCGGCGGCTCATTGCTCGGCTATACCAGCTTCATCTATCTGCTGGAGCATGTGCCGGTGGCCAAAGTCTCGTCCTACTCCTATGTCAACCCGATGGTCGCTGTATTGCTTGGCATTCTGCTGTTGCACGAGCGGCCGGAGAAGGCGGAGTTCGCCGGAATGGCCGGGATCGTTGTCGCGGTTTTTCTGCTCACTTCGGCGCAGGTGAAAAAGAAGGCGACTGCGCTACAGATCGAAGAGCTGGAGCAGCTTCCGGCGGAGTAACGCTGGAAACTTTAGTGGATCAACAAACCCCAAACCACCGATGCAACTCCAAGCACTGACGCGCCGATGCCGAAATACCAATAAATCCGGCTGCGCGTCAGCAGCGTGACGGAGCTGATGACCAGTGCTATCTCCAACAGTGTCTCGCCATAGTCGAAGAAGTCTTCCTTTTGCTCGGTAAGCTTTACTTTCTCCTCAAGCGCCTGGGCCTCTTGTTGTTCCTCTTTCAGGTCCTCGGCCCATTTGTCTTTGTGGTCGGCATTTTCTTTGATGATCTTCTTCGCACCATTCTCATCGGCGATGGTGACAACGCTGAGCAGTTTGCTCATCAGTTCAGTGTCATTGGCGCGAATCTTCTTAGCCTGGTACTCGCTCCATACATCGTTCTTATCGATTTGCCGAAGTACGAGTTCGGTGTTCGTGCGATGTCCAAGCATGGTGGTCACGGCCAGCAGTACTGCCAGCACGCTCATCGTGAACGCAACTGGCCGCATTGATGATTCATGCGCGCCATGTTCCGCGTGTTCCTGCAATTCCTGTGCTTCGTTAGCTTCCATCGGGAAATCTCCTCTTCTATAGCTTCTTAATCAACTACTTCCGCTTCCAGCGTACGCCATCCTTCGAGTCTTCAATCACGATGCCTTTTTCCGCCAGCTCATTGCGGATCTGGTCGGCGCGGGCAAAGTTGCGCTGCTTTTTGGCCTGCGTACGCTCGGCCACCAGCGCATCAATCGCCTCATCGGTCAACCGACTGACGGGCTAGCAGTTCTGGGGCCACTTCGTCCAGCCGGCCGGCCTTCTCGGCCCATTCCAGCGCCTGTCGCGTCGGCTCGGCGTCGTGGTCGGCGATCACGTCAAAGACCGCGTCGAAGCTGGCGAGGACAGCCAGAATCTCCTCACGGTCGCCGGCAAAAAACTGCTCCCTGATCGATGGCCGTGTTCGCGGCGCGGATGAGATCGAAGATCGGCGCGCGGGCCTCGGCGGTATTCAGATCGTTGGCCAGCGCCGCCATATAGTCTGCCTGCGCTTTTTTCGCTGCTGCTGGCCAGCGCCGGACTCGACCCCGGAGGCAGCGTCGCACTTGTGAGCCGCTGATGAAAAGTCCGCAGCCGCTCAATCGCGTTGGTCGCCTCGATCAGTCCGTCGAAGGTGAAGTTCAGCTGATGCCGGTAGGGCACCGAGACCAGCGCCAGGCGGATCGCAGAGGCTTTGTATCCCTTCAGCAGCAGGTCGCGCAGGGTATAAAAATTTCCTTCGCTCTTGGACATCTTGCGCCCATCGACGAGCAGAAAACGCACATGCATCCAGTGGCGGGCAAAGCGTCTTATGGGTCACGCTCTCGCTTTGCGCAATCTCGTTTTCGTGGTGCGGGAACATCAGGTCTTCGCCGCCGGCGTGCAGGTCGAAGCTTTCGCCCAGGTACTCCATGGCCATCGCCGAGCACTCGATGTGCCAGCCGGGACGGCCCGCGCCAATCGCCGTCTCCCATGATGTTTCGCCGGGCTTGGCCGCTTTCCAGAGCGCAAAATCGCGGGCCGAATCCTTCTCGTATTCGTCTACGTCCACGCGCGCGCCGTCTTCAATGCCGCGACAAGTCCTTCTTGCTCAGCTTGCCGTACTCGGGAAAGGCCGACAGACGGAAGTACCACGAGCCGTCGTCGGTGCTGGTATGCCGCGCCCGCCTTCGCCAGCCGCTGCACCAGCTCCACCATTCTGGGAATGTGCTCAGTAGCGCGGGCAATCACCTCTGGCCGCTCAACGCGCAGGGATTCCAGATCCTCGAAGAATGCCTGCTCAAACTGCAGCGTGTACTCGCTGATGGGAATCCCCGCCGCCGCCGCATTGCGGATGATCTTGTCGTCCACGTCGGTGATGTTCATGACGTGGCGGACCTTGGTGCCGGTCAGCTTGAGGAAGCGGCGCAGAATGTCGACCTGGAGAAAGGTGCGGAAGTTGCCAATGTGGCCGTAATCGTAGACCGTGGGTCCGCAGGCATACATGCGCAGTTCTTGGCCGTCGCCGGGGACGAGCTCGTCCAGTTGTCCCGTCAGGGTATTGAAGAGGCGGAGGGTCATGAGAAGTTCGCGTTCACTCAAAGTACCGCTGAATCGGCGTTTTCCGCCCATTCGATTGTAGCAGCGGGGGATTCCGGGTTGCCCGGTGGGGTCACGGAAAGACTTTCGGCATTAGAAAACTCTCGTTAAAAGTAGCAAAGCCGATAGTCAGGGTGAGGAAATACTCATGATCCGTACCCTGGCTCTTACTCTTCGGGCCTTCGCCTTTGGCATTGCAATCGCTCTTCTCGCCGCTTCCGCCGCCCGCGCCGACGAAACCTTTCCCGTGGTCCACACCGAACCGATCACCATCCATATTCTCGATGGGGTGAGCGGCCAGCCGCTGGTTCATACCCATGTTCAGTTGCTCGGCGGGTACGATCAGAACGACATCGACCGCCGCATCTGGGTGGAAGAATTACTGACCGACGAGCAGGGCGACGTGCAGCTCTCCAACCAGCTGGCGAATCTGCCGTTTCTTCAAGTGCGAGTCGAAAAGGCTCCGCTTTGCCAGTCCGAGACCCGCAGCTTCAGCGTCGAGCGGATGCGCCGCGATGGGTTGAGCGCGGCAAACCGCTGCGGCATCGCCACGGTAGAAAATACACCGGGGGAATTCGCTGTATTTGTGAAAGGCAGGAAGGCCATGCACGGCGCTCACCGTGCCGAAGCCGCTGCGCGGCGGGCCAACAAGCCGAAGGCAGAGCCTGCCCTGCAACCTGCCGCAGATCAGCGCCCGCTGCCGGAACCGGATCTGGACAAAGAGTTTCCAGACGCGGTGCACAACAGCTGCTTTCTTGATCTGCGCTTGCGCCTGGCCAGCTATCTACGATAGCGTCAGCCGTATGGCTGGTGTTTCGTTGGGATTGGAAGGCAAAGCCGCCCTGGTCACGGGCGGCTCGCGCGGCATTGGCGCAGAGACGGTACGGCTCTTTACCGAGGCAGGGGCGCGGGTGGCCTTCAGCTACCGGCAAGCCCGCGAACAGGCCGAGGCGCTGGTAGCAGAGTGCGGTGGCCCAGGGCGCTGCGTGGCCATCGAGCAGGAGTTGAGCACTCCCGCGGATGGGCGGGCGCTGGTGGCCGCGACGGTGCGCGCCTTTGGCCGCCTCGACGTGCTGGTGGCCAACCACGGCATTTGGATTTCCCAGGACGTGCCGATTGCCCGCATGGAAGAGGCCCAGTGGCGCAGGACGCTCGGCGTCAACCTGGATTCCGTCTTCGGGCTGGTGCAGGCGGCAGTGACGCAAATGGAGCATCAGGCGCAGGGACTCGCCCAGGTAGACGGGCATATCGTGCTGATCAGCTCGACGGCCGGGCAGCGCGGCGAAGCCAATCACGCCGACTACGCGGTGACCAAAGGCGCGATTATCAGTCTGACAAAGAGCCTGTCGAGCGAACTCGCGCCCAAGGGGATACGCGTAAACTGCGTGGCGCCTGGCTGGGTAGCGACGGAGATGTCGGCTGCGGCGCTGGACGATCCCCAACTGGGGCCGAAGATTGCCGCGGGCATTCCTGTTGGCCGGGCGGCAAGCGCAAGGGAGATCGCCGGACCGGTACTCTTTCTATGCACGCCGCTGGCCGGATTCATCAGTGGCGAAATATTGAACGTAAATGGCGGCGCGGTGCTGGTGGGATAAGAACTTGTTGAAATACCCAGGTTTTGTATCAGGGCATGACTTCAGTCATGCCGCAAATGCCGAAAAATCAAGCCGGGCTTTAGCCCCTGAGGGTAGATTTCTTGGCTCCGAGGTAGTTTTCAACAGGTTCTAAGAGGAGAACAACGTATGCGCAGGTTTTTTCCGGCGGCGCTGGCGGTCAGTCTTATAGGAATGATGCTGCTGGCAGCGCCGCTACGGGCGCAGGGCACCGGCAGTGACGCGGGCGACAAGAATGCGCAGCAGGCCCGCGCTGCGCTGGATGCGATGGTGAAGGCGCTGGGCGGCGATGCCTGGCTAAACATGAAGAATCAGTTGCGTCAGGGGAAGACAGCTAGTTTTTATCATGGCAAGCCCAGCGGCTCAGAGACTGATTATTGGGAGTATCACTCCTGGCCTGACCACGATCGAATCGAGTACACCAAGCACCGCGACGTGGTGCAGTTTTACGTTGGCCGCACCGGCTGGGAGGTCACTTACAAGGGCAAGGCACCGCTGCCGCAGGATATTGTGGACGATTTCCTGCGCCGCCGTGACCACTCCATTGAGACCGCCGTCAAAGTCTGGCTCAAAAACCCACGAACAATTCTGATCTACGAAGGCCAACACCTGGCCGAGCGCCATCTGGCTGAACAGGTATCGCTGATCTCGCCGGATAACGAGGCGGTGACCATCCTGATGGATGCGCAGACCCACCTGCCGCTGCGGCGCAGCTTCGAGTGGCGCGACCCGGTCTACAAAGATAAAAATCTCGACGCCGAGGAATACGACGACTACCACCTGGTCGAAGGGTTGCCGACGGCGTTCACCGTTACACGCTTCAAAAATGACGACATGGTCAGCCAGAAGTTTCTCATCAAGGGCAGCTATAACGTCGAGATTGCGCCGGATTTCTGGAGCATCGACGACGCCGACAAGCGGATCAAGAAATAGTCACCTGTGACTCTGACCGATGCGAAACCACAGGCGACCAGCCAGAGACAGAATTTGCACTTCCCATATTGAAAGACAGAATTTGAGTGTCCGAATGGGAATGCGCCGCATAACGAGGCTTACCAACGCTTTTCAAAGAAGTGGGAGAATTTGCAAGCCGAGTATTCTCTTTGGTTTGCTTTCTGCAACAGCTACCGGGTTTACAAGACGCTGAGGGTAACCCCGGCAATGCAAGCGAAGATTACTAACGAAGTATGGACCGTCGATACTCCGCTCACTAAAGTTTTGTTGGAGATCCAGCTGATTAACGTATCGTATTCAAAGGAGTCAAAAAAATGTGGCGGATGTGTGTTGGCTGTGCCATAATTCCCTCCCAACAGCAGTTCCCCGCCGGATGGAGTGTCCAAAATGTCAGATGAACTGAATCGTTTGATTGAACTCGCCCGCAGTCACCGCATGACGGAAGAAGAAAAAAGAGAGCAAAGAATCAGTTTCGCATACGGGAATACGCGAACTGAAAACGACGACATCACTTGGGAAACCGTCAAAAGAGCCGAGCAAGAACTTCAACCCCAATAGGTCAACCCCTGCCCAATGGCACGACAACCGCACGAGCTTTTCGACACCCGAGAGCAGAAGGCCGACCTCGAAGCGAGGAACGGCCTTTTGCAGTTTCAAGCGATTGAAGCGCTGGTAGAGTCTTCGAGAGGCGGCTTCAACTTTACCCCTGCTCTTCTGTGTGAGCTTCAGCGTCTTGCCATTCAGAATATTTATACCTGTGCTGGGAAGATAAGAACCGGAGGGGTAGCGCTCGTGCGTACACCACCCGACCCCAGCAAGCACCAGCCTCCACCTTGGGAACAGGTCGTGCGATTAGTGGATGAAATGTGTGAGCACATAAACTGCAACTTCATTAGAATGTCTCCTATACAACTAGCTTCGTACGCAATATGGAGAATAAATTGGATTCATCCCTTCTTTGGTGGCAATGGGAGAACTTCTAGAGCCGCCTCGTATCTGCTGCTGAGCGTTCGCATGGGGTTCAACTTGCCCGGACTCAACACAATTCCAGAGCAGATCGAAAAGGACAGTAATCCCTACTACCGCGCGCTGGAACACGCCGACGAGACTGATAAGGCAGGCTCTGTTGATCTTTCCCCCATGAAGGATTTGCTTTCTAGGCTGCTAGCCGCCCAGCTTTTGACTATTCACGATAGGGCTTCTGGGTCCGTTACCGCCTGATTATCCTAGCAACGCACTAAAAAGGACACTACCCGCCGTCTGTGGCCCGCCGCATCGTTTATTTATAATCGAATCCGAGCGCGCACGGCCCGGCCTAACCGCTTTTCGGAGCCAATGAATGACCTTTGACATCCAGGAGATCATGGGATTTCTGCCCCATCGTTATCCTTTCCTGCTGATCGACCGCGTCGTCGAGTTCGAGCCTGCCAAGCGGCTGGTGGCGATCAAGAACGTGACCATCAACGAGCCATTTTTTCAGGGCCACTTTCCCGGCCATCCCATCATGCCGGGGGTTCTGGTGATCGAAGCGATGGCCCAGGCCGGCGCAATCATCATGATGCATGGCCTGCCCGACCGCGAAACCAAGCTGGCCGTCTTTACCGGCATTGAGCGGGCCAAGTTTCGCCGCCCGGTAACGCCCGGCGACCAGTTGCGCATCGAGGTGGATGTGCTGGTCTTCAAGACTCGCTTAGGCCGCATGGAGAGCAAGGCATTTGTCGAAAGCAAACTGGCCTGCCAGGCCACGCTCACCTGCCAGATTGTCCCCAAGGTCTTGCAGACGGCAGACACTGAAGCCGGGCCAGAAGGGGAAGTGTGAGCATCCATCCCAGCGCGGTCATCGCTCCCGGAGCGGTGGTTCCGGACTCCTGCACAGTCGGCCCGTTTTCGACGATTGGTCCCGAGGTGGTGCTCGGGGAAGACTGTGTGCTCATCTCGCATGTCGTGCTCGATGGGCGAACGCGTATCGGCGCGCGCAATACCTTTCATCCCTTCTGCGCCGTGGGCATTTCGCCTCAAGACTTGAAGTACGCCGGCGAACCGACAGAGACAATTCTCGGCGACGACAATACAATTCGCGAAAGCGTCACCATCAGCCGCGGAACGACCAAAGGCGGCGGCATCACCCGCGTCGGGTCAAATTGCCTTATCATGGCCTCGGCGCATATCGGCCACGACAGTCAGGTGGGCAGCCATTGCATTCTGGCCAACGCGGCTACGCTCGCCGGGCACGTCATCATTGAGGATTACGCCACTGTCGGCGCATTCAGCCCGGTGCATCAGTTTTGCGTTGTGGGCCGCTATGCCTACATCGGCGGCGGAACAATCGTGACCCAGGACGTGCTGCCCTATTCGCTGACCTCGGCGCGGCGCGAGAACAAGGCCTTCGGCATCAACAAAGTCGGCCTCACCCGGCGCGGCTTCTCGCCCGAGCGGCTGAAGACGCTGCAAAAAGCCTTCCGGCTGCTGCTGGCCGCCAAGCTGAACACCTCGCAGGCTCTCGAAAAGATCAAAGCGATGGAAGGAGAGGATGCAGCAGTGCTCGCGGATTTTCTGGAGCGCAGTGAGCGCGGGGTGATCAAGTAACTCGGTCTTTCGAGATGTTGCCCGGTGCTATTTGGGTACAGTAAGGAGCAGTGGAGTGTTCAATCGAAGATTATTTGTTAACTTGTTGCTGACAGCCGTCATTGCCGTTCTCTTTTTAATGCTTAAGAGGGATTCAATTTCGGGTTTTGACGTGAAGCTCTCAGCCGGGCTTTGCATTTCTCTACTTGTGGTCATCTGGCTGAAACCGCTGATTGAACACCGCGCGAGATTAACTGCGACAGTCCCATGCTGCGCTCTATTCTTGTTTGTTCACAACTTGGTTGAGCGCGGTCCCGGCGCTTTAGGTACTTGGCTGGGCGGTAGCCTCTTCCTTACGGGGATTATCGGCCTCGGACTCCAACTGCGCCGCACAGCCGAGCCAGCTGATGAGGCGCACTGATGCGGTTCTGGAATGGAGAGAGCGCTAATTAAAGAACTGATGATTGATATGCAGATCCGAGCGCTGACGCGGTCTCTCCCGGAGGGAGATGCCGAGAATAGCCCAGGGTGGAGTCCGCCAACGCGGACGGAACCCTGGGAAAGCAGACCCAGCAGAACCGCCACGTCCCGGAGGGACGGTCGAATCTCAACCCCACACATATCGAGGATCGTATTCAATGCGATGTTTTTTCAGAAAGGCAATGTACTCCGCTCGAAAATCACGCTTCCGATGATGCTCTTGCTGGTTTGCAATGTAGGTGAGCGTCGCAGGCACTTGGGTCCATCCGATGGAAAACGCGCCATAACCCTCCTGCCATTCGAAGTCATACAGCGCGCACGTTTCATGCATCCAGCGCGAGGATGCACTTTTGATTGCTTGCATCGCCGCGGCTATCGAGAGAGACGACGGCAGAGAGAGAAGAATATGAACGTGGTCTTCCATTCCACCTATGCCAAGCGCCTTCATCTGGTGCTCGCGTGCAATGCCGCCCATATAAGCCCACAATCGCGGTTGGATATCCGGGACAATCGTATTGCGCCTCTCTTTGGTGGAGAAGACACAATGAAACAGCGAGCAACAATAGGTGTGTGACATGACAGGACAACATCGTAACGCATTCGTCGAGCAGTCCTTCGGACGCCCCTCCGGGGCGGGTGGGATTTTTGAGATGCTCGGGTCCCAGGGTTCCGTCCGTTTGAACGGACTCCACCCTGGGCTATTATCGCTGCTCCCTCCGGGAGCAATTGCCCTGCAGTTCAGCGATGAAGCAAACGGCATCACCGTTTGGTGCACGCTATGAAACTCGGCCTAATCGCCGGCAACGGCCGCTTTCCCTTTTTGCTGCTGGACGCGGCGCGGGCGCAGGGGTTGGCGGTTGTCGTTGCCGCTATCCGCGAAGAGACTGACGCGGAGATCGACGAGCGCGCCGCTGCCGACACCGGCATCACCGTCCATTGGCTTTCGCTCGGCGAGTTGTCGCGCTTGATTGAGACCTTCCACAAGGAAGGCGTCTCGAAAGCCGTGATGGCCGGCCAGGTGAAGCACAAGCAAATCTTCAGCAGCATCCGGCCCGACTGGCGGCTGGCCAAGCTGCTGCTCAACCTGCGCACCCGCAATACAGACATGCTATTGGGCGCGGTGGCGAAAGTTCTGGGCGATGAAGGCATCGAGTTGATCAGCTCAACCGCCTTTCTGGAACCGCTACTGGCTGCTGAAGGAGTGCTTACCGCCCGTGCGCCCGATGAGGAAGAGCGAAAAAATATCGAATATGGACGTAGCGTCGCCCGCGCCGTAGCCGGATTCGACATTGGCCAGACGGTGGTCGTCGCCGCGCAGGCCTGCGTGGCCGTCGAGGCGATGGAAGGCACCGACGCGGCGATTGAGCGCGCCGGACGGCTGATGCGATCCTCGAATGACGACGCGGAAGATTCCGATGCAGCTGTAGAAACAACGCTCGAACGCAAACTGACCGTCGTCAAAATCGCCAAGCCTAATCAAGACATGCGCTTCGACGTGCCGGTGATTGGCATTCGCACGATTGAAACAATGATCGAGGCGGGGGCCAGTTGCCTTTCTGTCGAGGCTGGGCGTACCCTACTTTTTGACCGCGAGGCGCTGCTCGACCGCGCCGCGAAAGCGGGCATTGCCATTGTGGCTACGTCGCGCGAATTAATGATCCGCGAATGACGATCCCCAAATAACGATCTCTAGCCCAGATTTTCTGCGTCTCGCGTCCCCTATTCCCCGTCTAACCCCTGGAGGTTTCCCCATGAAAAAGATTTTTCTCATTGTCCTCACCGCCGTTGTCGCTGTAGCAGCGGTTGCGCTGGTTACGGTCCACGCGGCCGATCAGACCCTGCCCTCCGTCGGGCAGGTTGCTCCCACCTTCACACTTCCCTCGCAAGACGGTTCGCAAATTTCCCTCGACAGCTTCCACGGCAAGTGGGTGGTGCTTTACTTCTATCCCAAAGACATGACCACCGGCTGCACCATTGAAGCGCACAACTTCCAGCGCGATCAGTCTAAATTCGACGCGGACAATGCGGTGATTCTAGGCGTCAGCGTCGATACTCCAGACAGCCATAAGCAGTTCTGCACCAAGGAAGGCCTGACCTTCCGCCTTCTGGCCGATCCCGAGCACAAGGTAGTCGATGCTTACGGCTCGCTGGGTCACTTTGCCACCTGGACCATCGCCAACCGCAATACCTTCCTCATCGATCCCAGCGGCAAGATCGTCAAGGTATGGACCAAGGTTGACCCCTCGCACCACTCCGAAGAAGTGCTGGCGGCGCTGGCTGAGTTGAAGAAGTAAGTTTTTCCTCGGTTCAACGAAAAAGGCCGCCGTTCCATGCCGGGAGCGGCGGCCTTGCTGTTTGGATTGATCGGCCATTGTGCTGCTGTCCTGTCCCGAAAGCTTCTATCAAAAGATGGGTTGTCATCCTGAGCGAAGCGTACTTCGGCGGAGTCGAAGGACCTGCATCTCACAATCTCGCAACATCAAAAAAAGCTCAAGTATAGGCCACGAATTTTAGAGATATTGCACTAGCTGTGCCGGTTATAGTCCGCCGGGCCTGCGATGATCATGCCGCTCTTCTTCTCTCCGTGGATATACCAGCAGCACCAGTCGGTCTCGTGCGTACCCTGGCCTGCGGCCGAGATCAGATCGCTGTACACGATTTTGCCATACAGAAAAATCTTCTCCTGCCAGAACTCGATGCGGCGCATGCTCTCCGGCGTCTTCGCCACCCACTTCACATCTTCGCGGCCAAAGGAGCGCACGCCGGCCGACTCGCCTGGCAGCAGAATCATCGGCAGCGGCAGGCTGTTGGGCGACTCTTCCTTGGCGTATTCGGGGGCCGCGGGCAGTTGAGTCTCATCCACTGCGACCACAATGCGGTCTGCGGCGAAGGTGAGCTTCGCCGGGCTGCGTCCGCGATTGGTCGCCGTGACCATGAAGCCGTTTTCCACCTTGAGCGACGGCTCCACGGTGATCAGAATCCAGGGGCGCTCGGCTTGGATAAAGGATTGGGTCTGCATCAGCGCTGCATTCGCGCAATCCTGTGCGGCCTTGGCGCAGTCCTGCGCGGCCTTCGAGCCTTCAAGCGCCGCCTTGGCGGCCTCTTCAATGTAGCCGGTCTGCATGCCCATGCGCTTCAGCATCTCAAAGAAAAAATACAGTCCCGCATAACTGATTAAGGTCAGCGCCAGCAGTGCGGCCCAAAGAATCTTGGAGTGCAGCGGCCAGGGGTCGTTCAGTTGCGGCGGAGCGGTCACCGTGGTGATATGCGGGGCAGGCTCAGCTGCAGCAGGCGCGCTGGCAGCCGGCTGCGCTGCCGGGGTTGTCTCCGGAGGAAAAACACCCGAATCGTCGGTCGAACTCCCGCTCGTCGTGCTGGAACTCTTCTTCGATGTGCTGGATTTGCTGCCCTGCGCCAGAGCCGGAGCATCCGGCGCGACAAGGGCCAGCAGCAAGACAAATATAGGGATACGTTTCAACATGCTAGCCAAAATGTACCACAGCGGAGGCGCGAAATTCGGCGCGAAGGCGAGGTTTGCAGCTGAGTGTGCCGCTCTGGGCAATGCGCGGCGCAAACCATCTGCGGTATCATCGGCGGAGATGTGAAAATCCCAGCCTGCACGCTGAAAGCACAGATTTTAGGAACGCTATGGCCTCCGATACGGTCCAATCCATCACGATAGAAGGCTTCCGGAGCATCCGCTCAATCAAGGATTTGCCTCTGCGGCCTATCAACGTGCTGATTGGGGCAAATGGGTCGGGGAAGTCGAATTTTCTCGAAGCGTTTGTCTTTCTTGCGGAGGCTCACTCGAGAAAAGTGGACTCATATGTCGCCTACAACGGAGGTGCAGACAAGCTGTTGTATTTTGGTTCAAAAAGAACACAAAAGTTATCGATAAGCCTCAAGTCCCCGAATGGAGGAGACACCTTTGCCACATACACCCCTACGGTGAAAGATACTTTGGTCGGGACCGTTTCTGCCGTTTGGCTTGCCGGAGGCACTTCGACACTCAACCGTTACCGGTTTAATGATACAGGGGATCAATCACGGCTCAGAATGACGAATGACTTGCACAATAACCGATCACTTTCTCGACTCGGGGGAAATCTGGCGGCGTTTCTTTTCATGTTGAGTCAGATACATCGTGAGTCGTATGAGCTAATCCGCAAAACTGTGCAAAGGGCCGCGCCGTTCTTTGAAGACTTCCAGCTAGAGCCACTGAAACTTAATCCCGATACGATTAGGTTAGAGTGGCGGCATGTTGGCACAGATGATTATTTTGACGTATCGTCGTTTTCGGACGGGACTCTCCGGTTTATTGCGTTAGCAACGGTATTTCTTCAGCCTATTGAATTTCGTCCATCCGTCATTCTCATTGATGAGCCGGAACTTGGTCTGCATCCCTACGCCGTCGGCCTGCTTGCCTCACTCATCAAGCAAGCCTCCAAGGAGACGCAAGTAATTGTCGCAACGCAGTCGTCGTTGCTCCTGGACTACTTCGATCCCGAGGACATTCTAGTTGCAGATCGCGTCGATGGCTCAACCACTATTCAGCGCTTGCAGCCGGAACCTTTAGCCGAGTGGTTGAGGGAATACAGCCTTGGCCAGCTATGGGAAAAGGGCGAACTAGAGGGCAGGCCGAGGAAAGAGTAACGATGATGAGGCTATTCCTTCATGTGGAGGGACAGACGGAAGAGACCTTCGTCAACGAAGTGCTCGCCGAACACTTGCGCAGCGCCGGTTATTTCGATGTAAGAGCAAGACTCGCGGGCAACATTCGCAAACAGCGCGGCGGCATAGGCTCTTGGCAGGAATTTCGACGGGATATATTGCAGCACCTGAAAGAAGACCGCACTGCAATCCACGCCATTATCGTGGACTATTACGCATTGCCGCACGACTGGCCGGGCCGGGCGGAAGCACAAAACAAAAACTCAACTTCCGAGAAGGCAACGCATGTTGAAGCGGCTCTGCTTGCAGATATTTCCGAAGAAATGCGTGCGCGGTTTGATCCGAGGCGATTCGTTCCACTGGTCATGATGCACGAGTTTGAAGCGTTGCTTTTCAGCGATCCGGTTCGATTCGCGCAGGGAATTGGCAGAACCGATCTCGCAGGAGGGCTGCGCGAAATTCGAGACGGGTTCCAAAGCCCCGAAGACATCAACGATTCAGTCGAATCTGCGCCCTCAAAACGAATTGTGAAACTCTTTCCGGGCTACCAGAAACGATTGTCCGGCACAATTGCGGTAATGGAAATTGGTTTGGGAATGATCCGAAGCGAATGTCCCCACTTCAACGATTGGCTGAATCGTCTGGAGGCTCTTCCTGCAGCCTTCTCAGCGCCTGCCTGATCGGCTACATTTCAAGAAAAATGCTCCCATCCCCGCGCCTCAAGATGCTGCGCGCCTTGCTCGGTCAGCAGCGCGATGAGCGGCCTGCCGGGGCGGGCCTTTACAATCCGGCCAATCTTTGTGACGGCTACGCCGCCGATAGAGCGGGGCAGGCGGGATGAGGCTGGAGCGGTGAAGAGCAACTCGTAATCTTCGCCGCCGTGCAGGGCTTCGGCTAGGGTTGCGCCGGGACTGATGGGCAATGCAGCCGCATCCACTTGCGCGGCAACGCCGGATTCTTCGCAGAGATGAGCCAGATCGGTCGAGAGTCCATCGCTCAGGTCGAGGGCCGCAGTTGCCAACCCTCGACGGACCAGCGCCAGTCCTTGCTGAATGCGAGGCTGGGGAAAGAGATGCGGAGCCAGATCCGCCTGCAATTTTCGGGGAATCGGCGGTAGCGAGGCGCTGCCGGAATGCGCTACGGCCAGTTTTTCCAGCAGTGCCAGTCCGCTTGCCGACCCGCCCAACGTGCCGGTGACATAGAGCAAATCCCCTATGCTCGCACCGGAGCGGAGCAGCGCCTTACCCCGCCGGACAGCGCCGACCAAAACAATGTCCACTACGGCGACAGGCGACTCGGCCAGATCGCCGCCGACCAGTGGGGTCTTGTGAGTCTCGGCCAGTGTCAGCAACCCCTCCAGAAATCCATCCACCCAGGGCGGCCTGCGGCCCGCAGCTTTCGTTAGCTCACGCGGCAATCCCAAAGAAAGAAATGCCGCTACCGGTCGCGCGCCCATCGCCGCCAGATCGCTCAATCCCCGCGCCAGCGCACGGTGTCCGACGGCCTGCGCCGAATGCCAGTCGACGCGGAAGTGGCGGCCGGCAATCGACAAATCCGTTGTCACGGCCAGTTCCTCGCCTGGACGCACCCCAAGCAAAGCGCAATCGTCGCCGATGCCCAGGCGAACGCCCGTCGAGGCGCTTACAGCAGCCTGACGGCGAATCTGGCGCAGCAGCGCAAGCTCTCCACGGGCAGCAGGACTTTGGGAATCGGGATTCGCTAATCGGGTCACGTTACGGGTCATTTGGGCCTACCGAGAAGGATAGGGCACGCCGACCCATTTTTCCCGTTTCGGATTGATTTTGTTGCGGTTCCAGTGCAAAATCCTGCTCCGGGAGAGCAAGAATTCTTAGGCTTATTTTATTGACCCATCAGCGCCCGGTTTGGTAGCCTTAACAGGCATTCTCCGGTGGGGTAGCCCTCCGGGTATGTGGACGTTTGCCGCAAGGCTCCCCGGTTTGCACGTTTCGATACTGATTTGCGTATGTCGATTTAGCAGCGAATTGCGACTCTGCTGACCGCAGAGATGAGAGGTAAAAAAATGCTGCGCAAGCGCTATTACATCTTATTTGTAGCTCGCGATGAGGATGGCCGGGTTCGCAAGATCCCGCTACCCCTTCATTATGCATATGGGTTTGTAGTGGCAGCGGTGGTGGGAGCATTCACTATCGTTGGCCTCGCCGGCTCGTACACCCGGATGCTGCTCAAGACGGAAAGCTTCAACCAGGTCCGTGAAGAGCGGGAGACGCTGCGCAAGAATTATAAGCAGATGGCGCAGATAGCCCACGACCGCGATGTGCAGGTGGCGTCGCTGGGCGCGCTGGCCAGTGAGGTAACCGCGCTCTACGGATTGCGCCAGAATAAGCTGGCTGCGGGCAAATCAGATGCATCGAGCGCCGCTGCCGCTCCCACGCCCGCTTCGCTTGCCGCTACGGACGACCCCAGCCAGCAGCAGGTCAAGCTCTCCATCGATCAGTTCTATACGCTGCGCACCCAGGCTCTTTCGGGCCGGGTCGCACGCGCGCTTGAAGGCGGGCTTTCTCCGTCGTTCGATGGCGACTGGACCGAGCTGGCCGACGCGCCCTCGCTCTGGCCTCTCGAAGGCCGCGTAGGCTCCAGCTTCGGCGAGCGCGAAGATCCCTTCAACGGCGAAGGCAAATTCCACTCCGGCATTGATATTGAGGGTCCATACGGAGCGCCGGTGCGGGCTGCAGCGGACGGAGAAGTAACCGGCGGCTCGATGGGCGCCGGCTACGGCATCCAGGTGGTACTCGCCCACGGGCACGATGTGTTGACCATCTACGGCCATCTTTCATCGGTTGCCGTCGTCCCCGGCCAGCATGTCATTCGCGGTCAGGTGATCGGCTACGTAGGCCAATCAGGCCGCGCCACAGGGCCGCACCTCCACTATGAGGTCCGCGTTCACAATGTACCTGTGAATCCGCACAAGTACCTGCGCACTACCTATGAGCAGATTGCCTCGGCAGACACAGGATCAAATCCGACCGTCGGCCAATAGTAGATTGATCTTCGTGGAAACAGAGGCGGCTTCCGGCAATCGGCAGCCGCCTTTCTCTTGCGTGTAATTCCCGGTTTCCGGTCGTGTGTCAGTGGTGGTATCGTTATCCGGTGAATTGACACCAGGAGTTGCCACCGATGCGCAAGTTTTTTTGCTTCTGTACTGTACTTTTTCTGGTTTCGCTCCCTGCTTTCAGTCAGGATTCCGCGGCATCTAAAACCGCTTTTGCCCGCGCCCAGCATCTGCGGCACGGCATCAACGCTTCGATCTGGTTTGCCCAGTCGGCCAACAATTACACGCCCGCGCACTTGGACAAGCAGATCGATGCCGCCGACATCGCCCTGATGGCTAAACTGGGCTTTGACAACGTGCGGCTCAGCATCGATCCGGTGCCGCTGGAGCAGTGGCCCAATCGCTTCAACGCCGACTTCCTAGCCCGCCTCGACCGCGCCGTGGATACGATGCTGGCCAACGGCCTTGCCGTGCAGATCGACATCCACCCCGAAAGCTCCTATAAGGCACAGGTGCGCAACGGCAATGACGGAGTGGACCGCTTTGTCGCGCTCTGGCGCAGGCTGGCCGCGCATTACGCCTCCCGCAATCCCGACATGATCTTCTTCGAGGTGATGAACGAGCCGGAGGTCAGCGATCCCTACCGCTGGGCTGGCATTCAAGCCCGCGCCGCAGCGGCCATCCGCGAAGCCGCGCCGCAGAACACCATCATCGCCACCGGACCCAATTACTCCGACATTCAGGACCTGCTCACGCAGCATCCGCTCAACGACGGCAACGTGATCTACAACTTCCACTTTTACGATCCCCATGAGTTCACGCATCAGGGAGCGGGATGGGGCGTGCCTTTTTGGACCTATGAGCACAACATCCCCTATCCGGCGACCGAGGCTTCAATGGCCGAGCTGCTCAAGGAGATTCCCGACCCCGCTGATCGCTTCCGGCTGGAAAACTACTGGCTCGATCACTGGGATGCGCATCGCATCAAGCTGCTGATCGACGAGGCCACAGCCTGGGGAGAGGCCAATCACGTTCCGCTGATCTGCAACGAGTTCGGCTCCTTCAAGCGATACGCCGACCCAAGCTCGCGCGTGAACTGGCTGCACGATGTCCGTACCGCGCTTGAGGCCGACGGCATCGGCTGGACGATGTGGGATTATCGCGGCGACTTCGGCGTGGTCGATAAGGAAGACGGCCAGCCGGCGAGGGTGGATGAGAAGGTTGTGCAGGCGCTGGGACTGAAGAAGTAGTTTGTTGCTGGTTTGGCTGGGTTCTGCAGGAGCCTGGTTATGCGGCTAAAGGCCTGATCTTCGGGCGCTTCTTCTGCGATTCAATCCACAGGTCGTACTGGAGTTGGGCCTTGGAGAAGAAATCCAGGGAAAGCCCCAGAGCCTCGCCCAGGCGGATGCCGGGTGCCCCATCCTTCGATTTTTTCTATCGAAGGGTGGGAAAGCACGAACCCCAACCTTCCCGCCACGCTGAAGCCAGTTTGCCCCACCGCAGGTGGTACATCAAAACCACGTAAAAAACACCCAAAAACGCGCAAAAAAAGCCTATTTTGAGTCTGTTTTTCACGTTTTACTCCGCGCCAGCAGAGAGATACCCGCAAAATCTCTCCGCGTGGGCGATGACTTTTTGCCAACACCGGCTGTGCTTTGCTAAATGCTCCGGCTGGGAGGCGAGAAAATCCCCATTTATATAGGCATATATGCGCAGCACAGAAATACAGATGTGTCTGTGCGTCCGGCAAAAAATCAGGTCTTGTCTCAGGGTTCGACTGGACTGCCGCTATAGCGAAACCAGGGATGGTGCATCCCGAAAGCACGTCTCTCAAGTTGACGCGACCATCAGGGAGCGGCAACCTTGCACAAACTCAACAGGACACGGTGCCCCTGGTTTCGCTCAAGCGCCGCAGGCTCCCTACAGAGGCCTGTCGGTCCACAGCGCCTTGTCGGCAATGGATTGCACTGCATACAGCCGCCCGGCCAGCAGGTGCTCAGCGTTTTGCTGATTGATGTCCTGCGCGAAGAGCCACTTCCGCTCTCCGGTTCCCCAGATCTTGGCTAGCTGGTCTTCGCTCAAGAAGATCTTCGGCGCATCGGGATAGCAGGAACCCCAGAGCATCGTCGAGCCTTCGCCGTGCTGTGAACACTGTTCTTCCACTAGCAGTGCGGGCTTGCGCAAGAAGCTATGCGTATAAAAGATCACAGAGGAGGCGTCGGACTGGTCGCCGAAGATGATGAACGTGTCGGCGGGCGTGGCTTTTTGCAGGATTGTATCGGCGAGTTGCTTGGAGCTGAGCATCGGCTCGAAGCGGGCAAAGGCGATATGTGCGGCGATAAGAAAAATCGCCGATGTGATCGCGAGGCTTATCGTTGCGCCCAGATGTTTGCCCTTGAGGCGCAGAATCAGGCCCACCAGCGGGCCGATCAGTAGAGCGGCCGCAGCCAGCCCGGCAGGCAGGCGCAGAGCCGCGAAAGACGGTCCGGTGAGGTCAAAGAAGTGCGACATCGAGAGTGTATAGCCGCCCACGTCGCGATGCGCCAGCAAGGTGCCGATGTCGGCGACGAAGGGCAGCTTGCGCGACTCCCACAGGCACCAGCCGAGGGCAGCAGCAGCGGCAACTCCACCAATTGCGAAGATTGCCTGCGCAGTGGTGAGCCAAGCGGTGGAAAGCGGCTGTTTACCACCTTCTGGTGAGCAGTTTTCTTCAATTCCAGCCACAACGCCGGCAGCAAGAATCAGCAGCGCCGGCCACCCCGGAAAAGTGTAGTACTCCTGATTGGTTGACAGCGAGAAAAAGATCAGAATGAAGCCCGCGTAGAGGCTCAGCAGCCATGCCGAACGCACCCGGAATTTGAGCTTGAAGACATAGCTCGCCACATCTTCGCGCAGTGCATGGTCGAGGTAAAAATCGAGCGTCTGGCCAGCATCAGCGCGCAGATGTTGCAGCCAGTGTTGGCGCGTCTTCCACGCCAAAGCCACAACCGCAGGCAGAAACAAGCTCCAGGGAAAGAGCCAGATCAGATGCCCAAGCCAGTACCAGAGAACCGGCATCTTGTTGTAGTCGTGCGGAAAGCGCTGGCCAAGGAAGCGCAGGAAATGCTCGTTGACGAAGTAAAAATAGTAGAAGCCGTGGACGTTGCCCAGCGTGGGGTGGTTGCCCAGCGGGTGGCCCTGATCTGGATTGCGTAGCCCTGCCAAAATATGCCATGGCGCGGCGATCAGCAGGAAGACTAGGATGCCGCTGAACGGCCTCAACTGCTGCCAGCGCCGCCATAGGCCGCTCAACAGCAACAGAGGAATAATCGCCGCAGCAAAGAAGAGGGGCGCAATCAGACCTTTGGTCAGCACCGCCAGCGCGAGAGCAACCCACATGCCGTAGATGCGAATGGGCAGATGAGACTCGACCGCGGTTATGAAGCTGTAGAGCGCAAAGAGTAGCAGAAAACTCAGCAGGGCTTCGGGAATAGCGAATCGGGTAAAGAGAAACGGCCCAATGGAAGTGAGAACGCCCAACGCGGCATAAAGCCCGGCCCGCTTGCTCCAGGCGCGGCTTGCCCAGAGCCATGCAATCCACGCGCAGCCCAACACCGCCAGCGCATTAGGTAAGTGCGTAGCAAAGGCATTCTTGCCAAAGACGCGGTACAGACCGGCGTCGATCCAGTAAGGTAGCGGCGGCTTTTCCAGATAGCGGATGCCGTTGACCTTAAGCGTGATCAGGTCGCCGGTCTCGGCCATGTGTTGCGCGGCCTGGGCGTGGCTGGCGTCGGCGTCGTCGAGCAGAGGCGGGGTAAAGAGAGCGGCGAACTGCACGGCGGCGAAGATTGCCGCCAATAGCGCCCAGGCCGCCAGTGTGGGAGGCGCTTTCTGCGGGCGGTCAATGGGATTTTCTGGCTTGGTCATCTTTGAACGTCTTATTTGCAAGGATAACAGCAGGGTTTCTGCGCTGTCTCACCGGAGCGAATGCAAGCGTTCAGTTCGCCTGACCGATCATTGATGAGATGAGATGTGCAGATCAAGGCAGACTGGCGATATGCGCCCGGATACGGTCTTCAAGTTGCTGCAGTTCAGGACAACGCTGCTTCATTCCATCGTAGTTGGCCAGAGCCTCCTGCATCAGGCGTTCGCGGCCTCCGCTGGGGGATGCCGGATCGCCGAATTTCTCAAGAAACGGTTCGAAGAATTTCTCCTTGACGGAGACTTCGGATTGAATCTCCGGCCAGCGCCAGCCAAGGCTCTTCAGCTTCTCCTGATGACCGGAGAGCAGCCAGGTTTCCAGTTCCTGCTCCGCCGCGCAGCAGATAAGTTTGACTGGCCTTGTGCGCTGCTCAGCGCGTTGTTCGAGGTGCTTGAACTCATCCTTGCGGCTTTCGGCGGAGCCGTCAGCATCCGGGATAAAAAGGATCAGATCGAAATGCCACCAATCTCGTGGAATCTGATCCGCGAGGAGCTTCTTCGCGTGGGCATAGCCTTGCACTCGCGGTTGCGAGAGCACGACGACGTTTGCATTGGGCCTTCCTGCCTCTCGTAGAAGACGCTTGCAAAGCGGCCTCAGGATATAGCCGTTATAGGTAGGGTCTTCGGGGACAACGAGCACATTCCAGCTCATTGCGGTGCTGACTCCAGCCATCCCTCCGCAAACAATTCGTCGATGTGGCTGCCTTCGTGGATCAGTTCCTCAAAGCGGGGAATCTCGGCCAGGGAACGCATCTTCGTCGCTCCGGATTCGGCGTCGCGGGTGCAGACGAAGGTGGTCTTGCGGTCTTCCTCGGTGAGCCATGCCAGCAACGTAGGCGAATGCGTGGTGGCAAAGACCTGCGTTCCGGTGCGCTTGGATTGTGAGCGCATCAGTTCGAGCAAGAGCCGCAGACGGCTGGGATGCAGGCCTTTTTCAATCTCCTCGATGACGAGAACCTTGGGCATGGAAGGCTGGAAAAAGGCGGCGGCAAGGGCGATGAAGCGAAGGGTGCCTTCGGAGAGTACGGGCGCAAGAAACTCCATGCCGCGCTCCTTGATTGCAGCCATATATTCGCCAGCCGGAGCTTTTACAGTGTAGATGTCGTCAACTTCGTCAGGACGAAGTTCTTTGAGCCATTCGAGGAGCGCAGGCTTGCTTCCGTTGGACTCGATTTCGTGGATCATCGCAGCAAAGCCTTCGCCGTTTTCGTTGATTCTTGACACTGGATATGAGTAGCCCCGCAACACAGACGGAAGTAGGTCTAGAAACTGCATATCGGCAATCGCAGATGATGCGAAATTCGAAAATTGCGCAGAGTTTGTAATCAGCTCAGGTCTGATCGCATCAAAAGTCAAATAGCTTGAAATCGCTTTGATGACGACAAAGATACCGATCTTCTGGTAAAAATTCGGTTCTCGTTTTTCAGAAGCATTTGCCCGGATAAACGATTCCACTTTGCTCTTGTAGTTTTCAGGTACCACAACAGTGTTTCCATAGAGTAGGGATTCTTCGCCGAAAGAAGGGCCGCCATTGCGAACACTGAAAGCAAGGTTGTACGTTAAAGTATCCAATAAGGCTACGGAATTTTCATCCCCGACAATTCTGCGAAGATCTTTATCTTCGAATTTGACATGGAATCTAATCTTCTCTGCTTGCGAGTCGTGGTTATTACGAAACGCAGCAAACTTGGATCCACCGCGAATCCCCGGCCATCTTAGACTCGTGGCAGACGGCGATTTGCCATCCAAGACCTCATCAATATTGAAACAATTTCCGACTCCTTCCAAAAACCGCAGCGCATCCAGGAAGTTCGATTTTCCGCTGGCATTCGCACCGACAAGCAAATTGAAGCATCCCAGCTTGAGATCGACGCTCTCCAGGCTCTTGAAGTTCCGAATCTTCAATTCAGAGATCATGGTCACGGCCTCGCGCGTGTTGTTCACTCCCCGTAAAGATTAGCTGCTGACGGGGTACGCCTTGAGTCAGTGTAGCCTTTTGTAGAGTTTGCGGGAAGGCGAAGTTTTGACGGGCACGGAGGTTTGCATCTGTCTAGCCATGCGGCAGTAGTGGGTCAGATTGAATGCTCATTCCCTCCGGGGCTAAAGCCCGCGCCGATTTTGCAGCATTTATGTACGGGCTGAAGCCCGTACCCTTCAAACTGACCCACAACCCATGCAGCCCTGCCCGCTGCCGTCGTGTAGTGTATCTTGGCCCGAGAGTCTCTTTTTATCTTTTGGAGCGCGCCCAGCCCTTATGCCTACTTTTGCCGCCATCGATATCGGTTCCAACTCCTGTAGATTGAAGATCGCCCGGGTTGTAGCGCACCAGTTGAAGACCCTCAACGAGGATCGCGAGGTGACGCGGCTGGGAGCCAGCGTCTTTGAGTCGGGGATGGTCTCGCCCGATGCGATGGCGGCCACGCTGCGCGCGCTCAAGCGCTTTCAGCGGGCGGTGCAGTTACACGGAGTGGACCAGATTCGCGTGGTGGCGACGGCGGCGGTGCGCGACGCCCGCAACGGGCCGGCTTTTCAGGCCTGGGTGAAGGCCGAGACCGGATGGAATCTGGAGATTATCTCGGGGCTTGAAGAGGGACGGCTGATTCATCTGGGGGTGATGGAGGCTGGTGGACCGCTGGCAGCCGGTTTGAGCGGCAGAGTGCTGCTCTTTGACCTGGGAGGCGGAAGCTGCGAGATCACGTTCTCTGAGCGCAAACGGATTCGGGAGACGATCAGCCTGCCGTTGGGGGCGGTGCGACTGAGCGAGGAGTTTCTTGGCTCCGATCCGGCCACTGCGGCGGACCTGGCGCAGATGCGCAAATTTATTGCCCGTGAACTGCGCCGGGCGCATAAGAAGATCAAGCCGGAACGGGTCTCGCTGGTGGTAGCAACTTCAGGTACTGCGGCGGCGCTTTCTGCAGCTTGCGCGGTGAGCGGAAGCGCAAAGCCTGCAAGAAAGGCCGCGAAGAACTCGGCTGTCCGGCGGGTTGACGCACCAGTGCAGCAGCTGAGGGCGTCTGTACAGCCGCTCGCTCTGGTTGCGGGGCTGACCGGCACTCACGAGGTCCGCAAGCTGGCCACAAAACTCGGGAAACTACGCTTGCAGGAGCGCGAGGCTATCGCTGGAATCGGCCCGCGACGGGCGGAGATTATCGTTGCCGGAGCTGAGGTTTTTGCGGAATTGCTGGAGAGTTTTGGCCTGCCGGGGTTCCATTATTCTCCGCTGGGGTTGCGGGATGGGATGCTGGCGCAGATGCTGGCAGCGCAGGATGCCCGCGCACGGGTGCATCAGGAGTTCGAGCACGAGCGCTGGGAGAGCGTTTTGGCTACGGCACGGCGCTACGGAGTTGATTTGAAGCGAGCCGAGCCGGTGCGTGCTCATGCTGTGCAGTTATTCCGCGATCTGAAGGCTCTGCACCAGCTCCCAGCCGAGTACGAAAGCTGGCTCTCGGCAGCCGCGATTCTGCGTGAGACGGGCAAGTTCATCAATCATCAGGGGCACCATCGGCATACGCAGTACATCATTTCCAGTTCCGAAATATACGGCTACACCAGCCTGCAAAGGACGCTGGTTTCAGCCATCGCCCGGTATCTGGGCAAGAGCCGCCCGCAACCAGGCGACCGGGCGCTGCGCAATATTCCTGCCGAGGAGCACAAAAATATCCATCGAGCTGTGGTACTGCTGCGGCTGGCCGAGGCGCTGAACCAGGACCGCGCTAGCGATGTGCTGCGCGTGAAGGCAAAAATCTACCCGAAGCGGGTTTATCTGGAGATTGAGCCGGGGCGGACGGGAGCGGAACTAGAATTGTGGTCGCTGCGCAAGGAGGCGGGCTACTTCCGCGAGGTTTTCGGGCGGGACTTTCTAGCCACACTTGCGTAGAGGGCTCGGGCGGTGCGGGGGTCGATGAGCCATTGCAGGCGGGGCGGATGGTTGGTGAAGTCGATTTTGGCGATGGAGCCTTTTCTCATGCGGATGGCCGCGCCGCCGTTGCCGGTGATCAAGCGGCCCATGAACTGGAAGAGCGTGGGATTGTGGCCGACAGCCAGGACGCCTTCGCGGTCGGCGTATTTGGCCAGCATATCTTGAAAATTGTGATATTCGGCTCCGGGAGCGAGTGCCTGGCTTACTTCCACCTTGGCGTCGTAGCCCAGTTCGGTTCCGACAAACTGCGCGGTCTGGAGGCTGCGCTTGAGCGGGCTGGAGACGATTACATCTACTTGTACCTTGAGCGCGCCGAGGACCCGAGCCATCAACATGCACTGCTCCTTGCCTTCCTTGATGAGCGCGCGCTTGCAGTCGAGAGCGGCGCTCTCACGGGGGATTCCGGCATTGGCGTGGCGCATTAGATAGAGATTCATGGGAGCCTTGCGGGGCGGATGTTGCTGGCAGACCGCTTACGTGAGAGTTTATTTTAACACGAATGTAATAATTACGAAAGGAATAAGGTGAACTGTGCGTAAGGTTTGCGGCAGAGTTGTAGCAAAATAAGGCAGTTGGGCGGGCAAAGACTTCCGAGCTAAATCTATATTTCAAGAAGCTTTGGCCCAGAGTTCGCTGATGAGAAGGCCGCCAAGCAAGCGTCGGCGCTGGAGCAATTGAAAACCTGATCCTTCGAGTGCGCCGGCGTGGTTGGGCAGGTTGCGAATGCGAAGACCGGTGAGCCAGTCGAAGGCCCAGTAGAGGCTTGCAACTACGGGGCGGGCGATCAGGCGGCCAAAGAGGCCGGGAGGAGTTGCGAACTCGGAGACGACCCAGAGCGCGCCGGGCGCGAGAGCGGAGTTGAGCTTTGCCGCCAGGGTTTGCACTTCATCGGTGGTCAGGCAATCGAGGAAGAAATGACTAACGGCCAGGTCGAAGGGGGCCACTGGCGGTTGCCAATGGCGGATGTCAGAGAGCTGGGTGGTGAGGCGCACGGCATGGGGAGCGGCGCGGCGGCGAAGGGATTGCAGCATCGCCGGGCTGGCGTCGATTGCGAGGGCGGAGATCGCAGGGTTTCCTCTGAGTAGCTGGGTGGTAAAGCGGCCGTCTCCATCTCCGAGGATCAGGGCTTGGCGGCAGTTGGACAGCGCGGGGAGAAAAGCGGTGCGGCAGTGCCAAAGAAATGGGCCGAAGCTGACAACTTCCATCCAGCGGTAGACTCCGGCCAGACGGTCGAAGTTGGGCGGTGCCTTGCGGGCGGCGGACTCTTTAGCGGTCATAGCAAGAGCAGAGCCAGTGGGGTGAGCAGCACGAGATCGGCACCAGCGCGCAGGACCAGAGGTGAGAGGCGCGGGCTGAGTTGGTCGAGAAGGGCAAGCAGCAGAACGCTAGCGGCTCCGGCGGAGAGCAGTGCGGCTGAGCGGGGCTGGCTGATGGTGAGGGTTGCGGCCAGGAACAATCCGGTAAAGCCGAGCAGGCAGGCAGGGAGGGGCGAGGTTATTTTTCCAGATTCCCAGCTCTCGATTAGATGACAGTTGAGCCAGGCGAGCAGGGCAAAGAAGAGTGCGGGCGCGAGCAGGGAATGGGATGCCGAGGTAGCACGGGTCCAGGCAGGCAGTACACAAGCTGCTGTGAAGAGAATGCCGACGAGCAGCTCTTTGATGGGAATACGGCCTTGCAGTCTGCCTCCACTGTGTGGAAAAAAGATCGTTGGCCGGAGCAAGAGACCGCCGGGAGTTGCTGAGGCCTCGGGAGAGGAGAGGGGTGACAGCGCCCTGTAGTGAACGCGCGCAAAGTAGGCCAGCGCGGCGGCGGCTAGAACTGAGTTGCACTCCCGCGCATGCAATGGCATCCAGGCGAGGACAATGACTGTGGCAATACAGGCAGAGACGGTGGCGAGTGGCGCCAGAATCCTGCGATTTTGCCAATGGAAGTAATGGCGCTCGCGCAGATTGCCGGTCTTGCCAGAGAGCATCGCGGCGCGGGTATCGAGGAGGCGGTCGCCGATGTAAACGGCCCAGGCGGTTAGGGCGAGCAATACAGGAACCCAGAACGGCAACTGGACCCCGGCGGCCCAGGCAAAAGAGAGCGCCCAAACGACGGCGACTGTCGGTGCGTCGAGACTGGCCAAGTGCCATAACTCCAGAGCGGCGATTGGGGGCCTCTGGAGGGGCTGAGCCCGCGGGTTGGCGAGAGAACGTGACATTTATTTATTTTAGGAGGGAGCGCAGCAGGAAAACACATGCCGTGATTGGGGAACACTCCTTTGTGCGCCAATTGACGGTCCGAATGTGTGCAATCATCCCTTGCCATTGGAGTGAAAATGGGAGCAGAGCGATCAGCTCCCATCAGGGATAGGACTAGCGATGGCCACCGCCATGATGTGCCGGAACCAGTTGTGATTTCTCTAGTTCCTTTACGTCTAGTACTCCGTCCTTGTTTTTATCCAGGCGCGCAAACTCTGCTTCCATGAAAGCAATGAACTCAGCCTTGGAGACGGTGCCGCTTTTGTCCACGTCCATCATCAGCAGCAGCTTCTTGGCCTCGACCTCGCCGGCCGCAACCTGCGGAGCATCTGGTGTGATTGCGGGTGCTGCGCTGGGTTGCGCAGGAGCGCTTGCGGCCTGACCGGCAGCGAAAACGGTTGAATTTGGAGTTACTGCGATGAAAAATCCTGCCAGGACAATGATTGCCAATACGATGTTGCGCTTCGAATGCATCGGTCTTCCTCCATCTTAGAGCGGTTCTCCAATAGATGTACCCTTGCCGGCTAAGTGCAAGGTGGCTTTTTCTTGAGGAAAAAGCCACGCAGCGGTAGCGGTTTCGGTGTATAGCAATTGGAGAACCGCTGTACTCTGCGCACGATTTCGTACTGAGCGCGAAACGAATATACACCGAAAGACCGGCAGAAGGCAGGTAATGAAAGCACAATCGGAAGCGCATCCCACATGGAGGGAAGTATTTTTAACTCAACGAGTCGCGGACCAGTCCTTGAATTTTGAGGTTGACATCGTTACAACTGACAAAAAACGGAACATGGGTGCATTGAATGATGAGCTGCAGGCACTCAGGATCGTAATTCCATCCGACCTCAATGCCCATCTTCGAAGCGGTTCCTCTGTTGCTGCTGATCGCGATTCCGGCTGCATTGGCCTTTTCCATCAGGGTTGCAAACTGATCCGAAGTAATGCTCTGAAATACCTGGGCCGTGCACTGTCCCATGGCGGTCTCCTGTGTGAATCTGAACGATTTTGAAATTGCAATGCACTGAGTCTCGACACGGCTATGGCCTCTGGCTTCAGGCGCAAAGCCGACTGCCGCTGATCGAGAGTTCTCGACACAATTGCAAGTCGGGGGTGCATTCCGGTTTGACTCTATCACCGGCAATGAAAATAATCTGCACTCGCAGTGGCAGGAAGGGTACACTCGTAGCTCGTCTGGAACCGAGAGCCTCTACAGCGAAGAGCTGCCTCTCTGCTGGGCGCGGTCGAAGGCCTTCCGCAACTCGTTGGCATGTGCCTGAATCGCTCCGGCCTGCGTGGCCGAGCTGTAGTCTTCGTCGTAAGCGCCGGCTGGACTGTCGGATTGAATACGTTTTGCCTCGTTGGCGAGCAGCAATTCCACGGAATCTACCAGATGCTTCAGAATCTCTTCAATCTCTTCGCTTTTCATTCTTGCGTTACCCTTTCGCAACTATCATGGTCGAGCCAAGACGGCTTGTCAAAGGACGAGCAACAGGGTCTGGGGTACTCAATCGGCGGCTTCAGCTTTTTTGGGTGCTACCTCGGCAGGCGGCTTTGCCACGCTCGGCTTGGGAATCGCGTCCAGATCAACTTTGCCTTCGGCCAGATGCATCAGGAAATCCTGGGCGGAGAAGGAGACAGCATCTTTGATCAGTTTTGCAGCGCGCAGATAGCTGCCGTCGGGCTGTTGGAGCCTGGCTTTGACGTTGTCGGCTAGTAGAGCGGGCAGAATCTCTTTGTGAATCCGCGCGCGAGCTGCGGGGTCCTTGACCGGGAAAACGACCTCGCAGCGCTCGAAGAGGTTGCGCGGCATCCAGTCGGCAGAGCCGAGATAGATTTCATCCTCACCACCATTGTCAAAATGGAAGATGCGCGAGTGCTCGAGGAAGCGGCCGACTATAGAGCGAACGCGAATGCGTTCGGAGAGTCCTTTGACGCCGGGACGGAGGATTGAGAGGCCGCGCACGATCAGGTCGACCTCGACTCCCGCCTGCGATGCGGCGTAGAGCGCCTCGATGACCGAAGGCTCCAGCAGCGCGTTCATCTTGGCGATGATGTGCGCGGGCCGCCCGGCCTGGGCGTGCTCCTGCTCGCGGCGAATCAGGCCCAGGAAACTCTCGGCCATAGTAAGCGGTGCCACCAGCAGCGGGCGGTAATCGTCTACCTCGGCGTGGGCGGTGAGGTAGTTGAAGACCATGTGTACCCGCTCGGTGATTGCCGGATCGCTCGTGAGCAGGCTCAGGTCGGTGTAGAAGCGAGCCGTGACGGGGTTGTAGTTGCCGGTGCCCAGGTGGCAATAGCGGCGGGTGACTCCGTCTTCGTCGCGGCGGACGAGCAGAGCCAGCTTGCAGTGGGTTTTGAGTCCAACCACGCCGTGAAAGACCTGCACGCCTGCGTCTTCCATGCTGCGCGCCCAGCGGATATTGGAGGCTTCATCGAAGCGGGCCATCAGCTCGACAACCAGCGTGGCCTCTTTGGTGGCCGCGGCCTCAATCAGCGCGGAAAAGACCGGCGAATCGCTGCTGGTGCGGTAGAGAGTCTGCTTCATGCTCACGACGGCGGGGTTTTCCGCTCCCTGCTGGATGAACTCGACGACAGGGTCGTAGGAATCGTAGGGATGGTGAAGCAAGACGTCGTGCTGGCGCAACTCGTCAAAGATATTGGCGGATTTGCGGCTCAGGTGCAGCGGCTTGGGCGTAAACAAGGCGAACTTGAGATCGGGGCGCTGAATGTCTCCATTGAAGAACATCAGCCGCGAGAGATTCACCGGGCCATCGCAGCGGAAGACCTGATCTTCATCCAGCTCGAAGTTGACGCGCAGGCGTTCGATGATCTCGGCGTCGGCATTGGCCTCAATCTCCAGCCGCACGGCATCGCCCTTGCGGCGGTTGTGCAGCTCGACGCGAATGGTTTCAAGCAGCGAACGGGCTTCTTCTTCCTCGAAGTAGAGATTTGAATTGCGGGTGACGCGGAAGGCGGAGCGGGCCAGCACCTCATAGCCGCGATACATGCCGACCAGATTCTGCGCGATCAGATCCTGGAGCAGCAGGTAATCGTGCGAACCCACTTCAGAGGGCAGGCGGATGAACCGGGGCAGCGCACGTGGCACCGTGACCACGCCCAGCACCTGCGGGCCGGAACTGCGCCGCTTGGCCCTGAGCAGCAGCGCGAGGCACAGAGCCTTGTTCAGTACGCGCGGAAACGGGTGGGCAGGGTCGATGGAGATTGGCGTTAGCAGCGGATCGACTTCGCGTTGAAAATACCCTTGCGCAAAGACGCGGGCATTGTCGTTCAGCTCCTTCCACTCCAGCAGCCGGATGCCCTGCTTGCGCAACTCAGGAAGCAGATGGTTGTTCCAGCAGGTGTATTGCGCTGCGACGAAGGTGTGAATCTCTTCAGTGAGCACGGCCAGCGATTCATCGGGGCGCAGGCCGTCAAAGCCAGCCTCGCGGTAGCCGTCCTCAATGCGCTGCATCAGCCCGGCCTGGCGGATTTCAACGTATTCGTCCAGGTTGGAGCCGGTGATGGCCAGGAACTTTACCCGTTCCAGCAGCGGGTTGGCCGCATCTTCAGCTTCTTCGAGGACACGCCGGTTGAACTGCATCCAGGAGTGGTCCCGGCCATTGAAGAGCTTTTGTTTATGTGTGCTTCGAGTCATCAAATCCGTCCGTTGCGCCGTGTTGGCAGTCTACCGCGTTCCGCCCCGCCAGTGCCACGGGCAGAGGGCTGGAACTGCTCTATGCAGCAATACATACAGGAAGAAGAGATAAAAAGATGTGAACGGGATGAGAAAAATCGGATTCTATACCTTTGGCCGGATTTAGCGAAGCAGTGGGGCCGCCAGTGCCGGTTTGTGAGCGCTGCACACGGGCAGGTATCATGAGTCTTCATGGGAACGCCACAAACAATCGAGCTGGGCATTCTGGGCTGGAGCGATTCGCTCATCCTGATGGTGATGGCGCTGGTGGTCTTTGGGCCGCGCCGCCTGCCGGAGATTGGCCGCCAGATCGGCAAGCTGATGTACGAGTTCCGCAAAGCGTCGAACGACTTCAAATTCCAGATGGAAGAGGAACTGCGCCTCGCCGAAGACGCCGATCGCCGCAAAAAGGAAGAGGAACGGCGGCAGGCGCTGGCTCTCGCCGCGCCGGTTGCCGAGCCGGAGCCTGCGGCATCCCCGATCCCGGAAGCGGGAGCCGTGGCAGCCGATCCTGCGGGAGTGCCGGCAGAACAAGGCCCGTCAGAGCCTCTGATCGAAGAAAACAAAATTCAGGGCGAGATTCGCATTCAGCCGCCATCGACGGGTGAACCGGTGCCCGCAGCGCGGCCCGGCAGCCTGACAGCGCAGGCCGCGGTTGAACTGGCCGGGCAAGATGAGGCACTGAAAACCGCAGCCACAGAATCCAAGCCCGACGAACACACTGCCCCGGAGCACGCGAACCAAAATGGTTGATCCCGCAGAAGCCATCGGCAAGGCACGCGAAGCTGTCACCCAGCGCGCCGAACTCCCCGGCATGAGCCTGATGGAGCATCTGGAGGAACTGCGCAAGCGCATTGTTCAATCCGCCATCTCGCTCGTGGTTGGTTTTGGTTTCGCCTGGATTATTCACGACCGCCTCGTCGATTTCATCCAGGCGCCGCTCAAGGCCGATGGCAAGTCGCTGAACATGATCCACCCGATGGATGGGATGAATCTGGCGATCCATGTTTCGCTGGTAGGCGGAGCGATTCTGGCCTCGCCGTTCATCCTCTATCAGGTGTGGCTGTTCATCGCGCCGGGGCTTTACCAGAAAGAGCGCCGATTTGTGGTTCCCTTCATGGCCGCAACGGTGGGGCTGTTCCTTACCGGCGCATACTTCGGCTACTACTGGGTGCTGCCCGCCGCTGTGCACATCATGCTCGATGTTTTCGGCAGCAAATTCACTGCCGTCATCAGCATTGAGGAGTACACCGGCTTCTTTCTCTCCATCATTCTTGGCCTGGGCATCAGCTTTGAGCTGCCGGTGCTGATCTTTTTCCTGGCGTTTTTTGGCATCGTCAGTCCCAGCTTTCTTTGGAAGAACATTCGCTACGCGATCCTCGCCATCTTCATCGTCGCGGGGATCATCTGCCCGATGGCCGATCCGGTGAGCATGTGTATCTACGCAATGCCGCTGCTGGCGCTTTATCTGATTGGTATCGCCGTGGCCTGGTGGGTTCACCCCTCGCGCCGCAAAGCCCGGGAGGCCGCACGATGATTTTTTCTTTTACATCTAGAAGAATTGCGGTTGGATTGCTGCTCATAGCGCCCGGCGCCGTATCTGCACAGCAGCATTTCGACGGAGCGAAAGCCTATGAATACGCGCGCCAATTTGTCGCTATTGGCCCGCGCTGGCCTACTGGACCAGGGCACGTCAAGGCTGAAGAGTATCTGCGCACGCAGTTCAAGCACGACCAGTGCGAGGAAGACTTCTTTACCGCGAACACGCCGATCGGCCTGGTGGCGATGCGCAACTTCATCGTGCGCTTCCCCGGTAAGAAAGACGGCGAGATTGTGCTGGCGACGCACTACGAGACCAATTACCCGCTGAAGAACATCAACTTTGTCGGCGCGAATGACGGCGCGTCGACCACGGGCCTGCTGCTGGCGATTGCCGACCGGCTGCGCGCCGAGACGGCGGGAGGAAAAAAGCTCGACGGCTACTCGGTTTGGCTGGTCTTCTTTGACGGCGAGGAGGCGATCCAGAGCTGGTCCGACTCTGACTCCACCTACGGCAGTCGCCACCTTGCCGCCCGCTGGGGCAAAGACGGAACGCTGACCAAGATCAAGGCCTTCATTCTGGCCGACATGATCGGCGACAGGGACTTAAATGTCCAGCACGAGGCTCGCTCCACTGACTGGCTCTACGCGCTAGTGAAGCAGGCAGTGAAGAAATTCGGCTACGACCGCTATTTTTTCAAAAAAGACGAGCCGGTCGAGGACGATCACTTGGCCTTCGTCCGTCGCGGTGTACCGTCGATTGACATCATCGATTTAGATTATGGCCCTCCCACCGCTGAGCATCCCGAGGGCGGCTACCATCATACGGCGCTCGACACGCTGGACAAGATCAGTGCGAAGAGCCTGACGATTGACGGGGATGTATTTCTGGAGACGATCCGGTTGGTCGACCAGCGGTAAATCTGGAACCAAGGAGTAATCAGATGATGGCTCGCATAGTTACAGGTTCATTGCTCATTGTTGTTGGCGCAGCAGGGGTATTTGCACAACAGCCTGCGCCAAAGGATACGCCTCCGACATGCGACTCTTCAAAGAGCTATAACAAGAACGGTTGGACAGTTCCGGGAGTAGATGGGGCGAAGGTAACGCAACATGCGGCCTTCACGAACATACCAGATGTGTTCGTAACAATACTGCAACCTCTCAACGCAGAAACGAATATGACCAAGGTGTCGTGCTCACGGGATCATTCCGAATGGCCTGCAATAGAAGAGGATATTCCTATCAAGATCCTCAGATTATGGTTTTTCGATATTGATGGCCATGTATTCGCATACCGTGTTGAATATGCCTGCGAAGTAATTGAAAATGGTGAGCGACTCGAACTCGGTTGCGCTTCATCCGCTTTCTTTTACGATAATGACGGCTTGGGGCGGTTTACGTTAACTGATAGCGGAAAATCTGGCAATGGCAAGGGATTTGGCTTTTTACCGTCGTTCATTCCAGAGTGGGTGAAGGTCTATGCAAAAGCTGTGCCCGCTCAATGAGCGCTTTCTGATCGTTGTTCCGCGTTTTCCTTGTGGAATCAGAACTCGACAAAATTGACCATGATGTTTCTGCGCGCCTCGATGGTTTTGCCTTTTTCAGTGGCGGGCAGGAACCGGTAATGCCAGACGGCAGCGGAGGCCTTTTCGTCCAATCCAAAGCCAAGACCGCGGCGCACATGAACGTCCTTCGGCAGCCCATTGGTGCCTACCAGTACATCGACAACGGCCACCTGCGTCCAGGGATTTGTTTTTGCGAAAGGGTCTACAAAATCCGCGTCCACCGTATGGATGGGGAGGGGCGCGATGTAAGGCAGGGGCTTGCCATGCTTATCCACGAGCTTGGATGGGTCTGGAGTCGGCAAATCTCTCTCTGTAATGAGGACCTCGGGGAATGCGTCAGCGCGGTTGGCTCGGAAGACAACTCGAACATCGATCCAGACCGGCACTGGCTTACCGGCCAGCCTGCCCGGCTCAAATATAGAGCCTTTGACGGCCGCGATGGCGGGTCGATCAAAAAGGTCGCCGTGCGAGTGCAGTAACTGAATGTGTTGCGGGTGACCGGCGGCATCAATCACCAAGGCAACTACCGTGAATCCCTGTACGTCTTTTTCAGCAATCGCTTTTGGATACGGCACTGCGGAAGTGCGAAGCAGTCTCGGCGCGGAGACCTCAGGCCCAGTGTAATAAACGCCATCCGCATCGGGTACTTGATGGATACCTGCGCTTAATGCGATGGCACCCTGCCCGATGAGGACGAGAGGAGGCAGTACCAAAAAACAAAATAAGGAAGCAGCAAATCGCATTCATCTCTCCGATCCTGCACGCGCCTAAAACTGGTACTCAAGGGCAAGGTGAGATCACCAATAACCTTCACGATACGCATACTGATATTAGGGAACAATAAGGAACAAGAAGAAGATTCATTCGTAGAGTCGCTGAATGATTGTTTGGAGCTACATCAGCAAACCCTCTGTTAACACTGATGCAAAATCTATCTTCATGAAATATTTATGTAAAGATTATTTCTAACTCATGGATTTCTGTAATTCACACATACGGTTTTTATAGCTTCGATCTTATGGTCGAACCAATCCGTAGTAGTTGTTCCATAACGGAGCAACGCTACCAACCTTCAAGGCGCAGTCTCTTGGAGGGCAACAGGCGGGTGAGTTCGGCATAAAACTGGCCGATTCAGCCATTCCACCTGTAGTCAAAAAAACAAGTGTGCTCGACCGGCATGCCTGCAGAGCAGCAGAGGCTATCCCTGTTCACTGTTCTCGCTCGATCAGGGAGTGTGTGTTCATAAGCAATCGAGTGAATATTCATTGAAAGTGAGAGGCTGAATGAGAACAATCCTTTGGAGTTCCGCTCCCGCCGTTACGCTGCTCTGCTGCGGGCTTGTGCCCTTCGGCGCACATGCGCAACAGGCCGTGAAAACCGACCCTCCCGTGCAAATTGCTCTGCTTGTAGCTCCGGCTACCGGTGCGGCTCCTGCACCGGCCACTGATCCGGCTGCTACCACCACCGCTTCTTCTGGCTCGGTAGCCGTTCCCATTAATCAAGACATGGTGATCAAGGAGCTGAACGAGATGAAGGCTCGGATCGCGGAATTGGAGGCTGTACTCAAAGCCCGCTCGGGTTCATCCGACGCTGCGGATGCGGAACGGGACGCGAATGCTCTGCGCAGTGCCGAGGGGACCGACGGCTATGGCCAGGCGGCTCCTGCAGCAGCGCCTGCTACTGCCCCCGCGCCAGCGCCGGCTCCTGCAGCGGCTCCGGATATTTCAGCGGAGACAACTACCAAGTCAGCGCCTTGGCCCGGCGATTGGACATGGACGAACGACGGCGGCCATAACACGGACAGCCCAATGAGCACCAAGTACTTCACTCCTGAAATCCGCTTCGACGCCAACTACATTCTCGATTACAACCATCCGGAAGATGACTCGATGGTTGGATCGACGGAAATGTATCGCGCCGAAGAATTTCAACTGGAGCAGGCCAGCTTCGGCGGCGATATCCGCATTCAAAATACGCGCGGACGCATCCTGACGATGAACGGGCTGTTCTCGCAGGCTACGGTGCGTAATGACGCCAGCTACAACCGCGGCCAGTGGGATCTGAAGGATGCTTACAAGTACTTCTCCGAAGCCTGGGGCGGCTACCACTGGGATATCGGCCACGGCCTGAACGTCGATGCCGGTATCTTTGTCTCTTATGTAGGCCTTTTCAGCTACTACAACTTCGACAACTGGGCCTATCAACCTTCGTATGTTTCGTCCAACACGCCCTGGTTCTTCAATGGCGTCCGTATTCAATACTTCGTGACAGACCGCTTGAAGATAGAACCGTGGATCATCAACGGCTGGCAATCGTATGCCCGCTATAACGGCCACGGCGGCCTGGGCGGCCAGATCATGTGGCGTCCGACGCCGAAGTTCGACTTCAACTTCAACGATTACGGCCTGGGTGAAGACGATGCCGGCTTCCCAGGGCGCTCGCGTGTCCACGCTGACTACAGCGGGCAGTGGAAGATCTACGACGACCCAAAGAAGTTCTTCGACAAGTGGGCCATGACGATCACCGGCGATGCGGGTTGCGAATACGGCGGCGGTCCTGCCAGCTACGCGGTAACCGGCCAAACCTCGCGCGACCCTGCCGGTAACTTCGCCGATGATGGGAACGTCCTCCACTTACAACGGCGGCGTGAATTGCCACAGCAGCAAGGACGGCCGGCCCAAGCAGATGTTCATCGGCTGGATGGCTTACATGCGCTTCTGGTTTGAACATGACCGTCATGCCATCACCTTGGGCGGCGGCCAGATGAATAATCCCGGACGTTACCTGACTCTGCTGCCAGCGATCAACGGCGCAACCGCAACCACCGGCACTCCGTACTTCACCGAGAACGCGGGTGACCGGGCGCAGGCTCATGACATGACCTTCACCTATGACTACATGCCGAGCCAGTTCATCACCTTCCGCCTGGAGGAAGCCTACCGCTACTCTGACGCTCCTTACTGGACTGGTCGGGGCGGCGTGACACCGCCCGGTGGTAACAATGGCAATCCCGCGGACTATCAATGCGCAGCGGGCGGCGACTCCGGTTACGGATACGTTTACACCAATTCCATTACCGGGATTGGCGTACCAGGCCAGCCTCTAGCGATTCAGAGTTGTATCAACCAGTCTCTCAGCAATGGAAATACGGGCACAGGCGCTCTCTGGTGGCCCGATCTACGCACAAACCAGACAACCACGCTTGGCGCGATCATGGTTCGCTTCTAACAATTTGAACAAAGTGTAACCTGACTTGTTACATCAAACTTGAAAGCAGTACCGGGGTCACTAATAACTCCGGTGCTGCTTTTATGTACAACCAATCTTAGCAACGAAGGATATGGATGGCTTTAAGGAACTTCTGAAAATCGCCGAGTTATAAAGTTTCTCGACCCACGTTTGTCTGCATCCGTTCAAAATCGTTCTGTTTCGCAGTGATCCTGCGTTCATTTTGCCTACCGGAGGCTTTTGCAGCCTCCGGCAGACACACTACGCCCCTTGAAGGGCCAGCCGTAAATTGATCTTCGCCAGCCTGCGCCGATGCTGATAAATATTGACCGCTGCAAAGGCCGCGCACAGCCACTCGTGATTCTTCTTCAAGCCGCGATAGCGCACCTTCGTATGTCCAAAGACGCGCTTCAGAATGCGGAAAGGCCACTCCACCTTGGCACGCACCCGCGCCTTCACGCGGTTCTTGCGCTTTGTTGCTCATCCACTCCGGCCTTGGTTTTTACACGGCGCGAAGTCATATCCTGCGCATGAGGCGCGGCTTCATGGATAGCTTCGGTTTGTCCTTGATAGCCACCATCGCCCCAGACTTTCTTCTCCTCGCCGTGCAGTAACTCGGGTAGCATATGCACATCGCTGACGCTGGCCGCTGTCGAGCAGACCGAATGCACCACGCCTTCTTTTGAATCCACGCCGATGTGCGCTTTCATGCCGAAGTACCACTGGTTGCCCTTGCGCGTTTGATGCATCTCCGGGTCGCGCTCCTTCTTCTCGTTCTTGGCCGATGAAGGCGCGTGGATGATCGTCGCATCGACGATGGTGCCGGTGGTGATGCGGATGCCGCGCGTGGCCAGATACAAGTTGACCGCGACAAGCATTTGACCGCATAGATCGTGCTCTTCAAGCAAGTGGCGGAAGTTCAAGATGGTCGTCTCATCCGGCGCCGGCGCGCGGCCAAGGTCCACGCCCGCAAAGCGCCGCAGCACGGGTGATTCGTACAGCGCATCTTCGGCCGCCGGATCGGAGAGCGCGAACCACTGCTGCAAAAAATAGACGCGCAGCATGATCTCAAGTCCCACCGGCTTGCGCCCCGCTTCGCCCTTCGAGTAATGCGGCGCGATGAGCGCGAATAACTCGGCCCAGGGCATGACGGCGTCCATTTCTTCCAGAAACTGCTCGCGCCGTGTCTTCTTCGAGTAGCGTTGAAACTCCACCTGCTGGGCCAAAGTAAGCTGCTTCATCCGCGATCAATCTCCTCAATCCACATTAACCGCGATGGCTGTGGATTGGGGAGATTTTCAGAGGTTCCTTAGATTGAAGAGATGATAGTAGAATCAAGCAACTTGCAGTATAGTGAGCGGTAGTATTGTTCTTCACCAGCACAAAGTGGCAGAGACTATATATTCTTGCGACACTCTTCATGCAGCCCTTACGAAAAATAGGTATAAAAGCAGTATCACTGATGACATATTCGGCAGGAAGAAAACTCTACAATGTCAGGACAGTCTGTATCTGGGCAGTCAATCAATGATGTATTGCCTTCGTATCGTACTAAGAAAGTAATTCTCATTTCCTTGCGAATACTTTATGCCGGCAGCGTAAGTATATAGCCACTGGCGGGCGCATCGAAAGCGCATACCGGTCAGAAGTATGGGACTTGTCTAACGCTCTTATTGCTAAGCGTCATCGAAGAAAGGTGCGGATGAGGAAGAGTATGCGAATGGCATTCATATTTGGGGGCGCCATCAGTGGCTTTGCCGTTCAGGTTTTATGCCATGCGCAAAGCGCAAGCGCTGGGGCAGACACTGCTGCGCCGAGTCGCGCACCAGATCTACACAGCCTGCTGTCGCAGACTTGGAGACGAATGTGGGCGCGCCAAGCGGCGCCTCGGTTCGCTCTGGCGAGGCTGCGGGGGGTGTCGGCTAACTCGCCAGGTATGCCCTCTGCGCCCGACGCTGGGCAGGTCGGGCGCGCATCGATACCGACTGTTGTAAAGCCAGGATTTTTTACCCGCTGGGGAAAAGCCTATTTGACAGACTGGACGGGCACGACGCCAACAGATACCAATGCCCCGCAACACCGCGGTACGCCGCCTCCAATTCCTTCTTCTCCGTATCCCTCTTCTGACTGGCCAATCGGCGGCACGCAGCAAATTGGCGCTCCTGACTATCAGGCTTATCAACTGCAAGCAGCCATTGACGGCGATCCGGTTAAGCTGAGCAAGCTCAAGTGGTATGGATGGGCCGCTATCGGAGCAAATGGTTCAACAAATAACCGGGGCAACGCGAGCAAGGGTATAGCTGCCAACGCTTACTCGGCCTATGACGTATATCCCAACTCGGTGGTTCTCGATCAGCTTGCGCTTTATACAGAACGTCTAGCGGACACGACGCAAACCGACTACTTTGACTGGGGCTTTCAACTAACCAGTCTCTATGGACAAGGTTATCGCTACACAACATCCCACGGCATTCTGAGTCAGCAGCTGCTTGTGAAGAATGCTCAGTACGGATACGACCCGGTGATGGCGTATGTGGATCTATATCTTCCCAAGGTGGCACACGGAGCGGATCTGCGGATTGGTCGGTACGTTTCGCTGCCGGACATTGAAGCACAGCTTGCACCGAATAACTATTCCTACTCGCATTCCATTCTCTACACCTATGATTGCTACACGATGGTGGGAGCGAATCTAACCGTCCAGGTTAATGACAGGTGGACTGTGCAGGGCGGCCTCTCTGGTGGATGTGATACAGCACCGTGGACGGCTGATGCCAAGTTGACGGGGAATGTCTGCTTGATTTATGCATGGCACAGCGGTGCGGATGTTTTGAATACCTGCGATAATACGATTAACGACGGCAAGTATGCCTATAACAACCTGACCGCATTTTATGAGACATGGTATCACCGCATTAGCGCGCACTGGCACACGGATACCGAAGGCTGGTATCAGTACATGAAAGACACCCCGAATATGTGGTGGTATAACACGGGTGTTTCAAATAATGCCGTGACCTCTCCGTGGCCAGAAAATACCGGAAACTACCACGTTCTACGGAATGGGTCGATGCCTGCCACGCTGAACTTCGGAGCAGTCTGCGAAAATCCAAATACATCTTATACAGGCAAGCGCGCCGCTCGCTGCTATGCGCCGGAATGGGCGATCACCAGCTATGTCAAGCATAACTTTTGGCATGACGCAGCATCGCCAAATATCCGCAGCGAGATTGTGGACGACATCAAAGGTCAGCGTACCGGAACGCCTGGAATTTACGAAGAGCATATGGTGGGATTTGATTTCTGGGCAGGCGCGTCAGTTACCTTCCGGCCCGAGGTGAGTTACACACATTCGTTTAGCCCGTATGGGTTGCATTCACTGGATATTGGTCCCGGATCATCTGTTTCAGCCCTCCAGAACTATATAGCGTCTGGGGTGGGTTCAGCGCTTACCCCGGTGCAAATCATGGGAAACATTGGCGCAAAGACTCAATCGCTTACCGTTGCGGCTGATCTGATCTGGCATTTTTGACGCTCAAACAGAAAGAGGCCAGCAGATGTTATGCGACGTATTTACGGGTGGCCTCTGGAGTACAATGGGGATAGCTCATGGAGTTGGCGCTCAATCTCGCATGGATGGCGCTGTCTGCGCTGCTGTTGTGGCTGTGGACTCGCCATGCCGCAAAGGACGGAGCAAGCCGAAGGACTCAGTTCGTCGCTCTGGCAGTTTTGATCCTGATTATCCTTCCGGTGATCTCAGTGACAGACGACCTGATGGCAGCTCAGGGTCCAGCGGAATTGAGCTGCACGCAGCGCAGGGATATTGTACGTTCCGACGCGCACCCCACGCTGCACGCGGTGCCCGCGCTCGATTCCATAGCTGGTACGGAATCTCCTTATGGTGCAATTCAATCAATATCCTTCGGCCATCTCCCTGCCCCAGAGGCGAGGGCCGCGGTAACGCACTCCATCGACAACCGCCCTCCGCCAGCCGCCTGAACTCCCAATATATCTCTGCACTGCTTGGCCGTGTGATCTCCGCAACCAGTGCGCGGCAAAGCGCAAAAGCCACGCCGACTCATATAGGACGGCCTTTTGACCAACTAATCTTGCTTTTGGAGCGAGGTGTTCAATGAATAACGTGTCTCTTTTTGTAGTCATTCTTAGCCTCTTTGGCTGCTTTTCCCTGTCGTCATGCAAGAAGGACAGTTCTGCTGCTGATGGGGCGCCACCCACTCCAACGGTGGTCACTACCGGCGATATGAGTCTGGTCTCTGTCGATAAGCCGAACCAGTTTTCCCTGGTCGCGGCGGAAACGCACGAAGCTTCATCGGAACTCAAAGTAACGGGATCTGTTTTTCCTGACATATCACGCGAAATACCAGTTATCTCATTGGCAAATGGCCGCGTGGTTGACATCAAGGCCCGCCTTGACGACCACGTCAAGAAAGGGGATTTGCTCCTGAGGGTGCAAAGCCCGGATGTTACCGGAGCCTTCGATCTATATCTCAAGGCATCGAACGATGAGAAACTTGCCAATAAGGCGTATGGACGTGCACAGACCCTTTTTGATCATGGAGCGATTTCGCAGTCCGCACTGGAGCAGGCGGATGATACTGAGAAAGATGCACAAGCAGATCTGACCGCTGCCGAAGAGGGATTAAAGACCCTAGGCGTAGATAAAAACCACCCTAGCAGCGTAGTAAACGTATATGCGCCGACTTCGGGAGTTATCATCTCGCAGAATGTTACCCAGGCAGCGGCGGCCGGAGTTAGCTTGTCTGGATCTGCCACTGCATTTACGATCGCCGATCTTTCTTCTGTCTGGATTGTCTGCGATGTCTACGAGAACGACATACCGAAGATAACGGTGGGTCAAACCGCGCAAATACAAATCAATGCCTATCCAGGCAGAGTCTTGACAGGGAGCGTAAGCGATATTGGTCCGGTACTTGATCCCAATATTCGCACAGCGAAGATCCGCATCGAGATTCCGAACCCGGGAATTCTGAAACTCGGCATGTTTGTCACCGCAACCTTTGAGAGCAAGGAGAAAGAAGCGCACGCGGTTGTTCCAGCGCCTGCCGTTCTGCATCTACATGACCGCGAATGGGTCTTTCTGCCTGCAGGCGGGAACCAGTTTAAGCGCGTTGAAGTGCATGCCGGCATTATGCTGGCAGGCAATAAGCAGGAAATCCTCTCCGGGATTCAACCCGGTCAGCAGGTGGTCTCGAATGTGCTTCAGTTAGAAGCCACGTTGGAGGCGCAATGATTGAAAAGCTTGTAGACTTTTCGCTGAAGAATCGATTTATTGTTCTGGCGGTAGTTATCATGCTCTTCGTCTGGGGTGGTATATCGTTTCATAACCTGCCGGTCGATGCCTATCCAGATGTGGCGGATAACTACGTCAATATCATTACTCAGTGGCCGGGACACTCGGCTGAGGATATCGAAAAGCAGATCACCGTTCCGTGCGAAATTGCGATGGCCGGAATCCCGGACATGAAGAATCTGCGCTCCTTCAGTCTGGCCGGTATTTCAAGCATCATGATGAATTTCAATGATGCTTCTGATAATAGTTGGAATCGTGAAAGAGTTCTTGAGAGGCTCTCAGGCATAACTCTACCGTCGAACCTCGTTCCTCAGTTGCAGACAGACTGGAGTCCGGCAGGCCAGATTTATTGGTACACTCTTGAAAGCAAGAATCCCAATATTGATGTGATGGAGCAGAAGTCGCTTCAGGATTGGGTTCTGCAGAAACAGTTCAAGAGCGTTCCCGGCGTCGTCGATGTTGCCAGCTTTGGCGGTCTCACCAAGGAGTATCAGATCCGGCTCGATCCAGAGAAGCTCATCAGCTATGGGCTGAGCATTGCCCAGGTTGAGCAGCAATTGCAGACCAATAACACCAATGCCGGAGGAAGCTTTATCGTTGCCGGCGCGCAGCAGATCAATGTGCAGGCGCAGGGCTTGTATGAGACAGTCCAGCAGATTGAAGACACGGTCATCAAGAGCGCCGGCGGCGCGGCAATACGCGTCAAAGATATTGCCGTGGTGGACCAGGGGCCGAAGATTCGACTGGGACAAATCTCACAGACCACAAAGGACGCACAGGGCAGGCTGATTGATAATCCCGATGTTGTGGAAGGCACCGTACTGTTGCGCAAGGGTGCGGATGCTGATCCCGTCTTGAAGGGAATCGAGGCGAAGGTAGAAGAGCTCAATGCCCAGATCCTTCCCAAAGGCGTAAAAGTCGTTCCCTTTCTTGATCGCAGCGATCTGGTGCATCTGACAACGCATACTGTGCTGCACAATCTGACTGAAGGCATTGTTCTTGTCTCCGTTATTCTTCTTTTCTTCCTCGGCAATGTCCGAGGCGCGATTATTGTTGCTATCACTATCCCGTTCGCACTGCTATTCGCATCGATCTGCCTGAGCCTCGCGCATATCCCTGCGAATCTGCTGTCGCTCGGCGCACTTGATTTTGGCATGGTAGTGGACGGCGCGGTGGTGATGATCGAGAACATTGTCCGGCATCTCTCCCACAAAGGGGAGGATAACCGCACGGCGCAGCAGAAGATCAAAGAGGCGTCGCATGAGGTTCAGCGGCCTGTCTTCTACGCTATCGCAATCATTATCACAGCCTACCTGCCCATCTTTACGCTAGAGTCGGTAGAAGGGCGCCTCTTCAAGCCGCTGGCATGGACCGTGGCATTTGCATTGCTCGGTGCGCTGCTGTTTTCGGTCATTGTCGCTCCCGTGCTCTCAAGCATTCTCTTCCGCAAAGGCGCCAAAGAGTGGCACAATCCATTGATGGAATTCCTGGTCAAGCACTATCAAACAGGAGTTAAATGGGCCATTGAGCACCGCTATATCACGGCTGGCGTAAGTGCTATCGGCTTTGCGGTGTCTATCTTCTTACTGGCGAACGTGATTGGTTCGGAGTTTCTTCCTCACCTGGATGAAGGAGCGTTGTGGGTCCGCGGTTCTCTGGCTCCCTCCACCGGTCCTGACGAGAGCCTAGCGATCTCGAACAAAGCTCGTATCATTCTGGCTAGCTATCCGGAAGTCGTCGATGTTGTGGACCAGATTGGCCGCCCTGACGACGGCACGGATTGGACGGGCTTTTTCGACACCGAATATTTCGTGAATCTGAAGCCCAAGGAACAATGGCGCCCAGTCTTTCATCAGAACAAGGAAGCGTTGATCGCGTCGATGAACGACCAGCTTGCCAAGATACCGGGCGTCATTTGGGGGTTCTCGCAACCGATTGAAGACAACATGGAAGAGGCGGTCAGCGGTGTAAAGGGTGAACTGTCAGTGAAGATCTATGGTGACGACTTCAAGATTCTCGAAGAAAAAGGCAACGACGTTGTCGCGACGATGAGCAAGATTCCAGGAATCACGGACCTCGGACTTTTTCGTATTATCGGACAGCCGAACCTCACCTTCACTGTGGACCGCCAGGCCGCGGCGCGCTTCGGCATCAATGTGGCAGATATTCAAGACGCGATTCAGACGGCTGTCGGTGGCAGCGTGCTGAGCGAGGTCCTCAAAGGCGAGGCGCAATTCGATCTTGTGTTGCGCTATCAAAAGCCGTACCGCGATACAAAAGAAGCCATCGAAAATGTCCGTTTGCTCTCGCCGAGCGGCGAACGCATATCCCTCGCGCAGCTAACCAAGATCAGCACGACAGACGGCGCGGAAGAAATCTACCGTGAAGGAGAACAGCGATATATCGCCGTCAAGTACGGCGTGCGCGGCCGCGACTTGGGCGGCGCGGTTGAAGAGGCCATTTCTACCGTAAGCAAGCAAGTTGCGCTGCCCAAGGGCTACCACTACACGTGGGCCGGTGAATACGAGAGCAAGCAGCGCGCTGACAAGCGGCTCGCTTTGATTGTGCCACTAACGGTAGCGCTTATTGCTATGATTCTCTTCACCATGTTCAAGTCGTTCAAATGGGCGGGGCTGATTCTGGTCAACGTGGCGCTGGCGCCTGTTGGCGGCTCATTGGCGCTGCTGGTAACTCACACCAATATCAGCGTATCTTCCAGTGTCGGATTCCTTGCACTCTTTGGCGTTTCGGTGCAAACCGGTGTCATCATGCTCGAGTACATTAATCAACTGCGCGCGCGCGGCTATACGGTTGAAGGTGCTGCCATTCAGGGAGCTGTGCTGAGGCTTCGACCCATCATGATGACGATGCTGGTGGCGACCCTCGGGCTTTTGCCGGCCGCACTTTCGCATGGGATTGGTTCAGACTCGCAGCGTCCTTTTGCAATTGTCATTGTAGGTGGACTCATTGTTGATTTGTTGATGAGCATTTTCCTGCTGCCCACTCTGTATGTATGGATTGCGCGCGATACGGACAAACTGCCTGAGCCGGAGGTGAACTTTGAAGCTTAATAATGGAAAATTGTATACGCAAGTGATCCTTCCAGGCTGTCTGAGCGTTGCCCTCTTCTCTAGCGCGGCCAACGGGCAGCAGACGCTAACATGGGACGAAGTAAAAGCAAAGTTTGAGGCATCGAATCCAGCGCTGAAGGCCGATGAGTTGAACGTAGAGGAGATGAAGGCAGAGGAAATCACAGCCTATCTCCGCCCCAATCCGCAATTCACAATGACGACAGACGGCACGCAAATTGCGCCACATACAGAAACAATTGCGCCGTATGCAAAAACCTGGACCCCAACGCGAGGCACTTATGAGGTTCCTAACTTCAGTTATTTGCACGAGCGCGAACATAAGCGTGAACTGCGGTTGGAAAGCGCAAAGGAAGGCACACAGATTACCGAGTCGCAGCACGAGGATCTGGAGCGCAATCTGTTGTTCAATTTACGCTCGATGTTCGTGCAGACTCTGGAAGCAAAGGCAGTGCTTGATCTGGCGAAGGCCGATCTCGAATACTACGACAAGATCATCGATATCAGTCAAGCTCGGTTCAAGGCCGGCGATCTTGCGCAGATAGACCTTGACCGCATTGAGTTATTGCGCGTGCAATACGAGGCGGAGATCGAGACAGCGACAGTCAATCTACGTACCGCCAAAATTGAACTGCTGCAATTACTCAATGACCGCACGCCGGTTGACAAATTTGATGTTATCGGGATATTTGACTGGAGCGATAACTTGCAGCCTCTCGATGACTATCATCAGATCGCTCTCGATAACCGTCCGGATCTGCGCGCGGCTGTCGAAAGCATCAAGCAGTCCGAGACGAACCATAAGCTTGCCGTCTCCAACGGATCCACAGATCCGACCTTTGGAGCATGGTACACGTACAACTCCTCTAACAATAACCCGAATGGCATCCAGACTCTCGGCCTCAGCGTGAGCGTCCCGCTGCGGATTTTCGACAAGAACCAAGGCGAGAAGCAACGCACCTTAATTGACATCGACCGCAGCAAGAGCAGCGCCGATGCCACAAAGGCACAGGTGTTCGACGATGTTGATTCGACCTATGAGCAATTACGCAGTAACATCTCGCTGCTCAAGCCGTATAAGGAAAAGTATCGCGATCAGGCGACACGCGTGCGGGACACGGTCACCTTTGCCTATCAGCACGGCGGCGCCTCGCTGATGGATTTTCTCAACGCGCAGAGTGATTATCGCGTGGTGCAACTTGCATACGTGCAACTGATAGGATCGTATCTGACGTTTGGCGGCCAGTTGAATATGGCTGTCGGGCGCGATGTAATCCATGATTGAGATGTGAACCGTGAGCTGAGTATAGCGCTCGATTCATCGCCCTGAAGGAACGGAGAGGCCTGGCCTATGAATAGAAAAGCTGTTCGCGCCCGCATCCAGGAAGTTGGAATTCTACCTTCGGTGCGCGTCAATGCTCCCGAACTAGCCCAGTTTGCGGCAGAAACTGTTTACGCGGCTGGGATATCAGTGGTAGAGATCACGATGACCGTGCCGCTGGCGCTCAAATTAGTAAGTGAGCTCGCCAATCGATTTCCAGACCTGGCGATTGGCGCGGGCACCGTTCTGGATGAAGAGACTGCTCAGCGTGCGATCGATGCTGGCGCCAGGTTTCTGACATCTCCCGGTTTTGTTCCGGAGGTGGTGGCGTGCGCAAATAAGGCGGACGTGGTGGTTTTTCCGGGCGCACTCACTCCTACAGAAGTAATTGCCGCATGGAAGGCGGGATCGGATTTTGTCAAGATCTATCCGAGCGCGCCGATGGGGGGCGTTCAATATATCAAGGCTCTTAAAGTTCCCTTGCCGCAGATTCCGCTGATCGTAACCGGCGGAGTGAACCAGCTGACCGCATTGGATTACATTGTCGCAGGAGCGGCCGCCATCGGCGTCGGAGGAGAACTTCTTCCCATTGAAGCCCTGACTTTTCGCCAGGAAAATCGCATCCATGAACTGGCGCGCAGATTCCTGACCATGGTCAAAGAAGGGCGGGCAATGCGAGAGAGTTATTACTGACGCGCGCATGTTCTGCTAGCTCAGATAGAATCAATCTGCTCACAAGCAAAGTGATGCCGGGTAAAAATGCCTTCAATCTCCGCAAAGATACATCTAATACCTTTTGTTCCCCTCATGCCTCCTTCATTAATTGCGTCCTACTCTTACATATGGAGGTGAGTAATACATGAAAACCAACCGTTTCGCAGCTGAGATTCTAACATTTGCTCTTGCTGGGACCGTAAGCGCACAAAGCATCGCCTCTCCCGCGAAGAGTGGCACACAATATACGCGCGCACAACTGAAGCAACTTGTGCGGGATGCTCACACAACCACACAGTATTCTGCTCTTGCCGGTTACTACGGGGAACAGAAGAAGTTATATGCGCAGCAGGCCGCCGCAGAAAAACAGGAGTGGGAGCGGAGAAGCCAGAATATTATGGCTGTGGCTGCAAAGTATCCACGCCCTGTCGACTCGGCACGAAATCTTTATGAATACTATGCCTACAAGACGACAGAGGCTGAATCGCTTGAATTCAGGTATCAGCAGATGGCCGTTCAAGGCACGGCACCGACCAGCCGGTAGGACTATACGTTGCCGCAGCGGAACAATTCCTTTGTATACCAAGGTGCGGGATGTGAAAGGCGGTAATCAGCGCACGTCCCGCACTCATGGAATTATTATCTTTAATTTATGCATTTATTATGCAATTATTCTTTAATCGAAAGATATGGGCTGCAGACAATACACTCTTTTGCTGTTCCTTACATGTTCCTAATACTTTCGCACATAAACTCTGAATAAATCGAGTAAGGTGCATCTCAGTGCAAAATACAGGTCAAATGCAAGATCAAAGCACGAGCAGAGGCAAGAGTACGCGATGGATCCTGTTTCTGCTGGCGAAGTGCGTTCTGACGATTGGAATACTGGCAATCATCACTTATACCGGGTTTATCTACAAAGCAAGCAGTCTGACGGTTGGGTGTCTTTATCTGACTCTTGTGATGGCGATGGCGCTGTTCAATGGGTTCTGGCAAGCATCTTTGACGTCTATCGCTGCGCTATTGATGCTTGACTACTGCTTTATTCCGCCAATCTATAGCTTGGAACTCGGCGGCTTGCAAGACTACATAACACTAGCCTCATTTGAGGTTATTGCGCTTGTGATCAGCAGGCTGCACGCGAAGGAGCGGAAGGGGACGAGAGAGGCCGCTGTCAATCGCACGGCGATGGAACAGTTGTATGAGCTGAGCCGCAGTTCGCTATTGCTTGATATGCGCCAGTCACCCGGAGCGCAGCTTGTGGTCTTGATCCATAGAATATTCGGGCTGAATGCGGTCGCACTTTTCGATGTAAACCTGGAGCGCCAGGACAGGGCTGGTGAATGGGATGCGCACGAAGAGAATATTGCGAGGGAGTGCTATTTGGCCGGATTGCCCGAGGATGACGCCGCGCGGCAGATTTCCCGGCGCATCTTAATGATCGGCCAGGGGCCAGTCGGTGCGCTGGTGCTTCACGGGGAGATAAGCCCCTTGGTCGTGGATGCTCTTGCATCGCTTTCAGCATTAGCGATTGACCGGCATCAATCGCTGGAGAAAGAGGAGCGAGCCGAGAATGCAAGTAAAAGCGAGCAGTTGCGCGCCGCGGTTATGGATGCTCTGGCGCATGAATTCAAAACACCGCTAACGGCAGTGCAAACTGCCAGTTCAGGGCTGCTGGAAATGGGTGGATTGACCGATATGCAGCGAAATCTGGCTACTCTGATCGACGACGAGACGACTCGCCTGAATAAACTATGCACGCGGCTGCTGCTGACAGCCAGGCTGGAGGCAGTGCAGGTCGGCCTACAAATGGATGCGGTGAACGTTAAATCCATGATCATGGCGGCATTAGACACGGTACCAGCCGAAATCAGAGACGACAGAATACAGATAGCGGTGGATGATCCCTTACTGACAGTAGATGTTGACCGTGAGCTGCTGACGATGATTCTCACGCAGTATCTGAACAATGCAGCCAAGTATTCAGATCCGGATACGCCGATTGAGATTTCCGCGCGAAAGAGTCACAGCGAGGTTCTGTTCTCAGTACATAACATCGGACCCACAATTCGGATTGAAGATCGCGAACGGATATTTGACCGGTTCTATCGATCATCTGATCAAAAAGATAGGGTTCAAGGGACAGGGATAGGGCTTTCAGTCGTTCGAAAGGCCGCTGAAGCACATCATGGACATGTGTGGGTGATTAGCGACGATGTGGAGGGGACAACATTCTTTCTGTCTCTTCCTACAGGCGGGAGGAGAAAGCAATGAGCACTGAAACTGTAGGCGCGGCTCAAGGAACCATACTTGTGGTGGACGATGATAGCTCTACGCGAAGAGCCCTACGTATGACCTTGACAGGGATGGGCTTTACAGTTGTGGAGGCCGCACGCGGAGAAGAGGCCCTATCTCTGACACGCGTCTCCTGGTTCGACGCAGTTCTTCTCGATGTGGACATGCCGGGAATGGGCGGCGTGGAGACCTGTCGCAGTATTCGTCGCGCGCTTGCTCGACTGCCGATCCTGATGCTCACCGTAATGGATAGCGAGGATGACAAGGTACTTGCGCTTGATGCGGGCGCTGACGACTACATCACCAAGCCATTTCAGTTGAGGGAACTGACAGCGCGCCTGCGTTCAGCAGTGAGAAGAAGAAATGCCCAGGACAGCAACCGCGATGCTCCAATACATCATGGCCAGCTCGAGCTAGACCCGGTGAAATACCGTGTATTGAAGCGCGGCCACCCAATCCATTTGACTCCAAAAGAATTTGAGATGCTGCACTACCTGATGATGCATGCCGGAGAGCCTGTTCCACACGCGCGATTGCTCAAATCCGTGTGGGGGCCAGAGTATGGAAATGAGTTGGAGTATCTTCGTACTTTTGTCCGTCAGTTGCGCAAGAAGATTGAAGACGATCCGAAGAATCCGCAGTATCTGTTAACGGATGCATATGTGGGATATCGTTTCAATGAACAGCTTCCGAATGAATAATAGGGATGCATTCGGCAAATGCGGCGCGTTGTTGCAGGCTCTGTACGCACTCTCGCTCGGTGCAAGACGGCTACGCAATGAAAAGCCGGCTGAGGCCCATATCGCGCAATCCACGCCGGTAGGCGATAGAGCTGCGATCCGCCATGATATGGGCTTCCATTCTAGGATCAAGCGGAAGGCATTCGGGCTTTTGCGCTTCCACAATCCTCTTGTCCTCCCTGAATATCCGGTCGTTGAAATCGTACACGTCCTGCACCGGCAGATTAGTGTCAAAATTGCGGGCGATCGGCGCGAACAGACGAGTTATTTTCGCTGAGACCGGGGAAGCGGCGTTCATGATCGACAAACGGCCGTCTCCGGGAAAATGGACGACGAGCGTGGCCGTAAAGGGCAAGTGCACACGAAAGTGACGAAGCCACTCGAATCCGGACTGCCCGCGGTCCGTTAATCCAATCGGATAGTTTCCAACGGAACTGCGGTATTCGACCTCGAAGCCATTCTCGGTTAGCTTGGGCAGATAGGGTGGAACGAATGTGTTATTGGGATCACCAAAGGTTTCAGCGTGGACAAAGCCAAAGTGAGCCACATCGAGGAAGCCTTCCATCTGGCGACCTGCGAAGCCAAAGATATCGAGACTGGGACAGGTGATCTGCTGAAAGCCGGGATCGTTCCAATGGGGCATTGCCGGAATATCCGTCTCAAGTGCATCTGAGTTGGGTCGAAGGCAGGTCCAAATCAGGCCGTAGAACTCCCGAGCGGGATAGGTGTGCAGATGCAGCTTCTGCGGAATGGCCTCCTGCGGCTGGGCGGGGATGAGGTTGCAACGCCCATCAGCACCGAAGCGCAGCCCATGATAGGCGCAGGCCACGCCCGTTCCGTCGTGTCTCCCCATGCTGAGAGGCACACCGCGGTGAGGACAGAGATCGTTGGCGACCACCACCTGGCCGTCGGTACGATAGGCCACCAGCAACTGATCGAGCAACCTGGCTGCGACAGGGCCGTCCGCCACTTCGCGCGACAGCGCTATCGGGTACCAATGGCGAGCCAGCTTTGCCCAATCATCTGCGTCGAAGGTGCAATTGATCGGCAGAGCGGCAGTAGTAGAAGTCGGATGGATCAGGTTTATCTGCGTCATGTTTATTTATAGCAAACAACAGAGAGCGCGAAAAGAGGGCAGGTCCGCCCTCCCGCGCGAGGCAGACGACTTGTCGTTGTTGCATGCACAGATACATTTGCGGTCCCGTCCAGGTAGGTGTGAGAACCGATCAGTCTACGAACAAGAAGAACTCTCCGTTCAGCTGCACCAGGCTGTGGGCGCAAATCGGGGGATCGTGTTGGCACTAATTGCGACAGTCAAATTTGCTTGGATTGTTTCTGGAGTGATCTTGGTACGACTAAAGCACAAATCGAAGTCTCGGCTAAACAAGCAAATGTGCGCATTGGGCACAGTCTGGACACAGCCAGAGATGCCTGCGGAATATCCATAGCTGTAAGTGATTGATTTTTGTGGTGCCGGGAGGGGGGCGACCCCCCACGAGCCGAAGCTCGGCGGATTTTGAGTCTCTCAAGAATACCGTAAGTCTATGATAAATAAGCGAAATTGAGCGTAATGTCGGATTTCCACAAGTCGACTGCCTATCAGCAATTTAGCTCAATTATCCGAAATCAAGCCAAACTGATGTCTGTACCCGAACTTGCACCCGAGAACTTAACGTTCGACCAGCAGCGGGCGCCCCTCAGGATCGAAATGCCAAGCTTTGCCCTCCCGCCTGGCTTAAGCACACCAACTCCCGCGGCGTCGCCCTTTGATCAGTGTCCGCCCGAATCAAGAACCACTTTGCCGCGAAACTTGCTGTAAACGAAAACAACATAGGCGATAGCCAGGGCCATGCCGAATCCCCACCAGACCAGGCCCACGGCAAGAGTGTGCGGACCCAAGATAGCCCGACTCAGAGTAATGTCGCGATCAGCACCCGTGGTTGCAGGCAGCAGGATTGGGTAAAGCCCCCAACAGGCACCGGCCAGCATGAAAAATAGATAGAGGCACGAAGATAGAAATGCCTTGACCGGTTGTTGGTTGCGATTGAGAAACCAGATCGCGGCCAGTGACACAACCACGCCGACGGGAACAATGAATGTGATGGGGTACTGATGGTAATTGGCCAGACTCACCGGACGCACTGCAATCGTGGCTGCCAGACTGACCAGAGTAAGGAATGCGAGCGCAAACCAGAGTGGCGAGACGATGCTGCGAGCGCGTTGTGCAATGTCGCCTGAGGTTTTGATGGTGAGCCAAAGAGCACCGTGCAGCGTGAGTGCAACGAGCGCAACCAGCCCGCCGATTACTGTGTACCAGTCTAGAATTCCGGGGTGCAGACCGGGTTGCCAGTTGGTCCAGAGCGGTAGAAAGAAATATCCATCGGCCTGAAGTGGCACGCCGCGCAGCACGTTGGCCAATGCCGCGCCAAAGAAGATGGTAAGCAGCGCACTGGAAAGGCCAAACAAGCCGTCAAGAATTGCGCGCCACACGCCGACTTCGATGTGATTCCGCAATTCAAGGCTGACACCGCGCAAGATGAGCAGCCAAAGCACGATCATGAGAGGCAAATAGAAGCCGCTGAAAGCCGAAGCATAGAGCAGCGGAAAGGCAAAGTAGAGTGTGCCGCCGCCTGCAAGCAACCAGACCTCATTTCCGTCCCACACGGGTCCGATGCTGGCCAGCATCGTGTGCCGGTCAGTCTCAGTGCGGGGCAGGAACAGATGCAAGACTCCTACGCCGAGATCGAAGCCGTCAAGCACCACGTAGCCGACGATCATTACGGCAACCAGCCAGAACCAAATGAAACCCATCATGAGAATGTTCCTCCTCGCTTGCCTGCAACGCCCAAAGTGCAAGCGTTAGTCGGCGTGAATCGCTTGAGCTTCGACTGCTCTTGGTTCGGGGCCAGTGCTGATCTCGCGATAGATGAGAACCGTAAAGAGCAGGCCGAGTAGCATGTATAGCCCCATAAAACCAAGCAGTGTAAAAAGCCCGTTGCTCGCCGAGACGGTGCTTGAGAATCCTTCGCTGGTGCGCATGAGGCCGTAGATGATCCAAGGTTGGCGGCCAAGCTCGGCGGTCATCCAGCCGGCGGTATTGGCGATATAAGGCAGTGGAAAGCTGAGCAGCAGCGCCCATAACACCAGGCGAGAGGTGTACAGCTTCTGCGCCACAAAAGAAACCCGGCAACGACCATCAGCAGCAGGAACCAGGTCCCAAGGCCAGCCATGATGTGGTAGGCGTAGTAGAGCAGCGGCAACGCAGTGGGCCACTGGTCGTGCGGGATCTGATCGAGGCCTTTGACCTCGGCCTTGGTAGTGCCGTAGATGAGGAAGCTGAGGGCGTCGTTGATCACGATGGGGTTGTCGATCTGGCCAGTCTCCTCATTTGGCTGGCCCATCAGCACCATGCCTGCGCCATCCTCTGTCTTGAACAGTCCTTCCATCCCTGCAATTGCGGCTGGCTGATTCCGGGCAACATACTTGCCATGCATGTCGCCGGTGGGGAAGATAATCAGCATCGAGGAGATGAGGCCAGCGTTCACGCCGACCTTCAGAAAGATGCGGCCGTAGTTGTCCTTGCGGCCTTCAAGTAGATAGAAAGCCCCGGTGGCGGCCATGACGAACGATCCTGTAATGACTGCGCCGGTCATGTTGTGCGCGTATTGCAGCAGGCCCCAGGGGTTGAGGAGAAGCTGCCAGAAGCTGAGTACCTCAAATTGCCCATTGGGCAGGCGATCGTAGGCCACGGGATGCTGCATCCACGCATCGGTAACGATGATGAAGAAGCCGGAAATCCACGAGCCGACGAACACCATCACCGCCGAGAACCAGTGCATGAGCTTGGAGAGCCTCTTCTCGCCATAGAGGAACAGTCCCAGAAAGGCGGACTCCAAGAAGAAGCTGAATACGCCCTCCATGGCGAGTGGTTGCCCAATCACTCCGCCTGAGAGCCGCGAGAAACGCGCCCAGTTGGTTCCGAACTCAAACTCCATCGGGATGCCGGTGACGACGCCGAAGACAAAATTGATGCCAAAGATGCGGCCCCAGAAGCGAGCAGCCCGTTCCCATTTCTCGTCGCCCGTCTTGAGCGCAACGGACTTGAGTACAACAATCAGAAGCCCGAGGCCCATCGTCAGTTGGGGGAACAGATAGTGAAATGTGATGGTGAATGCAAAATGTAAGCGGTGAATCAACTCAGCGGTCATTGGGAACTCCTGTTGAGCGAAGCAGAATTTCAGCGGGAAGGCAAACTTGATTTTACGTCTTCCCTATGAACCGGACCGGGAGTTTGATGCGCAATGCTGTGGCGAACGACTCATTTCTTGCTTCGCGGAATTCCGTCACGACGAGATGACGTCATGAATTGCCCGCCTCGCAGACTCTATCGAATTTTGCTGAGGAGTGTGTTGAAAATATCTTTTGCAGTTCTTGTAACGAACGCATCATCTCGTGACTTTGTTCTTCTGAATGCAACTCACAAGGACAGTTCACCGAATGAATCTCCGCGCACATGTAATCTCAGGGATTGCGCTTCTGGCCCTTTTGGGAGGGCCGGCCGTCAACGCGCAAGAGCCGCTTTCGCTGAGGCAAGCGATCCAAGAATCTCTTGCCAAAAGCCCCGATGCGGTCATTACACAAGCCGGCACTCAGGATGCGAAAGCATCGGCAACCCTCGCTAGAACCGCGCAGTTGCCCCAGTTGACCTTTACTGAAGACATCTCGCGCGGCAACGATCCTGTCTATGCTTTCGGCACGCGACTTCGGCAGCGGCAATTCACGCAATCCGACTTTGCGCTAAACGCTCTGAACTCTCCTCAGCCCATTGGCAATTTCTCGACGCGCTTCTCCGGGCGATGGTTAGCCTTCGATTCGTTCAAGACGCAGAAGGAGATCCGGCGTGCCGATCTGTTCAAGCAAAGTGCTGCCACTTCTGCCGAGGCAGTGGACCAGCAGATTGTCTTCCGTGTTGTCGGAGCGTACCAGCAAGTGCTCTATGCACAGCGCGAGATAGTTGTATCGCAGCATGAGCAGGAGACGGCGGAGGCGCTGCTGAATTCGGTGGATGATCATGTGAGGGCTGGCCTTGCTGTCGAGTCGGACCGGATGTCGGCCCAGGTAAATGTAGCCGCGCGCAAAGAGGAGTTGATTGCGGCGCAGGGCGACCTTGAACTGACATGGGCGGCGTTGCGCGAGGCGATGGGTGCGCCGGACCTGAAGGCAACCGAATTGAAGCCGATAGAGCCGCACACGTTTCCGCAGGGTGCGCTGCAAGAAGAGATTGCGACAGCCGCGAAGACGCGCCCGGATCTGAGGGCCTTGGCGCAGGCACAATCGGCGCAGGGAGCGGCGCTGGGAGCGGCGAAGTCCGACTTCGGCCCGCGCGTCAGTGCTTACGGAAACTGGGAAGAAGACCGCACTTCATTTGGCGGCTCGGGCGGCAACAACTGGGTGGCCGGCGTCCAAATCAGCGTGGACATTCTGCCGCTCGGCAAGCGTGAGCAACTCGCACGCGAGATCGCCGCGAAACAGCGGATCGACGCTCAGGTGTCCGCATCGCAACAGCATTTGCAACTGGAGGTGAGCCAAGCTCACATTCACCGGCAGACAGCGGCGCTGCAACTGGAAACGGCGCGGGCCGCTATGGATCAATCAGCGGAGAGCCTGCGCATTCTGAAGAATAGATATAGCGCTGGACTTGCGACCATTACCGATCTGCTGCGGGCAGAGGACGCCGAGCGGCAGAGTCAATCCAATTACTGGCACGCCGTGTACGGCAATGCCATGGCCTATAGCGAACTTCTATACGTTACCGGAATTCTGACCCTCGATGCTGCGGAGGAACTGCAATGAAAAGTCTCGTATTGGCAAGTTTGCTTACAGCTTCCACGGCGATCATTGCCGGCTGCCATGACGGTGCAACTGCCATAGCACCAGGAAATATACAAACCATGCAGGCGCGGGTTGTTGAAAGCCAGGAGCAGCAGGTGCCTGTGAGTCTGCGAGTAACCGGTACTGTTCATGCCAGGGAAACCGCGGTGATATCGGCTCAGATAATGGGTCGCATCCAGCAGATCCTGGTGCGCGAAGGAGACAGCGTCCGGGCTGGGCAAACGCTGGTGGTTCTTGACGATGCGGCGGTGCGCTCACAACTGGAGCAGGCGCAGGCAGGTGTGAAGGCGGCGCAGAACGCGCAAGCCGCCGCACAGACGAATGCCGCTCTGGCGGCGAGCACGCTGAACCGGTACAAGCAGCTTGAGTCTGAAAAGAGCGTAAGCCCGCAGGAGATGGACGAAGTCTCTCGACGGGCCGAGGGCGCAGCGGCGAGTTTGGATGCAATGCGCGCGCAGACCGATGCGGCGCGGGCGCAGGAGAGCGGGGCGCGCACGATGATGAGTTATACGCGCCTGGTTGCGCCCTTTGCCGGCGTGGTTACATCGCGGATGGCCGATCCGGGGACGATGGCCGCACCAGGGGTGCCGTTACTCCAGGTGGATCAGGCTGGAGCGCTGCAACTGGATGCCACGGTGGATGAGTCCGGGATTGGCGCGATACAGAAGGGAATGAAGGTGCAAGTGGCTGTCAATGGCGGGGCATCAACAAGTGGCGCGGGGACGAACCTCGCGGGGACAGTGGCCGAGATTGTCCCGGCAGCAGATCCATCGAGTCATAGTTTTCTCGTCAAGATCGACTTGCCTTCCTTTAGCCAGACACGCGTGGGCAAGTATGGAACAGCCGAGTTCACCAACGGCGCAAGACCGGCGATACTCATTCCGCATTCCGCTGTCGTCGTGCGCGGCTCTCTCAACTGTGTGTATGTTCTCGACGTCCGGGGAATTGCCCAACTTCGGTCCATCACTCTTGGTGCAGAGAATGGCAACCTCGTTGAGGTATTGTCGGGTGTTTCCGCAGGTGAAAGACTTGTCGATTCACCCTCCGACCGGGAACTGGCAGGCAAGCGCATAGAGACCAGCACAGGGGTCCGCCCATGAAGCAAGAGCTTGGAATTGCCGGACGATTGGCACAGACTTTCATCAACTCAAAACTGACGCTGCTCTTTATTGCCGCGTCGCTGGCCATCGGAATCTTCGCGCTCACGATCATCCCCCGCGAAGAAGAACCCCAGATTCTTGTTTCGATGTTGGACATCACCACCGCTATGCCTGGCGCATCCCCCGCCGAGGTGGAAGAGCGAGTTACGCTGCCCATCGAGAATCTCGTCCATCAGATATCCGGCGTCGAATATGTTTACTCGACGTCGTCGCCGGGGCAAAGCCTGGTGATTGTGCGCTTTCTTGTCGGCACGCCGCAGGAAGACGCACTGATCAAGGTCTATAGCAAGCTTTACTCGAACTTCGATCACATACCGCCCAGAGTTTCGCAGCCGCTGATCAAAGCTCGCTCCATCGACGATGTTCCAATCCTTGCCATGACGCTATGGGGCGAGCACTATGACGGCTATCAACTGCGCGCGATTGCGGACGAGATGCAACACAGCATCACGCAGATTCCCGATGTGTCGGAGACGACCATCATAGGCGGCCTTCCACGCACCCTGCGTGTTGTGCTAAGTACGGAAAAGCTGGGCGCCTACGGCCTATCGCCTATGGCAATCGTTGGGCATTTGCAGGCCGCAAATGCGAGCGTGCAGGCAGGAAATTTCTCTGATAACAATCAGGAGGTCCGCGTTGACGCGGGCAACCTTTTCACCCGTCGCGAGGATCTGGAAGCTGTAGTCGTCGGCGTGGTTCGTGGGCATCCGGTATATCTGCGCGACGTAGCCGACAAGATTGTGGATGGCGCCGCGGAGCCTTCGGACTACGTGGTCTACGGTACGACCAACGCAGTTTCTACAGCGTCGCAGGGCGCGCGCCAGTACCCGGCCGTCACCATCACTGTGGCCAAGCGCAAGGGGACCAACGCAACCGATATCTCCAACGCCGTGCTTAAGCGCGTGCATGAGATGCAGGGTGTCACCATTCCCAACGACGTGACGGTGACCACGACGCGGAACTACGGAGAAACGGCAAAAAACAAGTCGGATGAATTGCTGGAGCATCTGCTCCTGGCCACATTGTCCGTAACATTGCTTGTTGCGCTCTTCCTGGGTTGGCGCGAATCGGGTGTGGTGCTGCTGGCCATTCCGGTTACGCTCGCGCTCACTATGTCGGTGTTCTATTTCCTCGGCTACACCATCAATCGCGTCACGTTGTTTGCGCTGATCTTCTCCATTGGCATTCTTGTCGATGACGCGATTGTCGTAGTCGAAAACATGGTGCGGCACTTCCGATTGCCGGAGAATCATGGCCGGCCGATGAGTGTAGTTGCAGTAGAGGCAGTAGCTGAGGTGGGTAACCCCACTATTTTAGCTACCTTCGCTGTGATCGCAGCAGTATTGCCCATGGCCTTTGTACGGGGCTTGATGGGACCCTACATGCGACCCATTCCTGTGGGCGCATCGGCAGCCATGCTCTTCTCGTTGCTGGTTGCATTTGTCGTTTCTCCCTGGGCTGCCCTCCGGCTCGTTGGCCGCCATCTTCAAGGGGCCAGGACGCCGGAACCGGAAGTTGAAAACTTGCGGACTGGACTCTATCGCCGCATCATGACGCCGCTGATCCGGTCTTCACGCAATCGGGTTCTATTCTTCATTGGAGTGGTGGTGCTGCTGCTGGCCTCAGTAGCCCTTGTGCCGCTCGGACTCGTAAAAGTGAAGATGCTGCCGTTCGACAACAAGAGCGAACTACAGGTGATCATCAACATGCCCGATGGCACACCGCTTGAACAGACGGCGCGCGTGGCCCAGGCATTGGGCGACGAACTTGCGCGACAGCCGGATGTACTGAACTACCAGACTTACATCGGCACTTCCGGTCCATATAACTTCAACGGTTTGGTGCGTCACTACTATATGCGCCGCCAGCCGAAACAGGCCGACATTCAGGTGAATCTGCTACCTGCAAAACAGCGCAGCGTGCAAAGCCATGCCATCGCCAAGCGGCTTCGTCCGCTATTGGACGCGATTGGCAACGAATATGGCGCACGCATTCAGGTCAGCGAGGTTCCGCCTGGGCCTCCAGTGGTGCAAACTTTGGTTGCGGAGGTCTACGGTCCCGACCTGGATGGTCAGATCCAGGTTGCACGGCAGATCAAGACTATCTTTCAGAACACTTCTGGCGTGGTTGATACAGACTGGTATGTCGAAGACCCGCAACCGAGGCTTGTAATGCGCGTGGATGAAGTCAAGGCCGCCGAGCATGGCATTGCAGTCTCAGACGTGGCCCATGCGTTGGCACTCGCCATTTCGGGAACCCAGGTGGGACTTATTCACGATCAAGAAGCTCGCAATCCTGTGCCAGTAGTTGTCGAGCTTGACCGCGCGGATCGCTCTTCCGAGGAGGGGTTAGAGAATATCCGCCTGCCCGGCGCTGACGGCGGGATGGTCTCTTTGCGCGAGTTGGTCGTCGTCGAGCACAAGACGATTGAGCGCAGCATCTATCACAAGAATCTGCGCCGCGTGGTGTATGTGACCGGGGACGTAGCGGGAGCGGTAGAAAGCCCGGTCTACGCGATCCTGAAGATGAACAAGGATCTCGACCACCTCACCCTTCCGGCCGGATACACGCTGGCCCGCTATAACGCGTCGATGCCGGAGTCCACAGACCACTACTCGATGAAATGGGATGGCGAGTGGCATATCACCATCGAAGTCTTTCGCGACATGGGGCTGGCATTCGCCGCCGTGCTGGTACTCATCTACATACTTGTGGTGGGATGGTTTCGTTCCTTCATTGTGCCGATCGTCATCATGGCCCCCATACCTCTGACTCTGATCGGCATCCTGCCGGCACACGCCGTACTCGGTGCCTTCTTTACTGCAACCTCAATGATCGGGTTCATCGCCGGCGCAGGAATCATTGTTCGCAACTCCATCATCCTCGTTGACTTCATCGCAGTTCGCCAACGTCAAGGAATGCCCTTGGCCGAGGCAGTCATCGATGCTGGCGCAGTTCGCTTTCGCCCCATGCTCTTGACTGCAGCAGCTGTTGTGGTCGGTGCAAGCGCAATCCTTCCGGACCCCATCTTCCAGGGACTCGCCTTATCGTTGATTGCGGGAGAAGTAGCCTCGACCCTGTTGGCGCGGTTTGCGGTTCCTGTCCTCTACTATGTCGTTCACTCTGGCAACCATGCTGGTCACGAAATCCAACCTGAAACCGAACAAGGAGATTCCCTATGACAGTCGAACGCGGTGTGCGTCTCATGGCAGGCGTCATGGTGCTGTTGTCGCTTGCGCTTGCACATTTCTTTTCCAATTACTGGCTCTGGCTGACGGTTTTCGTCGGGCTTAACCTGTTGCAGTCGGCATTCACAAACTGGTGTCCGGCCATGAGTATCCTCCGCGCCGTGGGTCTGAGGGATCAAGGCTACGGCATCGCCAAGTGAGAAGGAGTCGAGCAGTCATGACACCGCGGAAAACAGTCAGCTCAAACAAGTCGTCTCGAAATCTATTCGACAAGGTCAAAGATGAAGTCTACCGCCAGATGTTTCGTTTGGAGGAAAGTCGTCCTGGCGCCGAGATGGGACTCGCACTTGCCTTGCTGCGCGCATGGCTGGCCACTGACCCCAAAGCTGAAAGCGACGAAAACCTAGACTGGCTAAAAAAGGTATCTCCAATCTGCCTCCAGATGATCGGGACGGCCTTGAAAACTGCTGTTGAAATGATTCCCTGTGCAAAGGGACATGGTTAGTAAATTCTCGGCGCTGCGTGAAGAGTTTCCGGAGCGGAGTGGACTCTCTTCACGCCGCAGGACATTATACTGATCGTGCACACGAGGGTCCCCTGCAATGCGGCCTGAACTGATCCGAGCAACAGACCTCTTGCGCCGTAACACTCCGGAAGCTGTCGAAGAAGCTATCGGCTTGCTGCAGAATACGGTCTATTCTTTCAGTATGAAGGTCTGCGGGCATCCAGAGGATGCGGAAGACACCATGCAGGAGGTACTCTCTCGCTCGGTCGGGCACCTTGCCAAAATCCAGACTCCGCAGCAGATGGCCGTCTGGCTATACACCGTCACTAGAAACCGCTGCTGGCGCATGCGCCGAAAGAGTTCTCATGCTCCCGCAAATATGCTCTCGCTCGACGAGTTGATGCCAGACAACGAAGAATTGGGGAGACTGCTTGAGGATTCCGCCGTGGGACCGGAAGGCAATCTCCTGGCCGCCGAGCAGCACCATCTGCTGCACCAAGCAATTCTGCGCGTCCCGCCAACTTTACGCATTGTTCTCGTGCTGCACGATATGGAGGAGTTGACCACCGAACAGGTTGCGCAGGTTCTCTCGCTTCAGCAGGGAACGGTTCGGATTCGTCTTCATCGGGCACGTCTAAGTGTGCGCAGGGAGATGAACCAACTCCTGCTGGGAGTTCCTGAAGAGCAGAATGGCGCACAACCTTCCGTGAAAAAGCGAAAGGTTTCCAAGGCCAAGGACGGGCAACGCCCTGCGGAATGCCGCGATCTGTTCGCCAACCTCTCCGAGTACCTCGATGGCAGAATGGAACCGCTTACTTGCGAACAGATGCGCGAACATATAGAGGCATGCCCACAGTGCGTGGCATTTCTGCGCGACTTACGCGCCGCCATCGATCGCTGCCGGTCCCTGGAGACTCCCTGCGACCCGGCCGTCGCGCTTCGATTGCGCGTCATCTTTACACGCGAGTATCTGCGTATGTTGGTTACGCCCGTCGAAGAAAAAGCGTCCGTGATTATGTAACGAATTGCCGACCTCGTGACTTTCTTCCAGTGGGAGAGGAAAACCATGATGGAAGTAAAGATTATTCATCTCGACAAGGTTAGATTTGCCGTTCATTCGCGGTCACACTCCATTGTTTGCAACCAGCCGACAGAAAATGGTGGAGAAGACTCTGGCCTGACGCCGCCGGAGTTGCTGCTCGCGTCGCTGGGGTCTTGCGCGGCCTTCTATGCTGTACAATATCTGAAAACACGCAATCTCACAGAGACAGGCGTGAAGGTCACAGTCTCCGCCGAGAAGTTAAAACAGCCTGCCCGTGTTGGCAATTTTCGTGTGCATGTTATGTGTCCCGTCTCTCTCACGGAAGAACAGACAGAAGGCCTCATGCGCTCCGTGCATCATTGCCTGGTTCATAACACACTCTTGACGCCACCGGAGATCAAGATCGAGCTGGCTATTGCCGAACCTGCCATGACCCACATCTGAAATCCCTTACGGGTTCTGGCCGAGGGGAACCGTACGTTTATTGTTTGTAGCAATCGAGTGTTTTAAAGCGCCGGTTCCGTAGGACGCGACAGCGACTTTCGCCTGATGATACGCAGGCAAACTGCCCGTTTAAGCATTTGTTTTCCTCTATTAACTCGCGATTTGATGGTGCAGACATTTGTGCCGAGCGTCTTGGCCACCTCGCGATACGAAAGCTCCTCAAGGGCGCACATCATGATGGCATGCCGACAGACGGGGTTCAGTTCGCCGATTTCCGAACGCAGAATAGACGTCATCTCTCTGTCCCCGCAACACTGTTCTGGATCTCGACCGGGATCAGGAAAGTCGAGCACTATTGGCTCATCGTCCCTGTTCCGCGCACATTCCAGAGGCAGGTCTGAACGGCCCTTTCGATTCCGCAGCCACTCGCGCCCGATATTCTTCACAATCACATGTAGCCATGTGCTCATTTTTGCTCTGCCGCGAAAGTACGGGAGATTTCTATATGCTCTCAAGAAGGCCTCCTGCACCATGTCCTCAGCTTCATCGCGACAGTTGGTAAAGTTGAGAGCCTGCCTCAGTAACCCTGCACGACTCTGCTCAACAACCCCTAGGAATTCTACAATCTTGTCATTCCAAGCAGCCGGGGATAATTCGGGATAAACAGCACCAGTAGAACTCAACATATGCTCAACCTTGAGTCCTTTGGAAGACGCGATCAACTCTTCGTCCATTCTTGGAATTGTGCGATGAATACGTCTATCCGCCGTTGATTCTCGGACTGGAACATTGCGAGCTAAAGAGTCCAGCGTGTTACTGCTCCCCAACCCAGAAGGCTCATCAGGCGTATCGGTTGTCTCTGGAATTTCCGCACTACTGACAATCGTCTGCTGACTTTCACGTATGCACTCCTCCAGCGAGCCGCTCAATTGTTGTGAACAGAACCTCTGGGGACACGCTGGGTGCCACTCGATCATCGTAGAGCGCATCCTCCAGATTGCTTTCTACCACGGACACTACAAGGATTCTGGCCCGAAGCCACCGGCGACGGATTAACCGGCAGGCAGCCTCAGTCTCAAACGCGGAAAGCGTGTTGTGAAGAATCGCGATCTGAATGGACTCCTGGGTCGTCGTTCTCCACAACTCCCGATAATCAGTCGCAATTGTAAGATGGAAGTTTGATCTATGCAGCAGCGCATCGTGGACTATACTGCCGCGATCAACTGGGCCAACAGAGAGTACGTGGATCACCATCACTATCTGAATATGTCTTCTGTCCACAGTTCCAATCGCGTTTTCGCAGGCCAGAGTAGCGACATCACGAAGATTGTTCATGCAACCTCCGCAAAGCGAAGATCGCCTTCCAAAACGTAAAAAGGCGCTACCCCTTCCATGCAAGGACTCGTTGTGATCATGAAGATGTTGAGGTTGGAAGCCCCCCAGAACACCACGCTTCGATCAGTTGGAAGCATCTCCAATACAGAGTCCAGTTCTTTTGGCGAGACGGGCAGTACGAATGCAGTTGGAACTGGAAATGGAATTGACGGACCATTCGCTCTTAGATCGACCACAAAAAGATCGCTGCGCTCATTGAGAATCGCCATGAACTCGTTGATTGAGATCCATTTCATCTGACGAGCCCGCCGCCCGGTAGACTCGGTTACGACTTCAACAGGGATAGACGGTTGAATGACTGATTCCATTCGATTGCAGAGTGCGCGTTCTTGATATCGCCTAATCCGCCACACGGAAAACAACAAAACTGTCAGCAGGACTACGGGCAATAGCCAGAGGTAATACATAGTGTGTTCCTCCACTACAAAACACTTCGAGATGCAGTCTGTTTAGACCAACGGCGACGGTACCAACCGAGAAACCGAGCCGCAGTGCTAACTAATCGAGAAAAAAAGAGGTGGGGGGCGAGCGGGATGGAATCAAAAAATCACAATTCGCAAAGTATCGCGTGCACGCAGAGAGTGTGCATATAATGCCACAACTGAGGAGGAGAAGCCGTTGAATCGGGGATGGAAATGCCTGCGAAGCTGGACCGATGTGCGGCTTTGCCCTGGGACTAAAAGATGCTGCTATGAAAGTATTTCGAGACTCCATCCACATTTTTGCAATTGGAACGGTTGGTGGAGCAGCATGCCGATGATAGAGCGAGAGCTTATAACCGGCACTCCACAGAACAACCGCGATTACCAGTCCAGGAATTCCAAGAGTATAGGGTCCGAATCTCCGCCTCCAAAGAGAATACACAAACAACATCATCGAATTTACGCGAATTAAAGTCCGCGCTGTGCCAACAGTGATCGCTAATGGGATCTGAAATATCATCTTGCCGCACAGCTCCTTCGCTCTTCGTAGAACCGGACTACATTGGGATAGACGCCTATCTGCGTAAATTGTTTCCCGATTATCCATCATATTTTGTTATCAGCGATCACTGCTGTCCGGTTAACGACTAGCTTGCTGGCCGCAACCGCCTGATGTGCGGATGGTTGCGAGCGTTTTCGGGTGGTGTCGATTTGAAATTGCCGCGATGCTGATTCCAGAGATGTTTTCTGGAGGCGGCGGTGAACTCTGGCAAGATGCTTTTTGCTCAGTTGATGGATTTCCTTCCCTGGACCTCGTTTGCCCGCAGCGTAGCCCGTTATGGCGGCGACCATCGGGTGCGCACCCTCAACTGCGCCGAGCAGTTCCGTGCCATGGCTTTCGCCCAGTTCACCTATCGCGAGAGCCTGCGCGACCTCGAGGCTTGTCTCAGCGCACAGCCCGCTAAGCTCTATCCCATGGGCTTTCGTTCTCCCGTTCGGCGTTCCACTTTGGCAGAGGCCAACGAGAGCCGCGATTGGCGTATTTACGCGGAGTTGGCGCAACGATTGATGCTTCAGGCGCGCAAGCTCTACGCCAAGGAAGATCTCGGCATGGATCTCGACGCCGCCGCTTACGCCTTGGACTCGACCACCATCGACCTCTGCCTGAGCCTGTTCCCCTGGGCGCATTTCCGCTCCACCAAATCCGCCGTGAAGATGCATACGCTGCTCGATCTGCGCGGCTCCATCCCGACGTTTATCCGCGTCACCACTGGCGATGTGCCGATGTCAACATCCTCGACGAAATCCTCCCGCATCCCGGCGCTTACTACGTCATGGATCGCGGTTATCTTGATTTCGCCCGCCTCTATCGCATCCATTTGTCCTCAGCGTTCTTTGTCACACGCGCAAAGCGTAACCTCGATGCCAGCCGCCATCTACTCCCGACCGGTGGACAAGCAGACCGGCATTCTTGCTGACCAATCTATTGCCCTCAACGGCTACGACAGCCGCAAGGATTATCCTGGCCATTTGCGCCGCATTCGCTTTCGCGACTCCCGACACCGGCAAGAATCTGGTCTTCCTGACTAACCAGTTCATGCTGCCCGCCGCTACCATCTGCGCCCTCTACAAGAGCCGTTGGCAAGTCGAGCTGTTCTTCAAGTGGATCAAGCAGCACCTGCGCATCAAGGCCTTCTTCGGAACCAGCGAGAACGCCGTCAAGACGCAGATCTGGATCGCCGTCTCGGTCTACCTGCTGGTCGCCATCGTCAAGAAAAAGCTCGATCTGCCCGGCTCGCTCTACACTTTGCTGCAAGTACTCTCGGTCACTCTGTTCGAGAAAATGCCCATTTCACAGGCACTTCAGCAGAAGCACTACACCAGTCAACTAACTCCAAACTCCAACCAACTCATTCTGTTCGACTTTTAACCGGACAGCAGTGATGAGCGATATGACTTATTTGCTCTGCGTTTATCTGAATATTTCAGCGATGCTGGTTGATACTCAGCTTACACCCCGAATGGAGGATCATGTCTACTCAGGAAATTCTGACGTTACCCTGAAACAAACAAATCGACAGATGTTGCGCTTTACCTGCAATGGTAATTGAAATATGTCTTGGACAAATTGCGGTCAGGAGGTGTCCTTTCGTTTGCTGGACACCGATGAGCGACGCACACTGCACGTTCGCCGGTATGCCCATACGGAATAGCCTCCTCCTACAAGAATGACGATATAAATCGATATGTGAACTGCTGTTGCCAGACCAGTGAGTCCGACGAGCGGTAACCAGGGAACACTTGATCTCCATGCTGTTGTTCGTGACCTTGTTTCAATGAACTCCAGAATGCACAAAAATACAAAGAACGCTATGATCCCAATGCACGCTGACCCCATGTGCAATTGCCAAGCAGGTACACTATCCATAAACAGCCACCCCATATCCTTTGCGTCTCCAGCATAACTTTCTACAGTGAGGATCGTGCATGCGCCGCAAAACAACGCAACAAGCAGCGTCGTCTCTGTGTCGTTGTACTCGTAGCTTGCGCCTTTTCTTCTTTTTCCCATTTGTGCCAACCGCAATCTGACCGCAAGCTTATCTCCGAATAGTCAGGACAGGGCATCCCGCATCCACTATGATCCGAAAGACCCCAGATGTTCTCATTTCCATCCCGATATGCGAAGCCCTCCGAATACTTAGCACCAACAAGTCAATCGAATTGTCTATGATATGTTCAATGATGCGATCATGTGCACTCCCGCTTGCCACAAATGTCTTTCGGTCACAAAACGCACGAGCATGCTGCGGCACTAAACCATCGACAACTGAAAAGAAGCGGCTGCGAATATCTGCTAGTAACGTGGGGGTATCAATTACATCATCCTGAACCACATTGAGGACATCGATTCCGGATCCGAATGTTTCTGCGAAGTTCACAACGAACGCTGCTGCGATGGCAGCTTCCGAGGTGAAATCAGTAGCAAAGAGAATCTTCTTGAACAAAAAGGTCTTTGAGCTTAATGCCGGAACTTGCGGGCCAACAGTAAGCGCCGGCCAACTAGTAGAGCGCAGAATCTTCTCTGCGACAGAACCAATGATTCCCCGTTCAAATCTGCTTCTTCCATGTGTTCCTAAGACGATCATGGAAGGCTGGTTGCTGTCAGCAAGTTGAGTAATGGCGTGTTGGGGATCGCCCTTCAGAAGAGTAGGAATAGCTTTCAACGAATCTATTTCAAGAAGATGTGCCTCCTTTGACAAGAGACCAACTAGATCGACTCGCTGCTTGCTCGCCTTTTGGTCGCCTATCTCAACCTCCAAGGCGGCTTGAGAAAGCGTGAACGCGTGAGCTACTAAGAATTTCGCCGAGAAGAAGGTGGCAATTCGCGCGGCGTAGAACCCGGCATGCTGGGAACATGGAGAGAAATCGGTTGCATACACAACCGATTTTAGGGGCAGAACAGGCCTATCTATTCTCACAGAAGTCATGGCTATCTCCCCGCCGAGAAACTGAACAGCAAAATAATCAACACTATGGCGCTGACTATGGCATAGAAACGATCCCTCAAGAGAGAGAAGCCAATCATGCCAAAAATGACTCGACAAATCGGGGTGGCAATGAGCAACAGTATCCCAAGGCAAATTAAGCTTTGGGCGTCGAAACGCCCGAGACCGGCCAAGATTCCGCCAACGGTCTCATAGGCCGTTGGAGCACCATTGAAGGTTTGGTAGCTGGCAATCGAACTGTGGGATTGTTGCAGATAGAGGATACCCCCTGCGAGAACGACCAGTGCAGAGGAACTCACGCCAACCCGCAGCATTTGCCCCATCGCCAGCTCAAGTCGGTGATTACCTTGAACATTCAACTAGAGCCTCCCCGTTACACCGCTGTAAATCATCTGGACAGCAAGACCGACTATGACCATACTGAATATCAGTCGTAGGATCTTCACATGTGCAATAACGAGAAAGCGAGATCCCACAAGAGAGCCGAGGAGGACTCCAAGCATTACCGGCATCGCCAAGGCTGGGAGGATGTATCCGCGGCTCAAATAGAAACCGGCGCTTGCAGCAGCAGTCACGCCAATCATGAAATTGCTTGTAGTAGTGGCAACTTTATACGGCAGGTTCATAACCTGATCCATTGCAAGAACTTTCACGGCTCCCGATCCGATTCCCAATAACCCGGATAGCGTTCCTGCAATGAACATGATCCCAAATCCGGTAGGAATGCGCTCAGCGACATAGTCTTCCTTGCCGCCCATAACAGGATAAGATCCTCCGAGGTTCAGTCGCATCGCCCAGGTTTGTGGCACCGGGTTGTTTGGCCTCAACGACGTTTTATGCAAAGTCGTCCAAGCCGAGTAGAGGAGCACAACGCCGAAGATCACTCCGATCCAATTTCCAGAGACTTTCGCTGTCAGGTAGGCACCGAGCAACGCGCCAGCCGTGGTAGCAACTTCCAAAAACATGCCGATGCGTATATTCGAATATCCCTCCCGAACATAGGCGGCGGCCGCTCCTGAAGAAGTTGCAATGACAGAAATCAGCGAAGCTCCAATTGCATAGTGCAGGTCTACCTTGAATAGCAGGCAAAGGACTGGGATGATGACGACTCCTCCACCAAGTCCAGTCAGAGAGCCGAGGAGGCCCGCCAGAATCGAAGTAAAGAAAACTCCCATTGTGAACCAGAGGACACTCATTCAGGAAGCCGCCTTGTCATGTCCAGGTAATTCAAATGGTCCGCGACCACGCGAAAGACCTTCAGCTTGAAGTTTTCAATCATGGAGTTGCTCCTGTCTGATAGTTGAGCGTAGCGAGCGCCAGCCGGTATTGGTATTGCGCATCTGTGTTGCCGATTGCGGCATCGGTCTGTTGAAACTGCGCCTGGCTCAGTTCCACGATCGAGCTGAGTCCCAGTTGATAGCGTGTTTGCGCCAGTGTCAGAGCAAGATTTGCTTCCTTGAGAAGTTCCTCTGAAACCGTGACGCGCTGATACGCAGTATTGGCAGCAAGCCACGCGGTGCGAACATCCCGGACAATCCTGTCACGCAAATCGCGGCTTTGTTCCGAAGCGGCCTGAGCGCGGATCGATGCTTCCTTTGCCTGGGCGGAGTAGAGGAAGCCATTGAAGATCGGAATATTCATGTTTACGCCGATGCCGCCCCACCAATTCGTAAGGTAGTATGCGGCGGGACGGATGGGGACGCTCCCGACAGTTCCCGCAGCACTGATGCTCGGCAGCATCTGATCGCGCTGCGCATGGCTGAACTTGACGGCTGCTTGCTGGCTATAGGTCAAAGCCTGCAAGTCGGGACGTTGCTGAAACGCGAGTTGCAGGAGTTGATCCGCGTCAGTAGGAGGCGCTGGCAAGGCTTGCTCGTCTATCGACCAGTTCATACGTTACTTGCTGATCAAGTCCCAAGACCGCATCCAATGCAGCCATTGTCGAGTCAACATTGCTTTGAGCATCGAGCAGCAATAGTTTGGCTTGCGATAAGTTGACATCCGCAAAGCTCAAATCGAGAGTTGATTTGAGCTTGTTCTTTGTCAACTCGCTGACCTGTGTCTCTGTGGTCTGGCGGGTGCTGACATTCTGTTGCGCCACCTTAAGCAGAGCCTGAGCCTGAAGCGCATTGAAGAACGCCTGATCGGCGGCAAGAACGATATCTTCAGTTGTGGCAAGGGCATTCGCATTCTGCGCTTTTTCCTGAAGCTTTGAAGATGCCACGAGATTGCCGGTTCTTCCAAAGTCTGTAATCAGTTGGGTAAATCCTCCTCCCGCTCCGGCGTGCTCAAAGAGACGCGAGGCAGTGAGCGATCCCGCAGAGATGCGGCTTGCATCTTCTGCATCCTCGGCGGTAATGCTGGCAGTAGCTGTTGGCAACTCCGCGGATCTGGTTTCGCGAACAACCTGATGCTGCGCCAGCGCAAGCAGCCGGGCAACACTGACTCGCGGATTGTTCTTGATCGCAAGCTTTTCAGCATCGGACTGCGTCAGGCGCGGATGCTGGTCAGAAGCTGCGCCATCGGCCTGCGCTGCGCTGGATACTGCCGACTTCCTGCGGCATCGGCGTTGCACTCTTGTTGTGCAAGAGCGACGAGATGATACTTGCGGCGCATCCGGCAACTGCGGTGTCGCGCTTGTCGTCTGTCCAAATAGCGAGCTGGAACAGACGATTGCAAATGTAAAAAGAGACTTGAGAATAGAGCCTTCGAGTCTTCAGTCGCTTCATTCTTCTTATGCCTCCCCCGCAATCGCAGACTGCTTCTCGTGCCTGCCATGAACGATCAGGTAAACCGCCGGAACCAGAAAGACGGTTACGACCACCGAAACTGCCAGGCCGCCGATGACCGCTCGCGCCAGCGGCGCATATTGCTCGCTGCCCGCTTCCGTGCCAAGCGCCATGGGAATCATGCCGAGCAGGGTTGCCAGCGAGGTCATCAGAATTGGGCGCAGCCGGATCTTGCACGACTGGACAACCGCTTCCAAGAGCGGCAGTCCCTGCTTGTGCAGTGTGCCTGCAAATTCGACGATCAGAATGCTGTTCGAGACCACGATGCCGGTCATCATGATCACGCCCATCAAGGACATGATGTTCAGCGTGCTTCCAGTCACGAGAAGGATCATCACAACCCCTGCCAGTCCAGGCGGAATCGCCATGAGAATGATGAACGGATCGATGAATGAGGTGAACTGGGTCATCAGGATCAGGTAAACCATCAGCACCGCAAGAATGAGTCCAACTCCAAATTCCTCGAACGACTGGTTCATGCTGACCACGGCGCCGCGGAGGTTGAGCACAGTGTTCTTGTCGGTCTTGGTGTTGGCCAGCAGCTTGTTGATATCGCTTCCAACTCCTTGCAGCGCCTCTGTCTTCGTGGAAACGTAAATGTCGATTACGCGGCGAATCTGATAGTGATCCACTTCTGTTGGCGTATTGATCAGCTTGATGTCCGCAACCGAACTGAGCGGCGTATAGCCGGCGGTGTGGTCGCCTTTCCAGAATGCGCGCGCATCGCTGGACGCGCCGTGGGCCTGCTGCATCGGGCTGTAACCGGCGGGCTGAACGCCGCGCAAAGGAATGTTCTCGAAGTCTTCCATCGACATGTTGTTGAGAAAGCTGTTCGCGTATTGGACCGTCACCATGTAGTTGTTTCCGGTCTTTGGATCGATCCAGTAGCTGGGGGCAACCATGCCATCGGAGGTCATGGCGGTAATCACGTTCTGCACCACGTCCTTTGCAGAGAGACCGATCAAGCTGGCCTTTTCACGGTCGATGTTCAGCGCAATTCCCGGATAGTCCAAATCCTGAGGAATGTAGACGCCGCTCACATTCGGCATTGCTTTGATCTTTCTGGGAGAGGTCTTGGCCAATGCGTAGGCTCCATCCATATCCATCGAGCTGACCTGAATATCGATCGGAGCGGGCAATCCCTGATTGATCACGCTATCCACCAGCCCGCCGGCCTGAAAGTAAGCGGTAAGCTCGGGCATCTCGCGCGAGAGCTTCTCGCGCACGCGCTGCATATACTCGTAGCTGCCGATGCTATGATCTTCCTTCAGGCTGACCTGCACGAAGGCCGTGTCCATCGAAGCGTTGGTGGTGTAAATCGCGGAGAGGTCGGGATAGACGCCAATATTGGAAACGATCATATCCAGGTCGGCTCGGGTTGAACCACGCTGCGAATGATATTCTCGACCTTGGCAATGTCATTCGTTGCTGACTTCCAGACGAGTGCCGCTGGGCATGCGCACGTCGATAACAAATTGACCTGGATCAGTGCGGGGAAAGTATGCGCGCCCCAGAAATGGGAGTGTTGCAGCAAGCACAATCACTACGCCACCCAGAATCACTGCCGCTGTCAAGCCAGGGCGCTGCATCGCCCGCTTGGCAACGCCTTCATACCAGTTCAGCATTCGCTCATACTTTTCGTTGAACATTCTCTCGAAACGCGCGAAGAATGCCGAGCTTCGACTCTGTGTCGAATCTTCGTCCTCGTGTTTCAGTCGAATGAATTTGGCGCAGTAGAGCGGCACCACTGTCATGGCAAAGAAGTACGATGCGAAGATCGAGAGCACCACACCCAGCGCCAGCGGAGTGAAGATGTACTTGCTGATTCCGCTGAAAAAGGTGACCGGGAAAAACACGATGGAGGTTGTGAATGTGGCGGCCAGAACGGCCATCGAGACTTCGGTTCCACCCTTTTCAGCAGCAACGGCCGGGGATTCCCCCATCTCCATGTGGCGGAAGATATTCTCAAGAACAATGACCCCGTTATCGATGAGCCGTGAGAATACCAGCGCCAGACCGCCCAGAATCATGGTATTGATCGAGCCGCCCATGTAATTGGTGATAAGCAGGCAAACCAGCATCGAGAGCGGCACGGAAAGCAGTACAGCAATTGTGGCGCGCGGACTGCCGAGAAAGATCAGAATCATCAATCCTGTCAGCACCAGCCCAATAGCCGCTTCTCTTGTTACATTGCTGATTGCCAGCTTTACGAAGACTGATTGGTCGAAGACGACCGCCGTCTTCGAGTGAGGGTGGAATGTCGACCAGATGCTTGATCGCCGCTTTCATGCCATCCACGATCGTGATGGTGTTGCTGTTGCCACCCTGCTTGAAGACGGGAACGTAGACGGAGCGTTGTCCATCAATGCGGACGATGTTGTATTGGAGTGCACCCGCATCCACAGCCTTGCCGATGTCGGCCACCAAGACTGAAGCGTTTCCCACTGATTTGAGCGGCATCGAGTTCATCGAATTGGCATCGGGAAACTGGCTGTTCGCGTAGATGTTGAAGTCCTTGGAACCTACACGAACGTCGCCGGCGGGCAAAATCAGATTTGAGTTGTTGACCGACGTGACTACGTCGTTAAGGCTGAGGTTGCGCGCCTCCATCTTCAACGGGTCAACATACACCTGGATCTGCCGATAGGTGCCACCATACGGTTGCGGAACAGAGGCGCCCTGCACATTAGAAATCTGGTTGCGTACCTGAAACTGCGCAATGTCCTTCAGATTCGTTTCATTCAGTCCTTGCCCCTTTAATGTCACCAGACAGACTGGCTGCGTGGAAGCATCCATGCCCAGCACGACGGGAGGCAAAGTACCTGGTGGCAGACGGCGCAGATCGGCCATTGCCAAGTTGGCAATATTGCTGAGCGCAGAGTTTGGATCGGTCCCCGGCTTGAAGTAGATCTTGATCAGGCTGACGCCCGTCAGCGAGCGCGATTCACTGTGGTCGATATTGGCGCCCAGTGTGAAGAAGCGCTCAAAAGTATTCGTAATGTCGGCTTCAATCTGCTGAGGCGGCATTCCGTTGTAAAACGTCGCCACCACCACGACGGGCATATCGATTTTGGGAAACAGATCAACAGGCATGCGGACGGTGTTGACCACACCCACAAGCGAAACCATCAGGCACAGCATGATGATGAAGAACGGATTTCTGAGAGCAAACTTAGGCATTACCGACCACCTCCGCTATCTGTCATCTCCGTACTTTCGATCTGCGTCGAACTATCGTTTACATACGATCCTGCGCCTTTGGCAGCATCTTCGAGCACCGTTACTGGTCCCCTCAACGATTCTTTCTCCTTCCGTCTGCTCAGAAATGCTGAGCATCCCTTCGCAAGAGTGAGAAGCGGCATGGAGCGGAAATGCTGGATTCTTGCATGGTTGGTCATCTTCTATGCTTCCTCCGCAAGCGCTGGTTTAGACTCATGCCCGCCGTGAACAATTAGGTAAACAGCCGGAACCAAAAAGACGGTTACAACTACCGAAACACCAAGACCGCCGATGACCGCGCGTGCCAGCGGCGCATATTGCTCGCTACCCGCTTCCATGCCCAGCGCCATCGGAATCATACCCAGCAAGGTTGCCAGCGACGTCATCAGGATTGGGCGCAGCCGTATCTTGCAAGATTGGACAACTGCCTCAAGCAGCGGTAGTCCCTGATTCTGAAGTGTGCCAGCAAATTCAACTATCAAAATACTGTTTGATACCACGATGCCGGTCATCATGATTACGCCCATCAACGACATGATGTTCAGAGTGCTGCCTGTAACCAGGAGGATCATGACAACCCCCGCCAATCCTGGCGGAATGGCCATGAGAATAATGAATGGATCAACGAAGGATCTAAACTGCGCCATCAGGATCAGATAAACCATTAGAATAGCGATGAAAATTCCAACCCCAAATTCCGTAAACGATCGATTCATGCTGACGACAGCACCGCGCAGATTCAAGACCGTATTTTTATCGGTTCGGGTATTCGCCAATAGCTTGTTAATGCTTCCGCCCACCCGCTGCAGCGCCTCTGTTTTGGTTGAAACATAGATGTCGATCACCCGTCGAATCTGGTAATGGTCTACTTCGGTTGGAGTTGTGATCTGTTTGACCTCTGATACCGAACTCAGCGGAGTATATCCGGCAGTGTGGTCGCCGCTCTTATGTTCGCGCATTTGCCCAGCGGCATCCTGAGTATCCTGCATTGGGTTGTCTCCTGCCGGGTGAACACCGCGGAGGGGGATATTCTCCAGGTCTTGTATCGACATGTTGTTGAGCAGGTTGTTTGCATATTGAACCGTCACCATATAGTTGTTGCCGCTCTTCGGATCGATCCAATAGCTCGGGGCGACCATGCCGTCTGAGGTCATGGCGGTAATCACGTTCTGCACTACATCTTTTGCCGAAAGGCCTATCAGGCTGGCCTTCTCGCGGTCGATGTTCAGTGCGATGCCTGGGTAGTCGATGTCCTGTGGAATGTATACTCCGCTCACATTTGGCATCGCTTTGATCTTCTGGGACAGATCCTTGGCTAGAGAGTAAGCACCATCCATATCCATGGAACTGACCTGGATGTCGATTGGCGCAGGCAGGCCCTGATTGACCACGCCATCCACAAGGCCACCTGCTTGAAAGTAAGTGGATAGTTCGGGCATGTCGTGGGAAAGTTTCTCTTGTACGCGTTGCATATATTCGTAGCTGGCGATGCTGTGATCCTCCTTCAAGCTGACTTGCACGAACGCAGTGTTCATCGAAGCATTCGTCGTGTAGATGGCCGAGAGGTCGGGGTAAACGCCGATATTGGAAACAATCATATCCAGATCGGACGGTTTAACCACGTTGCGCACAACGGCTTCAACCTTTGCGATGTACTCGTTGCTTGTCTCCAACCGCGTCCCGCAGGGCATTCGCACATCAATAACGAATTGGCCAGGGTCAGTCCGCGGAAAGTAGGCGCGGCCTAGAAACGGAAGAAGCACAAGCATGGTCAGCGCGACGCTGCCAAGAATAACTGTCGCTGTAAACCCTGGACGTTTCATTGCATGATTCGCGAGGCCTTCATACCATGTAAGTGAACGTTGGAAGTACTCGTTGAATTTATGCTCGAATCGAAGAAATAACCCAGGTTTTTCGCTCTTATGTTGTGAGTCCTCGTCTGAGACGTGGATGAAATTAGCACAGTAGAGCGGTACTACCGTCATGGCAAAGAAGTACGATGCGAAGATCGAAAGCACTACGCCGAGCGCCAGCGGTGTGAAGATGTACTTGCTGATGCCAGAAAGAAAACTAACAGGAAAGAAGACGATGGATGTGGTGGAGGTTGCGGCCAGCACGGCAAGAGACACCTCCATACCACCCTTTTCTGCGGCCTCCCGCGGCGCAAACCCCATCTCCATATAGCGGAAGATGTTTTCTAACACCACCACCGAGTCATCGATCAGGCGCGAGAATGCCAACGCCAGTCCGCCCAGAATCATAGTGTTGATCGATCCGCCAATTGCGCTTGTCAGCAACAGACACACCAGAGCTGAAAGAGGAATGGACAAGCAGCACCGCAAAGGTCGCTCGCGGACTGCCAAGGAAGACCAGAATCATGATGCCGGTCAGCACCAGGCCGATGCTTGCTTCCTTGACAAGATTCTTGATGGCAAGCTTGACAAAAACCGACTGATCAAAGACCACAGCGGTTTTCAGTGAAGCCGGAATATCGACCAAATGCTTGATTGCGTCTTTCATGCCATCGACGATAGTGATGGTGTTGCTATTACCGCCTTGCTTGAAGACAGGAATGTAGACGGAGCGCTGACCGTCAATGCGCACGATGTTGTACTGGAGTGCGCCCGAGTCCACCGCTTTGCCGATGTCAGCGACCAGTACCGAGGCGTTGCCTACAGACTTCAGGGGCATTTCGTTCATCGCGTTTGCATCGGGAAACTGGCTGTTCGCGTAAATATTGAAATCTTTCGAGCCGATGCGTACGTCGCCAGCAGGCAGAATCAGATTAGAACTGTTGACGGACTCCACTACATCATTCAGGCTGAGGTTGCGCGCCTCCATCTTCATTGGATCCACGTAGACTTGAATCTGGCGATAGGTTCCACCGTATGGCTGCGGAACCGAAGCGCCCTGCACGTTGGATATCTGGTTGCGCACCTGAAACTGCGCCATGTCTTTCAAGGTTCGTCTCATTCAGTCCCTGCCCCTTCAATGTCACCAGGCAGACTGGTTGCGTCGAGGCATCCATGCCCAGCACCACCGGAGGCAATGTACCCGGCGGCAGACGGCGCAGATCGGCCATCGCAAGATTGGCGATGTTACTCAGCGCCGCGTTTGGATCGGTTCCCGGCTTGAAGTAGATCTTGATCAAGCTTACGCCCGTCAGCGATCGCGATTCGCTGTGGTCGATATTGGCGCCTAGCGTAAAGAAGCGCTCAAAAGTATTCGTAATGTCGGCTTCGATCTGCTCGCGGCGGCATACCGTTGTAGAACGTCGCCACCACTACGACAGGCATATCGATCTTTGGGAAAGAGATCGACCGGCATGCGAGCGGTGTTCACCACGCCGACAAGCGAGACCATCAGGCAGAGCATGATGATGAAGAACGGATATCTGAGAGCAAACTTTGGCATTACTTTGCACCTCCGCTGTTCTCATCCGCTTCTGCCTTCATGTCGATCACGCCTCCTGACTCGCGCATCACCTCGGAAGCGGGCGTCTGCGTGAGAATCGGCGAAACCTCTTCACCTTCGGTGTAGTTCTCCTGACCTCCCAGAATCACTTTGTCGCCTGGCTCAAGACCGCTTTTGATTTCAGCCAGCTTCGATCCGCGCAGCCCAACTTCAACATTGCGGATGTGAACTCGATTAGCGGCATCCAGTGTGTAAACCGATTCCCGATTTCCCTTGAGCACCAGCGCTTCTACTGGGATGGTGGTCACATTAGCCGCAATCGCAAGTTGCATTTGGGTATTGGCATACATGCCTGGGGAGATCGAAAGATCCTGATTGTCAACATCGATCTCGGTCTCCATCGTCCGCGTTTCAAAGTTCACGTCGCGTGTGAATCGCACGATCTTGCCGGTGAATGAACGCCCAATGGCATCGACGCGAACCTGCATCGGGTCGCCGATATGAACAAACTGCACATCGTTCTCTGGAATCGGCATCCGCAGGCGCAACAGGCCGCTCTGCGAGAGTCTTACGATTGGGATGTCCTGCTCGTTTGAATTTGTGCCGCTTTGAATCAACGCGCCCGTATCGGCATAACGCCAGACAATCACGCCGTCCAGCGGAGCCACCACGTTGGTGTAGTTCTTGAGCGCTTGCACCCGGTCATTGTCTGTGTGGGCCACTTCCGTGTGTTGCTCGGCAGCTGCCGCGGCAGCCTTGGCCGCATCCACCTGCGACTCCGAAGACAGATCTTTGCTTTCGGCATCGTCCAGTTCCTGCTGCGCGATCAGACCTGGCTGCGCCTTCGACGTTTCAAGCAGCCGCTGATAATCCGCGTGAAGCGCCGAATGGATCGCCTCATCCCGCTTGATCTCGTTCTGCGCGCGCAGCAGATCGTCCTTGGCACGCTGCACCTCGAAGACAGTGCCCTTCAACTGCGCATTCAACTCCGGAACTTCCAATACCGCAAGAGTCTGGCCCTTGCGCACCTTGTCGCCAATATCCACATTGATCTTCACCATGAAGCCGGTGACCTTGGGGTGAACATCAACAACTTGGTAAGGCTGGAACTGTCCGGCAAGGCTCAGGGTGTGCGCAATGTCTCCCGTAGCAGCAACGGCCACCTTCGCAGACGGCACCTCGGCGGCACTGCGCTCGCGGGTGATGATTCATGACAATGTACACAACGATGCCGGCCAGAACAGGAATCGCGATTCCCGCGGCGACGATCAAGGAGGTTCGCTTTCGCATAGGTCGAGTGCACCTCTAGCTGAAGTTGAGATTGCTTGTTTCACGACAACAGGCACGTTCTCCAAAGGAGAATATGCCATGCTGCATTCGATTGTTGTTTAATCGAATACACCAGAATTTTGTGATGAGGGGACAGCTAGGCGAGAATGGGAGGGGGCCGGACAAAGAGGGTGTTGAGGATGGCGCGATGAAGATGTAATAGCTTATTCGTCGGCCGGACTATTCCCGTGAGTGCAGATGTATTCAAGAGGCTAATGGCCAGCAACAGAAACAAGAAAATGTCAACAGGCGCGGTGTAGACGACTCTGGTGGACGTTTTGGATCTGATTACGAGCGGGCTTTTCGCAGTGCTGGATTGTTCATTGCCGGACAGGAGCTTGGCCTTAGGAATCTGATGGGAAGGCGTCTGATGTTGGTCGTAGAGAGACAGTTTGTATCCAAAACCCCACCCAAAGACGCAGATGGCCAGACCCAGGAACGCGAGGCTCCCGAAAAGACCGAACTTCCGAGTTTTGCCCAATCGATTCAATTTAGAAAAACCTGATCGAGTCCTACTTGAGCCAGCAGCCCGAGCAGTCGAGGCACTGGCACGCCTGTAGGATAGCATCCATTTGACTGTTTAATCAGGAAAAAGGGTTGCATGAATCTTTTTATCTTTCATAAGAAAAACCTATTCATTCAATCGTATGCAGGGGGGGGCACTGGGTGAGAGTTGTCCCAGTTGAGAACATTCGGACAGCAAAGAATAGCAAAAGGGCTGACGCAGAACATTCCTGAGCGGCGGAATAAGGCGAACGGGGAGGATGCTTTGCAGTTCCAAGCAATGCCGATGCTTCGGGCTCGCAATGATGTGAAACGAAATCCCGGCATATCGCCAGAATGTCTGCCCAGTGCAGATAAGCGCTGGCCACTCCGCCTCGCCCAGGAACCAAAGGCGTCAAGAAATCGACAATGGAAATCCAAGATCGCTAATTGGTGTAAGCCTGCGCGGTTTTGTACCTCTCTTCGACGCGTGGACGCCGGATGACGGTTAGGCCGTCGGCTCCAAGGAAAAAGGTTGTTCCCGTCTCGTCGCGTACGATTTTCTCGTCCACTTGTTTTATGGTAAAGAGCAATGCAGGACCCGCAGGATTAGAAGTATCAACCACTTGATAATCTCGTGGAGCAACCGGCACATCCATAAGCGGCTCACTCACCATCAGAAACGCTGAATCGCCAAGCGATTCGGTATGGCCGGAATACGGGAATGCGCCTACCCGCTTTAGCCTCGGCGTTTTCGGCTTGTGCACATCCAGTAAGGCCAATCCAAGATTGTTACGGAATTGAATCAGGATCGCTGCGCTTCCCAATGTCCGAACAAAATCGAAAGGACCGGGAACGTTCAGTGGAACAGCCATCACTTGTTTGATATGTGCCGGATCGGTGACATCGAGTACAAGGAGACGTTCGCCCATGTGCTGCTCAATGTAAAGGTAGCAACTACCATCACTGCTTCCAGAATAAAGTTGAAATGCAATGCCATGCCGGTGCGCAAGTTCTGGCAAACTGCCTGGCAGAACAACCACGATGTCCTTGGAATGAGACACAGTCGGTGCCTTTGCCATAGCCCCGAGAGGCGTCAAGCCAAGGATCGCAGCTGCAATCAATCCAGTGAAGAATGTACACTTGAGACTCATATCCGTACCCTCCGACCAAGTAGTATCCACTTGCGTCAAAATCTTGTCCAATCAATAGTTTTATGAGAAATAATCGAAGGGAGATGCGGCATCCAAAGCATGGCCATTTGCGGTGTTCTTCTTGGTGCTGAAACTTAAGGTGCCCACGAGCAGAGCGTCCGAATTGGGTAGTGGCGCAGTTTGAAAATCAAACTCTCAGCAACACCCGCAGGAAGGGCTTTGCAGGAGGATCTGCCTTCCATCACGAGGATGGGGACCGCCACCAAAGCGGCAACCGAGTCGAACCATCCGGCATGGGAAGTTTTACCAAGCTGTCGGAGCCAAAGGCCAACATCTCAGGCTGTGAGCCGTTACAGTCGCATATGTGGAGACGCCTAATTCCACAAGCATCCATGCCAACGCGACACCCAGTATCCAAAGCACTGAAGCGCGCAGCTTCGGAGCGCCAGCGATGGCAAGCTTCGACGGCCGAAAACCGAACTGCACGAGTTCCGGCATCTTGCATTCATGATGTCAAGGTCTCAGAAGAGGCAAAAGGCGCGGGCTGGCTCCAGGACCAACTTTGGAGCTTCAAGCTGCACCAATACCCAACACTCGATTTATCGAAGACTCCGCGCAATCCGAGAATCACGTCAATCTGTCTTATTTTATTGAGCCTATTTTCTAATGATGAATATCAAGCTAGCTCCGGCATGTCGACAAGCTGTTTGTAGGTGATGGTTTGCGTAGTCAGGCATGCGCGCAGCAGGCGAGCCATCAGGTCCGGTTCCATGGTGCGGCGGTTGAGCCTGTAGTTGAATTCGGCGACAGAGTGTTTGAGGTGCTTTTGCTCGACCTTGTGATGGGTGCCGAGCAGAAACCGTTTCAGGTTCGACAGCGTGATGTGAACCCAGGGGAACAGCTCATGCGCTGGTCGATCCTGTTTCCAGATCGCCGTTGCCGTGTGCTCAAAGCCCTTCTGCTTTAGGCGGCGATAGCCGTGCCAGCCATCGGAAAGAATGCGGCTGCCGGGCTTGACCTTGCCGGCAAGGAACTTCTCCAGTGTCTCTGTGGCCGCATCGGGAATCACCTCCAGAACGGCAAATCCCGGCACTGGTTTTTTCCCCGGCTTCGCTGGGCCGCGCCGCTCCACCGCCACGGCCACCACGGACTTGGTCCGGAGATCGCGTTTGCCGCGTCCCCGCCGTCCTTGGCCGTGTTCCTCGCCACCCACGTAGCCCTCATCGACCTCCACCAGCCCGCTGAGCCGGTAGCGCTGATCGCGGTCGCTCATCGCCTTGCGAATCTTATGCAGCATCAGCCAGGCGGTCGGATAACTGACTCCGATCTCCTTGGCCAACTGCATGGCGGAGAGGCCCTTTTTATCGTGGCTCATGCGATAGATTGCCCAGAACCAACTCGACAGTGGTGTCCGTGTCTTGTGGAAGATGGTCCCCGCTGTTACCGAGCACTGGTAGGCGCAAAGCGCGCACTCATGCACCTGGCGCTCGGCCATATACCCGCGGCTCGACCCGCCGCAGCGAGGGCATTTGAAACCCTCCGGCCAGCGCTGGAGGGTTAGCTGCTCGCCGCACTATTGCTCATCTCCGAACGATGCCCTGAACTGTTGCACCGTCATCATCCGACTCCGCTTCGTCGCTGATCTTTTCGCCATAACTATATAGTATCGCTATTTATTCGCCTGAACAAGCTTGATATTCATCTTTTGCAATTGCTGTAGTCCGAAAGCGCAGGCTCAAGTGGCTTTTTCCTCAACGGGGTCCCCAGCGACGGGTTCTTGGTCGCTGGGGTGGAAGTAAAAGCCACCTTTCATCGACATCAAAAAGCCTACGTGTATTCCGAAAATGCTCTATATGTGGCAGCTCGTCTGGCCGCGTTTTTCCAGATAGCGCTGGTGGTACTCCTCGGCGCGCCAAAAGCTCTGCGCCGACTCAACCTGCGTGACAATGCGCTTCGGCTTGAAGCGCCCTTCGGCGGTCAACTGCTCAATCTTGGCGCGGGCCTGCGCCTCCTGCTCCGGGGAATGGAAGAAGATCGCCGAGCGGTATTGCGTGCCCCAGTCTGGACCCTGGCGGTTCAGCGTCGTCGGATCGTGCAGAGCGAAAAATGCATCCAGAAGCCGTTCAAAGCTGACTTTGTCTGGATCAAAGTCCAGCTCAACGACCTCGGCATGGTTCGTTGAACCAGTGCAGACGTCCTTGTAGCTGGGCCGTTCCAGCGTTCCACCCTCATAGCCGACAGCCGTCGCCGTTACGCCCGGAATTGCGGCAAAAGCTGCCTCCACGCCCCAAAAACACCCCGCCCCGAATGTTGCCTTTTCAATCGCCATACAGATGAGATGCACGGACCGGCCGTTCGGTAACAAATCCGCGTTGTTTCGACTTAGATGTCGAGGTTTTTTACGTCCAGCGCGTTATCTTCGATGAACTTGCGCCGCGCCTCCACGTCCTCGCCCATCAGCGTAGTAAAGATCGCCTCACACTCTGCAATGTCTTCGAGCTTGACCGAGAGCAGCGTCCGGCGCTCGGGGTCCATCGTGGTCTCCCAAAGCTGCGGAGCGGTCATCTCGCCCAGTCCCTTGTAGCGCTGCACCTGGTAGTCTTTCTTGCCTTGCTCGACGATGTAGTCGAAAAGCTCGCGGGCGGTCTGCTTCTCTACCGGCTCGCGCAGCACACGTGCGGCGCGGCGAGCTTGCTTGGCTTCCGCCTGAGCCTCGGCTGCACTCACTTCGGGCGTATTCTCCGCGTCTCCCTCGGCTTCTTCTTCGCTGCCATCGGCAATCGCAGCGGTGGAAGCCTTGGTGGCAAACTCGATCAGGAAGGGCGGCTCAAGATATTCCTTGATCAGCGTATATTTGGCCATCATCTGCCGGAACTCGGGGCTGCTGGCCAGGTTCCAGTCAATACGCCGCTCGGCGCCCTGCGAATCGGTAAAGCTGACCGACCAGGTGTGGTGCTCCTCATCCTGAACCGGCTCGCCCAGCGCCTTGAATTGCAGTTCATCGGCCAGCTCTGCCAGATCGGCGCGTAGCACTACCAGCTTCTCCGGCACTTCGTTCTCGGCCTTCGAGGCAAAATCGGCGCGGTGCAGCAGTTCGGCGCGGGCAATCAGCTCGGTCAGCTTCTCATTGCGGATGCGCTTGTCAACCTTTTCGACAAAGCCCAGGTACTCGTTCAGCGTGCCCATGAAGCGAGTCAGGTCGGCACCCTCAATGCGCGTGGCGTTCTCGCCGTGACGGACGACCATCCCCTCGGAGGCGCGCTTCACCATGACGATCACAAACTCGCGGTCATCCTTGATGTACTGCTCGAAGCGGCCCTTCTTGATCTTGTACAGCGGCGGCTGGGCAATGTAGATGTTGTCGCGCTTGATCAGCTCCGTCATATGGCGGAAGAAGAAAGTCAGCAGCAGGGTGCGGATGTGCGATCCGTCGACGTCGGCGTCCGTCATTAGAATTATTTTTCCGTAGCGGATCTTGGTCGCGTCAAAGTCGTCCTTGCCGATGCCGCAGCCCAGCGCGGTAATCATCGCGCGGATTTCCTCATGGCCCAGCATCTTGTCGTAGCGGGCCTTTTCGACGTTGAGGATTTTTCCCTTCAGCGGCAGAATCGCCTGAAAGCGGCGGTCGCGGCCCTGCTTGGCAGTGCCGCCTGCGCTCTCACCCTCGACCAGATACAGTTCGCAGCGTTCCGGGTTGCGCTCTGAGCAGTCGGCTAGCTTTCCGGGCAGCCCGCCGCCGTCCAGCGCGCCCTTGCGCCGGGTCAGGTCGCGGGCCTTGCGGGCTGCCTCGCGGGCGCGCAAGGCCTCAATCGCCTTGTTGATAATGCGCTTGGCAACCGGCGGATTCTGCTCCAGGAACATCCCCAGCCGCTCGTTGACGAAGGCCTGCACAGTTCCGGCGATGTCCGAGTTGAGCTTGCCCTTGGTCTGGCCTTCAAACTGGGGTTGCGAGAGCTTGACGCTGACCACCGCAACCAGTCCCTCGCGCACGTCATCGCCCGAGAGGTTCTCCTTCATGTCTTTGAAGAGACCGAGCGCCTGCCCAATGGCATTGATGGTGCGGGTCAATGACGTGCGGAAGCCGGAAAGATGCGTGCCGCCGTCCACGGTATTGATGTTGTTGGCAAAACTGAAAACACTCTCCGAGTAGCTGTCGTTGTACTGGAGCGCGATCTCGATCTCGACATTGTCGCGGGTTGCCTCCATCACAATCGGCTTCTCATGCAGAACTGACTTGCCGCGGTTCAGATGCTTCACAAACTCGGCAATGCCGCCGGCGTATTTGAACTCGGTCTTCTTCGCGTCGCCTGTCTTCGGGTCGGCAGTGCGCTCATCGGTCAGCGTGATCTCGAGGCCTTTGTTCAGGAAGGCGAGTTCGCGCAGCCGCTGGGCCAGCGTGTCGTAGTTGTACTCGGTCGCGGTAAAAATGCTTTTGTCGGGCAGAAAGTGGACCTTCGTCCCGCGCCGCTTGCTGGTCCCAGCTTGTCGCAGGTCGCTGGTGGCAACGCCGCAACTGAAGTCCATCTCCCAGGTGTGCCCGTCCCGCCAGATCTCGACATTCAGCTCCTGGCTCAGGGCATTGACGCAGCTCACACCTACGCCATGCAGCCCGCCGGAGACCTTGTAATTGGACGAGTCGAACTTGCCGCCCGCGTTCAGCTTGGTCAGCACTACCTGCACCGCCGGCATCTGCTCGCCGGTAGCCAGGATCTTCATGTCGACCGGGATGCCGCGGCCATCGTCGACGACGGTGATGGAGTTGTCCACATGGATGACTACATCGATCCGCGTCGCGTACCCGGCCAGCGCCTCGTCCACCGAGTTGTCCACCACCTCGTAGACCAGGTGATGCAGTCCCAGCTCGCCGGTCGATCCGATATACATCGCCGGACGCAGCCTGACGTGCTCCATGCCTTCCAGGATCGTGATGTTTTCGCCGGTGTAGCTGCTTTTAGTGTCGTTCTCTTCAGGGAGGAGAGTGCCAACGGGTGTTTCAGTCGCCATAGGATTCCAATCGCAGGGTTTGCGCGTTCCGGCTACCTGTCTGAAACGGTTCCCGGCCAGGGTTTCAGCGGTGGAAATCGGGGAGTAACCGCTTGAAAGATCGGTGCCTTACGCGAATTTACCTAGTTCTATTTTAGCATGTGCAAGGGGTGCAAACAGGGGTGGTCAATTAGACGGAATGCTGTGATGATGACAAAAAACAGGCATGTAGAATATTACGTCAGTAATCATTTCGGTTACGAATCAATCAACTATCTGAATTAATTAGACTTGCTACCCAGCATACACTAGGTTTCAATTGTTAGGGGAACTTTTCCCGCATTTTTGCCAGGAGAACAAAACCATGAAACTCGCTATCCGCATTGCTGCACTTGCCATTGTCGTCGCTGGCGGCGTCGCCGCCTATTGCACCCCGAAATCCGCTTCAGCCCTCCCCTCCCATCAGTCTGCCACCGCCAATGGACCCACCCCGGAGTGCGATGGTGGGTGGTGCCCCGGAGACCCCGCCCCCACTGGCAGCGTCAAATAATCATTGATTTCCGCAGGTTTTGCCGCTATTCTGTTATCCATTCTCAGTATGGCGGTTCAACCATGTCTGCAAATAACGCGATGACCGTTCTGAACGCGATTGAGTTCCTGTTGTGGGCCGCGCTTGGATTTTGCTTTTGGAAGAAAGCTCTGCATCGCCGTTTCCCGGCGATGGCCATTTATCTGGGATTGCGTGTAGTCTCCGCTCCTCTCTTCACTGGCCTGCTCTACCTCCGCTTGGTCATGTCGAAGAGAATCGCTTTTGAAGCGTATTATTTTTCATACTGGGCCGTATACCTGGTGAGCGCCATCCTGCTGTTTTTCATCTGCATGGAAGTTTTTAGCAATGCGCTTGAGGCGGTGCCCGGCCTGAAAAAACTTGGAACATTGGCCTTCCGATGGGCCGCAATTGCATCGGTTGTGTTGAGCCTGTCTTCGGTATCGTATCAGCACAGCGGCTACGGTTATATTCCTCAGATTGCGAACAAAGTCATGCGCTCAGCGAGCGTCATGGAGCTTTGCCTGCTGGCCTTTTTAGCTCTGTGCATGAATGCGCTGAATATCTCCTTGAGGGATTCAGCCTTCGGGCTGTCGATGGGATTTGGGCTACTTTCCGCGAACGATTTTATCCAATCGCTGACAATCTCCATCCACACACCTCTGACTGCGCCTGGGCAGTTTGTCTATGAGTCCACAATTCTACTTGTGATTGGCGGCTGGACAGCGTTCTTTGCTTTGCCCGAGCGGGTTCGCAAGCCGGTTCTGCTTCCTGCCAGCTCACTGATCTTTCGCTGGAATGAGATCGCAACTGCTCTGGGCCACGGCGATACTCAGATCGCTATTCAGACGGCCAATAGTTCATTGCTGAATGATGTTCAACAGGTCGCAGACCGAATTTTTGTCCGTAAGATGGAAACCGGCAAATCTGAGTCTTAATCGGCGACGTCAGTTGCAACAGTAAGGATCAGCCTTTACTGTTGCAACTGAGGCATTGCTCCATCCAATTCGTCCGCTTGCGATAGAAGTGGCGTCGGGACTCGCTCCGGCAGGGCAAAATAGACAACCCAGATACACATCCCGGCTAAAATGACCGACTCATAAATAAACTGGCTGTGATCGAAAACGGAAGAATGGTAGACGTTTACCCAATAGGAGCTGGCAAGGTCGTTGATCGATTGCCAGGCAAATCCAAGACATATCCCGAAAGATGGATCGCGCGCAGAAGAATGTCGTCTCTGCAAGCTGTGAAACAAAAACACAAGCAAACAAATTGAAACAATGCTCGCAGACCGCATCAACCCCGCGCATAGACTAAGAATAATATTCCTTGGAATAAACGATGTGGACGACAATATTCCGATAATTAAAATAATCGCAAACCACCGAAAAGGCACTTTTCCCAGACGCCTCAGCTCTGAGTTGCCAGCGGCTACTGACCGAAAAACATCCATGCAAATAAAAAAAAGGTTGACGGACCTAAAAACGTAAACTAGCCAATAAAAGATAAAATACAGCATTGCGTAATACCGCAGGCTAGGGGGTCTCCGCAGATATAACAACGATGCCAATAGAGGCTGAGTCAGAACCTGCAGCGCAATATACCATCCCATCGCCGGGAAGCGCTTCTGCAAGCTTCTACGCAAGAACAGAAATCCGATCAGAAACCATAAGCCAGTCTCTATCACGCAGAGAGCCGTCATCGCGATCTGGGGAGTCATTGCCATTTACCTGCCTTCTGAAAACAATCCAGAATCACCCAGACAACTCTTCAAACAACCATTCAGCATCTGGAGAAAAACGCCAATCAATATCACAAATAATGCATGGGTTGCCCGGCTGAACTCAATTGGCTCAGCCGGGGTTCATACCCGGCATCAACATCACTGTTAGTCGATTGTTCTCTTGTGGCGCGCGGACGAAGATTTTGGGGAATACCCGTCTACGTTCGGCAGCTCTCTGAAACACGATGGATAAAGCTTACTGTCAGGATCGCCGCAGCAAAAATAAGGTGGGGGGATAGCACCGCGCTACTCCGGGATGCGCCCTCTCGCTACAAGCAGTTAAAAAACAATATACACCGCAGTCGCAATTCCGGCGAGATACTTTTTCGGATAATTTCTCAAATGCACCATGTAATTCTCCGAAGCTCAAGCACGCTCCCGCCGCGCCGATCCTGCAAGGTGCATCTGCTATCTATGCCGTTTCTTCGCCCTCTTCTCACGCCATGTCATATTGACCGAACCGGCACACTCTTCTGCTCGGCAGTTGACGCGGCGCGGCGCAGACCGCAGACTGGGGACGAGGTAGTTATGAGCACTTATCCCCCTCCCGGACCCGGCGGCGTAGGTCAGCGAATCGAAGAGGCCGTTGAGCTGATCGAGATGGAGTTGCGCCATGCCGTTCGCTTTGTAAACGATGCGGTTGTTCCCCAGGTGCGCAAGGAATCTATCTCCGCGATGCGGACCGTCGCGGAAACGCTGCGCAATCTGGCCGACCGCATGGATGCAAACCAGAGTCCGCAAGCCGAGCACACGCCGAAAGGCCCGCAGGCTTGAGCGCAGCCCGCCCAATAGCAGCATTCCTGCTGCGAGCAACCGGAGGAGCCGGCCTTGCTCTGGCCATTCTCGCGACCGTTGGCTGCGGCCATAAACCCGTCACGGTCCAGACAACGCACCCGCCTGCCCTTGCGCCCGCGCCAGTCCCGCCCGGTGGCGTAAGCGATGAAGACCGGGATTACGTTGCGACGCACAAACCCATCTATACCGAAGAGGGCCTGGCCACCTGGTACACCGCGCCCTACAAAGGCCGCCGCGCCGCAAATGGCCAGGTCTTTGACGACCGCGCCCTGACCGCCGCACATCGCACCCTGCCGATGGGTTCTCTGGTTGTGGTGACAAATATCAAGACCGGCCAGTCCAGCGCCATGCGCATCACTGACCGCGGCCCGTTTGTCGAGGGGCGGATTCTGGATCTCTCGATAGCCTCGGCCAAGGCGACAGGCGTTTATCGCGCCGGCCTCGCGCGGGTGCACATGGATGTCTACCAGACGCCCAAGCCGATTGAGACCGGCGGCCGCTGGTGCGTGCAGATCGGCGCATTCCAGAGCGAGGGCAGGGCAATAAAGCTGAAGGAGCAGTTGCTGCGCAAATATCCCGGTTCCGCGGTTATTGAGTTTTCCGGACAAGACAGTTACTGGGTCCGCATCCGTCCGGCAGGTGATAACCGCGAACAGGCGGAGCAGATCGCCGACCGGCTCCGCCCTGTTGAAGGTGTTGCGTTCCTAACGAGGCTGGATTAGTTTCTGTACGGCGAACCATACAACCTTTGCTTTGCCCCAGGAATCCTATAACTGTGTTGCGGCCTGACAAATCTCTGCCCAACGGTTCTAATTACCTATCCCCCAAATTCCCCCGGCGGTTCCCACGCGCCGGGGGCTGTTTTTTTGCCCCCCGAATCACTCAATATTGCGAAATTCAGCAGCGTGCGGCATAAATTAGTTCATGACGACCTCCGCCAAAAAATCCTTTCGCGCTGTGCTGGAGCCGCTTCGCAATGGCCTGGGCTGGGTCATTGCGCGCATTCCCTTCGACGTGGTCAAGGCATGGCCGGAGCGCCGCCGGCTACGCGTTCGCGGCGAGATCGAAGGCTTCGCCTTTCGCACCTCGCTCTTCGCAGCTTCCAATGGCGGAGGCCATTTTCTGCTCGTTAACAAGAAGATGCAGAAGGCGGCGAATGCCTTGGTGGGCACACAGGTGCGAATCATCCTGGAACCGGATCTGGAAGAACGCGAGGCAGTCATTCCGCCAGAGCTGGCACAGGCGCTGAAGGGCGAGCGGCGGTTGCGCAAATGGTTTGACGGCCTGAGTCCCTACTACCGCAAAACACTTGGCGCGATGGTCGGTGAGGCCAAGACTCCCGCAAGCCGCGAGAAGCGCGCGGAGCAAATGGCTGAGACGCTCCTGCTGGCGATGGAGGGCGAGACCGAGCTGCCGCCGATTCTGCACGCGGCCTTTCTCCGCCAGCCGCTGGCCCGCGATGGCTGGAACGCGATGACGCCGACGCAGCGGCGCGGCCATTTGCTGGGAATTTTCTACTACAAGAACGTCGAGAGCCGGGAGCGCCGCGCTGTTAAGGCTGTCGAGGAGGCACTGCGCGTGGCGCGAAAACGCACCGGGACTCCCAGCTAATCTACAGATTCTGCTGGAAAAGAACGCTCAAATTACCTGTGCCCTAGGGGATATTTCCAACTGCGATGCCTTTTTTCGCGACTACCCACCTGCTTTCCGCGTCTATACAAGCAGCATGAGTGCTACAGCTGCAATTCGCCCGTTTTTTGCCACCAGCGCCGTCTCCTCCGCCGCTTCGGTTCAGGAGCAGCAAGCCGAACTGGTTCGCCAGGAAAATCAAGCCATTGCCGCCGGACTCAAGCGCCAGGACGCCGGCCTGCTCGACGAGCTGATCGTCCGCTACCAGCACCGGCTGCTGCGCTATCTACTGTTTCTATGCGGTAACCGCGAGATGGCCGAAGACCTCTTTCAAGAGGTCTGGATGCGAGTGCTGGTGCGCGGCTCACAGTTTAACGGCAAGGCGCGCTTTGACACCTGGCTCTTCGCTATCGCCCGCAATCTGGTCATCGACCAGCGCCGCAAGCGCACCCTCACTAGTCTCGATCAACTTTTTGAGGGCAAAAGCGAGGAAGACCGCCCGATGAGCTTCGAGATCGCCGACGACGAGCCCTCACCCTTTGACCGTTGCGCCAACATTGAAGACCGGGAACGCATTGGGGCCGCTCTGATGAAGCTGGACACGCTGTACCGCGAGGTGCTGGTGCTGCGTTTTCACGAGGAGCTATCGCTCGATGAGATTGCCAAAGTAACCCGCGCCCCCCTTTCTACTGTAAAATCAAGGCTTTATCGCGGACTTGCCTCTCTGAAGCCGAGCTTTGAAAACCGCAATCCCCTCCCGGCGGAGGCCGTGTGAGCGGCAGCGATCTGTATGGTGGTGATACTGACCGGGATTGCGCCACCGCCCATCGCACTCGCCGCGTGGTTCAAACCTCGCTGGGCGTAATCAAAGAGCAAAAAGCTGACAGAAGGCGCATTCGCGCCGTCGCGCTGGCTGCCGTTCTGGTGGTGATTTTTGTTCTCGGGCCGCTGATCTGGTGGGCCGCCGACACCTTCCTTGAAGAGGAGCATGTTGCCGGGCCGATGGGGCAATTCGGCCTGTGGATCTTCTTCTGCTGCGCCGCACTTGTGGCCGCCGCGCTGCTGGCCGGCTGGCTCCGGCGCAAGTCCTGATCTGATTCCCGGTTACCTAATTCTATTTCTGTTGCGCAACTTCCAGATTCTTCTTCCCGTCCATTGATTCAGGAGTTAAGCTATTTTTACACTCCTGAAAGGCCCTCTCTGGGGAGGGGCAGCTTATGCGTGATCCACAATCCATTACCGTCGACGAAGACGCTCGCCTGATTCCGGTCTGGTCAATTATTGCTGCCAGCGCTGCGTTCGGGCTGGTCGAGTACTACTTCTGGCAGGTTTTGCCAACTCAGGCCCACCATTTGCCGCCGCTCGGCCTGCGCATCTACTTCAATCTCTCCTGGGGCGTGCTGGCCGCCATCTATTTCCTGATGATCGGCTACGTCAGCCGCGATGCGGCGCGCCGCGCCATGAGCACCCGCTTCTGGATGCTGATTTGCTTTGTCATGCCTGGAGGCATCGGCGCGGTGCTGTATTTCCTGCTTCGCCAGCCGCTGGTCTCGCGCTGCCCAGCCTGTGGAACCCATGTGCAAAGTGACTTCCACTTCTGCCCGCAGTGCAGCTATCAGGTCACGGCCAGTTGCGGAAACTGCTTCCGCACGGTGCGCACGACAGACCAGTTCTGCACCTGCTGCGGCCACGAACTGGCCAATGACCACATGCCGGCCCGGCTCCACGTAATGGGCGGCTAGGGTGCTCCGGGTTCTCCGCACCTTTCGATCTTCCGGCGCTGGTCTAGCATGTCGAACAGGTTTGCACTCCTTCTCCGCCAGCCCGGCAATCGACTTTCACTTCGTTCCATCAAAATGACTCTCTCCGCGCTGATCATCGACGACGAACAACTGGCCCGCGAAGAGCTGCAATACCTGCTCGACTCGTTGGGCGGCGTTGAAGTCGTCGCTCACGGCAGCAACGGCATCGAGGCAGTCGATCTCGTCGAGGAGCATCACCCCGACCTGGTCTTTCTCGATGTGCAGATGCCGGGCCTTGACGGCTTTGCGGTCATCAAGCGCCTGATGGAACGCAATCGCGCCGGCAAGCATCCGCTGCCGCAGATCGTCTTTGCCACTGCCTACGACCAATACGCCGTCCGCGCCTTTGAGGTCAACGCTGTCGATTACCTGCTCAAGCCCTTTGACCGTGCGCGGCTGGAGCAGGCGTTAACGAGAGTTCACGGCCGCATCAACGTAGCTGTGGCCACAGGCGCCGGCCCTTCGCCGGCCGAGTCCACAGTCGAGACCCAGTTGGAGGAGTTGCTTCGCGTGCTGAATCGCCCCCAGGGCGCATCCCGCTCGGTGTCCGCCAAGCTGCCCTCCAAATTGGTGGTGCAGGCGCAGAGCCGCCTGCTTCTCATCGACCAGGCAGACATCTGCTTCGCGGCCATTGACGAAGGCGTGATCCGCGTCTCAACGCAGAACTTCGAGGGCCATTCCAAATGCCGCACACTGGAAGAGTTGCTGGAACAACTGGACCCGTCGCTCTTCTGGCGCGCTCATCGCGGCTTTGTCGTCAATATCAACCACATCCGCGAAGTGGTGCCGTGGTTCAAGTCCAGCTACCAGTTGCGCATGAACGACAAGAAGCAGACCGAGATCCCGGTCAGCCGCGCCCAGACCCGCCGCCTGCGTGAGCTCTTCAATCTATAACGCTCAGTGACGAAACAAGCACAGACGCGGGTGACAACTGCACCCTCCTGCCCCCTATAATGGCCGCAGGTCTTCGAACGGCTTTCTACTTCCCCAGAAAAAGAGAGAAAAACTTTGGCGCGCGAACTTTATACAGCACGGCTGGAACGCAAAATCTGCATATCCGAGTCTGCACAGTGCTTTCACTTCGAGTTTGCCATTGGCGAGCTGGAGAGTTTCCCGTATGCCTCCGGCCAGTTCGTCTCCGCCGTGGCCACAGACCAGAACGGCAAGCAACAGACGCGAGCCTATTCCATTGCCTCTGCCTCACGCGGCAACCGCTTTGAGCTGTGCGTCAACCGCGTCGAGGGCGGCTTTTTCTCTAACCACTTGGCCGATCTGACTGACCTGCCCGTCGGCGGAACGATCCAGTTGCACGGTCCGCATGGCCACTTCATTCTCAAGCAGCCTGTCACCGATTCGATTCTCGTCGCAACCGGCACCGGCATCGCGCCCATGCGCGGCTTCCTGCAATCGCTCTTCCCCGCCCAAGGACCCGACGCGGGCAAGGATTTCAGCGATGGCAAGCAGATCTGGCTGGTCTATGGGACAAGGCATGAGAGCGAACTCTACTACCGGGCTGAGTTCGAGGCTCTCGCCCAGCGCTACCCCAACTTCCACTACCTGGCCACGCTGAGCCGCGCGCCGGAGTGGCCCGGCCTGCACGGCTATGTGCAGGAGTACGTAGGCCAGATCGTCGAGGAGCGGGCAGCAAAGCTCGGCCAGACGCTACCCCAGCCCGCGCCCGACCCGGCCATACCCGCCAGTGAACAGAACTACGACATCTACACCTATATCTGCGGCCTCAACAACATGGTCTCCGCCGTCCGCGAAAAACTCACCGCATACGGCTGGCAGCGCAAGCAGATCGTTTTTGAGCGGTACGACTAGCCTCTCGCTGATTCGTTTCGGCCCAATCTCTCCCGTTTCCAACACAAGCACAGCTCTACGCAGGGGCCGTGCTGTTTTTGTGCCCCAAGTCACAGGACGTTCACAATCCCACTGTGATAGCATCCCTTTTCTAAGCGAAAGACGCTTGGCGGAATCGTCTACATCCACCGCCATGCGCCTGCCGGAGCTTTATGGACGAGGCAGACGGCAGACCCGGTTCCATGGCCCTCGAATTCGGCCATCCGGACGCCCCAACGGACGCCCCTGATCCGTCCCTGCGCCTTCAGATTCCGCATTCCAAATTACATGCGTGCTTGACCTCACGCGCTGTCATCCTGAGCGGAGCGCAGCGCAGTCGAAGGACCTGCATTGCCGGGAGTCCCAGATCTCTCGCATTTGGGGACCAGGGATCCCGCAGCCATCAAACCAACTTTTTCCCGCGCCTTTTTTCTAGGTGCGGACCGCGCGAAGCAGCAAAAACCACCGGAGGTGGAAAATGAAAACGTACCAGGGAAGTGAGATCCGTAACGTAGCTGTAGTGGGGCATGCGCACAGCGGCAAAACCACATTGGTTGCCGCTCTGCTGCATGCCGCAAAGATGACCCCAACCCAGGGCCGCGTCGCCGATGGCACGGCCGTCACCGCCTACGACGAAGAAGAGATCGCCCGTGGCGCAACCATGCAAAACGCCGCCGCCTTCGCCGAGTGGCAGAACGTCAAAATCAACTTCATCGACACCCCCGGCTTCCACATGTTTACCCACGAGGCCCACGCCGCGCTGCTGCCGGTCGAATCGGCCCTCGTCCTGGTCAACGCCCAGAACGGCGTCGAGTCCGTCACCGAGCGGGTCTGGCGCTACGCCGAAGAAGCCAACCTGCCCCGCTTCGTGGTTATCAATCAGATGGACCACCCCAAAGCCGGCGGCGGCGGCGGCCTGAGCGCGCTGATCGACGACCTCCACTCGCGCTGGGGCCGCAACTGCCTGCCCATCCAGCTCCCCATCTCCGACGCTCAGGGCTTCCACGGCGTCGTCGATCTGGTCACAATGGAGGCCTACTTCTATACCCCCAATGGCGATGGCCGCGGCAAAGTCACCGCAGAAATCCCCGCCAGCCTGGCTGCCGACGCCAAAGCCCGCCACGAGGAGCTGGTCGAACTCGTCGCCGAGGGCAAAGACGAGCTGATGGAGGAGTACTTCGAAAAAGGAACCATCCCCACCGACCACCTCATCGCTGCGCTCCATGAGGCCATTCGCGAAGACCGCATCTTCCCCGTCCTCTTCACCAGCGGCCTCACCAACGTCGCCACCGATCACCTGCTCGACTTCATCAAGGTCTACACCCCCGCTCCCATTGAGAGAGCACCAATCGCCGTGCATCCGGCGCTTGAGGCCGTCCATACCGATGGAGAGGCCGCCGTCGAAGCTGGCCTTGGCATCGATTTCCGCAGAGTTGACGACCGCGAGCCCGCCGCCGTCGTCGTCTTCAAAACCATGACCGACCCCTTCAGCGGCCGCATCACCTTCTTCAAGGTCATTAGCGGCGTCATCAAATCCGACGCCACGCTTGAGAACTACACCCGCCGCTCGCAGGAGCGCTTTTCCCATCTCTCAGTCGTGCAGGGAAGAAAGCCCACGGAAGTGGCCGAGCTGCACGCCGGCGACATCGGCGTCGTAGCCAAGCTGCGCGACACCCTCACCGGCGACACGCTCGGCGTCAAAGGCGCAGAGATCCAGGTCGATCTCGCCCCGCTCCCCGAGCCGGCGATGACCTACGCCATCGAGCCAAAATCCCGCGCCGACGAAGACAAGCTCGCTCCTGCGATCCACAAGCTGATGGAAGAAGACCTGCTCATCCGCTTCTTCCGCGATCCCATGACCAACGAGTTCCTCATCGGCGGCGCAGGCCAGCAGCACATTGAAACCATCGTCAGCCGCCTCAAAAAGCGCTACCACGCCGAAGTTCACCTCAAGGCTCCCAAGGTTCCGTATCGCGAAACCATCCGCGGCAAGGCCGAGGCCCAGGGACGCCACAAAAAGCAGACCGGCGGCCACGGCCAGTTCGGCGACTGCAAAATCCGCATGGAACCCCTCCCGCGCGGCGGCGGCTTCGAGTTCGGCAACGAGGTCTTCGGCGGAGCCGTCCCCCGCAACTTCATTCCCGCTGTTGAAAAAGGCATCGTCGAATCAGCCGCCCGCGGCTATCTCGCCGGTTTTCCTGTCGTCGATTTCAAAGCCACCATCTACGACGGCAGTTATCACGATGTCGATTCCAACGAAATGTCCTTCAAGATGGCCGGCCGCCTCGCCTTCCGCAAATGCATGGAATCAGCAAAGCCCTGCCTGCTCGAACCAATTATGAAGGTCGAGATCGAAGCTCCGGACGAGTTCGCCGGAACCCTGATGGGCGACCTCAACAGCCGCCGTGGCCGCGTCGGCGGCATGGAGTCCAAAGGCAGGACGACAGTCATCAACGCCCAGGTTCCCATGGCCGAGATGTTGACTTATGGAACGCTACTAACTTCGATGACCCAAGGCAAAGGCAGTTACCGCATGGAGATGGACCACTACGACATCGTCCCGCAGCTAGTAGCCGACAAAATCCTCACCAACGCCAAACGCCCCGTCGAAGAAGAAGACGAATAGCATTGCATGCAGCAGACGCTCGCTGTTCGCTCGCAGAAGGTTCGTGGTCTCCCGGTCTCAATACATCGAGATCGGGGTACCTGCGGTGGGGCCAATCACTTGCTGGTCGTTCGCATCGGGTTGATGAAGTCTTCTGTTTTTGCGGATCGAATCGGAGGGACTAATGTCCGTATATAAATAGAAAAACTTTGGGAAAAATGCGACCGATTGAGTTGACTGGTGCAGTTTATTTGCATGCTTCAACGAGTAACTAGTTGATAAATACAATTTTACTTTGGTTTCTTGGTAGGTATAATTCCGACTATTGGAGGACTTTTGGTCACACATCTACAGTATTTGATTGATGCCTCAGTCGCCGACGGATGGAAAGCCCGCTGGACAAGATCAATTGCATCTTGGCTGATTTTCGCGATTATCCGATCTTAGGCCCGTCTGACCGGTTTCTTGGAGGGTGCGAAAATGTTAGGACCGCTCATAGCGAAGCCTCGGGCAAAAGCGGCTGCACGGACGAGCAATAATTCGGAGTTCAGTTGCGCGCCGACCTGCGGCCCCAGTAGCCAGTCGCCCGGCGTCACTTGGGATCTCTCGAAGATTCCCGCTTATCAGAAGGAGTGGAAGGATAGACCCGAGCGACCGTCGCCCGCTTCCCTGCCGCGCTTCCCCGAACCAATCCAGAGAAAGCTCAAGATCGGAGCCGTTAATGACCCGCTCGAGCATGAGGCGGAACGCGTTGCCGACCAGGTGATGCGCATGCCATTGCAGGATGCCGTGTCTACCTCCGCGCCGCCGATGATCAGGCGCAAATACGAAAAATACATCGACGAAGAAGAGTTTCAAAAGAGGGAGACAGAGCCTCAAGCCACTGCCGGCGAGGTACCCGCCAGCGTACATCAGGCACTGCGTTCGCCAGGTCAGCCACTCGACATACAAAGCCGGACATTCTTCGAGACACGCTTTGGCAGTGACTTTAGCCATGTGCGCATACACGCTGATCGTAGCTCTGGGGAATCCGCACAATCGCTTGCTGCCAGGGCGTATACCTCCGGATCGCACATCGTGTTCGGACCAGGGCAATATTCTCCGGCTAGCCATTCTGGCCGGCATCTGATTGCCCACGAACTCGGGCATGTTCTTCAGCAAACCGCCGCTCATTCGGCTGCGTATTCGGCTCCAATGATTCAGCGACAAGCGGTTCCACCCGAAGAATTTGCGCGCCTGATTGAGGAGATTGATGCCAAACTCGCTGACCCGAAGCTGAGCGACAGTGAACGCATCGAGTTGCTAAGAAAACGCCAGAGTTATTGGGAAGATCTGAAAGGCATGGAAGACAGGCGAGGGGGAGTGCCTGCCAGCTACAGGCTTACACCTCCTGACCCATCGCAGCCGCCCAAGGCGACCCCCCGGTTCCAATCGCAGACCGGGGTCCGGTCTGCGCCACCTGCGCCAGCTCAAGGTCAAAAACTCAAGCCTGTACCCAGAACCGGCACCTCTGGAAGCCGGGATTCCTCCGCAAAGGCCCTGGCCGACAAAGATGCCCCAAAGAGCGTTGTCCCTCCACCGTCCACGCCATACAAAGACACAAGCGCAGCGCCTCGTAATCCTGACGAAAAGGCCAAACGCACTGAGGAATCCGCGATAGGAAAGCGACTGAACGAAATGGCGGTAGGCGGCGACCTTGGAGACGTTCGGCGCGTGGAGGGCCGCCGTCCTCTCCCAGGAGAGAGCTCTGATTACAAATTCCAACTCAAGGATGGCTCGAGTCAGAACGCAGATCTTTATAGCCCCGCCTCCAGCACCCCACCGGAAAACGCGGCGCTTGAAGCCATCAAAAAGAAGTCGGCCCAAGGAGAGGTTTTGGTATTGCACCTTACCGGAGTCGAGCATCCACTCGAGTACGCACAAGCGGTCGCCGAAGCCCTTATCGTTACGCCCAATCATGGCCTCAAGCGGCTGATCGCTTTCAGTGATTACAAGATCTTGATCTCTCGCTCTCTGACTGTTGACGGTAAGGCGCTTGCAAAAATTCAGCAGAGAGTCGCCGCTCGGCTCACCGAACAGGCAAAGTCCGAGAAGATTACTCGTCCGGAATCGGCGAAGCTGGAAACGCATTCTCCTTCCAAGCCGGTGAAATTGTCCCCCGCGCAGATCGAACAGCTTCGTTTGGAAGTGGCCGCCGACAGCGTGAAAGCCATGTTCGAAAAAGGTACGGAAGGTCTCGAACCCAAGCAAGGTCTCTTCAATGATCCCAATGCGGTGCAACTCGAAGAGCCCTCGGGAACGAAGCTGACTACTCACGGCGCAGTGGAAGGTGCGGCGCAGGAGCTTCTTGGCGCTCAGTTGCAGTCCGTTCGCAGCGCGGAAGCGCAGAAGGCAATGGACGCCTGGAATGGATTGCAGAACAAGATCGAAGGGTTGCGCTCGGGTGGTCACAACGTAAAGATCGTTGTAGTGGCGCAGGTGCCCAAGCAGGGGGATGTTGCGGCTTACGTCACCGGCGTAGGAGATGTCGGTCAGGTGGTTTACTTTCACGAAATGTATATTGCCGAGGCTCCCTTTGCCCGGAGACCAGGCCCTGTCCCAGCGCAAAGCAATTCCAATACCGTGGCCTCAATGAAGGCGGCGTCCCCCGAAATTGACAAGGTCGAAGAATCTCTGGGAGAGCGCGACCAGTTTGAGAGACCCGGCTGGACAGAGGCAATGCAGGAGACTTACGAAATCTATGGACATGCAGACAATTACAAGCCCCCGAGAAAAGGCTTTCGGTATCAGGCGGAGACACTTGTATTGCCAGCTTACTGACCTGATCGGATGGTTAGCCGTCCTTGGTTCCTTTTTTGATTACGAGTTCACCACCCCTTATGTACCGCCCAGGACCGGCGGCCCAGGAGCGACCAAGCATCTCATGTCCCTCGGACGGGTGGCCCGCATCTCGATTCTGAGACGTGGGGGCCGATGAACCCCAACCCGCCGCCATTCCTCCCGGAGGGAGGATGTGACAATAGCCCCGGATGGAGCGCGGCGCAATCCGGGGAATACCCGCCCAACAAACTCGTGCGCCCCGTAGGGGCGCTGCGAATGGCCCAGCCCCAGCCAAGCGCTGAGATGGGTGCCCCCCTGTCCCTCGCATTTGGGGACAGGTGAGACCACAAACCCCAACCGCTCGTCTCCATTTTCCCAACCATTAAGGCCGGTCTTGCGCTCCGTGATAGATGTGCAGGATTTCAACATCGTTATCCTTGACGCGATAGATCACAATGTAGGGCAAGCGCGGCAGGACCAGCTCGCGGGTTCCGTCTTCCCGTCCGGCGCGACCGCGCTAGGGAGTGGAACGCATTGTAAGGATTGTCTGGTAGATTTCCTGAATTGTGGACCGTGCAAAGGAGGGAAAGTGCTGGAGAAGATAATCGAAGATAGATTCCAGGTCGTCAGCCGCAGCCGGAGTCCAGCGCAGCCGCATCAGATGCTCAACATGCGGGCGACGCGGGCATCCATCTCATCCTCGTCGATAAACATCCCACTGTCCGCCTGATCAATCCCTTTGCGAACGGCAGCCCGGAAGCGCTGATCGTCTTCGATCAGCAGCAGGGCGGCATTCTGCCCCAGCCGCTCCGGCGCAACCCCCTCAGCGCTAGCGATCCGGCCCAGTCTGGCTTCCTGTTCGGGAGTGAATTGCACCTGCATTGCTAAAGTCTTGCAGTAGTCGTGCGGGCTGTCAAGCTTTAGCAATCCCTCTATCGCCGCCGACGGCTCCGGTTCGGCCAAGCGCGGCAAATAGATGCCGCATCTCCCTCGCATTTGGGGACATGGGGGAGCACAAGCCGCGCCGAAGGCCGCCAGCCCCACCGCAGGTGGTTGATTAAGCCGCCCAACCGTCCCTCTGCCGCCTCATTCCTTGAAATTTGAACCAATATGGGAAAATCCCTTTCCGCTCGTTGCTTCGGGGTGTTTGAATGTCTTTGATGGACTCCCTTGCAGGCTGGACAGCGATCTGGTGGAAAGGGCGCGAGATGCGGATGCGGCGAATCTCTGAAGGTCTCTCTTCTCAGGCCGATAGTACTAATATGCAGCGTGCATTAACGCACCGCAAGAACGGACGGCGTCGAACAAGACAAGGGCAAGATATGCTCCGGGCTCGCTTTCACATCTTCGAGATTCGCGCAATCATCCTGGCTGCAAGCATTCTCTGCTGTTTTTTAGCTCCCTCCGCTGCCAGTGGCAAAAATCCATCGGCGGCCAATGCCTCCACGCCAAGAACAATCACCACGGCTGCCGAAGCGCACAATCTTACACGCGAGGAGGCTTCCCGCGCCTACCCGGTCAATCTGCATGGAATGATCACCAGCATCGATGCAACTTCGATGCAGAGCCACGGTTTTTCCGCCGGCTTTTTCCATGACTCCAGCGGAACCATCTATATCGAATTCCCCGTTGGGATGAAGGACGTGCCCACCTCGGGCGCGTTGATCGAGGTGCAGGGGCAAACCGGACCCGGCCTGTTTGCGCCCATCATCAGCCGTGAGAATCAGCATCTTCGTATTGTTGGGCACGCCGCGCTGCCGGCCAATCCTGTCCGTGACCCGCTCGACATCCTCGAAAGCGGCACCGAAGACTCCAAATGGGTAGAGGAGGACGGAATCATCCACTCGGTCATCGATCACAAAAGCTATGTGACGATGCAGATGGCCATGGTTGGCGGAACTGTCGGAATCAGCCTGCCTGCCGAACGTGGGATTGATTATTCGCGCTATATCGATGCGACGGTACGCGTCCAGGCCAATGCCGCTCCATTGTTCAATCTGGTCAACCAGATTATGGGAGTCACTCTATTGGCTCCGGGCGCTTCATCCATAAAAATTCTGCAACCTGCTCCGGCTGATCCCTTCAAGCAGCCCGTTCTTATGATCGATCAACTCCTCCGCTGGGACCATCTGGCGGAACAGAGGCATCGCGTTCACACGCGCGGACGAGTAACTTTGCTATGGCCCGCCGTCTCTTTCTGTATTCAGGATTCAACCCGTGGAATCTGCGCGCAAACCGCTGAAGATGCGCACCTGGCTCTGGGAGATGTTGTCGACGTGGTTGGATTTGTCGATGCTGTGAATGGAACACCGGTGATGATGGACGCAATTTATAAAAAAACCGGTCCGGGCGATCCGATTGTTCCTCAAGCTCTCAAAGCGGAAGATCTTCTGCGGGGACGAAATGATTCAGAGCTTGTTCAACTGAATGGGCGCGTTATCGGCGTAAATTCAGAAGATTCCAATACCGTTCTGCAACTCATCTCTGGAACCACCATCTACACGGCGCTGCTTCCAAATTCCGTCATTCACAATGCTGCAGGCGATTGGAAACCGGGAAGCACTGTACAGATAACTGGAATCTGTTCGATGAAGTTCGATGAAAAAACCCGCGCCAGGGGCGAAGGAATCATATCCACACGGTCTTTTCGCATCCTGATGCGTTCCTCGAAAGATGTAGTGATCGTCGAAGGTCCCTCTTGGTGGACGCCGGTGCATATGATCAGCGTGCTTACAATCGCACTGGCTGTAACGTTCATTGCACTGGTCTGGGCCATTATCCTCAGAAAGCGCCTGAAACGTCAGGCTGAACTCCTGCGCGAAAGCGAAGAACGTTTTCGTCACATGGCGCTTCACGATCATCTGACAAAACTCGCCACACGTTTGCTCTTCGAGGACCGCCTTCATGTAGCCTGGGAAAGTTCGAGCCGCTATCGGACCGGCATGGCTCTTTTGATCCTGGACGTAGACAAATTCAAGATCATCAATGACACATATGGCCACAACGCCGGCGATGAAGTTTTGCGGATCACAGCGAGCCGCATCCTTGCAATCGTGCGTTCCATAGATACTGTTGCCCGGCTGGGTGGAGACGAGTTTGCCGTGCTTCTTCCTGAACTGCCCAATTCTTACATGGCGAAGACTATTTCAGCGCGTATTATCGAGGCGATGTCTACGCCGATACTCACAATCGGCGCCGTAATATCTGCGTCAGTAAGCATTGGCATCTGCTTTACGCCAGGGGGAACAATCACCACAGAAGAGCTGATGAAGAGGGCAGACGCGGCGTTGTACGAAGCAAAAAAGCTCGGGCGCGGCCGCTTCGAGTGCTTTGAATCCACATCGGAGTACACAACGTAGTTCGTCCGATCCGCTTCTATATCTATCAAGTTGGCTTTTCCGGCCAGTTCTGATCGCAAAATATGTAGGCACGCACCAAGATGAATTAGCATCGGAGCATCTATAGAGGAAACGCCGCAGTGAACCCTGCTCCCCGACGCCTGCTGCTGACTGCATTTGCGGGACTCGCCATCCTGCTTCTCCTCCTTCGCATGGCCAACTTCGTGCGGCATGTCGGCAATCGAAAGAGCGCGCATCCGCAACAAGATGTACAGCTTCCCTCCGCCAATCTTGCGCAGGGCTGGGGCGACCGCTTCGGCGACGGCACTCCCGACTTTCTCCGCCTCACTGACCCTGCCGACCAGGCTGCCTTCCGCCGCTGGTTCACGCTCATCGCCGACTATCAGGCCATCCGCCCCAAAGCCGAGCTGCCGGCTGAGATCACAGACTGCGCCAGTTTATTGCGGTACTCTTACCGCGAGGCCTTGAAACGCCATAATGGAGCCTGGTTCCAAGCCACAGGCATTGAGGTCGTGGCGCTGCCCGGTGAGACGCGCGCCTGGCATTACCCCGACACACCGCTTGGCGCGAATCTCTTCCGCGTGCGCCCCGGGAGCTTTGAAGCTGCCGACGTCACCAACGGAGCCTTTGCGCAGTTCGCCGACGCCAAGACTCTGGTAGAGCTGAACGCCACCCTCATCAGCCGCGACGTGGAAAAAGCACTGCCCGGAGACCTGCTTTTTTACCGTCAATTCGGACAATCTTCGCCCTGGCATTCTATGATTGTGACCGAAGCGGGTCCGCAGGCGCGCGTTGTTTATCACACCGGCCCCGATCATGGCACACCCGGCGAGTTACGCCGCGTGTTATTGTCGGAGTTACTCGACCACCCACAGCCGCAATGGCGGCCGGTGGCTCAAAATCCTAACTTTCTCGGTGTTTATCGCTGGAATATTTTGCGAGGAAACCAATGAGCTTTCGCAAGTCTCTGCTTGTTGTTTCGATTATTCTTTCCCTCTCCTGTGCCGCGGCTCGTGCCGAATCCAAAAACCCGCCGCGCTCCTTTTCCCTCTCGACCACGCAGACTTTTGCGCCCGGCGAGAGCGTGAAGGTGCAGCTCTACGCAAAGAACACGCCTGAGCTGGAGTTTCGCGTCTACCAGGTGCGAGATACAGAGAAGTTTTTTGCCGGACTCAAGGATCTGCACAGCTTTGGGGTCAAAAGCGAGTCTCCAAGTGAACAGATCGACAACCCGACATTTATCGAGCGTTTACACGACTTCAAGGCCGACATTTGGTGGAGAATCCGCCGCTTCTTTCGCGGCCAATTCAACGATGACGCCCGCGACAACTTCCGCGAGCGCCAAGGCAAGCTCGGCAAGCGCAGCCAGGTTGTCGGCGTCAGCCAATTTGCTCGGATTCCGCTATTAAACGAGAGCCAGTTAGTGGCTCGCTGGAAGCTGATGACACCGCCAGCAATCGTCAGCGAGACGCAGCAGTTGCCGGTTGATGGCCTGAGCGCTGGCGTTTACCTGATTGAAGCCACGGACGGAACCTATAAAGCGTACACGGTTGTGATTGTTACCAGCATCGTGTTGGTGGACCGGGCGAGTAATGGCCGCGCCGACCTATATGTAGCTGACCGCAAGACCGGCGCACCGATTGAGAAGGCAGAGGTTCTCCTGTGGTCCGACGGACATCAGCAGGCGGCTGGCAAAACCGGCGCGGACGGGCTGGCTTCGCTCACCATGCCCGCGCAGACCGGGACACATGCCACGACTCCGGAGAATGTTTGGATACTGGCGCGGCACGGCGCGGATGCAGCGATCATCACGCCCTACGGCTATCCCTTCGAGCCTGACCAGAGGGCCGATCTTTCCGCTTATATTTATACGGACCGGCCTGTCTACCGGCCCGGACACACAGTTCATATCAAGGGCATTGTTCGACGCGAGAAAGACGATGCGCTCGATCTGCCAGTGGACAATACGCTCACTCTGACTGTGACCGACGCCGACAACAAGGCCGTGCTGACCAAGGATTTGCCTGTCTCGGCACATGGAACAGTAACTGAAGATGTTGTTCTGGCAGACGATGCGGGACTTGGCTATTACAGCATCTCACTGCAAAAGAAAGGCGATCACGAGGGATCAAATAGCGTCATGGGTGGGGGTAATTTCTACGTAGAGGAGTATAAGAAGCCCGAATATCAGGTCACGGTAAAACCGGCGGTTCAACGCGTTCTGCAGGGTAATTCGATTCAGGCAGTAATTGAAGCGAGGTATTTCTTTGGCGAGCCGGTTGCCGGGGCCAAAGTCAAGTATGTGGTGCACACTTCGCAGCACTATTGGTGGGATCAGGACGAAGACGATGACGCCGAGGGGGGGAGGTTCAGGCGGACGACTCCGGCGAATCTGAATACGAAGGCGACGAGACCGAAAAGCAGGAGCAGGAAGGGACTCTCGATGCTAATGGCCGGCTTACAATTACGCTGCCAACGACGCTCGACCCCCAGCACGACGACCAGGATTATCGCATTGAAGCGCGGGTGACGGATGCCGCAGAGCGCGAGGTCAGCGGCCATTCCACAGTGCTCGCCACCTATGGTTCGTTCCGCGTAAGCGCGGAGCCGACAAGCTATGTTTTCTCGCCGGGCCAAACGCCGAAGGTGAAAATCACAGCGCAGGATTACGATGGCAAGCCGGTGCAAACTCAAGTGCATGTCGCGGCCATTCTGGAGAAGTGGGATTTTTCCACGCGTCAGCGGGCGGAGACGCCAGTGACCAGCACAGATGCCACGACCGGCGCGGATGGAACGGTGCTGATCGAGCTTCCCGGCCTGACGGGTAGCGGAGACTTTGAGATAAAAGCCAGCGCACATACCCCGGAGAATCGCACCGTAGAGGGCGATACTTGGGTGTGGATATGGAACAATGCCGGCGAGTGGTACAACCAGAACACGCAGGCACAGATTGTCGCTGACAAGAAGAGTTACCAGGTTGGCGATGTCGCGCATCTGTTGCTGGTTACTGGCCTCAAAGACTCGTGGGCGGTGGTGACCTCTGAGGGCGACAGCGTTCAATCGCGCCAACTGATTCACGCAACCGGGGAGAGCTTCGCCTTTGATATTCCCATTACCGTGAAGGCGCAGCCTAACCTGGTGGTGAATGCAGTTATCGTATACAAAGACCAGTTGATCACCGCGCAAAAAGATCTGAAGGTTCCGCTGGTGGAGCGCACGCTAACTATCACCGCCACGCCCAGCAAGCCGCGCTTTCTGCCCGGCGAAACAGGTAGCTTCGATGCCTTCGCGGTTGACTCGCATAACAAGCCGGTCGAGGCAGATCTGAGCTTTGGCGAAGTAGATGAGGCGCTCTACTCGGTGCGCCCCGACGAGAGCGGAGATATTGTCGCCTCTTTCTATCCCCGGCGGTCGGTGGACCTTTCTCCTGACACTTCGTTCGCCTATTACTTCTACGGCGAGGCGGGCACCAAAAGCCCGCTGCTGGCGCGCCTGAGCGATGGACTCTTCCATCCGCGCATGGCGCAGGTCAAGCCCGGCTCTGACCTGGTTGTGCCCAAGGTACGCAAGGCCTTCCCGGATACAGCCTATTGGAACCCGAATGTGCGCACAGGACCGGATGGCCACGCGCGAGTTACATTTACCTTTCCGGATTCGCTGACCACGTGGCGAACAACCATTCGCGGCATGACCGACGACGGTAAAGCAGGCGGTATGGTAACTCGCGTACTGGTGCGCAAGAATCTCATCGTGCGCCTGGCGGCTCCGCGCTTCTTCCGCCAGGGAGACGAGACCACGCTGCGAGTGATCGCGCATAACTATCTCGAAACTGCGAAGAATGTAACCTTCTCTCTCGATGTCAGCGGAGTGGAGGTGATCGGTGGGCAGTCACAGAAAATAAATATCCCCGCCAAGGGCGAGAGTTATGTTGATTGGCGCGTGCGTTCGCGAGCAATCGGCAATGCGGTACTCACCGCGAAGGCGCTCACCAATGAAGAATCCGACGCGTTGGAGATGACACTGCCGGTACTGCCCTTCGGCGTAAAGCAGCGGGCCGCGACTTCAAGCGTGGTTTCAGCGGTAACGGGCAAGGCCAGTGGAGTTACAGTTATCCAGCGAACTCGGACGCAGGTACCCGAGGACTCACAGTCACCATTGCGCCCAGTGTGGCGGGCACGGTCTTCGACGCGCTCGATTACCTCACGGGTTATCCGTGGGGATGCACCGAGCAGACCATGTCCAGCTTCTTGCCGGATCTTATCGTCGCGCTGGCGGTGGACAAGCTGCATTTGAAATCGCCGATTGACCGCGCCGAATTGAATAACATGGTCAACTCGGGTATCGCCCGCCTTATTGACTATCAGCACGACGACGGCGGCTGGGGTTGGTGGCCCGACGATCCAAGCCGCGTCTTCATGACCGCGTATGTTGTTAGCGGTTTGGGACAAGCAAAAGATGCCGGGTACAAGATCGGCGAACGAACCTATAACGACGATTCCAAGCCGCTACATGACGGAAGAGAATGGCTGCAAAAGGAGCTCGCCGCGCATCCGGATATGATCCCGGAACTACGCGCGTATGTCGTCTATGCGTTGGCCACTACCGGCGGCGCTCCGAAGGAAGAACTCGACAAGGTCTGGAAGAGCCATGACAAGCTCAGCGACGAAGGCCTTGCGCTCACCGGACTCGCTTTGGATGCGGCCGCTGATCCGCGCGCCCACAATGCAGCGCTGTTGTTAGAGAGGAAAGCGGACACCAGCGAAACCGATGCCTGGTGGACCGGAAACTACGACGGGCTGCTCGACTACTGGGACGATACCTCGGATGAGACAACAGCTTTTGCGCTTAAGCTTCTGGTCCGCCAGGATCGCGGCACTGGCCTGATGCCCAAGGCGGCGCAATGGCTTGCCAAGCATCGCGACGGCGACTATTGGTACTCCACCAAACAGACGGCGATGGTGATTGGTGGGCTTACCGATTATCTTGCTCTGAGCGGCGAGTTATCCAATAGCTCCGATGTTGAGGTATTGGTAAATGGCACAAGCATTGGCAAACGCCACTTTGCTCCGGAAGATGCAGTCGCCTTGCCGTGGCGCATCAAAATACCAGCTGCGCAAATCGGCAGCGGTGGCCAACTAACCATCCGCAAAAGCGGCAATGGCATTACTTACTGGTCTGCCGAGAGTAACTGGTATTCGGCTGACCGCAAGCAGTTCCAGCAAGGTCAACTGGCGCTCAATATCACACGCGATTACTACCTGCTCAAGAAGAATCAACCCAAGCCCACTGACCCGATTACTTATGATCTGGTTCCGCTCAGAGGCCCGGTGCATGTTGGCGATATAGTCGCCGTGCGCCTGGCGCTGAACGGCGCGAGTTGGAAGTATCTGCTGGCCGAAGACCCAATCCCTGCGGGCACGGAGTTCCTTGCCAACACTGGACTCTACACGCTCAACCACAAGCCCGATTGGTGGGCCGATTGGTTTACGCGCAAGGAGTTTCACGATGACCGCGCTGCCTTCTTTAATACCGAATTCGAGGGCCGTCGCGAGTATGTGTACCTGCTCAAGGTGGTCAACTCCGGCAAGTACGCCATCAGCCCGGCGCAGGCAGGACCTATGTATCAATCGAATGTACAGACAACTACCGATCCCGCAACTCTGGAGGTGCAGCCGTGAATTTATTGAAAGAGACTTTTATCCGTCTGCGCCAGAGCCGCCGCTGGATCGTTGCTCAAATCCTGGTTACCGCTTTGCTTTTGGCCATTGGCATCGCCTGGACGCGCCTGCCCGAAAAGCACGTGTGGCAGGTAACACTCTCGCTGCTGTTGCCGCTGCTGCTCGGTCTCTCGGCTATTGAGCTGCAGGCAGGTACCATGCGGAGTTTTGCCGCCGATGATGGCAAGCGGGTCAAGATGATTTGGGGCGCGCTTACGCTGCTGGTCTGGATTGCCTTAGCCGCGCTTGCCTGGTGGTTCCTCGATTGGTGCGACGACCAGATTTTCGAGTGGGCGGGCTACCTGAATTCGAAGGCTCCGGCCCATGCGCGGGCCAAGTTATTCACCTATGAACATATCTATCTTTGGATAACATATGCGGAGTGGGTGCTGCGCTGGATTGTAGTCCCAGCCAAGGTGATTCCCTGCGCCATATCTTCGGCGCAGTGGAGTTATCGCCTGCCTTTGCGCAGGATTTTTCGCCTGCTGTTGAACTGGCGCTGGTGGAGCGGAGTTGTGGTTGCCTCGCTCACCGGCGTTCTGCTGCCGGAAGAATTGTTTGACAGTGCTCCGCATGGCAGCGTCTCCGAGCAGGTCTGGCGCGTCGTGCTGAAACTGGCCGTTGCGTACCTGTTAGCGGTCGGCAGTTGGGTTTTGCTGTTGGGCTGGTGCGCGGTTCTCTTTGATCGCCGCAAGCTGCCACCCCCCGAGAAGGAGTTCGCTGAAATTCCGGCATTGGTTGGCCCGCCCGAGCCGGATAAGAAGGCATCGGTCAAACTGCCTCTACCGGAGACCGAGTAGCGTATCCTGCGGTACACCTGCACGGAGCCATTCCAGCATCTGGGCGCGTCCGCAACGGTCAATCAAACGCTGCGCATACCAGCCAGCGGCTTGGTGCGCGGCTTCAGAATCCTTTTCGCTGTCGGCATGTGCAAGTTTTTCGCTGATTGATTCCGGAGTCAGTGCTGGCCGTTGTGTTTGTGATGCAGCATCTCCCGACCAAGCCTCCACCAACCCTTCCCGCAGCCACAGCGGGGTATGAGCCGTGGCCTGTTCTTCGACCAGTGCATGCAAAAATTCGTGGCGGAGAGTGTCTTCCACCAGCTTGCGTGACGCTAGAACGCGCAGCGGCTGGACCGCAATCTCGTCGCCTTCCGTAAAGGCCGCAACCCAGCCCGGAGCAAGCGTCGCATCCCGAAAGGCGGGAGTAGAACGATAGGTTCGAACCGATATTCCACCCCGCGGAGTAAGCCCGCTGCGGCTCTCCGCATCACTCAGCGCCCGCGACAATGCGGGCATGTACGCCGCGTCGCTACTCTCGCTGCTCTCCAGTGTAAAGCCAACACCGGTTAGTACTTGCCACACCGCTCCTGTTGTCACTTCACCCAGCGCCGCCCCCGGAAAATACTGCTCAAGAATCTCGCGATAACTGTGTCCCTCGCGCGCCATCTCCGCGGCTCCCACCTGGCACAAGCCGACGCCGTGGCCCGATCCGCGTCCGTGGAAAAGGAAATTTTCTCCTTGCGCTGAAACCTCAAACCAGTTGCTGCGAATCCGGTTCCAACCCAGCGCGCGACCGACGGCCAGCCGAAAATCTTCTGCCGGAATTTTTGTCGAACCGGCAAGCAGCACTGTAGCGCGGCCCGACTCGCCACGCTGGAGTACGCTCAGTGTCTTCCATCCCGGAGCAGCCAACCCGGCGGCAGCGAGCGCCGCTGTCAGCTCAGCGCGAGAGATTGTCGCCGACCATTCGCTCGATCCAACCCGCTGGCAGAATGGATCGGTGCGTGAGATCAGATTTGCCGGACCCGATCCAGCGTGCGCAGGCCAGACTTCATTCGCCGCCGCAGTACGCCCGCCACAGTTCTGATGAAAGTAGGCAGCGGCGCGGCTTCCGTGCAGCCACAAGCTCTCGCCGGCGGTGGCCAGCGTAGCCGCATGAGCCTCGGGTGAACTCCGCCAGCGCAGCCACTGGCAATGCGTCGAATCGCAAACATCGAAATCCCGGTGCCCATGCACTGGCGATAGAACAAAGCTGCGCGCCACCACCGCCAGCGCCTTCAGCGACTCCGGCGAATCCGCTGCGCCGCTCTCTGCAGCTACAACAAACTCCACATATCGCTCCACGGGCAGCGTCGCCGCCAACAGCAGCGCGCTGGGCTGCGCAGTGATTCGCAGCGGATATATCAGCGTCAATGTTTCCCCGTGAGCGGAGATCCGGTAACTGCCGGTTACCAGCAGTTCAGCCGCAGACTGCGCTGGACCGTGATCGTCTGTCCACACCAGACCCGCGCTATTGAACTTCACTGCGATGTTTTTGAATTGTCGCGCCGCGCAACTTGCGCAGGCGCTAACTTTCGCGGTGGAGAGTTGAGTCGCAGGGAAGGGTGTGATTTCGACTTCTTTGTCATGCCACAGCGTCCATAGGCCCACGCAAATCGTGGATCGCGGAACATTTTGCGCCTGACCGACGACACAGGTCGCGGTAAGACATGTAAGACAGAAAGCAAGAACGCTCCGCATCATGGCTTCCTCAGCGGTGAATGCGCCAGCGCCACTGCCGCAAGCTGCGCCGCATCCGCTCCGCGCCCCACGGGCAGATAAACAGCCACCACCACCTGTGGCAACTCCGCCGGCGCAAGCCCCACGAACCATCCATGCGTTGGGCCGCCGCTCTCGGCGGGGGCTGTCCCCGTTTTGCCTGCAACAGGCACCCCGCCCAGCGACGCTGCGCCCGCCATGCCAAAGCTGGCCGAATCCGCCAGCCCAGCCGATACGGTTTTAGCAGCCACAGTCTCCGGATGTGCGGCCAACTCAATCGCCAATGATCGGTAGGCTTCCGCCAACTCCAGCAACGTAACGCGAATTCCTTCTACACCCAATGCGAGAAGCTGTGCCTGCTCCCGCGTTTGTGGCTCACGAAATTCTGCAACGGTTTCTTGCGAGGCCAAACCCGAAGCTGCCAAAAGCCCACGCGCGCTGAGTGCCTGGCGCAGTTTCCCCGGCGCAAGCGCGCCCGCCAGCTCCGCAAAATACGAGTTGCACGACCAGGTCAGCGCCTGTTCGGCATCCATAGGATCCATTGCAGGATGAAAGCAATTGAGTTCGTGGCCGCCAAGATGCAATCGGCGGTTGCACGCAATCCTGCGTCGCGGATCCCAGTGCTGCGACGCAAGCGCGAAGTAGAGAATCAGAGGCTTCAGTGTAGAGCCGGGCGTTGCCAGCGTGCGGCTGGCCTCTTCGAGACGAGCAGAGGCAAGCAATCGGTCGGAATCAATATCAAGCACCAGTACCCGCGCGCCCGCAGCCTTGATTTCCTGCTGATTCACAGCGCTCTGCCAATTTGCTTTTGGGTGTTTGCCGCGATGAAGCGCACCGCCGGTTTGCGCCGAGCAGAAGAAAGCCAATGCTGCCAGACCGGCCAGCAAGATACCCGTTCTCTGAGTCATCGGCTGCATATCTTTAGTATGAAGCACCTAAGTTATCGATGCGCGCAAGAGTTATTAGGGTGAGAGGCAACTGCGTGGGCCTGAAATCACATAGAGTCGGAGTTCGAGCGCCCCTACAGGGCGCGGGGATCGAGGCTGACTTGCTCCCCAGGATTGCGCTCCGCTTCATCCTGGGCTATTTTCGAAACGTCCCTCCGGGACGAAACGCCCAAGCGGGCCGCGATCTGTCTTGACGCGATTGTTTTGAATTGAGTTAGTATCCAACTTCGCTCGTCTGACATCACTGCTATTTGCGCAGCGCACTGCATATTGAGCGGAGCGTAAACTCCAGCGAGTCGCGCGGCACGCTCTCCACAAACGGACGAATCGCCCATCCCAGCCCGGTAGGTATCGAACGCGTCAGCGAGATCGATTCGATCTGCAGATACAGCCCGCCATCCCGCTCCTCGTAGCTCCAGTAGGTGTTCTGCCGCCATAGATAGCCGTGTTCCTCATTCGCATTCAGCGCCCGCTCGCCGCGCGTGCCTGCATGGTCAATCTCAGCTATCCGTGTGCTGATCGAGCTGCTGAATCCATGCTGCGGATCAAGCCGTCCAAATGTTATGTCATAGGCCGTATCCAGTACTACTGTCAGCACATGCTGCTGGCGAACGCGCATCGTGGACTGCATCCGATCTCCGTTCTGCGAGATGACTTTCGCTTGCAGCACTTGCGGAGAATAGATTTGCGGGTAGCGATTGAAATCTCGCATCAGCCGCTCACAATCCGCTGCTTTAGCTCCGGGGGCAAAGGCTGTTGCGCGCCAGTGATGAAGCATTGCGCTGGGAAAGTCGCCGCTTGCCGCAGGCGTCAGTTGTTCCACAATCAACTCGCCCGTGCGCAATCGAGCGTCACCTTGTTGCCCTGCGGCCAAAGGCGCAAGAAAACCGCTCTGCGCCCGGTGCTGTTGCGCAAGGCGTGATTCAACTGTATGGGCGTAGGCGTTGTAGGCGGCTACAGCAGCTTGCGTCGGTTCAGCCTGAACGTCTCTCGCAGAGACCAGCACGAGCATCAGGATGAACAACCCGCCAGCCGTCGAGCGAAGTGAGAATTTTTGGAAATCAGATGAGTTGGGATTCGTCATGAACTGCAGATCATTCTATCCGGTCTCAGTGTCAGCGCACGAAAACCTCGCCGTAGGCATGCACCCTGCCGCCTCGACCCCGGAATCCGTAGAATAGACTCAGATGGCGTTTACCGAACAATACGATGTCGCGGTGGTCGGCGCGGGGCACGCCGGGTGCGAGGCGGCCATGGCCTCGGCGCGCATGGGGCTGAAGACCGCGCTGATCACCATGAACATGGATCTGATTGCGCAGATGAGCTGCAACCCTGCGATTGGCGGCGTGGCCAAAGGCCATCTGGTCCGCGAGGTCGATGCGCTGGGCGGCATCATGGGCGAGGTCGCCGATGCGGTCGGCATTCAGTTTCGCCTGCTCAACACCTCGCGCGGTCCTGCGGTGTGGAGTCCGCGCGCACAGTGCGATAAGCAGCTTTATCGCGTGAAAATGCGCGAAGTGCTGGAAGCGCAGCCGGGGCTGCACATCCGCCAGGCCGAGGTTGTCGATCTGGTGCTGGACGAAAGGGAACAGGGAACAGGGAACAGGGAACAGCGCACCCGGCGTCGAGTGATGGGGTTGAAGCTGCGGGATGGGCGGAATTTACTCGCCGGAGCCACCATCATCACCACCGGCACATTCCTCAACGGCCTGATTCACTGCGGCGAAGAGCGCTATCCCGCAGGCCGCAGTGGCGAACCGGCATCTGTCCTGCTGGGCGAAGCACTGCGCGCCTTGGGCCTGCGCACGTGCCGCCTCAAGACGGGGACGCCGCCGCGCCTGGACGGCCGCACCATCCGCTGGGAGACCTTTGAAGAGCAGCCGGGGGACGCCGATCCCACTCCCTTCAGCTTCCGCACCAAGAAGATCGTGCAGCCACAGATCAGTTGCCACATCGCCTTCACCACGCCGGAGACGCTGCGCATCATCCGTGAAAATGTTCATCGCTCGGCAATGTACTCCGGGCAGATCGAAGGCATCGGCCCGCGCTATTGCCCGTCGATCGAAGACAAGATTGTCAAATTTCCCGACAAGACCCAGCATCAGTTTTTTCTTGAGCCGGAGGGTCTCAATACCCACGAAGTCTATGTCAACGGCATGTCCACCTCATTGCCGATGGAGGTGCAATGGCAGATCGTGCGCAGCATCCCCGGCCTTGACGAAGCGGAAATGCTGCGCCCTGGCTATGCAATCGAGTACGACAGCGTTGATGCTACCGAACTGGACCGCACCTTGAGGGTCAAAAGCATGGAGGGCCTCTATCTCGCTGGACAGATCAACGGAACCAGCGGCTACGAGGAAGCAGCCTGCCAAGGGATCATGGCCGGCATCAATGCGGCCTTATGGTTGAAAGGCGAGCCGCCGTTTACGATGGACCGCTCCGAAGGCTACACCGGCATCCTCATCGACGATCTGATCTCCAAAGGGACCAACGAACCGTACCGCATGTTCACCTCGCGCGCGGAGTTCCGCCTCCATCTGCGCATCGATAATGCCGACCGCCGTCTCACTCCGCATGGACGACGGCTGGGTCTCATCAATGACGAGGCCTGGGTAGAGTACGAGCGCAAGCAGGCGCGCATGATCGCTCTTGAGCATCTGCTCACTACCGGCAAAGTGAACGCCGAGGGACTCGCAGTCGCGGGCTTTGCTGAGTTGCCCGCGACTGCCGGACTCACCTGGGCGCAACTGCTTAAGCGGCCCGAGGTAACTATCGAGCCGGTGCTATCCGCGCTGCGCGAAAGTCTTCGCAACGCCGCCGATTCGCTTCTGGCCGAGTTTTCCGTCCTGCATGCGGAGGATTCCGGCATCTCAGCCAATGTTGCCAAATCCGTCCTCCGCAACGAGGCCCGCGCCGTCGAAACCGAGATCAAATTTGCCGGCTATTTGGAGCAGCAGAAGAAATCCATCGCCAAGCTCAAGGCCGCTGAAGCAGTCTCGATTCCTGAATGGATGGACTACGCAACAATCAGCGGCCTCTCGCGAGAGATGCGCGAAACTCTGGAGCGCGTTCGCCCCATCACCATCGGCCAGGCCAGCCGCATTCCCGGTGTAACTCCCGCCGCGCTCAGTCTGGTGCATGTTTCCATTCGCCTGCAAGGAGCCAAGCGGCTTGTGAGCTAAACTCGCTATGTTCGGTTGATGAGTGCAGCTTCAGCAGGAGGCCGCATCTTCAGCAAAAACACTCCGGCCGGAATTACCAGCAGATAGCACACAGCTGCGATGAGCATGGTCACGGGGATACCAAAAGACATGCTAATCATCACCCCCAAGACGGAGGCGAGAACGCCTGTAGCGCCGTTGATGCCCCAAAACCACGGCGTTGGCTGCTTGTCGATAGCCTCAACCAGCCGCATCCCGGATGGGAATGCGAATCCGAATAAAAAGCCCAACGGCATGACTGCAGCCAGTGAGACGCCAATGCGCACCATGCGCTCCCGGCCGGTGGTGGATTGAAAGATCGATGGTAGAACAAAAACCATCACCGCTAAATAAATCGCGACAACGCTACCCCACGAGATTATCCGCGCGCGTGTCCCCAGCTTGAACCAATCGGATGCAAGGCTGCCCAGTCCGGAGGCGAGGATCAGGCTGAAGAGGCAGACTCCCAATGCATAAATTGGGTGGCCGAGATAGACGCTGAAATACTGCAACAATGCGATCTCCGCTAGCATGAATCCCATGCCAATCAAAGAAAAGTAAAGGCTGCCTGCCAGCGCCAGGGGCCGCGAACACTCTCGCGCCGCGCTCTTCAGCGGCATCAGGATGGTTGCGATCACCGCAAGGATTGAGATAAACAGAATCATCATCAGTACGACGGCCGCGACCAGATTTCCCGAGGTAACACCGCGATCACCGCCTTTTCGTATGACAGTGAGCAGGCTCGGAATGTCAAACATGCGCAGTTGGTTGAAGAAGAACGGCTTTGCATCGGTCGGCGCGGTGAGATCCAGGTAGGTCGAATCCAACACACGATTCAAGGTGACGGGGTCATGACTCTCTGTAATCTGGCGCAGCAATGCGGAGTCTGCGGGATGATCTGGGGATAGCAATTCGGTAAAGCCGCCTTCCTGCACGGCCTCATGCAGTATGCGCAACTGCTCATCGGTAAAAGGGGCCTTGGACAACACAAGAGTTGCAATGTGATTGGTGTTAGCCACGAACAGGTGAGGACGCACATCCGTAATGCCGGAGTCCAGCAATGCGGCAGATGCCAATCCAATCATCCGCCCTGTCTCGTTTACCTCGCTGGGGCTGTACCAGCGGCTCACTGTGAAGAATCCATTGTTGTTAATGGTCTTCAAAAAGGCACGCCAACCCTCCAGCGTATAGAGTCCGTTCTCGCTCAGGCTGAACGCTCCCGCGCCCGTTGCAGCCCAGGTGTCGATCATGCTCATCTGCACCAGGTCGAATTTCTCGTTGGTCGCCGCAAACCAGCTGCGCGCATCATCCACATGGAGCTTGAGATTAGGCAAGGATGTCAGATTGGAAAAATTCCTATAGAAAGGATCGCGTGTGTGAAGATCAACGAAGATAGGATTCAGTTCAACTCCAGTAATGTCAGGAACGCCAAATAGATGAGCCGAAAAAACATCCCGTCCACCGCCAACGCCGATTACCGCAGATTTATTGATGCCCGGAAGATGATAGGCGAGATTGACCAGATCGTATCGCAGAAATCCAATCGAATCGCGCGTCCCGTCGTAGTGAAACATGGAGGTCGCTGCATCCCCATCGATATCCATAATTGTCACCGGAGCCACAATGTTGGCGGGCATTTTGGGGGATGGACCCCAGAGCGGGGGAATCCCCATCGCGGGGCGATAGGCTCGAATGCGGGAATAAGTGTTCCACTTCTCAAACACACCTGGACCAGGCGCGGATTCCATACTTCCCTTCACCAAGGAAGGGTGCAGAAGCGCGCCGGAAAATGAGTTCAAAAATGCCAGCCCCAACAACACAATCACCATTTTCGCCGGTGAGCGATACCATTTCATCGACTTCAGGCTCTTCCCGTATTCGGTGCCTGCGCTCAATGCAAAAGCTGCGGCCGACAATGCGCACACCGCGCCAGCCACGATTACCGCAGTTGGGCCGTCCATGGTATTCAGCAAGCCGATGACTGCCACGCATCCCAGCGCCGCGCCCACCAGGTCAACGCCGTAGACCTGCCCCGTAGGGAAGGGACTGCGGGTGAGCGCGAGACTGACCACGACCCCGGAAAATACATATGGCACAGCCATGGCAACCAGCAACATACTCCAGGAAAGAACCGTGGTTAAGGCGACCGGGCTGTCTGTAATCAGAGAAAACTGGACTGCGACCGAGGCTGGCATGGCCACTGCAGCCATCAGTGCGAAATTGGATAGGGTTATCGGAAGCGATGCGCGCTGAAAATAATCCCTTTTGACGTAAACCAAGACTGCGCCAACTGTCATTCCCAGCATGGCCACGCTGATTGCAAAGAATGCCAGGTAATACCAGGCGATGACCGAAAGAATTCGCGTTTGCAAAATCTGGAAGATAAGTGAGGAGAAGGTGATCAGAAACACACCGAGGAGAAATGGAGCTTTGCGCAACTCGCTGGTGGCAGCCATTGAGATTTAACCCTTCTGAATTGAATCGTTCCCAAAGTCTAGCATGTGGAAGATGAACTGCTTCAATGTGCGCAACGAACAGCGTGAACAAGATAGCCACGCGAACGAATTCAACAAGATCGCATGTTCTCGCGCGTTTGGAGTGTCTATTCAATATTTAGGAATGTATCTTCTGTTTTAGACGGTGTGGGAATGTCTGTACATTCCGGCGCTACGTGAGCCGATCTCTGTGCCGAGGTTCGCGAATTAGCCTCAGTTTTCCAGACGCTGAACGACGGACCGACGACCTCGATTTTGAAACCTCGACAGCTTGCACGGGACAATGACATTCCGCAGAAAGGGGATACTCGGATTCGAATGTCGCTTTATCCCCCGTGATTTTACGTAGAGTCCACTCTTACAGAGAGGCGGGGAGCGGGAAGATTAAACCAAGTAAACTCAATAGAATGTGCATCTGCTTATGCTTTTGGACGACAACAGTAGCCGGCCAGTCGCACTCGATTCACGAATCTTTGATGGACACCGTATCTGCCGCTGATTAAACTGGCAGTTAGCCTTCTACAACATCGGAAAACGCGAGGACTCACGCCGCCTTCATGACTTCTCAATTGTCGTTTACTGGTTTCGTATGGAAGAATCTCTGGCGGCGACGGCTGAGAACCCTGCTGACACTCTGTGGAATCGGAATGGCGATCGGCGCCTTTGTAGGCCTGGTTGGCTTCTCCAGCGCATTCGAGCACGAATGGGGACGCATCTATTCGAGCAGTGGCACAGACATTGCCGTGATTCAGCAAACCTTTCTCAATACATCGATGGACGAGTCCGCGGTGACCAAGCTGCGATCTTTGCCGGTTGTCGCACAGGCCACGCCGATGATCTACAACGTAATGGACCTGACCCCGGAGGTCAATGCGCTGGCCTTCGGCTGGAAGGCGGACTCCTACGAGTTCCAGTCGCTCCAGTTGATCTCTGGACGGCAATTCCACGATGGTCAGCCTGAGGTGATGCTCGGTGAACTGCTGGCTGGCAGCCTGAACAAGAAAACCGGCGATACGCTAGAGATACAAGGCTCCGCCTTCACGGTTGTCGGCATCTATAAGGGCGGATCGGGCCTGGAGGCGGGCGCGGTTTTGCTCCCCCTCGACCAGTTGCAGCAACTCAGCAGCCTGCAGGGCAAGGTTTCTACCTTTCATGTGCGGCTGCGCCCCGCGCCTGCCGGTGAACCATACGACGCCTATCTGAAGCGGGCACAGGCGGAGATCGAAGCTGCGCTTCCCGGCCTGCGCGCCGTGCCCGCGGCCGAGCGCGCCAGCAACAATCAGTTTGTAAAGCTGGCTCATGCCTCGGCCTGGGGTACCTCTTCGATTGCGTTATTGATCGGCATCCTGGGAATCGCCAACACCATGGCGATGTCGGTCTTTGAGCGCACGCGGGAGATCGGCATCCTGCGTTCCCTCGGCTGGAAGCAACGCCAGGTGATGCTGCTGATTCAACTGGAAGCGGTAGTTCTCGGCCTGGGCGGCGGCGTGTTGGGTATCGCGGTTGGATGGTGTGCTCTCACTCTCCTGGCTGCCCTGCCGCAAACTGCCAGCATTGTTACGGCTTCGTTTCCGTTGCCGCTCCTTGCCGAGGCTGTGGGAATCTCTGCACTGGCTGGGTTGATTGCTGGTGCGATTCCCGCATGGCGCGGCGCGCAGCTCTCTCCCGTGGAGGCGCTGCGCCATGACTAGCCCAGCGCTTGAGGTGCGCAGCCTCTACAAAAGCTACGACGAAGGCCGCATCGAAGCGCTGCGCGGCGTGGACCTCTCGATTGCCGCCGGCGAGTACATCGCCATCACCGGAGCCAGCGGCAGCGGCAAGTCAACGCTGCTGCACATGCTCGGCGGATTGGACAGCCCGACCAGCGGCGAGGTCCTCTACAAGAGCAAGCCACTCGGCTCGGCTGTTGATCTGGACACCTACCGTTCGCAGAGCGTTGGTTTCATCTTCCAGGCCTTTCACCTGATGCCTACGCTGCGCGCAATTGAGAACGTGCAGTTGCCGATGCTGGGCTGCAAGCGCAACGGTATTGACCGCGCAGCGCGGGCCCGCGACTTGCTTAAGGAAATGGGCATGGAGCATCGCATGAACCAATATCCCAATCAGCTCTCGGCCGGAGAACGGCAGCGCGTGGCCATCGCCCGCGCACTCGCCAACAGTCCCGAGATTCTGCTGGCCGATGAGCCGACCGGAAACCTGGACAGTGTGAACTCCGCGCGCACTATGGAGATTCTTACCGGAATTCAGAAGCAGCGCGGCATGACACTGATCGTTGTGACGCACGAAAATGAGATCGCGCACTCGGCAGCCCGCCAGGTTCGCATTCGCGATGGGAAGGTCGAGGCATGAGACTTGGAGCGATGGCACTCGCTGCATCCCTGATCTTTGCCGCGCAGGCGAACGGTCAGGGCGTGCTTGCGAATGCGCGCGCGCAAGTCCAATCAGCCGACTATCGATTCAGCGGGCATCTTGTGCGGGTGGACGCCAATGGCAATCGCGAGAGCTTTCCCATCAATGTCAAGGCCCACTGGTTTCCCGATGGGCTGCGCGTGTTTCTGGATATTGCGAACGCTCCAAAGACGGGACCGGGTTCCTTGGTGCGTGCCCGCATAGCCAGTCACGTCCTGCTTGAAGTGCGTCCCAACGGCCAAAGCTCCATCCAGATCGCGCATCCCGGCGACGCAGCTCCAACAGCCCTCCCATTCGAGAAGTGGAACGACGGTCCGCTGGGCGATGAATTCAGTTACGAAGATTTCCTGGAGGCAACCTACTTCTGGGCCGGGCAAACGGCTTTAGGCGCTGCCAAATACGGAGCGCGCGATTGCGACCTGCTGCGTAGCACCCCTGGTACTCTCGACAAAACACACTACGCTGAGGTAAAAAGTTGGCTTGATCACGCTAGCGGCTTTCCGGCCCATATAGAGAAGACTATGAAAGCCTCGGGAAGTGTGAAAGAGTTTACTTACTTCGGCCTGCGCCAGACGGAGGGCGTCTGGTCAGCCACGCAGGTGGAAGCAAAGATTCGCGGCCACTCCGGTTCAACGCTGCTCATCATCGACCACGGTTCTCCCAAGGCGCATCTCAGCCTCAACGATTTCAGCACGGCTCAACTCATGCACTTCTAGGATGGCGCATGTACTATCTTCTTCTTATTCCCGGTCTACCGGTGGCCCTGGCCGCCTTGGGGTTTCTCTATCAGTGGCTCGGCTCACGCAAAGACCGGACACGCTACACAGCAGCCGGCCGCTGGGTCGATATCGGCAACGGCAACAGAATTTACCTGCTTGAAAAAGGATCGAGCGGTCCCGCAGTGCTCTTTGAGGCCGGCATCGCCGCCACCAACCTCAACTGGTTCCACATCCAGGAAAAAGTCTCGCAGTTTGCCACCACGGCCTCTTATGACCGTTGCGGCCTGGGTTGGAGCAGCCCCTGCCAGACCGCGCGCACCCCCGGCAACATAGTCGTGGAACTGCACCAAATGCTCGCACAGGCCGGAATCAAGCCGCCCTACATCCTTGTCGGCCACTCCTTCGGCGGCCTGGTAATGCGCCGCTTCGCGCTGCTTTATCCCGATGAAGTCACGAGTATTGTGCTTGTTGATCCGATGCGCTGCGACGAGTGGCCCCCGCTGAACCCGGCAAAACAGAAGGAGATCGACCGCGGGTCGAAGCTATCGAGTTATGCCATTCCGATTGCGCAGGTGGGATTGGCGCGGCTTGCAGTCACCTCGCTCCTCTGCCGGTCTGGCCGCGTCGCAGAACGGCTGGCAGGCGCTGCTGGCGAAGGCGGCAAGCACGTGCTGGGGCGCGTCAAGGGCGAGGTGAACAAGATGCCGCCTGAAGTATGGCCCATCGTCGCTGCTCACTGGTCGCGGCCCGGTTATTATGTGGGGATGCGCAGTCATGTCCAGGCCGTGCCCGACACTGTCCGCGAGATGCAGGCTGCTGAGCCGATTCACGGAATTCCCGTGCTGCTGCTGACGCCCGGCAAATCCACTCCGCTCTCAGAGGATTGCCTGCGCCGCATCGGCGACAACGTGCAGCAGATCATCGCCCCGGAGAGCGCGCACTGGATTCACCTCGACCAACCTCAACTGGTAATTGATTCCATTCAGGAGATGGTCGATGCGACGGTGGTGCCAGAGGTGGTTGCCGCTCTCGGATAAGTCAGTAGAGATCATTGGCGGCCAGGTCATCGCCATGCGCTTAAAGTATTTTTGAGAACGACAAAAGTCTGGGTGCCCCACCCTCGCGACGTACTTGTCTTTGTCGCTAGGGTGGGATGGCAAGATGTCGCCGTACGGGAACCGTGAAAGCTCTCCAGTTAATTGATCTCTGCGGCAAACTTCTCTTGCAGCGTCCGCCGCAGCACCTTGCCATTGTGATTCTGCGGCAGTTCCCCCGGTTCCAGAATCCAGATGCAGCGTGGCGCTTTGTACCCTGCAAGCCGCGTGCGGCACCAGTCTAGCAACTGCGCTTCATTGGCCGCTGATTCTTGTTTCACTTCCACCGCAGCCACCGGAATCTCGCCTTTCTCCTTATGCGGCAGACCGAAAGCCACCGCGCGCACCACTGCCGGATGAGCCTGCAATGCCTCCTCCAATTCGCGTACATAAACCGAGTAGCCGCCGGACTTGATTACATCCTTCATGCGCCCTACTAGGCGAATCAGGCCCAGCCGGCTGCGCGTGGCCAGGTCGCCGGTGCGCAGCCAGCCGTCGCTGGTGAGCAAATCCTGGCTCTTGTCCTTCCAATAGTGAGGAGCAAGGCCGCGGAGGCGAATCTGGCACTCGCCCGTGACACCGGCGGGTACGATGCGTCCGTTTTCGTCCACGACGCGGATGCGAAACGGAGGCACCGGGAAGCACAGATCGCCGCTGCCGGGCAGAAAAGACAGTTCAATGCCCATCATCGCCAGCCCGCCCAGCTCCACCATGCCGTATCCATTCAGCAGCACCGGCGGAATGCGCCGCCCGCCGGGAAGACGCAGCAAAGCGCCATACGCACGCAGAGGCTGGCGCACCTCCGCGGGCAGATGGTCGCTGGCCGAGAGCCACAGGCGCACGCTTTTCAGCCGCTCCGCCTCCGGGTTGCTGTTGACCAGCCGAGCAAACATTGCCGGTACGCCGACAAATGCGGTAATGCGATGGCGCTCGGCAAGCTCTAGCGCCGCGCCCACTTCGAAGCGATCCAGGAAGCAGCCGCGAATCCCCGCCATCAGCCCGTAGAGCGCAATGCTGACCGCCATGATGTGCGACCAGGGCAGCGCGATGAGGGCCAGATCTTTTTGGCCGAGAAAAATCCCCGCGAGTACGGTTGAAGCGCGCGCGCCCAGCAGAGCATTGCTCGATAGCGCAGCGCCCTTGGGAAACCCGCTGGTGCCCGAAGTGTGAAAGACCGCAATGGTCGCCGAGGGATCGATCGCTGTCGGCGGTAATGGCGCGTCCGCCATTTCGGTGACGCGCACGAAGCCGTCGAGCGTCTCCGTCTCATCGTCTGCTTGAATCCAGGTGCGCACATTCAAAGCATCCCGGCTCAGAATAGTGCGTTCAAAGACGGCTTTGTCTGTGACCAGAATCTCCGTGCCGCTATCGGCGAGAATCCGCCGCACCTCGCTGAGCGAGAGCATCGGGTTCAGCGGAACCGCGATGCCCTCCCGCGCGAATGACCGCAAGAAACCAGTGAAAGCACTGCCGATTGTTGGTGCGATAGATTGCGACCGGCTGGCCCGGCTTGAGCGCGACGGTTCGCCGCAGAAACGCGTCAATGCGTGCAGATCTCGGCATGCAGCTCGGAGAGATGAAATGGACCTCTGTCCGTGGCCGCGACCTCGCAATCTCCTTTGCGCCGCAGCAACTCGTCTACAAGGTTGGCGACGGTGACATTGCGGTCGCGCGCGAGTTGAAAGCGGCGCAATAGATTCATTGGGCGGCAACCGGCTTGCGGCCCCACTCGCTGGCCACGCAGTAATGGAAGAGGCGGTCGAGATAATCGAGCACCGGCGGCGGCGTCACTCCGGCTGGCCCCAGCAGCCGCTCGGCGTTGGTGGTGTCAAACTGCATGCGCATGGTGAAGTAGTCGCGGTAGGCGCGGCCATCGCGCAGCACGCGGCGCTTGCGGCCCCACAAAGTCATGAAAAGCAGCGGACGCAGCCCTGCAAAGAAGAACTTCGGATCGACGTAGCGCGGCTCACGGCACCTGGAAGTATTCCGCCGCGCGCCGTGCAATCTGCTCAATGGTCGCGCTGCCGCGTGGCCCGGCGCAGAGGTGAGCCGTGCTGCCCAGAGCCGCCTCGTCAAAGAGCAGCCGCGCCACCGAGCTGGCCACATAATCCACCGGCACAATGTCCAGCACAGCATCGGGATAGCCCGGCACCGTGCGCCACAGCCGTCGCGCGTAGATCTTCAGCGGCCAATACATCATCTTGAAGCTCGAGGTCGCGCCGGTGCGGGAGTCGCCCACGATGATGCTGGGCCGCAGAATCATCGCCCGGCAGCGAGTCCAGCCGTGAGCGCACCAGCGCCTCCGCCTCAGCCTTGGTCTGCTCGTAGGTATTGCGATAGCTCTGGCCCACGGCCAGTTCGCTTTCGCGCACCAGCCCGGTGCGTTCGCCGGCCACATAGGCGGTGCCAACATAAGCCAGGCTGCGCAGTTGCCGCGCACCAGCCGCAAAATCCAGCACGCGGCGCGTGCCTTCGACGTTGATGGCGCGGGCCTCTTCAATCGTATGATCGAAGCGCACCGTCGCGGCGGAGTGAATCACGCGGGTCGTCTCGGCGGAAAGCCGCTGATAAGTCGCCGGCATCCAACCCGCAATTGGGCTGGCTGACGTCGCCGGAATAGACCTCGACGCGGGATCGCTGGGCTGGGGGAACAATCAGATCGGCGCGTTGCTGGCCTGAGTAGCCCGGCTCTGTCGCGGATCAAAAGCGCCAGCCGCGCCTGCGGGTGACGATCCAGCAGCTCATGCACCAGTTGCACACCCAGAAAACCGGTCGCGCCGGTGACAAAAATCAGATCTTCGCTACTCATTCAGAAACCAACCTCAGTGCTCGAACAACTCGAAGGCCGCTGAACGAGGACCTTTGGGTGCCTTGGCGACAGGGAAAAGATATGCCTAATTATAGATTGCAGACTGCACAGAAGGACGCCTGCACCAAATGTGACGACGTCGGCAGTTTCTTCCAAACTGAAACCTACCTCTCTTCACCGTCAACGCCTACCGCTCGATTTCTTCGATCCGGATCTTCGTTGCCGGTAGTTGTGCATCGCGATCCGGTGAGCACAGCGATTGCTGCAGTACTTCATCTTGTGAAGGCTGGACGGCCGAAAGACCGTATGACAAGCAGGGCAGACTGTGGGAGGATTCGTGTTCCACTCGTCGAACCACCTCATCCAGGCCAGCGCATCCTGGAGCGTGGACAGCCGATAGCTAGGAACAACTTTGGTTCGCCCTTTGTGGGGAACCACGCGAACGCCCCCCGTCCACGGCATCGTTACTTCGGCCTCGACGCAGTACCTGAGCGCATGCCTGACCTGAGCGATGGGTACGGTGCGGATCCAGTCGAATATGCTGCCGTCGATCCGGAGCCAAAGCTTCAGGGAGAACTGGTGGTAGGGCGGTTCGTCGGGCTTGTATAGGGCGCTGAGCTTGAACTCCTCTTCGTCCGCAGCGAGAAACCCTACAAGAGCTTCCCGCTCGTCTCCGTTTCCCTTAGCTGCTTCAAGAATGCCCTTGACTCCCCGGAAGCGCCGAAGCGCAGCTCGATATTCTGCCAGTGACCGTCGCGCCCGTCCAGTTTGCCATTCATCGTCTGGACCACCCGTGGTCCGGAGATAGAGCGGACCCCACACCCGTGTGAAGCGAAGGAGGTCGTCATCGTTCGCACAGTTCAAAAACTGCACGTGCGGATCTTTGGGATATGCCTTCTCGAGATCGTAGGTGCGGGTCCAATCCAGATCGCAGACAAGATATCCGTCCTCAATCTCTACGCGTCTGCACCGCATCCAGTGGCCTTCGTTCAAACCCATCCTCCATTTGGTGACATGATTGTGGAGTAGATTGTCACCAACAGTATCGATGAAACTCATGTCGTAGTCAACAAACCGCGCAGCAAATTGGGCCATACACCAACTTGCCGCTGGTATCAGGAGTGCTCATGAATCTTCGTGCGAAGTGCGTCAACAAGGCTTGCCCTGCGTTCGGGATCGAAAAATCGGTAATGATCGGTCAACTTTCCGGTTATGGCGCGCCGAATGACCGCGTCATCTGCTCGGCCTGCGGTCAATTGATGCGGACGACCAAATCCATCAACGTTTCGAAGGGAAAAGGTGTTCGCAAGATCGTAATCAGAACGAGCGGTCGGTGGTTGGAACCCCGGCGAAACTTGAAAAGAACGACCAAGAGAACTTACAAGCGTGGGGGCGGGAAGAGGGCCTGATCGACGCCTCTCCGCTTGGGTACTGTACGCGGGTGAAAGCCGAGAGGCGGCAGGTCGCTCCGTCAGAAGCTGCGAACGGGAGGGTCAGACACCAGCCGAGACAGCGAATCCTGTTGCCGCCTGCTGGGTGCCGCATGTCTCGCTTCTGAGACATGCGGCACAAAACATCAATTCTCGTAGAGAACTTAGCCGCACCAACCACCGTCAGTGATTCAGCACTGTCTCCGCCGCAACTGCAAAGTACCCGTGCATAAACTCCGTCGGATGCACGGTGTCCCAGAAGAGGGTATGGTCCGGGTCGGCGCACACGGTTTCGGTGGCTGCGTTGAGGCAGGGAGTGGTGACGTTGGTGAATCCGAAATGGTTTGTATCCGTTTCAATTGCGTCAAAAAGAGCCGCATCGTCCACGCGCACAATCCTCACTTCGGGATTAAATTCCTCGGGCAGCAGTAGCTCGTCGAGTATCTGATTGGTTGCCGCTGCGGCGGCAGTGGCAAAGCTTGCGATGGGCGCGGCCACGGGCAGATCTGCCAGGTTAAAGAAATTGGGAATCAGAAAATTCCTTGCTCCGGCTCGGCGGAGTGTCTGTTCGCTCTCCGCAATACTCGATGCAATCTCGAACGCAATCTGTTTGACCGGCACGGTGCTGGAACCAAGAATGTCGTTGCCGCCGCCCTCAAGAACATAGAGTGCCTTGGGGTCGGCCTTGCCGTCATGCTGGCTCAGGTAAAGCGCCACTTGCTGCGGCACATCTGGAATGGTTCCTGCCGCGGTGACGATGGGCATGGTTGCCCATGCGCCGCCAAAAGCGTAGTCCGTGCCGCCGGCCAGCGAGGGCAGCATCGGCAGGCCATAAGAGCCGGCCAGATGTTCCACCCAGAGAGGGCCGTTCGAGAAGCGTCCATGAAAGTACGGCGGCGACAGCGGCTCCGCGCCGCCGTCTGCGGCAAAGAGGTTGCCCACATCGTTGTAGCTGTCGCCAAAGACATAGATGGCATCGTAAGCGGGTTTGGCGGCGGATGCGGCCAGCGGGCTGAGGGCGAGGCAAAACAGGATGGTTTTTGCCAGGAATTTTAATTCGGTCGGCATGTGATCTTCTCCTTTGGGTCGGGGATTACCGAGGATGCTGTTCACGGCTGCGAGAGGTTCGCAGCGCCAGCTTTTTGCTGGAAGAACATTAGTCGCTGAAAGCGAAAATGTAAACAGCAGACGCGAGAGATTTTGGATGGATTCTTCAATATGGGATGCGGAGATTCTCAACGGCTTAGCTGGCGAGCCTCGACAAGCTGTTGCTGTACCACGCATCAAACGCCGCCAACGCCCGCTCGCAGACGATGCGGTGCCGCTCCTTCTTGTCGCGGACTTTTTTTCTTGTCTCCTCGTCGAGCGGTTCCAGCAGATCGAAGGTGATGTTGGCCGGTTGGAAGTTTTTCGGGTCGGCGTGGGTGATGTAGTGGACCAGCGAACCAAGCGCGCTGGCGCGGGGCGCGGGCGTGGGCTCTTGCCCCTGGGCGATGGCTGCGGCATACAGTCCTGCAAGCAGCCCGGTGGCGATGGATTCCGTGTAGCCTTCAACGCCGGAGAGCTGGCCGGCGAAGAGGATGGTTTGTTGCTCTCCCACCCTTGAAGCTGAGGGCGCTTCAAGGATGGGGCACCCAGCATTCGGTTTGAAGCGCAAAGCTGCATCAAGTAAAAGCGGCGCGCAGATATAGGTATTGCGGTGAATCTGCCCGTAGCGCAGGAAGCGTGCATTCTCAAGACCGGGAATCAGGCGCAGAACCTTGGCCTGCTCACCGAATTTGAGGTGATTTTGGAAGCCGACCAGGTTGTAGCTGTCGGCGCGGAGATTCTCCTGCCTGAGCTGCACCACTGCCCACGGAGTTTTGCCGGTGCGCGGGTCGCGCAGGCCGACGGGCTTCATCGGGCCAAAGCGCAGTGTGTCGCGACCGCGCCGCGCCAGCACCTCGATGGGCAGGCAGCCTTCGAAATACTCGAGTTTCTCCCACTCCTTGGCTTCGGCGGCCTCGGCAGCCAGCAGCGCGTCCAGGAAGCGGTCGTACTCCTCGCGATTCATCGGGCAGTTGATGTAATCGGCTGTGCCTTTGTCCCAGCGCGCGGCCATGTAGACGCGCGCCATGTCGATGGAATCGGTTTCGACGATGGGCGAGATGGAGTCGTAAAAGGCCATATGCTCGGAACCGGCCAGCCGCGCAATCTCCTTGCTGAGCGCATCGGAGGTTAGCGGGCCGGTGGCCAAAATGGTAAGCTCCTCACCGCTCTCATCCGGGGCAAGGCTCTTCACCTCTTCGCGGATCACGCGAATCCTCGGGTCGGCAGCAATAGCCTCTGAAATCAGCCGCGAAAACTCGACGCGGTCCACAGCCAGCGCGTGGCCTGCCGGGACGGCTGTCTCGTCGGCAATGCGCAACAGCGCCGAACCCGACCGCCGCATCTCCTGCTTGAGCAGCCAGGGCGCGGTGTTGGGTGACTCGCTCTTCAGGGAATTACTGCAAACCAGCTCGCCGAACTCGGTGGTCTGGTGGGCCGGTGTCAGGCGCGGCTTGCCGTCAATTATCGCGCGCATCTCGTAGAGATCCACCTCGCAGCCGAGGCGCGCGGCGGTCAGAGCGGCCTCCGGGCCAGCCAGCCCGCCGCCGATCACTCGAATCCTCACAATGCCGCCTCATCTGAAACAGCCTGAGCAGTCCCAGCAAATCGTTCAATCGCTTCGCCGGTCATGCGGACATTGCGCCACTCATCCAGAAACTCCGCGCCCAAGGAGCGATAGAACTCGATGGCGGGCGTATTCCAGTCCAGAACCTCCCATTGCAGCCGCGGGCACCTGTTTTCAACGGCGATTGCCGCCACACGCTGCAAGAGCGCCTTGCCGATTCCCAGGCCGCGCAACTCCGGGTAAACAAAAAGATCTTCGAGGTACAGTCCCGGCCGTCCAGCCCAGGTGGAGTAATTGAAAAAGTAGAGGGCAAAACCGGCTGGCTGGCCGTCGTGTTCGGCCATCAGGCACTGAAAATAAGGATTTGGGCCAAAACCGTCACGCTTGAGGTCGGCCTCGGTGGCAGCCACGGCGTCCGGCTCCCGCTCGTAGGCCGCCAGGGCGCGAATCAGCGCCAGAATCTGCGGTATATCCGCTTCGGTTGCGGGGCGAATCACAGTTGCCATGCATTTATTGTAGGCTGCGATTTTCGCAAACTGTGATCCAGGCCACACCGCGGGCCGCCGAGGCGCATTACCATTGAAGAGGCAGGGCAGGCAGCGGCAACCCGCAGTACTTGCGGGACTTCTGTCCGCATGTGGCTTTGATGCGCGTTGCGGAATCTGCCTCGCGCTCTTGTCGACGGCGGTCTGTTGGATTTAACTTGATTCCTGCTGAAATATTCTGAGATTGCAGCGCATAAACGAGTTTTTTGCATCCTGCCCGTTGGCCTGGGCTGATGCAGGCAGGAAATTGGCTGACAAAAAGATTTGAGCACGCGGGCCAGGATGTTCGCGCCGCTCCCAAGGAGAAGAAGATGAAACGCAACCTTTCACTTTGGCTGGGCCTGGCGGCCATCGCCCTTTTGCCGGCGATGGCGCAGCAGCCTACAGGGAAGATCCACGGCGCTGTTACCAACCCCGTGGGAACAGCGACGACTACAGGCACAGTGAGCCTTTCCACTGACGGCGGCCATTCCTCCAAGTATTCATTTCCGGTGACCGCAGGCGGTATGTACTCCGGCGAAGCCGCTCCCGGCACCTACACCGTGGTCTATCGCGCTCCCGACACACCTGCCGACAAGATGGTCGACTCCATTGACAACGTAAAGATTGTCGCCGGACAGGACATCCTCCAGGATGTTGATATGTCTCGCAAGGAGTTTATCGACAAGCTCTCTCCGGAAGAAAAGAAGAACCTCGACGAGATCAAGAAGAAGAACGAGGTGGCGCTGAAGACCAATGCGGTTGTCAAGGTATTGAATGCGGATATTCTCGTGGTGAATCAGGACTTCAAGGATGCTGATGGCGCACACCTTGAGGCGGTCAAGGAGCTTGGCCCAACGGCATTGCCGGGAGATGTTAAAGCCAAAGAAGATGAGATCAAGACCGCGAAGAATTCCGAGATCGAGACCACGATGCTGAAGGATACCGGTCTGCGCCCCACCGAGCCGCTTCTCTGGCTCGATCTGGCCAAGGCGCAATCCGGCCTGAAGAAGTACGATGACGCCGAATCGAATTTCAAGAAAGCGATCGATCTGGATTCCAAAGACCCCAAGAAGATCAACCCGGGAATTGAAGGCGGGGCCAACTCGGGACTGGGAGAGATTTACGCGCGCACCGGCAAGATCCCTGAAGCCAATGCGGCCTTTGACGTCGCCGCCAAGGCGAATCCCGCCGGAGCCGGCAACTATCTGAAGAACGAAGCGGTCATCTTCTATCAGGTCGGTAACGTCGACGCGCAAGTCGCCGCGGCGGAAGAGGCAATTGCCGCTGATCCGAATTCGCCGATTCCCTATTACCTCAAGGGAGCGGGTCTGGTTGGCAAAGCCACCGAGGATCCGAAGACCCATCAGTTTGTCGCACCCCCTGGTTGCCTGGAGGCATACCAGAAGTATCTCGAACTGGATCCGAACGGCGCCTATGTCAAAGATGTGAAGGACATCCTCGCAAGCTTCGGCCAGAAGGTCGTGACTAGTTATAAGTCCGGCAAGAAGTAAGTTTTTCAATCTGATCTAATTCATGGGCGCTTCCGGTTGCCGGAAGCGCCCCGTTCTTTTGCCTGTGAAGCAGGCACGCATCAGCCTCTACAATCCACAGCATGGGTTCTGAATTGCCGAGCTATGAGCAAGCAGCTGCGGTTGTGGCGGCACGGGCTGCCCAATTGGCCGCTCCGTCTCGCGTTGAGTCTGTGCCCCTGAGAGAAACGACAGGCCGGGTGCTTGCCGCGCCGATCCGTGCCGACCGCGATCAGCCCCCCTTTGCCCGCTCCACGCGCGACGGCTACGCCTGCCGCGCAGCAGAGGCAGCAGCGCATGAATGGCTGCCTGTCGCCGGAACAACGCGCGCTGGCCAAGCCCCCGGAGGCCCGCTGCCGGCTGACGCGGTCTGGGAGATCATGACCGGCGCTCCGGTTCCGGCTGGTGCGGATGCCGTCGTCATGCTGGAACACGTTGAGAGCGTCGGCGGGCAAATCCGGCTGCATTCGGCAAGGAGCCTTGCTTCCGGCGAAAACATCGTTGCGCAAGGCGCGGAGGCCCGTGCAGGCTACGAGCTGCTTCCCATCGGCGTCCGAGTCGGCCCCGCGCAGATTGCCCTCGCTGCAGCCTGCGGGTACGCTGAAATCTCCGTCTTCGTAAAACTGCGCGTGGCAATTCTCGCTACCGGGGACGAGCTGGTCCCTGTCGAAGCTCGGCCCGCGCCGGGGCAGATTCGCAACTCAAATGCGCCCATGCTGGCGGCAATGGTCGCCGCCGCAGGCGCAGAGCCGTGGATTCTACCTGCCGTCACCGACACGGCTGAAGCGCTCGACTTGGCGCTGGCTGAAACGGCCAGCGCAGACCTGCTGCTGATCACCGGCGGCGTCTCTGCCGGAAAATTCGATCTCGTGGAGGAGGCGCTCGCCCGCGCAGGAGCGCGCTTCCACTTTACCGGCGTGCGGATGCAACCGGGCAAGCCGGTGGTCTTTGGAGAGATGCTCTGCGGCGCGAGTGCAGACTTGGAGGCGAGAATCCAGCACTTCTTCGGACTTCCGGGCAATCCGATCTCAGCAGCAGTGACCTTTCGGCTCTTTGCGGCGCCAATTCTGGCATCGCTCGCCGGTTGCCGCACAGCCCATCCCCGCTTTGCTCTCGCTGAACTCGCCAATCCCTGGCAAGGCAAGCCAGGCCTGACCCGCTTTCTCCCCGCCTGCTGCAATTTCTCCTTCGCAACGGGCAACCGGCCGCAGGTCGCGCTGATTTCCTCGCAGGGTTCCGGTGACCTGGCCGCCTTTGCGCGCTCGAATTGCTTTGTCGTTGTGCCGGAAACTGCCGACCACCTGGAAGCAGGAGCGATTGTCTCCATCCTGCTGACGTGATCGAAAATTTCGAGCGCAGCGTTCTCGCCGAAACCTGTAAACTTACCGCTTCCGCGCCCGCCAGAACGAACTTATTCCTAAATAGACAAATATCACTGCGACTCCTGCCGCAACCAGAAATCCCGGCTGGTAGGGTCCGTTGGCGTGGGCCGGCCTTGTCCGCCACAAGCCGGAAAGCAGAACCAGCGCAAACAGCAGAAAGAGCGAGCCGGTCACCTCCAGCCACAAAATCCCTCCTACCCGCGCAAAGGGCCGCAGGAATCCCCCCACTCCCCGCGCCACGCTCTTTTTCACCCTCTCTTTGTCCGGCAAGCCAACTAGCTGGCCCACAGACACTCCGCCAGCCCTTCCCTGTGTCGCCTGAGTCTGAACAGCACCTGGGGCCGAAGCGGCAGGCGAATTCGCGGCGGAATCGATGCTTGCACTCACAGCCCGCCCGGCGACCCGCGCGCCGATTCCCAACACCCGCCCAATGGTATGAGGTTTCATTTCGATATGATGGTACCAGCGAGGGGTATCGGAAGTGTTTTCTAAAGTTTTCCAGCGCTTCCTAGTTGCTCCCAGGCGGCGTCAGAAGTAATGTAGAGGAATCCCGCGCCGATTTTCGCCCCGAGACGAGGGCGCAGGCCGCCGCTTCAGAAATTCAGGAGGTGCTTGTGACATCCCGTCTGCGCGAACTGATTCAACAATTGGGCGAGGCCATCCATGAGTCGGTCATCGAGAGTGAGCAGATTGCCGGCGTGGTGCAGGATATCCGCCAGTACGGCTTCGATGTGCTGCTGATGCTCGAGGCTACCATCGGCCTTAACGAGGTCGCCGCCAAGCAGGCCGAAGAAGCCGCCGTAGGCGCTTCCGCCACCGGCGAGAGCGGCCCCTTTACACAGAACGATCTCCATTTTCTCCGCTCCTTGCGCATCTCCGTAGCCGGCGAGGAGAGTAGCGGCGAGATCCACCACGACTAGAACGATTCACCCAAGTCCGCTGAATCCGCCGCGTCAGAATAACTTTGCATCTGCTCCATCCGAACCTTGTCCATTCCGGATTTATTGTCCTATGCTATTCTTCACCGTTTTGAGCAACAGCATTTTGAACCTTGCCGAAACGGACCACTATCCGTGTGCTGCGCGTTGCCTTGAGGCAAACACAATCCTGAGAACGTAATCTAGACTAGACGGGAGCGTTGATGAGAGACACACTTGGAGTTTTGCTGGCGGGCGGCGCGGGCGAGCGCCTCTTCCCCTTGACGCGGGATCGCGCCAAGCCGGCCGTCCCCTTTGGCGGCCATTATCGTATTATCGATATCACGCTCTCCAACTGTATCAACTCCGGCCTGCGCCGCGTCTTCATCCTTACCCAGTACAAGGCGCTCTCGCTCAACCGCCACATCCGCGAGGGCTGGACCGGCATCGTCGCCCAGGAGCTGGGCGAGTTCTTCGAGCTGTTGCCGCCCATGCAGCGCACCGGCTCCAACTGGTATATGGGAACCGCCGACGCCGTCTACCAGAACATCTACTCCATCGGCAGCGAGCAGCCCTCTTACGTCATCGTCCTCGGCGGCGACCACATCTATAAGATGGATTACAGCGGCATGTTGGAGCGCCATAAGCAAACCAATGCCGAGGTCACGCTGGCCACGCTGCCCATTCCTCCCGACGAGGTCTCGCGCTTCGGTGTCGTCGAGGTAGGCCGCACCGGCGAGGTGCTCGGCTTTGAAGAGAAGCCCGCCTCCACCAAATTCCGCTCGCCCCACAATGGCAACTCGGTCGATGCCTCAATGGGCATCTACATCTTCTCGACCGAGGTGCTGCTCAAGGCGCTGATCGCCGACGCTGAAGACCCCCACTCCAAACACGACTTCGGCCACGATATCCTGCCCAATCTCCTCGGCAGGAAAAAGATGATGGCCTACAGCTTTGTCGACGAGAACAAGCAGGAAGCGCTTTACTGGCGCGATGTGGGCACCCTCGACGCCTACTACGAAGCCAACATGGACCTCTGCTCGGTCTCGCCGGTCTTCAACCTCTACGACAAAAGCTGGCCGGTCCGGACGCGAGTGCGGCAGTATCCACCAGCCAAATTCGTCTTCGGCGAGCCGGGCCGCACCGGCATGGCCGTCAACTCGGTCATCTCCGCCGGCGTCATCATCTCCGGAGCATCGGTCTCCAACTCTGTCCTCTCGCAAGATGTCCGCGTCAACTCCTACTCCGACGTGGACAACAGCATCATCTTCTCCCACGTCAACATCGGCCGCCATTGCCGCATCCGCAAAGCCATCATCGACCGCGATGTGCATATTCCCGAAGGCACGGTCATCGGCTACGATCCCATTGAAGATAAGCGCCGCTACTTCGTCACCCCATCGGGCCTGGTCATCGTCACCCGCGACGCCTCGCTCTTCGAGAACCCCGTCGATCCAGATTTCCTGCAACGGTATTAGGGTCTCCAATCGAAAACCATCGGCACAAATGCTGAGATCCTGAGCGCAGCGAAGGACGCGGCTAAGATTGTGCCAAGCAATGATGATGAATTGACATAGGCAATTACCCATCAGAACTAGATAAACTTTGTGAAGATGGTTGTTGATTGAGAAGATCGCGTTAGCGGATACTTGAAAGGCCCCGGTAGCTCAACTGGATAGAGCGCTCCTTTCGTAGGGAAGAGGTTGCGGGTTCGAGTCCTGTCCGGGGTGAACATATTAGAAGTTGCAAAATTTAGGGTATGTTTGGTAGCCTTATCGCACCCTACGAAAGGTGTGTGTCTATCCCTGAGAGAAAACCGGGAATGGCGCTCGTAGCAACGAGGGGCAGTCGAGTAGAATCGGCTGTCCCTTTTTCTGTTAAGAGCTTGTAGGGCTGTCGAAATTATCGAACAGCGTCATGTTCCCTTTGGGAATGTCAAGTTCCCAACACGCCACCCCTTTAATGCCAACGTCTTCAGCTACAGCTCTTAAGTCTCCGTCGTCCGAGTAAATCGTATGCGCCTTGTGCAACTTCGCAATCGCCACAATCTGCCGATCTACTTTCACCTTTTGCCAAGGCACTGTTTCGGGAAGCGGATAACGCTTCGGTCCTCTTTTCCTCGCAAGAAGCTCTATCGCGGCGAGTTCCACAGCGGCCAATAGATCGAAAGGCTGAATATAAAAGTTCGCTTGCAGGGCTATCTCGGATAGAAATTGTGGGCCGTCGTCAGAAGCAAGCACTAAAAATTCCGCGAGAGCGGGGGCCGGGATGATGATGCGCTCTCGCTTTGAATCTAGGTCGTCAACAAGTTGCTCTATTCGTTCCTTTGCGCGGATCGTGGGTAGACCGGTAGAGGGATCAACCGGCGCTTTTACGTCGGGATGTAGGAACAATCCCAAAATACCCGCATCAATTGCAATCATCTGCCTGTGGTCCTTCGCCGCGTCGAATCGCCATCAGTTCCGCAAGCGGATCGTCGCTGTCTTTCCATGCGGCAGGTATTCCCCTAAGCCGCTCAAGATCACTTCTTATGTTCCCTTCTTTAAGTACGTCAAAGTCGTTGACGTAAAAATCCAACATCTTCCATTCTCCCGTACGCTCTCTTATCCAGCGCCCCTTTCCTTCGACACGTACCACAGATGCAAACAGATGGTTTGCAATTTGCTTTGCGACACGTCTGGAAGCATCGACAATATGAGTCTCCTCCCCATCCTGCAAATGAACGGGAACAGTATCCCGTTCACCGCCAACCTTGATTGGGATTCCTTGGAAAACTGCCGTCTGCCTGATGGGGCCGAATTCCGGCTGGTTTGCGCTATCGCGTCCTGGAAAAAAAATCACCTTGCTTTTGCCGGGATCAATAAGAGCACCATTGGCGTTATCTTCAAGCAGTCGCCGATTGATTTCGGCGTAAGCCCGCAATGCGGCGGGAGAGCCTTCGTTAAATCTGACCGCTCGGATGCGCTCTCTCACTTTTGGCTCCGCTTCCCAATCCACACGAATAACTGGAACCGTACTGCCGGGATCGACTCGATTCAAGTGAACGTTGGCGCTCTCCCCCATGATCTTCGCGAGATCACCCAAATACTGGGCAAGGCGATTCAAGGGGATGGTCTCGGGGGTAAACGCATCTATTTCAAAGCGATACTCACGGGGAGCCTTATCTTCGCTGGCCATCGCACCATCCTCCTGCTAAAACTTTGAGGTTGGTGGTGTTTGGCACACCACGAGTGCGGCGTCTGAGCTTGGCGTTACCAGCGCCAAGGGCACACGATAGGGAAGTCGCAATCAAATCCGCCAGAGCAAGCGGTTTAGCCAATGTCACACCCGTTCGAGCAGGTTGACACACCGTACGAGAATTGTAGAGGGAAGGAGTGTGCCAAGACAATGAAGATTTGTCCCTCATCATCGGATTCTGAAAATAAGGTATTCACTGCGGTACTCGCCGGGTGCCTCACCCTTAAATTCCCACCACTGCGCGCGCCGCATCCTTTCACAGTCTTATCGTGAAAGGATCGCATCGCGCATATCCAAAGACCATATCAACTGACTAATAGGTGTACTCCACCCAGCCTCGCACCTTCACCGGAATACCCTGATAGATCGTCTTCTGGAAGCGCGCCTTGCGTGCCGCTGCAAGCGCAGCGTCCTGGATTGCGGAAGGCCCACTCAATGTTTCGGCGGATTCCACGTTGCCTGCTTCATCGATCAATACTCGCACTTTGAAAACGCAGGCAGCTCCGCCCTTAGTTGCTTTCGGCCATCGCGGCGCCGGCTTAGAGAGCACCTTGTCCGGTGCGACTTCGCCAACCTCGATCATCGTCACCTTGGGATCGCGTGCCGCTCTCTGCGGCAAACAAGCGGTGGTAGGGTCGGCGATCCGCACATCGCCGATTGAGGCATAGACACACCTGTCATAGTCCTCCATCGCCGGCACCGCCATCACAAATTTTTTGTCCGCTGCGATCATTTTTTCGGCATCACTCTTGTGCTGCCGCGCTTCGTCCATCATCCCCAGCTCCGCGCTTACAACCGCGACATTCATGCTCGCGGACACGAACTCCATCTGGCTCGATAGATCGGCTTTCCCGGCCACCAAAGAAAGAATCTTCAATTCGATCCGCCGCGCCAGATCCGGCATCGGTGGATTGCCGTGCAGATACCCGGAGTAAAGCAAAAATACGTCGATGCTAAAGTGTCTATCTACGTTATTGTCAGACAGATACTTCCACAGCTCCGGTTCGAAATTCTCGCCCAACTGAGTACGCACTGCCTGAAAGGGTCCCGATGCTGCATCCGGCAGCATACCATTCCGCTTGGATGCAGCATCGACGCTCGCAAACGGCTGAGGCGCTTCTTGCCCAAAACAGATTCCACAGAGAAGTACGAGCGAACAGCTAAATCGCAGAACTTGAACCGACAGGTTCATTTTGCTCCCCCTTTTTCTGATTGGGTGGCCGCAAACATTATCGATGCTTGCGGCCTGGTTTCTACTTGGCCGCCGAACCTGTGGATTCCGGCGATCCGGCAGGATCTTCATCTACGGTGACGCGAGTCTTGTCATCGATTTTGTCTGCATCGAGAGCCTTCAGCTTGCTCGACTTCAGCTCGTAGCTTGCCTGCTCGACCGGCGCGATTACAAGACGTCCATGTCCCTTCATCATGCCGGTTGCAATCTCTACCCGGATGTAATACTTCTCACCCGCCTTCAAATCCAGCTCGACTCCCGACTGCTTATCGTTCGAACGAAACGTGTGCTTGCCAGGCTCAATATGGGCCGCAAAGAAGCGGCCGTTTTCAATACGCGCAAGTTGCGTCTCATCGCAATAGACCGACGGAGCAAGCGCCGACCCTACAAATTGCTTGTAACGGTAGAAATAGATTGTGGCATGTGCGGACGGTTCGCCCGCCTTCGGTTGCGGCTGAACCTGGGGGTTTTGGGCAAGCGATCCAGCAGGAATCGCCAAAGCGGTGAGCAGGAGCAACGTTACGAAAAAGCGCATGCTATCTCTCCTCATTTCTTGTGAACATCAACATGCGGATATCGTATTTCAAATTGGGGGACTACGGAAGGGGTCCAGGTGGCTATGAGAAATCCATGAGTCCAATGCCGGGTGCCCCATCCTTGACGCGTACTTGTTTCTTGCGGCAAGGGTGGGAAGCAAAGCCGCCCGCTCTACACGCCGAAGGCCACCAGCCCCACCGCAAGTGGCTGGCGCTCGCAGAAGATTTGTCTCCCCCGGCGTACTGTGGAAGTACTCCGCAGACCAGCGGTCCCTTGTCACTGATCCCTCCCCCAGCCCGCAATTCATCAACTATTCACACACCGCGTGAGTTGCCTCACCACGCGATCAATACTTTCAGCCATTGTGCTTTCGCACCCCTCGGTGAGGTGTAGCCGCTCAGGTATGCTTGGTATGCGAAACCAATTCAGGCAGGAGGAAAAGCAAGTGGCACTTACGCGGCAGGTTATCACCTCACTACACAGCGACGGCACCGACATTCTTGGTACAAAGGTTCTGGCCGTCAAAATCGCGGATGAAAGCATCGTCTCCGGATCGTTGCTCACGGTTGAAAGCAATCATTTCTGCGTACTGAAGTCGCGCGGCGCGGTCTTAAATGTCTACGAGACTGGCCAGTATGCGCTCAGCACTCCTGACAAACCGATACTCGGCTCCATCGCGCAGGGATTCTTTGGCGGTAACTCGCCCTGGGTCTACGAGGTCATTTACATCAACCGCTCCAAGCTGCTGGTGCGCAGCGAGGGCGTGGCGACCAGCGAAGAGATGGCCGAAATGGCCTACCAGGTGGACTATTACATCCACGTTGACACCAAAGAGGCCGCGCTCGATCTCATCACTCATCTGCCCTTCAATGGCCATACTATCGACACAAAGGAAGTGGCCGACTACGCCGGTCCGGCCATCGAGCAGTCCATCAACCAGATCGTGCAAGTAACCAAGATGGAAGACATCAACGAGCACATCAACGAAGTGCGCGAGCTGGTGAAGAACCATCTTGCGGAATTCCTGAAAACCTACGGCATCACGCTCAATGACCTTAAAGTGCTCATCCTACCCAAGGACGAGCGTATGCGCGAGCTTATCTCGCTCCAGGCGATCGGCCTCACGCCCATCGAGGCGGTACGGTATTATCTCGCGCTCAAGATGGCCGACAAGGGACTGGTCTCGGCGCCCAACGCCGCGGCTGGGCTGCCTTTTAACATCGGTGGGCAGCCTTCCGGCTTCTATTCCCTCAATGCCGAGACAGGACTGCCGGAGCCAAGTGGAGGTAAATAGTGGCCGGAGAGCTTTTTTACGCTGCCGACGAGCTCGAACAGATTGCGATCAACCTGTTCTATGGCTGGGGTTACAACTTCTACAAGGTTGAGAACCAGCTCCGCGCCGACGATCAAATGGTCCGCTCAAAGACCTCATGGCTTTTGGGCGGCGCCGCGTCTGCTGTGAGCGCGGCAGAGAGCGAGTACCGCCGCGAATTCCTGCCGCTGCCCACGCGCGCCAAGCCGTTCCCAGATGCCGAAGCGGTTGCCTCGGCGCAAAAGCTGGAGCGGCTGCATGGCGAAATCGTCGCGCTCGAACAGTCCATCCATCAGTTGCCCGCGCCGGCGAACGATCGCATGACGCAGCGTTACCGGCTTGAAGCGCCAACGCTTGCCCATCTGATTCATTACGATTCGCTGCTCGTGGGTCAGTGCGAGCTGATGCGCAAATCGGTTACGGGCGTGGACGGGCAGGCGATTCTAAACGCGCTGCCGAATCTTAATGCGGGAATCGCGGCGATCCGCGCGACACTGCACGATCGCCAAGCGGTGCTGATGAACTAGGGCTTCCATCCGTCTCGCCGCCGGGCGGCCCACATCTGACCATTGCAAAATGACTGGGTGCCCCACCCTCGCGACGTTCTTGTTTTTGTCGCTAGAGCCTGTTATTAACTTTGTCCCTTTATTTGCTTTTGTATAGGGGGTTTGGAGTTAGCTGGCAGACGATGGAGGCATGGGAAAACGAGTCCGGTCTGGCTATCCGAGCGATGTTTCCGATGAGGAGTGGGCATTTATAGCTCCCTATTTGGCGCTGTGCCGGGAGGACGCTCGGCAGCGGGATTATCAGCTTCGCGATGTTTTCAACGCGCTTCGCTACATTGCCAAGACAGGCAATCAGTGGCGCTTCCTGCCCAACGATCTGCCTCCGTGGACAGTGGTCTATCAGCAAATGCGGCGATGGATTGATGCGCGATGTTTCGAGATCATGGTGGAGGATTTGCGCATTCTGCTGCGCGAGTTTGCCGGACGCAAAGGCCAGCCCACGGCGATGGTTCTCGACAGCCGCACCTTGCAGTCGACGCCAGAGTCGGGTGCGCGCTCAGGCTACGATGGGGCCAAGCGCCGCAAGGGATCGAAGGTTCATGCGGCGGTAGATACGCTGGGGCATCTGCTCGCCCTTCACGTTACAGCGGCCGATGAGCAGGACCGCGCACAGGTGGAGAAACTGGCCGAAGCAGTGCAGCAGATTACCGGAGACACCATCGAGTTGGCCTATGTCGATCAGGGATATACCGGCGACAACGCGGCCCAGGCAGCAGAGAAGCACGGCGTGCGGCTGGAGGTGGTCAAACATACCGAGGCCAAACGAGGATTCGTCCTGTTGCCGCGCCGCTGGGTGGTGGAAAGAAGCTTTGCCTGGGCTGCCCGCTTCCGCCGACTGGCAAGAGACTACGAGCGGCTAAGCAAGATACTGGCCGGTCTCCACTACCTTGCCTTCGCCATCCTCATGCTCGCAAATCTGGCCCGGAAACTCACGCAAAGTTAATAACAAGCTCTAGGGTGGGATAGCAAGATGACACCTTACGGAATCCTGAAAGACTTGCTAATTAACCTGCGCCGGCTTGCCCAGACGATCAATGACCATTGTGTAGAAGCCGCGCAGGTCTTCCTCTTCGCCAATCGTCAGCCGTCGGTAGACCTTCATCAGCGGAAAGAGCCGCGACCCGCGGACATCCACCGCAGGAACCGCGAGGCCTCCGCCGGGATACTGGGTCATCTCCCAACTGCCCGCGTAGCGCCGCCGCAGCACTTCGCCGAGGTAGCTGCCCCAGAGGCGCACCTCAAAATCCACGTCGTGGTCTGGGCTTTCACTCACCAGTACGAGAATCTCGTCCAGGGCGTCTATTGATTCGGACGAGAAGTCGAGCTTCTGCATGAACTCGCTGCGGGCCAGCTCCGCAGCCGCGCGAGCGTAGCCCTCCATCATCGCTCCCAGGTCCGGGTAGACCGCCGATTCCAGCCGCTTGCGTAAATCGTTCACAGCTTCCAGAGTATATGCCGCAGGCCGGAATCCGAAAAAGGAGACGGGTGGACACTGCCGGTTAGCTTGCGCTGAGCAGTCAGACGTTGTATTGTCCGGCTCATGCATTGGGCAACTCCCGAGGAACGGCGCAAGATCGGACAGGCGCGTCGCAAGCAGCTAGGCCGCCAGCAACATGACGAACTCAAACCCAAGGCGCGGCAAACTCCAGCCGCCGCATTGCTAGCCCGGTCGATGCAGGGCCGCGTGCCGGCACTGATCAAACTGAAATATGAGCTAATGGCCGAGTCTCCCTTCGGCTTTTTTCGCGGCGCGGTCCCGGTAATGGCGGCGGATCTGTCGGTGCTTCCCTCGACGGGAATCATGGCCCAGCTTTGCGGTGATGCGCATGTGCGTAATCTCGGTGCCTATGCCGCGCCTGACGGCCGGCTTGTCTTCGATATCAATGACTTTGACGAAACCATCCGCGGCCCCTTCGAATGGGATTTGAAGCGTATGGCCACCTCGCTGGTTTTGGCCGGCCTTGGCTCCGGCCACAAGGAAGCCGCAACGCGTGAGGCGGTGGAAAAGTGCATCGCTCACTACGCCGCCCAGATGCGCGCCTTTGCAGAGATGCCGGCCATCGAAGTCGGCCGCCACCTGGTTCACCGGCTGGGGCAGGTGCAGCCGATCCACGATGCGCTAGTCAAGGCTGAACGCGCCACGCCGCAGCACACGCTGACCCAGCTCACTGAAGCTGGGTCAGCAAAGGGCGCGGCTCGCCATTTCAAGCAGATCAAGCCAACGCTCACCCGTGTCACCGGCGCGCAGGCCAAGGCTGTGCTGGCCTCGCTTGCAACTTACCGCGAGATGCTGGAACCGCAACGGCAGCATCTGTTGTCGTTCTATCGCCCGGTGGATGTGGCCTTCAAAGTCGTCGGCACCGGTTCGGTGGGCCTGCGCGATTACTGTATCTACTTTGAAGGCAACGGTTCCGGCGACCCGCTCTTTTTGCAGATCAAAGAAGAGCCGCTCTCCGGCTATGCACCATATTTGCCCGATGCCCATGCGCCAATCCACAACGGCCAGCGCGTGGCCGAAGGGCAGCGCGCAATGCAATTGCAGTCGGACCCGTTCCTCGGCTGGACGCGCTTTGGTGGCCGCGATTACCTTGTGCGCCAGCTCAATGACCATAAAGGCTCCATCGAGCTGGAAGATCTGGCCGGCGGCGGTTTAGAGGCCTACGGCGAGGTTTGCGGCGAATTGCTGGCGCGCGGCCACGCCCGCTCGGGAGACCCGCTGGTGATCTCCGGCTATCTCGGCTCTGGCGATGGCTTTGCCGAATCGCTGACTAAATTCGGCGCACTCTATGCCGAACAGACAGAGAAAGATTGGCAGGAACTGCGCCGCGGCGGCAAGACGGGAAAGAAATTGCCTGCGAAGCAATGAACGGCTGTTGGCGCAGCCCGTGCGCCCTCACCCGACTGGCACAAGAGACGGAGACTGCGGCTTCGGATTCGGCGCATTTTCCATGCGCAGAGGGGTCGGAGTAGCCGCCAGACGCAATGATCTCTTCTCCGCGTCCAGGCGCACCAGCAGGTTTCTTTGATCGAATGTGAAAACGAAGCTCTGCATCGGACAGGAGCCGAAATTAGCCACGGGGAAGGCTGGATTGATCTCAACAAATGGCCGAGAAAAGGTGTATCGGCCCAGGTGCACATCGGATGCAAGCTGTCCGGCGTTGACCTGGAAGCGCGTAGAGAGGGATTCCCCTTTCGCAAAGGCCGTCGGGCCAATGGCGAACTTTAGCCGAGCCGCAAGATGCTCGGGCAGGCTCAGGCCGGCGCCTCCGGAGTCCAGTTGCGCTTCGATTGGTTCGCCGCCAATTTGCAGGCGGACAATGGGGATTCCATCCGGCATTCGAAATGGAAGCACGGTGTTCTTTCTATCCAAAGCAAGCGCTCCGGATGCCAGCGTCATTCGATGGCCGGGATAGTCAAGCGTCAATAGATAGTCACGGAAAAGGGTGAATCCCAGTAGCCCCTGGCAGTATGTGCCGTCAAAGTTCAGCGCATGGCGAATCGCTCTGACCCCTGTAAACTCGACGCCCGCTACACGCAGCGATTGAAGCTGGACCAGCGGCACGGTTCGCATCCCTTGCCCGGTAGGGTCTTTCAGTTGAATATTGCCCGCTGAAGGAAGGCCCAACTGGTCGGCTAGTTCCCCGCTCACAAATGCTTGTCCGCCGGTTCCCGTGTCGATTACAAAACGGAACGGTCCCTTTCCATTCACCATCACCATGACATAGGGTTTCCCATAAATTATTTCCAAAGGGGCGGAGTGAACTGTTTCTTGCGCCGACAGAGAAACTGTCACAACACTAAACACCACAGCGCACTTGGCATAAAAACCGGTCAAGAAAGGCATAGACCCTCCAAACCCACACTTCAAACGAGCCAGCTCACAGCGGGGAACGGGCCAAGGGATCGGTGCTTCTGAACAGCTCTCGAATTCGTCGTTACCGGGGAAGGAAACGAGAACTGAACTTGCGAACGAATCTCAGGCCCTTTTGGACTCATATTCTATGCAGAGGTAACTAACGATTGTCCAACAAAATCGGAGAAAGTGCCGGGGATGGCTACTTGTCCGGCCCAGGCGTTCCAGAGCGCCGGTAAATATCGTAGCCTTGCAATCGGCGTACCAGGCTAAAATCCCGAAGAAGTGCATCGAGCAGTGCATCGCGATCTGGCGTAGGGGCGGCCTTGATCTGCAACTCGCGCTTTACGATCAACCAGCGAATGTTGTGGGCGCGCGCAACGGTTCGAGTTTGCTCGGGTGAATAGGGATCGGTCGCCGGATCGAAGAGCAGCACCGGAAACTGCGGAACGCGGCCGGTGGCAAAGTAGAAAGGGTCCTCGCCGGGAAGCAGGATCAGGCCATCGGAGCGCGGGATGCTCGCATCGGCGTAGCGCAGCAGCTCTTCAAAGTTTGGTAGGTATGGTCCGGCAACCGCCATGCCGCGCAGCGCGGGAAAAGTCGAACGCATCACTGGCCCATCGGGTAATTGCACATAGGAGAGGCGCTCTTCGCTGAAGGTGTAGAGGCTGCCGCAGGCAAGCAGCGTTGCGCAGATCACCGCGGAGATACCAACCGAAAAAATGCGCGAACCGGAGGGAGGTGGGGGTTTCAACCCCCGCATTGCGCCAGCAATAATCGGCGGGGCTTTAGCCACGGAGGAATCTTCTGCGCTGCGTCGGCCTAGGAACACAATCATCTCCGCGACGAGCAGCATCAGCAGCGGCCAGATAGCATAGGTCGAACCCCAAAGCTGTTGCGAAAGAAATGCGCCGTGGATCCCGGCCAGCGCGAGCAAAGGCGTCACGGCGCGAATGCCCGGCCTGCGCCAGAGATTCCAGAGCGTGAGCGCGATGGAGAGCACCAGCAGCAGCGGCCAGAGGGCAAGCAGAGAGTCGGCGCGGTCGTCGGCATCGTCTGAGAAAAGCAGTTGCACCAGAGTCCATAGAAACGGGGCCGCGAGCAAAATAAACGCCAACAACCGCGACCATCGCAGCTGCCATTGATGCTTTCCTATGCCTCCGCGGAAGAGCAACACTCCTGCGGCGATGCAGGGCAGCATCCACAGCAGGGATGGCTCCCGGTAGACAGCGAGCATATCTTGAAAGCCCGGCAGGCGGCGCTGGGCCGCAAACTGGATCGTCCAATGCAGATAATTCCCCAGCCCAACGGTCACGTGGAGCAGTAGACCGGCAGCGAGAACAGATGCAACCACTCCGGCCAGCACTAGACTCAGGGTTCTTGCATCTGGAATGTTGAGCGCGTACTGGCCGCCGCGCCGGAGACGCACTAGAAGCAGAAATACAACAGAAACGACTGCTGTTACGAGAAATGGCAAGCCAATATTCTGCTTGAAAAACAACGGCAGAACCAGCGCCACCCCGGCCGCGAAGGGAAGCGGACTTAGCCTCGTCGCAGATTGAGAAGCCCCTAGCCGCTGAGAGAGAAAAAGCGCGATGAGGACAGAGAAAATGCAGTCGCAGTCGTAGGATGGCAGCGGCAGAATGCTGTAGATGCCCAGCACAATAAGCGGCGCAGCCAACAGCAGCGCGACCAACTGCGCACCCTGCACACGCCCACGCAGTGAGTGCAGCACGATGCGCCAGGTGACAACCGTTCCCAGGCCGCCAATGATCGCGGCATATAGGACGTGATGGAAAAAGACTCGCCCGGCAAGACAGATAATAGCGGCCTGGATAAGAAAGGTGAGCGGCGCGTGGGCAAAAGGGAAATCGCGATAAGGTACCTGGCCGAGCGCGATGCGCGTACTGCTGTCGAGAACGTAGCTCATATCCCAGAGCACGGCCAGATGGGCGTTCTGCCAGAGGACGACTGCGGCCGTGGCGCTGAACAGCAGGGCAGCAGCGACCCGCTCGTGGGTTCTCGACCAGAAACCCCGCTGAGCTGGCTGACTGCCGGGATTGATCTGCTTCGGCTTCACTCTACACAGGTTAAGCCCTGCCCCGCACTACAATGAACCAATATGCCGACTGTCGTTCGTTCCCACGCAAAGATCAATCTTGGACTGTATATTGGCGCGCCGCGCCCGGATGGATTTCATTCGCTGATCACTGTCTATCAGACGCTTGAAATGCACGATCTCGTCACGGTTGCGGCGAAAGAACTCCCCTATAAAAGTACATCGAAGCAAAATATTCGCTTGACTACGAATGATAATCGCGTTCCGGCCGATGACCGAAATACCGCCTGGAAGATGGTGGCATGGGCTCTCCAGGATGGTGGGAATAGTGCAGATGTAGAGATACATATCGATAAGCGCCTTCCTGTGCAGGGCGGACTTGGGGCTGGATCAGCGAATGCTGTTGCAGCCTTGAAGGGACTTGAAAAGGAATTAGGCTGGGGTGAGTTTCGTCGAAAACGTCGAGAACCTGGATGGACTGCGCAGAGTCCGTCGAAAGAGGAGGGGATAGGTACATTTTATTGGCCCTCCTCGCGGCTCCGTTTCGCCACATATGTGGGCTCAGATGTCCCACTCTTCCTCATCGGCGGTACAGCTCTCGGCCTCGATCGCGGCCAGCAGGTCTTCCCATTGCCGGACATCGAACCTGTCTGGTGCGTCGTCGCCACACCGGAGGTTGGGGTCTCTACTCCGCAGGCTTTCCGAGACTGGGACACTCTATGCGCAGCCGAAGATTTGACCCAAGAGGCCAGCGACGCTAAACTAGAGAAGTTGAGCCGCGCCTACGCCAGCGCCTTTGCGGGAGGAATCCCTGAAGGTGGGCAGGGAGCAGGCTCCTCCGGTGTCCTTGCCACAGGCGAGGACCTGGCCGGACCACAAGAGTCCGCGCTTGTCCGCACCGGGATACTTGACTGGATACAAAACGACTTTGAACGGGTCGTCTTTCCCCAGCATCCTTCCCTTGCAGAAATCAAGCGCATTCTTGCGGCTTCGGGCACACCGGAGGCAGCCCTTCATGCTTCTTTATCAGGTTCCGGTTCAGCGCTCTTCGGGTTATACCAAACCCGCAGAGATGCGGAAGCAGCGCAGCAGCGTTTACAGCAGGCAGGGGTCGCAAGCCACGTTACCCGCACCCTTCCCCGCCGTGAATACTGGAGCGAGATGCTTCTGAAGTGAGCAGGTTGACAGCCGTATCTTGCAGAGTTGAAACTCGGCAACGGCTGCCAAAATTTGGGCGATCGTCTAATGGTAGGACAGTGCCCTTTGGAGGCACTTGTCTAGGTTCGAATCCTAGTCGCCCAGCCAGTTTTCTTGTGCAAGCGAAGCACGGGAGCAGTGGAAACTCAGAAAGCAGCCAAAGCAAACCAGCTTGGAGGTGTTCGGAGATGGAAGTGGGAACGTTGACGATGGAAGACCGGCAGGAAGAAAGCGGGCAGGATGCGCCCAAGGACGGCGCATCGGGTGCAAACCCGGATGCCGCAAAAGCAAAGGACGCCAAACCGGCTCCGGAGCGTAAGCGGACCCGCAACCTGAGCGAAGACAAGCGATTCAAGCTCTTCAGCGGCACGGCCAATAAGCCGCTGGCTGAGGAGATCGGCAGGCACATCGGGGTTCCGGTGGGCGAGGCCAAGATTCAGCGCTTTGCAGACGGCGAGGTTTACTTCCAACTGCTTGAGAATGTGCGCGGCGTGGATGTGTTTGTGGTGCAGCCGACCTGCTATCCGGTCGACCAGCATTTGGTAGAGCTGTTGATCATGATTGACGCGCTGAAGAGGGCTTCAGCGGCCCGGATCACGGTGGTGGTGCCCTATTACGGCTACGCTCGCCAGGATCGCAAGGACAAGCCGCGCGTCGCTATCAGTTCCAAGCTGGTTGCCGATCTGCTGACCACCGCAGGGGCCAACCGGGCGCTCTTTGTTGATTTGCACGCGGCGCAGATTCAGGGCTTCTTCAATATTCCTGTGGATCATCTCTTCGCCAGCCCGGTCCTGGTGAGCTACTTCCGCGAGTTGAATTTGCCGAACCTGACCGTGGTTTCACCGGATGCGGGCGGCGTTGAGCGGGCACGATTTTTTGCGCAGAAGATGGGCGCGCCGATGGCCATTGTGGACAAGCGCCGCACGGACATCAACGTAACCGAAGTGATGAATGTAATCGGCGACGTGAAGGGCAAGAACTGCCTGATCATCGACGACATTGTGGATACGGCGGGCACGCTCGTCAAGACTGTTGACGCGCTGTATGCCGCCGGAGCGGCAGCCGTTTATGCCGGAGCCAGCCATGCAGTGCTTTCCGGCCCGGCAATTGAACGCATTGCCAACTCGCGGCTGGAGCAGATGGTGGTAACCAACACCATTCCGCTGCGCGAGGCGGCGCAGAAGCTGCCCAAGATCAAGGTGCTCTCCATCGCCGGCCTGCTGGGAGCGGCCATTGAGAGCATTCACATGGAGACCAGCGTCAGTTCGCTGTTTTCCTAGTTGTCAGGTTTCAGTTGTCAGTCGTCAGTACGAGAAACACTAATTCGGAGTTGGTTGGAGATATTCAGCTCAGTGATCGGTAAAAAGTCTTTACTGAAAATTGACAACTGAAGTCTGACAACTAGCCCTTCGCAAAGGGAGCGGACCACAAACCCCGTGCCCGAAACCAGAAATGAGAGAGAAATGCCCGAAATACTCGTAGCCAAGGCCCGCGAGGGCAAGTTCAACAAGAATGCCGCCCGCCGCGTGCGCGTTGCCGGCAAAATCCCCGCAGTTCTCTATGGTGCGGGCCACGAAGCGGTTGCCGTTGAAGTTGACCCCAAAGCGGTATCCAAGATTTTGTTCTCAGAGACCGGCCATAACACGATTTTTGACGTAGAGATTGGCGGCACGACAGCAGCCAAGGCGATGATCGTCGATTGGCAGCGTGAGCCGATCAACGACCGCCTGATTCACATCGATCTGAAGCGAATTGCACTGGACAAGTTGCTGCGCGTGAAGGTTCGCGTCAAGCTGCTGGGCATTCCGGCAGGCGTCAAAACCGCCGGCGGCATCCTCGACCAGGTGCTGCGCGAAGTGGAAGTCGAGTGCTTGCCTGCCGACATTCCCGGCCACATCGATGTTGATGTTTCTGAACTGGGCCTGCATGGCGTGATTCGCGTCGGCGATCTGCCCCACTCCGGCAAACTCAAATTCCTCAATTCCGAGGATGCGACCGTGGCGCACGTAGTTTCCATTCGTGAAGAAGCGGCACCGGCGGCGGATGCTGTGGCTGCGGCTGCAACCCCGGGAACCGCGGAACCTGAAGTGGCCAAGAAGGGCAAGCCGGAAGACGCCGCCAAGGCTCCCGCAGCCAAGGCTGCCGACGCCAAGAAGCCCGCGGCGAAGAAGTAATCCTTGGCCCCGGAGAATGAGTCGTGGAGAACGAGTCCGGCCAACGAGGCCCTTTTGTGGTGGTTGGCCTGGGCAATCCCGGTCCGGAATATCATTGGACCCCGCACAATGCGGGGTTCATGGCCATCGACCGCATCGCCCAGCAACAGGGCGTTGTAGTCCAGAACCGGCGCTCGAAGGCCGTAACCGCGACATGCCGCATTGCCGGGCGCGAAGTGGTGCTGGCCAAGCCGGAGACATTTATGAACCTGAGCGGGCTTTCAGTTGCCGCTCTGGTGAAGGAGTTTGAGGCGGACTCGGCGAAAGATCTACTCGTGATTTACGACGAATTAGATCTGACGCTGGGAACCTTCAAGATCAGGGAACGCGGTTCGCCTGCCGGGCACAACGGAGCCCGCAGCATCACTGGTTCTCTGAGCAGTCAGGAGTGGTTGCGCCTGCGCATTGGCGTTGGGTTGGATCTGCCGCCTGAAGCGATTGCAGCCGGCGGCGGAAGGCGGCCAGGCAGAGATTATCTGCTGTCGCCCATGCGCAAGGCGGATTTGGCGGTTTTGGACGAAGTGCTAGACCGGGTGGCAACAGCTACGCGGCGCATCGTCGAAGACGGACCGGCAAGCGCAATGAACGAGTTTAATCGCCGCGAGTAAGCAGCGCGGCGAGTCGATTTAGTGATTCGGCAGGTAAGCACACAGTTTTTTGATTCGGAAGTCAGAGCAGCAACGCAGTGCTGGAGAGCGGGACTTGAGTCTCGCAGGTGTCCAGCGGAAAAGGAAACAGGATGTCCCGTTTGTATGAGGTTATGTTCATCGTCCGGCCCGATGTGGTCGAAGAGGAAGCCGACAAGCTGATCGCTGGCTTTACTACCTCCGTCACCAATGGCGGCGGGGTGGTCAAGTCGGTCGAGAAGATGGGCCGGCGCAAGCTTGCTTACATGGTGCGCAAGTTCAATGACGGCAACTACGTTCTGATGACCATCGAGGCCGGTGGCCCGGTGGTTCTGGAACTCGAGCGCCGCCTGCGCGTTACCGAGCCTGTGATCAAGTTCATCACCGTGCGCATCGACGAAGAAGAAAAGCGCCTGGCTAAGGTGAAGGCTCTGCGCGGCGTCCGCCGTAAGGTCAGCGCCGACCCCATTGCTGCCCCCGCCGCGCCTATCGCTGCGCCGATTGCTCCGGTTGAAGAGCCGGTTCAGGCCAGCGCCTAACCCGCTATCTCTCATTTTCAGCCGCCCGATGCGTCGGGAGTCCGGCATGCGGCCCGGATGTGGCCCATATGCAGTTCACAAAATTGCCCAGCCCTTGAGAACGCTACGGGCTGCAACCAGCAAAGAGGAAACAATATGTCTGACGAAAATCAAGCAAAGGCGTCCGAGACGGGCGCAGCAGAACCCCAGGCCGCTTCCACTCCGGCACAGAGCCAGGGTGGTGGCCAGGGTCCCGGCCAGGGCGGCGGCTACCCGCGCTCCGGCGGTCGTCCCGCAGGCGGTCCCGGCGGTCGCCCCGCAGGCGGAGCAGGCGGACGCGGCAAGTTCTTCCGTCGCAAGAAGGTCTGCAAGTTCTGCACCGAAAAGATTGACGCCATCCCTTACCGCGATGTCCGCCTGTTGCAGGGCTTTGTGGCCGAGCGCGGCAAGATCGTACCCCGGCGTCTGACCGGCGTCTGCACCACGCACCAGCGCCGCCTCACACGCGCCATCAAGCAGGCCCGCAACATCGCTCTGCTGCCGTTCGCAACACGGCACTAAACTTCGGCTCTCGCTGCCGATCAAGAATTTCGCGCCGCGACCATCCGTGCCTCTGTCTGAAAAGATAAAAGCACCCACGGTGCCGCCGCCATTGGAGAGTTTCACATGGAAGTCATTCTGAAGGAAGACGTAGCCAATCTGGGCCACCGCGGAGACGTGGTCAAGGTCGCGGACGGCTACGGCCGCAATTTTCTGCTGCCGCGCAAGCTGGCCATGCAGGCCACGCAGGCTAACAAGGCCGTCATTGACCAGATGAAGTCTGCCGCTGCACGCCGCTCGGCTACTGAGAAGGCGCAGGCCGAGGCTTTGGTCGTCAAGCTCGAACCCCTCGTGCTCAGCTTTACCCGCAAATCCGGCGAGAACGGACACCTCTTCGGCTCCGTCACCTCGTCTGACATTGCAAGTGAGCTGGAGACGCAGGGCTTTGAAGTCGATCGCCGCAAGATTCAGCTCCCCGAGCCGATCAAGGCGCTGGGCGATCACAGTGTTGCCATCAAGCTGCACCGCGAAGTCACCGCGCACGTTAAGGTCAAGGTTCTGGCCGAGGCGACTGACGAAATCGCCGAGCCAGTTGCTGAAGCTGTAGCAGCGGAGTAGTTCCAACCTAATCGCTGACGACTGCCTCTCGGTTCGCCGAGGGGCGCTCGTGTCTTTTGTCTGATTCTTCACCCTCCAGTTAGGAAATTGCTGTCATCCTGAGCGACTGGAGCGTAGCACAGGGAGTCGAAGGACCTGCTGTTTCGGCTCCTCAACTCTGCAAGGAATTTCAGAGACGGGACAAATAGGCGCCTATAAAATCAAGACAGCGATGATTCAGTACCTCTATCTCGGCCGCGTGGATTACAGCGAGGCTTTGCGCCTGCAAGAGCAGCTCGTCGAAGCCCGGCGCGCGGACCGCATCGAGAACACCCTCCTTCTGCTCGAACATCCGCCCGTGCTCACGCTGGGCCGCAACGCCAATCGCTCCAACATCCTCGCTTCTGACGAGCTGCTGGCCAGCCGTGGCGTGACCATTCACCAGATCAATCGCGGCGGCGATGTCACCTATCACGGTCCCGGCCAACTCATCGGCTATCCCATCTTCGACCTGCGCAGCCTGCGAACCGCGAGCGGCAATCGCATGGGTCCAGTCGATTTCGTCCGCCTGATGGAAGAAGCCCTGATCCGCCTCTGCATTAGCTTTGGCGTTCCCGCAAGCCGCATCCCCACCCTAACCGGCGTCTGGTGTGCTCCGCACTTGAACCCTTTGGACCAGAGCGGTGGCACGGACCGCAAAATCGCCGCCATCGGCATCCACGTCTCCCGAGGCATCACATCCCACGGATTCGCTTTCAATGTCACTACCAACCTCGCTGACTTCACCCTTATCAATCCCTGCGGCATCACCGACCGGCCTGTTACCAGCCTGCAACGCGAAGTACAAGACCAGCAATCGTTGCCAAGTCTGGAGCAGATCGCTCATCAGGCCGCGCGGCAATTTGGTCTGGTCTTCGATCAGCAGATTCTTGCTCGCGAAACTCTTGCCGACTTACGCCCGGCAACCGATCCTCAGCCCGACAGTTTTCCTGCCAAAGACACTCCGCTTGCGATTCCCACTGAAGTGCAACGGCTCAAGCACGCAGCCGATCCACTCCGCCACGCCTGAGCCAGTCTCAATCTCCATAAGGCTCGCAATTTATAATCAGGCAAGAGACGGGTGCGGCCCCGAGCCTGCTAAGTGCCTCGTTTCGCGGAGAAAGTGATCCATGCCAACCGACGTCATCATGCCTCAAATGGGCGAGTCGATCTTTGAGGGAACCATCACCAAATGGCTTAAAAAGCCCGGCGACGCCGTCGAAAAAGATGAGCCGCTCTTTGAAATCTCCACCGACAAGGTCGATGCCGAGATTCCCGCGCCCGTGGCTGGAACACTGAGTGAGATTAAATTCCTGGCAGGCGAAACAGTCCAGGTGAATACCGTCGTCGCGGTAATCGGCAGCAGCACCTCCAGTGCGGTTGACCGCGCCTCCGGCGCAAGTACCCCAATTGCAATATCAGATCCAGTTTCCCAGCCCAAAGCAGAGTCCGCCCCACCAAAGGTGCAGTCAGCCCCAACGCAGATTGCATCACCACAAGTGCCGCAGGTGTTGGCAGGCGGAACAAATGTCGTAATGCCGCAGATGGGCGAGTCCATCTTTGAAGGCACGATTACAAAATGGCTCAAAGCGGTTGGCGATCAAGTACAAAAAGACGAGCCGCTTTTTGAAATCTCCACCGACAAGGTGGACGCCGAGATCCCAGCGCCCGTTGCCGGCATTCTCACTTCCATCAAAGCCCCGGCAGGCGCAACCGTCCAAATCAACACAGTCGTCGCCATCATTGGCGGCAGCAGCACCTCCGGAGCAACGGATGCTGCCGCCGCACCGGTGAAGGGTACGGGCTTTAGCAGGTACGAAAATGCAGCTCAAACAGCCGGGGCTTTAGCCCCTGAGGGAAGCCCTGCCGCTAATGCTGGTCTCCCTCAGCGTTCGTCGCCCCTCGTCCGCCGTATAGCCAAAGAAAACAACCTCAACCTCGCCAACATCCAGGGCACCGGCTCCAACGGCCGCATCACCAAAGAAAATATTCTTCTCTACTTGAGCCAGAACGGCCCCGGCAGCTCAAAAGCGACCACACAGAGAAGTTCAAGCGCACCGGAGGTGCCACCGCAGATGGCGGACGAACTCGTGCCGATGAGTAAAATGCGCTCCATCATCGCCCAACGCATGTTAGAGAGCGTTCGCACCAGCCCGCACGCTTATGTTGTCTATAAAGTCGACATGACCCGTGTCGTCCGCCTGCGTGAACGCGAAAAGGTTGATTTCTACAAGCGCAGCGGCGTCAAGCTGACCTACATGCCCTTCATCGCGGCAGCTGCCGCCGACGCGTTGCGCAAGTTCCCCATCGTCAACGCCTCGCTTGAAAACGGCGCAATCCATTACCACCTGAATGTGCATCTTGGCATTGCAGTAGCGCTGGAGTGGGGATTGATTGTGCCCGTCGTTCGCCAGGCCGAGACGCTGAGCATTGTCTCTCTTGCCCGCTCCATTGCCGATCTGGCCGAACGCGCCCGCACCAAAAAGCTCAAGCCCGATGAGGCCTCCGGTTCCACCTTCACGCTCACCAACTCGGGCGTCTTCGGCGGCGAGTTCGGTACGCCCATCATCAACCAGCCCGAGTCGGCCATCCTTGCCATCGGCGGACTCAAAAAAGAAGCCGTCGTCCTCACCGATCACGAAGGCAACGACACCATCGCCATCCGCTCCATGCAGCACTTCTGCCTCGGCTTCGACCACCGCCTCATCGACGGCGCCGACGCCAGCAAATTCATGCTCGAATTACAAAAGTCGCTGGAGAATTGGGATAAGCCCATCGGATAAAGTAGAGTTGTTAATTACTCACTGAATCTCTACATCCTTTGTCCTGCTCCAAAGGGGAGATAAGTTAATCTTTGGATACGTCGCTGCGTTCCTGGAAAAGCTTCAGAATCCAATGTAAGGCTGTTAGGTAGGGAATAGCACCAGCGATTTTTTCTCTTGCTTTTAGGTAGTCTTCAAATGCTTCCGAGAATGTCGCTTTGTTCTCTTTGCGAGCCAAATTGAAAAACATGGTCCCAGTGGTGGTTGCTACGGGTACGCCCTTCGGTACTGAAGTCGATTCTGACCTTATCTTTAGATCTCGATAAACCACCTCATTCACGGTAGACGCGTACTTCTTCATGAGCCTATTAGATAATCGAAAAACTTCATCGTATACATATTCGCAGTATTCCTTTACCTGTTCTGGAGTAGGGATTAAACCTTTATGGATTACGCCATTCCGAAATGTTGTTTTACCTTCGTTTATCGGGTATATCTCGCCGAATACGAGAGCATGAAACGTCAGAAATGCCCCGAACTGCCTCTCCGATTGCTTTGCAATTTGCTTAAACATCTTATCGTATACGTCGTGACTGATTCCCTGCTGCAAGCAGAATATCTTCAAACAAAACTCGTAGAATCGCTCAAGAGCGGCAGAAAAGCTTGCTGCTGCTTCAAGTGTGAAACCAGCCGCAAGCGCATTTGCACCTGATTCCAATAAAACCTCAAACTTCTGGCTCTGTATAAGCAGGCGACTCTGATGGCCGCGTGAACATTCTATAGAAGCGACCCTGTCATCATAGTAAGGAACAAAAAATGGCTCAAAGCTCGGGTGTCCGAGTTCTTTTTGACACTCCATACAAACAGCAAATATCTGCATTTGTCTGCCTTTGAGCCAATCGAGAAGGTCCGTGAGTGATTGCTTGAGAACTAGAGATATGGCCTTCAATCCGCAACTTCCAAAGCCTACTCTTCCGCCACCTCGACATACTCGCGGATCGCGATCTGAATATTCGAAAGCGCCTCTTCTTCCGTAGCTCCCTGTGACCAGCAGCCAGGTAGGCCGGGGCAAGAAACGCTGAAGCCCTCTTCGGATTGGCGCAGAACTACTCGATAGTTAGCCATGCGATTTATCTTACACCCAACCCGACTTAACCAGCGCATCGGCGCAGCTCACTCATCCTTCCCCCACGGATCATACGTCCCAGCGCTCCACGAATGACCTTCGGGGTCTTTGACTCCGAACTCGCGGCTGCCATAGGGCATATCTTGCAGCGGGCGAATCACCACCGCTCCGGCCTCCACAGCGCGGGCATGGGCTGAGTCAGCATCGGGCACAACGAGATAAACACCCGCGGTCTCAATGCCGCCCAACTCATCCGGCGCCTTGAAGCCCTTGGCATGTTCATCGTCTTTTGTCGAGCCGAGCATAATCATGCCGCCATTCAGGGCCAATTCGGCGTGGGCGATGGTTCCGTCTTCGTTTTCATAGACGGCGTGGCGCTCAAAGCCAAAGACTTTGCAGAGCCAATCAATAGCGGCCGGGGCGTTGCGATAATGAAAGGCGGGGATAACGGCGCTGCGTGATTCAGGCATTCCGACCTCCAACTCTTGAAGGCAGAGTAGCGCACGCCGGCTGCGTGAAGCAATACCGGCCAGTCATCAATCTTTCTAGAACCCGTGCGGTTGGCCCCAAATACAAATAAACTAAGAGCATGGCCACCAGCTTCCACATCGAGAATTTCGGCTGCCGCGCTGCCCGCGCAGACGGCGAAGCGGTCAGCGACCGCCTGCGTGACCAGGGACTCTCGGAGCGGCAGCCGCTGGAAGCGGATGTAGTCGTAGTCAATACCTGTAGCGTCACCGCTGAGGCCGACCGCGCCGCGCGAGCCTATATCCGCCGCGCGCACCGCAAGAATCCCGAAGCAAAGATTGTTGTCACCGGCTGCTACGCTCAGCGAGCGCCCGAGGAGTTGGCCAGCCTCGCCGGAGTCGCCGCTGTCATCGGCAACAGCCACAAGGCGCTTGCGCCGGAGATTATTTTGGGCCTTGCAGGCGGCAGCGTTTCTTTTTCGAAGCCTGCAAACTCCTCCATCGTCAGCATAAATTCGTTGCTGGCGGGAAGTGGGAAAGCCCCTACGTGGGCCGATGAGCGCTTTGCTCACTCGTTTCTTGAGGAATCGCAGGTCATTCCCGGGACGCAGACCCGGCCCAACCTCAAGATTCAGGAGGGATGCGGCAACCGCTGCACCTTTTGCGTGATTCCGCAGACCCGCGGCGGCTCAAAGAGCCTCCCGGCAGCAGCCGTGCTCAAGCAAGTCCAGGGGTTCGTCGCTGCCGGCGGCAACGAACTGGTGCTTTCCGGCATCAATCTGGGCCGCTGGGGGCGGGATTCCGCAGCATTCTCCGAAAACTCCGCCGACTCCTTGCCCAGCAACCTGGCCTCGCTGGTACGCCACATCTTCCACTCCACTGCCCTGCCTCGGCTTCGCCTCAGTTCTATCGAGCCAATGGACTGGAGTGCAGAGTTGATCAGCCTGATGGCAGAGTTCGGCGGCACACGCCTGGCGCGCCACGCCCACCTGCCGCTGCAATCCGGCTCCGATGCCGTACTGCGCCGCATGCACCGGCGCTATCGCCCTTGGCATTATGTTGAAAAGGTAGAAGCATTGCTCCGCGCCGCTGGTAATTCTCTCACTCTGGGAGCCGACGTCATGGTCGGATTCCCCGGTGAGACAGATGCCGAGTTCGAAGAGACACAGGCGCTGATTGCAGCACTGCCCTTCGGCTATCTGCATCTCTTTCCCTTTTCGCCTCGACCGGGTACTCCGGGATGGGCGATGCACGCCGAGCGCCCAGTTCCAGTGGCTCAAGTCGATGAGCGGATGAATGTGCTACGTTCGCTTGCCGAGGAAAAAAGTAGGACGCACCGCCAGCGCCATATTGGGAGGGAGATGGAGGCGATCACGCTGCATACTCCGCCTGAAATCGCCTCGCGCGGCTGCACGGCTGCTCTCACAGAAAATTTCCTTCCCACTGAAATCGCTGGATTGCTGCCTGCAAATCGCATGGTCAGGGTGCGGGTGATTCGACCGAATAATGCAGGAACGCTGCTGGCAACCGCCGTCTGCTCCCCTCAATACGGGGCTACGGAAATATCCGTCAGCGCAAAATCAGTACCTTTGAAGAGCAGCTCTTCGCCGGTTTCCTTGGCCAGTGCATAGGCCATGCAATCGCCGAAGTTGAGCTGTGCCGGATGACGGCCTTTGCCATAGCGCTTGAACGCTTCACGTGCCAGCCGCGCCTGCGATTCTGTAAAGGGAATGACTTCCATTCGATAGCGCCCGATCAAGAGGTCAAAATCTCGAACGCCATTCTCGCCCGTTCGTCCAAGAAGGAACATAGAGGACTCAAGAAAGCACGATGCCGGAACCCAGCGGACGGTAGCGTCCCCAATTGCATTAGCGAATCGCAGCGCCTCAGGCTCTTTCTGTAAAATCGCCACGAGCGCTGAGGAATCGATGATCATGTGGGAAGCCCATTTTCGTCCCAACCCATAATTTCATCTTCAGTCCGATTGTCCAGGACTGGGAGAGATGCGCAATGTTCGGCAATCGCCATTATGTCTGCGATCAATAGCGCCTTGTCTTCCCGCTTTCGTTTTTCGCGAACCAGCCGCTCACGCATGGAATTGATGACGGCATCGGTAATGGTCTCACCCGTGGCTTCAGTAAGCTGACGGGCTAAAAGGTCGGCTTCAGGGGATTTGATGCTAAGCGGCATTCTTCCTTTCCTCCTATTTTTCTACCTATATATAGAATAACATGCGATGGCAAGATTGCTACTCGACCTTCCGCTCTTGCGCTCATGCCGCAACTCCCAGGCTAGATTCACAGGCAATACTGTCCGCAGCGCCGGGTTCCGGCTGCTCAGGAGCCCCCTCGAAAACAGGCGGCAATCGCAACCGAACCAATGCTATACTCAGTGTGCGCCGGTGTGTCCGCGGCGATTCGGGCTTTCCCCGAAAGCGGACGCTGGCAAACTCTGGAGGAGTACCATCGCACTCGACAAACGTTCTGCTAAGTCCTTTATCCGTATTAACGAAAAGATTCGCGCGCGCGAAATCCGCGTTATCGACGAAAATGGCGAACAGATGGGCATTCTGCCCCCCTTTGAGGCTCTCAAAGTCGCCCGTGAGCGCGGTTTAGATCTGGTTGAAGTCTCGCCCAACGCCGTGCCGCCCGTCTGCCGCATACAGGACTATGGCCGCTTCCTCTACGAGAAAGAAAAGAGCGACCGGGCCGCCAAGAAAAAACAGAAAGTCATCGTCGTCAAGGAGTGTAAATTCTCCGTCACTGTGGACGAGCACGACTATCAGACCAAGAAAAATCAGGCTGTCCGCTTCCTCACTGAGGGTGACAAGGTGAAGGCCAGCCTCCGCTTCCGCGGTCGCCAGATGGCCCATCGAGAATTGGGCTACGCAATCATCAACCGGCTCATCCAGGACATCGGCGAGGCTGGGATTGTCGAATTCATGCCACGCATGGAAGGCACCATTCTGCACGCTATCATTGCTCCGTCGAAAAAGCAGGAAGCTCCCAAGCCCAAGCCACCTGTGCCGCCTCAGTCACCTCAGCCTCCGGCTACCGGTCCTGCTGCGTAGAGACTGATTGGACTTTCAGGCTTGAAGCCGGGCAGCATGACAAACAGACCGCCTCGTCGGGCGGTCTGTTTTTTCAGGGAACGCTTTTTCGGATTGCTGATCCTGACAGAAGGGCTCTGCCCCACCGCAGGTGGTCTGCCGTACCGCAGGTGCTCAGTGCAACCAGCGAACCGTGGCCGCGCGGTTGGGTGGCAGTGGCAGCACAATGAATCCCTCGCGCCAGTGGCCATCTTCGCGCTGAGGCGGCTTGCCGACAATCTTTGCGCCTGCGGTATTGCGTTCTTCGAGAGCCAACCCGCATACCCCACCCACAATTGCTTGCAACTGATCATGATTGGGTGGCCGGTCGGTGGTGATGGGCATCAGAGAGCTCAAGGCGGAATAGGCCTCGGCCAGATCGCTGACTTTGGCCCGGCGTTTTGACGGCAAGGGCTTGATCCCCAGCGACTTCCATGCAGCGTGCGGGTAGCTCTCCACTAGCAGTCGTTCCGGCGAGGTAATCGGCTGATTGCGAGTTTGCAGCCTGCGCCAACCGCGCCGGCAGAGCGCGTCATAAACATCCAGGCAGAACTCGGCAAAGGGTCGTGAACTGACCGGCTTCACCATGCCGGGCAAGCCGGTTTTCGACGGCTTGTTCAGTTGTCGCTCGCTTACCCGCGCAAATTCGAGGCCGTTCGAGCTGGACTTCCAGGCCTGAGGTCCATCCAGCATTAGAATCTTCACGTTGCGGGTTGCGCAGAGATGGTTCAGCCTCCCAGCCAGATTTTCCGGGTCAACAAGGCCGGGGTCGTCCCAACGCACGATTTCGCAGGCAATCGTACCCTCGGCCGGCTCCGGCGGCGTGAGGACGTTGCCAGATTTTGCCGATCCGAAGGCGGGTTTGAGCGGAAGCCCCAGTGGACCAACGACTGGGTCGCGCATCGGTTGCGCCTGCACCCGCTCCAGGAGCACAACTCCCAGATCGGACCAGCGGCGAAAGGCGAGATCAACAGAAAGGACTGCCATCCCCTTGAAACTACTGCGCCCTGTCTATGACGGGGAAGAGTAAACGACGTCGCGTGGGCCGTGGCAGTACAGTATTGAAACCAAAGGCCAAAATGGGAAGGACCGGGCGTCCAGCCGGAGGAATAGACAGCGCGGAGTCGCGATTGGCAGCGCAGCAAAACATGCGCTATACTGGTTGAAGCCTCAAGAGGGCAGGGGAGTCTCTGTCTCAAGGGCCGTGGATCAGGCAACCGTCTGGTTCAAAACGAGAAAAAAATGCCTAAGTTGAAGACCCACACGGGCGCGGCCAAGCGCTTCAAGAAGACTGGCACCGGCAAGATTGTCCGGCACCAGACGAAGACGCGGCACATCCTTTCTTCCAAGTCCCCCAAGTTGAAGCGCAAGCTCGGCAAGAGCGTAGTCGTTTCTGACGGGGATCACAAGAAGGTAGCGCGCATGATTCCTTACGCCTGACCACCTGCGGTGGGGCTGACCTTTTGCTTGGGTCAGTGCCACGGGGGTTCATGGGCCTGGAAAGTACAGGCCCCCGCCGGATGCGGAACGCGTTCGCACTGGCGAGAGATCAGGTGAGCAAAAGCGAGTGAAGAGGTTTACCGCGCAGCCCGCAAAGGGCCAGCGCCTCCTGCCTCCAGCCGCAGAACCGAACGCAAAATGGAGAACCAGTTATGCCCCGTGTAAAACGCAGTACCAAGCGGAATGACCGCCGGAAGAAGATTCTCGACCGGGCAAGCGGCTACTTCCTCACAAAATCCAAGCTCTACCAGGCAGCGCAGGAAGCCGTCGAGCGTGGCCTCAAGTTCGCCTACACCGGCCGCAAGCAGAAGAAGCGCCAGTTCCGCTCGCTGTGGATCGTCCGCATCTCGGCCGCCGCCAAGCTCAACAACTTCAGCTACTCGCAGTTGATCAATGGCCTCAAAAAGGCGGGCGTTGAACTGGACCGCAAGATCCTCTCCGACATCGCCATCAAGGACGCTGCGGGCTTCACCGACTTGGTGAACAAGGCCAAGGCCGCACTGGCTGCGGAGAAGGCAGCAGCGTAAGAGCAGGTTAGCGAGTCAACGAAACGGCCCGGAGTCCACTGGATTCCGGGCCGTTCTGCATTTGGAATAAATGACAGGAAATCCCCTATGCTCGCGTTTTTGACAGGATTATGTTGAAAACGAGAATACAAAGGGCGCTACTTCGGCTTTCCAAGGCTCTGTTCAGATCAATGAGGCGCAGTATTATGACCTGCTGAGCGGCTGACTGCTGGTCTGTTCGATGACTTCGTCTGATCGGCGTCGCTGCCTTTTGTTGATGCGCACTAGAAGCTGTATCGCAATGAGCCCTGCATGCGCCGTCCTTGCGTCAGCAGCGCAGTATACTCGCCGTAGCTTCCGGGGCTGCCATATGGATTGTCCGATACGCTTGCTGGGTCGAAGCGCACTGCGTTGGTTGTATTGAAGCTTTCCCATGCAAACTTCAGCTGCTGCTTTTCGGTGATGGCAAAGGTTTTATTCAAGCCCGTGTCGACGCTGAAATATCCATCGCCGCGATAGGCATTCCGCTGCCCCGTCTCCCCCGCATAAGGAGGACGAATGTTCGCAAGTGCAGCTGATTGGCTTGGGAATGCATTGGGCTGCCCAAATGAATCCCGCTGATGCCCGCCCGAAGCAAAGGAGCCGGTGTTCACGACCCAACTCTGATCTGCCCAGTCTGTGCTCCATCCAATTCCGTCGATCGCGCCGAATGGCAGTCCACTCGTCCAGTGGGTCAGGCCGGTCAGGGCCCAATGTCCCAGCAAAGCATCGGCGAGCTTATTCATGTTTGAGCCAATCAACTTACCGCGGCCGAATGGAAGAGCTGCAATTGCGTTCCCTGTGATTGAGTGATGCACGTCGAAGTCGGATACACCTCGATTGCCCTTAAGATTGTAGACATTGATGATTTGGCTGAAGTACCCGCCGCTTCCGCTGTAATATCCGCCTCCGCCTCCAATTGTTTCTGTTGACGGCCCGGTGCGCTCTGCATCCGATCCAAGGTCTATCGACTTGGACAGTGTGTAGTAGAAATCGAATTGCACGCCGTGTGCTTGCGGGTGATGCATGGTCAGTTGAAGCCCGTGATAGCTGCTGGTTCCCATGGACGACCAGGTATATAACGATGAGTACTGTGGATCGAAGTATCGGTAAAGCTCGTTGTTCGGCGTGTAAAGGCCTGGAATCGCATCGAGGACGAACAGCGCGGAAGCTTCATTGCCTCGAAAAGGCTGAAAGTTTTCATATGCTACCTGGGTTGCCGTGAGGCCATTTCCCGCAATCCATGGAAACATGTTCTCCCAGTAAGGAATGGGTGCGACGCTCGCCACTTTAGCCCCTGCATCTGTGAGCTTGGACAATAACTTAGCAGCGGCAAAGTAGTCCAGGCCAGACTGAGGATCAACCAGATCATTGGGCGTGGAAATGTCGCGCATCTGCAGGAGATGTCGGCCCAGGCGGCCAGTGTAGGTTCCCTCTAAGATCACCGATTTGGAGAATTGATGCTGAACCGAGGCATTGAATACATAAGAAGATGGTGTGGTGAGACTCTGGTCGACTCCCCATGCGAGGGATAGGTTATCCCCGGGCGTGACGGGCGTTGGCCCTGTCACAGATAAAGTTGGAACGATACTCGTGGGCACCGTTGTTTGATTTGAGTATCGCGGCGTGGTGTCAACGTATTGACCGACTGGGCTGCGATCAGCGGTGACCAGCCCGAATGAACCCTGCTGGTCGAAGGAATCGACAATTCCCTGGCCGAAGTGGTCATAGTAAATGCCCGCCCCCGCTCGGATAGTCGTGCTGGCATTCAGTGAATAAGCCACGGCCAATCGGGGCGCTAAATTGAGTTTATTCATGCTCCAGTAACCTGGGCGGTTATTGGCTCGTCCACCTTGCGTAAAGCCGAATGTCGGCTGGACCACGTTGCCGGCGGCAGCAGCCTTGGCCCGTGTGTCAAACCACTGCCCCATGTCGATCGTGGGCACAATTTCCTGTCCGTTCCGCTCATACGGAACCTGCAGAAGTGTGTGGCGCAACCCGTAGGTGATTGTCAGGTTCGGCCTGATCTTCCAGCTATCCTGCCCGTAGTACTCCACTTCATTTGTCAGGTAATGATGGTTTACCCACTGTCCGGCAGGCAGCGGGTTGAGTTGGCCGTTCGAGTATACGTTGTTGTAATACACCGTTGACGAAGTAATCAGCCCGGTTATGTCCGCGATAGCCGTGTTATAGGCAGTATCGTAATTTGGGGACACTGCCGGAAAGCCGAATCCGCCCGGATCGAGGCTTGCGGGAGGCTGCCCCTGCACCGAGGTGTTGGCGATTGCGCCAACCGCGAGCAATTGATAAGTGACGGCGGCATTCGAAAATAGCGTGGCGTTGGACTGCCGGTTATTGAGGACCAGTCGATAATTCCCGCCCGCCTGGATCGAGTGCGTTCCTTTAGTCCAATTCACATCGTCCACAATATTGTGCGTCGGTACAGAAATGATCTGGGAAGTATAGCCGGAAGCCTTCAAAGTCGAAATATTCTGAAAAGTTACATAATTCTGATCGGTCACGCCTGTATTTGCATAAGACTGGTGAACGAGTCCATACCGTAAGTTGTTGACCAGCGAGTTCGAGATCGTCCAAATATCGCCCGCTGCAATTCCCTTTGAATCATCGGCCAGTTTATAAGAGGCCGGCTGTCCAGGGAACTGCGCAGGTCCAGAGATATTGTCCAACTGATAATTGCCGCGCAAAAACAGCCGATGGTTGGCATGGATGTTGTAATCGAGCTTTGCGATCAATGTATTCTGGCTCGCGGGAGCTGGAGATGCGAAGGTAAAACCGAACAGGTTATATCCGTCATTTGGCGCCGATGTGTTCGGCAGCGGGAGCTGCGCGTAATATGCCAAGGCCGCAGGGTTGACGCCAGGCCCAAGCGGACAGCTTCCATTTCCCGAACAATTAGGGTCCATCGATGCGATGTTTGCCGGCGTCAGGGTCTGGGTTCCAGAATCCGTCACATAGGTTAGCTGGCCGCTTCGGAAAGCGGCGGTCGGAACTTCTCGCGAGACTTGCTGGCTCTCGGCGAGGCGCTGACCTTCAAAAGCTACAAAGTAGAACAGTCTATCTTTCTGAATAGGCGCCCCGAACGAACCGCCGAAGGTGTTGCGAAGATATTTAGGTGCAATATTCGGGTTGCCTGCTGCAATTTCCGATTGCTTATTGAACCAATCATTGGCCACCGTGTTGGTGGGACGATAGTATTCATAGACGCTGCCGTGATAAGCATTGGTCCCGCTTCTCGTGACGAGCGAAACCTGCGCGCCCGACGAACGCCCGGAATCGGCATTCGCGTTTGTAGTTACAACGCGAAATTCTTCAACTGAGTCGCGCGTGGAGCGTAAGACGCCGCTGAACGCATAGCCCTTGTTTTGGTCGTTATCGTCGAGACCGTCGAGCGTAACGTTGCTTTGATCCGAGCGCGCTCCATCCACAGCGCCGCTGCGGCTATCCGTGTCCTGCAAGACACTGGTCTTATCGCCGAGAAAGAGCACACCTGCCTGCAAGCTCAGCAGGTCGAGCACGTCATTGCCCTCGAAGGGAAGAGCCTGGATTTGAGTTGTATCGAAGGGCGTGCCTATCGTGGCGTCTGAAGTATTGAGGGCCATCGCGGAATCGTCAATTTCAACGGTCTCTCCAGAGGACGCTACCGACATCTTAAAATCGACAGCGCGAGGCTGGTTCACCAGCAGTTCTACACTGCGTTCCTGGTTAGTAAATGCAGTGACGGAGACGAGGATCGTATAGCGTCCGGGATTGATTTGCTGAAACGCGTATTCGCCTCGCTCGTCGGTAAGGCGCTCGGATTTGAAGCCGGTTGCAGTGTCGCTAACGGAGACGTGCGCGTTGGGGATTGCCGCGCCGCTCTGGTCAAAAACAGTGCCATGCACGGATGTGACGGCGGTTTGCGCATTGACGAATGACGCGCAGAGCAGAATGACGATCAATTGGAATGATTTGCGGACACACTTCATGTACATAGGCCTCCAGGGATACCAATCACGCCGCCCCGTGCAACGGAACGTAATGACGGAAAACACTAGGAACAATCTCAAGGCGTAAAGAGTTGGTAGAGCTGCAACTCCTTCGAGTCCCTTGTAGTCGAGACTGAATGGAACCTGTATATCGAATGGCCAATCTTTGGTTCGCGGGCAGCGGCGGGGATACGCCACAGGGAGATCGTGAAGCTAACGTCTCACAGCAGGTTGGAGGAATCAAGGGGGATAAACAAATTCAATCCCGCCTAATCGTGTTGTTTATACGGAGAAGAAAAGCACGCGCGACAGCCGCAAAAGCAGTTCGGAGCCGGTACGCGTGGGTCAGGTTTGACCCAAAATCGGGTAGGATACGGACCGTTTTCCGTTCGATCCGCGGGCGCGAGCACTCAGATTATGTGGACCCACCCATATCAAGGAACAACCGGCGACTAGAAGACGGACGGTTAACGTGCATTTGTTGAGAGCATGGTTTTCCGCTGCGGAAAATGCTTTGGTTGATGCAAACTTTTCGTGTTACGCTCGACTCAGGTGATTACGCGGCGCTCAATTCGGCTTATCTCCATCAAGGTACAGCTGCGTATTAATCACATGGACGTCTGCTGCGGACCGCCGAGCCAATACATTTCTACCCCTTGCTGATGCGCCACCGGTAATTATTCTCCGGCGTGTCTGCGCAAAACAGCATCCGGGTTTTTCCGGACAAGCCAAGCGCACGTCCATCATCGCGTGCGTTAAGGGACGGGTGTAAATGGAATCGACCATGCTTTGGACTGAGATAGTGCCCGGAGGGGCCACCTGGTCGCATGTGCTGAAGAGAGGCACTGCGCTGCGAATAATCGATTTGGAGGGCGGTGCGAACGTGGCCGCCTATTTCCTTAATTTTGAACTTGCGGCGGAGCGTTTCAACCTGCCGGATACGCTGAAGGCGCAACACACTGCGAGACTGACCAAGGGACATGTGCTTTACTCCGACATGGGCCGGATACTGTGTTCTATCACTGAGGACACAGTGGGCTGGCACGATCCACTGTGCGGATTGTCAAACAACGCATTGGTTGCAAAGAAGTACGGTAAGACGAGCTATCAACAGTCGCGCAACGAATGGCATCAAAACGCGCGCGACGGATTTCTCGTGGAACTTGGAAAGTATGGGTTGGGGCCGCGCGACCTGCATGCGACTGTGAATCTTTTCAGCAAGGTGACGGTAGATGAGGCTGGCGACCTGCACTATAAACCCAATAATTCCTTGCCGGGAAGCTACGTGGAGCTGCGCGCGGAGATGAACGTTCTCGTTTTGCTGAATACCTGCCAACACCCATTAGCCCGGGGCAATGAATACGCCCCGCGCCCGGTGGAATTGAGCATTTCCAGGGTGTCGCCGGTACGCACGAACGATCCTTGCCGGACGCTTTGCAGCGAGAATACTCGCGGTTTTCTTCTAACTGAGTTATTTTTCCTTTAGCTTGATCGGCGAGGACTGATAAGTGGCCACATCAATTCTGCAATCCAGTCAATTGTTACCTGAAGACGCTCTGCACAGCTTTGTGGTAGAGGCGGGTGACCCATTTCTCTTCGAAATTCGGAAAGGCCAGGTTGTGCGCATCGTGGATCTTGAGGGCAACCAGGCGGTCGACACGTTGTTCTACAACGCCCACGACTATGCGGATCGTTACAGCGCACAGGACACGATTCGCGAACAGGGTAACGTGTACCTGACCACGGGCACGCGCATGATTTCGACTAGCGGCAATGTCCTGCTGACAATTACCGCCGACACCTGCGGCCGTCACGATACCCTGGGCGGAGCTTGTGCGACGGAAAGCAACATGGTGCGCTACGACCTGTCGAAAGGCCACATGCACGCCTGCCGGCAAAGCTTCATGAAGGGCATTCAGCAGTGGGGACACGGGCTTGAGAAGCGCGACATCACCAGCAACATCAACTTCTTCATGAATGTTCCTATTACGTCCGAGGGAGGCTTGACCTTTGAAGACGGCGTCTCCGATGCGGGAAAATACGTGGAGTTGCGTGCCGACATGGATGTGCTGATGGTGATCAGCAACTGCCCGCAGTTGAACAATCCATGCAACGGCTACAATCCGACGCCGGTCCGGATTTTGATTTGGGACAAGCATGTTCAGTAAGGTTCTGGTTGCCAACCGCGGCGCAATAGCCAACCGAATTATTCAAACATTGAGGAAGATGAGCATTGCCTCGGTGAGCGTGTACTCGGAGGCAGACCGCGACGCACGCCCAGTGCTGGATGCTGACGAAGCGGTTTTCGTGGGCCCGTCGCCGGCAAACCAGAGCTATCTCTCCATCGACCGCATTCTGGCGGCCGCCGAACAGTCGGGCGCCCAGGCAATTCATCCGGGATACGGCTTTCTGAGCGAAAACGTGGAATTTGCCAGGGAGTGTGCGCGGCGCGGCGTTGTCTTCATTGGCCCTCGTGTGGAACAGATCGAGGCCTTCGCGCTCAAGCACACGGCGCGTGCGCTCGCAGAGCGGTGGGGCGTTCCGCTGCTGCCGGGAACAGGCGTTCTGAGGAATTTGGACGAGGCGCTGGATCGGGCCGAGCGGTTGCGTTATCCGGTGATGCTCAAGAGTTCAGCGGGCGGCGGCGGTATCGGCATGCGGGTGTGTGCATCTCCGGAAGAGCTGCGCAGCGCCTACGAAACTGTGGTGCGGCTGAGCCGGAACAGTTTTCGCGACGGCAGCGTGTATTTGGAACGCTTTGTAACGCGCGCCAAGCACGTCGAGGTGCAGATCTTCGGCGATGGCAAGGGTGGCATTCTCCCTCTCGGGTTGCGCGACTGCTCCGCGCAGCGCCGTCACCAGAAGGTGATCGAGGAGACGCCGGTTCCGGGACTCGATGCCGCCACCACCACAGCCATGCAGACTTCCGCAGTCTTGCTTGGAAAATCTGTCAACTATGCTTCGGCCGGAACTGTTGAATTCCTCTACGATACCGAAACGCGCGAGTACTTCTTCCTTGAAGTAAATACTCGCCTGCAGGTGGAGCACGGCGTCACCGAGCAGGTAACCGGGCTGGACCTGGTGGAGATGATGATCCAGGAAGCCGGGGGTGAATTGCCATCGCTCGAAAGCCTTCGCCGCCAGCCGCACGGCTGCTCCATTGAAGCGCGCATCTATTGCGAGGATACGGCCAGGAACTTTCAGCCCGCGCCTGGCAAGCTGTCGCAGGTGATCTTTCCGCCGGCGGACGCGGCTCGCGTGGAAACTTGGGTTGAGAGCGGAACCGAGGTCACTCCGTTTTACGATCCGATGATTGCCAAGATCATTGTGGCCGGCGCGGATCGCACAGAAGCCGTATCCAGCCTGCAGAGTGCGCTGGCCCAGTGCAGGATCGATGGAACGGAAACCAACCTTCGCTATCTGCGTGCGGTGGCTGCTTCAGAAACCTTCGTCTCCGGCTCCATCACTACAGGATTTCTGAGTACCTTTGCTGTGAGCAGGCAGGCGTTCGAGGTGCTGGAAGGCGGAACGCAGACCACCATCCAGGATTTTCCGGGAAGGCTCGGTTACTGGCATGTTGGTGTGCCGCCCTCCGGGCCGATGGACACGCTGGCTTTCCGCCTTGCCAACCGGCTCGTAGGCAACGCACCCGATGCCGCGGCGCTCGAAATGACTACGCTGGGTGCGCGTTTACGCTTCGACTCCGATTGCGTGGTCGCGATCACTGGTGCGGAGATGGCCGCCAAGCTCGACGGCGCGGCGGTCCCGTTGTGGCAAAGTTTTCTTATCGCCGCAGGCAGCACTCTGCACTTCGGCGCTGTGCGCGGAGCAGGCACTCGCTCCTATCTGGCTATCGCCGGCGGCATCGACGTTCCCCGCTACCTGGGCAGCAGAGGTACATTTATGCTTGGTGGATTCGGCGGCCACGTTGGGCGCTCGCTTCGAGCGGGCGATGTGATTCATCTGCATCTGGCCGGCAGAACCCGGAGAACGCTCAAGCTTAAAACCGGGCTAATCCCCGCGTATGACAGCCATTGGGAAATTGGCGTCCTCTATGGCCCGCACGCGGCCCCGGAGTTCTTCACCGTTGAAGATATCGAGATGTTGTTCAACACCGAGTGGCGGGTCCACTACCAGTCAGACCGCACCGGCGTTCGCCTCGTCGGCCCCAAGCCGCAGTGGGCGCGCAAAGATGGCGGCGAGGCCGGTTTGCATCCATCAAACATTCACGATAACGCATATGCCATCGGCTCCATCGACTTCACAGGCGACATGCCCATCCTGCTTGGCCCTGATGGCCCCAGCCTGGGTGGATTCGTCTGCCCCGCCGTGACCGTCGAGGCCGAACGTTGGAAGCTGGGCCAGCTCAAAGCCGGAGATACAGTACGATTTCGCCGGCTCAGCCTCGAGCAGGCAACGGCGCTGGATGCTGCGACGGATCGAGCAGTGGAAACCCTCCAGGGCAACCTGCCGGCACTTCCTGAATCAGGAAAGTGCGAGCCGGCGATTCTCAAGAGCATCGAAGCGCGGCAGCCGGTCACCCTTTATCGTGCCGACGGCGACAAATACCTGCTCGTGGAGTACGGTGATCGCGTCCTCGATCTGGGCTTGAGACTGCGAGTGCATCTCCTTGAAGGCAAGCTGCGCGCGGCATCGCTTCCCGGCATCATCGACATCACACCCGGCGTGCGGTCGCTGCAGATTCATTATGACAATCGCAGTCTGCGCCGCGAAGAGCTTCTGGCCATGCTCGACTCCCTGGACAGCGAGATACCGCAACTCCCCGACATCACCATTCCCTCGCGTATCGTGCACATGCCGCTGTCGTGGAACGATCCGGCGACGCAACTGGCGCAGGCTAAATACATGCAATCTGTGCGGCCGGATGCTCCGTGGTGCCCGGATAACATCGAGTTCATCCGCCGCATTAACGGCCTCGATTCGGTTGACGAAGTGCATCGCATCGTACATGAGGCCAGCTACCTGGTCCTGGGCCTGGGCGACGTATACCTGGGCGCTCCTGTAGCCACGCCCATGGATCCGCGACATCGCCTGGTGACCACCAAGTACAACCCCGCGCGCACATGGACACCTGAGAATGCAGTGGGTATCGGCGGCGCCTACATGTGCGTGTACGGCATGGAGGGACCGGGCGGCTATCAGCTCGTTGGCCGCACAGTACAGGTCTGGAACACCTATCGGACGACAAAGACCTTCGTTGCCGGCGTGCCGTGGTCGCTGCGATTCTTTGATCAGATCCGCTTCTATCCCGTCTCAACAGAAGAATTGAAGGAATTACGCCGTGATATTGTGCACGGCGCATTTGAATTGAAAGTGGAAGAAGCGGACTTCAACCTGATTCGCTACCAGGGTTTTCTCGATTCCATCCAACCCGAGATTGCCTCTTTCAAAGCTCGGCAGAGTCAAGCATTCAATGAAGAGCGGGAACGCTGGCGATTGAACGGCCAATTGGAGGTTGCCGGCTTGCCGGATATGCCCGACCCGGACCAGGTGGAACACGAGGTTCCTGAAGGCTGCGAGGCTGTGAGCGCGCCCATGACGGCAAGCATCTACCAGATTTCTGTCGAGCCGGGGCAGCGCGTTGAAACAGGGCAAAAACTGATTGTTCTGGATGCCATGAAAACCGAGTTGTTGATCGGGGCCACTACTGCCGGCGTCGTCGAAAAGATCCTTTGCCAGACCGGACAGATGGTGAGCGCCGGACAGCAACTCGCAATTCTGCGCGTGGACTGAGCCGGTCGACGCCGAGCCTGAAATCGTTGAGAGAGGTTATTCGACGAGAGGGAGTGAACGTGGACATCACTGCATTGGAGAACGCATACCATGCCGGCGTGCTGACGCCAACCGCGCTGGTTCAGCAGATCTATCGCGACATCGAGGCGCAGGGCGAACGGCCAGTATGGATTACTCTCGTGCCCAAAGAGACGAACCTCATCCGCGCCGCTGAACTCGAGGCCCCTACATCCCGTAGTGAGTTGCCGCTGTTCGGCATTCCCTTCGCCGTGAAAGACAACTTCGATGTGGAAGGTATGCCCACTACAGCGGCCTGTCCCACATTTGCGCGTCAAGCTGTGGAAACGGCAACCGCAGTTAAGCGTCTACTGGATGCCGGTGCGATCCTGATTGGCAAAACCAACATGGATCAATTCGCCACTGGTTTGGTCGGGACGCGTTCGCCTTACGGTATTTGCTCCAGCGTCTTTAATGCCGAGTACATCTCCGGGGGATCGAGTTCGGGTTCGGCAGTTGCTGTAGCTCACGGCTTGGTGAGCTTTTCTCTTGGTACAGACACAGCCGGCTCGGGCCGTGTGCCCGCGGCCTTCAACCAGCTTGTTGGCCTCAAGCCTTCGCGCGGATGGATCAGCACGCAAGGTCTTTTGCCCGCCTGCCGGACGCTGGATTGTGTATCCATCTTTGCGGAAACTTGTGCGGACGTGGACCGGGTGTTTAAAGTTGCGCGCGGATTCGACGCTGCCGACGCCTACTCGCGGGTTCCAGTGCCGGGTCAAGGTGCCACGCCCTGGAGTATGGCGAGTGCCTTCCGTTTTGGCGTTCCCACTGCCGCAGGCCTTGAGTTCTTTGGCGACGAATCCGCGCGGAAGAAGTTCGATGCCGCGGTCGAGGCACTCGCGGCGCTCGGCGGCGAACCCATCCGCTTCGATTACCAACCATTCCACAAAGCCGCCAGCCTGCTTTACAACGGCCCATGGGTTGCCGAAAGACTTGCTGCATTGAAGGATTTCGTCGAAGACAATCCCGATGGCCTGGAGCCAACCGTGGGAGCCATCCTCTCCGGCGCTGGCCGCTATAGCGCCGTGGAGACCTTCGATGCAGCTTACGAACTGGAGGCTCTGCGCCGCGAGACGGCCAGCGTCTGGGAACAGGTCGATTTCCTGTTTCTGCCCACTGCGCCCACTCAATATACGATCGCGCAAGTTCAGCAGGCCCCCGTTGAACTCAACAGCAACCTCGGCTATTACACAAACTTTGTCAACCTGCTTGACCTGTTCGCAATCGCGGTGCCCGCTGGTTTCAAGGCCAATGGCCTGCCTTTCGGCGTTTCGCTCATCGGCAAGGCATTCACTGACGATGGAGTTTTGCAAATTGCAGACCGCCTGCACCGCAGCCTGGCAATTACGCTTGGAGGGTCAGACCGCAAACTTACCGGCACACCGGCAATCGTCCCTACTCCCACGCCCCCTGGTTGCATCCTTATGGCTGTGGTGGGTGCGCATCTCACCGGCCAGCCGCTCAACTGGCAGATGACGCAACGCAAGGCACGGCTGCTATGCGCAACCCGCACGAATGGAGATTACCGCCTTTTCGCAGTGCCCAACACCACGCCGCCCAAGCCCGGCCTGGTGTATGAGCCAGGCTTTGGCGGCAAGGGTATCGAGGTCGAGGTGTGGGCTATGCCGGAGGACACGGTGGGCAGCTTTCTGAATGCTATTCCGCCGCCACTCTCGCTGGGCACACTGCGGCTCGCCGACGGGTCAACTGTAAAAGGCTTTTTGTGCGAACCCGCGGGCATCGCCGGAGCGCTGGAGATCACGCATCTCGGCGGATGGAGAAGGTACATGCAAGGGCTGGGTTAGACTTGGATGCCGGCAAGGGTACGGAAATTGTGGAACCGGTCCTGGGCGGTCTTCATTCGTCATCCGAATCGTCGCCGGCGTCCTTGGCATCATCCCCGTCATCCTTGGCCTCATCCACCTTTTTCTTAAGTTTGCCGGCCAATGCGTTCTCAATGATCACATGAAAATCCATATCGGACGGATCTTCCTGCACTTCGAACCGCGCCAAGGGCAATCCCTCCCGATCCACAAGAAACTTGGTGAAATTCCAATGGATATCGCCGCCGGAGAGACTCTGCTTGGCATCGGTAAGGAAGCGATAGAGAGGAATCTCATTCGCGCCACGCAGCGACGCGGAGGCAAAAATCTGGAACGTCACGTGTGCCGTCTCGCGATAGAACTTGCGCAGCGCAGCGGGGTCTTTCAACTCCTCGCTGCCAAAGTCGGCTGAAGGAATCCCGATAACCACCAGTCCTTGATCGGCGTAGGTTTTCTGCAACTCACTGAGCGCATCGATCTGGTCATGATAGACCGACTGGCTGGCCAGATTGACGATCAGCAGCAGCTTGCCTTTGAACGAGGAAAGCGGTGTTTCCTTTCCATCCAGATCGACCAGAGAATAGTCGTAGACGGTCTTCTTCGGCTTGGGCGCTTCCGCCTTCTGGTCCCTTGGCTTCGGGTTCTCGTCCTTCTGTTTATCCGGCAACGCCATCAGGCTGCACGCAGCGAGCATGGCAAGCAACAAGACGAGAAAACAGCGAATGCTCCGAAAGTTCATGATTTTATTGTGGCATCCCGCATCTAAATGCCTGATAAGGAATCCGCGGACACAAAGCGGTTTTCTTTGGCGTATTCGTTTTTCTTTTGGAATGATAAATCTGCCCGCCGATCGCCATGCCGGACGAAATTACAATTATTCCGGATCGTGAATTCCGCTGCGCAACCCTTCGACGCGCGCTTTCGATCCGGCGAATGTGCATAAGCCGTGGTCAAGGAAGTGACACTGCCTAAAGAAACCTGGGTTATGATAAATCTCAACCCAATCTTGACCGGGACCCTGCGCCCCTTCCCCAACGGCGCTGATCTATGGATATTCAGCATGGATTTCGAGCAGCTCAGGACATTTCAACAGGTTTGCCGGCTAAGCAGCTTCTCTCGCGCGGCAGAGAAGCTTGGGGTAACCCAGCCGGCGATCTCCGCGCAGATTCGCTCCCTCGAAAAGGAAGTGGGGGCGCGCTTGTTCGATCGCGATGGCGGCAAGGTGACATTTACCGCTGCGGGAAGGCTGTTTGAACCGTTTGCCGATCACTGTTTGCAATGTCAAAGCCATATCATCCTGGCCGTGAATGATCTCTACCGTTCGGCGCGCGGCGAAGTATCGGTGAGCTGCAGCGAAGCAACCAGCCTCTACATTCTCCCTCCCGTCTTTGCTCTCTACAAGAAACAATACGCGCGTGTGAATCTGAACATCGTGCGTTCCGAGCACGCGCGTTCACTCGAAGCGGTCCTCAACCGCGATGTGGATTTTGCGATCGCTTCGCTTCCTATCAAGGATGCCCGTCTTGTTGTTCAGCCAATCCACCGCGACGACATCGTGCTGGTGGTTGCGCCCACTCACCCGTTCGCCGTGCGCGAGGTGGTCAAGCTCAACGAGATGATTCAGTTTCCGATGCTGCAGTTGAAACACGGGCGCCAGCGCACACAGCTCGACAACTTTTTCCAGCACCACGAAGTGCAACCGCGGATCGCCATGGAACTGGATTCCAGCGAGTTGCTTAAACGGCTGATCTGCGCGGAACTGGGCATGGGCTTCTTGCCGCACGCCAACGTTCGCGATGACGAACATTCCGGCTTGCTGAAAATTGTGAAGGTGGAAGGCATGAGACTGCATCGCGAACTAGCGCTGATTTTTCGCAAAGATAAAACGCTCACCCGCGCAGCACAGGCCTTCCTGGAGATTGCGTCCGGGAAAAGCGGGACCGCGGGGTACCCTCCGATGCTTATTCCGAAAGGGACCAATCTGGCGCGTGGTGCCTGACGCGCGGCGTGCTTTGGGGCTCCGCACTATCATTACGGAATCTCTCACCCTCATTTTCAGCAATGGAGTCCAATCATGCTTTGGAATCGCCCTATCTTTCTGACATGTTTCCTGCGCTCCTTCGTTATGGTGTGCGTGGCGCTGCCTTCATTTCCTCAAGAGCCAACGTTTCCCGCGAAGACGGGGGTCGAGACGCGAGGCATTCAGCGCGACATCGCAGAATTGCCGCCCGTGGCCACCTTTATCGTCAAGGGCCATCCAGACTGGCTTGCGGTTACAGACGATGCAGTTTGGGTGGCAAGCTCCAATGTGAATCATGTGGTCCGGCTGGATGCCTCGACCAATCGGCCGGGAACAATTATTACGGTTGCCCAGCCCTGCTCGGGGATGGCAACCGATTTCGGCAGCTTGTGGATTCCAAGCTGCGGCGACCACTCACTGGTGCGCGCGGATACAAAAACCGGCGCGATTCAAGCTACAATTCAAGCCGGGCCGGCCGATTCCGAGGGCGGCATTGCCACAGGCGCCGGAAGCGTGTGGCTGGTTATTTCCAAAGCCGGCGAACTGGACCGCATAGACCCGGCAACCAACCGCGTTGTCGCCAGAATCCCGATTCCCGCCGGTTCATTCAATCCTGTCTTTGCCAACGATTCAATCTGGGTAAGCTCGAACCAGGGGAATGCGCTCATCCGCGTGAATCCTGCCACGAACACCGTAACAAGTTCCACGCCCATCGGCCCCATGCCGCGATTCCTCACCGTCGGCGCAGGGTCGGTTTGGGTGCTGAATCAGGGGGATGGCAGCATCTCGCGCGTAGACGCCGCAACCGGCAAACTTATCGCGACGATCCCGGCGGGCATTCCCGGGCTTGGCGGAGAGATTGCCTTCGGCGCGGGGTCGGCGTGGGCCACGGTCTTCAAGTTCCCTATTACCCGGATCGATCCAGCCACCAACACAGTTGTGCGGCAATGGCATGGTGCGGGTGGCGACAGCATCCGCTATGGCCATGGCTCCCTCTGGCTCACCAGCTATTCCGGAGAGAAGGTGTGGCGGCTGGATGTGCCTCCGAACCCATGATCCCGCTGCACTTTTCAAACCGTCACGCATTTGTTTATATGCGGTATAAATAATATCGATCAGCGTTGAATCCTTGCCTGACTCTGGGATATGGTTCGAGGATGCAGAGGTATCCTGCCGCTCTGATACTCCGCGTCCTGAAACCAACGAATTCAGCACATCGCAGGCCCGCGCCGCGTATCTGTTTAGCGGCTTGCGCGCTTGTGGCTCTGCTGGCATCGTTGGCGTGCTGGTCCGCTCTGCCTGCCGTTGCGGAACCGCCCACATTCACCGTTGGCTGGTCAGTTTACGCGGGATGGAACCCGTACTTCTACATGGCCAAGTCCGGCATTCTCAAGCGCTGGGCAGACAAGTACGGCGTGGTCATTAAGGTGCAGCGGTTCGATTACGCCGCGTCGCTGGATGCGTTTGTCGGCAAGAACATCGATGCCTGCACCATGACCAACATGGAGGCCCTGGATATGCCGGCCGCCGCCGGCGTTGACTCGACGGTAGTCATTGTCGGCGACTACTCGAACGGCAACGACGCCGTGCTGGCGCGCAACAACCTGACCCTCGCACAGTTGCCGGGCAAGCCGATTCTCCTCGTGCAAAAAACGGTCTCGGAGTACTTGCTGGAACGCGCCATGGTGTTGAATGGGCTCGACAATCAGCTCACTCATCTCAAGCTGCTCAATACCAGCGACTCCGACATCGTGGGCGCATTTCTCGGCGACAAGAGCAACCTGGTTGCCGTGACATGGAAGCCGCTTGTCTCTGAAATCGTTGACCAGGATCGTGGCGTGAAATCCCTCTTCGATTCTTCCCATATTCCCGAGGAGATTCTCGATCTGCTGGTGGTCCGCACTGATGTGCTGAAGCGCCCCGACGGCTCGGGACTGAAGTTCGCCAAGGCGGTCGCAGGCGCCTGGTATGAGACAGTGGCCCAGTTAGCGGCCTCCAATGCACAAGCCATTAGTGGCAGTGCAACGGCATCCGGCGACAGCATAGCTTCGTACAAGGAGCAGTTGCGCACCACCTATCTTTATTCCACGCCGCAATCTGCGGCGCAGTTTGCTCAAAGCAACGAACTGAAGCAAAAGATGGACATGGTGCGGCAGTTCTGTTTCCGGCACGCGCTGCTCGGCCAGAATGTTCAATCTGTCGACGACGTTGCCATCCTTTATCCTGACGGCGCAATTCAGGGAAAGAAAGACCGGGTGAGGCTGCGCGTGGACGCAACCTATATGCTGCTCGCCGCACAGGGGAAGTTGTAGAAATGGCACGGCCGTTTCACGTTTCCGACCTGACCGGAATCCAGGTGCGTCCGGCGCGTCTCTGGACGCATTCCCTTTCCTGGATATTGTTTGTGGCAGGGATTGCACTGTACGCGCATTTCTCCATAGTCCGCCATCGTGAAAACCCCGAAGATCGAGTTATCCCTTCCGTCACCCAAATGGTTCAGGGCCTGAAGGCTGCCGTCCTTGAGCCCGCCGAAGAGGACGACCCGCTTGACCCGGGGGCAACGTTATTTCAGCAGGTGCGCCACAGCATGATCTGGAAGGACACGGCATCTAGCGCGCGCCGGTTCTTCATCGCGCTGCTGCTCCTGGTGCCGGCCATGCTGATCGGCCTGCACATGGCCGTGTTTCCTTATGTTGGAGCTTTTTTCCTGCGTTTTGTACTGTTTTTCGATAAGATCGTGGCATTATCGCTGTTGCCGATTCTGTTCATTGTTTTTGGCATCGACGAGTGGTCCAAAATCATGCTGATGGTCATCGGCGTTGCGCCAACGCTGATGCTGGATACATACAACATCGCGGGGGGCGTACCCAAAGAACAGATTGTGAAGGCCTTCACGCTGAAGTCGACGAACCTCGACGTCGCTTACAGGATTGTTCTCAAGCAGGTTATGCCACAGTTGATCAACAGCGTACGGCTCAACCTGAAGCCTCTGGCGCTGTTTCTGTTTGCAGGTGAAATGATCGCCTCGACCGACGGCCTGGCCTATCGCATCGCCATCATGCGCAGGCACATGGGGATGGACATCATCATTCCCTATCTCCTCTGGGTGGCGCTGCTGCTGTTTTTGCTGGACTCGCTGCTTCGCTTCGCCAACAGGAGACTGCACCCGTGGTATCAGCCTCACTAAGACTCGTCGACGCAATTGAAGCGCAGGTCGCGCCGCGGCGTACCGAGATTGAACTGTGCGATGTTTCTGTCTCCTATGCAGGGGGGAAAGAGGGCAGCAAGACGGTCCTCTCCAAGTTGAATCTGAAGGTTGCTGTCGGCGAATTTGTAGTCATTCTGGGGGAGACCGGTTGCGGCAAGAGTACGCTGCTGCGCCTGATTCTGGGCCAGGAGTTTCCTACCGAGGGCGTCATCCGGGTGGATGGCAAGCCGGTGACCTCGATCGACGCTCGTTGCGGTTATGTGCCGCAAAAGTATTCTTTGTTTCCCGATCGCACCGTGCTGGGCAATGTAATGTATGGACCAGAGAACGCCAAGAGTCGGTTCCTCGCGCGGTTCCGTCCTTCGTTCTTCGCCTACCGCCGCAAGCTGCGTGCGGAGGCACAGGCATACCTGGTGCGCATGGGTCTGCGCCCGCAGGATATGAACAAATATCCGCATCAGCTTTCCGGCGGTATGCAGCAGCGGGTCGCCATCGCACAGGCGCTCTTGATGCACCCCCCGGTCTTGCTGCTGGACGAGGCGTTCAGCGCATTGGATCCATCAACCAGGGCAAGCTTGCAGGAACAATTGCGGGGTGTCTGGCAGGAGTCGAAGCCAACCGTGGTTTTTGTTACGCACAACACGTCGGAGGCGCTGTCGCTGGGCACACGGCTCCTGCTTTTGCGTCGGCATCATGAAGACCTTGCCGGGGAAACTAACCTGGTGCTCGATATGGAGATTCCCCCGTCCCCGTTGCCCTTGTCCGTGCGCACGAGGAGCCTTGAGTTTCAGGAGTTGCTTGAACACGTCAGGCAGTTCGCCAATAAAGCATCGAGTCTGCATACAGACGACGCGGAAACGGACTCGAGTGCCGAAGGGGGTACGCCGGCATGAAACATCTCGTTCCGATGTTGAGCGCGTGTACAGCCATGCTTGGCGTGGCTATCGTTAGCACGGGGCGAGTTGCGGCATCGGCGGATGCGCCGCCTCCATCTTCGCCGAGGTTCTATGAGACCAGGGTGACGGACATACTGAACGACAATTGCCTTTCCTGCCACGACGAGACAGCAAAGGGAGGCCTGAGGCTCGATTCGTATGCGGCCATCATGAAAGGCGGTGCGGATGGCGCGGTGATTGTTCCCGGCGATCCGGCCACCAGCATGTTGATCAAGGCCATCCGCCGGACAGGCGATCTGAAAATGCCGCCCAAGCGGCCGCTCAGCGATGCGGAAGTTGCTGACCTGGAGGCTTGGGTAAAGGCAGGAGCTGTGGGCGCCGACCCGGCAATCTCACAAACTGCCGCGGCAACCACCTCAACTTCGACCAACGCGAATTCGCCTGCGATGCCAGTGAGATCAGATACGGATTTTTTCGAGAATAAGGTGCGCCCCATTCTTGCCAACAGTTGCTACGGCTGCCACGATGACACTGCCAAGGGCGGCTTGCGATTGGATTCTAAAGCGGCCTTTGAGAAAGGCGGCAAGCACGGCCCGGTTGTAGCGCCCGGCGAGCCTGACAAGAGCCTGCTCATTCAGGCCGTGCAGCAGACCGGCGATCTGAAGATGCCCAAGGGTGGCAAGCTGAAGCCCGATGAAGTGGCCACCCTGGTGGAGTGGGTAAAGACGGGCGCGCAGTGGCCTTCCACAGCTTCGGCGCCAATCACGTCGACCACAGCGTCCACTGGCGTGATTACCGAGAAGCAGCGCGAGTTCTGGTCATTCCAGCCGCTGAAATCCGTCCCTCCTCCGGCAATCGAGGACGCACGCTACGACCATTGGGCACAGACTCCGATTGACCGCTTCATACTCGCCGGCCTCCATAAAGCCGGCCTTCAGCCGGCGGCGCAGGCAGATCGCACAACGCTGATCCGCAGAGCAACCTACGATCTGACCGGCCTGCCGCCCACGAACGATGAAGCGCAGGCCTTCGTCAACGACAAGTCGCCCCATGCGTGGGAGAAGGTGGTTGATCGTCTGCTGGCCTCCCCACGCTACGGCGAGCGCTGGGGCCGCCACTGGCTCGACGTCGCGCGCTACTCCGAAGACGATGTGCGCGGCCTCGATCCCAAGGGCCGCGGATACATGCCATTCAAAGGCGCCTTCCTTTATCGCGATTGGGTGATCAAGGCTTTCAACGACGATCTTCCATACGACCGCTTTGCGGTGATGCAACTGGCTGGCGACAAGCTGCCTTTCAAATCGCAGGAGGAGCGCTACGCCAACCTGACCGCGACATCCTATCTGGGCGCTGGCCCTTGGGTATGGGACCAGGCCGAGCCGATTCAGGGCCGAGCCGACGAGCGCAATGAGCGTGTAGACGCTGTCACGCGCGGAATGCTGGGCCTTACGGTGGGCTGCGCCCGCTGCCATAACCACAAGTACGATCCCATCGCGCAGACCGACTACTACAAGATTGTCAGCATCTTCGCTAACTCCACATATAAGGAGTACCCGGTGGCGTCGGCGGCGGCCACCGCCGCGTACGACAAAAAGAATCTCGAAGACGCCAAGCTGCACGCAGACCTCAAGGACTACACCACCGGCCTCAGCAAGCAACTATCCGGCGCGCTGGCCATTCAGATAAGCGACTATCTCACCGGCGCGTGGAACGCGCTCGGCAAGCCGAAGAAGACCGTCGAGGATATCTCCGCAAGCAAGCAACTCGATCCCGAAGTGCTGCAGCGCTGGGTAGACTATCTTCCCAAAGAGCACACCTTCCCTTATCTCAACGACTGGAAGGCAATGACCGCTTCGCCGGACAGCACGGAAGCGGATGCAAAAGTTCTCGGCGATGCATTTCAAAAACTGGTGCTGCGTGTGCGCTCCGCTCAGGCGGAAATTGAAGAGCAAAACGATGTCATCAAGGCGAAAAACGATGTGCCGAAGCACCGCCTGCTCGACGCCAAGCCCAGCGAATTTGAAACCTTTGATCAATTCTGTCCAGGCTGCGAACTAGAGTTGAAAGCACTCCCCGCCGACGAGGCCAAACTCTACCAGGAACTCTTCATCGCCCTTTCCGGCGATCAGGAGGAGAAGTTCAAGCCCGGTGTGCTGGTCTTTACTGGATGGAGCCTCACGCGCCGCGTGGGTCCGCAGTTTCAGGCCTACATCGAGGCACAGAAGAAGCAGATCGCAGCTCTAGACAAGGAGCTCAAGGACACTCCCTACCCCTATGCGAACGGCATGGACGACAAGCCGAAGATCGAGGATGTGAAGTTGAACATCCGGGGCAATCCCCACGCCATGGGCGCGGTGGTGCCGCGCGGCTTCATCTCCGTGCTGAGTCCACCGGACAAGCAGCCCTATACCGAGGGCAGCGGCCGGCTCCAGTTCGCCAACGATATTGTCAACCATCCCCTGGCGGCGCGCGTCATCGTGAACCGTGTGTGGGAATGGCACTTCGGCACCGGCATCGTCAACACGCCCGACAACTTCGGCGTCATGGGCGACAAGCCTTCGAACCCCGATTTACTCGAGTTTCTCGCCTCGGAATTTGTAAGCCACAAACGCTCTATCAAGTGGCTGCAGCGCGAAATCATGCTCTCCGCGGTTTATCGCGCCAGCACCGAGGAATCACCGGAGGCGCATGACAAGGATGCGGCCAACCGGCTCTACTCGCACTTCAACCGCCAGCGCCTCGATGCCGAGGAGTTGCGCGACGGCATGCTGTTCGTGGCCGGCGATCTGGACCTGAAAGAGATCGGAGGCCCATCAAAAGATTTCACGCCGGAGAATCTTCGCCGCACGGTCTACTGCAAGGTCAGCCGCTACCGCCTCAATAACTACCTGATGGTCTTCGATTTTCCCAATCCGAGCTTCACCGCCGAACAGCGCTTCTCCAGCAATGTACCGCTGCAGCAGCTCTATTTCATGAACAACCCTTTCGTTTACAAGCAGGCGAGCGTACTGGCCGAACGTGTGCACAGCGAAACGACCGACGCGGCGCGCATCGTCAAGACTTATGAGTACCTGTTTCAGCGCAAGCCCTCCGTGGATGAACTGCAACTGGGCCTGAAGTTTTTGAGCTCAACTCCGGAAAAGCCTGGTTATAACGTCACTGGTGAACCGGTCACAGCTTGGGATGAGTATGCGCGCGCGCTACTCAGCTCAAACGAATTCCAGTTTGTAAACTGACAAGCAAATGCCGGCTGGCACGTTGGCCCAATGAGGAGATCTAAATGTTGCACACCCCGACAAACCGCCCGCTCACCCGTCGCCAGGCACTCAAGACAATGGGCTGCGGCTTTGGCTATCTGAGCCTGGCCAGCCTGGTCGGCGAGTCGCTGGCTCGCGCCGAGAGCGCTACCGACCGCGCCGCATGGATGATCACTGACAAGCCGCGCGCCAAGCACGTTATTTTCCTGTTCATGAACGGCGGTCTCTCACAGATCGACAGCTTCGACTACAAGCCGATGCTTGAAAAATACCATGGCCAGCCAATGCCGGGCGGCGACCTGCAGCACGAGCGCAAGACAGGCAACCTGATGAAGTCGCCCTTCAAGTTCAAAAAGTATGGGAAGAGCGGCATCGAGGTCAGCGAGATCTTTCCCCACCTGGGCGAGTGCGTAGACGACATGTGTTTCGTGCGCTCGGTATATACAGAGATTCCCAATCACGAGCCGGCACTCGAGATGATGAACACGGGCGCGAACTTTGCCGGACGCCCTTCGATGGGATCGTGGCTCACATACGGCCTTGGCAGCATGAACAAGAATCTTCCCGGCTTCGTGGTCCTTTGCCCTGAAGTGCCCACCACCGTAGGGCCGCCGCTCTGGTCGTCAGCGTTTCTGCCGCCGATGCACCAGGGAACCTACGTCTCCGACGCAATATCCAAATCGGAGTTCGATCCGCAGAAGCTGATTGCCAATATCCACAACGAGCAATTTGACTTGACGCAGCAGCGCAAGGAACTCGACCTGGTCAAGCAGCTTGACCAGCTCAACATGGCCTCCGCGGCGGGAGGCGCGCATGACCCTCAGCTCGAAGGCACCATCGGCGCCATGGAGACTGCATTCCGCATGCAGACGGAAGCCCCCGATGTCTTCGACGTTCGCAAGGAGTCGCCAGGGGTGTTGAAGATGTACGGCGAGGGAAGCACCGCACGCGGCTGCTTGACAGCCGCGCGGCTGATTGAGAAGGGCGTGCGCATGGTGCAGGTTTATTACGCCAAGGGCGACCCCTGGGATCACCACTTCGACATCGAATTGCACCGCAAAACCGGAGGCGACTCTGACCAACCCTTCGCGGCGCTCATCAAGGATTTGAAGGCGCGCGGCCTCTTCGACGAAACCATCATCGTCGCCGGTTCGGAATTCGGACGAACACCCGTGGTCGAAGTGGGCAGCGGATTTATGGGCGGGCAGACTCACAACGGCCGAGACCACAATCCGCACGGCTTTACCATGTGGCTGGCCGGTGGAGGCTTCAAGCGCGGCTTCACGTATGGCGCCACAGACGACTTCGGATGGAAGGCCGTTGAGAACCCGGTCCATGTCCATGATATTCACGCGACCATCCTGTATCAGCTCGGTATCGACCACACCAAGCTTACCTACCACTACAGCGGTCGTGACTATCGATTGACTGACCTCTACGGAAACGTCGTTCGCGACCTGATCGCATGACGCAGGAACAAATCCACCGTGCCGCTCCCAGGCCAGCAAGCAGCACACACAAACAACATCCGCTAAATCTCCGTCACCTGATCCAACATCGCCTTGATGACTAACAAAATGAAAGGCCACCATGAAGCGTTTTCCCCTGTTCCTGTTGTTTATTTCCGCTCTTGCCCCGGCAGCCCACGCTCAGTTTCCTGACCCCGATGGCGGCGATCTGGAGCGCGGCGTCCTTCCCGCCCGGTGGACTACCGGCGGACCCAAGTGCATGGAGATCCCGGAGTGGCAGGTCCACGAGTACAACCCCAACTTCTTCATCCTGCGCCAGTCGGGCTGCACCGACGCCGAGATGCCGTTTCTCTATCTGATCTTTGGCAGCGACCGCGGCCTGCTGTGGGATACCGGCTCCCGCAATGGCAATCTGGCGCCCGCATTACAGCACGTGGTTCACGAGTGGCTTGAGCGCAATCACCGCGGCAGCATTCCAATCATTGTTACTCACTCTCATTCGCACAGCGACCACACTTTCGGCGACGCAGCCGTTCAGGCACTTCACGATCCCGCCATGCCGATCGAGTTCGTGGCGCCCACCGTGGACGCCGCGTCGAAGTTCTTCGCAATCGAACCCTGGCCCACGGGCGTGGGGCAGGTAGACCTTGGTGGCCGTGTCCTCAACATCGTACCGATTCCAGGCCACGACACCTATGCCATCGCGCTCTACGACCGGAAGACGGGTATTGTGCTCACCGGCGATAATCTCTATCCGGGCCGTCTTTATATTCCGGATTTCCCCGCCTATCAGGCCAGCACCGAGCGGCTCATTGCCTTCCTCGAAGCCAAACCCGTAGCCCACATTCTTGGCAATCACATCGAGCAGACCAGCACTCCGTTCCTTGATTTCCCGATCGGCTCAATCTACCACCCCAACGAGCATGCCCTCCAGTTGACCTTCGGTACCCTGCTTGAACTCGAAGATGGATTGAAGTCGATGCACGGCGTTCCTCGCCGCCTTGCGACGCGCGACTTCACCATATGGCCACTCGATCCGAACGAGCACGGTTTGGGCACAAAGATGGAGGATATCTACAAGCGGACCCAGGCCGAGCAACTGAAGAATAAGTGGGATCAACCCTTGAAATAGGTAAGTTACGGCTCGGCAAAATAACTGTGCCTTAGGCAAGCCCGGAGACAGGCGATGAAGTTGCTTAGCTCCACAGTAATCGTATAAATGAATGAGAAGGGATGCATCACCAATAGTTCTGCTGGCAGCAGCAGAACTATTTGGCGCAGATGCAAAAACAGAAATTGGACTGCACTTCCACGAACCAAGCCGAGAGGCTTGGTGGAGTTCTATCACCAACTGAATTTACAAGACCGAGGCCTGTGGGCTGGCGGAAACCGCAGCCAAATTGATCTCTTCACCGACGAGCAAGTCAAGCACTCTCTGGCGAATCTCATCCCGAATGGAGCGCACCTCTTCTATCGGCAGTCCCTTGGGGTCACGCAGCGGCCAATCGTCTCTGCGAAGCCCTGGCACATACGGGCACTTATCGCCGCATCCCATCGTGATGAGCAACTGCGCCTCATGGGCCAGCTCGTCCGTCAACTTCTTCGGCTTTGCGCTGCTGAGATCGATTCCAATCTCCTGCATTACTGCCAGCACTTCGGGATGAACCCGCACTCCGGGTTCGGTTCCGGCGGAGACGGCGTTGGCTTTGGTTCGATCAGCGAGCTGGTTGAAAAATGCGGCCGCCATTTGCGACCGTCCAGCGTTATGAACACAGGCAAAGATGACTTTATACATTCTGATTCCTTTCTTGATCGCACTGACGTTTGCACACCATGATTGGCTAGCCATCTGGACTGGATCCCAAGGGCTACTGAGAGGCGGGGTATAACTAAGGTCGAGATCGGATATCTGCTCGACGGTCATTCCGTGAAAGATCGCCGCGGCAAAAACATCCACGCGCTTGGAAACCTCTGCGCCCCAGGCTCCCATGAGCTGCGCTCCTAGCAAGCGACCTGTCTCAATATCTCCTGTAATGCGGGCACGGAGTTGAGTTGCTCCAGGGTAATATGCCTTGTGGTCATTTACCGTACTCTCGCTCGTGAAAGGATGGAATGATTTCCGTTCTGCCTCGTCCTGCCGCAGTCCGGTGCGTGCAATTACAAGGTTGAAAATCTTGACCACCTGTGTTCCGAGAGAGCCTGCGAATTCGCGATTGCCTCCCAAGGCATTCTCGGCTGCAATCCGGCCCTGCTTGTGTGCAGTTGTGCCGAGAGGTAAGTAAGCATTTCGATTCAAAAGCCGATGGAACGTCTCGCCACAGTCACCTGCGACGTAGATGTCCGGCAGCGTGCTCTCCATTTTTCGATTCACTGCCAACGCGCCCTTAGCCCCTGTATTCAGGCCAGCTTCAATCCCGAGAGACGAATTGGGCTTCACGCCCACGGCGATCAGAACCATCTCGCAGTCCTGGTCAAAATTATTGCTGCCTGAAACATGAAGGTGGCCCGCAGAACGAGATATGGAATGAACTTCAACGCTGGTGTAAACCTTGACACCATGCCTCCCGAGTTCATCCGCAACAGCAGTGCCGAACTCTGCATCGACTGTGGCCAGAACGGTAGGTGTACGGCAAGCGACAATCACCTCAATGCCACGTAGAGTAAGCGCATCGGCCATCTCCAAACCGATATAGCCGGCCCCGACAATCACAACCCTCTTTGGCTTTGCTGACTCCAAATAATGATGCACGTCGAAGCTATCCTGCATGGTATGGAGCAAAAAGACGCCTGGAGATTGCCATCCTTCAATGCGCGGCTGTGCCGGGCCCGCACCCGTAGCAATCAGGAGCTTGTCATAGGGCTGAGTGAGTGTACCGGCGCCATCCTGGCTCACTGCGACTTTCTTTGAGGCTGCATCAATGTGGGTCGCTCGATGCCTTCTGCGTATTTCGATTCCTTCAAATTCGGTTCGATGAGCGAGGCTATGCCAATCTGGCGTCTCGCCGCTTAGAAAGAACGGGAGTCCACAGATGCTGTAATTCGGAAAATCATCCGCCAACAAGACGGTGACTTCTACACTTTGATCGAGTTCGCGAACGCGAAGAGCCGCGCTGATACCTGCATCGCTGCCACCGATAATGAGCAATTTCATGTGCGTCCTATTGCTTTCCGATGTTGTCGATTTCCCGTTGCAGAGCGAAGGTATCGAGAGTTGCCAGCGGCAAGCAGAGGAAGAGGCTGATGCGCCGGTCGAGTACGGCGAATGCGTTGGCGAAAGCTCGCTCGATCTCTTCAGGTGTGCCTTGCACTGCGACAGGATCGGGCACGCCCCAGTGCGCAGTCATCGGTTGGCCGGGCCAATAAGGACAAACCTCTTTCGCCGCGTTGTCGCAGACCGTGAAAACGAAGTGGAGCGGGGTCGCATCCGGCGCCGAAAACTCTTCCCAGGATTTGCTCCGGAGACTTGCCGTGCTCAGGCCAGCCTTTTCGATTTGACGAATTGCCTCAGGACGGACTGCTCCCGCGGGATGGCTTCCTGCGCTATAGGCGGTAAAGTTGGAAGCACCTTTGCGATTCATGATCGCCTCGGCCATGATCGATCGAGCTGAGTTTCCAGTGCAAAGAAACAATACGTTGTAGCGAGTCATTTCAAGAACCTTCATGGAATTTCGATGGTGCATTTGGGCTTCTGCAGCGTTTCGTCAAGCACAGTAACATGTTCAGCAGTAGGATATTGCATCGCCGGACCCTGGCTTTATTGCGTAGACCTTCACGCTGGCCGCGGCCGCATTGATGTCATATTGCGCGAGGAGTGTCTTCATTTCTTCATGCAGCGAAGCCGTAGAGCTGGGTGAAGAAGAACAGCACGATGCTTCAATAACCTGAAGCGGATTCGAGGCGTCCATCGTTGGACGAGCAACACGCCGGACTGATTTTCGACCTTGGCATAAGCATTCAGATCAGCGCCGCTATCAACAATTTCGACGTGCTCGAATCCTGCTGCGAGCAGTCCAGCACGATAATCGTCGATCTGTATGGCTCCGGCGATGCAGCCAACGTACGCCGCAATGCTCTGCGCTACGGCTTCGGGGAGTTCCTGCTTCAACGCAATGTCGCTCACGGCAACGCGGCCGCCTGGCTTAAGAACGCGGGCAATCTCACGAAAGACCGCAGGCTTATCAGGCGCAAGATTGAGTACACAATTCGAAATGACGCAATCAACCGAAGCGTCCGGCAATGGAATCTGGTCGATGGTGGACTGGTAGAACTCAACGTTTGTGTAGCCGCCAGCTTTGGCATTTGCACGCGCGCGCTCAATCATGGACGGAGTCATATCGATGCCGATGGCGCGGCCTTCCGGCCCAACCATCTTGCGACGCGAGAAACACATCCAGACCTCCGCCAGAGCCAAGATCGACCACTACTTCGCCGGGCCGGATGTGGGCCGTTGCCGTGGGATTTCCGCAAGACAAGCCCATATTGGCTTCAGCCGGAATCGACGTCAGCTCTTCAGGTGTATAGCCGAAAGCCTCCGCCACCGCCTTCACGCCGGCATTGTTGCTCGAAAGCGAACTCTCGGCTACCGCTCCGTACTTCGACTTTACCGACTCCAGAATCTGCTCGGTCATGACCGCGCCTCCAGAAAACATATTCGCCAAAACGACTATATCCCTTGTCAATCATATTCGTCAAGGCGTATAAATAATTCATGGCGGGAAAAACAACTCCGTTCAACATGGAGCGCTTCTTTCAGGCGCTGGGGGACAATACGCGCCTCCGCCTGCTCAACCTGATGGGGGATCAGGAGATTTGCGTCTGCTATTTTGTCGAGATTCTGAGCCAGGGTCAGCCCAAGATATCCCGGCATCTGGCCTATCTTCGCCGCGCCGGGATCGTCGCGGCCCGGCGAGAAGGGAAGTGGATGCACTATCGCATTGTTATGCCGCAGAATCGTCGGCGCTGCACAGGTGCTGCGTCAGACTCTGGCGTGGCTCAAAGAAGATCGGGCCATGCAGGCGGACCGAGCGCGGCTGGCAAAGGCTTGCTGCAGCCCGGCAAAGTTCGTCGCTCTTCAAAGCGCGCCCGTACCTGTTCCGGTCGATTCCCAATTCGCAATTGAGGCCAGGTAATCATGTCCAGCAAACCGTATACGCAGGGCCAGACCTGCGCTCCATTGCAGCGGAAGAATCTCTCCTTCCTCGACCGCTTCCTCACACTCTGGATATTCCTCGCGATGGCCATTGGCGTGGCAGTCGGCCACTTCATCCCAGGCTCGGCGGGATTCGTCAACCGCTTTCAGAGCGGAACAACGAACATCCCGATCGCCATTGGGTTGATCATCATGATGTTCCCGCCGCTGGCGAAGGTACGCTACGAGAAGCTGGGCGATGTCTTCCGCAACAAGCGCGTGCTCGGATTGTCGCTGGTCCAGAACTGGCTGATTGGGCCGGCGCTCATGTTCGTCCTCGCCATCGTGTTCCTTCGCGGCGAGCCTGCCTATATGCGCGGCCTCATCCTGATCGGCATTGCGCGCTGCATCGCAATGGTCCTGGTGTGGAATGAACTGGCAGATGGCGACACGGACTACGTTGCCGGACTGGTCGCCATCAACAGCGTCTTTCAGGTGCTCTTTTACAGCCTCTACGCGTGGGTCTTCATTACGGTGCTTCCCAAGTGGTTCGGCCTTGCAAGGAAGCATCGTCGATGTCGGCATCGGTCAGATTGCGAAGAGCGTTGGCAATCTATCTTGGCATTCCGTTCGTCTCCGGATTCATCACGCGCTTCGTACTCATTCGGATCAAAGGCGAAGAGTGGTATCGCACGCGCTTCATCCCCCGGATCAGCCCGCTCACGTTGGTTGCCCTGCTCTTTACGATCCTGGTCATGTTCTCGCTGAAGGGCGACCTGATTGTGCGCCTGCCGCTCGACGTGATTCGCATTGCCATCCCGCTGGTCATCTACTTTCTCATCATGTTTCTGGTCAGCTTCTGGATGGGCAAGCGGCTCGGCGCGAACTACGCGCAATCAGCTACCCTTTCCTTCACTGCGGCTGGCAATAACTTTGAGTTGGCGATCGCCGTGGCCGTGGCCGTCTTCGGCTTGAACTCCGGCGAAGCATTCGTCGGTGTCGTCGGTCCACTCATTGAAGTACCTGCGCTCATCGGGCTGGTAAACGTCGCCTTCTGGATGCGCCGGCGCTACTTCGCCTCCGACAGCCGGGAGTTCACAATGCACCCGGTCGAAGACGCTCCGTGAGAAGCCCCCAAAGCAACGGATTGTCCAGGGATAAAGACGAACGTCTCACGAGACCGCATTTGAACAGCCTGCGACAGCCGTTTTATCACTACGATTCCTCCTGATGCCAGAAAACGGCTTCCACTCACTCAGCGTGCACGATCCGCTGCTTATAGCTTCCTTCAATCGCGCTGTATCCTGCTGCAATTGAGCTTCGCTCTGGAAGATTTCTCGCAGGAAGTCGAATAGAAGCTTTTTTTCTGGTTCTTTGGTGCTGGCAAGGCTATAGAAGATCCGGTACCCGTCGCGGTGATCAAGCACCATTTCTGACCGCTTGAGGTAAGACAGGTGCCTGGAGATATTCGATTGAGAATTCTCCAGCACATACTGGATATCGCAAACGCACAGTTCCCCGTGCAGCAACAGATTCACGATCCGCAGCCGGTTTGAATCTCCAAGAGCCTTAAAAACCGCCTCCATTGCTACCATGAACCGATTCGCTCCTTCCCTGCCGCTCCGAATTCCACAACGATTTGTAATCGACACATGGAATGCACTGCCTGCGAATTCTTCTGTACGACCGGTTAAGGAAGAATACCACCCATTCCGAATGCGGGCAGAAAACTAATCGGCAGCAAAATTCATCCCGTTTTCACATTGAAAGCCACTTCTGTATATACGTATAAACGCATAGACTATTATATTCGTTTCATGGTTGAACCGGCGACACCTCAAGTGGCAGTAGGGCAATCAACCTCCCGGTGTGCCAGTTCCCCAGACTTGTTTATGTTTGCGCAAGCCATGAATTCCACGATACCCAGAGAGTAATGAATTCCCCAAAGCAATTTGGTGAGAAAACAGCAGACCGGCACACCACACAACACAAAGGACGGTGAACGAAATGAATCAGAGACTCCTCGCAACGGCGTCATTAGCGATTGTAACTTGTGTTCTTCTTCTCGCAACGGGATGCAAAGGCGGCAGACACTATGATGAAGATGGCAATCCGATTAACGAGACTCCTACCGGAGGTTCGAATGTGCGCTGGCTTGGAGCTTCCGGAAGTACATTCATCGCGCCGCTCATTGACCGCTGGGACAGCGATTATGGGAAGTCTCATCTCTTACATATCAACTACCGCCCAATTGGCAGCGGAGGCGGACTCGACGAGCTTCGGAAGGGTTATGGAGCTTTCGCAGCAACTGACTCTCCATTCAACGACGAGCAACTCCAAGTTCTTCCCCCCATTGTGCAGTTTCCTGTGACTGCGGGTCCTGTGTCGATCCCTTATAACCTGCCCGGTTTGAATGCACCGCTGAAGTTGAGCGGTACGACGCTCGCCGAGATCTATAGCGGTGCAATCGTTAGTTGGCAAGACCCCGCAATCGCCCGTGACAATCCCGGTTTAGGGCTGCCTCATGCGGCCATCATCGTCGTCCATCGTTCGGATGGCAGCGGAACGACCAGCATCGTGACAAACTATCTGAGCATGGTCAGCCCAACCTGGAAGACGAAGTACGGCCAGGGCCTTACAGCCAATTGGCCCGTTGGGATTGGCGGTAACGGAAGCAGCGCCGTACTCAATATCGTGAAAGGCAGTGTCGGAGCAATTGGTTGTGCCGAATTGGCCTTTGCGAAAAACGCCGGACTGCCGGTCGCGTCGATTCAAAATCGAGCGGGTGAGTTTGTAGCGCCCAGCCCCGAGAGCGCGTCTCTTGCCGTGAATGCGGCGGTTGACGTGCTTGCCAAGGATCTTCGCACCCCGATCGTCGATCCTCCCGCAACGGCCAAGGGTGCGTATCCCATCACCGGCCTGTCCTTCATTTCAATCCGAAAGGACAGCAAGGGCCTCGAAGGAGACCAGGCAGCACTGAGGGATTACATCGCCTATGCGCTCACCACAGGCCAGGATGTAGCGGAACAACTCGGGTATGCGAAATTACCGCCTCCCATCCAGCATCAAGGTCAGGCGCTGCTCTCGCAGTTGACCGAAAACGGAAAACCCATTCAATAGGTCGACTGGTAGGGCGAAGATACCAACAGGGGCACACCGTGGCAAAGTGGTCTGCGTTGAGCCGGGTGTCGGGGCTCTTCGTGGTGGATGCCAGGGCGTCATAAGAGTCCAAATCGAGGTCCAGTTTTTACACCGCGCCCCATACGAAGAAAGGCTCCCGGCAACGGGAGCCTTTCTTTCACAATCTTTCAGTTCCAATCTGTCTCAAAAAGATATATTTTCTTAGTGGCCCCTTATTGGACCTCCGTGTCACTTGCCAGATCGGACCTAAGTCCTTTGAAATCTGGCGGGGAAGACGGGGCTCGAACCCGCGACCTCTGCCGTGACAGAATCTAATTATGGTGTGAATATACTTCACTCACCATCCGCTTGGGTATGTGAAGCAATCGCACGCACCGGCAGTTCCTTCACGAATTTGCTCATTTCTACGATGTATGCGGGCCCATTGCTGCAGAACCAAGAGCTAAGTGTTTTTCAGCGGCGGAAAGCTATGCCCCTCACTATCGGTGAGTCAAGTATGTTGATACCCCAGAAAGTCGCTGGCGACAACGGCGTTTCCCGTTACCGATCCGAACTTTGGCATGTAAACCACGCTGGATGAGTGCGTTGACCGTTTGCAGTACTTGAGTCGGTAAGGCTGCTCGCGTCGTTCGACAAGTTCGACAGCAGCGTTTCCAGGCTGGAGATGGCAGTGTCTTGGCTGGTGAGTGAGGTCAGCTGCGTTTTCTAAGCGCTAAAATAATTGACATAACCGCAAGCGTTCCAGTGCTGTCTAATCTGCTGAATGCATCCGATGATGCCCACTGAAATGCTTTAACGCAGAGAGCAACTTGGCTTGGAAGCCCGCGAGGAAAAGCGATGAAAGACGCCGGATCGAAGCATCGACTCAACACACGCAGCCCGAACAACCCCAGTCCGCTGTTCCCTCGTGGTGCGGCTATGTTAGCCGTCGCGCTGTGCTTCCTTGGCTCCAGAAAGCGCCGTTGCCCCCAGATCGTGCTTCTGCTTGCGGTAAGCGCCATCGGCTTGAGCCTGTTTACTGGTTGTGGATCTTCCTCTGCATCCGCCACGCCGACTATTACCTGGGCGACGCCGGCGGCCGTCATCTATGACACAGCATTGAGCGCGACCCAGTTGGACGCAACCGCCAGCGTACCCGGTACATTTGTTTATAGCCCTGCGTTGGGCACGGTGCTTACAAATGTTGGGCCGCAGACCTTGTCCGTGACCTTCACGCCGACAGATGCCACGGGCTATACTACTGCTACTGCCAGCGTCACATTAATGGTGAACATGGCCACACCGACAATCACTTGGGCCACACCTGCAACCATCGCCTACGACACGCCGCTGAGCGCAACCCAGTTGGATGCAACCGCCAACGTGGCGGGCACTTTTGTATATTCTCCCGTGTCAGGCACGGTGCTTACCCCAGGATCGCAGACGCTCTCAGTGACATTTACGCCCACCAATACCACCGATTACAACACCGCAGCGAGCAGCGTTACCTTGATGGTCATCCCGACCGCACCGGCGTTCTCCCTGGCGGCAGGCTATTACGGCAGCGCTCAGACGGTTGCCATCAGCGACTCTACTCCTGCCGTAACCATTTATTACACCACCAACGGGTCAACACCGACGTCCTCGTCAGCCGTTTACTCCACCCCGATCAATGTGGGCGCGACGGAGACACTAAACGCTATCGCGATAGGATCGGGAACCTATGTGAGCGCACTAGCGTCTGGGATTTATAACATCCTGCTTCCAACTGCGGTCCCAACCTTCTCCCCCGTGGCAGGGACCTACGGTAGCGAGCAAACTGTTACCATCAGTGACACGACCCCCAAGGCGACGATTTACTACAGCATTAGTGGAGCGACGCCCATCGCATACACGGGTCCGATAACCGTAAGTGTGTCGGAAACCTTGACCGCGATCGCACTGGCAACTGGGAATGCTGAAAGCGCGCGTGCCTCGGCAGGCTACATCATTACGGGTTGCTCTGACCAATTGGCCGCGCCGACTGAGTAGGTCAAGACTGCTCGAGTTGGTTAAACGGATGGTAGCCATAAGGCTCATTTGCCACGTAGAAGGAGACTCTATGATCACATGTTCACATTATCGCTATCCTCTGCTCCCGATCTTAGCTTGTGCGATACTCGTTCTATCGCTTGATTCTCCAGTGCTGGGGCAGTCGGCGCAGGCATCCAGTACTCCAACTCTACAGGTTCTGAGCGCGGCATACGCTTCGGATACAGACCGGATCGTTTTCAGTTTGGTAAACAACGGCCAAAAGCCCGTCACCGCGTACAGCGTCAATATCACGGTCTCCAGCGGTGGCAATGTAATACAACGCTTTGGGCATGGCCTGGACATGTTGAATGCCGTGCTGAACGCACGCTGTCAAGCTCACTCGGACACCACCTGGAATGGGGCCATCAAGCCTGGAGGCACCTATACTGAATCGGTGCTAGCTGGCCTCGACAAGGCCAGGATGACGGACTCCAAGCCGGTAGTGCAGGTCGTCGTAACGGGTATTATCTGGTCCGATGGAAGTGTCGAGGGCCTGGATCAGACCATTATGAATCAGTATGAGGTTCTACGAGAAGAAACTTTAAATAATGAAGCTAGTGTTATATCGATTGTGAACGCACACCAGGCAGATCCAGATATTCAGCATCGAATAAGTGAAATGACAAAAGGTGTCAGTCTCCTCAAAGAAATTTCGCCTCGCGTGAAGAAGCCTCAACAAGGAGCGGTGTCGACGGGAAGTCGCATTGTAGAAAGTCCACCTGTGTACGGCGAACTTATGGTAAATCTTAACAATATCGCGCATTCGAACATGCCAAAGGAATATCTCGAGGCCTACACTTCCTTTTTTGTGGAGCGAAGTAACCATCGGGTCGTTTTGATGAATTCTATGCTTCTTTTGAAACCGCAACCAATTCAGAAGTAATCGAGGAGAATGCACATGAGAACCGTTCGTTTTGCAGCGTTGTTGGTGGTCGTCGGATTAAGTTGGGCAAGAACGGATGCTCAGTCCAGCAATTGCAGTTATGCCAGCGTCGCGTACAATTCAACCGGCAGTGTCACAAATGCTTGCAGTGGCACCGGAGCGCCGTATGTAACGGCTGTTCCTTACGCCAATATTTATAACTACACCATTACTTGCCTGACCAATGGCAACTCGGTCAGTCCGCCGCCTGGGACTATTACGAGTACGAGCACCGTGTCGGTAAGTGTTGCTGGAGGCTGCAGCAGTTTTGTAAATTGTGCCCCCGTTGGGCCAAATGCTGTAGGAGAGTTGTCTAATCCATCAAGCAGTGTGCCCGGTACAAACCAGGTAACACTGTCCGCGACCGATATGGAATGGGTAAATGTTGTTGGCGCAGGAGGCGTAGGGATGCTCTTCTGCGTATCAGGTTCAGTATCAACTACAACTGGCGGTTGTGCAGTAACCTCATGTCCATGCACTGACGCCAGTAGTGTCTACTTGCGCTATCCCGAGTTGCCAGAAGATCCAGAGAGGCTGGGACTCGCTCGCGCGATGAGTCATGGGATAGTCCACGTGAAGTTCGATGTCGACCATGGATTCGCACTGGTTGGATAGGTGTCCACATTGTGCTTAACACAATGAGTCACTCCATAAGTTCCCAGCTCTCGGTCCTGAGGCCCAGGTTAGTACGACTTCGGGGTAAAAGAATACAGGGTCAGAGACTTGCGAGTTAGCGGTGCCGAAAATGCGAGCGGTGACAGGAGATGTGAATTATGGTTGAGATTCAGATTGAACTGAGTCGGTACCCAGGTCGGACCGGTGCCTTATCTGTGTTTAACGAAGCCCGCCGCGCGATTCTTGGTCCCTTTCCTGTCGCAGGCAAATCGCGCTCCGTGGAGTGCGCTCATTCGGATACAGAACATGAGTTGGACTCGGGAGGAATTCCGTCTGGAGCCTATGTGATGGAAGATATCCACACAATGGCGGGTGCCTCTTTGAGCGACATTAGGGAGTTTGGAAGATATGGGATTATCGTTCTGGCACCATGGGTTGGTGAGAAATCCGACGCAGTTGACGATAGCGCGGAGCCAATCTATTTGCATGGTGGAGTCCAGAACGCGGATGGAGGCATTCGCCTCACTTCTGATTCTATGCGCCTCCAAGACCGTCATATCCACGAATTAGTGGCGCTCTTGAAATACAAGAAGGATGTTACGATCACAATTCTGCATATGACAGAACAGAGAGAATCTGCAATTCCCACTTCGTCTAACCTGGGAAGCGTGCAATGTGTTGGGCGTTTGCGTAAAGTACTGACTGCGCTGCCGCTGGCATTTGCAGGTATCCCCGGCCTCATCCCGGCTTCGGCTGCAGCGCAGGAGGCGTGTACAGTCTACGATACTGGATCAGGCTTCAGTCAGGTTGATTTCGCCAGTATTCTCATCCAACAGGGAGGCGACGCCCTAGCCGGATATGTTCCCGGACCAACCTCAGGTGTCACAATCGCGGGAGGCTTGGATTTGGGAATATATACGTCATCGCAACTGCTCGCAATGGGATTCCCATCGACACTAGTCGCCGAATGGGCGCCTTATCTTGCATCATCTTGCGGTTCCCTCGTGGGCTCGGCTGCGGCGGTTGTGCTGAATGTAAATCCTCTTTCCATTTCATCAGGAGAGGCGCAAATGATCGATAATATCTATTATGCGTGGAGCGCCAACACGATTGCCAGTTTGTATAACCAGATTGTATCCCAATTCAATGTTATACCGGGAATCACGCTTGCGATGCTGCCTTTACACTATCAGACCGCGATGACTGCGATGAATCTGACGAACACGTCCTTCGGAACGTCGCAGGCATTTATGCTCCTGGGGAAAGGCCAGTGGGAGAATGCTATTGCCGCTTTGAGGAATTACGGGTCATCGAGTGCCGCCATAAACACACTGGCTCGTATGTACGCGGATTACCTTGCAAACAGCCCAGAGCCTAGCGTATAGAAAGCGAAAGGGCAGAAGCCGTTGTATTTGCGGGAAAATGGTGCATGGAGGCATGGGGATGTTTGGCCAGAATCAGCTAGTAGATGCGTCGGCGCCGAGTTTCTCTGAAACCGCGGGCGAAGAGATGGCATGGCTAAAGCAGGAGGCGCAAAGATCAAATTCCGCTATTATCTGGCATCAGCGTTTCAAGGACTTTCTATCAGCTAGCTTCTCAAACCAAGCGCGAGTCTCATCATGTGACGATATGCCTCTGCCGGAAGTTATTGGTGAATTTATAGCATCCTACCCGGATAAGCCAAGACTGGACCAGGGAAGATATGCCGTTTTCTCCGGCGTGTATGCTTATGGAGGTGGAAGCCGGGGTCTATTGTGGGTTGACTGCGACGCAACTGAGACTCGCGCCGGATTTGTGGCATTGTCTAGGAACAGTGGTAGATTGGATTGCCTGGAGATCTATTTAAGCAAGCAGATGTCAGGACCCATTTTGCCGACGCAGTTCTTGTCCACACTGCATTTGTGGCTGAGATCGCACGGGATACGTGAAATTGTTGGTATTAATCTGCATGACGCTGACGATTCTGTGCACTCGCTCAATCCGGCCCTGCAGTGGTGTCGCATGAGTCAACCCCGCATTCTAATCTTTACGCATGATGGCCGCGGTCTCGGACATCTTCGCCGACTGTCGCGGCTCGGGAAGATTTTACAGCAACACTCCGCTGTGCTGTTCATAACAGGGCATCGCGAGGCATCATGGCTTGTCCCGCCTGAGTGTGAATATATCCATTTGCCAAACCTCGATAGCATCGATCCAAAACGGAGCCGGCAGTGGGGCCGCAAGCCCTTCTTATCCGATGATTTGTCTGGTGGGCGCGCGTTGCGCCGGGATGTAATTCATAGCGTAATTCAGCGATTTCGCCCCGATGCCATGATTCTCGACTATCTCCCCCTTGGTATGGACGAGGAAATGAGGGAGTTTGTATCAGGCACACCGGAATGCAGGAAGTATTTTATTTCGCGCGGTATTCTCGGAAGTCCCGATCAGGTTTACCGTGATGTGCTGACGCCTTCCGCGTTGCAGTCATTGCGAGATTCGTATCATATGATTTTAGTTATGTCCGATAGCAAAATTATCGACATGGCGCAAGAATACTCGCTTGAAGCTGGCATCGTGGACAAGACTGCATATGTTGGATATGCCGCCGAGCCTGTTAGTAGCAGCGCAATTGAGGGCATACGGTCAAGGCGAGTGCTTCCGAAGGATGCAAAATGGGTTGTATGCGCGGCAGGTGGCGGAAAAGAAGGTGAATTACTGATCCAACGATGCTGGGAACTGGCGCAGATATTTCCGGAGTGTTATTTTGACATTGTAGTCGGACCCCGATCCAGGCTTTTGCTTGAATCTGAGGCATGGGCCGATGGGAATCGAATACATTTGTTTCCATCGGATGACAGGCAATTACCTCTCATGCACGCTGCCGCCGATGTTGTTATTATACGCGGAGGTTATAATTCCTTGATCGAAGCGTGTATGGGGGGAGGGCGCATCATTGTGGCTCCGATTATGACCGACTACGAGCAGGTTAACCATGCAAAGCGACTTTCAGATTATCGCGATATTCGCATAGTGGAATCACTCAGTAATCTGGACATTGCACTTGATGACTGTTTACGGGAAAGCAGTCCGCCCAACAGCCGATTCACGGAACTAAATATGGATGGATTGCATATCGGCGCAGATGTGATCTTATCCGACATTGAGCAACATCGCATCCGTGGTTTGCAATATGCCAGAGGCGTGGAAGCGTCAGATTTATTAACAAGCGCATCAGGCAAACAACAAGGAGAAGGAAACTCATGAACCGACGAGAGTTCATATTCAGCAGTGCTGCTGGAGTTCTGGGGGTAACCATGCTGTCGCCGGTACGGGCGATCGGTCAGGCGATTTCCTCCAATGCGCCAATTTCGGAACATATGGCGATCGTCACTCCGAGGTGGCTAAAGCGATTCGATGGCGCGTACAGTTCAGCACTTTTGTCGAGACGGCGGCTTCGCCTGCTGATGGATGGTGCCTTTGCGGGAATGAGCGCTCCGTTTTGGTCTAATCGACCTATACACTTAACGGCTAGAGCGTATATGAGCAAGCCTGGGTATGTAACTGTTCTACATCATAGGTATATCGTTGTAACTGGCACAATGGCGAATTGTGCAGCAAACCGGGCGATGCTTTGGATCGACTCCCATTTTGATTCGTCGACCTCCAATGTACCGCATGCAGTACTGTCGGTAATTGATGTTAGATCATCTTCGCGGCACATGTGGCTCGTCAATAACCATTTAGCTGCAAATGGAAAGGTTGATGATGTCCCTCACAATTTGCATCTATGTATGTCGCGTTGGATACTGTCAAGGAGACCCTTGCGTTCCGAGGGTGGCTTGTTGCAAGAAATCACGAGCCTGGGCAAGCAGAATGTGATTGGCGCACCGAAGCCGAGTGCCTATGGCATCCCGCTTTACAGATGCCAAACTTCAGTGAGCGGCTAGCGGGATGTTCGGTCGAGCAGAGAGACAGGCTACTGATTCTCTGCGCCCGGCATTCCGGATATTATAGGTTTACGAAGGGGGTATCATGCGTCCGGAAATGGTATTTGAACGCATTGGCACACTGCCTTATATGCGATTGAAACAAGCGGTCATGTTTTATGAGTTTATTACTGAGAATCGACTTGCGAACTGTTTGGAGCTAGGTTTCTATCATGGAGTATCGACAGCCTACATTGCAGGCGCTATTCAGGATTTAGGCATTGGACATCTAACCACCATTGATCTTGCCGGAGCGGCCGATAGAACGCCCAATATCAGTTGGATTCTAGAAATAACAGAACTGAGCAGGTACGTACAAGTGTTTTATGAGCAGAAATCCTATAATTGGAGGCTGATGAAGCTTCTCGAAGAAGGAGAGTATGAAAGCTTCGACCTGTGCTATATAGATGGTGGACATACTTGGTATGATACGGGATTAGCTTTTTGTCTAGTTGAAAGATTGCTGAGGCCCGGCGGATGGGTCGTTTTTGACGACCTTCACTATACCTTTAGGGAGTCGTCAAACCGTGACAAGCCATGGGTCCGAAGGATGACGGAGGAGGAGCAGATAACCCCCCAAGTCCAGCGGGTATTTGAACTTCTGGTCGAGACAGACCCTCATTTTGGTTCATTTAGGAAAATCGGGCAGGTAGCTTTCGCTCGAAAGGAAGATGGTGCGTGGTCGAAAGAACAGCGAGCAAGAAAATATGTGGATGTAGCGATAGCTAATGCACTGGAAAGGTCTGGGTATGACCTCGAATTTCGTGCAAAGCTGCTATTGTCGCCTGCTACAGCTCTTTCAACGATGACCGGAAGGCAAGAATGTGAGTTTACTCATCTGAAGTTTGTTGAGACAGAGTATCGCGCCCCTATACCGCATGAGATAAGCGAGCATGGAACAACAAAGGTCTATGTGGCTCCGCCTGCTTCGAGGGTGTCCCAACCGTAGTATAAGCGCACAGGATACCTTTCAATTACCCACAATGTTCCGATGGGTGCTGCCCGACTAGGTGTGGCCTCAAAGCAGATACGTACAGAGTCCTTATGGTGGATGCTGGACTTCTGTCATATCGAAGCAACGGGGCGGTTCAAGCGAAAATTAGGAACGGGCTGGGGGCTGGATCGTCGAGGAGTTAAAGGGATACCGGGTTCGAGATGCTAGGCAAGGCAATGCTTTGGGTGAGAGAAGAACATGCGGTACTGCAGAACCTCGGCAGAATCTGTAACGAAGTTCCTCAGGTACAGTCTGCGGTACGAAGTGGTTATTGGGTCGTAGCAACACACGAACTCCATCATCGGAAGAACACTAAAGATTAGACCTCTGATTTTCCGTAAGCGTCCTGAGTTCCCCTCTGGCATAACCTCGGGGACGCGACCGACTATTCAGTCATGGTTCATTCAGAGGGTGTGGGAGAGGCGCGTCGCGCGCGGAGATGGCGATCGGTAGCTGAGAAGCGGCGGATCGCGGAGTTGACGTTCGAGCCTGGCGCAAGTGTAGCGTTGGTGGCGCGGGCTCACGGAGTGAACGCCAACCAGGTGTTCAAGTGGCGTCGAGAGCTGAAGAAGGGCGAATTGGTCGATCCCGATGCGGCAACGACGGCGCTTCTCCCCGTTACCTTGTCTTCTCCGTGCGAGCCGAACAAGGAGACGCTGCAGGCCGGTGCGAAGGAACAACCGGCAGCTTGCGGCGCGATTCACATCGAGTTTCCCGGCCGGGTTATGATCAGCGTCGAGTGCGGCGCCGATCCGGTGTTGTTGCGATCGATCCTGGAGAGCCTGCGCAAGTGATCGAGCTCCGCACCGGAACGAGGATATGGATCGCTGCCGGCGTGACCGACATGCGTCGTGGTTTCGACGGTCTGAGTGCGCAGGTGCAAACAGTGCTCAACGAGCAGCCATTCTCCGGCCACGTCTTCGTTTTCCGTGGGCGCCGCGGTGACATTGTCAAGCTGTTGTGGTTCGATGGCGACGGACTTTGTCTGTTTGCGAAGCGTATGGAGCGAGGGCGATTCGTCTGGCCGCAGGCTACTGAAGGGACCGTTTGCCTGAGTCGCGCGCAGTTATCGATGCTACTTGAAGGCATCGACTGGCGAAGGCCGCAGAGAACCTGGGCGCCGCAGATCGCGGTGTGAGTTATATGCGTGATTCCCCTGTATCCATGAGGCTTTTGTTGATGCATTCGGATCGATCTTATGGCATACTGCATCTATGGATGCCGCTCAGTTGCCGGATCTTGACGGTCTTGATCGAGAGGCTCTGAAAGCGCTCCTCGTTGCGCATCGAGAGGAACTTCGATCTCTTGCCGCCTCTCATGAAGACGAGCTTCGATCGCTGCACGCTGAGCTCGAGTCCCATCGCCGGACACTCTCCGAACAGACTCAGGAACTGCGTTTAAGTGGCGAGCAGATTGAGCATCTGAAGCTGGTCATCGAGAAGCTGCGGCGCAGGATATTTGGCGTCAAGAGCGAGAAGATCGTTATTCAGCTCGAACAGCTTGAACTCCATCTGGAAGAACTGGAGTCCTCGCAAGCCGAGATGGAAGCCGCTGTTGAGCGGGTAACACCGACTGAGGAACCCAAGACAAGATCTCGACGCAAGCCTCTGCCCGAGCATCTTCCGCGCGAAGTTGTCACGCACCTTCCTCACGGCGACTGCTGTCCTGATTGTGGCGGCCAGTTGCGCCAGTTCGGCCACGACGTGACGGAGCAGCTGGAGTACATTCCTGAGAGCTTCAAGGTGATTCGCCACGTGCGGCCGAAGTTCGCTTGCAGTGGATGCGACCGCCTTGTTGAAGCGGCCGCGCCATCGCGTCCGATCGAGCGTGGCCTTGCAGGACCGGGATTGCTGGCCCATGTGCTGGTCTCCAAGTTCGCCGATCATCTGCCGCTCTATCGCCAGTCGGAGATCTACGCTCGCCAGGGTGTCGAGATTGAACGCTCTACGTTGGCCGGCTGGGTAGGTGGAGCAAGCGAGTTGCTTTCTCCGCTGGTGGATGCGATTCAGAAGCATGTGCTCGCAGGCAGCAAGCTTCATGCAGACGACACGCCGATTCCCGTGCTCGCGCCTGGCAGCGGCAAGACCAAGACCGGCCGGCTGTGGACTTATGTGCGCGATGACCGGCCCGCCGGAGAAGATACCGCACCGGCCGTCTGGTTCGCCTACTCAGAAGATCGCAAGGGTGAACATCCACGGCAGCATCTGAAGAACTTCGAGGGCGGCCTTCAGGCAGACGCCTATGCAGGGTTCCATCATCTGTACGGCGATGGCGCCATCTATGAGGTTGCTTGCTGGGCGCATGCACGGCGCAAGTTCCACGAGATCCATGCTATCCACGCTTCACCTACAACAACGGAAGCACTGGAGCGCATCCGGGATCTCTATGTTATCGAGGACCAGATACGCGGCAAGCCTGCCGATATGAGGTTGACCATCCGCCAGACGCGAGCCAGGCCACTGCTTGACGACTTCCGCAAATGGATGGAGAAGGCACTGCGTTCACTGTCATCGAAGAGCGAAACCGCGGGTGCGATCCGTTACGCGCTCTCGCGCTGGCGTGCCCTCACGCGCTATACCGAAGACGGACACCTGGAGATCGACAACAGCGCTGCCGAACGAGCGTTGCGCGCCGTAGCTCTTGGACGGAAAAACTATCTGTTCGCCGGCTCCGACGCCGGCGGCGATCGCGCCGCCGCCATGTACAGCCTTATTGGGTCGGCTAAGCTTAACGGCCTCGATCCGGAACTCTATCTCCGTAACGTGCTAGCCCAGATCGCAGACCATCCCATCAGCCGCATCGAGGAACTACTACCCTGGAACCTCGCCCCATCACTACAGACCCAATCCTGCCAAGCCGCCTAGACACACTCTTGAAGTGTCCACCAAAAAGAAGTGGACACTTCAAGAGATGGAATCTCCGTCCGGTCAAGAGGGGAACTCAGGACGCTTACGCTTGCTAAAAACCCCCTGGCGAAGAATCGACATGGCGAAGGCGCGGGTATTGCTCTTGGTCAACCATTTTTGCCTGGTGCTTCGCGCCCCATGATTGTCTTTACCGGGCCGCGGCTGGGTGCGATTTAGGTAGAGCTTGACTCGCTCGTAGTAGGCCTCGCAAGAATAGATCCTATTCAACACTGAGCGGTATCCCTCCACCAGTTGCGTCGCGTCCATCGCGGGAAGAAAGTTGAGTTTGTCATCTGTGTTGTCCCCGTGACCCGCATCCAGTATCCTTCCCTCCTTGCGCAAACGCCGAAAGAGTTGAGTTCCGGGCATGGCTTGTAAAAGCCCCACCATTGCAACGGGGATACCGCTCTTTTGAATGAATTCCACCATGCGGTCAAAAATATCCTCACGATCGGTATCGAATCCCAGGATGAATCCTCCCATCACCTGCATGCCATAGCTCTGGATCGTGGCAACGCTGTCGAGCAGGCTGCGTTGCGTATTCTGCAACTTGTTGGCCGCGATCAAACCGGATTCATCGGGAGTCTCGATGCCCAGAAAGACCGAGACAAAACCGGCATCTCTCATCAACTGCATCAACTCAGGGTCGTCAGCAAGGTTAAGTGACGCTTCGGTATTGAAGTCGAAGCTGGTTTTGAAATGGCTGCGCCATTCGGCTAGGGCCACGCATAGCTCTTTGGCGCGCGCCTTATTGCCAATGAAGTTGTCGTCAACAATGAACACTGCTTCTCGCCAGCCCGCCGTGCGCAGCTGGTCCAGTTCGGCCAGCACCTGCGCTACTGCCTTTGTGCGTGGGCGCCTGCCGTATATTTCAATGATGTCGCAGAATTCACAGTTGAATGGACAGCCACGTGAATATTGCACGGCCATCGTCGAGTAGCTGTGCATTTTGATCAGGCTCAAATCCGGCGTCGGGCTGGAACTCATTTCCGGCCTTTCCACAGCCTGATAAGCAGGCTTGGCTGTCCCTTGCTCCAGGTCTCGCGCAAGACCGGCAATGATGCCCTCTGCCTCTCCGATGACCACATGATCCGCTTTGAGGTCTTTGGCCGAAAGGCTGCTCGTGATTGGTCCGCCTACAACTGTCCGCAGACCATGGGCGCGGCATCGTTCAACGATAGCTACCAGCGAATTTCGCTGGATGTGCATGCCGCTTACAAGAGCCACATCGGCCCAAGCCAGATCGCGATCTCGCAATCGCTCAACATTCGTGTCCACGAGTCGTCTCTTCCAGGCTCCGGGTAATAACGCGGCAACTGTCATCAGACCCAAAGGAGGCTGTGCTGCCAGCTTGCCCAGGAACTTAAGCGCGTGTTTGAAGCTCCAAAATGTATCCGGGAATTCCGGGTAGATCAGTAGCGCGTTCATGGGCCATTCCTTTGGAAAAGAACGCTTGGTGAACATCGAGATCCACACTTTGATGGGGCTTTGGGTTCTCGGATCATCGCAAGCTGGCGCGGCTGCCGTCGGAACCGCGCATTGCTCCGACATAAGTTTTCTATTGTTGTCCGGCGAAAATCTGTGCAAAAGGAGCCACTTCAGCAGAAACGAGCCTCGAACGATTCCGCGACGTGGAAGGGCGAGCAAAACTGACCAGAACTTGAGGGGAAGACCGTTCATCGTGATGACAGGAGAGAGCAACCATGTCGGAACAATTTGAGAATCCCGAAACGACCAAACTTGAAGAAAACATCTCGGAGACATCTGCCGAAAAGCGGATTGAGCGCGTTGCCGAAAAGGCTGCGGAAAAGGCTTCGCACACGGAGCAGAGATACGACCATGAATCAAACGATCTTTTCAAAGTCAAATGACACCGCTATCTTCGATCTCCGGCGACAGCGCTAGTCCGAGCGACACTGCTCGGCCCTGTCCACCCTGCTCGTCGTTCAATGCCGGCATATCGTCGCTCGACAGGAAAACCATTTCAAGGAAGCGATGATGTGGTAACCGTCCTGCACGATTTGGAAGCTGAAGATCAGGTCGAATCGCCGGTTCCGGTGTTGTCTTGCTCGGATTGCCGTAATAACCCCTGGTCAACAGAGCAGGAGCAGGAGAATGAATTCAAATGGAATCGAAATCAGAGAAGGCCGATCCCAAAGATGACAAAGATTCGCTGAAGACGCTCGCCATGCCTGAGCTGATGAAAAAGCTTGGCGCTTCGGCTGACGGTCTGACGCAGGCCGAGGCTACGAAGCGCCAGGCGCAGTATGGGCCGAACCAGATTGAGGAAAAGAAGACCAACGAATACCTGAAGTTCCTCTCCTACTTCTGGGGTCCGATTCCGTGGATGATTGAAGTCGCCGTGATCCTCTCCGGGGTCGTCCAACACTGGCTCGACTTCTTTGTCATCCTTGTGCTTCTTTTGTCAAACGCTCTAGTCGGATTCTGGGAAGAACACCAGGCGGGAAATGCCATTGCCGCCCTCAAAGCAAGTTTGGCGGTCAAGGCCAAGGTCAAGCGAGATGGCAAGTGGGAGGATCCCAAGGCGAGCGAGTTGGTTCCCGGCGATGTCATTCGTCTGCGGTTGGGAGACATCGTTCCCGCGGATGCGCGGCTGCTCGACGGCGATTCCATCGAGGTCGATCAGTCCGCCCTGACCGGCGAGTCACTGCCGGTCAGCGCCAAATCCGGTGGCGCTGTTTACTCCGGCTCCATCATCCGTCAGGGTGAGATTGACGCAATCGTCTATGCCACTGGTACCAACACCTATTTTGGCAAGACCGCGCAACTGGTGCAGGAGGCTCATACAGTCAGTCACTTCCAGAAGGCTGTGATGAAGATCGGCGACTACCTGATCGTTTTGGCGGTAGCGCTGGTCGCTTTGATTCTTGTCTTCGCCCTCTTCCGCGGAGACAAGGTTCTCACCACGCTGGAATTCTGCCTGGTGCTTCTGGTAGCCGCCATCCCCGTCGCCATGCCGACTGTTCTGTCGGTGACGATGGCCGTCGGCGCACGCCTGCTCGCCAAGAAGGAAGCGATTGTAACCCGCCTTTCGGCCATTGAGGAACTTGCTGGCGTAGACGTTCTCTGCTCGGACAAAACCGGCACACTTACGCAAAACAAACTCACACTGGGCGATCCCTTCTGCATTGACGGAATTGCTGCTGCGAACGTCGTTCTCTGGGCCGCTCTGGCCTCCCGCGCGGAAGACAAGGACACCATCGACCTGGCGGTAATCGGCGGCGTGAAGGATGACAAGGAACTGAAGAGTTGCCAGGTGCTTCACTTCATGCCCTTCGATCCGGTGCACAAGCGCACGGAAGCAACCGTCAAAGGAGCGGACGGGAAACAGTTCTTTGTGGCCAAGGGCGCTCCCCAGGTCATTCTGCAGATGGCGACCAATGTCGGCGACGTCAAGACAGCGGCAGAGAAAGCCATTCTTGACTTTGCCGGCCGCGGCTTCCGCTCTCTGGGCGTGGCCAAGGCCGATGAGGAAGGCAAATGGAAGTTTGTCGGCATTCTGCCCTTGTCCGACCCGCCACGCGCAGATGCCAAAGAGACCATTGCCAACGCCGTGCAAATGGGCGTGAAGATCAAGATGGTGACGGGCGATCAAATTGCCATTGCACGGGAAACATCGAAAGAACTGGGCCTGGGCACGAATATCCTGGACGCCAACGCGCTCGGCGACACAAAGAAGAAAGAGTCTCCGCAGGTCAGTTGAGCAGATCGAAAAAGCGGATGGCTTTGCGCAGGTCTTCCCCGAGCACAAGTTTCATATTGTGGACGTGTTGCAGAAGCTGCGGCCACATTGTCGGCATGACCGGCGATGGCGTGAACGACGCGCCTGCGCTGAAGAAAGCCGACTGCGGCATCGCTGTCTCCGGCGCAACAGATGCAGCCAGAGCGGCAGCCTCGATCGTCCTGCTCACTTCCGGACTCTCCGTGATCATCGATGCAATCAAAGAGAGCCGCCGCATCTTCCAGCGCATGAACAGCTACGCCATCTATCGCATCGCGGAGACGCTGCGCGTGCTGTTCTTCATGACGCTATCCATCCTGGTCTTCAATTTCTATCCAGTGACGGCAGTCATGATTGTGATGATTGCGCTGCTTAACGATGGGGCAATTCTGTCGATTGCTTATGACAACGTCCTATATAGAAACAAGCCGGAATCGTGGAATATGCGGCTTGTGTTGTCGATTTCCACCGTGCTGGGAGTGATTGGCGTTGTCTCCGCGTTTTTCTTGTTCTATCTGGGCGAGCGCGTCTTCCACATGGACCGCTTGACCGTCCAGACACTGATGTACCTCAAGCTCTCCGTGGCCGGCCATTTGACCATCTTCTTGACGCGCACACGCGGGCCATTCTGGTCGATACGCCCCGCGAAGATTCTGCTGATTGCCGTTGTGGGCACGCAGACGATTGCGACACTAATCGCCGTCTATGGAGTATTCATGGCGCCGCTCGGCTGGAAATGGGCGGGATTCGTCTGGGCCTACGCGCTGCTTTGGGCTCTCTTGAACGACCGCGTGAAACTACTTGCATACAAGATTTTTGATCCCGTCAAGGCAGAGCCGAAGACGGAACCCAAGGATGACGCGCCTAAACCTGAGGCCAAGGCTGACGAGCCGAAGCCTGAAGCCAAAATCGATGCGCCTAAGCCTGAGGCCAAGACCGACGAACCGAAGACCGAAGCCAAAGCTGACCAGCCGAAGCCAAAAGCCGAGGATGATGCACCTAAACCTGAGGCCAAGTCGGACGCCCCGAAGCCTGAATCCAAAGACGAGCCGAAGGTAGAAGCCAAATCCGAGCCAAAGCCCGAAGCCGATCTGAAACCTGAAGCCAAGGCAGAGACAAAGCCTGAAACTAAGACTGCTTCCGATTTGACGCCACAGGTCGCCAAACGAGCCTACGCACTCTACGAGGAGCGAGCCGGTAACGACGGTACAGCAGTTCAGGATTGGAAGAAGGCGGAGCAGGAGATTCGAATTGACGAAGCCAAAGGTGAGCCGAAACCTGTAGCCAAAGCTGACGAGCCGAAGCCCGAAGACAAGGCTGAACCGAAGCCTGAAGCCAAGCCCGAGGTCGAAGACAAGTCACAGCCTACTGTGGTGCCACAACTCGTCAAGCGAGTCCATGAACTCTACGAGCAGCTAGGACGCGAGGATGTTCAATCCGTTCAAGATTGGGAGAAAGCTCATCCGGAACTTGAGACACATGAATCCCACAAATAAGCAGACACGAACAACGAGGCTGGCATGACTGACAAATCGAAGATAGAAATCAGTTCAAAGGATTTCCGTGTGCCGCCAAATAAAAAGGTCGACCTCAGCGAATGGCCGACAGTTGTCGACCCCTATTTCAAGTCGAAGAAGCAGTATAAGGAACTTCTGCAACAACACATGGAGAAGCTGAGCGCGCTGCAGCAACTTCATTACGCCTCCCACAAGTATGCATTGCTGCTCATTTTCCAGGGCATGGACGGCGCCGGCAAAGACGGCGCCATCCGGCACGTCCTGTCCGGCGTCAATCCGGAGGGCTGCGAGGTCTTCAGCTTCAAGCAGCCCAGCGCTGAAGAGTTGGAGCATGATTTCCTCTGGCGCACGACGTGCCGACTTCCGGAGCGCGGCCGAATCGGCATCTTCAACCGTTCCTATTACGAGGAAGTGCTGGTTGTTCGAGTGCACCCGGAGATTCTTCGCAGCCAAGGACTTCCCGAGGATCTGCGCGACGAGAAGGACATTTGGGAGCATCGGTATGAATCTATCACGGACCTGGAGAGGCACCTTCATCGGAATGGCACGCAGATCGTCAAGATCTTCCTGCATCTGTCTTACGAGGAACAACGGAAGCGATTTCTCGCGCGCATCGATGAATCAGACAAGAACTGGAAGTTCAGCACATCCGACATTCACGAGCGCAAATACTGGAAACACTACATGAAAGCCTATGAAGACTGCTTTCATGCAACAAGCGCGCATCATGCGCCGTGGTATGTCGTCCCCGCCGACGACAAGGAGAACGCTCGGTTGATTGTCTCGCAAATCGTTCTGGATGCGCTGGGTGATCTCAAGATGGCCTATCCAAAAACCACCGAAAAGCGCCGCCTCGAATTGCAATCGATCAAAAAGCTGCTGGCGAAATGACGCGGAGGCCCATCGCTTGCAGACCCAAGATAACCGAACTTAACCCCACCGCGCTGATGTAAGTTGCGGAGAAATGGAAAGGAACAGTCAATATGGCTACCACCGAACTCCCCGTCAACGTTGAGAAAAACGATACTTCTCAACCCTTCAGCAAGAACTTCGACCAGTTTGGCAATTCATCCGGATTCATCTTCGATGTGAGTCTGTCGACCGCGGTTGCGGCCAACGGCAAAAACGAAGAAAGAGTCCCAATGCCCAAGGGACCACTCTCGACTGAGATGCTGGACAAGATGAATCGCTACTGGCGCGCGGCAAACTATCTTTGCATCGGCCAGATCTATTTATTTGATAATCCCCTGCTTCGTTTGCCGCTTACAGCAGAGCAGATCAAGCCCAGATTGCTCGGTCACTGGGGAACTTCGCCCGGACAGAACTTTATCTACATTCATTTGAACCGGCTGATCAAAGAGCATGATGCAGACATCATTTACATTTCAGGCCCAGGACACGGAGGCCCATCTCTGAATGCCTGCTCGTATCTTGAAGGCTCCTATACCGAGGTGCATCCAGAGATCACGCGCGATGAAGACGGCCTGCGGCTTATGTTCCGCAAATTCTCGACGCCGGGCGGCGTGCCCAGCCACTGCGGGCCGCACGTCCCGAATTCCATGCACGAAGGCGGCGAGCTTGGCTATTCGCTGGTTCACGCATTCGGCGCGGCCTTCGATAATCCTGACCTGATTGTGGCCTGCGTCATCGGGGATGGCGAGTCCGAGACCTGTCCGCTGGAAGGAAGCTGGAAGTCGGTCAACTTCGTCAATCCGGTGCGCGACGGCGCGGTACTGCCGATCCTTCATCTCAATGGATACAAAATCTCCGGGCCAACCGCCCAGGGACGCACCAGCGACGCCGACTTGAAAGCCCTCTATGTGGGTCGAGGTTACAAGCCCTACTTTGTGGAAGGCGACGATCCGGAGGTCGTGCATCAACTCCTCGCTCAAACGCTTGAGGATTGTTATGCGGAGATTCGGGGAATTCAGCAGGAGGCTCGCAAGAACGGATTCAAGAAGCAGCCCGTCTGGCCAATGATTATCTTCCGCACGCCGAAGGGATGGACTTGCCCGAAGGAAGTGGATGGAATTCCCATCGAGGGCACATTCCGCGCGCACCAGGTCCCGCTGGCAACAGTCCGTGAGAACCCTGAGCATCTCAAGATTCTTGAAGCCTGGATGAAGAGTTACAAGGCAGAAGAACTCTTCGACGAGAACGGCAAGTTCATTGATGAACTAGCGGCTCTCGCGCCCGCGGGTAATCGGCGCATGGGCGGCAATCCTCATGTGAATGGCGGAAGATCTCTGATCACACTCGCTCTTCCCGATTTCACGGATTATGCGCTCGAAATTCCTGGGCCAGGACAGGTTCTTGCCGAAGCTCCGCGCAAGCTGGGAGATTTCTTCCGCGACATCTTCAAGATGAACCTGACAAACTTTCGTATGTTCTGCCCCGATGAATCAAATTCCAATCGTCTGAACTCCATCTTTGAAGCTACGAAGCGCTGTTCAATGGCCGAGATTGTCTCAATCGACGATGAACTGGGTCCAGATGGCCGCGTCATGGAAGTACTGAGCGAGCATCTTTGTCAGGGATGGCTTGAAGGCTACCTGCTCACGGGCCGTCATGGCATGTGGTCCTCTTATGAAGCCTTCGCGCAGGTGGTCGATTCGATGACCACCCAACATGCCAAGTGGCTTGAGCAATGCCGCGAGTATCCCTGGCGCAGGCCGCTCGCGTCGCTCAATGTTCTGCTTACAAGTCATGCATGGCGCAACGACCACAATGGCTTCAGCCATCAGGCAACCGGATACGTAGACAATGCGCTGGCGCGCAGAAGTGAAGTGATTCGCGTGTATTATCCACCCGACTCCAACTGCCTGCTGAGCGTCTTCGACCATTGCCTTCGCAGCCGCGATTACGTGAATGTTGTCACCTGCGGAAACAGCCGCAGCTTCAGTGGTTGAACATGGACGAGGCTCTCGAGCACTGCTCACGCGGCGCGTCCACATGGAAGTTTGCAACCAACGATGAAGGCGGTGAGCCGGATGTTGTGCTGGCCTGCGCCGGCGATGTGCCAACCATCGAGATCTGCGCGGCTTCGTGGCTGCTGCAGAAACATGTGCCGGGCATCAAAGTGCGCGTGGTCAACGTTGTGGACTTGATGACTCTGATGTTTCCCGACAAGCATTCGCACGGCATGGACGAAATGTCGTTCAACGCACTCTTCACCGAGACTGCGCCAGTGATCTTCGCCTTCCACAACAATCGCTGGCTGATTCACACATTGGTTCACGGGCGCGCCAATGAAGCTCGTTTCCACGTGCATGGCTATATGGATCAAGGAACAACCACGACGCCCTTCGATATGGTGGTTCTGAATGAGATGAGCCGCTTCCACCTGGCTCTGGATGCGCTGAAGCATATTCCCCGTCTTCGTCTGCAGGCCGAGAATGCGATCAACTTCTTCAATCAGCAATTGCAGCGCCATCACGACTATATTCGAGAGCATCTCGAAGATATGCCGGAGATCAGGAACTGGCAGTGGACGAAAGACTTCAGCGATGCCACCGCGCCGGCTCCGATGGCCAAGGGCCATCCTGAGAAAGCAATGTTTACCGATAGTTAAGCAACAATGCAACGAAGAAGCAGAGGCCATTCGACAAACTGGGACCTCTGCTTCTTTGTTTTGTGCAAGGAGGATGGGTTGAGCGAATCAGAGACAGCAAAGACACTGCCCAAAGAAGAGTGTGTTGACGCACTGAATGAGTTGGCGCTCAATCTACACTGGTCATGGAACCATGCCGCGGATGAGTTGTGGAAAGAGCTCGATGCTGAACTTTGGGAAACTACGCAGAATCCCTGGGTTATCTTGCAGACTGTTTCGAAAGAGAAGATCAGGCTGCATTGAGCGATGCGGAGTTACCGAGGTCGTCTAGTCAGCTTGCTTCAACGCAATCGGGAATCCTATCAAGCTGACGCATGGTTCAACACAAACATCCAGACAAGGCTCTCACGACAGTCGCCTACTTCAGCATGGAGTTTATGCTGAGCGAGGCGTTGCCCATCTATTCTGGCGGGCTTGGAAATGTGGCCGGCGATCAGATGAAGGCGGCCAGCGACCTGGGCGTTCCAGTCGTTGGCAGTTGGGCTGCTCTATGGTCAAGGATATTTTCGTCAGGACTTCGATTCGGAAGGCCACCAGCAGGCACTTTATCCGGTCAATGATCCTGGCCAGCTGCCCATACGACCGCTGCGACAGAAGAACGGAGAGTGGCTGCGGCTGCAGATCCACCTGTCGGGAGCACAGATCTGGCTTCGCTGCTGGGAGGTCTCCGTTGGCAGAACAAAGCTCTACCTGCTCGATACAAACGATTTCGCAAACACAGCCGCACATCGTGGAATCACCAGTGAACTCTATGGTGGCGATGCGGAGATGCGGCTGAAGCAGGAGATCATTCTCGGAATTGGTGGATGGCGTTTGCTGCGCGCGCTTGGTTTGCAGCCCGAAGTCTGCCATCTCAATGAAGGCCATGCGGCGTTTGCAGTGCTCGAAAGGGCGCATTGCTATATGGAAGATCACAAGAAGCCGTTTGATCTTGCTCTGGCTGTTACGCGGGCCGGAAATATCTTTACGACACATACTGCTGTTGCCGCAGGATTCGATCGCTTTGACCCGCAACTCATCCGGCAGTATCTTGGCCACTATGCGCAGGATGAACTCCACATTTCGCTTGACGAATTGCTGAAGATCGGCAGGCACAAACCCTGCTGACAATGCAGAACCATTCAACATGGCTTATCTCGCTCTGCGTGGCAGTGGTCGTGTGAATGGCGTGAGCAAACTGCACGGCGAAGTGAGCCGGCAGATATTCCAGCCGCTCTTTCCGCATTGGCCTCAGGCAGAAGTCCCGATTGGCTCAGTGACCAATGGCATTCATGTGCCGACCTGGGATTCGGTTGAGGCCGATACGCTATGGACCACAGCTTGCGGCAAAAAACGCTGGCGCGAAGATCGCGCTGTCGAAGATGACATCCGGAACCTCACCGACGAACAAATCTGGCAGATGCGGTCCACGGAGCGAAAGACGCTGATTGAGCGGTTGCGTAAACGGTATGCCCGCCAGCTCGCTTCAGAAGGCGGAGACCCATCGGATGCGAACAATATCTTCGACGAAAATGCGCTGACTCTAGGATTTGCGCGGCGCTTTGCGACCTATAAGCGTCCCGATCTTCTCCTGCTTGATCCTGAGCGGCTGGTACGCCTTCTCTCTGACCCTCAACGGCCGGTACAACTGATTCTTGCCGGCAAAGCACACCCTCAGGATTTGCCGGGACAGGCATTGATCAAGAAGTGGAAGGATTTCATCCGGCGTCCGGAGGTTCGTTCGAGAGTCGTCTTTCTTGACCGACTACGACATGATGCTGGCGCAGCACATGGTTCATGGAATCGATCTATGGATCAATACACCGCGCCGTCCGTGGGAGGCTTGCGGAACGAGTGGCATGAAGGTTCTTGTCAATGGCGGTTTGAACTTATCGGAATTAGATGGCTGGTGGGCTGAGGCCTACTCCCCCGAAGTGGGATGGGCCATCGGCGACGGCAAAGAGCATGGAGACGATCCTGCCTGGGATCGCACCGAGGCTGAAGCCGTGTATGCTGCATTGGAGAACGAAGTCATTCCAGAGTTCTATGAGCGGAATGAAAAAGGCCTTCCGCAGAAGTGGTTAGCGCGTGTCCGCGAGAGTATGGCGCGGCTCACCTCAGAGTTTTCAGCAACGCGCTCCATCCGCGAGTATACCGAAAATCACTATCTGCCAGCCGCTTCCGGTTACCGCGAGCGTGCAGCGGAGATAGCGCGCTTGGCGTAAGTTTGCTTCATTGGCAGCAGGAGATCGATCGGCATTGGAGCACCGTGCGATTTGGCTCGGTGAAAATTGAGACGCACGACGGCCAGCATTTCTTTCAAGTCGATGTTTCTCCGGGACCCTCACTCAGATCAACTGCAAGTTGAACTCTACGCAGACTCCGTTCAGGGCGGTAAACCTGCTCGATCGAAGTGATGATCGCGGCCACAGCTCGCGCAGGATTCACCAGGCGCGTTCACCTATTCGGCCCATGTGTCAGCAACGCGCCCAGCGAGCGACTACACTGTGCGCATCATTCCACACCATCCCAATGCTTCCGTGCCGCTTGAAGCGGAGCAGAATCATTTGGCAACGCTGATGACAGGTATATGACGCATGCCCGATCGTTCATCTCGGCATTCAGACCGAGTTGCGATAGCTTGGATTGCGTTGTTTTGCAATCCATATGGAGAATACCCTGAATTCCCAGGCTTTCTGCGATCTGAACAAACATCGGGGTATTGTCGATGATAGATCAGTTCTGCGGGCCGCACTTGAGCCATATCCAGAGCAAGCCTGAAAATTGCCGCGTCGGGTTTGCGCATGTGAACGAAGCTGGAGGATATGAAGCAATCCGCCAATTTGTCCAAGCCGAACTTGTTAATTCGATATGCATTCAGTTCACGTGCTTCATTGCTGACAATCACAATCTTCAAGCCCATTTTCTGCTTGAGTTGAGCAACTAACTCGATCATCTTCCGGGAATGGCCTTGACTGCGCGAACATAAAGCTGCGAAACTGATTGCGCGTGAACATCCGCTTTTGATGGAAGACAACCAGATTCAAATACTCTTCCAGAGTGATCTTGCCCGTCTTCGAAGATCTCGAACGTGAGGTGATGACGATCCTCCATCTCGGCCCACTCCAGTCTGAAGTTGTTTCAGCCGCCCGTCTTGCGGGCCAGATGATCCCAGCCATCGGTGAGAAGAACACCACCAATATCCAGAAATGCGCATTTGATTCCAGTTGCTTTCTTCATCAACTTTCCTTCTGTCGGCCTATTCGAAGCGGGCTCTGTTCTGGATATTTCGATTCCTCAGTAACCAGCGATTTATACCTTTGCCTCAGGCGCATCGGCGACTGCCTCTGCCGGTATCTGTTCCGGCAAGTCAAGGCGCGCCACACCAATCCGGTTGTCGGCCATCCCGTAATAGACGTCGAATCGATCTGGAGTTGCCAAGATCGTCGCGCCGGTCGATGCCGGTGGGAAACACAACATTGGCGACGATCCCGTCGCGCTCTTGCGGGAGCACTGGCGTCAACACCGGCTCAACCGAGCGATAACGGACCACGCGCGGATGTTGCTTTGAGAGCACCATCACCCCAGCCGAGTAGCACAGGTGATGCCCGTTGCCGCCCGTACTCGCCGCTTCGCTGACACCGTGGTAAACAATCATCCAGCCGTGCTTGGTCAGGATGGGCGGGGTTCCAGCGCCGATCTTGAGCCGTTCCCAGGGCGAGACTGGAGTCGCCAGTCTGTGATGAGAAGTAAACCGACCCAGGCGATCTGGTTCACGGCCTTTCAAGACCGGCGGGCAATAGGAAATCCAGATGCTCTCCCGATCGAGATCAACCTCACGGGTCGTTGGATGGCAAGCGGTCTCCTCTGGACGAGTGCCCGGAAAAAGCGGGCGGTGGAGCATACCCAGTTCCAGTTTCCCGGAGGAGTTAGGGATTGCAACAGGGAAGAGGCTCGCATCTTTGTCATCCACGTTGCCCAATTCAATGCCGTGCCAATGAGCGTAGGTTGCCAGGCCGAGACGCTTCCAGTGGAAGAGGTCCTCCGATTCGGCCAAAGCGATCCTTGGACCTTGAGGCGAAAATGCCGTGTAGGACATGATGTAGCGTTGGAGCGGTTCCACGAAAGTGACGCGGGGATCCTCACAGCCACCGCTGCCATCGGGCCGACGCTCATAATCGGCCTCCGGCTCCAGCGCGATGCCAAGCCTCTCGACGCCGACCGGATCGCCGGCTTCATTGAATCGCACCCGCGCAATCCCGATGCGCGAGTAATTTCCTTTCGCGACCATCCGCGGAAAGAGATAGAGTTCGCCATCAGGGCCGCGAACGGCTGCTGGATTCAGGACGCCTTCCACCTCCATGCGGATTGCCGGGTTCCGGCTCCATCAACATCCCCAGGCGGCGCAGCTTGAATTCGCTCATCTCAACTCCTCAAAGAGTCGCACTTGCCACCTTAAAGGTTCGCGCCTGTTGACCGTCGTCCAAACAAGCGATGATCGCTTCGATCACCCGCTTGGTCTCTCTGGGGCCTCGAACTGGAATGGAAATGACACCTGCCTGTTCAGCCGGGTAGTCGTTTCCTCCCACAAACAAGGCATCTCCTACGTAAATCATCTCTTTCACAGAAATGCCGAGAGTGTCTTGCAGCTTCTTGATCCCGTAGGCTTTGTCGATGCCCGGCTTGGTGACATCAATGGATGTCGCGCCACCGAGCCGCACCGAGAACTCGGGAATCAGTGTGTCGAGGATTGTTTTGATCTTCTTCCGCTTGGCGAAATCCGCATCCCATTTCTCTTTCTCTTCTAACGGCGCCTGCTGGCCAAGTGCGGAATACGTTACCTGGCTTCCACGATCCTCAATGGTCTCTCCCCATGTCTTTTCGACAGAGAAGCCCGCGTCTTCGGTGGCTTTCTTCAGAGAACTGACGATCTTCTGCTTTTCTGTCCGCAGTGAGATCTTCTGAATAGAGCTTCTTCCACTCTCCGGTGTATTGAAAGAACTCTGTTCCACAGGTTGGGAGAATCGATAGCTTTGCCAGGCGTGTCATCCTGCGGAAGATGGGAGAGCACCTGCTTTTCAAACTGCAGCCAAGCGCCTCCGGAGATGATCGCCACCTTGACGACACCGAGCAGGTCATGCAGGAGCGACGACATCTCGGCATCGAGGGACGACTTGCTTGCGGCGAGCGTTCCGTCGAGATCAAAGACAATCAGCTTTTTCACCATTCATCCACCTCAATACTTCTTGCAGTCTCAATTGGATTGTCCGTCCACGCTGACTCTCTCGTTATTGACCGGTTTAAGACGATTCGGGCAGCGCGATCTCCAACAAGGTCACTGCGTTGTTGGGGTGAAATTCACATGCGCCGACCACCGCAGGCAAGAGCCATACTTCGCCCTTATCGACGCCATACGCGGAGCCGCCGCCTTCGAACCACCCCGAGCCCTCAATGCAAACGAGCACGCGCGGCATTTCCGCGGCACCGACGTTAAACGGCGATTCTCCGCGCAGGCGCCACAGCAGGAAATGTTCACAATCAAAGAGTCTTTCGCGCTCCACGGGAGTGGTGGTCACCACAATGGGAGTCACGAGGCCACCATTGCTGTCTGCGAAATCAATACTGGCAAGCGCCTGATCGACCTGAAGTGGCCGTGGCTGCCCAGTCTTTGCGTCAACATGACCCCAATCGTAGAGGCGGAATGTCACATCGCTGTTCTGCTGAATCTCAAAGACGACAACATCACCGCCCAAGGTGTGAACGGTTCCAGCAGGAATGAATACGCTGTCGCCTGGCTTCGGAGCGATGCCCACGAGGTGATCCGCGATTGTGCCGGTGGCGAGTGAGCGCCGCAGATCGCCGGCAGTTGTGCCCGGTTTCAGGCCCGCATAGATCCGGCTTCCATTTTCTGCCTCAATCACAACCCACGCTTCGGTCTTTGCCATTTCTCCCGCTGGAATCAGCTCTGGGTGCGCATTGCTGGGATGCACCTGCACGGAGAGCATTTCGCGTGCATCCAGAAACTTGAGAAGCAGCGGAAAGCGCCTGAAGCGCGAAGCCAACCGCCCCATCAGTTGCTCGCGGATACTGCTCCATCAATTCGACCGATGGTTTGCCCCTTGAGCGGCCCATTGGCAATCTGGCTTTGATGATCGTCGCGGTCGCTGAGCACCCATGCTTCACCAATGGGTCCGTCCCCCGGAAGCGGCATGGATAGCAGGTCGGATAACCGCCTGCCGCCCCACAGCCGATACTGATAGATAGGCTCGAAGCGTAAGGGATACAAAGGCATTTGACCCATTGTTTATCACCTTGTTCTCATTGCTGGCGGCTGGTGTTTGATCGATTTCAGCGGCGCAACCAAAGTAGTTCAAACCGGCAGACCGCCGCCATCAGGCTCATTGACTTGGAAAATCTGATTGGGTTTGCCATGTCGCGGTAATTGCGGACGCTGGCTAGCGCGGTTGGTGCCATGGAACCCACGCCAGGTCGCCACTCAACACGTAGATTGCGAGCGCCGAGGCCATGAAGATTGCGCCAATCCAGAAGCGCCAGTCATGATGCATCCGTCTCCAGTAAGGACCGGGATCGGGTTCACCCCTGTCGCTGCTATTTCCTTCCAGGTTGTGCTTGCTTCCGGTCATTGCTTCTCCATATCCGATGAGTATTCACCATTGCGTGCTGCCATATTGCAGCGGGCACGATGATACAAAGCCTTCTGTGCCGCCCAAACATTTGTCTCCTGTCCCTGCCATATCTCCAAAGCCGGCTGCTGAATGGCGCGAGCAAACGAAAATGCCAGCGCCCAGGGAAGCCGCGATTTGAATCTCACATTCATTGCATTCAAGCGAGCTGAGGCCAATTCCGCAGATTGCCCTCCGGAGAGAAATGCAATCGCAGGAACAGCCGCGGGAACAGCGCGCAGCAGGCAGGCGACTGTTGCCTCGGCAACCTCCTCTATCTCCGCTTGCTTGCTGCAATCCGTCCCTGGCAGAACCATGTTCGGCTTCAGAATCATTCCTTCCAACAAAACCCGTTGCGCAAACAATGCACTGAAGACAGTTCGCAGCACTTCCTCTGTGACCTTGCGGCAATGCTCCAGCGTATGATCGCCATCCATCAGAACCTCCGGCTCAACGATCGGAACCAGACCTGCTTCCTGACAAAGCGCCGCATAGCGGGCGAGCGCATGAGCATTGGCATCCATGCAACCCCAGCTGGGAATTCCTCGGCCAATTGCAATGACCGCGCGCCATTTCGCAAAGCGCGCGCCCATCTGAGAGTATTCAGCCAGACGTTCGCGCAATCCATCCAGCCCCTCGGTGACTGTTTCTCCTGGATGCCCAGCCAACTCTTTTGCACCTATATCGACTTTGATTCCAGGAATGATTCCCGCTTCCATCAAGACTTTGACAAACGGAGTACCGTCGCTCTTCTCTTGACGAATTGTTTCGTCGTAGAGGATTGCGCCACTGATGCATTCGCTCGAGTCCAGGAGTGGTGATAATCATCTCCCGATAATCGCGCCGCATCGCAACGGTCTGCGGAATCCCAAGCTTGGCAAATCGCTTGTTGCAGGTTCCGTTGCTCTCATCCATGGCAAGCAGTCCCTTGCTGTCAGCAAAAAGCATATTTGCGGTGTCTCTCAGCGTTTGCGAATTCATTTGGGCCTGCTCGTTTCTTGTTCCGGCTTTGAATATCAGAGTCTCTCCGCTCAACGGCATTTATGCTCGGAAATCTATTGAGCCGGATTTGCCAGCAACTGTTTGAGCGCGTTGATTGCTTTCTGTGCCTCGGCAAGTTGAGCCTCAGCCTGATCCCGCGTCACTTTCGACAGCGGCGCCTGCGCTTGAGCTATTCTTCCGGGCAATGAGTTAGGCTGTCCCGGCGCTGTCCCAAACAATGAGGCGAGCGCTTCATCAAGCGTTGGCTCCATGACGACCTTGTCTCCGGTCGCAACAATCACTCGCTTCAGTTGAGGGAAGTTCGTGCCTTCAGCTTTGAGGTACAGAGGAACGACATAGAGGAATGAGTTCTCAATTGGAATGACAATGAGCTTACCGCGAATGACTCCTGACCCCTTCTGATCCCAAAGCGTGAGTTGCTGCGAGATGGTCGTACTCTGGTCGATCATTGCGCTGATCTGGTTCGGTCCAAAGATCAGCTTGTCCTTCGGAAGTTCGTAGAAGAGCATCTTTCCGTAGTCTGGAAAGTCGCACCGCGCAGCCAGCCAGGCAATCATGTTGTCTCTTTTCTGCGGCGTGAATGGAGTCATCATCAAGTACTCAAGTTGCTGGCTTCCAGGCAACTTCATGAGGATGTAATACGGGTCCATCGCGGCCACTGCGCCGTCATACTTTTCCTGCGGCGCAACCCAGAGATCCTCCCGGTTGTAGAAGACCTGCGGATCGGTCATATGGAAGGTCTTATATTCGTCCGCCTGAATCCCGAACATATCCTCCGGATACCGGAGATGGCTCTTCAAGTCTGGTGATAGTTCGCTCAGATCTTTGAATACACCAGGGAATGCACGCTGGTACATCGCCAGGAGCGGATCGTTCGCATCCATGATGTAGAGCGACACTGAGCCGTTGTACATATCCACGACGGCCTTGACGGAATTGCGGATATAGTTCATCCCTTGCGCCGATCCATCCGTCTGCACATTGGAATACGGATAGCGATCAGACGCTGTATATGCGTCCTGAATCCAATACTGCTTTCCTTCGCTGAGGACGGCGTATGGGGCCTTATCAAGAATCAGAAAAGGCGCCACCTGTGCAACGCGCTCCTGCACACCACGCCAGATCTGTATCCGGCTTTCCGGTCGCAGATAGCCTGTAAGCAGAATATTGATATCCTTCTGCGTCCATGCGAACAGGAACCTCTTCCAAATGCTGTCGATTGGAATTCCGCCCGTTCCCTGGTAGCTCGCATAGACGTTTTGATTGCCCTTGGGATAGTCGAATTCCTTGATCCCAGTGTTCACAATCTTGTACCCCGGAGCCACGTTTCCGAAGTAAATCTCTGGTTGGGTTACCTTGAGACCGTATTGCGACTCGGCCGGCACATTTTCAAGGAGATAATTTGGGAGACCTCCGCCTGTCGAGTTCGACACGAAGTTCATGACCATTCCCTCGCCATGAGTGAACTCAAGACTCTCATTTACCCAGGTCTGTGCTTCCGAGGGCAGTTGTGCCGCCAGTTCACGAGGTGCGAGCATCACCTGATGGAATCCGTCCGCAAGATGGTACCGGTCCACATTCACGTTATAAAACTCGTAGTAAAGGCGAATCGCCTGGGTCTGCTGGTAAGTCTGAAGCAGTGGCCTAGAGTCCCAGAGACGGATGTTCTGGATCGTATCTTGATTTCTAGCGATCACATCGGGGGTCAGATCAGAGAGCGCTGGATACGCTGTTTCCTGAATATTGTCCAATTTATACGCGCTGCGGGTGAAGGCGATGTAATGTCTTAGGTAGGGCATCTCCAGGCTCAGTTCATTGGGCTTTACCACGAAGGCTTCAAAGAGACTGGGCAACGCTATCACGGCAACTAAATAGAACGCTGCGTAGGTCACTACACCGGCGACAATGTGTTTGGTGCGTGGGCGGAAGAACCCAAAGGCAAGCAGCACACATGCCAGAGCCGAGAGACCGGTCATCACCCAGAGCGCAACTCTCGTGACGTGCGCCGCCGCATAGCCTGCTCCGTGGACCACGCCAAGTGTTGAATAGACAAGTTCGTAATGATCCAGGAAGAAGCCCCATCCGAAGTTGGCCGCGAGGATGAATAGAAGCACCATAAAATGCTTGCGTGTGCCGTCGCCAAGCGTAATCTTTCCGCTGGACTTCGACTGTCGCATTCCGAAGAGAGAACAGAAGGCGAGAACAGCAAGCGCCGATAAAGTCAATACAGTAATGCTTCCCTGCAACAATTCATAAAATGGAAGGCGGAACACATAGAAGCCGAGGTCAACTCCAAAAAGTGGGTCCGCCATTTCAAACGAGCCACCATACCTGAACCGGAGAAAGGTGTCCCATTGGCCGGAAACGCTCAGCGCAAAGATCAGCGAGAGAACTACAATCGCGAAATCGATGGCGAAGACTAGCTGCCTGGGGCTAATATCCACATCAATCGTCCTGCTTGCGTCAGCTGGGTGTTTGAAGGCCCTGTTAAAGAAGCTTTCTCCATCCACAAGGTCAATGTTTCTCGCCGCAAAGCGAAGATTAAGCCATAGATAAAAGACCGAAACGATCAATGTGACGCCGAAGATTCCCCACTTGATCGAGAGTAAGGTCCAGAATATGCCAGCGTAGTCGAGTTGCCGCATCCAGAGCCACTTTTGGACAAGTCCAAGAACAACCGAGAGGACGATGCCAATTCCAATCAGCGCAAAAAGGCCCCACCTCAACCAGAAATCCGACGGATGGTGGAAGAACCCGGCGTACGCGGTTGGTTGGTTCAGTGTCCAGTGGTGTAATTCTCTTCACGGCTGTTGCGCTCATAGCCTACCCTCCGCCAGTGCACAAGTCTACGATTGTCGCGGCTGCAACATATCGGATCGGGACCGGCATAATCAATGTCGATGATTGGGCTCAGGGGTTCTGAGCACTTTTGAACAGAAGCTACTCTTGTCCGGTGTCTAAGATTCGGTTGTAACGAAAATGGGCTTGGAGGAAGACGCCATGTCTCGTGGCTCTTAACCGGAAGCAGAGTTGTGTCGGCAAATCCATACTGATCTAAATCGGAATGCTCGGTTCAGATCAGAACCTTCAGGAGAGCAAATCATGAAGTCGAGAGCATTTTGTCGCAACTTGGCAGTTACTGTGGCCATCATTTCACTCTTGAGCTTTGTCGGCATCGCCGGGGCAACCGAGAAGACTGCCTCTATCGAAGGTGTGGTTGCAAAGGTTGATCTGGACGCAAACAAATTGGAAGTAAAAACCGCTGACGGGACCGAACACATCATGCGTCTCGCGAAGCGAACTGTGGTACATGGCGAAAGGGCGTCCTCCACGAGAGGTGATAACGCTTTGCGCGATCTTCGAGAAGAGGACAAGGTGGTAGTGCACTATACAAAACATGGCACAGACGAGACCGCTGAAGAAATCGATCAGATTGGCAGGAATGGACTGAAGACGAGTGAGGGAACCATTACTGAGATTGATCGCAAGAGCCCGGACGATGACCATCAAACTTGCCGATGGAGCCGAGGAGTCTTACCGTTTAACCGAACATGCGGCCGAAGATGCTGGAATCGAAACAGAAGACGCGGCGAAGAAGTCGGCTCACGCCATCGTTTACTATTCGGAAGAAGCAGACCAAAAACTCGTTCATTTCTTCAAAACCAGTCAACTTTAACAACTCAAAGCGAATCGTCACTCGGCTTCCACATAGGATCGCAATCAGCACCTCATCGCCTCTGAAGGGTAGACGCGTCATTGTGACCATCTTCTAACATCGATGTTGTTCGATGATCGAGATTGATGGAACCCAAACGGCTGGATAACCATCGTGGACATAAAGACAATTGTCGACCTGGATTCAAATGGAAATCTGCTCAATGCACAAGAAGCCGTTCAGCAACGGGTGCGTGCAAACAACCTGCGAACACGCCTGCGATTCAACGGGACACGACGTAAGATGACACTGCGGCGATTCGCGTCGCGCATCTTGCCAGCACTTGTTCTTCTGCTGGCCGTTTTCTTCGGCAGGCATGCGGATGCGTATTCCCTCCTTACGCACGAAGAGCTAGTCGATCTCAACTGGCAGAATTCCATTGTTCCGCTTCTGCTCAGCCGCTATCCCGGCCTGACGCCGACACAATTGAACGAGACGCGGGCGTATGCATACGGCGGCTGCGTGATCCAGGACATGGGCTACTATCCGTATGGCGATAAAACCTTTTCGAACCTGACTCACTACGTGCGCTCGGGCGATTTCGTGGTGAATCTTTTTCGCTATGCGCACAACGCCGATGAGCTTGCCTTTGCCGTCGGCGCTCTCTCTCACTACGTGGGCGATACCATCGGACACTCCGAAGCGACCAATCTTTCCGTCCCGGTGGAGTTTCCCAATCTGCGCGCGAAATACGGGCGCGAGGTGAACTACGCCGAGGGCGAGCGCCAGCACGTGCAAACGGAGTTCGCCTTCGATATTGACCAGATCGCGCATCACCGCATGGCACCGGTCCGCTTTCTTCGCCACATCGGGCTCAAGGTTCCGGTTGAACAGATTGCGCTTGCTTACTACCAGACTTACGGATTAAGCAACGAGTTTTCGTCCAGACACCAGCGCTTCAATGTTCGTGAATACCGTTTCGTGGTGCACTCCTTCATCCCTCGCGTGGCGTACGCCATCACGCTCCTGCGTCGTCACCACGAGCCGGCGGAACTAGAGACTACGGATGCAGCGGAGATCGATAGGGAAGTGGCCGTGATGGCTGCGGAAAACAACTGGCGGAAATATGGCCGCCATGCGGGAATCGGGACCTACGCGCTGGCTGGCTTTCTGTTTATTCTGCCCAAGGTCGGCCCATTGAAACTGATCGACGTGAAAGGCCCAACCCCAGCAACAGAGATCGAATACCTGCACAGCGTGGTGGTGTCAACGACGATCATGCACCATATGCTCGCGCGGTTTACGCTTCCCGCGACTGTGAACACGTCCACGGCCCGAGCAAGCGATCCTGTTCCCACGAATCAATCTCCACAAGCGATTCGAGCGATCATCACCGACGGCCCGGCCTCTCTTCTGCTATCACGCGACCCGCGTGATCCGCTTCCCAATCGCGACCTCGATACTGGGCGAGTCGTACAGCCCGGAGGCTATTCGCTCACCGACTCGACCTACGCCAATCTTCTCCACCACCTCACGCGTCGGCCCGCGCAGCCCATCCCTCCCGGAATCAAGCAGGACATCCAAGCCTACTACGCCAACCCAAACGCACCCATTACAACAAAACAGAACCCGGTGAAGTGGGCGCAAGTGCAGGACGATCTCGCAATACTCGCTGGCATGCCCACGAGTACCGAGCCGCAGCCGTATCCCACGTATGGCGATGATGCACCTTCCGGCGCCGAGTCGGCACTGCGACCTGCTGACTCATTGAGTTTCAGCCGAGGGGGTTATGTACATGGCGTCTTTGCCTGTATTGGTTTTGAATAGCGGTTCTTCTTCGATCAAGTTTTCCTTGTATGAAACTGGCAACGGCGAACCGAGGAAGCTCCACGAGGGCGCGGTCGACGGCATCGGCACCGATCAGGGTGAGTTCTGGATCAAGGACGCCAAGGGGAAGAAGCTGGTTGATGAGTCCCCGTCTCTACCCACGCGCGCCGCTGCTTTCAAATTGGTGGCGGATGCGCTGCACTCGAAGGACTTTGCCGCACCGGGGGCCATCGGTCACCGCATGGTGTCGGGTGGCCCTACAGTTCAGACAAACCAGCGCATCACCCCCGCATTACTTGAAGAGATGGAACGCTACAAGGCCTTCGCGCCACTGCACACGCCCATTGCCATCTACATTATGCACGAGGCCATTCGCCTGTTCCCCAGCATTCCCAACTTCGTCTGTCTGGACACCTGGTTTCATCGCCACATGCCCGATGTCGTCACCCGCCTGCCGATTCCGGAGGAATATGCCGCTATAGGCGTACGCCGCTATGGCGCCCATGGGCTTTCTTACGAATCGATCGTTTACCAACTGAAACCCGCTGTGCCACAAAAGCTCATCGTCGCGCACCTAGGAAATGGCGCGTCCATTGCGGCGATCCGAAACGGACAAGGCCTGAATACCTCGATGGGCCTTACACCCCTTGGCGGCATCATCAGCGGTACACGCAGCGGGGATATCGATCCTGGAGTACTCTTGTTTATTCTGCGCAAGATCGCGGAGACAGCCAAAGATGCCACCGAGGCCGCCGACCTATTGGAGGCCGTTGTCAGCAAGAAAGCCGGGCTCCTCGGCGTGAGTGAGCTATCCAGCGACATGCGCGACCTGCGCGATGCCATCGCACAAGGCAACGTAAAGGCGAGGCTGGCAGTGGAAATGTTCACGAGGACCATCGCCAAATGGATCGGCGGTTATGTGGCGGAGTTAGGTGGACTGGATATGCTGGTTTTTACTGGCGGTATTGGGGAAAACGACAGCGCCACCCGCGCTGAAGTCTGCGCGGGCTTGGGCGCGCTGGGCATCACGCTCGACGACGAGCGCAACAACATCCATGGCTCAGCGGTGATTTCGGCAGAACACTCAGCGGTCATCGTGCGGGTCATTCCTCCTGCTGAGGATCTGATGATTGTCAACCATGTGGTTCGGTTGCTTGCCGAACAGTCTTTCGCGATATTGCGCTGATGGTTGAATTCGTCGGATGATACGGATACCTTCCCCGCCCAACGAGTTATACAACTGCTCCAATGTCAATCGCTCGCTGAGCTCAGCCTGGACCAGCGTAAGCTTTGCGAAAAAGTATTTGAATCGCTTACAAGCACTTCCAGATAGCTCGTTGCCCACGACACGCCTTCCCAACGACATCGGCCATCAGCACACCAATGCAATTTGCCCCATCTACCATCTGGTACGGCTGCTTGCTGAATAGTCTGTCAGTTTCTTGCGCTGATGAAGGCCAAACAGAAAGTTGTTCGAGAAACACAACTATTCGTGTGTATCTCTAACCGCTTATGACGCAATAGACAACGAATCTAAGCCCCATGTTTCGTGCCGCGTCGTCGCTGCGTATAAAACCAATTCCGCGCGATTATTACACCTCAAGAAGTGCATCATCCAGGAAATGCAAGCATTCACAGTCTCTTCTGGAAGGCTCAAGTTGTGAGCAATATCGCGCTCGCTCAGGTTTTTCCCGATCAACCCATAGATGGGGCCTAGAACTCCTATCTCTTCCCAATAGCATTGCATTTTATGCCCTCTTTCATCTCGCTGTGAACGCGCGTGATCTTAGCCCGGATCAGGCCCGAAATCGGACGCGTGCCGCTGTTGGAACATCCTTCGTAATTTGTTCGTGAACGTGCATATTCGGCCCAGTTCGACGATCATGTCAGGTCATAATCTGCGTTCAGAATCTTCTACTCTGCCCGCGCTCGCGAATGAAAGAGCTTCTTTCTTCACGGGCTACTCAAGCATCGAGTGAGATGATGGTATGGCCGATAGTCAAGCTGCGACTGCTCAACATTGAACACTGATGAGTTTCGAGAGTACAAAGTGATTTATGGACTTCAGTGACATTTGAATGCCCCCAATTTATCATCGTAATCCGCGATGCAGTGGGAGAGAAAAGTGAAAATGCACTGAGACAAGGCGAGGGCCAGAGATATATCTCTGGCTCTCGTGGGGACTTCATCACTTTAACCTTTCACATTAAATGCATGGCCCCAAGCGCGGATCACCATATCACCTTGTCATCGGAGACCAGTCGTTCATTCCTGGCCATCGCTCAGTACCAATAGCCTGGAACCCATGACCAGCCCCACCAGCGCTCGTTCCAGTGGCCGGGCATCCACGCGGCCTCTGACCAAGGGTTATCAAGCCAATAACCGCCATCCCATTGCCAGTTGTCGCCGTCCCAGTAGTAATCGCCAGCCACCCAGCTAGTGTTTGCGTGAGGTGCCTTGGGAATCTTTTCAGCCTTCGCCGCAGGCTTCGGTTTTGCAGTCTGGTGAACGGCCACTGCTGTGGTTGACTTCTCCGGGTGTCCGGTGGTCTTCGTCGCCACCGCTGGCTTTGTGGAACTGTTGGTCTGGGCTACCACGTTTGTCGCCGGCCAAGCAAACAGGATCATGGCGGCAAAGAGGAAAGTTGCGAATTTCTTCGACATCACGTAGCTCGCTTCATTTCTTTTCAGATTTGTACGAACGGCCCCGTCGGTCTCCCACCGCGCCGTTTACGACTCCAGCATGAACATGGCAGGCCTCTCCAAAATCGAAGACAAGACCGATGCTACGGTTGGCAGTTCCAGCTGAATGTTCAATCTTGAACACACTTGGCAATCGTGTATGCGATACAAACTTCATTGGAGCAGATGCTTTTTTGCAGCGGTATGAATAGTCCGGTTCAATTCTCAGTGTGTGAGAAATGCTTCTCTTGTTCTTGTGCATACCAAGCATGCACAAACGGTTCCGCCACCTACGAGCAACACCGAGAAGACAGAGGTATGAGTCCAGCACCAAGATGGAACAGAAGCCTCCATCTCTGGGAGTCTGTCGAGTTGAGTTTTTAACTGGCACGAGGGAGCGGTGAGCAAATGTGGGCAGGATTCGCATGACTGCTCCGAAATACTGTGATTCTACGCAATGGAATTCCTTTGAAACGACTGTCCGTGTTTGCGCGTGTCTGAAGTGTGGAGTTTGGGCGCTTGCACTGAGTATTGATCGCCACAAATTGTAGAGAGGCTGGACCAGATAATGCAGACATTTTTAAATCGAACAGGCGCGGGTAAGCGCGACCATCAATGGGGTGTGATTCTCGCCGGGGGAGATGGGAAGCGATTGCTTCCGCTGACGCGAAAGATTGCGGGGGATGACAGACCCAAGCAATTCTGCGCAGTGATTGGAGAGGCAACATTGCTTCAGCAAACCCGCCGAAGAGTTTCCCGAGCAGTCGATCCCGGGCAGACTCTTCTGGTTATGAACAAAGTTCACGAGCGCTTCTATCGGGATCAAATCGCGGACGTACCTCTGTCGCGCCTTCTGCTCCAACCACAAAACCGCGGGACGGCTGCCGCCATTTTATATAGTTTGATGCGAGTCCAGGAACTCGACCCGAAGGGGCTGGTTGCCTTTTTTCCGTCCGACCATCATTTTATGGATGACAGAGCATTCGTCGACCAAATCGGGCTGGCATTTATGCTCGCTGAGTCTAACCCTGAGAGGGTAAGCCTGCTAGGCATTGAGCCTGATACGCCTGAGGAGTCTTATGGATGGATTGAGCCCGGCCCTCGTATCGAGAGCGCTTGCGGGAACTCCGTGGCGCACGTCAAGCGATTCTGGGAAAAGCCTACCAAGGAGGTTGCTTTTGACTTAATGCATAGCGGTTGCCTTTGGAATAGCTTTGTTATGGTCGGGCGGGTTGACAGATTTCTCGAACTCACTCAAAGGGCGATACCGCGCTTACACAATTCCTTCGAATCCATTCGGAAATCATTCCAGACGGCAATAGAAAGCCTTGTCTTGTCCGCACTGTATGACGTCATTCCATCCTCCAGCTTCTCTGATGAGGTTCTCTCCGTCAGTCCAAATGGCCTTGCTGTCATGCGAGGTTCTGGCCTCGGTTGGAGTGACCTGGGAGAGCCTGGTCGCGTTCTTTCCACTCTCGCACGCATTGGACCCAAAACCGACCATGGCCTTACGAACAATCCAAATACGGCGATTGTCTCGACCGCTTGATGTTCGCGGATTACTTTTTAGGGCAGGTCGCCCCCGGCTATCGCGATTGTGTAAAACAATCAGATGAAGAGCCGTAAGCGGAAAATGGGAGAGATACAGATGCCCATCGAGAGTGCAATTGTTGCATCTGAGTAAGATAGTTTTCCATCTTCACGCGATGCACATACTTCATCGACGAGATGGTTCTCCAAGTTAGTCTGAAATAATTGTCAACCATATGGTGCGAGCGCTTTGGTATCTGTCAGAACTTACTTGCAGATCAGTTGCCATACAGAGACATATCTGGTCACCACAATGCTTACCGGATTTCCTTCAGACTATGATTGGCTGAATCCAGGCAGGCAGCTCTATTTCACTTTTGCATCCCGTAACAGTTTGGCCCGCCGTTCTTCGTACTCCTCGCTCGTGATCTCCCCGGCGGCATATCTCCTTTGCAGGAGTTGCAAGGGAGATTGCATTTCCCGATAAGTAGTTCTGCGCATGGGCATCATGAACGAAAAGAATACCATCCAAAGGAGTACCCAGAACATCCACCAAAACCAATGCATTCCCCAAAAATAGTAGTACATCGCTTGACTCCTAAAATATGCGGTTGAGGGTTTCTCGCCCGGTGCCAGTGAGTTAGGAAACGTCTTCACCGGATAGTGCGAGTCTGCTGCCGACATCTCGAATGACGAACATAAATCCAGCCGACGAACCGGTAATAGGTTCGGACCGACGTGACATCGAGTGAGACGACTCTACGACTGGCAGCCATGGGTTTGCTGTCTATAATTGACCAGGCTCTCGGCCAATGTGCGGACGGTGTCCACTGCGGAATGTGGCGCTGCTATTCTCTCGTGAAATCTCAGGCACCCTTTGTATTCATTCTGGATTTGGATGCATTGGAGCAACTTGGCGGCAATGTATACGATTGCTCAGCACCTTAAAATGCAAAGTGGAAAACTGCAAATGCAACAGACAGAAATGCTTCCTTGAAAATGGAGGACACAATGCCCCAGAGCAATTATGACAATGCGGCGGACCTGCACATCTACGCAGCCCACGCCCACACCGCCGCCGCCGCCGCACACCACCGTGGCGATCACGAAGCCGCGGAGGAACTGAGCTCAAAGGCTCACGACTACTCGACCGAAGCTTCTGAGAAGACACTTGAGATCGCGCAGCAGCTTCACGCCCCTATGAGGGCTTAGATTGTTTTCAACTACAACCTGAAGATCATGGGAGACATGTAAAATGGCCGCTCCAAGCAGCACTTTCGACCTCACAGTCGAACCGTATCAACCGTTCAGAAGCGCGGCACAGATTATTCGGAGTTGATTCAGCTTCCTCTCTTCAATTGGTGCCCCGTCCGCAAGCGTCCGGTCAGGATAGCGGTGATCGGAAACCATCTTCCGAGGCAGTGCGGAATTGCAACTTTCACCACTGACTTGTGCGATGCGATCGCTGCCGAATACGGAACGGCCCAACTATCGGTCGTAGCGGTCAATGACGGGCAATCATCCTACTCATACCCGGAGCGGGTTCGATTCGAGATCAGCGAAGGCGATATAGCGTCTTACAGAGCAGCCGCCGACTTTTTGAATACGAGCAATGTCGATCTGGTGTGCTTGCAGCATGAATATGGAATCTACGGAGGCAAATCCGGAAGCCACATCATTGAGTTGCTGAAACGCCTTAAAATGCCGGTAGTGACAACTCTGCATACGGTGCTTCGTGAACCGAATTCTGACCAACGAGTTGTGATGCACAAGATTGCCGCACTCTCAGAGCGCCTTTTCGTGATGAGCCAATACTCCTCGCGTGTTTTGCGGGAGGTGTTCAATGTTTCTGCCGAGAAGATCGATCTGATACCTCATGGCATCCCAGACCTGCCTTTTGAGCGGCCGGATATTTACAAGGAAGCTTTCTCTTGCCAAGGCAAGAGTGTCCTTCTCACGTTTGGGCTGCTCTCTCCGAACAAAGGGTTCGAAAACGTGATTCAAGCCATGCCGCGCATCTTGTCCAGTCACAGCAACGCTGTCTACATGATTGCCGGCGCCACTCACCCGCACATCCGCGCACGTGAAGGAGATCGTTACCGGATTGAGTTGCAGGCTTTGGCGAAGAAACTTGGGGTGGAACGGCAGGTCCTGTTCGTCAACCGGTTCGTCAGTCCTGGAGAGATGGCTTCGCTGGTCGGCTCGGCCGACATTTACATCACGCCCTACTGTCATGAAGCGCAGGCTGTATCGGGAACCCTGGCATATGCCATGGGCGCTGGGAAGGCCATCATCTCGACTCCATACTGGCACGCCGCGGAACTGCTGGACCATGGGCGCGGAATGCTGGTGCCGTTCGAGACCCAGCCGCCATCGCGACAGCGACAATCGCACTCCTAGCCGACGATGTGGCACGCGGAGAAATGCGCGAACGTGCCTACCCTTCGCATAATATGCATCGGCCGTCACGCCGCATGGGACCTGGTTCCCGGAGAATGCACCACTCATCGCGATCACACGGACGGCTGGGAATCTGCGGCGGACTACCGGTAACAATTCAAAGCCAGACATGCCCGGCATATTAAGGTCGGACAGCAGAATTTCTGGAATCTCCTGGTTAATCTCGGCCAGAGCTGCTAAGCCACCCGACGCACATCGGACGCGATGTCCGAGTTCCCCGAGAACCTCTGCGAGGGAGGTTCGCACGGATTCCTCATCCTCTACGATCAAGATGGAAGCTTTGAGAACTGACATTTCTTGCTCCGATAATCACACTTGAGTTCTGCCGCGAGTATGTCATTGCTTCATTTTCAATACGGGTCATTCATGACTGGGATTTACGATCTTAGCGAGCTTTGGCCGGCGCCTCGGGGCATTGGGGACGCCGGGCTTTATTGCGTTGTCGTTAGGCATTCGATCATGGAGAACTACCTCCAGAGGAGTTCTTCAATGTCCGCACATTCTCATGAAAAAGATTCGCAAGCAGCGCGACTCTTGGTCCCCGACGGCTTCTCCCCCGAAGATGTCAAGAACCTCTCCAGCGTGCTCAACGCCTTGCTGGCCGACGCATTTGCTCTTTACCTCAAGACCAAGAATTTCCATTGGCACATGAGCGGACAACACTTCCGCGACTATCATCTGCTTCTGGATGAACAAGCCAGTCAAATCTTCGCCATTACCGATACCATCGCCGAGCGTGTGCGCAAGGTGGGTGGTACCACAATTCGTTCCATCGGTCACATCAAAAGTTTGCAAAGGATCGCTGACAACGACCAGGAGTTTGTTGGTCCAACCGAGATGCTGCGCGAGTTGCTCGGAGACAACAAGACACTGGTGGAAAGTCTGCGCGCGGCGCACGAAGTCACGAGTAAAGCCCGAGAATACGCAACCACCATCCTGATCGAAATCTGGATCGACGAGGCCGAGCGGCGTGCTTGGTTCCTGTTCGAAGCGACGCGATAAGACATTCTCCTTCCAGCCTTGCGCTCTACAAAGAACGGTCTGCGACCTTACTCGATCTGCAATCAGTGGACGATAAAAAGGCAGTCCTGCACTTCTTACTCAACCGGGGTGAAAGTGCAGGATTGTGATTCCTGACATTGGGCAGTGCGGTACGCGCTTGGCCGATACGAATGGCTCAGCCTAGCGTCGGCCGGCACTGCTGTGTTTCTTTTGGCTTCTTCGGCGTCATGATCGCAAACTCCTGATGGTAGTCCTACCATTCATCGGGAATGTCGGTTAATTTGTCTCTCTTTGCTCGGAATCCAAATCACCGCCAAGACTGACTCGGTATTCTCCTTCGTCCTCCTCCTCCTCGTCAAATTCACTGCCTTCCTGTGTTGCCGCGAACGCCTCTCGCTCCTGTTTATCCCGGCGAACAGTCAGCAGTTGCGTTCCGATCGTGTGTTTCGGCACAAAGCAATAGTTGTAGAACGCCTCGAACAGCGCGACACTCGGAACCCTATTTTGCTCCAAGAGATCGCGGAGATGATGCGTGTATAGAGCGCGGAATGACTCTGGCGTGATGATGTGCGTCAGTCGCTTGCCGGTGAACCGCGTGGTCGCCACAAGCCAATTCTTCTCGATCCAGGCATGAATCTCGGATTTCCTGATGCGAAGAATCCTGGCCAGCGCTTCGACCGAGAAACAATCGCACCGAATGTCTTTCACCTTCAAGCTGTTTCTGCGCAATGCGCAACGAATAGCGTTCGGGCTGCGACCGAGAATGCGCCCGGCCTCTTCTACTGAGTGCGTGGACAGCGTCTCGCGCAGAGTTTCAATTTCTTCTTCCGTCCAGCGGCGATGCTCGCCTCTGCTCTTCAGGCCGAATTGGAGAACGAATCGCCAACACGCTTCTCTGGATCGGCCTGTCTGCCGTTGCAAGCGACGAACGAGTTGATCGAGCTTTGGTCCTGATAACACCTGGGCCTGGAGCGCCAACCTTTGCGCCTCCTGACCCCAGACGACGGAAGACCTCTTTCCGTGATCACCAGCCATGGGGACACCTCTTCGCTGGGGAATGCGGAGAAAACCCCTATTGATTTGTCGAGAAACAAACGCTGGGACAATCTGGCTGTTCTGTCCCTGCATCTACTAAAGGCACTTTGCCAAGGCGTTTGGGGCAGGAAAAAAGAATATTTTTCTTGTAATAATTTCAGTCATGTTCTGGGCTATACTCTTGGCATTGTAGTGGTTATCCCCCGATGCTGAAACTTGCATATGAAACCACACAGTCGCACATGGCAGGAGCTGACGTGGAGTTGGGCCTATTCGACCGGGAACCCGGCTTCGGATCAGAAAATGGAGGCCGCTGTCAATGCAGCCTGGCCTTACGCGATTCTGTGCGCCTGGACATTCCTCAACGATCACGCCGCCGCTTACGACATCATGGACCATGCTGTTGAGAATATCTACGGGCTATATCGTTCGTCATCCGGATTGCTCAGAGAAGAAATTGCTGTTGCGCACCAAGAGCGTGATCAAACGCCGCGCGCGGCAGCAGTCCGCAAAGCGGAATCGAGAGATTCAATTTGGCTCTCTCATTGACATGGAAAAGTTGTATATTGGACAACCAGAAGCAGAGCAGAGGGTCTACGCAATCGAGATCTTCGAGCGCCTTTCCCCGTTCGCACAATCAATCGCAAATTGGCGCTCGCTGGGGTACTCGTGGCGGAAGATCGCCGAGGATCTTGAAATGGACCACACTGCTGTTCGGCGTGCATATTTCCGGGAGATGGAGTCGCTGCTCCATGATCTCTCCCAACCTGGAGAATTGTCTCAATGTTGATGAAATTGCGCTGGTTCTCTCGTGCCGAAGATCGCCTTGATGCATGGGTCACAAGGCGCCATCAAGAACGTGTGCTCGAAGGGAGAACTGACGCCTGTCGGTCCCTGTCCTGACGAAGTGTTTTTGGAAGGCATTGCCAGGCATTCCAAGCAAATTGTCCTATCAGACCCGAGAGTCGGATCATGCAGCGAACTGTCCCATCTGCATGAGACGGCTGCTTGAACTGCGGTCCCATCATCAGTCGCGCCGGCGAAGGCTGGTGCTCACGGCCGCTGTTGGTTGTTGTCTTTTGATTGTCGGCGCATTCGTCGTGGTGGCTCTGCCGCGGAGCGAATCACACCGCACCCGGCTCGACAATATGGCGGCGATTCCTGAGACCGTGGACCTATCGAACGCCGGGACGCTTCGAGCTAATAATCCAGCCCAATTTAGCCCGTTGCAATCCGTGTCGTTGCCGGCGGCATTGGTCAAGGTGACGATCATCCTCCCCCGCTACAGCGAGCCCGGCAAATACGCGGTCGCTGTCACGCGCGATCAGACGGGCAATGACCTACTGGCTCACGGCAGCGCAGCCGCAATCGGCAATGGAGACCGGGAAGAAGTCTCCGTTGATCTTGATCTGCGGAAATCCAAACCGGGGGCGTATTTTCTCTCAACGACCCATGAGCAGGATCAGGCGTCGTACTACTACCCTCTTCAAATCAAATAGCAGGGCGGCGGACGTGATCCTGGAAACGCGAGTTGGACTGCAACAATCGAAGAACAAAACGCGTGATAAGCAATTTTGGTTGACGCCTGTCGACCTATCGACCCCAATCGTTTTCGGAAAATTCGTCCGGTACGTGGTCAGTCCAATGGTTTTGTATTCATATCGCTGAATGGTATTGCGCGGGTAATTGAAAGCGCTTCGGCGTGGGGTGGACGCGACCAAAAATCGATCCGGAGTCCCATGGGGACAGCACATCATGATCCCATGAATCCCAAATCCTTCACTCTATTCGCAACATACCACGAAATCCCTGCCCTCATGTTCTCTCCTCAATGAGCCAGATGGACGAAGTCTCGGGGGCGCATCAGTTTCTCCAGGTAGCGGGATTTCATTTGCTTGCTGGCCATGATTTGCATGACGGGGGGAGCATGAGAATCACACCCAGAATGGCCGCCATGGCACGATGATTCCAGTGGGCTTGATTGTCGAAGATCAGGTTCTGCAGTTTGCCTCGCTCGATAGCCATCAGCACGGCGCGGTGAATCGTGCCGACAAGGCACTGAATGAGAGAGTATCATTCTGAGATGTACCTTGCGTTGAAGATGAGTCGTGTTATCACAAGAAAGAGTGGAATCGATGGTTCCTCCCCAAAAGACGCGTGATTTGGCGCGCAGCCTCGTTGCATCTGAGGCCGATGCACGTGCAACCAGCCTGCATATCAAGCCTGCAACTGTACGCGCCTATGAGAGGCTGCGTCGGCAACTGAGCGCGCCTGTGGGCGTAGACGGCTTTCAATTGCTTGCATCGCGCGCTTTGGCCCTTGCCAAGTCACAGTCTCCCAGGCTCAGCGCAGTACAGGTCACAGCAAGTGGTGAATTGCATGGTCTGAGTGACGTTGAATTGCAAAAGGGCACAGGTGCGGATGAGGACGACGAGGCCGGAGTCCTTTTGATTACGCAGTTGATTGGGCTGTTTCTTACCTTCCTTGGCGAGGCAACAACTCTGCGTTTAATCGAAGATTTGCGTCTTCAGGTTGACGCCAGGAAAGAGTTGGTCGCGGCCGCAGTAGTAGACACGTCAGCCTCAGCAGTCGATGAACCGGCAATGGCTGCAGCATTTGAAGACCT
>CAVQMQ010000044.1:0-108779 GCA_963713645.1 uncultured Acidobacteriaceae bacterium | reverse complement strand
CCTTCACCAGAAAATCATCTGCGTGAGGCTGCTTTGTTTGGCATCCAGGGACGGGACAGTACGGGTTCGGCTTCTTGCGCTTAGTCATAACAAGTTTGGCACAATTGTACATCGAGCCATACTGTAGTCTGTTCAAAAAATAAAGCAAGGCGGCGCACCGCCTGAATACCTAACTCCCATGCCGCTCCCAGAAAGCCGCCGGAGTAACAATGGGGTATTTCGCAGCCAGCGCTGACAAATCCACATACTAGATAATCAGATAGCTGCCTTACGCTTCAAACTCCGCTCCTGTGCGACAACCGTGTCAATCTCGGCAATTCCTTCCTCTTCAGGCACGTCCGCATATGCCTTGGCAATCTTGCTGTTAAGTTTCGTTAGCCTTTCCTGATGTATCCCCTCCAGCAGCTTGCGGTCTTGCTTGCTCAACGTAGCCCGCTCCAGCAGATCAGGCCGGTTGGCCAGCGTCTTGCGCAACTGCTGTTCGCGGCGCCAGCGGCGTATCTGCTGGTGGTCGCCGTTTAGCAGCGTCTCTGGCACTTTCATGCCGGCAAACTCCGCGGGGCGCGTGTAGTGCGGGTAATCGAGCAGGCCGCCGGCTCCGTGCTGTGAGCGCGGGACCCCTTCAATGTCGGTGTCGATCTCGGCATCGGCCACACCGAAGCTCTCAAATTCGCCTGACGCCTCGTTGCCCAGCACACCAGGGATCAGCCGGACGACAGAATCGACAACAACTGCCGCAGCCAGTTCACCGCCGCTCAAGACGTAGTCGCCAATCGAGAGTTCCTGGTCGCAGTAAATATCGTTGATCCGCTCGTCCACGCCCTCATAGCGGCCGCAGACCAACACGACTCTCTCCACGGTAGCCAACTCGCGGGCTATAGCTTGCGTAAAGGGCCTGCCCTGCGCGGAGAGAAGAATTACGCGCGGCGGCAATGCGCGCGGTGGATTTGATGCGGCAGTTCGCTCGATCTTGGGTTGAATCCCGAGGGCCGCGAAGGTCTCGGCAATCGGCTCCGGCTTGAGCACCATCCCCTCGCCGCCGCCAAAGGGACGGTCGTCAACGGTGCGATGGCGGTCGTGGGTGTAGGCGCGCAGATCGTGAACGCCAACCGTCACTAGTTCTTCGGCCAGGGCGCGGCGTAGGATTCCGTGCTCAAAGATGCCGGCAAAGAATCCCGGAAAGATGGTGACGATTTCGAATCGCATACATGCTGATGATATAAGGCGCAGGGGAGGGACATAGGATTCTCGCAGCGGCAGAGTTTGGCAGCCATTCCCGCAGGGGCTAAAGCCCGGAGAGTTCTGTGAGCCGTGCGGCTGGACTGAAGTCCAGCCCTGATACAAAGCGATGGCTTCGGCTGCAAAGCGATGGCGCTTTTGCAGAAAGCACGGGGCAGAGAAGTGCGGGCTTGCACAGCGGAGATACGTTCGTAAGCTACCCGAAGAGCGAGGTAAAGAGCTTCTTTTTATCGCCCTTTTTCTCCTGCTCCTCCGGCAGGCCGCAGGCCACGCGCGCCATGCGCCGCAAAGCGTGGGAGACGGTCGAGTCCTCAAGCGCCAATGGTGTTGCCAGGTTCTGCGTCCGGCGCGCGGTGATGTAATCGTTGGGAATCTTCCAGCGTGGTGCGCGAGTCAGCGCGCGGGTCACATGCTCTTCGTCGATGCCCAGAGAGCGCGGCATATAGCGGTTGAGGATGATCTCCAGCGGAGGCACTCCGGTGGTGAAATACTCTGTGACCAGCAGGTTGGCATTGCGCAACTCAGGAATGCCAACCTGGGTGACCAGGTAAACAGTCGCGTGCTTGCCGAAGAGCGCGGTGCCGGCCAATTCGTAACGGCAGCCGACGTCTACTACCACGTAGTCGTATTCCTGCTGCGCCACTTCCAGCAGCTTGTCAATGTCCTCATTAGTGGGTTTAAAGCTGCTGAAGTTGCCGGGCGCTGCCAGCACCCATAGCCCAGAGCCGTGTTTTGTCACAAGCCGGGAAAGGAAGCTGGCATCGAGGCGTTCAGAGTTTTGCAGAGCCTCAGCGACGGAGTACTTGGCCGAAATTCCCAGATCCACCGCAACCCCTCCCAGCGGCAAGTCGAGATCGATCAGCAGTGTCTTTTTGTCAGACTCCTGTGCGAGCAGTACGGCAAAGTTGCAGGCCAGCGTGGTAACGCCCGATCCCCCCTTTGCACCCATGAAAACCATGAACCTTCCGGTAGATTGGGGCCGTTGTTTCACCTCGGGCGCCGCGGGGCGAATCACCGGGCGGCGCACCGATGCCCGCACCAGCGCATCGGTCACTGCAGCCAACGCAAAGGGTTCAGTCAAGAACTCGCGCGCCCCGGCTCTCATGCAGCGCAGCAACAGTTCCTGATTCGAGCTGGCCGAGTAGACCATCACGGTGGTCCCGCTGGCCGCACAGATGCCTTCGATCAGATCCAGAGCATACTCCGGGTCGCTGTCCAGTTCAATCATCACCACGTCGAATGGATTTTCGAGCAGCCGGGGCACCTCATCCAGGCTGGCCGGGTATGCGGAAAACTCCTGCAAAGAACAGGACTGCCAGCTCGACAAGGCACCCATCAGTGCATCGCGACGGCGCGGGTCAGGGCCAATCAGCGCGATTGAAAGAGACTGCGTTCCCAGGCTTTCAGCGGATGGTCCCTGGGCGTGAGCCACTGCTGGAGCCGGGGAAGCGCTGGAAGCAAATGTAAAGGTGTATTCGGAGCCGGCGTGCGGCGTCTCCGCCACAGAGCCGGTTCCCATGGCAGAATCGGGCACGAATTTAGACAAGGGTGTGGATGCCTGACCGGCGTCAGGTTTGCGCCAGGGTCCGAATGTGCGATCCACAATTCGACTTCCGCTCATCGCTCCTCCAGAGCTGTTTCTGCCCACAAATGAAGAACATGCGCCCAATCTACCGCGGACGCGCCGATGCACGTCTGGTTCATCGGCAGAAAAACCGCTCACTTGAGGGTCTATGCTTGGTGTTTTCTTAGAAACAAGCAGGAGTTTCCAGCGAATTGCTTCGGCTTGAACTCTTGTGTCTGGCGGAATCTTGACGGAAAACCGCTCTTATACGTATCTTTCGTAATCTGTGAATCCAAGGGGGAAACTATAGTTTCAGAATACACTGATTCGGCATATTTCGTCACAGGAAAATGAAGCAAATTCCCGCGCCGACACCTTGCACGGGTCCGCCCAGCTATTTTGCGTCACCGCCAGGAGCGTAATAGCCCTCCCTGGTGACCACTAAATAGTTGTCGTTGTTGGGTTTTAGCAGGATCTTATGGAACCCGCCTTCTTTATCCACGATGTCGGGCGTGTAGGTGAGCAGGTACTGTCCATGCAACTCTTCGGCAATCTGGCCGTAAATCTCCTCAAGATTGTCCTTTTTCTTGGCCTCGAAGAAGCGTCCGCCAGTGCGCGTCGCAATCTGCTCCAGAATTTTCTTGCCGTCTACCGTAGGCTTTTCCGAACCGCCGGGACGCCGTCCCCCGCCCCCGCCCGGATAACCGCCGCCTCCGCCGCCGGGGTAGCCGCCGCCCCCACCGCCGCCATGATGACCCCCACCGCCGCCGGGAAAACCGTTTCTCTCGCCGCCTTCCTGCTCGCCCTTGAAGTAGATGGCATAAACCGCCACATTGGCCCGATCCGCCGCGTCCACAGCATCATTCAGTGTGTCTTTGCTGCCCCGGTCCACGCCGTCTGAGAAGACCACCAGGGCCTTGCGCCCATCCTGCGGCTTCATCAACTCGTCCGAGGCCAGAAAAATCGCATCGTAAAGCTGCGTTCCACCTCGTCCATGCGAATGGTCGCGGTCGTCGTCGCTGGTCTCAGGACCCTGCGGGTCGTCCTGACCGCGACGGCTGGGACTCATCTCGTCCAACTCGTGGTGCAGCTTGTCGCGGGAGTTGGTAAAATCCCGCAGCAACTCCACCTCGCGGTCAAAATGAATTAGAAATGCCTGATTTTTGCTGGGCGCGGCGTTCGCTTCATCCGGCAGCATGGTATCTACAAACTTGCCCGCGGCCTTACGCTCGCTCTCCAGCGCGCCGCTCAACGACCTGCTGGTATCCACCAGCAGGCCTAGCCGGAAGGGTAGATTCGTCTCCCGCGTAAAGCTCTTGATCTTCTCCGGATGCCCATCCTCGGTCAGCGTAAAGTCGCTTACATTCAGAGAGGTCACCAGTGCGCCGTGCTTGTCGCGCACGGTTACCGGCAACAGCACCTCCCGTGCGTCCACTTTAAGGGTGAGAGGCGGTTCTGTGGCTGGGGTGTTCTGAGCCAGTGCAGGCAAGGTCAACGCGGAGACGAGGAAGAGTTGAAAAATTCTCATGGCCATTAAGGATTGCACACTTTCACTCGGTTAGACGAGCGCCGAATCACTCCGTTGACGAAGAGCGGGTTGCAAAAGCCTCACGGAGCGAGGATTGTTTTTGCAGAAAGAAAATTCTGCCAGGTAGATTGAACCACGAAGACTTTCCCTTCGACATAAGCAGTGAATGCATATGGAGAACGAGAATCGGGCACAGTACGAGTGGGTAGCGCTTCGCTGCCAGGCTGATGGGCCAGGTGCATTCGAGGATTTGATTGCAATCATGGAGCGGCTGTTGCTTTACTACGCGACGAGTTTGACCGGCAACCAGGACAGTGCGCTCGACGTTCTGCAGGAGGTGTGGATCAGGGTCTTTCGCGGCATCCGAAAGCTGCGAGACCCCGGCTCCCTGCGATCTTGGCTCTATTCGATCACGCATGGAATCGCGGTGGATCGCATCCGCCGCAACTACGCCCGCGAGCAAGCCGAAAAAGTGCAGTATGAGGACTTTGGAGAAGCGGATGAACCTTCGTTTGCCGAAGCGGATGCGGCGGCCATTCACCAGGCGCTGAGCGAAATTGGCCTCAAGCATCGCGAGGTTCTGGTGCTGCATTTTCTCGATGACTTATCGGTTGCGGAGATCGCAGAGGTTGTGGGTTGCTCAGAAGGAACAGTGAAATCCCGCATCCATTACGCAAAACGGGCAATGAAGGAAATTCTGAGTGGAAGGAAGACATGGAACCGGAAAAGAACAGTCTACGTGACCGTTTGCTGGCGCGCTTGCCTCGGCCTGAGAATCTTGAAACCTACAGGGAGGAAGTGGCGGCGACACTGGAGAAGAACGACAAGAGGATTCGCTGGGAAAAGTGGAGAGCGCGAGCATTTTGGTTCTTTGTGGTTGGATTTTTCGCCTTCGGCGTTACTTCCCGAGGCGATCAATGGCTCACAACGCCACACGGCTATGAGTTTGCAGTGGCTTCGTTCGCCCTTTTTCTCTCCGGCGTGATTGTGATGTTGAGACATGACATCAACAGCAGCCAAATAGAGCTGCTCAAAGAAGTCAAGCAGCTTCAGTTGCAGGTGCTTGAAGTTCAGGCTTCGCTGCGCAAAGAGTCGTAACCGCAGCGAAAGCGAGGATTGAATTTGCAGACAGAATCAACAGAATCGAGGGAAAGCCGTGATGAAGAAAAGATTCGTTACTTCGGTAGCCGTCATGACCCTTCTGCTGCGAAGCGTCGCTGCGCAATTTGCTCAGAGTCCGTTCACTTCGTCTGAATCCGAAACCCGCGAGATTGTGATTGACCGGATCGACATGCAGCACACGCACATCGGTATCGTGGTCGGCATCATCGGACCAATGGGGCGTAGAGTCGTTGCTTACGGCAGCATTGCGGTCGACACGCAGCACGCGAATGCCGGTATCTTAGTCGGCATCATCGGACCATCGGGACGTAGAGTCGCCGCCTGCGGCAGCATGGCAATCGACGGAAAGCGTTCCGGATGGCAGCGCGGTGTTTGAGATCGGCTCGGTAGGCAAAGTATTCGCTTCGCTACTTCTCGCCGATATGGCGCAGTGCTCGGAATCTGCCGTGAAGCAAAACGAATTGAGTAATTCGATTGCCCTTAAGAGCTGGCCAAAGCCCGTTTGAGTGCTGGAACTCCAAGCTGCCACTCAAAAAACAGGTGACCGGTAAAAACAACCCCGCTTTACCAACTGTAGCCTCCTGCCGGCGGCGGCCATGCTCCCAGAAGCTGCCGCAACAGGACGATCCGCCCGAAGTGGTAGGCATTGTGAGCTGCAAGGCTCTCCAGTTGCTCACGCACTGTCATTATCCGAGTCGGAATCCCAGGCCGCGAGGGGCAGCGGACTGGCGTCTCCCAATGGCTTTCTTCCCGCGTTGCCTCGGCAGCTTTGCGATTGCCGGCAAAGAAGTGCTGTCGCAGTTCCTCCCAACTCTCGTGCTCATCTTCCGCCGGGAATCCATCGCCAGCCTTCGCCGGGAAGGGCGTCTCGACTCCGGCGATCCAATCCAGCGTTACCTGCTGCCAGAAGGTGATATGCCAAAGCTCCTGGAAGATTGTGTGCGGAGCGCCTGTGAAAACGCGATGCGCCGCTTCCTCGCTCAGCCCGTCCAGAATCACCTCGGGCGCAGCCGCCGCGCTGTCGCCGCTCAGTACCTGTTCCAGTTCGTTCATTTCAGTCCTCCATCTTTTGAAAGTACACTGCACTGAAGGCCACCAAACCCACCGCAGGTGGCCGGGGTCGTAAAAGTCACAAACCTCCAGCGAGCGGGCAGCGAGCCTTTTGCCCCACCGCAGGTGGTTACAGTTGCGTTACAATAAGGAACAACGGGTGTGATTTTGGCGTTTTGTTTCGCATCCCCCGCGCCGATAACACATCCAAGTATTAAAGGGCCGCAACAACCCCGTGGGTGGGGGCCGCTTGCCGGAATTGGCCAGTTAGCCGATACCGCGCAAGCCAAGTCAGTGCATCCACTGCGACTCGCGTTTGTGCTTTCAACATCCCCGTTCGCTCCTCCGGCAAGTGTTTAAGGAAGAGCAGGACTGAAGGCGGAATATCGTGACCCTGGTTCTTGACGAACTGACGGCGCTTGCGCCGGAGGCTGCTGTTAGTTGCAGTCTCGAAGACTATCTGGCGCTGCCGGATCATTCCATGGATGATCGGATCGCAACAGCGCGTGAACGCCTCGGGGCGACAACCATTCTGCTCGGCCACCACTATCAGCGTGATGAAGTCATCCGCTTTGCCGACTTTACCGGCGACAGCTACAAGCTCTCCCGTATCGCCGCTGAAACCGACGCCCGCTACATTGTCTTCTGCGGAGTCCACTTCATGGCGGAAAGCGCCGATGTTCTGGGTCATGCCGGCCAGCAGGTGATTCTACCCGACCTCAATGCCGGCTGCTCAATGGCCGATATGGCGGAGATCTCGCAGGTCGAGGCTTGCTGGGAGGCTCTCGAACGCATGGACCTAGCCGAAGAGACCGTGCCGCTGACCTATATGAACTCGACCGCGGCCATCAAGGCATTCTGCGGTGAACGCGGCGGGCTGGTCTGCACTTCATCCAATGCCCGCGCAGCCTTTGAGTGGGCCTTTGTGCGCGGTAAGCGGATTCTCTTTTTGCCGGACCAGCACCTGGGCAGAAATACGGGCTATTCGATGGGGATTCCGCTCGAAGAGATGGCGGTTTGGGATCCCTGGGCTGTGCAGATTGGGCCAAACTTTGGCGGACAAACCAAGGGAAAAATCGCCGCCAGCCGCGTCCTGCTCTGGAAAGGACATTGCGCCGTCCATCAGCGCTTTTTGCCCAGCCATGTGGATGCCGTCCGTGCCAAATACCCCGGTATTCAGGTTATCGTGCACCCCGAGTGCCGCTGGGAGGTTTGCCAGAAGGCCGACGCTCTTGGCTCTACCGAGCGATTGATCTCTCTAGTCGAGAACAGCCCGAAGGGCCAGATGTTTGCTGTCGGGACTGAAATTCACTTAGTCAACCGGATGGCCCGTCGCTTCGCAGAGCAGGGCAAGAAGATCATCACACTGGACGACACGGGCTGCCTCTGCACCACGATGTACAGGATCAGTCCGCAGCACTTAGCGTGGGCTTTGGAGAACTTAGTCGAAGGCCGCGTCGTCAACCGCATCCGGGTGAAGCCGAGCGTGAAGCACTGGGCGAAGGTCGCGCTGGATAGAATGCTGGAAGTTAGTTAAATTCTTCTCGGAAGTGGGTGCTTAGCCCCCTCCCACCCTAGCGACAAAAACAAGTACGTCGCGAGGGTGGGGCACCCAGCTATTTAGTTCGCTCGCAGGCGCGTCTGAGCGGGGAGAACTCAATTGACTGTCTGGGGGCGGTCTTCAATTGGGATATAGTTGGGTAACCTCAGCTCCTCTGAGGTAAATGTGGACCAGTAGAGCGGCATGTCCTGATCGTCCAGGAGTACCGAAACGTAGACAGTTTCGTAAGTATTGATTCCAGTGCCACCAGATGCATGCTCCACCTGAACTGTTACATGCGCTTGATCGGACGTTGCGTGTCCTTCTGTCACATGCCACTCGTTTACAGGGATCGCGGCAATGAGCGTACAGATCGTAGTTCGATCCTTGGCATTGCAAGCGTTGATAAGGTTTTCGGCAGTTGTCATTCTGTCTCCCTTTCCGGATTAATCGGGGTCACATTTGTTCACATCCCAACATACCACCGAAGATGGGTGCCCCACCCTCGCAGCGTCTTTGTTTTTGCGGCTAGGGTGGGATGCGGCCTGCACGACACACAGGCCAGACCGGGAGTAGAATTCACTCGCGATGCCCGACAGGCTTGTGCGATTCCAACACGGCGGAGACTTACATTTCCTGACCTTCAGTTGTCACAGCAGGCTCCCATATCTGGCTAGCGCCGCGGCCTGTGATCTCTTTGAGCAATCCCTCGAAACTATCCGCAGGCGCTATGTGTTCTTTGTCTTTGGCTATGTGGTTATGCCGGAGCATGTGCATCTGCTGGTTTCTGAACCCAAACGTGCGACGCTCGACCGCGCGATTCAGGCATTGAAAACCTCGGTCTCGAAGCAATCCGTGCAGCGGCCTTTCTGGCTGGTGCGCTATTACGACTTCAATGTTCACTCGGAGGCGAAACGGATTGAAAAACTACGCTACATGCATCGGAATCCTGTAACGAGGGGATTGGCCAGTAGTCCGGAAGAATGGAAGTGGTCGAGTTTTCGGCACTATCTCACCGGAGAGGTGGGAATTGTGGAGATTGAGTCGTCGTGGACTTCGGGGAGAAGGATGGGATTGAAGATGCCGGGGGAACGCTGAGATAAGTTAGAATTGCCCTCCCACCCTAGCGACAAAAACAAGTACGTCGCGAGGGAGGGGCACCCAGTTTCGTATGAGGATGTGGTGCCAGTTTTTCTTTGGATCAGGCGGAGTAGTTCGCGACGACGCGAGTTACTTTACCAGCTGCGGAAAGCTCCATGAACTCTGCCGTGCGCGTCCCTTTTTGGTTGGTGTAATAGAGCACCACGCTGTTCAGGCCCGAGAGCACGTCTTCCAACTTGAAGTGGAGCTCCGGGTAGGCGTCGAGTCCGCGCTGGAAGTAGGCGCGCAGGTTTGCCTTGCCGACGATCTTGCCATCGGGTAATCCCAACAACTGAGCGGCGATCGGCGAGGTCAGCTCGATAGCATCGTCGTAGTGCAATAGGATCGCGTCGAGATTGTGGCTGTTCCACGCCGCGACCCAGTGGTTAGCAAGATCCAACGCTGCATCTTTTGTCATTGGCTTTCTCCAATGAAAGAATCATCCATAAGCCAACAAGAAGTGTGGAACCGCAGTTGGCCGAAGGCAGTTGGCCCCACCGCAGGTGGTGCTTATTCGTTGGCCTCGATGCGGCGGCCATGCAGATCCTGCAAGGGGCGCGAGTTGAGCTTGAAGAGATAGGCAAAGGAGCGCACCTGGTCTCGGCTCACAGTTATCTCGTTTTCCAGCACAAACCAGCGCACTCCCTCGGTGCAGGGCGGCACGGTGAGCGATCCCATGTAGGTCCAGTAGCCGCGGTCGGCGGGTAAAAGGCCCGCGGCGCTGATCTCGTCAGTAACCTTCTCCGTCGCTCCGGCTTTCTGCGGCAGATGCGGCCAGAGCGCGGCCAGCACGCCGTTGGGTTTGTCCAAGTCCTGCTTCAGCCGCACAGCCACCACGGCGGTTTTGCCGTCGGCGCTCTTATGCACCAGATGAATCACCATCTCGGTGAGCTTGCCGTTCACAGCCTCTTCGCTGGGATGGTGGAAGTGGAATTGCTGCAAATCGTAACGCACCCCATTGGCCACAATGTAGCTGCCTGGGTCCACATGGACGATGATAGTGTGGCCGTTGTGCTCAAGCGTGACCGGTCCAGCCATGTAATGGAACTCGATGGGCTGGAGCATTTTATTCAAACGCGCACCGCGAATATTGACCGGCGACTGCTCGTGGCCGCTGCCGCAAGCCTTATAGGAAGGATCGAGCTTGTGCCACTCCAGCACACCGCGTGGGCCTTCGTACTCCCAGTTAGCGGTTGCCGGAGCAGCAGATGTCTGAGCTGAAAGGTGAGCCGGTACAGTGGCGGCAATAGCAAGAACAAAAGCAGAAAAACCGAGGAAACGCATTCATATCTCCAGATTCAAAAGATGTTCAGAAGCACCTAAGCATTCTATTGGATGGACGCGCCGCGTGAGGAAAGGAAAGAGAACCATAGGTAAATGGGCCTTTTCGGCAAACCGAAAATTCCCTATTATGCTACAGGTTCCAGGCATTCGAGGAGATGTCTAAGACGAGTGAATTCTTTGAATATCTTTCTTCATGAAGGCGGTTAATGCTTCGGTGTTGATCCGATTGGAGTGCGCGAAAACACACTGACGGTAGGGCCAAATTCCTCGCACGCCGCAACCTCAATGCGTTCATGCACAAGCTGCAACTGAGCGAGGTCATTGCCGTATTCGGACTGAATGTCTTCGTCGTCTGAGCTGTCGATCACCGCGCTCCACTTTGCGTCCAGCGCACGCATGGCTTCCAGAAGCAATCTCGCCTCCCAACTGTTGAGTTCAAGCATCATAGTTTTCTTATCCTTTCGCACTGTACTGCCAGCCGCGAGAGCAAGCCTCTGTACTCGTCTACATTCATCTCGAAAGCAGGGCACAGCGCATAGTGGCCGGGCCGGTCGTTATTGAATAACAAGCCGGCTGGCAGGGGCAAACGTGCTGGGAGTTTCCACAACCAGCCGCCTTTCTTGCCACGCGCTGCATCTTCCGTGAGTAAGGATATTCCTTTGCCGTTGGCTCGCACAAGCAGAATGCCATTGCGTTGAAAGCTGTCTACGTCGTTTTACCTGACGTGGTCGAGACGCGGTGAGGTTGAGTTACCAAGACGGTAAAGGTCTTCCTCCGCCATGTAGAAAATCTCGCCGGGGATTTGGTGGGTCATATCGCAAGGATAGTAGTATTGTTCCGCCCTGGCAGTCAAGCTGCGAGCGTGGTCTACGACGTTTATAAGTCGGAGCTATCAGCAGGAAATGTAGCGTTATGTGAGGCCTGCGGGCCAACCCCGCGCCACGGCTCGATCCAAGAAACTTCCTGCCTGCAAAGGACAGCTACAAGTGCAACGGTCCTTTGCAGGCAGGAAGTTAGCAGAGAGGTTTACTTTGCTGCGGCAACCAAGCCGGCCTGCTTAGCGAGAGCAGTGGCTTTGTCTGTTGCTTCCCAGGTGAACTCCGGCTCGGTGCGGCCAAAGTGCCCGTAGGCAGCGGTCTTCTGGTAGATGGGACGGCGCAGGTTGAGGCTCTCGATGATGCCCTTCGGAGTGAGCGAGAAGTTCTTGCGGACGAGTTCCGTCAGCTTGGCCTCACCTACTTTGCCGGTGCCGAAGGTCTCGATGCGCACGCTGACCGGCTCGGCTACGCCGATGGCGTAAGCAAGCTGGACTTCAGCACGCTCTGCGAGGCCTGCGGCGACGATGTTCTTGGCAATGTAGCGCGCCATGTAGGCAGCCGAGCGATCAACCTTCGTCGGGTCCTTGCCCGAGAAAGCGCCGCCGCCATGACGGCCCGCGCCGCCGTAGGTGTCCACGATAATTTTGCGGCCAGTGAGGCCGGTGTCGCCCATCGGCCCGCCGATGACGAAGCGTCCGGTTGGGTTGATGTGATACTTGGTCTTCTCGTCGAGCCACTCAGCGGGCAGCACAGCCTGGATGACGTACTTGAGAATGTCGGCGTGCAGCTCTTCGTTCGAAACGCTCTCGGCGTGCTGGCTGCTGATGACCACCGCATCAATGCGACTGGGCTTGCCGGACTCATCATATTCAACGGTGACCTGGCTCTTGCCGTCGGGGCGCAGGTAAGGGAGCTTACCGGACTTTCGCACGGCTGTAAGCTGGCGGGTGAGCTTGTGGGCCAGCGAGATGGCTGCCGGCATCAGTTCCGGGGTTTCATTCGAGGCATAGCCGAACATCATGCCCTGATCGCCGGCGCCGCCCGTGTCAACGCCCTGGGCGATGTCGCCGGACTGCTTGTTGATAGTCGAAATCACCGCGCAGGTGTTGGAATCGAAGCCGTAGAGCGCGTTGTTGTAGCCGATGGAGGCGACCACGCCCCGCACCAGGCTCTGAAAATCGACGTAGGCCTTGGTGGTGATTTCACCGGCAATGACGACGAGGCCAGTGGCCGTGAGGGTTTCCGCGGCGACGCGGCTGTATGGGTCCTGCTCCAGGCATGCGTCGAGAATAGCGTCAGAGACCTGATCGGCAATCTTATCGGGATGGCCTTCGGTGACTGACTCGGAGGTAAACAAGAAACGATCGCTCAACTTCGGATTCCTCCCCTTTGAAGGGATTTCAGATGGCACTCCGTGGCGATGATTTCCCCTGGAATTTTCAGAGGAGCCAGTACTGGGACGAAATTTCATTCCCGGCCCGGCGGCGCTCATCTGCATCGCGACAGAAATGCCTGCGCCTGACGGGCTAAAGTCCGCGGGCGCGTCCCTCCTATGGTAATCGCGCCGGGTGGTTCAGAGCAAAGATTGGCAGCGAATGGGGACTAGGAGGTACTTAACGGGCTGTGATCGCATCAAGCCGGGAACTTGTGTTGGAAAGAAAATGAAAGGGTGACCGGACGATGCTTTTCTTGACAGTTCACCGAATCTATCATTGAATTGAAGCTTCATGGCTAAAAACCCTGCCGCGCTCGTCGTGACTATCGCTGCGCGCTTGAAGTCCTGCTGGTAGATGATGGCTCAGCGCAACTCTGGGAAGGGGGAGATTTTCAATTCAATTTCTCTGCCGTCAAGTCAACCCAGATACTCCGTCCGCGGCGCAACCTCGGGCGCCAACGGGCAATCGCAATCGGCGTGGTCGATGGTCGATACCGCTCAGTCCTGTTGTTACAAAGCGGTTCTGGTGATGGACGCAGGCGGAGAAGAATTTTAGGAGGATGTGTGGCTGAAGGAACGGGGTCTTCCACGGGTTCGGTAAAGCGGACTGACAATCGTCACCGCAGCCTGATCGTATTTCTCATATTTGCGCCGTTCCTCTTGCCGGCAGCTATTTACTTGACGGCATCGATTCAGGCAATCTTTGTCCAGAACGACGTCAGCTATCCTGAAGGATCGTGGATATATGCGTTTATTACGTCCTATCACACAGGAAAGCTTTACTCCGTCCCTTATAAATCGCCTTTCAATGTGCAAATGTATGGCCCATTGTTCTATCTTTCAGGATGGCTCGTTGCCACTATTGCGCGTGGCGGCGTGATGCTCACGACGGAGCTTTTCAGATCGGTCTCGCTGGCCTCATATGCGGCTTCCTCCGTGCTTATTGGATGCCTGTCATGGAAGCTGGAAAGACGCGCTCATTGGGTTGCTGCCTCAGTGGTTCTGGCTTTGGCTTGCGACTGGGCCACACCATTCGCGACAGCGAGACCAGACATCCTGTCAGTATTTTTCATTCTCTGCGCGCTGACGGTCTATCAGTTTGCCGAGGGAAGAAGCCGCTGGGTTCTTTTGGGTGGGAGTCCTGACGGCACTCTCGTGCATGACGAAGCAAAGCACTGCGCCCATCCTGGCTGCATTGCTAGCCGATACGTTGTTGGCGCGGAGATTTCGCAATACGTTCGCGCTGATTGCGGGCAGCATTCCCATTCCAGCCCTGATCTTTGTGTCTCTATGGTTGCGGCATGAGCCTTTCTTTGAAAATGTGGTCGCAGTGAGCCACGCAATCTACAGTTGGGCCTCGGCCGGCAGGGTCGTGCTTCATCTGGCGTATGCAGATCCTATCGCTGCGATTCCGATTGTGCTGGGGTTGGTGGGAGCAGGGGTAAGTTGGAAGAACGAAAAGTATCGCGCAATTCTGCTGACGTGCTCAGTTGCGTGGATATCGAATTTAGCCGCGCTCGCCAACCGGGGAGGGTCAAAGAATTACCTGATCCTGCCCTGGCTGCTGACGATCCTGCTGATTCCAGCCGGTTTGACCAGGATTGAGGAATGGACCAGGCAGTCATTGGTGTTGCCCCTGGCGCTGGCGTCACTCGGGTTGATTTTATTGATTCCTCAGGGGAATCTGCCGTCAAAGCTCCCCGCCGATCTTGATCCGTCCGGCGTGGGCAACATCAAGATGCTCACGGACATACCTTTCCTGGAAGAGAGGAGCCGCGAGCCGCAACTTCTGGACCCAATCTTCTATCATCAAATTTTTCTGCAGAAGCTCTGGTCGAGCGATCCAGTCGTTCAGCAGATTCAGAGCGAACAATATGATGTGATCATTGTCAGCGGCGAAGATGCGCAGGCAGACACGGGGTTCGTGGTTCAGGGCTTTCGGGGAATCTCCCGCTGGGGCGCAGACACACTCGGTCCGATTCGAGATCACTACCGGACGCTGTGCGAAGTGCCAGGGTACATCGCGCTTGTACCAGACCTACGAGCGGATGCGGTCGGAGTCAAGGATATAGAGCATATCTTTCACAAACCCTGCGTGGCGACAGAGCGGTTACCGCAATTGGCTCCTACGTTGCGCTGATTGGGATATTCTGTCCCGGTATGCGATGGTTTGGATTGAGTATGGACGTCCGCAGCTATTGCAGTTGGATATTATTTATCCTAGATTTCGGACGGCGAAATAGACGCCGACCACAATTAGTGCCAGCAGCACACAGCCGCCGATCCACAGCAGCCGCACCCGGCCGGCTTCGTGGCTCTGGATGCGAGCCTTGCCAACGTTGGTGGCAAAATTCGTCCAGTCGCGGTCGTCGTCCTGGGGAAGGCCGGCGGCGGTACAGGCTTTGAGGAAGCGGTTGATCCAGTCACCCGGATCCAAGCCAACGGCGCTCACATAGCCGCGCACAATCCCCTTGCTCAAAATCCCCCCCGGAAGCTGGCCAAAGCGATTCTGCTCAAGCGCTACCAGATGGCTCTGGCTGATCTTGGTTGCCGCCGTGATGTCTTCAAGCGCGATGCCGCGGGCAATCCGCTCCATGCGCAGGTCTTCTCCAAAGCTGCCCATTCCGTCCTGCTGAGAGATTGAGATTTTCTCTCTTCTTTGCAAAAATAAATCCCACAGTTACCTTCCGGCAAGGGATTTAACTTAATTTTGCCTTTCTTTTCATCAATATGGGAGTACTTTCCGCAATTGGAAAGTATTTATAAAGTACCGACGTACCAATTACGGCAACCCAGTGGGGCGCCACTAGTACCGCGACCCCCGTCGTCCGGAGGCAATTAACTGCGTTTCTGCGCCCGCCACTTAAAAAACAGCCAGGCCACATAGCCCAGTTGCAAGGCCCAGGTAATGGCATACGCCGCCACTGTGAACTGGTGATCCAGAATTGCTCTTTCGTCCATACTCGTTTCCTTTTGTCAGTATTGTCCTGCTAAAGCTGGTAGATGTCTCGTGCCCAATCCATGGACTGGCAGCTCAATTCCATTTTCAATCGTTTGACGCGGCCTGGAGCGACTCCATCGCCTCGCGGCTGGCGATTTTCTGGCTGCGCCGCTCAACGGCATAGCGCAGGGCGAGAATCAGCAGGCCCCAGGCTAGCCACGCCAGCACATTCCAGCCGAAAGCGGCCAGCATCGCTGGATCCTTGATGCCCGAGTCTGCAGAGCCGCCGAAGACTGGTGCTGGGTGCTGGGTGCGCCACCAGCGGTTGGACATATAGACAATCGGCACATCGAGCGCGCCGAAGATGCCCAGCACGGCGGCAAGCGTTTGCACCTGCGGCCCGGCGGCAAAGCGGCGCAGCAGCAGGTAGCTCACATAGATCAGCCAGAGGACGAGCGTGGTGGTGAGGCGGGCATCCCATGTCCACCAGATGCCCCAGGCGCGGCGTCCCCAGAGCGGCCCGGTGATGAGCACGACTGTGCAGAAGACCACGCCGACCTCGGCTCCGGCCAGCGCCCAGGCGTCAGAGACCTGCGCCCACTCCGGCCGGCTGCGGCGAAAGGACAAAAAGCCAATCGACCCCAGCAGCGAGATGGCGAAGAAGAGGAAAGCGACCATCGCCGAGGGCACGTGATAGTAGAAGATGCGCTGCACTTCATGCATCGTCTGCTCGTCTGGGGCTACGTAGATGGCCTGATAGAACCCCCAGACCATGAGGGCGACGGTGATGGCGGCATAGAGGCCGAGAGCAATTTTTTTCATCGGGAGGTCCTCAGCAACGTTTACAGTTTACGACGGCGCGCAAGGGGTAGTCTCCATCGGAGTGATTAAGAAACTATTCTGCGTGCAGCACCACGTCAAAAAGCAGCAAGCTCACTGTCGTAAAGATGATGTCGTAGCCGGCGAGCAGCTTGATCCATAGCGTGGGGTCGCTGTCGCCGGTGAGAATCGAGGTCGTCGACAGCACCATCGCCAACAGTGCGGGCATGAAGATGGGAAAGAGGATTAGCGGCAGCAGTAGTTCGCGGTTGCGGCTGCGAATGGAGAGCGCGGCGAAGAATGTTCCGTTGGCGACCAAGGCCCATGTGCCCAGAGGAAGCACCAGCGCCAGTTGCCAGGGGTTTCCCTCAACACGGAGATTGTAAAAGACCAGAAAAACCGGCGCGAGGAGCAATTGCACAATGGAGACGAAGAGAAAGTTGGCTAAAACTTTGGCCAGAAACAACTCCGCGCCGGGCGTGGGCGCCATGCGCTGCGCATCCAGCACCTGATGGCGAATCTCGCGGGCCCAGGCCTGATTCAGCGCGCTTACTGAGGCGAACATCGTGGCCACGCAGAGGACGCCGCCTGCAATCTCGCGAGAAAATGCTCCGCGCGGATCAAAGGCCAGCGAGAAGAGCACGACCACCAGCAGAGCGAAGAAGAGCATCGAGTTGATGGCCTCGCGGGAGCGCCATTCGATGCGCAGATCCTTGATGAGATGGGTCCAGAGGGCGCGGGTCACTTTTTTGCTCCCTCTGGCTTTGTGGCTGAGTCATCCCAGGTCCCCAAGTGCGAGGGACCTGGGCCACCCACACTTTTGGTCAGGTCGGCGGTTTGGACTTCGACTTCGAGGGCCTGCGCTGCTCTCAGATAGTCGCCGGGGCTGAGGATCAATTGCGTGCCGCGCGCGCCGGCTGAGACGCTGATCTTGTCAAAGAGAACCACGGTTTCGTCGATGTACACCGGATACGCCTTGCGCGCGCCGAAGAGCGTGACGCCGCCCCGGATGTAGCCGGTGAGCGGCTGCACGTCCTTCAGCGGCGCCATCTCGACCTTGCGCAGGCCGGCGGCGCGGGCCAGCTTCTTGAAGTCCAGCTCGGCGTCGCCGGGGATGACGGCGAAGCGGTAAATATTCGGCCCGCCGGTTACCAGCAGCGTTTTGAAGACCTGCTCCGGCGGCATACCGATCTTTTTGGCGACGGTGATTGCCGACAGGTCATCGGGATCGACCTCGTACTCGCGGAGTTCGAAGGGGATGCCGAGGGATTCCAGGAAGCGCGCTCCGTTGGTCTTCATAATGTAGGCGCTCCTTTGTCGAGCGATGCCACCCGACCGGCCTTCAGTGTCAGCACATAGTCTGCGATGGGCGCTGCGAGTTCGCGCTGGTGGGTGGTGAGCACGATGGTGCGGTCGCCGTGGCGGAATTTGGCCAGTAGCTCGACCATCTGCCGGGCGGATTCAACGTCCATGTTGGAAAACGGCTCGTCGAGCAGGAGTAAATGCGGCGAGGGCAGCAGTACACGAGCCAGCGAGGTGCGCTGGCGCATCCCTTGCGAATATTGGCCCAGAGTGCGCGTCAACTCGGGGTCCAGCCCTACCTGGCGTAGCGCTTCTTGGGGCGAGAGCGTCGCGACGCCGGGATAGAGCCGCGCAAAGTACTGAAGATTTTCCTGCGCGGTCAGCTCGTCGTAGAGCATCGGCGCGTGGCTCATGTAGCCGATGCGGGCGCGCGCGGCTTCTTCCTGCGGTTCGAGGTTGCCGAAGACCTTTACGGTGCCAAAGCTGGGACGCAGGAGTCCTGCGAGAACCCGCAGCAGCGTGGATTTGCCAGCGCCGTTCTCGCCCAGCAGCACATAGCAGCGCCCTGGCTCGAGATCGACTGAGACCTGGCGCAGCGCTGCAAAGGAGCCAAATAGTTTAGAGACCTGATCGACGCGGGCGGGTCCTTCGCGGACGGCGGATGTTTCGAGATTTGTTGGTGGGTTAGCTGGCATTGGCAATCGTTGGCTGCGTAGATTTTTTCTGCTTGAAATTTAAGTAGAGCGCAACAGGCAACGCTGCCACGCTCATTGCGCAAGACACCCCAAGCAATGTGTAGATCACAATTTCAAAAACGTAGTGCGAAAAATACACCTTAAAAATAGCTAGTATTCCTATTACTCCAATTACGATCAACAGGATGGCGAATGGTAGACCTATACCATTCGCAAAATTACGGAGAACCTTTTTGTGTCCGCCTCGACGTAATTCGCGAGTACCTGCAATTCCAGAAGCGCCGACGATGGCCCCAAATGTGTCCATAATAAAAAACTCGGAATTGAAGTGCCAATGACTTCTTACCAAACCAAGCACGACAAAAATGACGAAATATAAGGCGAAGTGAGTGAAAAACTCTGACAGTAACTTTCTCCGATTCAATATGGTGGCCAATGAGCTTTGGTTTGAATGGTCCGCGCTTGCAGTCCCGGTCTCGGCGTTAACTTGCATTGGCAACACTCGTCTGAGGCGTGGATTGTTTCTGTTTTCGATTCAAGTAGAGCGCGAGAGGGAACGGGGATGCGATTAGTGCGAACAGTTCATAAAATGAAATCTTGATAGCAAGATCTGATCCGAATTTCAAGGAGATCAGAAGCAAGAAAGTAATAGGCGAAATACCGAGGCTTACCATCAGAATACGACGGATCTTTGTATCGCCGCTTCGTTTTAACTCGGCATAGCCGACAAGACCCAGAGACGCTGAAACAACCACTATTATGTCAAGAATGAATTGATGAATGCTGTAGCGTTGAGCATCGTGGTACATAAGTTTTTCCAGCCAATACGTTAAAAAAGAAATCGCAGAAAAAATAACTGAAAACTTGACTAGGGCGTTTAGAAATCTCTTCCAAATCATCTAGGCTCCTTCAATACGCGGTGTTATTAATCAGTGCAAAACTTTACATCCCTCAGGGGCTAAAGCCCGAGTTTTGGAGGGTCACTTTCGGCATGACTGAAGTCAAGCCCTGATACAAAGCCGGTCAACGAAGCAGTTCTGGCGCATCCGAGCTACATTCCTGGCTTGGCTGAGGACGCCGTCGCTGTGCTGGAGCTGTTCATCGGCTTGGAGGTTGGCGCGGGAGCCTGGCTGGGTGGCGCACCGGGCTGGCCGGGCTGCGAGGGGGCGTACTTACTGGCGCACTTGGCTTGCAGTACCGAGGCGTGCAGAATGCCGTCGCGGCCATAGGAACCCATCGCCAGGGCCTGCGCGTCGTCTTTGAATGTATCCGGCGGCGGCTCGGAGCCTTTATAGACCACCTTGAGCAGCTTGCCTGTCGCGGCCTTGGGTGAGTGGCTCTCGAACTCATTCAAAACAAAGGTGACGTGGGGGCCTTCGTGCTCAATCGAGCCGGGTTGCACGAAGCCCTCGACACGCAACTGGCTGGAGTAGGCCTTGTCGCCCATCTTGCCCAGCTCGGCAATGGTGACGTAATAGCTCTTGTTGGCCTCAGCGCCGGAGTAGGCCAGCCAGGCCACAACTCCCAGGATCAAGGCTACCGCGAATCCGATGCGCGCGGCACTGCCTATTTTTTTGGCAACGGTCAGCGCAACCACGGCCGCCACAATCCCAACCCACACGTCGTTGATTGATTTCTTCATAGTCGCTTCTAACGATACGAGCCTCCGGCAGCGGGGTCAACCATTTTGAGCAAGAAGTGTGATTTGAATCACGTTTTGGATTGACGCAACAGGATCGGATTTTCTTCGGAACAAATTTTCCGCCCTTTCCCGCGTCTCCGCAGAGGGAGCGCGCGCCTTACAAAAAAGTCTGCAAAGTAATCTTCAACATGGTTCTACGGTTGTGATAAACTCCCGGCTGCGAAGTATCTGGTAGGACCAGAGAGCTGAAAAACGTCGAGAGTGAATCCCCAACCAAAGCTTGTGTGAGGCAAATATCCCCAAAGAATCAGATATTTACGCGAAGAAACTGGTCTGACCACTGCACAGGTTTGGACCTAAACGGAGGAAAAGGAATGAAAGGAACTTTTGGAAACGGAATTTGCGCGGTGGCGCTGGCATTCGGCTTGGCTGCCAGCGGAGCGCAGGCGACAACGGTGTTTGCGGGCGGCTCGGGAACGGGCCACTACAGCACAGTTCAGGCGGCGGTAAATGCACTGCCCTCAACCGGCGGCACGGTGGAAGTGGAGCCGGGCACCTATACGGAGCAGGTGACGATCTCAAAACCCGGCGTGAGCCTGATCGGGCAGGGAACAAGCGCCTCGGCGACGGTGATCTCCGACGATCTGTCCGCGGCGGAGGCTGGAGGAGACATCCAATCGGCGACGGTGATTGTCACCAGCGCGGCTAAGAACTTCTTTTTCGACAATATACAGATTCAGAACCTGTATACCCAGGATGGAAATGCGGAAACACAGGCGCTGGCGCTATCCATCAGCGGGGACCGGGCGGTGGGGCGCAATGTGCGGCTGATCGGAAGGCAGGATACATTTTTTGCCGGGGCAAACGGTTGCAGCTCGACAACCTGCTCCTCGCCGACGCGGGTATACATCTACGGCTCGTACATTGAAGGCAATGTGGACTTCATCTTCGGTGATGCGGCGCTGGTGCTGGATACCTGCACAATCCAGGTGGACGAGCACGGCAGCCTGGGCGGCGAGGCTACGATCACCGCGCAGAATAACCGGTCGAGCGATGACGCCTACCTGAGCGGATTTGTCTTCACCAACAGCAAGATCGTAAGCAATCCCGCGACCGGGTTGACGAACGATTATCTGGGACGCCCGTGGGGGGTCTACTCGATCAATGTGTATATCAATACCGATATGCAGGCCCCGATCGCCACGGCGGGGTGGATTGAGTGGGAGCCTGGGACGACTGACTATCTGGCCACGTCGTTCTACGCGGAGTACGGTTCGACCGGCGCAGGCGCGGCAGGCTACACGGCGAAGAAGCGTGAGTCTCATGCGGTGTATCTGACCGCTGCGGAGACGGATAAATACGCGCCCGATACTTTTCTGGCGGGTTCGGATGGGTGGGTGCCGACTACGGTTGAATAAAGGGTTTTCGCGAATCCTATAATGTGCATTTTGCTATCCCACCCTAGCGACAAAAACAAGTACGTCGCGAGGGTGGGGCACCCAAACCTTGTCTATCTGTGAAGAATACTGCCTGTTAAGCATGCTGCGGAGCTGTCAGCGAGCGGCGTTAAGCGCCTGCGCCGCTCGCGTCAGTGCCTGGGTCAGCACGGTCAACTGCTGCGCGGCGCGGGCGGTGTCTTTGGCGTCCAGAGCCTCGTTCACGCCGGGAATTACAACTGCGGCATAGCCGGTGAACTCGCCGGGAGCGTAGATGGTGTGTCGGTACCAGGGGCGGTTGGGCAGACCAGCGTCAGAAAGAAATGCTGCCTCCGTCTGACGCAAGGCGAGATTCAGTTTGGCTAGATCTCCCGTGACCGCCGTTTGCTGGTCGTGCGCGGCCTGGGCCGCGGCGGCAAAACGATTGGCCGCAGTTTGCGCGGAGCCAAAATCAAGCGAATAGAATTTCAACGTCGCGGCCTTGCTCTTTGCGCTGTCGAGATAGGCGCTAATCTCGCGGGCATAGGTCACATAGTTGTAGGGCAGCACGTCGCTGTCGGCCATGCGCACCACCTCGAGTCCAAAGACTCGCGCCATCTGCTGGAGGTAGACAAATTTCGGGTCGGCGTTGAGCGTAAACCACTGGTAGTCATCGAAGGCCGAGTGATAAACGCCGTAGGAACCCTCGGAGCCGATGTCGGTCGAAGGCACGCCGGCATGTTGCAGGAAGGGCGTAAAGTCCGAGCCGGAGCCGAGGTCGCCGACGTGCACCTCTTCGTTGGGATCGACGGGCGCGCCAACGCTGGCCGCGCGGTGCTCGTCTTTGCTGCCGTGGTTAATGCGCCACTGCTCATAAACCGTTCCGCCCATCGGGCTGGGAACCGAGCGCGTCAGCTCGCGCAGGAATTCTTTAAGCGAAGGCACTGCTGACGCAGTGAAATCCGGCCCGCTGACGGCCACATCCACATTGAAATAGGCGACGGCCTTGTCGAGCGTTGCGGCGTGCTGCTCGACCCACTCGGTTGAGCCGATCAGCCCCTCTTCCTCGGCATCCCAACTGGCAAAGACGATGGTGCGTTTGGGCCGCCAGCCACTCTTGAGGAGCGCGCCCACGCCATGCACTGACTCGAGCATGGCCGCCGTGCCGCTGGAGGGATCGACCGCGCCGTAGACCCAGGCGTCGCGATGGTTGCCGGCGATGACCCACTCATCGGGGTGCTCCGCACCTTTAATTTTTCCGATCACATCCCAGATGATGCGGCGCTGATAATCCTGTACTGAGACTAGATGAACCTTGACCGCGCTTTGCCCCGACGCCACTCCCAGGTGGTAACGGAAGGGCAGAGCGCCTTGCCAATCCTGGGGCACATTTGCGCCCTTGAGCGCCTTGAGGATCGGCGCGGCATCGTGATAACTCAAGGGGATGGAGATGATGTGCGGCTGATTGCTGGCCTTATCGACAGCCACGCGGGCTGAATCCGGCAGATCCATTGTGGAAGCTACGCCGGGTGTCTCCGGGTCGCCGGGATAGCGGAAGAGATATTGCACGGAGCCACGCTGCACACCGGACTCCGGCCGCCACGGGCCAATGGGGTAAGCATCGCCCTTGAAGTAGCCGTCGTCCTGCGGGTCGCTGTAGATCAGGACTCCCGCCGCACCGCGCTGCTCGGCGATGTAGACCTTGACGCCGCGAAAATTGGAGCCGTAGCGGCAGAGAACGATCTTGCCGTGGAGGTCAATGTGCTCGGCGGCGAGCTTGTCGAAATCCTCCATGCGGCCGTAGTTGGCGTAAACCACCTCGCCGGTCACGTCTCCGGAGCCGGAGGAGCCATTGAAGGGCATCACAACTTTGGGATTGTCGGTGGATTTATCTCCGTCAACGTGCTCAGGCGCGGGACCGGTCATCAGCAACTGGCCGTTTGCGTCGTAAGCCTGCACCCGCACCACTTTAGGCTGATTCATCAGCACGCGGTAGGGAACAATCTCGGTATCGAGACCCGCTTGGCGGAACTTCAGCGCCACGTATTCGGCGGTTTTGCGGTCTTCGGGGGTGGCGGCCAGGTGCGGCTCGGCGGTGAGGGTCTTCAGGTGTTCGCCGGCGAGCTTGGCATCGGGAACGGCGAGGAATCTCTCCTCGATCTTGGACTGAGCGGTGAAGTCCTTGTAGCCGAAGACGGCGGTTTGCGGAGGGTTTTGGGCAGACGCCGGGGCGCACGCAAGAACCAGGGCAAGAAACGCGAATCGGGAGGGGAAAGCCGGAGATTTGCTGACAATCATGGGAGTGTTTCCTTAGTGGAAGAAAGCTGGGCGAGAATCTCGACTGGGTTCGGCTGGTTGGGCCAGCCCAATGCCGCGATAACTTTCCAGCTTACACGAATCGGCGCGGGAACTGTCTCAGAGGTGGGGTGCAGTTTGTATTTTGTTTGTCATTCCTCGCGTTTGAGAAGCCGACATAAGGGGACTAATTCGAGGAAAAACTAGAGGTAAATTCAAGGGTTGACCCAGGAAGGCCTACCGAACGCTGGGCAACGGCACTGATCCAGAGATCATGCACCCGGCATAAGTCGGGTGCATGATCTTCCATATTTTCGTGGACCGTTTTTGGGCGGGTGCTTCCGTAATTTATAGGGTCAAGGGAGCGCGGTCTCACTAGAGCCTGTTATTAACTTTGTCCCTTTATTTGCTTTTGTATAGGGGGTTTGGAGTTAGCTGGCAGACGATGGAGGCATGGGAAAACGAGTCCGGTCTGGCTATCCGAGCGATGTTTCCGATGAGGAGTGGGCATTTATAGCTCCCTATTTGGCGCTGTGCCGGGAGGACGCTCGGCAGCGGGATTATCAGCTTCGCGATGTTTTCAACGCGCTTCGCTACATTGCCAAGACAGGCAATCAGTGGCGCTTCCTGCCCAACGATCTGCCTCCGTGGACAGTGGTCTATCAGCAAATGCGGCGATGGATTGATGCGCGATGTTTCGAGATCATGGTGGAGGATTTGCGCATTCTGCTGCGCGAGTTTGCCGGACGCAAAGGCCAGCCCACGGCGATGGTTCTCGACAGCCGCACCTTGCAGTCGACGCCAGAGTCGGGTGCGCGCTCAGGCTACGATGGGGCCAAGCGCCGCAAGGGATCGAAGGTTCATGCGGCGGTAGATACGCTGGGGCATCTGCTCGCCCTTCACGTTACAGCGGCCGATGAGCAGGACCGCGCACAGGTGGAGAAACTGGCCGAAGCAGTGCAGCAGATTACCGGAGACACCATCGAGTTGGCCTATGTCGATCAGGGATATACCGGCGACAACGCGGCCCAGGCAGCAGAGAAGCACGGCGTGCGGCTGGAGGTGGTCAAACATACCGAGGCCAAACGAGGATTCGTCCTGTTGCCGCGCCGCTGGGTGGTGGAAAGAAGCTTTGCCTGGGCTGCCCGCTTCCGCCGACTGGCAAGAGACTACGAGCGGCTAAGCAAGATACTGGCCGGTCTCCACTACCTTGCCTTCGCCATCCTCATGCTCGCAAATCTGGCCCGGAAACTCACGCAAAGTTAATAACAGGCTCTAGGCTCTTGCTGCCTCGGCCTAGACCTCCCGTGCAGCAGTCCCGCTACTGAAATCGCCCTCGCCCACGGGCTGTCTTTGTCCATTTTAAGCTCAAGAAAAGATTGCGGCGGTCGCAGCTCATCCACGTCAATCATTTTTGCTATCTCATTGGTGCTAAGAGGACACAAGTACGGCGACACGTCATTTAGCTCAATCGCGTAGATCTGCGACGCATTGCCCACGTACTTTGCGAACTCCTCACGTGAGCAACCGACACGCCCGCCGAAGCGCTCCCAAATATTGCTCGGCGAGCCAGGGGTCACGCCTGAAACCGTGACTTCGCCCATCAGCGCGCCAAGAGGCTGCGTACCATAAACCACCGCTTTGCTTCCGAGCCATTTCTCAGAGAATTTCCGCCGTATCTCAACCTGCTTTTTTCCCGCGAACACGCGCTCTGCATATTCGGGCCTCATGCTGAAGAGGAGTCGGTTGGATGACGAATAACCCCCAATCGAGAACTGACCCAGCAATCTCGATGCCCTAGAAATCGCATTCGCCCACACGACCGAAATCGGAGCCGAGCAGGCAAGTTCGGCCTCCCCGTTGCGGTACTGGCGCTCCGACTCTGTTGCGGTCCCGAATCCGAATGATTTGAAAAAGGCGGACCTCTCAGCCCAAAGGCCCTCTGGAAGCGTGAAGTGGATGTCCGCCGCGATATGACGCTTCGCCTCAAACGTCATGAGTGTAAAGAACATCTGCCCCAGGTCCTGATCCTGAAATCCTTGACCAACTCTCAGATGACAGAACTTGGCATGGGTTCCCAGTTTCAAAACGGCAGAGGCTATCGGCCTTTCGTCCAGGAACGCGACGTAGGCGATGCGCATTCGGTCCTTCATCCCAGGCAGGACCTTCTCCTCGTACCAACGTCCGATCGCGGGGTACATCGCTTCGTTTTCGAGCAGCAATTTTTGTAATGTCCGCTGGTCGTCGCTGTTGCGACGCGCGTCGTCCCTCCCGAGCACGGCTAATCTGAAATGTGGCGTCTCAGGAAACAATCGGCCTGCAAATTCCGCGTCAAACCGCTTCAACTGTGCCATCGCTTCCCACCTCCCTCAGTTTTTTGGGCCAATCCGCGAAAAAGCCAGACAGCTTTAGTGTTTGCTTTCCGTAATCCGTAGCATCAGGTCCGGCATCCTCCGACATCCGATAGAGCGTCAGATTCGCCATTCGTTCGCCCTGTCTCAAATTTACATCAACTTGGTGTCCTCTGACTTCGAAAATAAGAGGAGTCCCTTTCTCCCCATCGTCACGAATCCCGAAATGAGGATGAACAAAGCCCGCGTAATGTATTCTCATTTCCCCGATCGTCTCGTCGCTTGCCCTACAATAAATGGCGATTCCTTCTGGAACTCGAATCTTTTCTTTCGAACGTAGGATGTAGAACTGGTTATTTGCTATCTGTAATCGCCTGTCTTTGCCTGATTTTACGAACTTCCAACTCTTGCAGGGGTCGGGCAAATCGCTGGATTTCCAAAACTTAAAAGGGGCGCAGATGGCCCCGAGAGTTGCACGAAAAGCGGCCGCTTCCAATCCGCCGATCATCGTGTTCTCCAGGTCAACCGAAAGGCTCCCGTCACAGTTCTCCGAGTCCTTAAATACCGTCCGAAAAATCTCCAGGCTGGAGATTTCGGCGTCCTTCGGGCGGCCATAGAAGAGTCGCAGTTGCGAAAGTGGTGTACCTGCCTGCACCGAGACTCTAAACGTGAAGGGCGTGATCTCAAGGTACATGAAGCCGCTCTGCCCCTTGAGGCGATCTGCATCAAACTTTTCGTATTGATCCATCCCGTCCACGATCAATCTGGCTAATACGTCCATCCGACCGACGGAGCTCTTGGCCGTTGCTTGGCCATAGATACCGATCTCTGCAAACGCAGAATCAAGCCGCTCGGCAACTTTAAAAACATAGGTTTGCTGGCTTTCTAGAATGAAGACGCCATCGGAGGGTGGCGGGAGCTTTTCTGCGACGCCCTTGTCTTTAAGAATGACGCTGTACCGGCTGTCGCCGCCGGGCTTCACCGAACCGCATTTCATTTTGTAAGCCTCTGCGGTAAGCGTCAGGTCCAGAGACGCCGCCCCGATCGTGCCATTCGGCACAATAAGGATTTCCTCGTCGACGAGCAATTGCATTTGTCTCTTATTGAGGACTCCGGGAATCCAATTATCCCAAGGCTTCTCCATCAGATCCCCCGAAAATTCGGATAGTGTCTGAAATCTGCGTTGACGAAAAACAACTAGCGATTGCTTTTCTCTTTTGACGGTCCTATCGTCAACTCATGCCATCAGATCGCACACAACTTGCCGCTCTCAAGAATCTGATTTCCCAAGCCGACCGGATTATCGCCACTGCTCCAGAATTACCAGAGAACCGAACTGCCGCTGCGCGGGAATCGCTGGCCGCTGCGCTGGCCCTCACTGACGATCTGCTCAAGCAATCCAGCCCCACCACCTCTGCTGCCGTCCTGGGCCGCAAGGGAGGCTCTACAACTGCCCGTAGACATGGCACTGAGCATTACCGGCAGATGGCCGCGAAGCGCAAAACCCACGGCGGCGGCAGACCCCGCAAAGAATCCGAGTAGCAACCCAAACAAGATAAAATGGTCGCTCCAAAACGAAACGCCCGGCGCGAGGCCGGGGCGATTCGGTGAAGCGGCTGGATACCCTCACCATAGCCCATACTCGCGCCCGGATGCAAGGTGCGAATGGCCACGAAGAAATCCCCCTCTCCGCTTCCGAGCGCCACAATCTACGGCGCAAATATCAGTGAGTTTGTTGCTTGGGATGGACAGCGGTACGTACTACGGCCCACAAGAGACAGCGTACTCGCCGATGACAGCTTGAGATTGATCGGGAGCGTAAGAGAACTCAGTCGGTTCACCAGGCGCAGCCCCGGATACGTCTTTACGCCCAACCCATCGGAGCATGTTTGCTCCCCTCGGAACACATCCGAGGCGCAGCCGGGCATAAGCGTCGTGGCGGAGGACGCCGGTAGCGACCAACCGAAGAAGCGCCGACTAACTCCCTCAATAGACTGTCCGAAGGCTGCGAGAAGACTGGAAAGGTACCTGAGCGAGCATGGGATTGGCTTGAATAAGTTTTCCCTTGCGATTGGCACGAACGAGGAAGACCCTCTATCGCTTCAGAAAATCGGGGAAAGTGCATCGGGATATATTCGAGGCCATAGCCAAGGAAATGAAGATCACCAAAGACGATCTATTAAATTCTTGATTGATAAGCCCTTATAGTCATATGCCCGATTACTGCCCGATTGTCCGATTGCTGTCCGATTAGTGCCCGGACACTCAGCGCAGCTCCTGTCCAAAACATTCCTGAAACATGCCTGAATCTAAGCCTATTCGGACGCCATTTTCCAGCGAATGATGAGGGTATGAGGGGCACAGCAACAATTCGAGGACCACCAAACGACAATCCCCAAAGAGGGGAGAGTTTCAACGCACTTTTCCATTGACAACAACTATCGCTAGTTGTATTATCAACGCATCATGAGCAATACAAAGACGGCTTTAACAATGACTTGCGAGGCGTGCAGCGTTGATTGCCAACGCTTTGGCAAACACCGGAATGGCCTTCGCCGCTTCCGTTGTCCGAACTGCAAAAAGACCTATACCGAGGCTCACAAGCGGGTCATGGATTCGATGTACATTCCGCAGGAAAAGGCCGTCCTGGCCCTCCGGCTGCTGCTCGAAGGAAACTCCATTCGCAGCACCGAGCGCATTACCGATCTGGACCGGAACACGATCATGAGTCTGCTGGTCAAGGCCGGTGACCGCTGCCAGTCTCTCATCGCCGAGCGGATCGTGAGTATCCCGGTGCAAGATGTCGAGGTCGATGAGATTTGGGGTTTTGTCGGAAAGAAAGAAGGCCATAAGGCAGAGGGCGACGGCGCGGAGTTAGGCGATGCCTATTGCTTCATCGGCATGGAGCGGCGCACGAAGCTGGTTCTGGCCTATCACCTGGGGAAGCGCACCGCTAAGTCTACGGATGCCTTTATCGGCAAACTGGCCTATGCCACGGCATCTGATAGCCGCTTCCAGTTGACCTCCGATGGATTCGCGCCCTATGTGAGCGCAGTCAAGATGTTGCTAAGAGATCGGGTTGACTTTGCCCAACTAATCAAAGTCTACGGAACACCCCGCGATGGGGAGCAACGCTACAGCCCCGCTGAGGTCGTAGATTCGGTCCCAGTCGAGATTATGGGAAGGCCTGTCAGAAGCCGAATTTGCACGTCGCATATCGAAAGGCAGAATTTGAGCGTAAGAATGGGGATGCGGCGCATGACGCGGCTTACCAATGGCTTTTCAAAGAAGTGGGAAAACTTGGACGCGGCTTATGCGCTCTGGTTTGTCTATTACAACTTCTGCCGGGTGCATCAGACATTGCGCGTCACTCCGGCAATGGAAGCCGGCATCACCGATCACATCTGGACGATTGCAGAACTTAGTGCGTGATATGTACGACCAGCCTTCAATCTACTGCAAGAACATTACCGACCCACGATGTCGGGAGCACATGGTGCTCCCTTTTGCGCTGCTTCCAGAATCTTATTGGAACGACGAAGACCTCGATCCCACCCTAGAACAAACAATTGAATATCTAACGCGCTGGCCCGAGGATACCTAGACAGCAGCCATTGGGTGTCCGTCCTGCGGAAAAGTTCTGCAATACGTTCGTCGTGATGTGGAATGGGGTTGGGCTCCCTTTCAGGAGAGAGGGCGATTCTCTTCCGATACCAAGTGCTACGTCGTAGAGCTTGAATGCGCCAGGAAAGACTGCCGACTTCCCGCCAAATTCCATACAGTGTTAAGCGACCAAATCCCCACCGAGAGCGCTTTGCTCGATAAACTGCATCGCGGCTTTTTTGGAGGAACGTGTCCAGCGGGACATGACCTTCTGCCGATACCGAAGGAGAGATATAGGCTGACGCGCGTTCTCGATGCAATCCCGACAGAGGAGAACTAGGGGGCTTGGAAGACAATTTCGGTTGCACTCGACACTTGTCCTGTGCGAAGATTCGCGTGAGGACGTGAACCAAATTGCCCCGCCTAGCCGCGGGGCTTTTCAATTTACCTAACTTTACACCCGACCGTTTTATTGTACCATCCCAATCATGCTCGTACCTCTGCTCGCACTCGCAATGATCTCCCCGGATGATAGAGGGTCAGTCCTTTATGCCGATTGCAAATCCTTTGTCGCTGCGCTGGACCATACGGCTAACCAGGGCCATATCGACACACTAGGCGCAAGCCGCTGTTCGGGCTACATAGAGGGGATCTTGGATGGAGCTAATGGTTTGAGAGGATTCTGCGCTGAGAACGCGACAGTGGGAACGATAGCTAGGGTCTATATCGCGTACATGGACAAAAACCCCAAGATGTTCGATGAGCGAGAGGGTACGGGGTTTATATCAGCGTTGCAGGAGAACTACCCGTGCCCTGCAAAGTGATGAACGATATCCCGCCGCATCCGGTTATTTTCCGCCAAATCCCGTCAACGCACATTTAAGACACTACCAAAATTCGCAGGCCGCGTTCAGCAAATGGTACACTGGCCAGCGCTGCCCAACAAGCGTGAAAAACTCAGTCGAATCAAGGAAATCATGCCGGGTGCCGGGCTGCCCCAAGTCTGGCTTTTAGGACCTTGTGCGCGTGAACCCCTCGAAACTACAGATAGGTCCCTGAGAAACGCCCTTGCGGCTCTCTATATCCGCGGAGTCGGCGACGCGGAAACTGCACCACTGCCGTCCGCTGGCTGGGCGGCGGGTAGTGCATTTGGGATCGAAGAGGCGGAAATTCCGGCCATCTGTGCCATTTTTGGCCACAATTCGGAGCAAAAATCCCTCCCGCAAACCGGTTGCGCTATCATTACGTCTAATGGTTGAGCGGCCCGATTCCCTTCCAAGCCGCCCCGGTGGTGAGTGTGCCTAGATTCTTTCAGCGTTTTGTCCTCTTCCTCTGCGTGGCGATCCTGACTCCTCTAGTTGTGGAGTACCTGGTTGCCACCAACGGCTGGTTTGGCGTCCATGCGGGCAGCCAGGACGATGGCGCCTACCGCCAGATCCATGTCTATGCCGATGTGCTGAAGAAGATTCAGACGGATTACGTCACGGAGCCGAATATCAACGATGTGACGACCGGCGCGCTGCACGGGCTGCTTGAGTCGCTGGATTCCGACTCCAGCTACCTGACTCCGACCGAGTACAAGATCTACAAGGAGCAGCCGACGACGGGCGTGGCGCAGGTGGGGATTGTTGTCTCCAAGCGCTATGGGTACGCGACGGTGGTCAGCGTACTGCCGGGTTCTCCTGCCGACAAGGAGCATCTGGTGGACGGCGACGTGATTGAATCCATTGGCGAGCAGTCCACGCGTGAGCTTTCGCTGGCGGTGATTCGCCTGTTGCTGGAAGGCAAGCCGGGAACTCCGCTGACGCTCTCGGTGGTTCGCCCGCGCAAATCGGACCCGGACAAGATCACGCTGACGCGCACAATTTCAGCCGCGCAGCCTCTTGCCACGCAGCAGTATGACAACTCGACGATTCTCTATCTGAAGCCGGGCGCGTTGACAGCAGCCCGCGTGGATGAACTGGCCGCGAAGATCAAGGATGCCAAAGGCCGCAAGGTGCTGCTTGACCTGCGCGACTCCTCCGAGGGCGACACGCAGGCGGGGTTGCGGCTGGCGAATTTCTTTATCAAGCAGGGAACGCTGGCCACGCTCTCCGGGCAGAAATTTCCGACCCAGACCTTTGTCGCCGATCCGGCCAAGGTACTCAGCGATGCACCGGTCTCGGTGCTGGTGAATCGCGGAACTGCGGGGCCGGCGGAGCTGGTGGCCGCGGCCATTGAAGACTCCAAGCGCGGCGATGTCGTTGGCGAGCGCACTTTTGGTGAAGGCTCGGTGCAAAAGACGATTGAATTGCCCGACGGCGCGGCGTTGCTGCTGACCGTGGCCAAGTACGAAAGTCCTTCCGGGAAGAAGATTCAGGATGAGGCTGTTGCACCGACTGTTTCCGTCGATCAGCCTGTTGACGATGGAGACGCGGACGCGACGCCAGTACCCAAGGCTGATGACGCGCTGAACAAGGCGCTGGATCTGCTGAAGGCCAAAAACGGCTGACGATTCCCGCTCTTGCAAGCATTGGTTCGCGTGGCTGGTTTTGGACAGGTTCAAGAGCGGGCTTCGTGCTAGCCTTGGGCTGAAGCATTGTTTTCCGGCGAGGAGAGCGATGCCCGCGAGGCCTGAGCTTCTTGGCTACCACACCCATCCAGACTGTGAAAGTGCGCACCGCTGCGGCGGGCGGTAAGGCACAGCCTGCGCCTCTGCCTCCGCACAAACGGCGTAAACTGGCTGGCCGCTTTACGCTGGCCCTGCTGCTGACGCTGGCCATTGTCAGCGGCTCACTCTCCGGGTTGTTGCTGGTTTACTCGGTCGATCTACCGCAGATTCATGATCTGGAACGCTACCGCCCCTCGACGACTACCGATCTCTACGACCGCAAGGGCCGCATCATCGGCTCCTTTGCGCTGGAGCGGCGCGAGGTGGTCAATTACGGCGACTTTGCGCCGGTGCTGCGCCAGGCCGTGATCTCGATTGAAGACAAAAGCTTTGAGTCGCATTGGGGCGTCAACGTGCTGCGCATTGCTGGCGCCGTCTGGCACGATATTCGCAGCCACGGACGCGCCCAGGGCGCTTCCACGCTGACCATGCAGTTGGCCCGCAATCTTTTTCTCTCCTCCGAGCGCACTGCGGGGCGAAAGGTGCTGGAGGCCTATCTAGCCATTCAGATAGAGCGATCCTTTACCAAGGAGCAGATTTTCACCCTCTACGGCAATCAGATCTATCTCGGCCACGGCATGTATGGCTTTGAAGCGGCCTCGCAGTTTTATTTTGGCAAGCACGCCAACGAAGTTACTCTCACCGAGGCGGCAATGCTGGCCGGTTTGCCGAAAGGCCCGGTCGCGTACTCGCCGCTGCTCAATCCGGATAAATGCCTGCGCCGCCGCAATCTGGTTTTATCTGAAATGGAGGCCGACGGCAAGATCACCCATGCCGAAGCCGAGCAGGCCCGCCAGTCGCCGCTGGGGCTGCACATCGCCCAGCCGGAGATGTCGGTCGCGCCCTGGTTTCAGGAGGCGGTGCGGCAGGAGCTGGAAAAGAAATTCGGCGCGGAGCAGGTGCATGAGGCTGGCCTGCGTGTTGAGACCACACTTGACCTCGACCTGCAGCAGATCGCGAACCGCGCCGTGGCCGATGGACTTGCCACTTATGAGCGCCGTCATGGCCGGGTCGGTCCCGATGGTCCAGGGAAGCTCGAAAATGCACTGGATGCTGGGGCGACGCTCGACAGCTACAGGCATCCCGACTGGGCGTTGAAGAATCGGCCCGGCGATTATGTTCACGCGCTCGTGACCAGCGTTACGCGCGCCGAGATTCGTGCCCGCGTCGGTGCGCATGAAGTGACGCTCCAGCCCGCCGACTGGCAATGGACCGGCCAAACCAATGCAAATGCGCTAGTCAAAGTTGGAGACGTGATCTATATCCATTTGGCCGATGAACCCGGCGGCAAGCTGGAGCACGCGACGCTTGAGCAGGATTCAGGCGCAGAGGGTTCTCTGCTGGCCATCGATAACACCACCGGCGACGTGCTGGCGATGGTGGGCGGGCGCGATTACGCGCTCTCGCAGTTCAACCGCGCCACGCAATCCGAGCGACAGACCGGCTCCAGCTTCAAGCCCTATGTCTACACCGCCGCGATTGAAGATGGGGCCAAGCCCGACGACACGATCGTCGACGGCCCGGTGAGCTTTGGCAGTTACACCCCGCATAACTACGAGGGCAACTACAAAGGCACGATGACGCTGACCAGCGCCTTTGCCGAGTCGCGCAATATCCCAGCCCTCAAGCTGGCAGCGCGCGTGGGCATTCACAAGGTTATTGATGTGGCCCACCGCTTCGGCGTCACCTCTAACATCCCGGTATACCTGCCCGTGGCGCTGGGCGCGGTTGAGATCACGCTTCAGGAGCAGGTGGCCAGCTACTCGGTCTTTCCCAACGACGGCATCCGCGTCAGCCCGCGGCTCATCCGCAAGGTCACCAACGCCGATGGTATTACGCTGTGGGAAGATCCACCCGAGGTCACAGAAGTCATCGATCAGCACACCGCGCGGACGATGATGACGCTGCTGCGTGCTGTGACAGCGTACGGCACCGGTGCAGCAGCCGCGCAGTTGCAGCATCCCATGGGCGGCAAAACCGGCACCACCAGCGATTACACCGATGCCTGGTTTCTGGGATTTTCTCCCTCGGTAACCTGCGGCGTCTGGGTTGGCTACGACAGCCGCGAATCTCTCGGCAAAAAAGAGACCGGAGCGAAAGACGCTTTGCCCATCTGGATGACGGTGATGCGCGCGGCCATTGCCGGCAAAGACGACGAGCAATTTTTAGCCGACGAGAAAGAGAACAAGCTGGACGAGGCGGCTGCCAAACCTCCGGCGAGACCGGCAACTGTGCGACCGCCGAAAAGTAATGTACCTCCGGCTGCACAGCCAAACCCAGTGCCGCCCGTGAGTAACGCTGCTAAAACAGCGCCTCAGTCGAATGCAACTGCACCGCTGCCAGCGCCGCCGAAAGCCTCGACGAATCTCGTTCATCCTGCGATGCCCGCGCAAGCCTCGCTCGCCCGGCCTTCGGCCACCATTAAACCGGCTCTCGCTTCTGAGGCAGAACCCCGATAGATTGCCGAAGATGAGCTACGCAACCGGCTGAGCGCAGTGCGCGCAACGCTTTGCCGCCAGCGGAATCTCGCTCAGGCACTCGGTGCAGGTCTTGGTTGCCGGTGGAGCGGGCTTTTTTATCCTCGCAAGCATCGTATTCAGCGGCAGCACCACGCCGAAATAAACAACGCTGGCTACAATCAAGAACGAGATCGCCGCGTTCAGAAAATTGCCAACATAAATCGGCGTTCCATTCAGCTTGAAAACCACTCCGCTGAAATCCGGCTTGCCGACAATCGCGGCGATAAACTGCGTTAGCAGATCTTTTACCAGTGAGGTCACAATCGCATTGAATGCCGCGCCGATAATCACTGCTACTGCCAGGTCAACAACATTTCCACGCAGAATAAAATCCCGAAACCCCTTCAACATATTGCCTCCGATAAATTATTTGCACTTCAACTCTCCCGCATCTGAAGAAGGCCTACGAGCGCGTCTTTGGACTAATCCTACACGGCCCAGATCAGCGCCGGAAGCTTACGAACTAAAAGCTGCCCCCTACAAATACAGCCAGAAAAACACCGTCATTGCCACGGCCATCAGGCTGGAGTAGACCAGAATCAGCACGCCCGCATGGTAGAGGCTCCACTTGCGGCGCAGGCAGCGCGCCGTCTCCGCAAAACCCCACACCGACGCTAGCACAGCAAGAATTTGCCAGTTTGTTCCATGCGGATGGTCGAGATCGGGCCAGCCCGCCAAGCGCAGGCTCACCGCCATCGCAATGAAGGTGAGCACGAGGCCGCGCACCAGCGACGGCCGCCGCAGCCGGAAGATTGGAGGGCAGGGAAGCACCACGCTTTACTTTAGCCTGTCTGCCGGGGGTGGCTGAAAGCCCCCATCCGTTATACGATGAGCGCATGACCCCTTTGCCTCCAGAGTCTCCGCAGACCGCGCCCGCACCGGACCCCGGACCCACGGCCAAGCAGTTGGTCATCGTTACCGGCATCAGCGGCGCGGGCAAGGCCTCGGCGCTGCGCGCCTTTGAAGATCTGGGCTTTCACGCCGTTGATAATCTGCCTCTCGAATTGCTGCCGGAGTTTGCCGCGCTGGTACGCAACTCCGCGCAGATTGAATCGGCGGCGATTGTGGTGGACATCCGCGAGGGCCAGACCCTCGACCTTCTGCCGGAGATTCTGAAGAAAGTAAAACTCCTTCTGCCCACTCGTGTTGTCTTTCTCGATGCGCAGGATGCTGTGCTCGTCCGGCGCTATTCTGAGACGCGGAGGCCGCATCCACTGAGCCGTTCGGAGACGGTTTCGCGCTCCATTGTCGAAGAGCGGCAGTTGCTCGACCCGATCCGCAATGTGGCCGATACATTGATCGACACCTCAAACTTCAACGTCCATGAGCTGCGCGCCCACATCCAGTCGCGCTTTGGCCATGAAGATCAGACCAAGCATCTGCTTGTCAGTTGCCTGAGCTTTGGCTTCAAGAACGGTGTCCCGCTTGACGCCGATATGGTCTTCGATGTTCGTTTTTTACCCAACCCGCACTTTGTTCCAGAGTACCGCAAGAAGACCGGACTCGACCCCGGCGTCGCCGACTATGTACGTGGTTTCCCCCAGACCACCGAGTTTCTAACTCGAGTTACTGACCTGATGCTTTATTTATTGCCGCACTATGTGACTGAAGGAAAGAGTTATTTGACGGTCGCCTTCGGCTGCACCGGCGGCCAGCACCGCAGCGTGATGATGGCCGAAGAGATGTGCCGCAGGCTCAAAGAGGCCGGCTACCATGTAAAATCCGTGCATCGCGATATACCGCGTTAAGAGCTAAATTTTCTTGTAGACGGCATATGCGCGAATCGAAAAAATGTACTATAGTCGATTTCCATGAACTTCTGTATGCGCCGCACCCTCCCCTGTCTGTTTGCTGTTACCGGCCTAATCCTGCAGGTCTTCAATGTGCAGTCGCAAAGCGCACAGGCGCAAAGCGCGCCCACAACCAAGCCGACCGTTGCCGAAGCGCTTGCCTTCATCGAAAGAGCGGAGAAGGAACTGAGCGCACTCGGCATCGATTCCGCACGCGCCGACTGGATAGAAGAAACCTACATCACCGATGACTACGGTGGCCCTGCTGGCCGAGGCCAATGGCCGGTTCATCGCCCGGCAGACCGCGCTGATCGGCGAGGCCCGCCGGTTTGATGGACTCACTCTGCCGCCCGATGCAGCGCGCAAGCTGCTGCTGCTCAAGCGGAGCGTCGCGCCTGCCTGCGCCCATCCAACCGAGGCCCTGCGTGCCGAGACCACGCAGAAGGCCGCGGAGCTAGACGCAGCCTATGGACGCGGCAAGTATTGTCCGGATGCCGATCCGGACCACTGCCTGGGCATTGACGAGCTCGATGTGAAGATGGCGCAGAGCCGCGATCCGAAGGAACTGGCCACGCTTTGGGCTGGACTGGCATGAGGTCGGCGCTCCGATGCAGCCGAACTACGTACGTCTGGCCGAGCTGAGCAATCAGGGCGCGCGCGAGCTAGGTTATGCCGACACCGGCGCGCTGTGGCGCTCGCAGTATGACATGACTCCCGAGCAGTTCCAGGCAGAGATCGAGCGCCTCTGGACCCAGGTTGAGCCGCTCTATCGCGAGCTGCACACCTACGTTCGCCGCAAGCTCATCGAGAAGTATGGCGACGCCGCGCGCCGGCCCGACGGCATGATTCCCGGCCATCTACTCGGCAATATGTGGGCGCAGGAGTGGGGCAATATCTATGATGTGGTCGCGCCGCCCTCCGGCCCCTTGCCTTACGATCTGGGCGCCATCCTCAAAGCGCGCAACACCGACGCGCCGCATCTGGTGCGCTACGGCGAAGGCTTCTATAAGTCGCTGGGCTTTGACGCGCTGCCGGAGACCTTCTGGAAGCGGTCGATGCTGGCGCATCCGCGCGACCGCGACGTGGTCTGCCATCCCAGCGCATGGGACATCGACAAGCAGCGCGACGTGCGCATCAAGGCCTGCTTCCAGCCCACTGCCGATGATTTTGTCACCGTGCATCACGAGCTGGGCCACAACTACTACCAGATGGCCTATCGCAATCAGCCTTTCTTCTTCCACGACGGCGCGAACGACGGCTTCCACGAGGCCATCGGCGACTCGATCGCGCTGAATGTGACTCCGGTTTACCTCAAGAAACTCGGCCTCATCGACCAAGTCCCGCCGCCCAGCGCCGATATTCCGCTGCTGCTGCACACGGCTCTGGACAAGATCGCCTTTCTGCCCTTTGGCCTGCTCATCGACAAGTGGCGCTGGCAGGTCTACAGCGGCCAGGTCACGCCGGAGCACTACAACAGCGCATGGTGGGCACTGCGCGAGAAATATCAAGGCATTGCCCCGCCAGTCGCGCGCACCGAGGCCGACTTCGACCCTGGCGCCAAGTACCATATCCCCGGCAACGTGCCGTACATGCGCTACTTCCTCGCCCGCGTCTACCAGTTCCAGTTCTATCGCGCCATGTGCCAGGCCGCCGGCTACAAGGGGCCTCTGAACCGCTGCTCGGTCTACGGATCAAAGGAGGCGGGCGCGCGGCTGAATGCGATGCTGGAACTGGGCCGCTCCAAGCCCTGGCCCGAGGCGCTGAAGGCCATGACCGGCAGCGACAAAGCCGACGCCTCGGCAATTGTCGAATACTTCCAGCCGCTGATGGACTGGCTCAAGGAGCAGAACAAGGGCGAGTCTGAGGGCTGGACGCTACCGACGGATCCGTTGAAGTAGCGCTTCACCCCATGCGATCCTAGATTTCAGCGATGGACCAGGGGCACCCTCATTTATGTGAATTTAAGGCTCGGGCACCCGGCGAGACCTGATCGACTCGCCAAAGAGCCGATTTTAAAGGAGGTAGATACAACCACAGGTCCAACTCAAAGGCAAGAGTGGCACTTCAGCGATGCTATATATCTTTCCCTTTCCGGTCCGCCTACACTCCTGGCAAGCAGCAGAGTCAATTCTTAACTTCTTGTATCCCAACCGTCTATAATTGTTTAGCTCTGCGATGGATCGCGCCTGGTTGATAATAAACCCAATATAAATCCCATAGATTTCTGCGTCACCGTCAATTCCATTCTCATTGATGCACTTCATCAATGTATCAGGAAGCTTCAATGAGCTGATCTCGAAATTTGCGGACGTAAAGTAGTTGAAAATGTCATCAAGGCAGGACGAATGGCCACGCGAGTTATAGTTAACAGCACGCGCGGCAATGAATGAGGATGCATTCCTTCGAACTTCCTCATCTAGCCCGAACCCTTCAAATCCCTCCTTCATGACCCATTCAATTGTTTCTGAAAACGTATCTTCCGTTCCCCAGTGCTGGTTTCTGTTTGGATACAATACCCTTTTGAATGCTTCGTAATCTCCTTTTCGGATGAGGGAGATATTCCTTAGGTAATCCTCTTGGGCGTTAATTTCTTCGGCATGTAGTAGATCAACCGCCTTCGGAGTGAGAGCCCAGTAAGATTCAGTGAAGCACCTTTCGCATTCATATGGAACGATATTATCGATAACTCTTGCAATAAGCTCTTCTTTCTTGCCTCTTGTTGACAATTCGTGCTTCTGAAGAATGTCTTTAAGGGTAGCGATGGTCGCCTTTCTTATCCTGAATTTATAGTCAGCCAAAGTTAAATAGTCATTCTTTTGCAGCTTACTGATTGTCTTACTCCTATCAATGTTATTGAGAGAACACCACCAACCCAATACAGAGGAATCGTTCGCTCGCTTTCCCTCAAGCATTGACAAGAGCGAAGTCTCTAAATTGCTTAGTTTTTGATTTGAGTGGGTAGTTTTGAGAACAAATGCATCGGTCAGCATATTCGGCCGCTTGTGTGACCGGTTACTGATAAAAGAAAAGAGCTTCTTCAGCATGGCTGCCCCCTCTGTACGTCAACTGTGCATGGCAAACTTGGCTGTATTCGGCTCCCGAATATGACGGCGCTGAATCCGAAACTCCTTCACTTCCCCTGTGCGCAGATCCCTAAAATTAATGCGGTTCGGCTCCCATGTAATGGCGTCAAGAATATTTAAATCAATACCTTTCGCCAAAAGAGAAGGCTGCTCGATCTCACTAGTCTGGACAGCACCGTCCGCAGCAGTGTCATCGAAATACTTTCCGGGAATCTCCGAAACTGACTTGCACGGAAGGGTTAATTTATCAGGGGCATGACCGATGTAGTGGGCTTCTAGAGTGACTTCTTCAACGTTCCAGGTGGCCATGTGTTGCTCCTTACGATGCGATTAATTATATCGGAAGAAGCCGGTACGTCTGGTCTCGCGCTTGAGACCTGGAAGTTTCGCCAAGTCACTCTGAAGCGACTTCGTAGCATCGCCATATCTTCCCGAGTTCGAGCGAGAAGCCAAGTACAGGGCCGCAGCCATCCAGTCTCTCCGCAGAAAAGCTGCGCGGTTCGGAGCCGGGCTTGTAGATGAGGACCTGCTTGCGGTAGGGATCGATCAGCCAGCCCAGTTGAGCGCCGTTCTCGATCCAGCACTCCATTTCCAGGCGGGTGGCGCACCCTAAGATTTTGAAATCTAAACCACCCCACTACCGAGGGTGCCCCATCCTTCGATTTTTTCTGTCGAAGGGTGGGATACGCAGAACTCACCCAACCGCTTTTCGTTCCAGCTCACGACGCCGCGCTGTCCACTCCGATTCTATCTCCAACGCTCCAATTTCCCCGGTCGCATAGTGCCGGAAGCTGGACCACGGCCAGTCTTCCGGTTTAGCGACCAGACCACGTTTGACTGGGTTTCGGTGCATGTAACGAAGCTTCTCGATCCGCTTCTCGTCGCTCCAGACGTTGAAATCGTAATACCGGCGCTGCCAGAACTGGGTTTCGCCGCGCGGCTTCAACTTTCTCGATGTCATCTGTTTTAGAACCTGGATTGCAACCGCCAGTGTCGAGCGGCCCGGCTCGTTGACCAACAGATGAACGTGTTCAGGCATCAGGACATACCCGGCTACTACGAAGCCGTACCGCAGGCGTACGGCCTCAAGCTCACACTCGAAGTGGCCGTACGCCGTCGCCGTACCCAACAACGGCTGACGGCGATAACAACTGAAGGTCAAAAAGTGAAAACAGCCGCACTGCTGGTAACGGGCAAGCTTCGCCATAACGAAAGAATTCTATACCCGTCTATGAGCGAATTTTGTGCCAGCCCACCCTTCGATAGAAAAAATCGAAGGATGGGGCACCCTCGGTAGTGGGGTGATTTAGATTTCACAAATGCCGGTTTGCAGGTCTGAATTCACAGACCTGGGAGACCAATTACTCAGGAGAGACCTCGTAGCATCTCCATATCTTCCCGAGTTCGAGCGAAAAGCCACTCACCGGGCCGCATCCATCCAGTCTCTCCGCAGAGAAGCTGCGCGGTTCGGAGCCGGGCTGGTAGATGAGAACCTGCTGCCGGTAGGGATCGATCAGCCAGCCCAGTTGAGCGCCGTTCTCGATCCAGCACTCCATTTCCAGCCGGGTCTCTGCGAGGCTATCCGAAGCGGAGAGCAACTCAACGATGAAGGCAGGGCAAAGGCGGAGCATCTTGGCGAGTTGCCTGCTCGTAATCCCTTTCAGTTGCTCGGGAAGCACATAAGATGCATCCGGGCTGAGCATCGATCCGTCAGGAAGAAAAAATCCGGTATTGGAGTCGAAGACGCGCCCTTGATGGTGGGTATGCCACCAACTGCGAAGCTGGTAAATGATCTCCGAATTTCCGTCGCCGGTAAATGCGCCAGAGGGAGGGTTCATGCGGATCGCTCCTTCGCGCGTGCGCTCAATCTGCAGCCAGTCGTTCTTGAGGCAGAACTCCTCGAACTCGGCATCCGAGAGGGGCGGATCGAAGGCCAGGCTGCGCGGCGCGAGAATCGCCTCAAAACGAGGGAGCGTACTCATGGTGCGATTTTACTCCCAATTTTGATCAATGAGAAAACCTCCTGGCCGGGATTGTGGGCAGGAGGCTTTTCGATGGAAGGACTCTGGCGGCGTGGACGCCGCCAGTACAGCCGGTCTGGAGACCGGCGCTACTTTCTCTTATCAATTTACGGGTAGGTTTCTAGTACTTCACAATCGCCGCAAAGGAATCCGGCTTGAGGCTTGCCCCGCCCACCAGTGCGCCGTCGATCTCTTCTTCGCCGATCAGCGAGGTTGCATTGTCCGGCTTGACGCTGCCGCCGTAGAGAATGCGGATGTTGGCCGCGGCCTCTGGGCCCAGCAGCTTGGCCACTTCCGCGCGGATGATCTTGTGCGCATCCACAGCGATCTCAGGGGTCGCGGTTTTGCCGGTGCCGATGGCCCAGACCGGCTCATAGGCAATGACGATGGGCGCGGCAACCGCAGCGGTAATGCCCGCAAAGGCTCCGGTGATCTGCGTCTTCAGTACATCGGCGGTCTTGCCCGCTTCACGCTCTGCGAGCACTTCGCCGACGCAAACAATGGGAACCACTCCGTGCTTGAGCGCGGTATGCAGCTTCTTGTTGACAATCTCGTCTGTCTCAGCAAAGTACTGGCGGCGCTCGGAGTGGCCAATCAGCGTATGCGTTCCGCCGATGGCCTTGAGCTGGCCGATGGAAGTTTCGCCAGTGTACGCACCCTCTTCTGCGAAGTGAATATTCTGGCAGCCGACGGCGACATTGCTCCCCTTGGCGGCTTCAATCACCGTGGGTAGCAGCACTGGCGAGGGGAAGAGTGCGATTTCGTCGCGGCTATGGCCGGCAACCAGGGGTAGAAAAGCCTCGACAAAGGCTTTCGCTTCGGCGGGCGTCTTGAACATCTTCCAGTTGGCGGCGATCAGTGCTTTACGCGGCATTGCTTAAGCTCCTTGATTTTCGATTCTCTATTGATTTTATGCGACTGCCCGCCGTTACCAGGGTGACGGCGGGCACAAAGCGGGGCGCTGCAGAGAATGGAACGCGATGCAAGGCCGCGTTCTATTTTGGCTGCGTGTGCGTGCTCTGGATGAACGCGGCTACCCGGTCATGAAGCTGCTTGAGGCTCTCGTCGCGGAGATAGACCATGTGGCCGGACTCGTACCAGTCGTACTCGATGTTTTTGGCCAGCGACTGCGGAATGGGCAGGTGCTTATCTTCGTAGGCCGCGGCAAAATACGGCGTGGCCAGATCGTAGTAGCCGCCGTTGACCATGATCTTGAGCCGGGGGTTGGTCTTCATCGCATGGGCCAGATCACTGGACACATTGAGGCTGGTGGTGTTGCCGTTGTGCGATAGGTCCCAGTGCATGCCTGCAAAGAGCGCGCGGGGCAGATAGGTCTGGCCCTCGCCATACTTGAGGCCGCGGCGCACATAGTCGTTGAATAGCGAGACATAGGCCGAGGAGATAGCCGCGCCTTGCGGATCGTAGTCGGCATTCTCGCTCAGCGGATTGAGGTCGGGTCCAGAGTAGCGGGTATCGAGGCGGCCCGTCGTCAGGTCCTGGTCTCCCTGAAGAGTCTTTTCAAACTCGCCGCCGGCCACGCGAAGATTAGCCTTGAGCAGGTATGCAACTGGCAGGCCGGTGTACTCGTGAAGCTTCTCCGCGACGGATTGTTTTTCCTCCGCGCCCAAGTCCGTGCCGAGGGCCAGGGCGTGCGTCAACGGACCCATCGCGAACTCTTCTACCTCTTTGAGGAATGGATCGAGCGCGGCGGGTTGCTGGGGCAGTTTTTTGTGATACCAGGCGGTCGCTGCATAAGTTGGCAAAGCCAGCACATAGGGCAGATCGACGCCGGGGTTATCGCTGGCGGCGTCAATATCAGAAGTGAAGTTGAATATCTGCGAGAGCAGAATCACTCCGTTCAAGTCGATATTTTTGCGGTTCTGAAGGATGTTGGCGAGAAGAGCGGAACGGGTGGTGCCGTAGCTCTCGCCGAAAAGGTATTTGGGCGAGTTCCAGCGGTTGTACTTGGTGATGAAGCGCGCGATGAACCGGGCAAAGGCGTTGGCATCTTCATCGACGCCCCAGAAGGCCTTTTCAGCATCTTTGCCGATGAGACGCCCAAAGCCGGTGCCGGGCATGTCAATGAAGACCAGGTCGCTGGTGTCGAGCAGCGAGTAGGCGTTGTCAGCCAGCTTGTAGGGCGCGGCGGGCAGGTGCTGGTCGCCGTCTGTGACCACATGCTTGGGTCCGAGCGAACCCATGTGCAGCCAGACGGTGGCGCTGCCTGGACCGCCGTTGAAGAAGAAGGTGACGGGCCGGTCTTCGGCTTTGGCGTCCTTCTTGAAGTAGGCCACATAAAAGATGCGCGCGACGGGAGGCGCGTCCTTGGCTTCCTTGGGTTCAGAGAGGGCAAGTTCGGAGCCGGCTTGCGGCTTTCCGTCGAGGCCGAGTTGGGCGTCTTGAGAGTCCGTTGCGCCGACTGTGAGTGTGCCTGCAACGGCGTTGTACGCGATGTGCTGGCCGCCGATCTCAATCGTTCCCTGCGTGGTGATTTCAGCAGGTGGAGTTTTCTCGGCAGGTTTCTCCGCTGCTTTATCGGAGGTTGATGATTTGGCTGGCGCGTCTTCGTCGGCGAAGACGCGGATAGGTTGGGCAAGCAAAACGGTCAGAGCGAGCAGGAACGCGGTGATGGCATGGTTACTACGCATGAAAATCCTCCGGGGGTGAAGTTTCGAGCGAGCTTATGAGGGTAGAGCATTTTTATTGTTCCTGCAATGCCGACATCTTGCTATCCCACCCTAGATTACCCCAGCGACGAAGACCTGTCGCCGGGGACCCCGATAGGCGCAAAAACAAGAACGCGCCGAGGGTGGGGCACCCAGACATTACACTATCCTTGAAAATGCTCTAACTCGTTGTGCGCTTTGCGGCCGATTCAGAGGCCTCATAAAAAGGTACATTATTGCTGAGATTTTTGCAGGATTTCTCCTTCAAACTCTTCGTTCAACCAGTCGCTGAAGGCGGAAAACTCTTCATCGCGGCCGAGGAAGTCGCGCACCATCTGACGGCCCGGCTTCGATCCGCCCTGCTCCAGAACGGTTTTGCGGTAGCGTGCTCCGGCATCGCAGCCGAGTAAGTCGGCGGGGTCAAATTGCGCGAAGAAATCGAGAGCAATGACCTTGTCGAAGGCGTAGGTGTAGTAATTGGACGAGTAGCCGGTAAGATGGCCGAAGCTCGAATACATGCGATTGCCAGGCAGCCACGTCCAAGGCTGCAAACTTTCATAGAGCCGCTTTGTCGTTTCATCCAGATCGATTTCGCTGGGCTGCTGATCGTGCAGATCGAGCGAAAGCGTGGTGTAGTAAAGCTGCGAACGCACCCAATCCGCTCTCCCAAAGGCTCCGGCCAGTTTCATTTTTTTGATGATTTCGGTGGGAAGGACTTCTCCCGTCTGGTAGTGCTTTGCAAATGATTGCAACAGCTTTTCATCGCGGAAGAACTCCTCGAGCATCTGCGATGGAACCTCGATGAAATCGCCCTCGGTGGAAAAGCCGGAAAGCCCGGCCCACTCTGTGCGCCCGCCCAGAATTGCATGCATCAGATGGCCGAACTCATGGAAGTAAGTCACCACGTCGGAGTATTGCATGAGTCCGGGATCAGTATCGTTGCCGCCGGGAAAGTTACAAATCAACGCGGCCTCCGGTAAGTATCTTCCTCTCACTCCGGTAATTACGGGCGCGGCGGAAAACCACTTATCCTTGCCCTCGCGGGGATGCATATCCAGATAGAAGCGGCCAACCGTCTCGCTATCTTCAATCACATCAAAAACAGAAACCGATGGATGCCAGGCCGCAGCGTCTGACCGCCTGAATTCAATTTTGAAGAGCTTCGCTGCTGTATCCAGCACTCCCTGCTCGACCTGCGCATAGGGGAAGTAGGGCCGCACCGACTGCGAGTCAAAATCAAAGGCCGCGCGCCGGAACTGCTCATACCAATAGGCGCGGCTGGTGATGTCGATGGCTTCGAGGTTTGGCTCACGTTGGCGCGTGAAATCAAGCACCAGTTCATGCTCACGCCGCGCGCCCTCGCGGCTGGCTTCATTGAGCTTGGTCAGAAAGGTGCGCACATTTGCCGCCGAAGCCATCATCTGGTCGGCTGTCGCGAGGTCGGCCCAACTGCGGAAGCCGAGAATCGTGGCGATTTCCTGGCGGGTGGCCAACAAGTTCATCAGAATGGGCTGATTTACCGGATAAGCCCGTGTGTTGTAGGCCAGAAACATCCGCTCGCGCAGCTTGGCGTTGGACGCGAAGGTCAACACCGGCTGTATATCCGGCTGATCGGTGGTGAGCGTGATTTTTCCGTCGGCGTCAGGCTGGTGGCGGGTGAAGTAATCGGCAGGCAAACCCTCCAACTCCGCCGCCACTGCCTCAATCGTCTTACCGCCCTCCTGGATGTTGCGGCTGAACTCCAGCGACAAGCGCGTTGCTTTTTCGTGGAGCGCCTGGAGGCGGTCGCGGGTCTCCTGGTCTTTGTCCACGCCGGCCAGGCGATAGCTGAGCAGCGTCCGCTCGACAAAGTGCCGGGTTGCGGCGCTCGCGCCGGTCAGGTCGATCGCCGCCAGCGCCTCATAGACCGCGCGATTCAAGCCCAAAGCGCTGCCGGCGACGGAGATGCGTTGCGACTCCGTCTGCGCCTGGTCGCGCACGGCGTTGTCTGCGGCGACGGAGTTCAACACTCCGGCCTGCGCTCCGGCGAGGTTGAGCTGCTCGATAGCCGCATCATAGAAGCTGAGCGTGTTTACCGTCGTGCGAATGCCCTCGACGGCCAGCAGCGCGGCCAACGCAGCCTCGTGCGCGGCCAAACGGGCGCTCACCCAGGCTGAAAGCGCATTGGCGGACGAGGCTCCACCTGCCTCCCAGCAGTGAATATCTTCGGCAGCGGCAACCGCAGCGGTTTCAACGGGCATCCGGGAAATCTCCTTCAAAATACTAGAGTGCCACAGTGGGCCGGGTTGTTGGGATGGCGCCGGCGCTTCAATAAAATTAACAGCGCCCTTGCATCCCGAAGTGAACCCCATTAAGATGCGTCAATTGACCTCTATGTCTCGCACTGCTTCCATTCCGGCTGATAGCCCGGTCCTGGCCGATCCAACCCCGCCGTTTGCGGCCACGCGGCTGCGTGTCGGCAAGCTGTGTATCGCCATTCAGGCCGGCTCGGCAGCCGAGTTGATCGCGCGCGCCACCGTGGCCCTGGCCGACTCAAAATTCCTGGAATTTCGCCTCGACGCGCTCCCCAAACCTGCCGCAGCGCTGCCCAAAGTGGCAGAATTCCTCGCTGGCCATCGGGATGTGACCGCCATTGCCACCTGCCGCCGCGAGCCGAACGGAGGGCAGTTTGCCGGCTCCCTGAATGCGGAGCTAGAGGTGCTTTTATCTGCTGCTGAGTCCGGCTGTCAGATTGTCGATCTGGAACTCGAGTCAGCCGAAGAGGCTAAACCGGCGCAACTGGCCAAATTTCGCACTCAACTTGCTGAAGCTGGTGCGGCGCTGCTGATCAGCTTTCACGACTTTTCCCGCACCAAGGGCCTCGACCAGGCTGCCGACCGCATTGCCGCCTTCGAGCCAGATTTTGTCAAAATCGTTTCGACCGCGAAGACTCTGGCAGACAATCTTGCGGTTCTCAAGCTTATCAGGGATCGCTCGGTTTCGGCGCAAGTTGTGGGCATCGCGATGGGCGAAGAGGGCATTGTCAGCCGCGTGCTCGGCGTCCGCGCCGGTGCGGCCTTTACCTTTGCGGCATTCGGCGACGGGGCTGACTCGGGGTTTGCCACCGCCCCCGGCCAGATCACCGCGCATACGTTCCGCGATCTCTACCGCTTCGAGCAGCTCGACCACGCCACGCGCATCTTTGCCGTGCTCGGCAACCCCATTGCCCACTCGCTCTCGCCGCTGATGCAAAACACTGCCTTCCGCCGCGAGGGTGTCAACGCTGTGCTGTTGCCGCTCAAGGTTCGCGCGCTTGCAGACCTGCTCAAGCTCCTCGCCGATCTTCCGCTGGCCGGCGCGGCGGTCACCATGCCCCTCAAGCAGGAGATTCTGCCCTATCTGGCCAATACTAACCCGCTGATCGCGCGCATCGGCGCCTGCAATACCCTGCGCGTCAGCACCGACGGCAAGCTGATCGGCTTCAACACAGATGTCGAAGGCGTCGTCCGGCCGCTGGAAAAGCGTCTCCGCCTCAAAGGCGCGAAGATCGCCGTCCTGGGCGCGGGCGGCGCGGCGCGGGCCGCGGTCTTTGGCCTCGTCGATCAGGGCGCGGAGGTCTTTATCGTCAACCGCACCCATGAGAATGCCGTTGCGCTGGCTAAAGAAGCCAAAGCCAAGGCGATCAAGCACGAGCAGTTCGCCAAACTGCGGTTCGATGTGCTGATCAATTCAACGCCCTGTGGCATGGCCGGCGGCAATAATCGAAATGCAGGACAGGAGCTGCCCATTGCCGAGAACGAACTGAACGCCGGGCTGGTCTTCGATCTGGTCTACAACCCGCTTGAGACGCCGCTGCTCAAGCTGGCCAAAGAGCGCGGCATCCCGGTGATCAGCGGCCTGGAGATGTTCGTCCAGCAGGGGGCGCGGCAGTTTGAGATCTGGACCGGCAAACCCGCGCCGCAGGCTGAGATGCACCGGGTTGTCGAGCTGGCGCTGCGCAAACGCGGGTGAAGAGCTCTTCAAAGTGAATGTCTCTGATTCAACTTTTCGGGATGTAGTTAGCAGAGGAGTTTTAATTGACGCGCAGCGCTGATCCATCGAGGGGACCGATGACCTCGGATCAACGGATTCCTCTCTGGAAGACAATTCTGCTCATCGTGCTCGCTCTGACTGGCTATCCGCTGTTGTTGTACATGGCCTGGATGTTCACAACGTTCGTTCATGAGGCCGGCCATGTGGTCGTTGGATTGCTTTGCGGTTTCAGGCTCAAGAAGGTTCGAGTCGGCCCGATTGAGTTGACCTTTCCTCTTAAGTGGGCCTGGCGCTACCAGTCCAACACTCTTGCTGGCGGAATCACGCAGATGTGTGTCGCCAAATGGCCTACTCGCTGGATTGGGCTTCGATATTTCCTTTTTGTATTGGCTGGACCGGGTGCGAATCTCCTTTTTGTGTTGATTCTGATTCCATATGCCCATTCAGGTAGCGTTCGGACGGCTGTCCTCATTCTTTTGGTTATCCTTTCTTCGTTTATGGCGTTGCTGAACCTGATTCCTAAACCGACATTCGCGACGAGGCTCGATGGCAACAAACTATTCGCGTTAGTTTTCCTCAAATCTCGAAGAAAGGAACTTCTTTTCTGGATGAGCTTGCACGCGCGCGTTGAAGAGGCGATTGCGCTTTGCAAAGCGGGAAACTTTCCCGAGGCTCGCACAGAATTGGATGAGATACTTATGATTGGCGCCGAAATTCCAAAGTTTTTATCAAATACAGCCTATAAGCGGTTTCTGGAAGATCTTCATGAACGTCTAGTGAAGCACATTGCAGCGCTGGAAGCATGGAAACAGCAGGGCAATGTTATTCCGACCACAAGCATTCCCGATCTCAGTCCCGTCGAGTAGGCAAAATCTTTCCCTCCCGCGCACGAGGGCGGCGGCGCTGCTCCGTTACCGCTCTCCGCGTAAAATAGACGAATGGATTTACGAGGGTGAACGTGATGAAGGTCGCCTAGGCGAATTTCGCCACCCGCTGGGAGCTTTCCGGATTCCGGACGTTGAAGGGACACTCTGAGGAACAGCAGAGCAAGTGCGGGTAATTCGCCAATCGTGAGTCCGCTTGGCCACGCCAGCCAGTCTGAATGTCATTTGAGTGTCATTCCTGCGTCCTACCGGGTGCTGGAACCAACTCCTTGCCGCGTAGAATGGAAGCATGGGATTTCGAAGCGTGAAGAAGATCGCCGAGGCGGATTTCCCCACCCGCTGGGGAGCCTTCCGCATCCTCGGCTTTGAGGGCATGTTGGTGCCGGCGCAGGCTAACGGCAACGGGCACAGCTGCCCGCAAACCCCCGTCGAAGAACTGGTCGCGATGGTCATGGGAGACGTTCATTCCGCGCCGCCCATGGTCCGCATCCACTCGCAGTGCCTCACCGGAGATGTTTTTGGGTCGCTGCGCTGCGATTGCAGGCTGCAACTGGAGCTGGCCTTGGGCCAGATCGCTGCGGAAGGCGCGGGCATTTTGCTCTACGAGCAGCAGGAGGGCCGCGGCATTGGCCTGATGGCGAAATTGAGAGCCTACGAGTTGCAGGATCAGGGACTGGACACTGTCGAAGCCAACGTCGAGCTGGGATTTGCCGCCGACTGCCGCGCCTACGAGCTGCCCGGTGAGGTGCTCAAGCTGCTGGGCGTACGTGCTGTCCGGTTAATTACGAATAATCCAGAGAAGGTCGCGGCGCTCGAATCCGCCGGCATCAAAGTCGTCGAACGGGTCAGCGCCGAGGTTGAGCCGCAGGAGAGCTTCGAGCGCTACTTGAGGACCAAGCACGAAAAGATGGGGCATATTTTGGATTCGCTGGTCAGCGAGGAGCGGGCGGGGTAGCGCACTGTCTCTAAAGTACGTCGTGGAACCTGCGAAAGACAAAAGCAGATTCTTCGACTCACCACCCCCGAACTGAAAGACGTTCGGGACCCCGTTCGCTCAGAATGACAGCCTCTGTTTTGTTATGAACTTTAGAGACAGCACGCTAGGCTGACAGTGTATATTCTCCTTTATTGTGAAGGAGATCATTGATGGACGTTCATCCTCCCCATTCCCCGATCCATACCTGGCGGGATTTTTTCATCTATCTCACCACCATCACCGTAGGGCTGCTGATCGCGCTGGGGCTGGAGGGCGCAGTAGAGTCCATGCACAAGCACCACCTGCGGCATCAAGCGGAGACCAATTTGCGCGACGAGATGCTGAGTAACCGCAAGACGCTGGCTGGCGATGAAAAGCAGTTGGATGGGGCTGAGAAGCAGGCCGAGAACAACCTGCGCCTGATTGAGGCCTTCAAGTCGCACCATGAGATATCAGAAAAGCTGAATTTCAGATGGGAGTGGAACGGCTTGGATACCGCGGCCTGGGATACAGCCCGAAACACAGGGGCCATTGCGTTGATGCCGTACGAGACTGCGCAAGGCTATTCCGTAATTTACGCAGAGCAGGCGTTTGTTGGCGATCAGGCGAGCGTTTACATTCGCGATACCTATCGCAGCTTAGCGCCCCTGCAGGGAGACCGCGGGTTGAATGATCTCGAACCCAATGAGATCGATGCGATTGCAGCTGATCAGCGGCAGACCCTGGTCGATCTGAAATACCTCCTCGACTTGTGTGAGAGCCTGGATAAAATCTACGACCACGCAGGCAGCGAACCGCAGTAGTGGGCAAGTATAAACAAGGGAGCGGGCCATCCGGTTTATTCGTGGTGCAGACTATCGAGTGAATGCCGCAGCGCCTTCAGCACCTTGGCCGTCGTCACCGCCTGGCCCACATGCCGTTGGGTATGATCGGCTACATAGACGAGCGCCGAGGTCGTGCCGCAGGAGAGCTTCGAGCGCTACCTGAAGACCAAGCACGAAAAAATGGGGCATATTCTAGAGCATTTTCGGAATAGACGTAGACTTTTTGATGGCAGTGAAAGGTGGCTTTTTCATGAGAAAAAAGCCACTTGAGCGTGTGCTTTCGGACTATAGCAATTCCGAAAGATGAATATCAAGCTAGCTCCGGCGTGGCGACAAGCTGTTTGTAAGTGATGGTTTGCGTGCAGATACAAGCGCGCAGCAGGCGAACCATCAAGTCCGGTTCCATGGTGCGGCGGTTAAGCCTGTAATTGAATTCGGCAACATAGTGTTGAAGATGCTTTTGCTCCACCTTGTGGTGGGTGCCGAGCAAAAACCGCTTCAGGTTAGACAGTGTGATGTGAACCCAGGGGAAGAGACTGTGCGCCGGTTCCTCCTGCTTGGAGATGGCAGTTGCCGTATGCTCAAAGCCCTTCTGCTTTAGGCGGCGATAGCCGTGCCAGCCATCGGAGAGAATGTGGCTGCCGGGTTTGACCTTGTCGGCAAGAAACTTCTCCAGCGTCGCCGTAGCCGCGTCTGGAATCACCTCCAGAGCTGCGAATCCCGGAATCGGCTTGTGGCCTGGCTTACCGGCTCCGCGCCGCTCCACCGCCACGGCCACCACGGACTTGGTCCGGAGATCGCGTTTGCCGCGTCCCCGCCGTCCTTGGCCGTGTTCTTCGCCACCCACATAGCCCTCGTCGACCTCGACCAGGCCGCTGAGCCGGTAGCGTTGATCGCGGTCGCTCATCGCCTTGCGGATCTTATGCAGCATCAGCCACGCGGTGGGATAACTAACGCCGATCTCCTTGGCCAACTGCACAGCCGAGATGCCCTTCTTGTCGTGACTCATGCGGTAGATAGCCCAGAACCAACTGCTCAGCGGAGTCCGCGTCTTGTGAAAGATGGTTCCCGCCGTCACCGAGCACTGATAAGCACGCAACGCACACTCATGCACCTGGCGCGCCGCCATGTACCCGCAACTCGGACCTCCACAGCGTGGACACGCGAATCCCGCCGGCCAGCGTTGCCGGCTCAACTGTTCACCGCACTGCTGTTCATCGCCAAACGATGCCCTGAACTCACGCACCGTCATCATCCGACCACGCCTTCTGTTGGATCGATTCTTCATAAATACAAAACTATCGCTATTTATTCTCCTGAGCAAGCTTGATATTCATCTTCCGAAAATGCTATAGATTCCACTCCGGTATAGGCGGTGGACCAGGCCGTAGCCGGTAGGTTTTCAATCCCCGGCGAGAAGAATTACCTCATCCTTCTTTCTATTCTTCGCCAGCGCGCGATGAAAATCTGCTGCAGGGACGGGCCGTCCAAAGAGCCAGCCCTGGCCATACACGGTCTTTCCCTCGCCGGTAAAGTAAGCGGCCTGCTCCTCGGTTTCAATTCCCTCCACGATCACCCGCAGATTAAGTGCCTTTGCCAGCGAGAGAATCTGCGGCAGAATCACCAGCGTGACCGATTCCGTGCCGATGGCTTGAATAAAGGCCTTGTCAATCTTGATCGTATCGACGGCGAGATCCTTCAAGTATGCAAGGCTGGAGTGGCCGGTGCCGAAGTCGTCAATCTGCACGCTGTGCCCGCGCTGGCGCAACTGATGAATTGCATCAATGGCCGTGGAGGTTCGCGCCGTCGAGCTTTCGGTAATCTCAATGGCCAGTTGCCGCGCCTCGACCCCTGCGTCTTCAAGAGAACGCTCCAGCATGGGCAAAAATGCGGCGTCGGCCAAGTCCGATCCGGTGACGTTCACGCTGAGCCGGAAGTTGGGATTGAGCCGCAGGATATCTTTGAAGTCGCGCAACGCGTGGCGCACCACCAGCCGTGTAAGATCGCCGACAAAGCCGGCTCGCTCGGCAATCGCGACAAAGACATCGGGACCCACCGCGAGGCCGTCCCGGTCGCTCCAGCGTACCAGGGCTTCGGCCTTCACGATGCGCCTGCTCTCCAGCTCCACGATCGGCTGGTAGACCATGCGCAGCTCGTCCTTGCGGATGGCGCGGCGCAAGCGCACTTCCATGCTCTGGCTGCGCTGGCGCACAAACAGCCAGGCCAGCTCGAGAAAACCGCCCGTCAGGGCGCCGAGAGAGGTAAAAAGGGTGATCTGAATGCGGTCAGTGCTCAGCGCGGCCGAAGCTGAGCCGAGCACGGTGGCACAGACGGTCGAGGCGGTGACGCAGCGGGTCACATAGAGATTGTCGCCGATGCTCCCCTGCCAATCCCGATCTACTATGGCGCCGGGGAGCAGTGGCGGCGCTCCGATGGTCCGGATTCTTTGTTGGCTGGCAATGTCCAGGATTGTGATCTGGTAGTTCTGATTGCCGGTATGCCAGCGGATGCGAAAGTTGGGATCGGTGACCACGAAAGCGTTGTCCAGTTGCGCCACAAACACTGCACCCTTCGGGGATTGATAGCCGGAGAGGTTTCGCTTGATTTTCAGCCCGCGTGGCGTAATGTAGTCGGGCTTGACCTCTTCTCGCGGAAGGCCTTGCCTGCCCAGCATGGCGGAGCATTCGAGGTTGCCGTCGCGGATATGTCCCAGATCCCGAAGAAACATGGCTTCGAAGGCCAATGAGCGGAAGTAGCCGATCTCGGCGTCGGAACAATAGGCGAAATGAGAGGCATTGATGGCCTTCAGCGTGGACCAGGCCTCGTCGGTGATTGCCGCCTGTAGACTCAGAATCTGCGTCGCATCGCGCACTAACTGTTCGCTGGCCAGACGCAACGCGTTGGCGCGGCCCAGCAGGTAGCCGGCAGCCCCGCCAGAGGCTGTCGCAACTATCAGAGCCAGTGTGGTCAGGGTTCGCTGCTTTTTTCCGCGCTCCATCCTCAGTCCGCCCGCCCCTCGTTTCACCCGCCATTGAAAAGGTCAGCGCTCGGACGCCGAACTCTCTAGGGCCGGATTCTACAGGTTATCGGACGAATACGGGGATTTCTTTACTGTTTCAAGACAAGCGGAAGGGGAAGCGGGCTGGATTCAGGAATCGGCACCAGAATGGCCGATGAGTGAGGAGCGCGCCAGCTAGTTTTTTATCGACCGTCATCGCGCGATTGATGGGCGCCCCAGGTCCGGCGCGTATTTGCTTTTTGCGCCAACCTGGGGTAGCACCGACGCCACTCGCACGCACAAAATCACTCCGCCACAGGCCTACCCGCGCAGCGCCTTCAACACCTTCGCCGTGGTCACCGCCTGACCCACATGCCGCTGGGTATGGTCGGCCACATGGACGAGCGCGCCGCCGATGCTGGTGGGCAACTGCTTGCGGCCCACGCCGCGAAAAGTATTGAAATCCGCTGTAGCCAATTCGCGCACCCGCTCCGCTGCATTGCTGAAGGAGGCCTCGACCTCGGCCAGCAACGCGGCCAGCGATTCGTCACCGCTTTGCTCGGATTTGAGCGCGGCCAACTGCTCGCTTGTAAGCTGATTGCCTTCCGCATAACTCAGCAGCCGGTCGGTCGAGCGGGCAATGTGCTTTAGCTGGAAGGCCACCGAAGGCAGCCCCAGCGGGGTGCTCCGCACCTCTTCATCCGTAAGCCCTTCAGTCCACTTGACTAAATCGTCGAGCGCCAGATCAAGCGCGTGCAGCACGGCGCGGGCAACCGCCAGAACATCGGCGTAGGTGCCGCGTAGCCAGGGTTCAACGTATGGGGTGGAAACAGGGGAAGTGTTCATGGGATGTCCTCACTCCTAAACTTAAATGATCCATTCGGCATGAAAGCCCAACTACAGTCCGTCTTTATTTTCGCGGCACCGGTTTCATCCTGCCTCGTGAAGCTTTCTGGCTGCCCATTCCTTGAGCTGCTCTCGTGTCTGCACAATAGCCAGAAGCCATTTTCCGTCGCAATGGCGCTGAAACTCAGCAAAGCCTTCCTGCGCGATTGGTTTTAGCCGAGTCTTGGTGAGCGCTAAGGGAACTTCTGAAAATCGCCGAGTTATAAAGTTTCTCGACCCACGTTTGTCTGCATCCGTTCAAAATCGTTCTGTTTCGCAGTGATCCTGCGTTCATTTTGCCTACCGGAGGCTTTTGCAGCCTCCGGCAGACACACTACGCCCCTTGAAGGGCCAGCCGTAAATTGATCTTCGCCAGCCTGCGCCGATGCTGATAAATATTGACTGTAGCAAAGGCCGCGCACAGCCACTCGTGATTCTTCTTCAAGCCGCGATAGCGCACCTTCGTATGTCCAAAGACGCGCTTCAGAATGCGGAAAGGCCACTCCACCTTGGCACGCACCCGCGCCTTCACGCGGTTCTTGCGCTTTGTTGCTCATCCACTCCGGCCTTGGTTTTTACACGGCGCGAAGTCATATCCTGCGCATGAGGCGCGGCTTCATGGATAGCTTCGGTTTGTCCTTGATAGCCACCATCGCCCCAGACTTTCTTCTCCTCGCCGTGCAGTAACTCGGGTAGCATATGCACATCGCTGACGCTGGCCGCTGTCGAGCAGACCGAATGCACCACGCCTTCTTTTGAATCCACGCCGATGTGCGCTTTCATGCCGAAGTACCACTGGTTGCCCTTGCGCGTTTGATGCATCTCCGGGTCGCGCTCCTTCTTCTCGTTCTTGGCCGATGAAGGCGCGTGGATGATCGTCGCATCGACGATGGTGCCGGTGGTGATGCGGATGCCGCGCGTGGCCAGATACAAGTTGACCGCGACAAGCATTTGACCGCATAGATCGTGCTCTTCAAGCAAGTGGCGGAAGTTCAAGATGGTCGTCTCATCCGGCGCCGGCGCGCGGCCAAGGTCCACGCCCGCAAAGCGCCGCAGCACGGGTGATTCGTACAGCGCATCTTCGGCCGCCGGATCGGAGAGCGCGAACCACTGCTGCAAAAAATAGACGCGCAGCATGATCTCAAGTCCCACCGGCTTGCGCCCCGCTTCGCCCTTCGAGTAATGCGGCGCGATGAGCGCGAATAACTCGGCCCAGGGCATGACGGCGTCCATTTCTTCCAGAAACTGCTCGCGCCGTGTCTTCTTCGAGTAGCGTTGAAACTCCACCTGCTGGGCCAAAGTAAGCTGCTTCATCCGCGATCAATCTCCTCAATCCACATTAACCGCGATGGCTGTGGATTGGGGAGATTTTCAGAGGTTCCCAAAAAGCGCGTACTGATAACACGTCCATGCTAATATATCGGCACATTGCAGCCCAGCCGTCTCCTTACCATGTTTGAAGGAATAGTGGTCCGTATAGAACCCCGGTCGACGATCCTCAGCGAGCGCCATAACAGTTACTATTTCCGCCTTAGCGTCCTTCTGATCCTTTTCGTCCATCCAATCAAACACATACTCAAGGGGAATGCTGGTTTTAGCTGCCGCCCAATGAAGCATCTCAATCAAGTACCCAACTGCCCATGTGTAATGGAATCTACCGCCTTCGCTCCGCATGGTAGCTGGGACAATCTCATCGTAGACAGGCCTGTTGATCGCTATCGAGCAAGCATTGACTCCGTACTTCATAGCAATCTGCCTCACGCGCGAACAGACCCGCCTTTTTTTCTCAGAGTCCCAATCGGCGAATGCGCTCTTACTGTTGCCCGCCACGCACTCGGCAGTATGAAAATATGAAAAGCCCTCTTCCTGAGCTAGAATTGCAAATTCCTGATCTAGCGATACGATTCTTTTAGATTCAACAATCAGCGCAGAGGCAATCGCTACCTGTTGATTTGGCGCTGTTCCACTGTCATCAATAAATACCGTTATCACGACTACCTCTTTCCTTCGACACCCCGGCACGCTTGATCCTGCTATCGGACTTTTTCAATCGCCATTTCAATCATTTTGGGGACATCGAGTCCAGCCTGATTCAGAAACAATGAACAACCCCGCTGCAAGCAGCGGGGTATCTTGTCGGGTCACCAAAAGCCTGCGCCGCGAGCGGCGGGGAATCAGACCCGGAGGGATTGAATCCACTTCGTCGGGTTCAAACGTTCTTTGTTCTCGTATAAACCGCCCGAATAGGTCTTTCGCTGTCGCACCGTCCCCGAGCATCTCTAGCATCCCTGCCGTCTGAAACAGATAAATAGGAAGGTGATGAATAATGTACGCCTTCATTGTTGCTTTCATTGCTCTATCAATGGTCGAGGCCAGCGCCCGATCAGATTCGGAATCATCTATCTCAAGAATTGACTTCTTAGCGTATTCGGTGAGTCCTTGCGCATAAATTGCATCAAGTAATTTCCGGTGGACTATTGTTTCCGTTCCCTCTGGCGACTGTGCTTCCGCAACCGCAGAGAATAGACTAAGTTTCCGATTGATCGCTTCGGCCTCCTCTTCGGTAAACTCAATCTCCACTTCGAAGCCCCCATTCTTTTGATGCTTCCAGCGAATTCCGACCTACGATGAGGGAGGATTTACCCCGCGCTTTTCACGCGCACCACGGTGATCTTCGCGAAGCCCTCGTCAAACGCCGGCGGCTTCAGCTTTTCGGCCATCTTGCGCATCACCTCTTCACTCACCGAGCGATCGCGCTGGCTGTTGCGCTCCAGGCAGACTTCGAGCGGCACATCGAAAAACACCGCCTGCACCTCGTAGCCGAAGCTCTTGGCCATGTTGACCCACTGGCGGCGCTCGTGAATAGAGAGATTGGTCGCGTCCACATAATTCCAGGGCATTTTGGCGATCAGCCGGGCCTTCAACAGCGAGCGCAGCGTGGCAAAGACCAGTCCCTGATAGCGCTGCTCCTCCACATCGTCGAAGAGAATATTGCGCAAGAGGTCGCTGGAAAGCGGCGTGACCCCGCGGCGGCGAAACCAGGTCGTCTTGCCGGAACCCGGCAGTCCGATAGCCAATACCACATAGCCCTTGGGAGCTTGCGCGTCGCGGTCGGCTGCCTCGGGCGCGGGGGAAATCGTAGGCAGCTCCGGCTGGGTTTCGACTTCAAGCCGTCCCGTGCCGGCCGGTTCTGACCATGCGGGAGCAGGCGCGCGTCTCTGCGCCGGAGCAGGGTTGCGCGGCGGCTGGGCTGGACTGGGCTGGGCTGGACCAGCATGGGCGGGAGCAGCCTGTGATGGCCTGCTCACCGGAGCATCGTCCGTGTACAGAGGGACCAGCGGACGGGGTTGATCTGTCGGGACTTCCTGGCCGATTTTGCCTGTGGATGCCGAGGTGTTGGGAGCTCGTCTGGAACGTCTTCTCATGCCGCCTTCAAGACCGGCCTCTCGCTCGGTCCGCGTGGATTGTATCCATGCTGTGATACCGGGATAACACACTACCGCCCTGTGCTGCAATGGTTGTGCACTGCGTCACAGTCTGGCCTGTACTGGGAATGCCATACTTTGGGTGAGCGGGTTTCCGCGAAAAAGTCGCGCTTTTGCGAGTTTTCATCTCTGCGCCATTGACAGCGGTGTTAGCATGAAGGGTTTGGTGGAATCGCTTTTAGAGCTGATTTTCAGCCACCGTCCTCCCCAAACCTGCATTGGGTCCGCACAGGCTTTCCGCGCTTTGCTGACGTTGTCAGGAAAGCCATGCGGCTCGGCTGAAATCGACCCTGGGCAACTCGGCAGGGTCAGAAAAATTGAGATTCAACGGCTTTATTCAAACCAGGCCCCACCACTATCAAGGAGAGAGAAACATGGCAGTAAAGGTAGGCATCAACGGCTTCGGCCGCATCGGCCGCAACGTTTTGCGCGCCTCGCTTGGCAACCCCGAAATCGAATTCGTCGCGGTCAACGACCTCACCAGCCCGGCTACGCTGGCCCACTTGCTCAAGTACGATTCGATTCTGGGCAATCTGAAGAATGAGATCACCGCCGGCGATGACTTTATCTCCGTTGACGGCAAGAAGATCAAGGTATGGGCCGAGCGCGACCCCGCCAAGCTGCCCTGGGCAGAAGTCGGCGCGCAGATCGTTGTCGAGTCCACCGGCCACTTTACCGATGCCACCAAGGCCAAGGCTCATCTGGGCGCGACCGTGAAGAAGGTCATCATCTCCGCCCCGGCCACCAACGAAGACATCACCCTGGTTCTCGGCGTCAATCAGGACAAGTACGATCCCGCCGCGCACCACGTGATCTCGAACGCCAGTTGCACCACCAACTGCCTCGCGCCGGTCGTCAAGGTTCTGCTCAAGGAAACCGGCATCGTCTCCGGCATCATGACTACCATCCACAGCTATACCAACGACCAGGTCATTCTCGACTTCCCGCACAAGGACCTGCGCCGCGCCCGCGCTGCCGCCATCAACATGATTCCCAGCTCGACCGGCGCTGCCAAGGCTCTCAAGCTGGTCATCCCTGAGACCTCCGGCAAGCTGGACGGCTTCGCGATCCGCGTCCCAACCCCCAATGTCTCCATCGTTGACCTCACCTACATCGCCGAAAAGGCCACCGACGCCAAGGCCGTGAACGCCGCGCTCAAGGCCGCTTCCGAAGGCGAACTGAAGGGCATCCTCGGCTACGAGGCCGGCGAACTGGTCAGCTCTGACTTTAAGGGCGACAAGCGCAGTTCCATCGTCGATGCGCCGTTGACCAAGGTCGTCGGCAACAGCGTCAAGGTGCTCAGCTGGTACGACAACGAGTGGGGCTACTCCAACCGCGTCGTCGATCTGATCGGCTTCCTGGAAAAGAAGGGCCTGTAAGAGCGAGTTGTCAGTTTTCAGTGGTCAGTTGTCAGTGTCCGGATCCGGCACTCCAGCAACTGATCACTGTTCGCTGACAACCGTTCACTGAAAAAACTTATGCGCAAAAATATTAGTGGTACTTCCCCTTACGAACCCATCATCGGCTTCTCCCGCGCCGTGCGCGTTGGGAATGTCGTTCATCTCTCCGGAACCGGCCCAGTCGGCGCAAACGATCAGGACGCAGCCGGCCAGACCCGCCGCGTCTTCGAGATTGCCGAAAAAGCTCTCGCCGAGGCTGGAGTCACATTCGAGGACGTCGTCCGCACCCGCATGTATATTGCCCATGCCGAGGATTGGGAAGCAATCGGCCGCGTGCATGGCGAGTACTTCGGCGCCATTCGTCCCGCCGCCACCATGGTTGTCGTCAAGCTCCTCGATCCAGCATGGCGTATTGAGATGGAGATGGAAGCGGTGCTGCCCCTTTCTGACTGCTGCGGCTGCGACGAATGTGATTGCGAAGACGGCTGCGAAGAAGACGAATCAACCGACCAGTAACCCCCTCAATCAAGGAAGATACTCCCATGCCCAAGCTCTCCATCCGCGACATCGATCTGGCCAACAAGCGCGTCTTCATCCGTGTTGACTTCAACGTGCCGCTCACTGAAGACGGCTCTACCATCACCGACGACACGCGCATCGTGGCCACGCTGCCCACCATCAAATACGCCCTCCAGCGCAAGGCCAAGGTCATTCTCGCCTCGCACCTGGGCCGTCCCAAGGGCAAGCCGAACCCCAAGTACTCGCTGCGCCCGGTGGTTGACCGCCTGCGTGCGCTGCTCGATAAGGAACTCGGCGAGTCCATCAACGTGGCCTTCGCGCCCGATTGCATCGGCGAGATCGCCTCCGAGCTATCGCGCCAGCTTGAGTCCGGCCAGGTGCTGCTGCTTGAGAACCTCCGCTTCCACGCCGAAGAAGAAGCCAATGATCCAGGATTTTCAAAAGCTCTGGCCGCTCTGGCCGATGTTTATGTCAACGACGCATTCGGCTCGGCGCACCGCGCACACGCCTCGACCGAGGGGATAACTCACTTCCTCAAGCCTGCTGTTGCAGGCTTGTTGATGGAGAAGGAGATCACCTATCTCGGCAAGGCTCTCGAAGCACCGGCAAAGCCCTTCGTCGCCATCATCGGCGGCTCCAAAATCTCCGGCAAAATCGATGTCATCGATAACCTGCTCGATAAGGTCGATACCTTGGTTATCGTCGGCGGAATGGCTTATACCTTCCAGCGCGCTCTGGGTGTAACTACCGGTAAGTCACTGGTTGAAGAAGATAAGATCGACATGGCTAAGTCGGCCATCGAGAAAGCCAAGGCCAAGGGAGTTCGCCTGCTGCTGCCGGAAGATAACATTCTGGCCGATAACTTCGCTCCTGACGCGAAGACTCAGCCCTGGGATACGAGAGTTAATTTCCCCGCTGATTGGCAGGGACTCGACATCGGCCCCAAGTCTGTCGCGGCCATCGAGCAGGTGGTTGCCACGGCCAAGACCATTGTCTGGAACGGCCCTGCGGGCGTCTTTGAATTCCCCCGCTTCGCTGTCGGTACCAACGCCATCGCGCACGCAGTCGCTGCCAATCGCACCGCTATTTCCATCATTGGCGGCGGCGATTCAGTGAGCGCCATCAACCAGGCTGGCGTCGCCGACCAGATCACCCACATCTCCACCGGCGGCGGGGCTTCGCTGGAGTTCCTCGAAGGCAAAAAACTGCCGGGCGTCGAAGCACTGACGGAGAAATAAGCATTTGTGGCGCGGCAGACGTGCCATCAGCATTGACGCTGCAATGTATAAACGAAAGCCCTGCATCCGGCATGAATTCTTGCTGGGTGCGGGGCTTCAATTTGCGTAAATAACAGTTTTAATTAGCACTTTGACCAAGTGCTCCAAGTCGTCCCTTGTGCGGAGTGACTTGAAAACGATAGAGTTGATCTGTTATCGACAAGAGAACAGTTTCAAGGGAATTGTTCTGATCGGAGGAAAAGAATGTCAATTGATGAAGCAAAGGAGTTTGTACATGATCGAGAATTGTACCTGCGCGAAATTCCAAAGATGAAAAACGCTGGATCTGTTGCAATTAAAATTCTTAACTCCATGGTGCGTATGCTCAGTATGCGGGAAGCACCAACACTAAGGATGGACATTCTCCTATCCTCCGCACTGCGGGCAATCCGATCCGTTCAAGCCATGACCATTCTCGGTGATGCCGGTTTGGTTGAAGATATGTCGGCCCTATCAAGAACATTGATCGAAACAGTGACCACAGGCTGCTATCTCCAGTTAGCGCCGGAGTCAGAGCTGAACGCTTTTCGATACTTTCCCGTCATCAGCGAGCACAAGAACCTTGCACGGTTCGAAAAGCAGTTTGGTCCGATGGAGTGTATTGACACGGAAATTCGCGCCGCTCTCGGCGAGGAGAAGAGAAAAGTTATTGCTGTAAGTGGCAAGCTAGAGAAGGCTCAATCATGGACGAATACACCAGTATGGGAACGAGCAAAATTAATCGACGAGAGACTCGATTCTCCCGTGTTTGGTACGTTCATAGATAGTGCTTATCTCGATGGACATGCGTTTGTTCATGGAACGCAGCCAGCATTAGATTTTCAGTTGCAGATCCTCAAGTCAGGCACGATAAATCAGGATGATGTATTATTTCAGACGATGCTAATGCTCCATGCCGCTGCAATTGTTCTCCATGCTATGGCAATTTTTATAAACTTGGAACACAATCTCGTCATGAAAGACCAAATCTCGGAGCTTACAGCTTTACTCGTATGAAAAAGCCGGGTGCCCATCCTTGAATCGTCTTTGATTCAGGGTGGTAGACCACGAACTCCATGGCGCGCAAGTGTCGGCTGCCCCACTACAGGTGGATTTCGCGCTACAATCGTTCATGTGGAGATCACGTTCGACCCACGGAAGAGTGAGCGCAATCTTCGGGAGCGCGGTTTTGGCTTTGAGATTGCCGAAAATTTCGATTTCCGTGAGGCCGGATATGTACCCGACACGCGCAGAGATTACGGCGAAACGCGCACACGGGCGCTTGGATTGATAGGAGATACGCTGTACGCGCTGGTTTTCACCATGCGCGGAAGCGCCCTTCGGGTAATCAGTCTGAGAAATGCCAATCGAAAGGAGCGGCGGAGATATGAAACTTCCAAATCCTGAGTTGATCGACGACGAAAACCCGGAGTGGACTGAAGAAGATTTTGCAAAAGCAGTCCCGTTCTCCGCGCTGCCCGCCGAATTGCAATCTTTGCTCTCCGAGCCGAAGCGCGTCCGTCCCGATGCCGAGTCCGAATCTTCGCACCAGCCTGCTGCCTGAGGCCTGCCTCACCGCAGTTAGGTGTTTATGTGTATATCTGTTTAGGTGTACACTGAAGGCAGGAGCCTTCTATGCCTGCAACCGAAACCACCCGCTGGAACCTCGTCGTCCCCAAGCAACTCGACAAAGATCTGCGCCAGCTTCTCGCCTCTGAGGGCCGGAGCAAGAAGGGCGAACTCTCGCGTTTTGTTGAAGAAGCAGTGACCAAGCACATTTTTGAGTCGGCTGCCAGAGCCGCCAAGAAGCACAATGAAGACTTAGACCCCGATGAGCTTGACGCGATGATCGAGGAATCTCTTGCCTGGGCGCGGGCACAGCGGCGCTGATGTTGGTCCTGTTGGACAGCAATATATTCATTAGCGCCCTGTTGGCATCCCGCGGAGCACCAGCGGCAATCTATGAGGCGTGGCTTCAGAAGCGCTTCCGAGTTGTCACTTGCCAGTTGCAGATTGATGAGATCCGCATTGCCTGCCGGAACCCAAAGTTTCGTGGGCAACTTGTACCCCATCTGGTTGGCGAAATGCTGAACAACCTCTACAACGCGACTGTCTGGCCCGCACCGATTCCACGCAAGCATCAGGCCGCTGATCCGGCTGACAGCTACCTGCTCGACCTGATTGACGCCGCCCAGCCGGATTACACGATCACTGGCGACAAACGGGCTGGGATTCTGCAGGCTGAAATCACTGGGCCGGACAAAGATTGTGATCGCGAGCAACTTCGTCTCGACGGTGCTCCATTTATAGTCGTCTGTTGATGCCAATGAGGAGAAGAGAACGCGTGAATGTAAGTCGGATAGCATTCTTGAGCATTGTGGCATGTTTTTTCGCAGCATTCGGAAGCATCAGCAATGCTCAAACCGCGCAGCCCGTATCGGTGAGTGGATTGCCTGTGCTGGCCCGCAGCGGTGTTCCCAGACCCGCAGGCGCGGCGGGCGGTTTGCGGGTTCTGGATTGGGCGGGATTTACTTCCGCGCTCACCTACACCTTCGATGACGCGCTCCCCTCACAGATTGCCAACTATCCGCAGCTTCAGGCCACCGGAGTGCGCATGACGTTCTTCCTGGTGTGCGCCAGCGACGGCAACTCGCCGGTCTGGGCGCAGGCGGCTAAAGACGGCCATGAACTTGGCAATCACACGGAGCACCATTGCCATGCCGACGCTACCGGCTGCGCCTGGGGAGCGTACGCCGGCAGTCTTGAAGCGGAGTACGACCAGTGCACAGCGCACATCGAGAAGACCTACGGCGTGAGCAGAGTGCCGACCACGGCCGCGCCCTATGGAGACACAGGATACGAGCCGGTCGCCAAGACCCGCTTCTTCCTGAATCGCGGCGTCTGGGACGGGCAGATCGCTGCAAATGACAACACTGATCCCTATAACCTGCTGATTCACGGGGCGCGCGCAGGAGAAACCGCAAGCTCCTTCAACTCCTTCATTGACTCGGCGCAGAAAGCTCATAAATGGCAGATATTTTTGTTTCACTCGCTGGGCGGCGATAACGGCTACGCGCCGGTCAAAATCGAGGACGTAATTGCCAGCATCAATCACGCAAAATCGCTGGGCGGCGTGTGGATCGATAGCATGGTCAACGTCGGCGCGTACTGGGCCGGACAAAAAGTAGTTACCGACGCTACGGCGAGCAAATCCGGCAAAGATACGGTGCTCACATGGACGTTGCCGCCGCACTTCCCGCCGGGGAAGTCCCTTCGCGTGACAGTAACCGGCGGTACGCTCAAGCAGAGCGGGAAAGTGCTTCCCTGGAACGACGCAGGCTATTACGAAATCGCCCTTGATTCCGGTTCACTGACGATTTCACAATAAGTGTCAGTGCGCTACTGCAAAATCGGAATCCCCGCGATCCGCTGCTGCCACTCCGCCGGGCCGGTCTGGTGAACGCTGGTTCCTTTGGAATCCACCGCGACTGTGACGGGCATATCGCGCACGTCGAACTCGTAGATGGCTTCCATGCCAAGATCCTCAAATGCCAGCACCCGCGAGCCGACAATTGCCTTGGCAACCAGGTAGGCCGCGCCGCCCACCGCCATCAGATAGACCGCTCCGAATTCACGAATCGCATCGATGGCCAACGGGCCGCGCTCGGCTTTGCCCACCATGCCTAGCAGGCCTGTCTCGGCTAGCATCTGCCGTGTAAATTTGTCCATGCGCGTGGCCGTCGTTGGACCTGCCGGGCCGACAACCTCTTCACGCACTGGGTCCACCGGGCCAACGTAATAGATAAAACGGTCCTTGAAATCAACGGGCAGCTTCTCGCCCCTGCTCAGCATATCTGTCATGCGCTTGTGTGCGGCGTCGCGTCCGGTCAAGAGCTTTCCGGTCAGCAGCAGGACTTCTCCCGGCTTCCACGTTGCCGCTTCGGCCCGTGTTGCCGTATCCAGATTCACCCTCCGCGCGCCGGAGACGTCATGGGTCAGCTTCGGCCAATCTTCCAGGCTCGGCGGATCGAGATAGACGGGGCCGGAGCCGTCGAGCACAAAGTGCGCGTGGCGTGTCGCCGCGCAGTTGGGAATCATGGCCACCGGCAAATTGGCAGCGTGCGTTGGATAGTCGCGGACCTTCACATCGAGAACCGTCGTCAGGCCGCCCAGGCCTTGTGCGCCGATGCCCAGACGGTTCACCTTGTCGTAGAGTTCGAGGCGCAGCTCCTCGGCGCGGTTCGCGGGGCCGCGTGCAATCAGCTCCTGAATGTTAATGGGGTCCATTAAAGACTCCTTGGCCAGCAGCATGGCTTTTTCCGCAGTGCCGCCGATGCCGATGCCCAGCATTCCCGGCGGACACCAACCCGCGCCCATCGTTGGCACGGTTTTCAGGACCCACTCGACGACCGAGTCCGACGGGTCCAGCATGACGAACTTTGACTTCGCCTCGGAGCCTCCGCCCTTTGCCGCGACAGTGACATCGACCTTGTCGCCCTTGACCAGCTCGACGTTGACGCAGGCCGGCGTATTGTCTTTGGTATTGGTGCGCTTGCCCGCCGGGTCGGCAAGAATCGAGGCGCGCAGCTTGTTGTCGGGGTCGAGATAGGCGCGGCGGACGCCTTCATCGACGAGTTCCTGAATGTCTTTGCGCTCCTCGCCGGGAGCAGCGACGAACTGCACGTCGAGTCCGACTTTGATAAACGCCGTCACGATGCCGGTGTCCTGGCAGATGGGCCGGTGGCCCTCGGCGCACATGCGGCTGTTGATCAGAATCTGCGCAATGGCGTCTTTAGCGGCAGGGGACTGCTCCCGCTCGTAGGCGGCGGCCAGCGAGGTGATGTAATCCACCGGGTGGTAGTAGCTGATGTACTGCAATGCGCCTGCAACGCTTGCAACAAAATCTTCCTGCCGGATGACGGTCATGGGGTGCTCCACCCTCTAGGGTAATGGATGAAGCGGATGGGCCGCAGTTTCAAGGCGACCTCTGCGATTTTTCAGCTGTGAAACTGTGTTGTAGAAGCTGCTTGCTCAGGCACTTTCAAAGGCCTGTTAACAGGGCACGACTTCACCGAAATGATTCCCACTCAAATGGAAACAGCTTGCCGGCCGCATTGGAATCCAGTTTTGAACCGGCCAACTCTGCGGCGCGTGCAAGAACCGGGTCGCGCCCTGCGGCAAGATCCGCCGCAGTCGGCAGCAGAATCTCGTCCGGCACCACGCCTGTTCCCTCCAGGCTCTTGCCGTCGGCCATGATCAGATTGGCGTCGGTCACAGAAAACCCGAAGACCGGGCCCATGCTCACTCCCGTTGACTCGCGGTACCTCTTCGCCTCCATCACGGCACCAGCTGACCTGTCGCCGATCACTGTGCCCCGGCGTTCGAGCTGCACAACGCGGGCTAATATCTCAGAAGCAGACGCGGAGCTCGCGTCGACGAGCACAATCAATTTGCCCTCGAAGATGTGCGTCTGGCGCTTGGCGGTCATTGGCTTGGTGGCATCTCTTTCCACGCGGTCGGCGATCTTCACGTCATGATCGAAAAGCGAACCCACCAGCGAGGAAAGCGTTTCCGCTGAACCGCCGCTATTTCCGCGCAAGTTAAGGATCATGGCCTTGTGCCGGCGTGCCTTTCCAATCTGTTTTTCGATCCAGTCCGGAGGCAGGTCGAACGCCGGTAACTTCCAGATCGCGACGTCTCCGGACTCAACGATCTCCTTGCTTAACGCTTCCTCGCGCGAATCGCGACTGAGCATTACATCGCGCCCGGGATTTTGACGAGGATTCAGGTTGATGGGGTGCTCTGTGGCGCTCACCTTCAGCTCGCGCTCCTCACCCGTCGGCGTCCGCACGGTCATCACCGTGCCATTGCGCTGTGCCAGACTCACCCGGTAGTACTGCAGGGCGTGAAAGTCCTCGCGAGTGACAAGGTAATCGTCCAGCTTCAATACCTGGTCGCCAATGCGAAGCTTTGCGGCGGCATCGGTGTTGGGCCGGACCTGCGTCACAAAACAGGCTTCCCCTATCTCCTCAAGCCTGTATCCATAGTCCATGCGCACGCTTCTTAGCGGTGGCAGAAGGAAGGTATGCGAGTCATTGAGTTCGCGCAGAAAGGCTGTGACGAGGCGCATGCCCTCGCCCACATTCTGCGCCTTGGGGATCTTGGCATCCCACTTCTGATAGAGGCCGTCCCAGTCCAGGCCGCGAATTCTGGGATCGTAGTAGTAGTTCCTCACATCGTCGTGAGCCGTGCGCAGCATGGCTGCAATCAGGGCTTGATCGTCTTTACTCATTCCTGTCTGCTGCGCCATGCCCGTCCCTGCGGACCCGATAGCACCAATCAAAAGGGCCCAAACCCCAATCACGCCGCCTTTACGACCCATTGAAAAGCTCCTCTCCTCCACGACTTCAGCTCTATCCATTGACGAAATTTGTTGCACTTGGATTTTGAATGTGCCCACCCAACTATGGTTGCTGTGCCGCACTCCGCAAATCCGTATGCCCAAAATCGTCGCCCTTGTAGAGGATGGGTTCGCGTTTGGCGCGGGCCAGGGCGTAGCTGAAGCAGTCGCCGAAGTTGAGGGTGGCGGGATGGCCGCTGCCCCGGCCGTAGTCGCGATAGGCCTGCCGGGCGATGCGGGCCTGCTCCGGGGTGACGGGTTCGATGATGATCCCTGCGCGTTCGATCAGATCATCAAGCAGATGGCTCATGATTGGATTCCGCAGACTATCAATAACGATGGCAGTCTCAAAATAGGTTGCTGCCGAGGTCTTTACGTCCTGCGTGCTTTCAAGGAGCGCGGAGAAGGCGGCTCGCTCCGGTTCGCGCTTGATGATGGCCACCAGTGCGGATGAGTCGACGATCATAACGGCAAACCGGTTTCTTTGTCATAGAGCAGGTCGCCGATCTTGTCAGATGGCGGTAGATCCTTGGCCAGCGGCGCGGTTTCCTTGGACAGCTCGTCTAACCAGGCGGCAAGTCCAGCCTTTGGATTTGGCTGTTGCCGTTCCAGGCGCTCTCTCAGCGCGATTGTCACGGCCATGGTCATGGTTTCACCATTGCGCTGTGCCAGTTCCAGGGCCAACCGGTGGGTCTCTTCGTTTTTGATGTTTAACGCCATCGAATTCTACCCCTCCACCATTTTCTTCCACCATTCTACCATCGTTGGCAAAAAACGCTCTCCCTCACTGCGCAGGAATCCGAGCGCGGTGAGGAGAGCAATCCAGATCCAAATCAGGAAGCGAAGCTCTTAGTCAGAGAATCCGATTCAATCAGCTTTGTGGTTTGTGCCGGCTGCTGTTTTTTTTTGTAACTCGCCTTCACGAACTCGTGGAACAGCGGATGCGGCTCAAGCGGCTTGGATTTGAACTCGGGGTGGAACTGGCAGCCGAGGAAGTAGGGATGGCCGGGCAGTTCGACAATCTCGACATACGTCGCATCGGGAGTGGTGCCGCTCAGGCGCAGGCCGCCGCCGGTGAGCAGGGCCTCATACTCGCGGTTGAACTCGTAGCGGTGGCGATGACGCTCGCTGATCTCGGTTGCGCCGCCGTATGCTTTGGCCGCCAGCGAATCCGCTTGCAGTACGCAGGTCCACGCGCCGAGGCGCATTGTTCCGCCCATTTCTTCTACGCCCAGCAGCTCGCGCAGTTTGTATATGATGCGATGCTGGCTGGCTGGGTCGAATTCGCTGGAATTTGCATCCTTCAATCCGCAGACATTGCGCGCAAACTCGATGCACGCGGTTTGCATGCCAAGGCAAATTCCGAAATAAGGCACCTGCTTTTCGCGGGCATAGCGAATCGCGTTCAACATGCCCTCGATGCCGCGCTTGCCGAAGCCGCCGGGGACAAGGATTCCGTCAAACCCAGCTAACTGCTCTTCATAACTCCGGTCTTCAGGAGTCTTCGATTCCAATCCTTCGGCTTCAATCCATGTAACTCTGAGTTTCAGGTTCTGAGCTATCGCTCCGTGGGTCAGGGCTTCTTTCAGTGACTTATAACTATCCTCGTACTCTACATACTTGCCGACGATGGCGATATGCACTTCGTCTTTGGGGTGGTAGCAGCGTTCCACCAGATCCTTCCACTTGCTTAGATCGGCCTCGGGCGCATCCTTGTGCAGATATTTCAGGATCAACGCGTCCAGTCCCTCTTCGGCAAAGCGCAGCGGCACCTCGTAGATGGAGGGTACAGTGGTCGCTCCCACGACCGCTCGCTCTTCGACGTTGCAGAATGCGGCGATCTTCTGCTTGATCTCGCGGCTGAGGTTTCGGTCCGAGCGGCAGAGCAGCACATCTGCCTGAATGCCGATGCCGAGCAGTTCCTTGACCGAGTGCTGGGTCGGCTTGGTCTTCAACTCCTGCGCGGCGGCAATCCACGGCACCAGCGTGAGGTGAACAAAGACAGTATTCTCGCGGCCCAGTTCCTGGCGCATCTGGCGTATGGCCTCGAGAAACGGCAGCGATTCGATGTCGCCGACCGTTCCGCCGATCTCGACAATCGTCACATCCGCGCCATTCGATGAGACCTTGCGCATCGCGTTTTTAATCTCATTGGTCACGTGCGGGATCACCTGGACGGTCTTGCCCAGATAGTCGCCCCGTCGCTCTTTCAGGATGATCTGTTCGTAGATGCGGCCGGTGGTGAGGTTGTTATCGCGCGAGAGCGGCGCGTGGGTGAACCGCTCGTAGTGGCCAAGGTCGAGGTCGGTCTCCGCGCCGTCGTCGGTGACAAAGACTTCGCCGTGCTGAAAGGGCGACATGGTTCCGGGATCGACGTTAAGGTAGGGGTCGAACTTCATCATGTTGACCCGCAGGCCGCGGCATTCGAGCAAACAGCCGATGGAGGCTGCTGCCAGTCCTTTTCCTAAACTGGACACGACTCCGCCCGTCACAAAGACATACTTTGCAGACATGGATGCAACCTCTTGAGATGAAAGTTTGGATTGGCCGTACGAGGGGGGCACAATCAAGTATGACAGAGAGGGGGGCGGGAAGGGAACAAAAAACTGCGATCAGGAGGAATGAAGCGGGTGCAGTTGATTGTAATCGTTTTTAATTCAAGTATTTAATGGGCATCGGTGTAAAATATTACCGCTGCGGTGTGTCAGCTTCTTGCGGACGAGCCTATGGCCGATGGGCTATCACAACATTCACAAACCGCTCGACGGTCTTGATGAAGACCGAAATATCGAATTGCTGCGCATGGCTCTGAATTTCGGCGGCAACAAATGAATGCTCCCGCGCTTCAAATCGTTCGATACCCTCCACAACCGAGTCTACAGTCTGTTCTGCAAAGAAGACCCCGGTATCAGAATCTCCGTTGCAGCTATTTACTCTGACCGTTTCCAGTATGCCGCCGTGGCCGTAGGCAATTACTGGCCGTCCATAGGATTGCGCCTCGACCGGAACGATCCCGAAATCCTCATCGGCCGCAAATAAGAATGCCCTGCATTTTGCATAAAGATGCGGCAACTCATCATCGGGAACGCGGCCTAGAAACTCGATGGTAGGCCCGGCAATGGATTTCAACCGCTTCTCCTCAACTCCTGTGCCGGCTATGATCAGCTTTCTCCCCATGCGGTTGCAGGCATGGATCAGCAGGTCTAATTTCTTTGTTGCCGAAAGCCGACCGACAGAGAGATAGTAGTCTCCATGCTGATCGGAGATATATCCCTTGGCCGTATCTACAGGAGGATAAATTACAGTAGAGTCGCGGCGGTAAACTTTCTTGATCCGGCCCTGAATATATTTGGAGTTAGCGACAAAGTAATCCACCCTTTGAGCGGCGCTGAAGTCCCACAGCCGGAGATAGTGCGATGTGATTGCAAAAATGGGGCGAAACAGCATCGGTGTCCGTGCCATAAAGTCGCGGTATAAGTCCCATACATAGCGCATCGGCGTGTGGCAATAGCAGACGTGAACCGCCTCCTGGTCAACCAGAACCCCCTTCATCACATTGGTGTCGCTGGAAATCACCAGATCATATCCTCTCAGATCAAGCGACTCGACAGCCAAAGGATAAAGCGGTAGCAAGGACTTATAGATAACATTGATCAGCGGCATGCTATTTAGAAACGTGCACTTCATGCGCCTGGTAACGCCTACGCAGACGTCACTGCTCTTGAATAATCCATAGATATCGGCATCCGGGTAAACTGAAGCGATCACCTCCACGACTCGCTCAGCCCCCCCGGAAGCAAGCATCCAATAATGCACTATGGCGACTTTCAATAAGATCTCATTTCTGTACGCGGTCAGGCTACAGGGCTCTCGGCGGAACTGTGCATGCCTCACGCACCATTTTACATTGGTGAGAAATCCGCGCTGCTCGCAATCGAGCATTCGCCAGACCCGGCGCCGTCTGTCAGACAATCCCAGGTTCATAGAGGGGCTTCTTCGCGAGGAGCCGAGTCTCCCGCGTATGCAAGTAATTGGGTCCATGCACGCCCAGGGAGACCACCAGAAACAGAAGCCAGTAAATTCTCTCTTCCGCGACGAATGTGCCCTCGTCCAGATTGAAAATGAGCGTCAGTACCAATACGGAAACGCACCAGAAGGAATAGCGCGAAATCTCCTTTGACATTGCGGCAGCCGTATCTTTGATAGCCTTGATGAAAACGAAACAAACTGCCGCCAGGCCGGCAAACCCTAATTGCAACATTACGTCGAGAAAACCGTTGTGCGCATAGGAGACAGTCCAATCGGCGGCCAAATAGGTATTGGTTGCTTCGCCGTGCCCAATCCAGAACGCTCCGTGGCCATAGCCTAGCCAGGGGCGCTTCTTGATGGAAAGAATAACGCTGGCCCATATCTTCGTCCTCCCAGTCAGCGTGGTGTCTTTCCCGAACAACGGCAGAATATCCTTTGCATAATAAAAAGCCAGAATTGAAAGCGCGAGAGCGGCAAAGATAGACAGGATGATAATCATCCTTTTTTCCATCGTGGCTACTCGGCGGATCAGCAGCCACAACGCAAACAGCAGAATGAGAACAGCGACGCTAGCCAACCCGGTAACCGACCGGGTGAGGAGTAGAAATGCGCAAGTGGCGCAGAGAAATGTTTTCCTCACCATTTCACTAGACGCAAGACGCGGCTTGTAATAAAGAAGGCTGGGGAATAAAAATGCAACCACTCGCGCGGCATCATTTTTGGTATGGAAAACTCCCCGCCAGCCATCTGGCGCGATGCCAGCCCCAGGAAATGCGACGCTATACACGAGGCTTAAGACAACGATGATATTGCCCGAAAGATAGAAGAGGTAGATGATTTCTTCAGTATCGTAGCGATTGATCAGATACACCGCAAAAACAGTAATGAGGAATAAGCATAGTCCCTTGAGAAGGGTGCGAGACGGGTTTTGCGACCAGAGCGTGGACAGAGTTGCAATGGCTGGAATCACAAAGCAGTATTTTGCCCGCCAACATTGCTCGAATAAGAATACCGGTCTTTGCGCAATGCAAAAAATGACCAGTATCCAGCATATGACTAGAGCAACGGTCTTTCCTCCGCCCGCGGAGTCAAACATGAACCACAGGTCGCAGCCCATGCACAAAAGAACCAGAGGCGCTATGGTTACCCAGGTGCTTACCTGTAATAGCAGCGGTGGATTGCTATGCCTTGGCGCTCTGTTATTGACCATTAAAGTCCATCCCATGTCTCAGCCGCCGCCGCCATTCCGGTTGGGTCAATAGAGCCGCACCGAGGTAGCAGACGGACCGAATCGACATCTTGCCGTTCTTCATCGCATCCCAAAGCAAAAAGGCGCAGGCGGAGAAGCGCGAGCGCGAACGCCTGGCATACGGAAGGCACAATCTGGCTACGTAATACGGCAAGGCCGCGCGCGTTAGCAATGGCCGGTTCTCGGTCAACCATTGGTATCGCCCTTCCCAGGGCGTGGTGGTGCTGAGCCTCTCTTCTTCATTCTCGTTGTGATAGGTGGCAAGCACCGCGTCCACCCAGGCTGGGCGGATTACTTCGGTTGCGAACGCCCGCAGCAGCCAGTCCGCGTCTTCGTTGTAGCGCAATCCTTTGGTAAACGGCACTGCAAGCATAAGCGATCTTTTAACAAGATAAGTGGATGGAAGCAAAACACCGCCATGCACATAGATATATTCGCTCCAATTTTCATCGCTGTTCGGGAACCGCCGAGGCATTTGCCGGATTGTACGGGTGTTTCTTTCCTCGTAGCGGCAGGCGACAAAATTGATAGCTGAGTCCTGTTCGCCAAGTGCGCCAACCTGAATCTCGATTTTATTTTCATGCCACTCATCATCGTCATCCAGAAAGGCAACCCAATCCCCGGCTGCTTCCCGAATACCGGAGTTACGCGCCTCCGCAAGGCCCACATTGACGGGCAGCGCGACGATGCGCAGGCGAGGCTGATTGAGCCTGGATAGAGCTTCGATAGTAGCCGCATCGGGACCGTCGACCACCACGACGACTTCCAGTTGCTTGTATGTTTGATCGAGAGCATTCGATATGGCGCGCAGCAGCAGCGATGGCCGGTTGAGGGTTGGGATCACAACGCTGACAAAAACCGGGGGAGTCATAGTCCACCGTTGGTGCGTAGCTTTCCGTCAGCGGGCAATGTTATTTGCTGTGGCTCGCCGAGGCCCAGCTTTGTGCGCAGAAAGCGGCGCAGATTTTGCGGAATCAGCCATACCTTCGCGAAGTAGAGCAGGCAATTCAGATCGGGTGCGCCGCTCAGGCACTCACGCAACATGCCGATCATTACCGAGATTGGCGCATGGCGCATAGCAGCGCTGCGCGCGCACTCGGTGGCAATGAAGTAGGAGTAGGCGCGCGGTGTGAACAAGGCGCGCCGGCTCCGCACCCACTCCAGCGAAAACTCCCATTCGGCGGAGCGGCTGATGCTTTTGCGGCCTCCTTCCACGTTCCAGACCGCGAGGCACTCTCTGACCATATCAATTCTTACGGCTTGTAGCTGGCCAACCCGCAAAACCCAGTCCCAGTCCTGATGCATCCTCAGACCAGCTTGAAAGGGCAGGGTGAGAAGCAGCTCCTTCGATGCGAGGAGGGTGGAAGTTTGCAGCAAGCCTCCACCAAACCCAAGGCCGCGCTTGCAAAAAAGATATTCAGAGACCGGAACAGAGGGCTGCGGAAAGGTGATTGGCCAAAGCGTGTCTTCTTCTGAGGAGCGGACAAGCAGCATCGAGCTGATCAGTTGCAGTCTCGCTTCTGAAGCCAGCGCCAACTCCACTTGTTTCTCAATCTTTTCAGGGAACCATTCATCATCGTCATCGAGCAAGGCCACCCAGTTTCCGCGGGCTGCGCGCACGCCTGTGTTCCTGGCCTCACTTCCGCCTACGTTCTCCACAAGCGGAATAATCCTCACTCTTGGATCGTTCAACGCGTGCAGGGCAGTTTGTGTTGCGGAATCCGGTCCATCCACAACTACAATCACTTCGAGATTTGAATAGGTCTGAGATAGCACGCAGCGCACAGCGCGCACAACAAAATCCGGACGGTTCCTTGTGGGGATAACCGCGCTCACCAGAGGGAGGGCGACACTATCATTGCCGCGCATAATTCCTCCCCTCGCGCAGTTTGCGAATGATCAGGGGCAAGAGCGTAAAGGGTTCGATCAGATAGCGGTAGTAGAGGCTTTTGGGGCGGCAAGCCAGTCTGTAAAGCCACTCCATGCCGAGGGGTCCTAGCCAGCGCGGTGCAGCCTTCTGTTCTCCGGTAAGGTACTCCAGCATGGCACCGCCGGCAAAGACCAGATTGGTTTTCAGGTAAGGCAGGGCCTCGACGATCCATGCCTCCTGCAGTGGCATTCCCATGCCGACAAAGAGCGCATTCGGCTGAAACTCGTTGATCAATTCGCAGAGCGACTCGACGCCGACGCCGCTTACATAACCGTGATGGATGCGAACCTGGATGCCGGGGTATCTCTGCTTCAGGATCAGATCGAAGCCGGCGGAGGATTCAGGTGATCCTCCGAGATAAAACAATTTCCACCCGTTTTTGGATGCCTGCTGGAAGAACTCGTCATACCAGTCAAGGAAAGGAACCCGGTGTATCTTGCCCAGTGACAGTCCCAACGCCCTGGCCAGCCAAACCAGAGGCATCCCATCGACATAGGCAAGGTCGCAGCGCATGTAGAACGCCTGCATGGATTGATTATTCTGCGCCAGAGACAGGCTATGGACGTTGTGTGCTCCCACCACGGCAGTGGCGTTGCCCTCGATGGAGCGCCGAAAAAACTCAAGCAGCTCCGCGCGTGTGATGGGGTTTACCGAGATGTCGAGAAACCTTATAGTTTCCAATTTCATACCCGTCGTGGCGCTCTGCACAGGACACTCCGTATCGATGGTTTGAACAGCAATTTCCGCGCGTTCAGAATTTGTACAAGGCAGCGGTTCCCACCGATGTGGCAATCCCCTGCACATTGACAAAGGAGTTTTTCAGATAACTGAAGGGGACATAGACAATGTCATTGGCCTGAAGCGGAATATCCGTGGTCTTCCCCTTTTGCATCGCGCTGATATTGATGGCAATTTCAAGTGTTCCGCTTGCAGTCTTGCGAATTAACCGGGCATGGGATGGAACCGCGGAGTTATTGGTTCCGCCGGCGCGGGCTACCAACTGGAGCAGGCTCAGTTGCGCATCGTTATTGGTCATCGTGTACCCGCCGGCCTGGCGAACATCGCCCAGCACGTACACAATGCCGGCTCTTGGAACGAAGACCGTATCGCCAGGATTCACTTTCACTGAACTGTCCAGAGCGGTTTCCGCATTGTTGGAAAAGAAGTAAGGAATCTTCTCCTGCGAACCTTTGCGTTGGATCAGCACTTTGCGGTCAGCCAGGGTCGCAAGGCCGCCAGCCATCGCCAAAACCTCATAGACGGAGCGCGGAGTTTTGGTATCGAAAGCGCCGGGCTGATTCACCTCCCCCATCACGAATACTTTCTGGGCCGCGAATTCTTCCACTTGAACAGTGACATGCGGGTGGCTGAAAAACTTTCCATCCCGCAGAGCCCTTTCAATGGCGCGCGCGGCAAGTTCCGGCGTAAGCCCGGCGACCTTGACGTTGCCGCCCAGAATCAGCGGAATTTCTCCGGCATCGGTGACGCGCACATGCTGCTCCATCTCAGGCGTGTCAAAGACCTGCAGGTGCAGAGCATCGCCCGGTCCGATTAGCAAAGTCTCGACGGTCTGCGACCGGAGCGCCGGAGTGAGCAGCAGCAACAATAAGCTCAAAATCCAACTACTTGTTTTTCGCATTGCCATCCTCGCTGTAGTTGTAGGAGTATTTGCGGTATCCGTAGTAGCCGTAATAGTTTTCGTCGTCTGGACGCAATCCGTTGAGAATCATTCCGACGAAGTGCTTGGAATTCTGCGTTGCCAAGCGGAAGCTGCGCATCAACTGCGGCCTCTCCGTCAATCCCGTTCGCGCCAGCAGCAAAGTAACATCCACCAACGGGCTGACTATGAGCGAATCAGTCACCGGAAGCAAGGGCGCGCCATCCAGGACAACATAATCGTATTTTTCCCGCCATTGCGTAATCAGTTCGCCAATCTTTGAATCCAGAAGCTCAGATGGATTCGGCGGTGGCGTTCCCGCCAGCAGAACATCAAGCCGAGGCGTCGCTTCGATGTTCCGCAGCTCCGGTTTTTGCGACCGTCCGGCCAGCAATTCGCTCAGTCCCGGCCCCGCGGACAAATTCAACCGATGGCGCAGCGTGCCACGGCGTAAATCCATATCCACCAGCAGGACTTTGCGGTTGGATTGCGACATGATCGCAGCCAGATTCGCGGCAAAAGTTGTTTTGCCCTCGCCGGGAATTGAACTGGTTACCAGAAGCACGCGGCAGCGGTCACCGCCGCCGGTGAGCAAGACCGCGGTGCGGATAGCGCGAATCGCCTCGGCATAAGTCGATTGCGGCTCGTCCAGGCTGGCCAGATGAGTTGTTCCGATGGGAACTTCCCCTTGCATGATTGGCTGAAAGAGAGGAGTGGCTCCCAGAATGCCTTGCCCGGTCATCTGCTCGATTTCTGCAATACCGCCAATCTTGTTGTCCAGACTGTGGACGACCACCGCGGTGACGCAACCTACAAAGAAGCCTGCAGCCAGCGCAATGGCCATGTAATTCGGCACATTCGGCCTCTTGGGACCAGCCGGAGCGCGCCCCGGATCAACAATGGTGATATTCGAGGATTTCAGCCCTTCCAGGACTCCGGCTTCCTTGAGCCGTTTCAACAGGTCTTCATAGAGGCTGCGGCTTTCATCGGCCTCCTCATGGGTAATCGCGTACTCAATCGCCTTGTCGTTCAGCTTGTCGGCTTCGGCCTTTGCGGCGTTATACCGTTGGCGGGTGTCTGCCTCGGTTTGCACGGCGACATCGTAGTCGCTCTGGGCCCGCTGCTTGATGCGGTCAACTTCTTCATGAATCGAGCGGTCGAGGCTGGCGACATTCTCGCGCATCTCGCTCAGCTTGGGGTAGGACGAACCGTACTTCGCTTCCGCCTCCTTGAGCGCCGCTTTTTCCGTCGCCTCTTGCTGGCGCAGGTTTTGGATCACCGAGAGAGAATTGCCCATGGTGCCGTTGCCAGCCCCGTTGCCGGCCAGCCCGGAGAGCATCTCTGCGTCACCATCGGCAGCTGCGTGTGCAACCGCTCCTTTGAGGATGCGGTTCTGCTCGGCCTGGTTCACTGCTACGGTCGCCTGCTGTAAACGGTCCAGCACCCCTGAATAGGCCTGCTCACCGCCCTTCGCGTCCCCCGAACCCAGGCTATAAACGCCCGACTGGCGTTCCAGATCGACAACCTTCGCTTGCAAGTCTTCGCTCTGTTTGCGCAACTCACCCAGTTGCCCGGTCAGCCACGTGGACGCCTGGGTAGTTGCGTCGAAGCGAGTCTGAAAGGTGTAGTCCATCAGCTCTTGCGTCAATTCATTGACTACGGCCGCCGCCAGCTTGGGATCGGGATTCAGATAGTCGACCTCCATCAGCCGGGTTCCCGCAACCGGCTTGACCGTCAGGTTCTTCTCGAATATGCCGATGGCCGCAACTCTTCGGCGGGGTGACTCTTCAAGCGGAAGCCCTGCTGGTTCCGGCGTTCCCTTGGGAGAAAAAAATCCGAAGAGCCAGCCGCGCAAACTCCAGTGAGGCCGAAAGTCCTCGGTTTCAGTTAAATTCAGCTTGTTGATAGTGCGCAACGCCAGTGTGTCTGACTTGAGAATGCTTGCCTGGGTCTGAATGGTGATATTCACATCCAGTGCTCCCGACGATTCTCCGCTGTCGCTCATCAGGCTATCGAGGCCTAGCCCGTCGGAACTTTCCTTTTGTATCTGTACTACGCCAGTTGCTTCGTAGCGTCGGGTGGCAAGCGTGCAATAAGTGGCGCAAAGCGCTCCAAACAAAAATACCGTTCCATAAATAATCCTGCGCCGCTTCCTGAATATAGCCAGCAGGTCACGCACAGTTAGTTCACTGTTTTGACGGAATTCCAACGATTCATCCTCGCTTTCAGCGCTCGACATGCGATGCTGGGTTTTCGTGGCGCTCCAGCGTACCGGCGAAAGCCCGTGAATCGCGGCGTCGACTCAAACCGGTTAGCCGATTATCTTCGCGTGAGAAGCGATTGAACGTCTAATATCTCCTCGCAAGCCGTGGGGAACGATTGCAGCTGGGACGTTCAATTGGAGCAGTTTCGCATATCTGCCCAACCTCTCAGTTATACCCGCCAAAGAGCGCTTGCGTCAAACCCAACAAAGGGAAATGAGTTACGCGCAATTGTGCGCCGACGCCTGACAGTGCGGTGCATTCTTAACTGGGATACAACCGCGATTATGCAATGGTTCTAAGACATTCTACGATGAAAGCTGGAGCAGCCGCGAGATTACCAATAGGTCGCCAAAGGTTGCCCGCGCCATGCCGCATCCCGCCATCGCGCCGCAACGGATTTCCCGCAATCCAGCCGCGGAATCTCCCAATTCACACAGTCCGGCTCTCTGAAAATGCATATTTACCGTACAATCGTATCTTAAGGAGATTCTCGCCATGTTCCGAGTCTATGCTGACGCAAACGCAACCACCCCACTTCTGCCGGAGGTGATGGAGGCGATGCGCCCGTACTGGATGGAACATTTCGGCAATGCCTCTTCGATCCATCAGGATGGTCAACGCGCGCGCACCGCGGTTGACCGGGCACGTGAAACACTGGCGGCGTTCTTCAACTGCCACGATGCCGAGGTGGTCTTCAACTCCGGCGGCACCGAGGGCGACAACACGGCGATCTTCGGCCTCTTGCACCCTGGCGATCACTTCATCACCACCTCGATTGAGCACTCGGCTGTGCTTCAAGCAGCCAAGCGCCTTGAGCGGGATGGCATTGAAACGACTTTTGTCGCGCCCCAGCCAAGCGGACTCATCGATCCCGTTGACATCCTGCGCGCCATCCGCCCCGAGACACGGCTGATCAGCGTAATGCTGGCCAACAACGAAACCGGCGTTCGCCAGCCGGTCGAAGAGATCGGCAAAATCGCAGCGGAAACAGGCGTTTTCTTCCACATTGACGCCGTGCAGGGCGCGGGCAAGATGGAGTTCGATGTGCGCCGCTTCGGATGCCATCTACTTTCCATCAGCGCGCACAAGATGCACGGCCCCAAGGGCATCGGCGCAATGTATGTGCGCCGCGGCACTCCGATTGAGCCGCTGCTGGTGGGCGGCAGCCATGAGCGCCGTCAGCGCGCCGGCACTGAGAATGTGGCCGGCATTGTCGGCTTTGCCAAGGCTGCTGAACTCGCGATGCACTCGCTCGACGATGGAACCATCCACCGGCTGGCCGCTCTGCGCGACCGGCTCGAAGCGAGAATTCTCGAACTGCCCGGAACCGGTGTCAACGGCGCATTTTTTAGCGGCAGTCATCCTGAGCGCAGCGAAGGATCTGCGTCTTCTCTTTCAAGCGACAATCGTGTCCCTCGCGTCGCCAACACCAGCAATATCTGGTTCGACAACCTCGAAGGCGAGGCGCTGGTCATCGCGCTTGATCTCAAAGGCGTCGCAGTCAGCGGCGGCTCGGCGTGCCACTCCGGAGCGACCGAGCCGAGCCACGTTTTGATGGCGATGGGCCTGGACAAGACACGCGCCCGCGCCAGCCTCCGCTTCAGCCTGCTCAAGACCGCAACTGAAGCTGATGTGGACTACGTCCTCAAAGTCGTCCCTGCGGCGGTCGAGCAGTTACGCGCGCTCTCGCCAGTCGCGGCGGGTACGGCGGGATGAATAAGTAGCGGGAAGAACCTACCAGTTGTTTGATATAATTGGCTGTAAAGGTTCAGATAAGCTGGGTAAAAAAGGGATTAGCCATCGCTGGAGTCACTGTCTCGTTAGAGGGAGTGATTAGCCTCCTCTTAAAGGTCTGTTTTTTAGGCCCCACGGAGGTGCTGATGGAACTACTAATCGATGAAATCGGCGTGTGGTTGGGGATGGCGGTCCTGTGGGGGCTTATTACTCCTTCTATGCGGAGTCAGTTGACTTTAGGACGAGACGATTCCTTTCCAGAGCGACCGCGAAGGTGAAAGTCCTTCCCCCCACACCAATTTCGAACGCAGCCCCGGCAAATGTCGGGGCTTCCTGTTTTCTCGTGGTTAGTTAGCCAGAATAGCGAAAAAACTGCATGACCGAAGGCACAACCATCGCCGTAGCCATGTCCGGAGGGGTAGACTCCTCGACGGTAGCGGCGATACTCGCCCAGTCGGGCGATGGCACGACAGTTGTAGGCCTCACCCTCCAGCTCTGGGACCAAACCCGCCTCGCCGGCAAGCACGGCATCCCCGATGCGCCCAAGGCCGGCCGCTGCTGCTCGCTGGATGATGTCTACGACGCCCGCCGTGTTGCCGAGCATCTGGGAATCCCGTATTACGTCGTCAACCAGCAGGAGCGCTTTGAGGCCGATGTCGTTCGCCCCTTTGTCAGCGAGTATCTCGCCGGGCGCACGCCGATCCCGTGCTCGCTCTGCAATAACCACCTCAAGTTCGACGCACTGCTCCAGACCGCGCGCAGCATCGGCGCAAACCGCATTGCCACTGGCCACTACGCCATCAACGAGTTCGACCCAGTTCGCAATCGCTGGATTCTCAAGCGCCCCGCAGACCGCGCCAAGGATCAAACTTATTTCCTCTTCGGGCTTACGCAAGAGCAGCTTGCGCACACGCTCTTTCCTCTTGGAGCAATCACAAAGCCGGAGGTAAGGGCTGCCGCACGCAGTGCGGGGCTCGCGCTGGCCGAAAAGCCCGATTCGCAAGAGATCTGCTTCATCCCCGGCGGCGATTACAAGCAGTTCCTCACTGCATATCTTGAAGAGCAGGGCGAGCAGATGCCCGAGACCGCCGGTGAGCTCGTCGCATCCAGTGGCGAAGTGCTGGGCCGTCATGACGGCATATCGAGCTTCACCGTCGGCCAGCGCAAGGGCCTCGGCGTAAGTTCGCCGTCGCCGCTCTATGTGCTGAATATCGACCCTGCCAGCAACCGCGTCACAGTGGGCGCGGACGAAGAACTGGCTACGCTAACTCTGCGCGCCCGCCAACTCAACTGGATCAGCATCGCAGCGCTTACCGAGCCGATGCGCGTGCAGATCAAGATTCGCCATCGCCACGAACCTGCCTGGGCCACGCTGGAAGCCGCCAACACAAATTCAGCAGATGCAAATCTTTCAGGTGCCCCCGGTCCCTCGCCTTTGGGGACCGGGGAAACGAAGCCTGCCTCAGACGAAGTCATCGCCACCTTCGACGAGCCGCAGCGCGCGGTTACGCCGGGGCAGTCGGCTGTCTTCTACGATGGCGATGAAGTAGTCGGCGGCGGATGGATTTTTTAGGCCGGAACACTCGTCGACTTTTTTCAATATCATTCTCTTGACAAGGAATAAGCTATGTGATAATATGTCACATATTGACTTATATTTTTTGCATTGCTGGGGTTATCGAATGAAAGAAACGCGTACTGGGCTATAATTTTCCATAAACTACTGAATATAAATTGTTAAGGGGGATAAATTGGCATATTATAGGTGATCGCATGAGCAGGGAAGATGCACTGAGGTTCCTCAGGCGCAGCGTTATTGAGGGCGTAATTCAATTCTTGCCGCATGTCCTCTTGCGCTGCAAGGAGCGGGGTATCGATTTGCAGGATGTGCTGCGGGTTTTGAAGCATGGGATGATTTTTGCAGAACCAGAGCTGGATGTTCGTTGGAACCAATGGCGATACAGAGTCGAAGGCAGGAGTTTGGACCAAGAAGCACTTGCGGTGATTGTGGCCTTTGCCGATGAAGATACGACCATTGTGATCACAGCGGTTTTTCCATGATCGCGGATGCTGAGTCTTGCCAATGGGCAGGAATGAATTAGGTCTGTCAATAGACCGGAAAACGTGAGTAGAAATATGAATGTTTGTAATGAGTGCGGAGGGTCCGTAGAAAGGGTGAAGAAGGACTATCGTTTCGTCGAATGCGGTTTGGATAACGTGATCCTCCGAAATATTGAGGTTGACGTTTGTCCGAAATGCGGCGATTCTCCGCGCATTCGTCGGCTGAACGACGTTTTTCTTACGATAGCGGCGGGCCTTGTTGCTAAGCCCTTTGAATTGACCGGAAAGGAAGTACGATTTCTCAGGAAAACAATGGATGTTGGAACTGAGGATTATGCTCGGAAACTAGGCGTTGACAGGTCGCATCTCTCGCGCTTGGAGAACGGCGCATTAGCAATCAGCCGCCAGACTGATCGGTTGGTTCGTACTCTGGTCTTGCTCCATCGGCCTGAACTACTGGAAAAACTTGTTTCGCTCGATATTCGGGAGCAAGTCTTGAAGAGACTTGAAGAGATCAAACCGGAAGTCGCAATAGTCAATGTTGAGCTGAGTCAGACCCCAGATGGCTACAAATTTGTACTGGGAGAAGCTGCATGACTCGTTGACAGACCCTTGCAATTACCCGGTCGTCAGCGTCGAAATGACTTCATTGCCGCCCGGAAGCCGGCCAGCAGGCTCGACGCCTGCCGCACCGGTCCGCTGACGGCCTCCGTGATTGATTCAGTCACACGATCCACCGTATCGAGCGAAGTACTCAGCATGGCATCCAACCGTGCGATCTGGACGCGGGATTTCTCAACCAACTCGGTGACGGTGGTTTGCACTTCGCCGGTCTGCGATCTCAGGTTGTGGGCAATCTCGGCAAAGTCCTTTGCACTGCTCTCCACATTGGGTGCTACATTGTTCAGCACCGACTTCGACCGCTCCAGTACCTCGCGCGAACTCTTCAAAACCGGCAGCGCTGACGCACGAAACTCTCCGGTCAAGGTCTCAATGGTGCTCGCGGCCTTGCGTGCCGTCAGATAGAGAGCAAACAGAATGACTGTCTGGAGAAATACCGCCAATCCAATCACAGCCAGAATCGCAAGCAGGATTGTCGATTCGTTTTGGAGGGGCATCGGGACGGCCTCACGCTGCTGGGTGAGCGGAATCTCCGCGTCTTTCTCTGGTGCGGGCTGCAATCATCGGGCGCAAACCGCGCACAAAGCGTGGGGGACGGCTCAAAATAGACTCGCGGCCCAAAGTGTCAATTCCATTGCTCGAAATCTGCCAAGCTGAGTCCCATCCATCGCCTGGTGCAGCACGCAGCCTTAGATCTCGGTCGGTTCGGTAGGAGACGATGAGTTGGCCTGATATGCCTGACGGCCCGCCTCCACGGCAGCGGTCACTTTGCCCGTCTGGTCGGTGACAAAGCTGCGTCCGCGCTCTACAAACTCTTCCCACTGCGCGCGGCCCCGGTCAACAACCTCGCGGCTCTGCTCAACATACTCGTTGATCTGTTCTTTGCTGCGATCAACCAGCGTGCTCACCTGCTCGGCGGCCTCGCGGGTCTTCTCACGCAGATAGTCAGTGCCTTCGCGGGCGCCGGCCAGGAGGCTCTCTCGGGTCTCTTTGCCGCTCTTCGGGGCATACAGTACCCCAACCAGAGCGCCTACGCCCAGCCCGGCTAAAAACCAGGCCAACCCGTTTGTCTTATTTCCCTCTGACATGGCAAATCTCCCTTCGGCTTACCAGCGAATAACTTAGCGTATCAAAAGTAACCACACCGCCGCAACCGGAGCGTTGCTAAATCGCTGCTCTGCTTCGCTCTGGGGCACACACAATCTGGGACCCAAAATCGATAATGGAATTCTGACTCGATCATCAACCATATGGAGAAGGAGGCGGATTCCTCCCTCTGCTACACTGGTTTTACCTTGTGGGAAGTTCAGTGTCGTTCTCCTCCCGCCGGGAAAGCCTTCTTCGCTCTTCCTTTGGTTGCCATATTCCGGCTGCCGGAGAGCGTGGAACTCCTGCCACCGAGCCATCTTCACAGCAGTCCGGAGCAGATTCGACCAATGAAAAACGGCCTTGCCTCTGGTTACTTGACGATTACCCTGCACGCTCATCTGCCCTATGTGGTCAACCATGGCACTTGGCCGCATGGGATGGAATGGCTGCTGGAAGCCGCAACCGAAACCTACCTGCCCCTGCTCAAGGTCCTAAGCCGGCTGGAGCGGGATAACATTCCTTTCAAGGCCAACCTGAATCTGTCGCCGATTCTGCTTGAGCAGTTGGCGCATCCAGTCTTCAAGGCTGCCCTGCCCGAATACCTTGGACGCAAGCTCGCAGCCGCGCGCGAAGACGAGAAGGGCTTTGCAGCCGCAGGCGACCTGCATATGGTCGAGACGGCACGCCACTGGCTGCTTTACTTCACCGAGGCGCTCGAAGACTTTACCGCGCTCGACGGCGACATCGTCAAAGGTTTCCGCCACTACAACGACACCGGCGTCATCGAAATCATCACCTGCGCCGCCACGCATGGGTATTTCCCTTTGCTTGGAACCGATGAAAGCGTAGTGGCCCAGGTCAAGACCGGTGCGGCTACTCACCGCAAGCATCTCGGCAAGCATCCCCGCGGCATCTGGGCGCCGGAGTGCGGCTATCGCCCGGCGGGTCTCTGGCAAACTCCAGTTATTCCCGCAGGAGCCGACAAGCCCTGGGAGCCATTCGAGCGCATCGGCGTTGAAGAGGCGCTCTATCAGGGTGGCATTGAGTATTTCTTCGTCGATACGCATCTCGTTGAAGAATCCGTCAGCTTCACTCCTTACGATCTGATGGCCGGAGCCACCGGCGCAGCCGAGGAACTCGAAGCGGCAGGCTGGCTCAAGACTGTCTATCGCCCTTACATCGTCGATGGACCCCGCGCTCGCGAGCATCGAACCAATGTTTTCACACGCGATCCGCGCACAGGCCTGCAAGTATGGTCCGGTGATGCAGGGTACCCCGGCGACGGCGTCTATCTTGACTTCCACAAAAAGCACTGGCCCGGCGGTCATCGCTACTGGCAGGTAACGCACACTAAGGCTGATCTCGGACTCAAAACTCCTTACTATCCCGAGCGCGCCCTGGCCCGCACTCGCTCCCATGCCGAGCATTTTGTCAGCGTGGTCTGCGAAACCCTCAAGTCGTTGCTCGACGCCAAGCATCCGCCCATCCTCAACTCGCCTTTTGATGCAGAGCTATTCGGCCACTGGTGGCACGAAGGGCCGGCATGGCTTGAGCACGTGGCCCGCATCATGGCTAAAGAAGAGATTCCCATCGCCATGATCAGTTGCGGCGAATATCTCGACAAGCACCCTTCGCGCGGCTTCATCGGCATGAAGGAAGGCTCGTGGGGCGAGAAGGGCAACAACCACGTCTGGCTTAACCCAGATACCAGCTACACCTGGACCGAAATCTATCCCGCTGAGGCCCGCATACGCGAGATCGCCACTGAAGGCAAATGGCAGGACGGCGCAACCGGCGAGCGCATCATGAAGCAGCTCTGCCGCGAACTGTTGCTGCTGGAGTCTTCCGACTGGCAGTTCCTCATCACCAGTGCCGTAGCCAGCGACTACGCCAAAGAACGCTTCCGGACCCACGTCGATCAATTCGCAGCCGTCGAGAAGGTCTGGGATGAGTTCGCGGCAACTGGCGTGCTCAGCGAAGCCAACGAAGAGGTGCTGAAAGCAATCGAAATCCGCGACAGCATCTTTGCGGAGATTGATCCCTCGCTCTGGGTGCTCAACAGCCAGTACAAGTAACTTCAAATAATGGCGGCCCCAGGTTCCCAAATGAGACGGATCTGGGGTCCATCGTATTTATGGGCCCAATTTGCCGGCCGATGTTATTGTCAGCTAAAGAGAAAATAGCACAGTCTGTTACTTGAATCGTCCGGACCGTAGCTCAAAAGGCTCCTCCTTGACACGCAGCGCAAACTATTGCATAGTTAGCATGTTTTGAAAATTCCGGCTTACTGCTCCGCGCCTCAGCTTTTGACTGAGGGCGGTTTGCGACCAACTCTTGCGGGCCTGTACCACTGAATCTGCGTTACATAATTTACTCCTCTGCGCGCAGAAACCGTGGATGGATGAGTCTCCTTCATCTCTCCTCTCCTAATTCTTTTTTGCCTCAATCGCGACCTCATTCTGGCGATAGTGGATTTCTGTCGCTCCGGCTGTTCGCAAGAATGGCATGCAGGAGTTTTGCGCCCAAATCCATCGCTTTCATGCATCACAGACTCGCAACTGGGCACTGCCTGCCCGCAACAGAATCGAAAAGGAGCATGTCGATGAAACTCAATTCAGGACGGAAGACAATGCAAAAGAAGATGGCGGCGATGGCAATTTGCATCGCGGTGTCTACGATGAGCGGAGCAGCGCAGACAGTGACAGGAAGCGGCACGACAAATACGGTCCCGGTTTTCACAGGAGCCTCTACGGTTGGTAACTCACCCATCGCGGTTTCGGGAAGTAGCGTCGGGATTGGGACGGCGTCACCGAACGCTATGCTACAGGTTGCTGGGCCAGCCGTTGCAAATGCTTTTGATGGATTCAATACTACCGATGCATTTACGGAAACATTTCTCACGCCTGCAGGTGCTAGTGAATCGTATACCCTTTCAAACTACGGGATCACCTGGAAGGATTTCTCTGGAGGAACAACAGGACCGTCAGCAGTAGTGTCGGGTTGGGGCGGGGTTAACCTCTATACGACCGGAACCCGGCGAATGACAATCACGGGGAATGGCAACGTGGGCATCGGCACGACAGCTCCAGCCTACGCGCTCGATGTAACCGGCACGATTCGTGCGACTGCTGGGGTCGTCTTTCCCGACGGCACCACCCAGACCACGGCATTCATCCCTGCCAACTGCGGCGCGGACTATGCCGAAGCCATCAATGTAACAGGTGACCGGACGAAGTATGAACCGGGCGACATTCTGGTCATCGATCCCAGCGCTCCGGGAAAATTCCTCAAATCCAATCTGGCCTATTCGACGATGGTGGCGGGCATCTATTCCACCAAGCCGGGCTTTGTCGGCCGCAAGCAGCCAGCCACGGCTGAAAGCAGTGCGACCGAAGTGCCGATGGCCATGGTGGGCCGGGTTCCCACCAAGGTCAGCGCGGAGAACGGTCCCATCAAGGTCGGCGATCTCCTGGTTTCCTCTTCTACCGTGGGCTATGCCATGAAGGGCACGGACCGCAGTCAGTTGATCGGCGCGGTGGTCGGCAAGGCTCTCGGCTCGCTCGACTCCGGCACCGGCGTCATCGAGGTGCTGGTCACGCTGCAGTGAGGACAAGTGACTGGATGGGGATGGTCTGCGAGCCGAAGCAGGCTTTCAGGCAGTCCTTTATGCGGTCTTCTCAATTCGGCAACGTGGAGACAGTGCAGAGTCAGAGATTCCTCCCGATAACCCTGGACCAAACGAGGGAATATGAGACACGCTGAACACAGATCAGTGAAATTAATTTCGCGCGATTATCAAAGGGCATTTATTGCATGCGTTTTGTTAGTTGGACTCTTCGACGCTGCGATGGTTGCTCGCGCCCAAACTACACTGCCAGCTTACGGCCATGTGAAGACAATGGCCGGAAACGGTAGCCATAGCTATTTCGGTGATGGCGGGCAGGCTGCAAATGCCCAGGTAAACTCGCCGAGCGCCATAGCTGTCGATCCTCTGGGAAACATCTTTATCGTGGATCAGGAAAATCGGCGAATCCGCGAAGTAGTGGCCAAAACAGGCATTATTACCACTGTCGCGGGAAACGGAACAGCAGGATTTTCTGGGGACGGCGGACAGGCAATCGGCGCTTCTCTCAATACGCCATCCAGCGTCGCGGTAAGCGGCGTTGGGACCATCTATATTGCCGATCAAGGAAACCAGCGAATTCGCAAAGTGGAACTCTCGACGGGCATCATCACCACAGTAGCCGGCAATGGTACGTCGGGTTATTCCGGGGATGGCGGCGTGGCAACCAGCGCGTCTCTCAATACGCCAACGAGTGTTACCGTAGACGGCTTTGGGAACGTCTATATCGCCGATCATGGGAACCAGCGTGTTCGCGAGATAGCTAGCTCAACAGGCATCATCGCCACGGTGGCTGGTAACGGCGCGGCTGGCTATTCTGGAGACGGAGGTCCTGCGATTGCCGCAGAGTTGAATGGGGTCGGTGGCATCGCGGCCGATCTGAACGGCCACCTCTTAATCGCGGATCGTGACAATCAGCGAGTCCGGAAAGTCGATCTCTCAACGGGTATTATCACGACGATTGCCGGCAACGGGGTCGCCGGATACGCCGGTGATGGCGGGCCGGCAGCGAACGCGGAAATCGATGGAGCTACCGGCGTGGCCCTCGATCCGGTGGGAAATATCTACATCGCGGATCATGGAAATTATCGGATTCGCAAGATTGATCGTATGACAGGTTTTATCTCGACTTTTGCGGGCAATGGCGCATCGGGTTCCATCAGTGAGAATGCGCAGGCACTGAGCACAACCATTGATTTTCAGGGGCTCGCGTCCGACCAGGAGATGAATCTTTATGTCGCCGATCCTGTCAATAATCGCATTTGGGCAATTGGAAGCGATCACACCATCAGGAATTTGCTGAGCAGCTCGACCACTTTGACACTGCATTCTGACGTTGTCGAGCCGCTAATTGTAGATAATCCAGCCTGTGATACACTCGGAGCTTCGGCTTCAACAGATCTACCGGCAAGCGGAGGAACCTGGACACTTGGTTATTCATGGGATTTGTCTTATAACGGATATACATGTGCTGGTAGTCCAAGTATATCATCAGATTCTACATGGCTCACTATCTCATCTAATGAACCGACTTGCTCTCCAGCAACTGGTCCTGACGACACTGTAACGTGTACGATCCCATATACTGTATCGGCAAACAATGGCGTAAAACGAACGGGTCACATCACGCTTCAATTGGCATCAGGAACAGCAATTGTTACAATTGTGCAATACGGTGAGCCAGAGCCGCTGACGGTGACTATCGACGGAGGCGGAGCGGTGACCGGTTCCGGCGTCTCATGTTTGGGTGCGGGAACTTGTAGCTACTCATTTCCTAATGGCACAGTACTCAGTCTCTCAGCCTCTCCTGCCAGTGGGTACACATTTTCTGGCTGGTCCGGCGCTTGTACCGGAACGGCAACTTGCCAGGTCACGATGACAGGCACCGAGACCGTCACGGCTACATTTACCCAAATACCTCAAGAAACGCTTACGGTGAACATCATCGGAAATGGTACTGTCAGCGGGGGTTCCACTTCAATTGGATTCGTTTGTTCCTTGTCTCTCTGCACGCAGGCGTTCCCTCTGCAAACCGTGGTGACCCTCTCGGCCTCTTCTGCGAGTGGGTACTCATTTTCCGGCTGGTCCGGCTTTTGCTCCGGTACCGGTACAGGTACTTGCACGATTCTGATGACAGGTGCCGAGTACGTCACGGCTACATTTGCTCAGTTACCTCCGGACTTTAGCATTGCGGTAACAAACAACGTTCCTTCTGAGACGGCTATCTCTTTGGGCCATTCGGCAAGCTACAACGTCACTATAACCTCGCTGTACGGCACCGCCGTAACCGTAGTACCGTCCATAACCGGCTTGCCGACCGGTGTAACTGCTCAATTTTCCACCCCTTCAATCACCACCTCCGGTTCCGGCGTCGCGGTGCTGACGCTTACCTCTGCGTATAGCAACTCCACGTTCATCGGAAACTCCACCGTAACCGTTACCGGAGCGAGTAGCACCGCGACTCATTCCGCAGGCTTTACATTGGTGACCCAACCGTTGCAGTATGCGGGCTATTGCGGCGTGCCAACGACGATCACGCGATTTTATCCAAATCCTAATTTCCCTTATTGAATAAGAGAGGGTGAGGCAGGCGGTCCAGATCCGGATACGGTACACGTCCCGATAGAGTGAAGTAAATCAAAATTGTGGTGCCTCAAGTCAAGGTTTTCTGGCCTGGGGCATCACAATTTCAACACTGTTGGTTCCCAAATGAGAGGCGTCTGCAGCATCCATCTGATTGGGAACTGCGTGCGCTATTTGTATTCGCTGAAGAGAAAGGTTCCGTGACGAGTTCTGCCACGACGTCGATTTCGTTGCGAGCGTCTCTGCTTCAGAAGGGCCTTCAGGGCTTCGCCGGCGCGAGCTTCGAATTGGTTGGCTGCGTGACCGGTTATTAGGAGCGTTTCCATAGATTGTCAAATTGCTAGATTGTCAAATTGCTTGCTTCTGCGCGTCCTCTAATTGAGCGGGACCAACGATGAAGGAGTTCCGGCCCGAAGGAATCAAGGCCAGTGAGATGGGACCGCGGCGGCCATTCCCGTTGCGATCCTTCGACTCCAGCCACAGGCCGAGCCGGGGATCGGAGATTTCCGGTTTGTCCTTCCAGAAGTGCGGCCCCAACGCGCACTCGATGCGCAGATGATCGAGCTGGAGTTCGATCGCCTGAATGTGCCTTGGGAAAAAGCGTTGAACATTGCTCTCTCCAACACAAATCCCGGTCACCCTGTGATCTCGGCATTGAGATGTGACGACCATAGATGCCTTTCCGAAGTTCAACGCGGCACTAATCCAATCCACTTCGCGGCTAGCATGAAGAGCTAGCGTTCATCAATTGTGCGTGGCCGCAGATTTGCCGGCCAGAAATAGCAGGCTGGAGGAGTCAGCCTTGATGCACCGAATAGTCAATTTTCAAGCTGCCAACGGGGAAAACTCGTAGAGATTCAATCTCACTCTCCACTTTGCGGTCAAGCACACTAGCCAGCCCCATCACAACTCTCGAAGCGCACGCCGGGCAGTGCGTCGAATAAGTGCCGATCGAGTCACAGTCCTGGCACAGGTAGGCCCTGGTAAGCGGAATCAATTGCGGGGCATCACAGGTCATGGTCTTATGCTCCATCTCTGGCATTTGTTGGTTCCTTTTTTGCCTCGGAGTCCGGGGCAAAAGTCCCTAAATGCCTGTTAGTTTGAAAAGATCGTGTGGTTCTTGTCGTCCTAACTCGTCTTACACAAAACTCAACGAGGCACGGCAACCCTGGTTTCGCTCTAATGCGAGCTAAATCAGGTTCACCTGGTAGTTCCTTCCCTCCCAGCTCCCGGCCGCAGTCCAGAAGAAGGTAAAGGCCAGCGGACCAATCGTTGTGGCGTCCGTCGAAATGTCTGCGTAGAAGATGCCGACAGCGGTAGCACTGGCCGCGGTGCTCTGCGAGGTATTCCATCCGTCGGAGGACCAGCGCAGTGTGAAGTTGTTGGCCAGCGGGATGCGCAGGCGTTTGCCGCGCGGAATTGCCTGGATCTGCCGGTTGAAGTTCCAGACCTCCAGATCGCTGGGCGCGTGGTCCTTGAGATAACGGTCGGCGACGATGTCGATGCGGTCGAAGACCTTGCCGTCCGATGCAGATCGGACGAGCCGGATGTACTCGGCATGCGCCCAGGCGAGGGGCATGGCGGAGCCGGTCGGCTGACCCAGGATCATCGGTGGCGAGGATGGCACGTCCGCTGCGTCCCACAGCTGTTCCGCAAGCAGACCGCGAGTGCCCGCGAAGCCTTCCATTGATTTCAGGTAACCTGAGACGTCGCGCCCGGCGGCGAGTTCGTAGTGGGCACGTTCGCCCGCCAGCAGCGGCCAGGGACGGCCCACGCCCACGCCCGTGAACGGGGTTCCGTTGTCCTGCTGCCCGTAGCCGTCGTTGTTGTAGCGCTGCCAGCATGGGCCCTGCGGCAATATCTTCTTGGTGGTGTAATCGATGACCTTGAGCGAGTCCTCGATCAGGGGATCACCCCCCGCACGAATGCCGTAGCGGACAAGCTCCAGGAATCCAGGGTCGACGACCTCCTTGGCGGGCAGCGGGAGTCCGCCGCGATTGCCAATGAAGATTGTGGCGGTGTTGGGGTCTTCCGGGGCCGTAGGATCGCCGCCGCCCTTGACCGACGTGGGAAGCAACCGGATAAAGTGGCGCGTGACACCGGCGAGCAGCGTGCCCTCGGTGGTCACCGTCCAGGCTTCGAGATGCGATTCGAGGAAGTCGGCATACTCCAGCAGAAGCTGCGCCGTGGGTTGGTCTTGCGGGTTCTGCGCGGCGAAGTGCGCGGCGCATACCAGTGAGGCGATGTTCGCGGCGAGGGTCGATGGGGAGTAGCCCTGGTTCTCTTCCCAGCGCTCCTGCTCGGTCATGGGGCCGTTCGCGATCAGCGCCCCGGCCGCGGCCAACACCATGGGGCGCGGATCGAACTGCTGAAGCGCCCCCGCGGCGCTCAGGCGATACGCCAGCATGATCGGGAACGAATATTCATCCAGTTGCTGCGCATCGTAGACTTCCGGCGGTATCTGCCCGTTGATCAAGGTCTTCTGGTGGAAGCTGCCGTCCGGCGATTGCGAGGTCGAAAGGTAGATCAGTCCGCGCAGAGGCATTTCCCGTTCGCCCGCGGCCAGTAGAGCGGTCGCGCTCTGAGACATATCGCGAGGCCAGACCAGGTGATACCCGCCATCCAAGTCTCCCTCCACCTGTCCCCACGGAATGCTGAGCGAGGCAACGAGCGCGCCATCGTAGGTTTTGTCTTCATGGGCCATCAGCACGTTGCGGCTGTAATTGAACAGCCGGGCGTTGTCAAAAGTCGCATGCGGCTTTGGCGCAAATCGTGCGGTTGCTGAACTTTTCCACTGGCCCAGGAATGTAGACAAATGGCTATATTGATTGGCAGGCGCTTCAAATGGATAACTCAATGCCTCTTCCAGCGCCACCAGTGCGCTGTCGGGAGTATCGGCGTCGCCTTCTCCGAAAGCCAATGCAAGCACAAACTCCGACCGGCCATTCAGATCAATCTCGCCGGTCAGCGCGATGTTGCCATTGAGCGCGGAGTCGAAGGTCCACTGCTGCAGGCGATGGCCTTGGATGATGTCCTGCCAGCCGTCGTTCACGCCAACGAATCCGCACCCGGTGCTGCGATAGCCGCAGTTCGTTCCCATTGCCATCCAGGTATTGCCCCGGTGAGCAACCAGGCTTGCACCCTTGGCTGTCTTGGCCACATACCCGCTGTTGCCCTGGCCATGCCCCTCCAGATGTGGCGTCACCAGCGCATAAACATGCAGCTTCTGGAGAAACGCAGGGGGACATGCGATCTTGGTCCGAATCAACAAAACCGATGAACCGGGCTCCGAGATTACGTCCTGAATCAGTGCGTACGGTTGGCCGATCGCCATCTTGGCCAGACACAGCGCCAGAGCATCCGGATCGATTAGCTCGCAAGTCGAGTCATAGTTGCGCGTGCCATCATGAAAAAAAGTCGAGCCATCCGTGACCAGCAACTGGAGGTCCCGAATCTGCGGCGTATCTACGTCAGGGTAGTAGACCTCCGTGACGATACCGCCGGCAACTGTATACCACAGTAAGCTTGACCCGGATAACGCGGTACCCAACCCATCTTTGTCCGACCGGCTCCACGTTGGTGAAACTCCTGGACTCCCTGGAGCGGGATTGTTCTGTAAAAGCGATGCCATCTCTTGAATACCCCCTCTGTGTTTGTAATGTCCCGAAGTTGAAAGGCTCTTACCGTCCCCATAGGGCCGTCTAACCGTTTTCTTAGCCGCGGTTCAGAGTGCCGATACGGTTCGCCACAGCTCGGCTACTAAGGCGATGGGTACATGATGGCTGGGCCGGGTTGATCCCTTGAGCCTGGCGAATCACTATTCCACTTCTGCTGCGGTTTTTGTCCATTCAACGGATAGCGTCCATGGAAACACCCGCAAACCCTCGGAGATTTCATTCATCAACGGGGTATCGTCGGTACTCGATTCCAAGATGGCTTGCACAACTGAGCGTTCCGAGTCCTCCAGCCTCTGAGCGTGCAATTCGCGCAGGACAAACGGGTGAGAGGCGATTGCTCGCGTCACCTCATCTTCTGCGTCGGTTTGGCGGCCGGCCTTGCAAAAAATCCTGAGGCGGTAAAACACGTGTCTATCAAGGCTCGCCAACGCGCGCCGATCGATGTACCGCGATAGTGGCCGCAGGGCCGAATTAATGGCAATCAGGAGTGCAGTGACAAAAACCGCATCGAGCAATTCGCCAGCCCCCGCACAGGCACCGACAGCGGCTGAACACCAAAGCGTAGCCGCGGTATTCAGCCCACTTACATTTCCACCGCCGTTCATAATGACGCCAGCGCCGAGGAATCCGACCCCGGTCACAACAAATGAGATAACTTGCGTCGTTCCCGGAGCGAGCATGAGAGCCAGATCGACAAAGGCCGCGGCTCCGTAACATACAAGCGTGTTTGTCCGCAGCCCAGCCTGCACGTTGGCGCCACTGACGCTCGGCGCCAACGCATGCGCCAAGGATAAGGGCGAGCGTAAGACGCAGAAAGGTAGGTTGCTGCACAAGGTGTACCGAGTCAGTCCACCACTGAAAGTCGGCCACCAATAACAACGTCATCACTCGAATATCCCTTCTGTGTTTGTCCTGCCCTGAAGTAGAAAGGCACTTATCGTCGGCGCGTGCCGCTGACTGTTTTCTCAGCCAGCGGTGACGCTATCCCAAAGATTGCGCACGAAGCCGAAACCCTTTTCGTAGACTTCTTCCTTGGAGTTGAAGCAATCGCGCCACACGTGCGCCAATTGCGATAATGGCGGTGCGTCGGTCGCAAACGACTCCACCATGATCCAGTTTTGGTAGTCGATTTTCTTCAGAGCTTTCACGGTTTCGATCCAATCGACCTTTCCGGTTCCCAGCGTGCCGCGCTGGCTCTCGCTGAAATGGACATGATTGATCCGGTACGCTGCGGAAATAATTGCATCCGAGATATTGTTTTCTTCGTGATTCGCCTGGTGGGTATCGTAAAGGATACCGAAGTTAGGGCAATTCACCTGATCCACAAAGGTCACGGATTGCGCTGTGTTATTCAGCAGATAGGTTTCGAAGCGGTTCAGCCACTCGATGCTCATCAGCAGATCTCCCGCATAGATAGAGGCTTCGCGCATCACTTCCGCCGACCATTTCAACTCGTCCGCAGTTGGCCCTTTGCCGGAAAAAACCGCGTACGCGGCAAAATATGGCCCATTCAACACCTCACTGCGCAGAGACTGGCTGGTGTCGACGGCCCACTTTAACTCGTCGAGGGCTTTGCTGCGCACCGACTTATCCGGCGAGACCGGATTTCGATCTGCCCCGAGGTTAAACATCGTGGTGCATGCCAACCCAAGATCGTCGAAACGTTTCCGTATCTCGCCGTACACAGGATCGTTGGCCCGTGCGATCGGAACCTCGATGCCTTCGTAGCCGGCGGCCTTGAGTTTGGGAAAAAGGCCGAAGTGCTCCTTGGTTACATTCGTCGTCCATAGAAAAAGATTCATTCCTATTTTCATCGCTTGACTCCTCAGTCACAGTTAGAAACGTACCGGGTTTTGGCTTACAACATAACTCTCGAATCATCTCTGGTTGGCAAATGCGCTCTGTCTCATCGCGCTCTTAGCTTTTCTTCGACTTCACGCAACCTCATCCTTGATCGCAAACCTGCGCGGAATCTTCTTTATCGACGGTTAACGTACATATTCCGTCTGTGACCCGCGCATTCAGATCTTCGTACTTAGCTAAAAGATGCAACCGGCTCCCGATCAAAAGATTCAACCGGCTCCCGCTGCGTGGCCAGCACGCCGCCAATAGCGGAAACAACGGAAGCAATACGAACAACAGCCAGAATCGTGTCCTCAATAAGCCCCTTCTCACGCAGCACTCTCTCATGAGCGTTGATACACTTTCCGCAGCCGTTGATAACGGAGACGGCTAGGGACCAAAGCTCGAAATCTCGGGGATCGACTCCGTGGGTCCGCATGATATTCATGCGTAGCTTCGTCGGCATCACGTTATAGCTTTCATTGCTTACCAGAGAGAGAAAGCGATAGTAGATGTTAGTCATCCTGGTAATTGCCGCAGCGGACTTGGCTGCCTCCGTGGCCTTTGGAGTGAGATGTGGGGAAGCAGCCTCGACGGCGGCTTGCGTCAATGTTTCGCAGCAAAGAGAGCAGGCGCAAGCCAGCACCGTTCCCCATAGCTGCTGAGGTGTGAGATCGGCGTTGTACTGTACCAACGTCGAGTAGTTTAATTTCAGATCCTTCGCATAGTCTGGAAGACTGTCCACCAATTGTTCCAATTGCATGACATGCTCCTTTTCCCGTATGAGGGCAATATGAACGCACCATTCCTTTCGGCTAGATATGCAGGGTGTTTTGCCCCTTCTGCCAATTGCAGGGGCAGAGTTCATCTGTCTGCAGCGCATCCAGTACGCGCAGGACCTCCTGGGGATTGCGTCCCACAGTCATATCGGTGACATAAACAAATCTGGTGACGCTTTCCGGATCGACGATAAAAGTCGCGCGCTGCGGTACCCCAGCGACTGGATCAAGAATGCCCAGCTGCTCACAGAGATTGCGTTTGACATCCGCCAGCATCGGAAAGGGCAGGTTCTTGAGATCGGCGTGGTTATTTCGCCAGGCCAGATGCACATACTCGGAATCGACACTTACTCCTAGGATTTGAGCATCACGTGCTGCAAATTCTCCGTTGAGCTTACCGAACGCAGCGATCTCTGTCGGACAGATAATCGTGAAATCGTTTGCCCAGAAGAAATATATTTTCCATTTATCCGGGAATGATTCATGGCCAATCGGCCGGAATTCCTTGCCTTTGTCAATGTTCACAACAGCCTGCATTTCGAATATTGGAAACTTATCTCCAACACCAAGCATAAGTTCCCTCCCATTTCTTGGACTTTGCAAATCCATTGAAGCTACATTAAACCGGCAGTGAACCTGGAGCATTCCGCAAATGGAGGAGCGCGATCAATTACTTGCCCCAAAAGCGGAATCGCCACCGTCCGCGCTCCTAAATGCTTATGCTGATGATCGAAAGGAATGGCAGAAAATACAGAGCTGGTAATCGCCTCGCGCTATATCGACAGCTTCGGTTTCAGGAGCGACCGGACAAAGCTCTCTCCTCGAAGAAGAGCAAAAGGCTAAGATCGCCGATACCTTTGTCGTCGGTTCACCGGGTACAGCACTGAGTGAATGATCCTTGCGTACCCTCTGCTCCGGCGATAATAACTAAACATCTCCACTTACTTGAGATCGATTCCTCGCACGATCCCTTCTGAACCGATCGGGCTGTGCAATAGCAGCGTTTTGTTCGCAACCTGCTATAGAATTCTCGAAGTTGCTTTAGTCCAAAAGTACAGGTTCAAGTGGCTTTTTTTCAGCGGGGTCCCAAGCGACGAATCTTTGTCGCTGGGGTGGAAGTAAAAGCCACATTTAAGTGCCGTCAAAAAAATTTAAGTATATTCCGAAAATGCGCTAGAACGCCGGCTGCTGTTCGAACTCCTCTTCCTCTTTCACGCCGTAGCGACGCAGCAGGACGGGCAGGCTCTGCGAGAACGCCGAGCGCGGCATTACCGCATCGCAACCTGCCCCCATCGCCTTCATCTTCAGGTCACCCTGGAGGTGGTTCAGGAAGCCGATGATCGACACCGCCTTCTTGAACTTGTTTTTGAACTTGGGAATCAGAGTCATGGGCTTGGCGTTGATATTATTCAGGTCAAAGACGAGTAATGCCGGCCGCGCGTCTTTCGGCGCGTCGTAGATGCGATGCACTGCCTCCTTGTCGCCCTTCACGAATTCGACCTTGACACCAAGCTTGCGCGCCGTTTCTTGAATCTTGGCCAGGAAAAAGAGGTCCTCAATAAAGCAGAAAATGCGTGTGGGAGCGTTTTCGCGAGCAAGCGCGGCGGGCGGCTCTGCATAGACGTCGGGATAATACCCGTCGTCGTAGCCGTTGCCCCCTACCTGAATGGCGGAGGGCTGACCGTCAGCGACGTTGCCGTTTGCTGCGCGATAGCTGTGGTCCATGGGACCTACAAAGGCGCGAGGGCTCTTTTGCCACACTTTGCGCTTGCCCTGCGGTGCAGTGGGGGTCTCGTTTTTCCGGAAGAACCTAGAGTTGGAGCCTGAGCGCATCGTGGGCAATTCGGGAGCAACCAACGAAGAATGGAAATTCTGTGTAGGTCGCAAGCAAGCATGCGTTGAATAACTGGCCTGGCCGCCCACCCGGATGGGGATGGCAGCTAGAAGAATGCCGACGGCATTGAGTGACTCGTGACGCTCTGCAGCCAGCTATTGAGCAAAGAACTTTGGGGTGTATCACAGTGGGGGAGTGGTTGCAAGGGTCAGTGTACTGGATAGCCTTGGTCAGGTATGTATTTCCTGATCTCTTTGCGCGGATAGTTGGAAGGTTTTTGCCGCCTTGAGCGGTTGGCAAGAAGCCCCCGGTGTTACCGGGGTGATTGTCACTGAGTCGAGTCGCCGGAGGAGGCCATAGCTGGGGCGGCGCAGAGTGCGATGTAGGTACGGGCGGCCTGGTAGACTTGGGCGGGGGTTGGGGGCGCCTGCAAGTTAGGTTTTCCGGTTTGCAAGAAGGTGAGCCAGGCCGATAACTCTGTATCGATGGCGATGAGCCCGGCCTGATCGCTGGCGACATTTGAGTTGACGGTGGAAGTCACTGCTCCAAGTCCGGTTGTCCCGCCCAGTGTGGCGAAGATCTTTGGAATGGTTGTCGATCCGGCAATTGTGGTCGCTGCGCCGGCGCCGGTAAATCCCGCCGAAGCAATAATCAACGCAAAACTCAAGACCTTCCAGTTCTTGGTGTGCTTGCTGAACAACTGAGCATCCGCGGCGCATTCCCCGGTAACTTCGGCGTTGGCGGCCGCGGCACAGGCGTCATTCACTGTGCCACACTGTTGCACAACGGCCTCCCATCCTTGTTCAGTCCCCTTTTCCATCTCTGCCTTGGTGCGGTAGTTTCTGATAACTACGGTTGGAGCTTTCGTAGATGCGGCAGTGGTTTCGCCTTGCGCAGATGCATCCGTGGCCACAGCTTTCGTAAGTGCCTCCGTGGTTGCGGTTCGCGTGAATTCATCCGTGATTGCGGGCTTTGTCAATGCATCATTGGTTGCGACTTGCGTCAATGCATCGGTGGTTGCGGCTTGCGTGAATGCAGCGCGCGGGGAAGCTGCGAGCGCCGCGGACACCAATAACACCGCCAGTACTGTCAAACGAGATGGAATACCCTTCATCGCCTTGTCCTCCAGTCTTAAAAGCAGAGACCCGAACTTACAAGCCGGGACCCGCCGCAATGTTAGTGCACAAACCTCAAAACCCCTTGGCTCAAATAACGTTGATACCGGATTCATGTAACTAGTACTACGGCCCCATTCTTGCAAACAATGGAGAACGGCCCGGGCCTAAAGGCCGCGTCTTTGTCGCCCCTTTTCAGGGGGTTAAAACCCCCTGCTCCCTCCGAAATTTCCGATCTGCAACTGTAGTTTCAGGGCCTGTTAACACTGGCTCGAGACAGGTTTTCTACGATCCTCACCCTTGACTGCATTCAGAGGGAACTTTCGGTACTGTAAATGGCAGATAATCCGGCGGTGTTACCCAGGCCTGGTGTCCTGTGGGCCTGGCTCCAGCGGGATGCGCGCCGACCGTAGGCCCCAAAAGCGATTCCGGATAAGCGTAGGGAAATGGCACGAAGGTTTGGTCGCCGGCAGCGGCCTTGTATTTCTGATGCCATTGCGGAGGCAGTTCAAACCAGGTGGCGGTGTACCAGAGTTTGACGATATTGCGCACAATCGGGCCGAATTCAGCATGAGAAAGCAGCTCGGCGCGGATGGCGGCCTCGCGATCTTTCCGGCAGCAGGCCGGCAGCTTCGCATAACTTTCGAGCAAGCGATCGATTGGATCGGCTCCGACAATCTTCAGAGCCGTGTCCAGATACTTATCGCTGTATCCGGTTCCCGACAGGTAGTAGGCGGGTATTCCGGATAACTCCTCTGACATTGAAAGGAAGAAATCGAGCGAAGCCATGCTAGTTATCCTCCGGCGGATAGATGAATTCATTCATTTCGAATGTCGGCGCGGCATTTTCACCGGCGCCGGGCAGCGGGTTGCGGATCAGGAAATCCATATCCCGCTTGATTTGGTACATGTCTTTGTAAGTCGTGGCGAAGAGGTCGGGCTGTCCATTGAAGGCGACAGTCAGTTTTTCGAGAAAGCGCTTGTATCTCCCGTTCGCGAGCCGCGCCTGTTTTTGGATATCGGGATAATTGTTGTAATCGGCGACTTTCGCATCCTTCTTGATGGGATATGCGGCGGAGTAGTCGCGTGGAAAGGCCTGGCCGCTGGGCTGGTGCGGCGCATCGCCCTGCTGGTAATATGTGCCTTTTGCAATCTGTTCAAAGCGATAGTAGTGGGCCAGCTCGCCGGTCATGTCGAAGGTTTCGTCGGTGTAGCCTTCGCCCTGGGCGGAGATCAGATCGATTGCTGCCAGCGCAGAGTCAAGATCGACGATGCGAGTTAGATTGCCGCCGGCGGAGAAGTAATATTTCGGGTCGACCTGCCTGCTCTTGTCGCCGGTAAACAGATACTTATGCCCGAGCTTATCGATCAGATGCTTGAAGCCGCTGCGGATGCCGTTGTAAAACTCACCGATGCTCCAATAGTGGAGTTCGAGCGGCTGTCCTTGAACGTCCTGCGTGGTGACATGCGGAAGGATGCTTGGGCGCTGGCCTCTGGTTTCTTTTCTCAGTTCGCTCTTCTCCACATAGTTGATATCTCCATGCGAATGGACGCGCGCGGTCTGGTCAGTGGAGTCTTCCGGCCGGGCGGGGCGTTCGATGTTGAGGAAGGTATTGATTGCGCCGTCAGAGAAGCTGGCGATGCTAACTTCGAAATCTGTCTCGCCGCAGGGCAGGTGGCACGGGTAAGTGGGAACAAAGCCATCGCGCACCAGGTCCGGCGTGCCGCCGATGGCATTGAGCAGATTGCCAGCCAGGGTCAGGTGCAGCATCTCTTCCTTGGCCACTGTCGCGATGATATCGATAGAAGCTTTGTTGGCCTCGGTTTTCGCCGTATAAGCCGTCGTCAAATAGGGCGGAATCGTGGCGTGCTCCAGTTGCATCGCGACATAGAGATACTCTTTGAGCTGCTCGATGGTTTCAATCGGAGTGGAGGGTTGCGTCATGAATTTGTCCTCCCAGCAGGGGTGGGGATGGTCTTCAATGCATCGATAATTGATTGCGCGGTTTTGAAGGCCAGAGCCGCGGTAGTTAGAGTCGTGTTCGAGGAGCCGATCGAGCACAGACTGCCCGGGCTGACAAAGTATAGGTTGGGATGCTCCCATGAGTTCTGGTTTTCATCGACGACCGAGTTAGTGCTGTCGGTGCCCATCACATGCGTGCCGGCGAGGTGGTTTCCGCCGCGCAGCGCATATCCCTGCCCGTTGTAAGTCTGATATCCGTAATCGGCCGGGTCATAGTGCGTGTAATCCTCGGCGCCGAGCCGTTGAAAGATTCTCTGCGAAAGCTGCCGTGCAAACTCCACGGTCTTCAGGCTGTAATCGGGCAGGCGAAGAGTGAAGTTAGGGCGCATGTTACCCAGCGCATCGGTGTAGCGCGGATTCACTGTAACCCGGTTTTCAGGGTCGGCGGGAAGCTCGATCATGAAGGCCAGCAGCAATTGCCGGGAGATACGCCGGATCAGCTCGCTGCGCAGGTCGTTGCCGAATTTGTTTCCGTTGTCTACGGCGTCGATCAGGTCTGTGTTGGGAGCACCGGTGGCCCAACCCCAGCCCTCGTTGTGGATGTCGGAGGCGAATGCGGCCATCTTCTGCCGAAAACTCCCGTGCCGGAATCCGCAAAAACCTGAGGTGCAGGTAGGTCCCCGGCCCACACCGGCGTTTTGCGCGAGCAACGCCCAGGAGAGCAAGTAAGGGTGATCCATCAGATGCCGGCCGATCAGGCCGTTCTCCGGCCGTTCGTTTAACTCGGCCGATGCCAGCATCAAGCGCGCGTTTTCTACAGCGTTGGCGGCCAGGATGAAGATGCGGCCCTTGAAATGATAGGTCTGATGCGCAGGCGAATCGGGACTGGCATAAACTTTCGTTTCAATGCTCGAGACCAGATCTCCGTCGTAATGCACCCGGCTGGCGACGGCCTGGGTAAGTACATCCGTGCGCCCGGAAAAGATCGCCGTGATGAGTACCTTGCGCGCGTCGAAGCGAGCCTGCACCGGGCAAAGCGGAACGCAGTTGGTGTTGCCCTGGCAGCGCTCGCCGGTTTCATCTTGATGAAAACTGATCATGCCCTTGGGCCGGAATGGCTTGAAGTCTTCCCACTCGTTCCACGGTGCGTATGCGGGATTGGGGTCGGCGTTCTTGGCCTGCGGAAAGGTGCTCAAGCTAACATCGATCTTCTCGCCGTCCAGCTCGACTTTCATGCCTTCGACGCCCTGGCCCACGATGCTATCCAGATAACTTGGTTTCAACTCAACCATGGGATAGACATAGCCCGGCTCGAATTCCGCGCCGAGTTGTTTCTGGGACTCAACGTCCCCTGAAACGCCCATCTCGTGTTCCGCCCGGCGATAGTAGGGCATCAGGGTGTCCAGGGTAATGGGCCAGTCCAGCCCCTGGCCGAAGTTACTGCGCAGGCGAAAGTCTTCGCGTAACATGCGAATGGCTTTGGCTTCAAAGTGCACGGTGGTGCCACCGAGAACCCGGCTGTACACCGTGTCGGTGATGAACGGCCCATTCTGCACAAGATAGGCGCTGTCAACCGGTCCACCGCTGGGAGGCAGGGGAGCGCAGTCGGGTCCACGCGGCATCTCGGCATTCGGGTTGCGCAGAAAGGGAGCATTGTTATCCTTGCTCGGAGACGAATAGAAGTTTTCCAGGTAATTCTGATAGCCGTTTTGGGATAAGTCGCGCCCCGGACCGGCTTCCAGCACAAGCACCCGGCATCCTGCCTTTGATAACTCCTTCGCCATGATCGAACCGGAGACGCCCGAACCTACAATGACGGCGTCATAAACATAGCGGGAAGCCTCTTCAGGGCTGATGGTGTGTTTGATCGACTGCACTTCTTCTTTATTCATGGTCTTGTTTCCTGGGCGGTTGTGAGCACGTTGTCGATGGGCTTGGCTAACTCCTCGGTAAGTTGAGAACCAAGGATTTTTGACAATTGTTGATAAGAGGCGTCAACCAAGCCCGTGCTTTCCAATGCGAAGCCGGAATATCCGGTAATCCCGGAGCAAATCGGCAGAGACGATTTTCGGTTTAGAGCATTTTCACGGATGGTGTAAGGATTGGGTGCCCCACCCTCGCCGCGTCTTTGTTTTTGCGGCTAGGGTGGGATAGTAGGATGTCACCTTACAGGAACCCTGAAAATGCTCGAAGGGCATATCAACTCTCGCGGTTGTTTCGCCTCTTCTTGTTTTGCTCTGTCATGCAACCAGCGTGACGGCAAAGTTGCTGCCCTGCCAGGTCTGGCTGTCAAGCCAGAAGATTGTGAATTCGATTGTTGTTCCAGCCTGTTCGGGATGGGTCTCAAGGTCGGCGAAATAGACGCCGACCCGCGTCGTTGCATCGGTATCGGTAAAGCTGGCCCAGTTATCGGTGGTCGAGCGCAGACGGAAGTTTCCTCCCAGCAGCAGGCGCAAGCGGCCGCCGGCCTTCATCTGACTGGGCCGATAATCGAGGTTCCATATCTCGAGCGAGCTGCTCGCATGCGGATTCAGATAGCGGTTGCCCACTACGTCCAGCCGGTCGAAGACCTTGCCCTCACTGACGGAGCGGACCAGCCGGATGTATTCGGCATGGGCCCAGGCCAAAGGCCTGGCGGATCCGGCGGGGCCGCCCTTATAGAACGTTGGATTGGTGCGGTCCGGCAAGCTCCATACTTGCTCGGGAATCAATTTGTGTTCACCGGCGTAGGCTTCCATGGCACGCAGATAGGGTGTGGCGTCGCCGCCAAGCGCGACCTCGTAGTGGCCGCGTTCGCCTGCCAGCAGCGGCCATGGGCCGCCGACGCCGTTGGAGTTCTGCCCCGACCAGGAATCGCCATTGGCAAGTTGTCCATAGCAGTCCTGGTTGTAACGGTGATAGCAGGGTCCGCCGGGCATCGAGTCGTCCCGGATGATCGCATCGATGACCTTTACCGAATCCACAATGATCGGATCGTGGGGTGAGCGAATGCCGTAGCGCACCAGCTCCAGGAAGCCGCCATCGACAATCTCTTTCGCGGGGAAAGGAGAATGGGGGTTGTTGCCCACCCATAGCAACGCAGTGTTGGGATCAGGCGTCGTATAATCCCTTCCGCCACCCTTCACCGTCGTTGGCAGCATCCGGATGTAATAGGTGGAAATGCCCGGCACCAGCGTCCCTTGAGTTGTGACACACCATTTCTCCAGATTCGATTCCAGAAAATCCGCGTACTCGAGAAGGAACTGCGCGGTCTCCGGATCGCCCCACTGGTTGGCGGCGAAGTCGGCGGCGCATACCAGTGAAGCAATGTTCGCGGCCAGCGTGGAAGGCGAATAGCCCTCATTCTCTTCCCACCGCTCCTGCTGCGTCATCGGGCCATGCGTGAGGAGCGCGCCGGCGGCCGCCAACACCATCTCCTTGGGATTGAACTGTTGCAGAAGACCTGCCCGGCTGAGGCGATAGGCAAGCATGATGGGGAAGGAGTACTCATCCAGTTGCACCGCATCGCCCGGCCAGGGCTGCCCGTCAATGAAGAACTTCTGATGGAAGCCGCCGTTCGCCGATTGCGCGGCGGAGAGGAACATCAGGCCGCGCAAGGGCGTGTCTGTCTCGCCCGAGGCCAGCAGAGCGGTCACGCTCTGGCTCATGTCGCGGGGCCAGACCAGGTGATACCCGCAGGCCAGGTCGTTGACCGCTTCGCCCCAGGGAATGCTGAGCGAGGCCACCAACGCGCCATCCGCGATCTTGTCTTCATGAGAGAGAAGAACGTTTCTGCTGATGTAATAGAGACGGTCGTTATCGCCGGTCGTGCCGGGATTGGGAATAAACGGTTGAGCGACCGGCGACTCCCAGCCCTTCAAAAATTCCTGAAGATGAGAGTAAGGCGCGGAGGGATCGTCAAAGGGATAACTCAGCGCTTCAGTGACCGCGGCCAGAGCCACGTTCGGCACACTCTCGGTGACCGGCGTCGCTTCATCCAGACAGAAGCCCAGCGCCAGCACAAACTGGTTCTTGCCCGAACGATTGATCTCGGCAGTGAGAGCGACATAGCCGTCGGTCGCCGAATCGTAGTTCCAGATAGGCAAGCGCTGGTTGCCGATGATATCGGTCCAGCCATCGTTGATCCCCACGTACCCGCTGCTGGTCAATCCGAAACCGCAGTCGGCCCCGAGCGCCAGCCAGTAGTTGCCCCGCGACGCCACCAGGCGATGGCCATTGGAGGTGGGAACGACATACGCATTGTTGGCCGCGCCGTATCCGGCGATATGCGGCGCGATCAACACATATACCTTGAGTTTGTCCAGCAGCGCCTGGTCGCCGTCGAGCGTCGTGCGCACCAGCAAGCATGCAGCCTCCGGTTCGGCAATTACTTCCTGCACCACCGTGTAGGGCTGCCCGATGGCCGTGTTGGTTAGCCGCAGGCCCTGCGTCGGAACCTGGTTAGGGCCCACCGTATCAATCCATTCGCACTTATGGGTGAAATCCTTCTGCGCGTCATGGAAAAACGTGGAGCCGTCCGTGATGATCAGCTGCAGATCGCGAATCTGAGGCGTGTCTACATCGGGAAAATAAACCTCGGTCACAATGCCGTGTGCGACCGTGTACCAGACCGGCGACGACAGCGACCGCGCTGTGCCAACACCGGCTTTGTCTGCGCGGCTCCAGCTTTGCGGCTGCTGGGGGCCCTTCGGGGCGGGGTTGATCGATTGAATGGGGTCCATACATTTGATCCTTCGAATGCGAATTTTGTGACGTCAGTTCTGATACAGGTCCGATCCAGATCTTGGTGAAGTTAGTCCGCGATCATTGGGCTATTGGGTTTTCCATGTGGCATTATCAGGAATCGACTTACTGGGGATCACAACCTGAATAATGGACGGGCTGCTTGAGTTAGCCAATGCGCCTGTTATCGCCTCTTGCAGTTCGCCGTATGTGCCGGCTTTCCACCCCTGGCAGCCAAACACATCCGCCAGCTTGCTGTAATTCCACGGGTGCAGGATGCATGATTTGAAAAACGTCTTATCGTTAAAGAAAACCGATGCATTACCGAGCCATTGCTCCACGCCGTAGACTCCGTTGTTCATGACAAAAATTATCGGGTTAAGGTTAAAGCGGGTTTGCGTTGAAAGGCATTGGGCGGTCATCTGGAATCCGCCGTCCCCGCAAAAGGCCATTACCCTCTGCTCGTCTTTCTTGGCCAGGCAGATACCCGTCGCGGCCGCGGCGCTGTAACCTATCGCCGAGTAAGACGCCTGGACAATGCAGCCTCCCGCGCTGGGCACGTTCAGCAGCAGGCTGCCAAAGTAATTCAGGCTCGCATCGCTGTCGACGATCGTATTCTTGTCTATATACTGTTGAACAAACTCATAAAATCCCTGGTAGGAGATTGCATCGGTCAGACTTACACTGGGCGCTTTGAAACCCGGCTTCTGCGGGATATTCTGGGACGCGCGTGTGACCTTGTTCGCCAGCAAGCCGTCGATTAAATGCTCCAATGACACCTGCGGGATAAATCCGGTGCCGTATTTAACCGTGTCAAACGAAGCAAATGCCGTCTTGTTATAATCAGGATTCCAGCCCAACGCGTTAAGGTCGGTCAGCCAAACCCCCAAAGCCAGTATGAAATCGGAGTTATTGGCCAGATCTTTCACCTCGGTTGTGGATGCCTGGCCGTCAAATACGCCGGCAAACAGCGCATCGTTTTCCGATAACACGGCTTTGCTCAAAAGCTCGGTAACATAGGGTATGTTCAGTTGCAGGAGCAGGCTTTCCACTTTCGCCTGCAGGCCAAGACGGTCAATTTCCACGCCAACCCAGATAAGAGGCCTGGCAGCGTTTGATAGCCGTTCATTGATTTTCGTAATCGCCTGCTGCAGACCGCCGGGATCCGACATCGTCAGGGCGGGCGTCAGTTTGCCCTGCGGAGGCGCGCATTTCAGGCTGACGATATCTTCAAGCAGCTCAATATATACAGGGCGTCTATCTGTTATGCATTGCGTCAACGCATAATCGATCAGCAGCGGCGCAAGATCGGGGTTGTCAATTCTTGCCGTCGCCGCAGTTATATATTCAAATATCTGAAGATCTGTCTCGCGCCCGCTGATGAAATGATGCGAACTGAAGCCGGTCTGCTCATAGGTAAGCGTTCTTGCTATGCTCGGCGCACCGCTGATCAGCACCACCGGAACCTTCTCTACATAGGCGCCCGCAATCGCATTTACCGTGCACAGCGCCCCCGCGGAATAAGTAAAACAGACCGCGCCTATTCCCTTTAGCCGGGCATATCCGTCAGCCGCATAACCTGCGTTCAGTTCATTTACTTCTTCTATTAGCTGGATGCCGCTTGGCGTAACATAATCGGTTACCCAGTCTATCGTATAATCGCCCGCGATCGAAAACAGATGCCCCAAACCTAATTGATAAAGCCTGTCGACCAGATATTGCCCTACTGTATATTCCTCGCTCATGACTGAATCAGCCTCCTCGTTCCTGGTTTTATCAACGCCGAAGTTAACTTAACCCGGACAAGAACCCGGAACATTCCGCAAATGAGGGGAGGGATATCAATTACTCGATCCAC
>CAVQMQ010000043.1:0-67985 GCA_963713645.1 uncultured Acidobacteriaceae bacterium | reverse complement strand
CCCCCCCCCCCCCCCCGCTGGTGTATTGCTCAATGAAGTAAGCGCTCAATGACCTGAGTTTCCCGCGTCAATCGTCGCCAGCTTCACAACTGTATCCGCTTCCTCATCTCGCCCGAGTCGACGCAGAACTCCCGCGAGTTGGTTGGCTAACTCCATCGAGCTAGGCGTCGTATTCAGCCCATCGCGCAAAACCCGCACTGCGTCGTCGAGCTTCTCTGTTTTTGCGTAGGCCGATCCCAGATTCATGCTCTGCTTTGGCGTGCGTCGCCCCAGTAGTCGCGGACGTTCCAGCAAATCGATGATGCCGGGATAATCTCCTGTCCCGATCAAATCATCAGAGAATGCATCCAGCGCCTGCGTGTACTCGGGGTCCATATCCAGCGCGGCGCGCCATTCCTTCCAGGCCTCCGCGGTTGAGTGAATCGAATCCAGCGCTGCGGCCAAAATCAGATGAATCTTGATCTCCCGGTAGCCTAGCTGCTCGGCCTGCTGCAGCGATGCGATTGCATCCTTGGTCTCGCCGGTAAAATACAAACTCACTCCGAACATGAAGATGACCTTCTTCACATTCGGCTGGTTCATATCCAATTGCAGCGAGGAACCAAAGGCATCCGCCGCGCAGTTGTATTTTTCCTGCTTCGCAAACAGAACGCCCAGGTCGTTATAGGCATCCACCGTCGGCGTGCCCTGTAACTTTGCCTTGATCTCATCGGGTGGAACGCAGGAGACTGAACTCTGACTTATCACCGGCTGCGCAACGCAGAACAACGCGGCAACAAAAGCAGCGCCAAATATGGCCGTGTTATTTTCCATTCGATAACCCAGCTTGAATATTCTCATCCGCCACATGCACGCGGATATCGTCAATCCCATCCGGGTCCATGTTCACAAACTCCGGGATATTCACGGCGCGGTTGGCGGCCGTGGTGTTGTCAATCAGGATCGCCGGGCTGCTGTTGCCCCCGGCGTCAATGTGTGTCAGATACATCTGCGTGTAATGCGAGCGCGCCTTAGACGAAAACACCAGCCAGCGCCCATTCGGCGAAAAGCTATGCCAGGAATTCATCAGAGATGTGTTAGCTCGCAACCTTCGCGCAGCGCCTCCATCAAACGGAACAATATATAACTGGCTGTCGGGACGCATCAGTTGCCCATTCTTGCACTGCACAAAGACAATCCACTTTCCATCGGGCGATATTTTGGGGAAGTTATTGCTCATTTCATTCGCTGACGCGCCCACAATCTTCTCTGGCGTTCCTCCCTTGCCGTTGTTGAATGGAATCCGATAGAGATCGTACTGAATCTGCGTTTCGTAAGGATCATTGGCATTGAGCGCGGGCGGCACGCCTGGGCTGCGTGGCGCCTTCGCCTCGGCTCGCGCAAAGACAATCCACTTGCCGTCGCGGCTCCAGACGCCATCGGTCTGCACATACTTCGGATCGTCCGCTCCCGGCAACGGCTGGCGCAATCCGGTCTCGCGGTTATACCACTCCAGAATTCCCCGTGTGGGGTAAAACACCTGAAGGAACCGGTAATCCAGGAAATTAGTGACATAGTAACTGTCGAGTAACTTGTTATACGATGGCCCTGCAAAAGTACTCAACACATATTGTCCATCCGGCGAGACCTGCGACATGAAGCCCACGCGTATCGTGCCCACCTTGCCGTCAGTATTCCAGTGCACCATATCCTTGCTTTCAATCGTCATATGCTTCTGCACTGGCACTACGGCATAAAGTCCCTTGTCATTGGCCGGCCCGTCAATATCCATGCCGAATGTTTTGCCGTCGGCTGAGAAGGAATGGCAGTTGCCGCAGGTGGGCATATTGGCCAGCACCGTGTGGCTTTCCGGCTTGCGAATATCGCGAATCCGCCAGTGAATCAAATGCATTGAGGTATTCGCCAGCGGCTGCACGCCCTTGCCGGAGTTGCTCGTTGGCATCAGCGGCACATCGCGGTAAAAGATAGGCCCGTCGACGGGATCAGTGGATGTTGAAATCGAAATCCGCGATTGCGAATACTGAATGCCATCGCGAAAGCCGGTAATCGTCACCGTCGCAGGTTTGGTTGTTGACCGCTGCTGAATTGCCGCCCAGGTCGCGGCATCCGGAGTCCAGGTCCAGGTTGCGGCCTGCTGCGTTGTCAGCTTGGGCAGTTCATTTGTATCGCTGATGCAATCCGGATCAATTGCGCCGATCTTCATCCGTTCGCCTTTGGCGTCCACGCGAATCGAAGGCGAACCATCGGCAAAGCTGAACTCAATCGTCCACGATTTTCCCGCCGCATCGCGCCACAGGAACGTCGGCGGCGTAATGCCGGGAGGAAAGATCGAATCTGCTTCGGGGTAATCAATTGAGATCGGCGAAAGTATTTGTGCCGCAAAGGCTGGACGCAGAAACGGAAGCTCATTGAGAAGGGACTGCGAGGATGTCGCGCTGGAGTTGAGATCCTTTGAATTTGCATTCCCGGAAAAGAAATCGAGCGGAAGGATTCCGATAGAAAAAAGCGCGATAAAGGTTGATGTAAATCCGATCAGCACCAGCATCCTGGGCCGCAAAAAAGAGGAGCGAGGAATCTGAAATCCGGGGCGCATTGTTCCTCCGTGATCGCCGCAATCTACGCTGGCCGGAAGGCGGAAACAAGCTGCCGCCGCAGTCTGCTGGCCCAGCTATCGGACGATGCAGGCGGGGAATGTAGACAAGCGGCTACAAGGTTGGATGATTTCAGGCCCGGAATCCGACTGTCAAGCCTGCATCAGAGAACAGGCTTACCAGACGCCAGCCGAAATATCACCCATACCTCTTTCGCAATGCCTCTCATTGCCCTCCCACGACCGTCCAAAGCCAACTGTCGTATCCTTAAGGCTCGGGAGTTTTTCACGATGTTTTCGTCGAATCGGCCATCGAAAGCACTGTTTTATCTGGCCATTGGCCTGTTTCTTCCCGCTGTTGCCCATGCTCAGTGCAAGCTCCCGCCGCAGTTAGATGCCAGGATGCACGCTCATCCAACTATCGGAACCGCCATTGATGCCGGAAACTGGTTTGGCAGCCATCAGCAGTTTGATTGCGCTGTCGATATCTTTCGCACCGCAATCGAAGCCGATCCAAAATCCGCGCAGCTTTACTATCTTGAAGGCATGGCTCTCGCCGGAGGCAAGCATCCGGATCAAGCGATCAAGGCCGTGAATCAGTCTGCCCAGCTAGACCCCAAAGTCATCAAGCCACATCTGCTGCTCGCCTCTCTTTATCAACAATCCGGTCGCACCGAAGAAGCTGAAGAGCAATGGAAACAGGCGCTGGCCATCGATCCGCATTCTGAGATTGCTCTTGAATCCCTCAGCAGTGCGTTGCTTGATCGCAAGGACTACATCAGCGTCGTAGGTTCTTTTGCAGCGCGCACCGCGCACTGAACCGCTAGCCCTGGCGCTTTCCAAGGCCTTTGGCCTGCTGAATTACTATGACGCAGCGGCTGATGTCTTGAACGACGCAATCAAGCTGAATCCAAAATCCGCCGCGCTGGCGAACGCGGAATCGGTGGTCCTGGTCAAACAGCACAAATATGAGGAGGCCATCAAGCTTCTGCAATTCGTCGTGCAACAGCATCCCGGCGATCAGCAGACGGAGATGCAGTTGCTCCGCGTCATGGTGCTCACGGACCATATCAACCTGGCGCGGCCCATCGCGCCGAAGCTGCTGGCGCTGCATCCCCACGATGCCGAGGTCCTCTATTTGAATGGATTTGTGGAACATGCCATGGGCAATGATGCCCAGGCCAAGGCGCATCTGGAGGAGGCGGTAGAGCGCGATCCTGATTTTTTCAGCTATCACTACAAACTGGGAATGGTGCTTGTCGCCCTGCACGCATATCAGGAGGCCAAGGAACAGTTGGATAAGGCCGTGGCCCTGGGAGACACGGAGCCGAATGTGCATTACCAGCTGGCGCTGGCGCTGCGCGGACTGGGAGAAAAAGAGCGCGCAACCCAGGAAGTGAGTCAATATCAGAAACTTAAGCAAGCCGAGGACGATGCGGCCGAAGCTGCGCTAAAAGTGAAGCAGGCGGATGGATCGCTGGACGAAGGGAAGATCCAGGAGGCAATCGCGCTTTATCGGGATGCCTGTGAGACCCTGCCCGATAATGCAAATTACAAATTCAAGCTATCCATCGCGCTGCATCGAGCCGGGGATACAGACGGTGAGCGCGCGCAGCTGGAAGCCGCCGTCAAGCTCAATCCGCAGATAGCCGGGGCGCAAAAGCAGCTTGGTTATCTGCTTGCGCGCTCGGGGGACGCCGCCGGCGCGGTCGAGCATTTCAAGATGGCCGTCCAGGCCGCTCCCGCATGGACCGATGCATGGATCAGCCTAAGCGCCGAACTCGCTGTTCTAAGGAATTTTGACGAAGCCCGCAAGGCTGCGGCGATGGCCATGCGCCTGGACCCCACCAATGACCAGGCCCGCGAGCTAAGTGAACAACTGGCCAAAGATCCCGCCGCTAAGCAATCACAACCGTGAAATCCCATTCTCTTGATGGGGAACGGCACATAATTGCTCCCCTCATAGCGGGGATGGCAGAATGGATGAATCCGAAGGATGAAAGCCACTCTATCTAAATTCCGCATTACCCGACGGAATCTTCTGCAAACGGTCCCTGCGCTCTGCGCTTCGGCGCTGCTGCCCCGCTCACTCTTCGCGGACGCGACAGAAGCATTTCCTGACAAGCCCGCGCCGGCTCCTCCCAAACCGTTCTCGCGCCTCACTGACATTGCGCTTGCCGCCGGGCTCACCAAGGTCATGCCCTACGGCACGCCCGAGAAAGTCACCTACATTGTTGAGGAGATGGGCGGAGGCTGCGCTTTCTTCGATTACGACAACGATGGCTGGATGGATATCTTCATTCTCGGCGGCCGCAGGCTCGAGGACATCCCTCCCGGCGCTTCTAACCGCCTCTACAAGAACAATCGCAACGGCACCTTTACCGATGTCACTGAGAAGGCAGGATTGCTTGATGCCGGCTGGGCTGTGGGCGTTTGCGTCGGCGATTACAACAACGACGGCTTCGAAGACCTCTTCGTCACCTATTACGGGCAGAACAAGCTCTATCGCAACAACGGCGACGGCACCTTTACCGATGTAACCGCTAAGGCTGGCCTGCTCCATCCGGTGACCCATTTCGGCGCGGGCTGCACCTTCATTGACTACAACCGCGACGGCCTGCTCGACCTTTTTGTCTCGAACTACGTTGAAATCGATCTGGCCCACGCCGCCAAGCCTTCGCTCGATATTCCGGACTGCAACTTCGAGGGCTTTCCCGTGGCTTGCGGTCCCAGAGGACTCAAGGCTCCGCAGCACTATCTCTATCGCAACAATGGCGACGGCACTTTCACCGATGTCTCGAAAGAATCAGGAATCGCCGCCATTCACAGTTCTTATGGGCTGACCGCCGTCTCATTTGACATCGACGAAGACGGCTGGCCAGATATCTTCGTCGCCTGCGATACGACGTCGAGCTTGTTGCTGCTCAACAACCACGACGGCACTTTCCGCGAAGAAGGACTGATGCGCGGCTTGGCTATCAGCAGCGACGGCCAGGATATGGCCGGCATGGGCATCGGCATAGGCGATTACGACCTGGATGGACGCCTGGATATCGTCAAGACGCATTTTCAGCTTCAGCCAGCCGGACTCTACCACAACATCGGCAAAGGAGACTTTGAAGACGTGGCGATGCAGGCGGGAATTGCCAATGACCGCCAATATGTCAGTTGGGGAACCGGCATCGTGGATCTCGACAACGACGGATTCCCGGATATCTTCTGGGTCACAGGCAATGTCTATGCGGAACTCGAACGCATGAATCCGAAATTCCCTTACAAAGGCCCGCGCATCCTCTTCCGTAATCGCGGCGACGGCACTTTTGCCCGCATCCACGACGAGGCAGGGCCGGATATCAATGCCCGCCACTGTAGCCGGGGCTGCGCATTTGGCGACTTCGACAACGATGGCGACCTTGACATCCTTATCATGAATCAGAACGAGGCACCCTCGCTTTTGCGCAATGATGCTCCCGGTGGCAATCACTGGCTGAAGGTGCGCCTGGAGGGAACCAAAAGTAACCGCAGCGCCATCGGGGCCACCGTTCTGGTCCACTATGGCGGCAAGCAGCAGATTCTGGCTGTCCTGAGCCAGTCCAGCTACGTCTCCGCGAACGACCCCCGCCTCCATTTTGGCCTCGGAGCGGAGACCGCCGCCAACATCGAGATTCGCTGGCCCTCTGGACTGGTCGAAAAGTACCCTGCGCAGCCCGTCAACCGGCTGCTTACCATCAAGGAAGGCCGCGGCATCGTTCCCGGACGGCCATTCTCGCCCAAGTAATTCGCTTTATCTCACGATGCTCCCCTCACGATGATCGAGAGATCTCTCCATCAAAAGTTGTAGAAAACCTCCCAACTCTCATTCTTTCCTCACGCTTTTTCCACAGGAGAGTTCGTGAATGGAACAGAGCAACTGTATTGTTTTCATTTATTTGAATGGATCAGCCCGCCGATCGTGAATTTCGGACAAAAAAAGTCTTGCACATCGTATCTCGGTTCTGTTATCGATACCGTGGTTCAAAAAGTGTATTTGCCGATAGCAAACCATCCGGAACACCGGAGTGAATACGTTGTCGGTGCCACCAAAACGGGAACATTCAGGAGGCTTCAAAAATGTTGTCAATCAGACGGAAGGCTTCAAGCCTGCCCTCAGCGCAGAGCTGGTTCCGGCGGATTCCATGGCTGCTTATTCCAGTCCTGGCTCTGTCGTTCACTCTGGCTCACGCGCAGAATCTCACCGGTACGATCAGCGGTATCGTTACTGATCAGACCGACGCCCGCATCCCGGGAGCCAAGGTGATTATGACCAACGATGCATCGGGCGACGCCCGTAGCTCGGTTGCCGATAGCCAGGGCTTCTTCTCGATCACGGCGCTGCCCCCCGCGACCTATACGGTCACCATCTCCTCCAAGGGCTTTGTCTCGTGGAAGGAAACGGGAATCGTCCTCAACCAGGGCGACTCGCGTACCGTACCCGACATCAAGCTCAAGCCGGGCGCGCAAGGCGAGGCAATTACAGTCATCTCCGGCCAGGAAGCGGAAGTGCCGGTGGACAACGCTGAAGTCAGCGCGACTCTTAACAACGATCTGGTTGACTCCGCGACGCTTACCGGACGCAACGCCGCTGAATTGATGAAGATGATGCCGGGCGTTGTATTCAATAACGCTGGCGGCGTCGGCTCCAGCTACAACAGCACGACGACTGGAACCAACAACGGCCCTGCCGGCGCCTTTTCGGCCAACGGCACGCAGCCCAACGGTTCCACAGCGATCATTCTCGATGGCGCCAACCTGCTTGATCCAGGCAATGCCGGAACGCAGGTCGCCAATATCAACCAGGACATGACCGACAGCGTCAAGTTCGCCTCCGCCTCCTACGGCGCGGAATACGCCAAGGGCCCCGCCGTCCTCGAAGCCTTCAGCAAGAGCGGCGGCCAGAAGTATCACGGTGAACTCTATGTCTATGCCCGTGATTCCGCCTTTGGCTATGCCAATGATCCGTACAACAAGGATATCCAGGCTGCGAATTTCGCGACGCTGAATCCAGGCGCCACCGCCGCGCAGATTGCCGGGAGCAATCAGGTGAACGCCCAGCACTTCTACTACATGGGCGGCAATGTTGGCGGACCGATCTCCTTCGGCGGCTTCAACAAGAACAAGGATAAGCTCTTTTTCTGGGCCGGCTACGAGAAGATGCTCCAGGATCCCTACAACAACCCCGTGGTGATGAACGTGCCTACCGGCTCGGCGGGGCCAAATCCAAATGGACAGTTGGGTGGCGACTTCTCCAACACTGGCGTGAATCCAAAAACCATTTCGACTTGGCCAGCCGCTTATGCTCTCCCTTGCTCAGGGGACGGCGGTTGGGAGGGTTGCTCCGCAGCTGTTTCTCCCTGGGTTGCAGGAACTTATACGGCCCAGGGTCTGCAACAATACTTTGACCCCAACGGCAAAATTCTCAATAGCTTCAATCCGGCGGCCAACGCCGCTCCCAATGCGGTCAATGGATGGAATAACTACGTATACTCGCCGGCCACGCCGACCAATCGCTGGGAAGCGACCGGGAAGGTCAACTACTCATTCAACGAGAACAACAAACTCTGGGGTTCGTACGCTTACCAGACGGAAAACGACGAACACCCGCTGTCAATCTGGTGGGCCCCGGAGTGGACGGTTCCCTATCCGGGCAAGCCGAATGCTGTAGAGACGGCCCATGTTTACCTAGCCAACTTTACCCACGTCTTCAACGCCACCACCACCAATGAGGTTGTCTTCGCTTACGCGAAATTCGTAAATGACGCATCCATCAGCAATAAGACTGCGGTCAGCCGCGATTCGCTGGGCTTCGCTCAGCAGAGCATTTTTGGTAGCCCAGGTACAGACCAGATGCCCAATTCCACGGGCGGATGGAACTCGGGTCTGACTGAACTCAATGAGTTTGACTTCTACAACAGCGGCATCTATGGCAAGAACAGCTTCGGCAAGACTGCCACGCTACCGTCGATTGCTGACAACTTTACCAAGATCGTTCGCACCCACTCCATCAAGGCCGGCTTCTACTGGGATACCCAGGAGAACCTGCAGGCCAACGGCAGCGACACCAACGGCAACTACGACTTTGAGAACTGGGGCGCATCATCCACAGGCAATCTCACCCTTGATCGTCTGATGGGCCGTGTCTTCGACTACGACCAGTTCAGCAGCGACGTTGTGCCGGATATTACTCAACATGAGTGGTCGCTCTGGGCGCAGGACTCCTGGAAGGCCTCCCGTAAGCTGACTCTCAACCTTGGTCTCCGCGCCGACCACGAGGGCCAATGGTACGACAAGCTTGGCGGAACACAGGTGTTCGATTTGAACACCTACAACGCGCAATTTGCACTAAACCCCAGCACCCCCAATATTGGCTTGCTGTGGAATAAGATTGACTCCAAGATTCCAACCTCCGGCTGGTCGAGCCAGTTGTTCTTCTACAACCCCCGCCTCGGTGTTGCCTACGATGTCTTCGGCACAGGCAAAACTGTTATTCGCGGCGGATTCGGAACGTATCGCTATCAGGTCTCAGCGGGCGACGCTTCCGGCGCAATGAACGGCCCATTGGGTTCCTATGACTACAACACGAACAGCACCGGCGGCAATCAAGGCTTCTTCGGCTACGGCGTCCAGGGCGGCACTCTCTGCGGTGGTGTCGCGTGGAGCGGAAGCCCTCTGAGCACAACCTGCACCGGCACCTCGACCCTCACAATTCCGAACGGTTTCAATCAGGATGGTGAGTCAGGCTTCAAGGCGGATTCCGAAGGCGACAAGAGGGTGCCCTATGCTGACACCTACAGCTTCGGTCTGGCTCAAGCGCTGCCTGCTCATACCGTGATCCAGGCATCGTATGTGGGTTCGGTAAGCCATAACCAGCTCGAAAACGGGCAGAACGGACATATTCAGGATCCGAATGCGCTCAATTTTGGCGTTTTTGATACCGAGCCGGATCCGAAAACGGGACTCGTTGAGAATCTTTCCCCGCTCTTCCCAGCGGCCTATAACACACCCGCGTACGCGAACTGGTCTGTCGCCAGCGAAAATACCAATGACTACCACCCGCTGTCCGCCTACGGAGATATCTGGCTCCAGACGCACGGTGGCCACGCCAACTACAATTCGTTGCAGGTTGCCGCGCAAAAGCAGTCCGGCAATCTCTTCCTCTTTACCAATTTCACCTTTGGCAAAGTGCTTGGCACCCGTGACGGCTCCACAAGCAACGGCAACGGCAACGGCACGGTCGCCAATCCCTTCGACTTCGAGTCCAACTACGGACAGCTGGAGTATGACCACACCAAGGTCTTCAACGCTTCGTACAGCTACAAGCTGCCGAAGCCGATCCACAACAACCTGATTTTGGGCGAAGTCATCAACGGCTGGCAGATCTCAGGGTATACCACCTATCAGGATGGCATTCCCTACCAGTCCGGCAATGTCAACATGAACATGAACTATCAGCAGTATCATGATGCTCTAGGCAATGTGACCAATACTCCATTTACGCAGAATCTCCCGGCTACCGCTTATGCGATTCTGAAGAATGCGGGTGGCACTGTAGTGGGTTCGCAGATCAATGTCGGCAATCAGACCGAAACAATCAGCGATACCACATTCTGGGGTTCAAACCAGCCAGAGAATGGTCTCATGCCGGTTCTGACCTGCGATCCGCGCCACGGTCTCCACAAGGGGCAGTACTTCAACCCGAGTTGCTTCCGTGCGCCGTTGCCTTCGACCGCAACTAGTTACGGCGAAGTTGGTCAGACCGTTTGGCCCTATATCCGCACCCCGCACTACTGGGGCAGCGATATGGCCATCTTCAAGGCCTTCAAAATCAATGACGCGCAACGCATCGAATTCCGCGCCTCGGCCACGAACTGGCTCAACCACCCCAACGCCGGATTCGGCATCAACGGCAATTCAGATAACCAGTTGCTCTTCAATGGCCTTGCCAGCGCGAGCAATGTGATCACCAATACCAATAGCAGCACCACTGGTGTTCCCTCTACCAAAGAGGGATTCCGTTGGATGCAGTTCGGGGCCAAGTACTACTTCTAAGCTGCACGCGGAAGAGTACCGGACCGGGCTGTCGAACCGGGTAGTACAATCTAGAGGGGGTGGCTCACCGCCACCCCCTCTTTTATGCGTAGAAGTTTTTTCCCTCTTTATCTAGTTGCGGTGTTGGCTCCGGCAATGCTGTCGCTTGTCCGCTCGTCACAAGGCCAGCAGGCACAAGTTGCGCCGGGGCAGCCTCCCGCGCCCATCCGCTTCGAACTGAAAATCTTTCCCTTTCATCTGGAGAACGATGAGACATCTGCCCGCAATGCTCCAGAGTCCATGGCGGGCGGAGTTGCAGTATTTGACTATAACGGGGACGGGAAGCCAGATATCTTCTTTACCAATGGCGCGGACCTTGCAACCCTGAAGAAGTCCTCGTCCAAATACTCCAACCGGCTCTTTCGCAACAACGCCGATGGTACTTTTACAGATGTCACAACGCAAGCTGGCCTTACTGGAACGGGCTTTGATATCGGCGTCGCTGTTGGCGACTACGATAACGACGGTTGCCCCGACCTGTTTGTCACTGGCGTTCACGCCAATACCCTCTATCACAACAACTGCGACGGCACCTTTACGGATGTCACCAAGAAGGCCGGCCTCGACAAATCCATTGATCCGGAATTTGGCCCGCTTTGGTCAGAAGCCGCGGCTTGGGTCGATGTAAACAATGATGGGCTCCTCGATCTCATCGTCGTCAATTACCTGCAGTGGAGCTACTCGGACAAGCCGCTTTGCGGAGGTAGCGCAGGCGCTGTTGCGGACTACTGCCATCCGCGTTATTACAAAGGCCAACCCAACCAGCTCTTCCTCAATCAGGGCGATGGTACTTTCAAGGACGTTTCCAAGGAGTGGGGAATTCGCGACCACGTGGGGAAGGGAATGGGCGTTGGCGTGGCCGATTACGACCTCGACGGCAAGCCCGACTTTTTTATTACCAATGACGCTGAGTACAATTTCCTCTTTCATAACCTGGGTAACAAATTTGAGGAAGTGGCTTTTCAAACAAATCTCGCATTGCCTGAAGACGGCGCCTTTATCTCCGGCATGGGATTGGATTTCCGCGACTACAACAACGACGGTTTTCCAGACATCGCTTATGTAGCGCTCACCACGCAAACATTTCCTGTGTATGTGAATTCGGGGAAAGGCGATTTCCTCGAAGTGACAACGCCCAGCGGCATGCGCGCGCAAAGCCTTAGTATGTCGGGCTTCGGCGCGGCCTTTTATGACTTTGACAACGATGGGTGGAAAGATCTGTTCGTAACCCGCGGGCATGTCGTCTGGCACGTGCCTCCCGGCTTCAGTGTCGATGAGCCCAACACCGTCTTTCGCAATCTCGGCCCTAGCGGCAAATGGCAAGCATTAACCGCAGAAGCGGGCTTCACCAGAGGCCCGAACGGCCGCCATCGTGGGTGCGCTTTCGGAGATTTCGACGGCGATGGCCGCGTCGATGCGGTTACAACCGGCTTAGGCATGGATGCCGAACTCTGGATGAACCGCAGTCCCAATGCCAACCACTGGCTCGACATTGCGCTTCACGGTGTCAAGAGCAATAGGGACGGCATCGGCGCGCGCATCAAAGTGGTTACCAAGGCAGGAGTGCAATATAACCACCAGACATCCAGTGTCTGTTACGCATCCTCCAGCTTGGGTCCTGTCCACTTTGGTCTCGGCGCTGAAAGCAAAGCAACGACGGTCGAGATCACTTGGCCTAGCGGCATCGAGCAGACCCTTGAGAACGTCGATGCCGACCGCATCCTCAAGGTCACCGAGCCAGTTCCCGCTGCGCCCGCCGCAAAATAGCGACGGTGCTCACTGCTTTGGCGGTCCGGCCTTCTGCTGCGCTGCCTGGAGTGCTTCCACAATCTTGCGTTCCCGCTCTCCATCCTCGGGCCGGTGCAGCTTGTAATAAATTGTCGCCAGCTCTACATGCGGATCAAGCCACTTTGGGTTTTCTTGACAATATTTTCGAGGGCCGCTGCGGCTTCTTCGTATTTGCCGGTCATGCCATTCAATTTGGCGACTTGCAGTTGCGCCAGCGGCCAGTCCGGTTGCAACTGCAGAGCTAGTTCGAGCAGAGGCCGAGCGCTCTCAAAGTCCCGCTGCTTCAGACGAGTTGCCCCGAGATACAGAGAGGCTGTAAAGTCTTTGGGGTTTTCCTTGAGCGCAGCCTCAAACGCCGGCACTGACTTATCGGTCTCACCCAAAGCATCGTGCGCCTGCCCCACCATCGTGTGCAGCCCCGGCAAGGATGGATTCAACTCCATCGCCGCATCGAGATCGATTGCGGCCTTGCGGAACTCGTTCCGGCGCAACAGGCTGTCGCCGGCAATTACATAGGAATCTGCGGAATGGGTTACCTGCGCCACTCGCTCCATGCGCGGAATTCCATCCTCTGCCTTGCCGGTCTGGATCAGCGCAAAGGCGAGCACATATTCCAAATCAGTGTTGGATTCATGGCCCGCTTCCATCGGTCCCAGCAGCGCGACGGCGTCGGCCATCCGGTCCAGTTTAATGTCCGTGTCTCCCAGCAGGACTGCGGCCGATATATCGCGTGGCCGGGCCGTGTGGACCGCCTTAAACTCTGTATGTGCGTTGGGAATATCGCCCTTTTTGTAATAGGCAAGCGCCAAGTTCATGCGCACAGCAGCCTTATCCGGTGCTGACGCCAGCGCTCGTGTGTCCTCTTCAATCGCCGCGTCAAACTGGCCGTCGGCTGAGAGGGCCGCCCCCAGATTTGCCCGCGCTTCTACCAATTCCGGCTTGAGCGCCAGAGCTTTTCGGTACTCCTCGATGGCGTCTTTCACATCTCCGCGGTGTTGCGCGTCGATCCCGTTCCGCAAATACTCATCGGCGCTCGACGCAGATGCTGGTTGCCCCGACTGCGCAATCAGCATCTGCGTCGCAAACGCCAAGATCAGTCCAAATACTGTTCGCATCTCACTCAGGATAAAACACTCACAGCGCCGCTGCATTGCGACAACTTACTGGCAGTGTCTTACGGCTTGCCTGCCGGTGCAGCATTGCCCTCCGCTGGGACCGTGAGTATCCGCGACTCCGAGCCAAACTTCCGGTAGTTGCGAAACTCCATCGTATTCAGCAGCGCTTCTGAGCGCCCCTGGCGCAAACTCAACGCCGCGCTCACCGGCATCAGAAAATCATGCGCATTGATCAGCACATAGTCGTAATCCACGGTGATCGAGGTTGAATGCGTGGGGAACTTCGCAGGGATATCATCCGCAACAACGGTCAATCGGCGCACACTCCGCGTTGCGCTGTCGATATACACCTCGCCGTGATAGCCAACTGCTATGTCGTCATTGTTCGAAGCAGTCACATGAAACATTGAGTTGGCCTTTGCTACGCGATAATTAAAAACCTGCACTTTGCCGTCACCCAGCGTGTCGGTCTCCTTCCAAGTGAACTCCGATTTAGTTGAGTCGGCAAAGACCGCCCGCAGATCGCCGCCCAATTCTCCCGTAGAAAACACCCCGATCTTCATCCCTTCGCGCTCGCCGTTGCTCGGCTTTCCATCCACGGCAACAATCTTGCGGTCCTCCGCTTTATCCTTGTAAGTCAGCGTTTCGGCGATTGTATCGAGATGTTGCCACCGCGTTCCGCCCGAGGGATCCTTCGAGCGGTTCGTGAGTTGCAGGCAGATGAAATTCGGCAGGGAATCGGCGTAGCCCACGGCGCGTTGTCTCGCTTCGGCAATCAGGGAATCAATCTCTGCCTGCGTGGGCGCCGGTACCGGATGCGCCGGCACAGTGATAGCAAGCAATCCCATGGGCAAGGCATCATCACTACCCGCCGTTACGTTCACATTCACATCGGCCGCCGCCGGCCTGCCGCCGAGTCCGATTCCCGGCGCGCTTGCCGCCTCGGCCAACAGTTGCGGGCCACCAACATTGAAAGCCGCCGTGCGTTCCACAGTTTTGCCTCCCTGGGTTAGCAGCGCTTTCACTTCATAGCTTCCTGGCCGAAGAGCAGTCGTCTTGAAGGTCGCCAGATACGGCTCTGCCCCGCCATTATTTGTTACCTTTACCGGCATCGCCACGTGCTTGCCTTCATGTCCCGGTCGCTCCACTGTCATCTCCAGCGTGGGCGGCTCGGTGCTGTGCGCATCCGGATGCAGAATGAAAAACACCGAGACTGTCTTATCGTCGGTTGATAACTGGCCGGAGAGATTGGGTGTCACCTTGCCATCCTCATACCGCAGCGGCTCCATCGGGTCTCCGCTCTCGTCCGCCTTATCCATCTGCCGCACCAGAACCATGTCGCTCAATGCAGGCCCGGTTGGAGCTGCTGCCGCTATTCTGAAATTCCTTCGCTCCGCGCTCCGCTGTCCGCTATTGCGGTCCAGAATCGCTGTCTCAAGAACGTACTCCCCTGGCCCGGCGTAGAAGTGACGCTGCATGGTTACCGCGCCCTGCTTGGCTTTTTCCATCTCCTCCAGCGCGCCGTGCCGCACTACATCCTCGCTGAAGTGCTCCACCACCGCACCATTCTTGTCCCGGATCTGCGCCAGCATCGAGACTCGCGCTACATACAGATTGGTGCGTGCGTCCTGTCTAACTTCCAGAACTCCAAGCGGCGCTTCCACAACCAGTGAGTTCGCGTTTCCATCCGGAAGCTCGCCGAGCTGCAACACCCCTGCATTGAACCTCAGATCCGAAGGCAGCTTCGGATCCTCCAGCATCTTCAGCAGCGGTGCTTCAAAGGGCTGAATCACACTTTCGTCCCCCTGTGGAAGAGAAAAATACCCTTCTTTGTGCCGGATGCTCAAGCCCGCACGCAGCGGTTTTACGGTAATTGCCCTGTATTTGCCGTCATAATCCTGCACCGGCGCCGCATATGTCAGCTGGTAATAGGTCGTCAGGTCCTGATGCATCTGCGCCAGAATCTTTTTCAAATTATCCTCGGGGTCAATGTAACCGCCGCCGGTCCCGGTTGCCAGATCGGCCAATGGACTCTTCGGCGCAAATGGGTTGTCCACCTTCTGCCGAGTGAAATCGGTCATCATCTGGATGTCCTGCGTTTGGCCCCAAACGGGGCCTTGAGCCGAAGGCGTGCCCTGGATTCCTGCCGGACTCGCCTCCTGCTGCGGTATAACCGTGGCGACGTAACCGTTGCCTCCACCGACGACAATCGGCGTCGGGTTGAACGGAGAAGGTCCATTTAGCATTGCGTTATCTTCCTGATACCGCGTTCCTCCGCCGTAGGCGTTCATGTCAAAGGTATAAATACTTACGCCCGCCTTGCTTGCGGCTCCTGAAATCGTCTGCACCATTGCCTTGGCCGAGGAATCCAGCGGAGGCCCTTGCGCGAAATAGATAATCGCCTTTCTCTCCGTCGCGCGTTCCATCGACTGCGACAAGGCCAACAATCCTGCCAGCGATGGACGCGTATGCTGGTTCTGCGCTATTTTTTGCGATCCCTCCAATGCCGCAAGTAAAAGCTGCGCCTGGCCTCGCTCCGCCGCGCTGGCATGGTGTCCAGCGGGGTCAATGCCCGTGTGCGCAATTGCTATCAGTTCCTTTTCCGCCGCTGTCGCTGCATCGGTCTTCAACTTGTCCTGGCCCGATGTGACCGTCTTCACCGCCTGCAAGAGTTCATTACGATTTGAGGTAAACCGCTGCATCAGCCGCAGCCGTCCGCTCACGTCCAGCACCGCGTAGCTGAATCCCTTTTCGCCCAGTCCATCCAGCACCCGCTCGGCAATTTGCTCCGAGCGCTTCGCCGAAGGCCCTTCCATGCTGTTGAAGACCAGCACTACCAGGTTCCCGGAACCCGTTCCGCTTGTAACCAGCCGGAACCCCGTCACCTTCACCGGTGTGCCGTCGTCAGCTACGGCAATATCGCCTGCCTGCAAATCCGTTATCAGCTTGTGCTTCTTGTCATGAACCACCAGATCAACAGAGACTTCATCTACATTCGAGCTCAGTACCGGCACCTGCCCCGTTGTTGCAGCGCTTTGCCCTGCCTCGGGAGCCTGGGCTGAAGTGCCCGTAACAGTTGTACTTCCCGCCGCGGCCTGCCCGTGCGCACACAAAGCTCCGCAAGCCAAAACTGCCACCAACAGTCCACTCGCTGCAAACGTTCTCATTTTTCGTGTCTCCATGACCGAGTGCCGATCGAATGCTCCGATCTGTTCAACCTGTGAATTCCACGCCCAGTTCCGCCAGATCCCGGGAACGATCAAAGCGCTCAATCGCAGTGCAAAATACGCGCTTTATTCGTTGGTGGAATTGTATCTGGATCAAGTAATGATTCGCACCTCCTTTTTCAGGTAGATATAGTCTCTCGTGCATCCCGTTGGCCGATTTCATACACGCGATGTCACCGCCTGATGGCCAGCAAGCAGCAAAGTCATCACTTGTGAACGGGCAAAGCACGGAATCGCGCTAAGGCATTCTCTCCGCGCCGGCTGGAGACACCGCCTTCCGGCGTTTACAATCAAATGATTGGCAGGTTGCATCAATAGGAACCAGATTGGCTGTTCTGAAAAAAGGGCCTGTAGCTCAACGGTTAGAGCAGGGGACTCATAATCCCTTGGTTGGGGGTTCAAATCCCTCCGGGCCCACCAAACAATAATGCGAATAGAGTCAATAAATACAATAAGATAACGAGATCAATCCGGCAAAATATACTGGCGAATATGTGGTATATTTGCGCTAAATATTCGCTTTCGGTACAATTTCGGTACAGTGCCGGAACATCAGCACAGTACTGGAGCGTGTATGGCGACTCTCGTTAAGACTCCTTCTGGCACTTGGAAAGCAATCGTTCGCAAGAACGGCTGGCCTACAAATATCAAGACATTTCGCACCAAGCGTGACGCGGAAGACTGGGCGCGTCGCACCGAGGATGAGATGGTGCGCGGCGTTCACATCGTCCGAGCCACTGCTGAGCGCATGACGTTGGCAGCGGCGCTAAAGCGCTACACCGCCGAGGTCACGCCCACCAAACGGCCATCAACCCTGGAGGGCGAGCTTCGCCGCGCAGCGATACTGGAGCGGCATCTCGGCAAATACTCTCTCGCCGCCCTGAATCCAGAGATCATCGCCCGCTTCCGCGATATGCGCCTTGCGGGAGAAGATCGCAATGACGAGAACGGGAAGCCAATACCCCGCGCCAACAACACCGTCCGGTTGGAACTGGCCTTGCTTGGCCACCTGTTCACCATCGCTATCAAAGAGTGGGGCATCGGCTTGGTCGCGAATCCGGTGATGAGCATTCGCCGGCCAGCACCGGGACCAGGACGCAATCGCCGGTTGACTGAGGAGGAAGAGAAACGTCTATTAGGGGCAGTGGACCAGCACTCGAATCCTATGCTGCGCTGGATTGTACGAGTGGCGCTTTCCACCGGAATGCGCTCCTCAGAGATTCTGACACTGCACCGGTCACAAGTGGACCTCAAGCGCCGCGTAGTGCGCCTGCTCGACACCAAGAACACATCACCGCGCACCGTGCCGTTGAGTGCGGCGGCCACGGTAGTATTCCGCGAGGCTCTAAATCATCCCGTGCGCCCCATCGACACCGACCTGATCTTTTACGGTGAGCCAGGGCGGGACGGCAAGCGCCGTCCCTACCAGTTCAATCCGGTATGGCTGAATATCAAACACGAACTGAAGCTGACCGACGTACACTTCCACGATCTACGCCACGAAGCTGTCAGCCGCTTTGTCGAAGCCGGATTCTCTGACCAGGAAGTCTCCGCCATCAGCGGCCACAAGTCAATGCAGATGCTTAAACGCTACACGCATCTCCGTGCTGAAGATCTGGTCGCACGAATTGACGAGGCCGAGGCGTCACAGCGCCAAAGCAAGAGAGTATGACGCGAAGCCGAATATGCCTGGACGAGGCATTTTTCGATGATCAAGTCGCATGACGGATTAGCCGGCCAGCCTCCGCTTTTTGGGTTTAGGATGCTTGTCGGCCTCGGCTTCCAATTGCAGGTTCTTGGCGTGGTGGCGCATTGCAGCTTCGTAGATCATTTCCCAAGAGATTGGGAATTCGCCCGTTGCCCCGGTGAGTCTGACGATGGCGAACTCCGGGCGGCTTTCGATGACGATTTTGCGTTTCTTGCCGTTGTCTTTCACCGAAGAAGCGGTGACAAAGATGATCTGTACTTTGCGATCAATCAGGCAACCCATTCAAGCTTTCTCCTATCACAACCTGGCCTGCCCGATTCTCCGTGTTGGCAAGATTGTAAGGTAAAGGCGACGAATGCAAGACGTGCCCCGTCGCGGACAGGGGTGTAGCAAGCGGTACTCTTCCCTTGCTTATGGACAGTTTTGTTTATTTCCACTACACGCAAGGTCACGAGCCCATGAATGGGTAAAGAATGGCATAAGAATGATGGCGTGTTACCATTTCTCCGCGTTGAAAATCCCGCTGGTAACTGTAAAATTAGTTTGACGTAACAATGGGAAAAACCGCTCAGAGGAGAGGTGAACTTTTCCCCCACACTATAAGACTCCCACGATACGACCTCTTTTTGATCAACCGATGCGGCCCGGCAGCATCCGTTCCACACCCTGCTCCACAACATGCTCACGGCTGGAGTGCTGGGCGATGGGGTCGGTATCCATTGCCAGCATGATGAGCCGCCGCAGGTTGGCATACCGTTCCGCCTGGCTGAGCAGCGCCATTGAGTCGCTAGCAATATCGGGTGCTGAGTCCCATTGCAGGCTCAGGTTGTTTTTGCGCGCCAGCTCGACGGCAAATTCATGGAGAGCGGTTTCACTCCCCGCGAGGAACGGCTGTATAGCTCCGAGGTCGTAGAGGTAGGTTGAGGCGCTGTGCGCCCACTCCTCTGCGCTCAAACCCTTCAGGTGATTCTCTCGGCTCAAGCGGTCAAAGACGCCGTTGAGGGATTTCTCTACCTGAGACGCGGGCACATTTCCGGCGTCGATTGTCCGCAACTCTCCGGCCCAATCGTAGAGATCTTGATAAATCTGGTGGTGGATCGCCTGAAGGTGGGCAGAGTCGAAGCCGCCGCGAACAGGCGTCGCCTGAAGCTCGGCAAGGCGACGCGACGTGGACTCTGTCGCCGCTTTTGCAAAAGCGGCTGAGTCCGTGATGCCCAGTTTGTTCTTGAATACTCCGGTGCTGGGAATTGTGAAGTCGGTCGAGTCAATCATCTTCGGTTCTCTCCTTTCGTCGGTGAAGTCGTTGCATGGCTTTGCTTCAGTGCCGCCATGACACGCGCCAGATAGCCGTTATCAATGCCGCGCTGGGTGTCGCCAGTGTTGTAGCGAGAGATGGCGTGCTGGAGCGCCTTCTGGCCGGGTCCGTAGGTTTGGATTTCAAGCTGGTAAGCACTGTCAAGAATTTGCCAGCCTGTGCGGAGATTGGAGCATGGGTCAAACAGCGATTCGACGGGAATCCCACGACGCTTGGCTTCCGCCGTACTGACTTGCATGAGGCCCACATCAACAAAGATGCCGCGACGCTCGAAGTAGTCGAGCCACTCCAACGCCTCGCGTTGGGTGGCGGGCTGGCGCTTGAGCCGTAATGTGCCCTCCGGTAGATGCCATTGCTTGAGGAGCGTCTTGGGAAAGTCGATCTGCATGGCATTCGGGTTGCCGCCGGATTCGACGCGGATGATGGCATTGAGCGTGGTGAGCGGAACAGTGGGCAGGCAGCGCGATTGGAGAGCGGCAACATCCAGCCGTTGACCGAAGACGTTGGCGGCAAAGCAGAACAGGCAAATTGAGATCAAGATTCTCATCGGTTGCTTGCCTCGTAGAGTGGAATGGCCCAGAGGTCGGCCCAATCTTGCGCGGCCACGTGCTGAATCGCTGGGATCGCCGTGTTGGCCGCCCAGTAGACGTTGGAGGGCGCAAGCAGCAAATCGGGGTTGTGCGCGAGAGTTTCGATGGCCGGCCAGAATGCGAGTTGCTCGTAGCAGGCCAGTATCCCGGCTCGGTGATTCCAAATCCGGATGGTTGGCGGGAAGCGAAGCATCAGCGGAAAGCCGCTGCGCCGCTCGCCGATGTGCCACATGCCGAGTGGCACAGGCACACGCTGAACGTAGGAGAAACGCTCAGTGTATCCGCGGGAGAGAAGAACATTGCGATTGGCTTCCGTGTTCGGAATGGGGATCGTGGTGCCGATTAGCAGGCCGGTGCGCTGCTGCTTGAGTTGCGCAAAGACGGAAGCCCAGCGTGCCTCGTGCATTCCATTCCAGCTTGGAATGATGGACTCCGGGAGGACGAGCAACGTGTCGGGATGGGCCAACGCGATTTGTTGGATCGAACGCTCCTCGAATTCCAGGCGGGAATCAATATCGCCGTGTGGTGACTGTCCGCCGAAATAAGTATTGACGGCGAGAATATGCGGATCGGGAACTGGGCGATGGAATCGCGCATGGGTTGCGATGGATGCCGCGATGAGGACGGCAAGCGTCATGGCCGTGCCGAATCGCTTGTGCGCCGCAATCAATAATAGGGGAAGCCCCAGGCCGAACCAGCGGGTTCCGGGAAACCAGTGGCCCGCCGCGATCAGCGGATGGGCGACGGTTACAAGGCTCAGAGGAGGCAATGCCAAAGTCGCGAGTGCGGCGATTGTGGAGAGCGGCAGGTAACGGCGGCTGTAGAGGCAAACCCAGGGAACCGAGCAGAGCACCACCAAAGTTGCCCAGATGGCAATGGGCAAAACGAAGTTGCGGCCTGCCTGAAAGAAGCTCTGCGCGCCGGGAATGACGCTCCAAGTGGCGGCTGCGTAGTAGAAGACAGCACAAAGCGTGTCTTGGTGCCGCCGTGACTGAAGGTAGACGAAGGGGAAAAGCAAGGCGAAATAATTCAGAACTGGGTCGCCGCTCCAGCCTGCACCGCCGATTGCGGCGGAGCAGGTGAAGAGAATTGTGGTTCTGGCCTGAGCGGGAAGAGGGATGATCGGGATTCTCCATCTCGATGTGCTGGGTGCTACGGCAGCGGTCTCTGCAATGTTCATCGCTTTCATGCCTCAGAGTTGCCCGGTCAATTCGGGTTGGCGGTTGGGTGGTACGAATGCTCGACGAGAAACGGGCGAAGCCAACTATGGACGGATCGAAGGGGGATGGGGCCGAAGTACCGGGAATCGAAGCTCCGGGGACTGAAGGAGCTGACAACCCAAAGTTCGCCCTTCTGGACGCGATATTTTCCTGCCGGGAACGGATGAAGCTGTCGCCCTGTCGAATCACGGCTGATGGTTACAGTGTTTGGCAGCAGTTGACCGTTGACGACGATGCCAGCGGCGGAAGTCTCGACGGTGTCTCCGGGCCATGCAACAACGGGCTTGATGAGCGGTGAAAAACCGTCAGGACAGGTACGCATGGGATCTCGATAGTTCGGCTGGCCCTTCATGGAAGGCCAGCGAACATCGGGGCAGAAAAACACATAAGGCGCAGGGTTTCGAGGGGTCCCTGCCGGAGCGGAAATTCCTCGGTAGATTCCAAACGGTACGGAGTGGGTGTAGTTGAACACGAGGCCGAAACTGATCCACACTACCATCGTGATTCCGACAACAACGGAGATCGGAACTGAGACACAACCCAAGCGAGAGAGTGCTCGAACTGCGCTGCGGAGGCGCGGGCTAGACGGGCCAATCATGAATGCTCTCCTGAAGGAATGCCGGAATTTGCTTGGCATCGTTGGTGCGGCGGATCTCGTTCTGGTGGATGGCTGCCGCATCCGATTTCGAGCTGGCTGCAATGCGGAATGTGCGAATGACGTGAATCTCGAAGATGGTGCCGGCTTCGCGGCCGGCACCCTGGCCGTCGGTGCGCGGTCGCGGCTCTCGCCGTATGAGCTGGCCGGTCACGTGGATGTTGTCGCCCTTCTGGAAGGTCTTGGCGACGATGGCGCTCTCTCCAAAGAACGTGATGGGAAGGAATTGGCGGTGCTCGACGGTTTTTCCCTGGGTGTCGTAGAACCAGTTCTGTGCAAGCCGTGCGAGCACAAACTGACGGCCTCCGGCATCGGAGACCGAAGGCTGGTCAGTGAGATTTCCGGCAAGAATGATCTGGTTAAGTATTTCCACGGATTTTCTCCTCAATGGCCTGCTCTGCAACTGCGGCATGGGCGATGGCAGCAATATCGAGCGATGGTGTTGACTGCACTGCTGGCTTTACTGGAAGCGGTTCCGCTGCGGTAGGAAAGACGGGCGGATTCAGCTTTGTGCGGGCGAGTAGAGTGTCGTTCAAAAAGTAAAGGCTCTGTACGCCATAGATCGGTGCGACTCCGTTAATGAAGATGAGCATGTCACCGGGCGCGGTGATCTTGCTGTTCGGGTCGTTTGCGGCCTTGGTTGGCGGCTTGATGCGGCGTATTTCATCGACGGTGATGAGAGGCCGTTGCACCTGCTCCACGCTGCGAAAGATGTGTTTGAGGTAGAAATCCGTGCGCTGGCCGCTGTAGTTGACGGTCTCCTTCTCGACAGTCATGTTGCCGCTCAACTCAGAAAGGTTCTTGCAGGTCTGGAGATTGTCGGTCTGAAAAGCGGCTTTGATGTAGCAGTTGTCGGTAATGGACTCGTTCGGCCCGTACTCCTCGATGATCTGCGTGAGAGTCTGCGCGATGAGGTAGGGTTTGATCTTGTAGCCCGCCATGAGGCTCATCGCGGCGGAGAGATTCGGAATCTTTCTTAGCTCAGGAAACTCGTCAAGCATGAGCAGGAGATGGTGACGGTCCAGGTCGAGTTGTTCCATCAGGCGATTGAAGATGAGCTGAAGCATGAGCCGGACAAGCGGACGCAGGCGGTCGCGGTCCGGCTGCGGAACTTTGAAGTAGAGGCTCATCGGCGCTTTGCCGTAAACGAGATCGCGAACGCGGAAGTCGGAACGCGAGACGGTCTTTTGAACTATTGGATCGTCGTACAGCGTCATCGGGGTAACGATGCTGGATTGAATGCTCGACGCCTCGCGGTCGGCCCGGTTAAGTTGGCGCTGAACGGCCTTGCTCACATAGGGGTGAGTGAAAGTTGGCTTGCCATTCACATCGAACCATTGCAGGCGCGGCGATGATTTGCCGCCTGGCATATGAATGGTTTTCTGCATCTCGATCAGCACATCGGTGAAGTCCATGCCCGGCTGGGAGTAGTGAGCGAGCACATCTGGGAGTGTCGGCTCCCGCGGTATATCGAGATTCCGAAAGACGTAACCAAGATGGATGATGCCCGCCGATACCAGGTCAACGGCTGCGTCCTCAAAGTGCTTGTAAAGGTTGTCGTCATCGCCATGGCGAATGACGGCGTTCGCAATCGTCTGTGCATCGGCAATCTCGTAGTCAGTTTCCCAGCGAATCTCAGACAACGGGTTGTAGCAGCAACTCTCATGCGGAAGGGTTGGGGCGAACTTCAAGACACGCTGCCCGATGGCGTGGCGGAAGCCGGCGGAGTGATCCCAGTTCTCCCCTTTCAGGTCATAGACGAAGACACTCTGCCGCCATTGGCAGAGCGTCGGAATGATGGCGGAGACGCCCTTGCCGCTTCGGCTCGGAGCGAAGAGCAGGACCGGCTCCGCGCCCGAATGCAAAAGGTAGTGAATCTCTTGCGTGTCGGGGTCGCGCCATCCACCGACGTATACTCCGTCTGTCGCGTCTAGCAAGCCGATCTTCTCGATGTCTTCGCGCGTTGCCCAGGTCGCGGAGCCATGCAGGTTCATCAGGCTGTCGGTGCTCTTGCGGTCGCGGATGAGGGAGAGAAACCAGTAGGTGAAATACGCCAGAAAGAGACCGCCAACAATGGTCGCTCCAAGGGCAATCCAAAGGTCTTTGCGGACGCCTGAGCTGATGAGGCGGCTTCCCGCGAAGTGTTTCCAAAGTACGAGGGCCGCAAAGGGCTGGAAGATGGCCGTGCCGTGTACCCACAGAATGGGATCGCCCATTTCGACGGGATTGTTGAGTTGAATCGCAAGCCACTCAGATGCGGCGCTGGCGGCCATCGTGAATGCAACTGCCGCACCGAAGACTGATCGAATATTCCATCCGCCTTGCCATTGCGGGCGGTTGGGGAGCACGTAACCTGGAGGAGCGATTTTGCCGTTCTTCATGGAATGCCTCCTGGTTATGGAGTGTACATTCCACTACTGATGTTTGCAAAATAGAGGCTCTGGCTTCAAGAGCCCGTGAATTGTCCTTCCGAGAGGTTGTTCGCCGGTCCATCATACAAAACTGAGAACCTTGAGGATCATCGGCAAAAACACTGAACCTGTGGTGTGGCGATTTGGCAACAAGCCAGAACCCATCCTAGCAACAACGGCGTTTCACAGTACTTATGGGTTGAGTTTGGTCGGGTCTCAGAAGTTGCATCGTCTGGTCTTGAGAATGACGTCTTCGCTTGCTCGCTGGCGCGACTGGCCGATTACTGCGAGGCCGTGGTCTGAGGCGCGGGGCGGGGCCTTAGGTGCTGGCCGTATGGCCCATAGACGAGATATTCCATTGCGCGCTGACCACGCGCGGTGGGCATGTACTGGCCGAGCAGCATGGTCGGTGCACCAGTTAGGCCAGTGCTCATGGTGTATTCGTCACGCCCAAGCTGTTTGAGTTGAGCCAAGTCCAAGCCGTCCCGTCCCGAGTTTACGCGGACATACGCATCCACAAAAACCTGCTCAGAGACCGGGCACCTGTTCATGTGCGGCCACTCCGGCGCGGGCGTGCAAGTGCCGTCTGATGGTGCGGCACCCCGAGCTAGTGTGGGCTTAGGCGATGCTGCCTGCAATTGGGTCGCCGCTGTCGCTTTAGTGCAGTGCACTCGATCATCTGGGAAAGTGCCCGAGCAGGCATCGTTGATGTAGTCCTCAATTGCCGCCTCTATCGTGAGGTGGCGCGCCTCCTGTAGGGTGCGTACGCGCACAAGCGCGCTCTGTGGCGGATTTGAGTCATACACCCCGTTTGGCTCGTTCACCACGGTGTAAGTGCCATCGCCGTTGAGTTTGTATTTTGAGCCGCCCTCGTGGAAGGCTAGTTTTGCGCCAGCTGGGTTGGCTTTGGCCTCCGCCTCATATTCTGCGTCACTGTTAGCGTTGTTCCCGGTCGGTGCCAATCCGCTTTGGATGTGCACAATGGTATAGCCGCGAATGACACGGTCAGCCTTTGTGCTGTCAACAAGCTCCGCCGTAATATGAACATTAGCGCATTGTTCTGCGATAGTGCACAGCTCCCGCATACGTGGGTGTTTTGCAATGAGCGTGTCGGCTGGAATGTGCACGACGCCATCCGCATCCACGCTTTCACCGGATTGTGTGGTTGCTGCGCTCGACTTGCAGCCAATAAGGGTGAGAGCGGCGGTAGCGAGGATGAGAGCTAGAAGGGCCGCAGATGCGAAGCGTGGAAGTCGAAAAGGTATTAAATGGGCCATGGTCATCCTCAGACTCTTTCTAGGGGTTGAGTTTTCACATGATGCGATTCGGCTCGTCGTGCAGACTAATGCCCCGCTACCGTTCTCTTTGCACAATAGCAGAGAAGAGGGGCAGGTGGCCCGTTCATCAGCTCCGAAGAAACACTTTGAACCTTGAGAAGCTGTGCCCAGTTCATCGCAGTTTTATCGTGATGAACTGGCGGGTGTCAGATGCCCCAGAACTCGCTTCTGAAACCAGAGATCGCAGAAATTCATTATCCATAGACTAATCCCAAAAAACGCCGATTTCGTCAGAATGATTTCAGGATTGACGCGAAATCCCCCAATGCACTCATCGACCCGGATTCGTAACGAAAAGTCGCCCAGGCTCCGCCGGTCAGCATCTGCGGAATTCTGAGTTTATGCTAACAGCCCCTACCACTCGGCGACTCCCCGGCCTCGGGTCCGGTCCATCATCCTCGAACGGAGCGTTTTGTTGAACTCCCCCATCCATCCTTTGTCGGACTCGCCTACGGAGAGATTCATTGCGCGCATCCGGCGCACAATCGAATCCAGCGCCTTTCCATCGCGAAGAATGTCCGTGTCCTTGCCTGCCGTGGAGGCGTAGAGCTTGTCGGGATTGCATCGTAGACTGTCAATGACGACAATATTCCCTGGCTGGAGGTCTCCCCGCGTCCATGCTGCGCGGAGTGCCGCATCGTGGCGGATAATCTCGATCTTGCCTTCAGTGGTCTCAAAGATGGTTTGCAGAGCGCCTGTGCGCTCGTCTTCGCTGTTGAGGAGAACCCGCCCGATCAGCTTCTTGGAGAATGAGGAATATTCCATCGGCGCGTGGGGATCGCTGATCGCCACGCCGCTGCGGAAGAGCGTTCGCGCTCGGTCCTGAATGTCTTTCATCTGTTGAAGCTGTGTGACGAAATCGGACCTGACAAGCCAACCGTTTCCGGCGTATGGTTTCGAGAGGCCAAGCTCCTTGAGGTGCCGGAGCCGAACCACTTCCGCCGCGCTTGCGGCGGCTCCCGCATCTTTGTACGCCGGATCCGCCCCATATGGGATAGCTCGGCCCGCCAGCCTTCGGTCCAAGGTCGTTACACGGTTGGCGGTAAGCTCGATCTGCTTCTGATGCTCGATGTCTGCGATGGTTCGCGGGCCGAGCTGCCGTGTCAGTGAGCTTTGGACGGCTTCTCTGAGTCCCCTGCGAATCAGGTCTGGTGGAAGTTTGAGCGACTCCCCGGATGGTAGACGGCCCCGCACAATAATGTGTGCGTGGGGATGGTCGGTATTGCGGTGGACCACGCCGCCCCATTCGACCGCTGTTCCGGTGTGCTGCTCGATCCGGGCAGCCATGTCGGCGGCGGTTCGCTGGAAGTCCACGTTTGCATCTTCGGGAGACAGGATGATCTTGAAGATGCGCTTGTCCCCGGCCTTCTGCCAGCTTTCCGCCAACCGCCCAAGCGGGTGCTCCTGCGCCAATCCAAGGCGGTCGGGATCGGGAACCTGACTGTCGTTTTCGGTGGCCGCTTCCCTCTCAGACGGCAGGCGGTCGCCCTTGGCACTCTCCCGCTCGATGTACGTTCCATGCGCCTTCCATCCCCCCGGAGTCCGGGCGGAGGCATAGCGGACGTTCACAATGCAGCGGCGCTGGAAAGCCGACGATTTTGGAGAGGCGGGCAATCTGCCGAATGCAGATGTGGCCTTGGCTCCGCCGGATGACGAACGGCTGACAAGCCGGGCGAGTCGAAGCAGGTTCTTTGCCGTGCCGGTGATACGCGGCGGCGGAGTCTTGGTCTGGCTAACTCTGCCGGGCCGAAGCCGACTTGAACGCTCGCTCTTTTCCTTGACCTCGCGTTGCGGTATTGATGCACGGGGCATAGACGCTCATCTCCGTTCTGGCTTACGACAGAGTCGCTGGCTCTTCCCCAAGTCCAAGTTCCGTGGCGGAGTAGGCATCCGATTCTCTACGGCGCTGGAACTCGCGGGCTGCGGTGAGGTTCACCTGCTCATAGATTTTGGTTGCCCGCGCCCTGGCTCCGGTTACGAGCGACGGCGGCACTTCGGGGAGAGCTGTGAGCGCGTACTTGATGAATGTGTCGGTTAGGGCAAGGTGAAGCTGGCTGACAGTCTCCAAGCTCTGGAACCTCCGGGCGAGAGTGTCCGCCAGATTCCCAAACAGCGAGTAGACGAGCTGCTCCAAATCGTCGCGCTGGTTGGTGCCGACAGTGACGAGGTAGTCGAAAACCTCGTTGTCGCTTCTGGCATGGAGTTGCTCTCGCAGTGCCGCCAGCCGATCCGCCTGGATTCGGCTGAGCCGGACGGAGTAACGAATGGATTCCGGGCGCTTTCGGATTGACATAACGGCACTATACAGCAATGTACATTGCTGTAGCAACGTGCGGCACAATGAGGTCCAGATGGCCCACACCTGCCGCGTCAGAAACCATAGCGATAAAAAGAGATGAAGAGAGCAACCCTTCAAAGTGCCGCTGCGCTTTATGTTCCACTACTGCATTACCCACTGAAGACGGCTACCCAACAGCCCACCTCCCGCCGGTCTTCGACCTTCGGAAAGCGCAGCCTGCGGCTGCAACAAAAGTCCAACGTTGGAGACAATTGGAGAACATTGGAGATTGCAGCAGCAGGTATGCGGCAATTTCAAACAATTGCCGAAGTTCTACAAAAGTCTCCAAGATTCTCCAGTAGTTGCGAATTATCGACGGAATTCTGCGGCCGCCCCCTTGCTGATACTAGAAGTGTCTGGCATACTACAAGTGAAATGTACACGCCACATGAAAACGACTCGCCTGAGCTTCGAGCCATTCTTGAAGCATTGGATCGGCGACGATCCGCGTTCGATACGCTTCAGTGGCGATTGCTTCGTTGCGTTCGCATGGAGTTGAAAGCCGCACTGGAAAGTGGGCTGACTTGGCGAATGATTTGGCAAACCCTCCTGTCCGAAAGGTATACGGGCAGTTATTCAGGCTTCTGCAAAGCCGCGAATCGTTCAATTGGCGAAGCAGTGAAACCCGAAAAGCGCAAGAACCTCCCGCCCCCTGTGATGGGGAAAGAGGTTCATCAACCAATCGTCCGCGAGAGCGGCCTGAACAGTGGGAACACAGAGACAAAGGAGAAACCTGAATGGCAAATACAGAGAGAGCAGGAAATGGCGAGATTGGATCGCGAAGCGGAACAGAATCGCCAGCGAGAGGCGCGATTGCAACCTGTGAAGATATTCAAACCGAGCGCCTTTGTGGGTCGGAGCGAGGATTGAGCGCGGCCCTGGAAATGAAACCGAAGCGGGTGGTCTTTCCCATCGCCGGAAAGGGCGGCGTGGGAAAGACGACCGTGATTGCGACGCTGGCGGAGTGGTACGCGAGCACGGTCTACACCGCTGACCTGTTCGATATGGACCCGGACAATAAGGCGGAGGGGAGCTTCAAGGCGCTCTTTGCCAAGGCCCACAAGCTGCCGGCACTGGAAAGCTGGACTTACGACCGGCTGTTGGGAATCTCGCTGGAGTCGAGCGCCGATGTGATTCTGGCTGACCTGGGCGCGGCACAGGGCCATCGGATGATTCCCTGGTTTCGGGACTTCTATAAGGTGATGCAGGAGTCCGGCCTCAATCTCCGGTGGACGGCCATCGGCGTAGTCGATGCCGACATTGCCTCCGCCCGGTCGGTGATCGAGTGGGGCGCTGAGTTGCAGAACAGCGTGGATTACCTCATTGTCCACAACCATTTTCAGGACGGTGTCGCATCGTCCTGGGAGAATCCGAAGCTGGCGGTCGATGTTGCGGGCTTTCGCGATGCCTTTTCTCCGGTTGAAATTCGGATGGATGCCAGACGGCCTGACCTCCAGCGCATGATGCGGACGATGAATGTAACGCTCGGCGATGTGGGTGAAAGGCGAACGATGGTGACGGAGTTGCGTGCGCCGGACATGACCCTGCGGGCAAGAACGTACCGCTTCCGCGCTTTCAGTCAGTTCACGGAAGCGAGAAAGGTACTTCTGCCATGAACAATCCGCCGGTCGTAGCAAATGATAAATCCGCCTGGATTCGTGACCTTGTGTATCTCGCCTTCCCAGAGGGGGAGGCGAGAGAACGGGTTCTCTTCGATCTGGTCAAGCAGTTCGCTAAAATGGACCCGGAAGATCCTGAATGGCTGCGCTACAAGCTGAGCGTGGTGGAGTGCCGCGCGCTCGAAAACGTGGCGCGCGGACTAAACAATGCGGCGGCAGAACAGGCCAGACTCCGCGGCGTGACCCGTGAGATCGCTGATTTCGCGGCCATGCAGATGAGGGGGACCATCGAAGATGCCGGGGTGACGACCCGGCAACTTCTGGAGGATGTCCAGGCCAGCCTCCATGATTCCATTGCTGGGGAGGCCATTCTCAAGTGCTACACGGAAGAGACGCGGCAGCAGTTCGCCGCCGTCATCCGTACCATCATCGAATCCAGCCTGGCGCAAGCTCTGGCAACGTCGCAAAAACAGATGGACGGCTGGCTGAAGGGCGCTCTCGACGGGGCAATTCGCAACGCCCAAGACGCGCTAGCAGCGGTGACGCGGGATTTCCGGGTCAAGCTGCTCGGTGCCTGGAGCTACTTGCTTTGGAGCGTCTTCGCCGGGGGGATTCTCTGCGGTTTTGGCCTGCTATTCCTGGGGTACTGGTTGGGAAAGCACCTGTGATTCTCTATGTTCCTTCGCAACGAATCAACTCGGAAGACCAATCTCACGTTCCGCGTCAGAGTAGAATGCAGAGTAATGGACATTATTTCCCTTCTCAGTCAACCCGAAGGTAAAACGCTGGAGTTCAAGCGCGACCTTTCCTCGCCCGAAGGTGCTCTTAAAGCTATTGTTGCGTTCGCCAACACCTCAGGGGGAACTCTTGTTATCGGAATTGAGGACGGTACAAAAGAGGTCAAGGGCATTCCAGACGTTTTGACAGAGGAAGAACGCCTCGCCAACTTGATTGCCGACAGCATCTCTCCCAAATTGGTCCCCTCCATCGAGGTCATCCCCTGGCGAAAGAAGCACTTGTTGGCCGTTGAGATCTATCCAAGCCCGAATCGTCCCCATTATTTGAACCGCTTGGGACCGGAAGCAGGCATTCTTGTCCGCGTGGGTTCCACGAACCGGCGAGCCGATCTTTACCTGGTCGAAGAGATGAGGCGGTATGGCCAGGTTTCGTCGTTCGACGAACAGCCTGTGCCGGCATTGAACTCGGAAGTGATCGACTTCCGAGCTGCTTCCGAGTATTTCAAACCGATTCGTAAGCTGGAACGGTGTGATCTGCTCACTCTCAAGCTGGCGACAAACTACCAAGGCCGGGTTGTCCCGACTATCGGGGGTCTCCTCCTGTTCGGCACCGACCGGCTCAGCCATTATCCAGACGCATGGATACAGGTGGGGCGGTTTGCGGGCGACGACAGGCGCAGGCTACTCGACTCCGCAGAAATTCGCTCATACTTGCCGGAGGCCGCAGAGGAGACGATTGCATTCCTGCAAAAGCATATGGCACGAGAGGCGGTTATTGGATCGGTGAAGCGGACGGATCACTGGACATACCCGGTGGTTGCCGTCCGTGAAGCCATCATGAATGCAATCGTTCATGCGGACTACGCCCAGCCTGGAGCACCGATCAGGGTTGCTCTCTTCGACAATCGTCTGGAGATTGAAAACCCTGGATTGCTTCCGTTCGGTCTGACGATTGAAGACATTCAAAGAGGCATTTCCAAGTTGCGCAACCGCGTACTTGGGCGAGTCTTTCTGGAACTCAAGCTAATTGAACAATGGGGAAGCGGAATCCAGAGAATGACTGCCGCATGTGTGGACCGTGGCCTGGATGCTCCCATATTTGAGGAGATCGGCACGCATTTTCGCGTAACACTGTCAGCAGTCCCTCGTCGTGCCCCCTCAAGAGACGCCCGAGACGAGGCGATACTTTCCGCTCTTGCCGCGAGTGCCGAGAGCGGGCTTTCAACTTCGCAGATCGCAAAACAAATCAATCTTTCTGTCCGTGCGGCAAGAACGCGCCTCGCATCGCTGGTTGAACGTGGACTGATTGTTGAGATTGGAAGCGGGCCACAAGATCCACATCGGCGTTATCACCTTGCTCCATCGAATTCATGAACCTCTCTACGTTCATGCTATGTCTGTCAATCCCTGAGCACAAAGTTGGAAGTCTTATGTCAACGTAGCTCAAGGGCGAACATCTCGCCCTTGAGCTTTATGAACGAGGCTTACTCCTCGTCCGCGCCGTCGGTCGGATCGTCAGCGGCTTCGACTTTCGAGAGACGCCTCATGCTGGAAGCGTGGATCTCGGCGATAGTATGCTTGAACGGCTTGCCCTCGACATCTTCCTCGACCGCCCGGTACTTGATCTTCCCCTCCAGGCTGACGAGTTGCCCCTTCAGGAGCGTCTTGGCGAAGTTGGAGAGATTGCCCCAGGCGTAAACGCGGTGCCATTCGGTACGGGTTTCGTACTCGCCCTTGTCGTTCTTCCAGCTCTCGCTGGTGGCGATGCTGAGGACGGCGTAGTCCTTCTTGTTCTGCGCGGTTTTGACTTCTGCATTCTTTCCGAGACGGCCGATGAGGATGACTTTGTTGAACATGGTTTGTAGCTCCTTTTTTGAAGTTTGTCCGCTGGATGCGGTACATGCTTGCCCGGAGGGTGTGCCGTCGCGGCCCACTCCCAAGGCGAGTGGAAGAGATTTGTGGAAGGGGACCACAGCTTGCCTGGGGGAAGGAGTCCACACCTGCAAGGCTCGAATCTCTGGAGGGAGAGCGTGCGTCCGCAGGGCGTGGGTGCTTTGAGCGCGGCACGCTGAACGCAAACAGAAAGGCAAACTGAATTGGAGCGGCCTGTTCAAACTCCTTAGATTCAGCCGTCGGGATTGCAGAGGTCTGGCCGTGGCGGGAAACTGCCGGACCAGTGGAGACGCTGACAGCGGGCAGAGCTGGATTACAAGGGCGGGTTCCGGCAACTGAAATGTGCCTAGAGCCTGTTATTAACTTTGTCCCTTTATTTGCTTTTGTATAGGGGGTTTGGAGTTAGCTGGCAGACGATGGAGGCATGGGAAAACGAGTCCGGTCTGGCTATCCGAGCGATGTTTCCGATGAGGAGTGGGCATTTATAGCTCCCTATTTGGCGCTGTGCCGGGAGAACGCTCGGCAGCGGGATTATCAGCTTCGCGATGTTTTCAACGCGCTTCGCTACATTGCCAAGACAGGCAATCAGTGGCGCTTCCTGCCCAACGATCTGCCTCCGTGGACAGTGGTCTATCAGCAAATGCGGCGATGGATTGATGCGCGATGTTTCGAGATCATGGTGGAGGATTTGCGCATTCTGCTGCGCGAGTTTGCCGGACGCAAAGGCCAGCCCACGGCGATGGTTCTCGACAGCCGCACCTTGCAGTCGACGCCAGAGTCGGGTGCGCGCTCAGGCTACGATGGGGCCAAGCGCCGCAAGGGATCGAAGGTTCATGCGGCGGTAGATACGCTGGGGCATCTGCTCGCCCTTCACGTTACAGCGGCCGATGAGCAGGACCGCGCACAGGTGGAGAAACTGGCCGAAGCAGTGCAGCAGATTACCGGAGACACCATCGAGTCGGCCTATGTCGATCAGGGATATACCGGCGACAACGCGGCCCAGGCAGCAGAGAAGCACGGCGTGCGGCTGGAGGTGGTCAAACATACCGAGGCCAAACGAGGATTCGTCCTGTTGCCGCGCCGCTGGGTGGTGGAAAGAAGCTTTGCCTGGGCTGCCCGCTTCCGCCGACTGGCAAGAGACTACGAGCGGCTAAGCAAGATACTGGCCGGTCTCCACTACCTTGCCTTCGCCATCCTCATGCTCGCAAATCTGGCCCGGAAACTCACGCAAAGTTAATAACAGGCTCTAGCGGTGCGCCCATGATCTCGCCTTCGCCATAGTGCGCTGAATGTAGGCAGCTTTCCGGGAGGGGTTGGGGTCGCGGGAGAGGTAGAGGCTGTCGAGGGTCGTGGCAATCGCATCCTCCGGCATCCGTAGCGACAATGCGGCGACGCAAAAGGCGAGGTCGGCGGCGGCAGGGCGGTCGAGGAACTTGGGCGCGTTGCGGAATCGCTCAAGGGAGAGGCACGAATAGGCTGGCTGGCCGGATACATGTACGGGCCGCGCTTGGTGTTGGACAGCGCGCGCTTCCCGCTCCTGTTCCTGTAGTTGGTAGAGTTTCGTTATTTCCAGCCGCAGGTAAGCGGCCTGCCGGTACTGCACACCGGTCGCACTTCGCAGTAGGACGTAGGGATAGAGGCCGTCGCTCTTGCGGTACTTGGGCTTGCAATTGGTGAATCCTGGGAGACGGCCAAAGCGCCGCCAGTCCGCGGCGCTGGGGTCCGCGCCGTACCGCTTTGCGAGGGTCTGGGCGATAAACGTGGAGAGGGGTGCCGGGTACACCTCATCATGCTTCAGCCAGGCTTGGAAGTTGCCGAGACTGGTTTCAACCACGGCGCACGGCTCAAAGCCATCGCAGGCGAGCTGGGCAATGGAATCAGAATTCAGGTCGTCAAGGACGGTGAAACGGTGTTCTCCCGCTGGCCGGATATAGATGTGCGCCCCGCGCGCATTGTGCGCCTTGAGGAGCGGGAGCCGAGAGAGAACTCCATCAGCCGCAAGATTGGATAGGCCGGGGAGCATTCCCCGGTCACTCAAGATGCCAAGATCGTAGGCCGGCGCATCGAACGCGGCAAGCATCTTTTCAACGGCAATCAAGGTTCTGTCCATCTCGCAAGTCCCTCAACCTGAGGCCCGATTTGCCAAACTCCCCCGGAATGGTGTTACATTCATCTGTAATGGAATGTACATTGCTGTACGAGAGAAAAGCAAGGCCGGGACGAGGTTGGATTCGAGGAGCAGATGAACCAGGACTCGCACACAGACGAAAAGCAGGAACGGCTCAAAGAGAAGCTGCGCGATGAGCTGGGGCCGGTGATTGTCGGCCTGCTCGATCAGTCCAGCGGTCTTGAGGACATTCTCGTCAATGAAGATTCCCGCATCTGGGTAAAGCGAACCGGCTCGCCATTCGAGCAGGTTGGCGAGTTGCCCGGCCGACAGGCGCGCGGGGCAATGATGACGATTGCGTCCATGCAAAAGACGACGGTGACGGAGATGCGGCCAGTTCTGGAGACGCAGCTTCCTATCTGGAAGTACCGTTTTGCCGGGCTGATTGAACCGGTTGTCCCGGCGCCGTCGTTTGCTATTCGCGTCAAGTCGGACAAGAAGCGGAGCCTCAGAGACCTTCAGCGGCAAGGCATTCTCACAACCAAAGATGATCCCCGCAACCGCCGCTCGCAGCAGGAAGACTTCATTGCATCGGTCGAGAAGCTCGATCACCTTGAGGTCATTCAGCAGGCAATCGTTGCCCACAAGAACATCCTGATCGTCGGCGGGACGGGCGCGGGCAAAACCACGATTGCCAACGCCATCCTGGAAGAGATCGGCGCGCTGACGCCGGGTGACCGTGTGCTCGTGATCGAAGATACGCAGGAACTTCTACTCGACTCGGCAAACAGCCTGAGCATGTTGGCGACAACTGAGTTCGACCAGCTGAAGTGCCTGAAGGTGGCGCTGCGACTGAAGCCGGACAGGATTGTGGTCGGAGAGGTCAGAGACGGTGCCGCAGCTCTGCCGTTGCTCAAGAGTTGGAATACCGGGCATCCGGGCGGTGTCTCGACGCTCCACGCAAATAGTGCAACGGAGGCGCTTGACCGGCTTGAGGCCTTGGTTCGGGAGGCGACGGACGCCCCGCAGCAGCGCATGATCGGAAGCGCCGTCGATCTCGTGATCTCGGTAGTCAACGATCCTGTTGCGGGCCGGAAGGTTCAAGAGGTGGCTGTTGTCACCGGGTATGAAGGTGGGCGCTACCTCATGACGCAGGTTTGATTGTCGTGGCTCTGCGCGGTGTTGGCAGAGCTTGGTTTCAACCGTGGAAGGTGCAAGAGAAAGTTGCCTTTCGCTTAACCGTGCCGGAGGGCACTCGGAGGGATCGATGAATCAAATGCGTAGTTTTCTTCTGGCGCGGCAGCGGACGGCTCAGATGGTCCTCATGCTTGGCTGCGCTTTAGCGGCGGGGTCGTGCTGTGCATTTGCAGCCGAAACCGGGACCAACCTGCCATGGGAAGGCCCGTTGACGACACTGGTTACATCGTTGACCGGGCCGGTCGCCTATGCCATTTCCGTTGTCGCGATCGTGGCGCTCGGAGCGACGCTGGCCTTTGCCGGCGGCGAGATGGGCGAGACGATGAAGCGGCTCCTGCACGTCGGCATTGCCGTATGCTGCGTCGTCTTCGCCGCACAGGTGATGTCGTCGTTCATTGGGCAGGCTGCGGAGATCTCATTCTCACAGCCGGTCCACACAATCACACAGTCTGCTCTCGTGCTCGTCGCGAGAGGGTGAGAGCAGAATCCCTAGGGAGCAAGCTCAACCATCCCCGTCCATTCGAGCCTTTGTTCTTGGAGAAACCGATGAACGAACCGGAACAAACCATCATGCGGACTTCGTTGAGCAGGCCGCAGCAACTCCTGGGCGGTGACCGGGAGATGGTCATTATTGCCGGGCTTGGCGCGGCCATGATGGCCGTGAGCGTCATGACCTTCGTCTCATTTGTCCTGGCAATTGTTGGCTTCTGGACGATTGTCATTGTCCTGGCGAGGATCGGCAAGGCCGATCCGATGATGCGGAAGGTCTATAGCCGTCACCTGCAATACAAGGATTTCTACTCCGCCAAAAGCGGGGTCACCGGCTTTGGCAAGACGCCGAAGCGGGGATGGAGGTAGAGAGTGTTTGGAGAGACTCGAAAACAGCCTACTGGATTGGCGGACTTGCTCCTGTGGTTTGGGCTGGTCGATGACGGAATTGTGTTGCAGCGGGACGGATCGCTGCTTGCGGCGTGGCAGTATCGGGGGCCTGATCTCCAGTCCGCCACTCATGCGGAGATGGCGGCTATAGCGCGGCGGATGAACCGGATTCTACGGCTTGGAAGCGGCTGGATGATTCAGGTCGATTCATTCCGCTCGTTCTCAAGTGGCTATTCCCCGGAAGGCACGTTTCCGGATGTCGTCACCGCGCTGATTGATCGGGAGCGGCGGGAGCAGTTCGCCCTTGAGGGCAGTCATTTTGAGAACGAATACTTTCTGGCACTGACGTATATGCCGCCGCTGGTCGCATCGGAGAAGCTCACAGGCTTCATGATGTCGGGTTCGGACTCGACTCATAGTGAAGGGGCCAATGCGGGCGCAGAGGCGTTGCGGTTCTTCAAAGCGAAGATTCGTCAATTCGAGGATGTCTTCGCGGCACAATTTCCCGTGTCGCGACTGAAGGCTGCCGTTACGAAACTAGGCGATGGATACGAGCGCGTGGACGATGATTTGCTCGCCTACCTCCGCCGCTGCCTGACCAGCGTGAAAGGCCCGGTCATGCAGCCGGAGATTCCGGTTTTCTTAAACGATCTGCTCTCGATGGAGGACCTCCGCGGCGGGACCGAGCCAATGATGGGAGACCGTCATCTGCGCACGTTGTCTGTCGATGCCTTCCCCCGCTCGACGTATCCCGGCGCTCTTTCGGTGCTGGACACCGTGCCTTGCGAGTATCGCTGGAACACGCGGGCGATCTTGATGGACCCGTCGGAGGCACAGGGAATCATCGCTAAAATCGGGCAGAAGTGGAAGTTTCAGCAGCGCGGATTGAAGGACCAAGTCTTCAAGTCAAGCGGTGGCGGCCAATTGAACCAGTTCGCGATGACGATGGTCTCTGACACAGATGGCGCGCTGGCCGAGGCAACTTCGGGAGACGTGCATTTCTGCTACCTGTCGTCTTCCATCGTCCTCGAACACAAGGACCGGAAGTTCCTGGAGAACATCATCGGCGAGTTCCGCAAGGTGCTCATCAATCGCGGATTCGGTGTGCGGGTCGAAGACATCAATGCCGTCGATGCGTTCTTCGGCACATTGCCCGGAAACGGAGTGGCGCAGGTGCGCCGCGTCATCGCTCATACACGCAACTATGTAGACCTGATGCCGATTTCCGCGGTGTGGGCGGGCGAGAAGAAGAATCCCTCTTCGCTGATGCCTCCGGATTCGCCCCCGTTGCTCTACGCGGCCACGCAAGGCGGGGTGCCGTATCGCCTGAACCTGCACGATTACGACGTTGGGCATACGCTTCTTATCGGCCCAACAGGCGCGGGCAAGTCCGTAAGTCTTGCTCTGTTCGTTGCGCAGTGGTTCCGTTATCCCAATGCCCAGGTTTCGCCTTCGACAAGGGGCATTCCCTCTACGGCCTGTGCAAAGCCGCTGGCGGGCGCTTCTATGACATCGGCGAAGGCGGGCTGTCGTTCCAGCCGCTTCGGGATATAGACGACGAAGCAGAGTTCGGGTGGGGGCAGGAATGGGTTGAGACCGTACTGCGAATGCAGAAGGTCGAGATTGGTCCGGGGGAACGGAACACTATTCATCGCGCCCTGCAGCAGCTCGCCAGCGCCCCGCGCGAACGCCGGACGCTCACGGAGCTTGAGGCGAACCTTCAGGATGAAAAGCTCAAGGCCGGCTTGCAGCCTTACGTCATCGACGGAGCATTGGGCGGATTGCTCGACTCGCGCAACGACGGCCTGACGACTGCGCGATTCGTTGTCTGCGAGATGGAGACGCTGCTAAGCGGTTCCTATGGCGAAGCGACGGTTATGGCCGTCTTGCTGTATCTGTTCCGGCGCATGGAGCGGGCGCTCGATGGCTCGCCGACGCTCGTTCCCATTGATGAAGCGTGGCTCTTCCTGAAGCATCCGGCCTGGCGCGACAAGATTCAGGACTGGCTCAAAACGCTGCGGAAGAAGAACGCAGTCGTTCTGCTTGCAACGCAGAGCATGGCGGACGTGAAGGAGTCGCCGATTGCATCGGCGATTCTGCAAAGCACTGCGACGAAGATTTACCTGCCCAACTCGGAGGCCGGAAACGAAGGAATGCGCCAGTTCTACGAATACGCTGGTTTGAATAGCCGGGAGATTGAACTGCTACAGAGTGCGACACCGAAGCGCGACTACTACGTCGTCCAGCGGCTTGGACGGCGCATGATCTCGTTTCGGCTTGGGCCGGTGGCGCTCGCCTTCCTCGGCGTCTCTGGACAAAAGGATCGGGCACGAATCGACGCCCTGGCCGCAGAATTCGGCGAGGGCTGGATTTCTGAGTGGATGAAGGAAAGGAAAGTTGAGAAAGGGTGGATCGACTACTACGAAGGAGGAGTGAATCATGCAACCCAAATGGCTCGCTAAGAGCGCAACCGCAATCGCCCTGGTCGCCGTGATGGCGACTGAAACCGTCAACCCGGTCCCGGCTTACGCAGGAGTGCCGGGCATCTTCGCAACCGAATACACGCAGATCCTCAATTACTTGCAATTGATTGGTTCCCTCGAAAAGCAGGTGATGATGGTTGAAAACCAGCTTACCCAAATCGCAGACATGGCGAAGCACGGGGTCACCATCACCAATCAGCTATTCGGGACTGTCACGTCCGATATTTCCAATCTGAATCAGATTGTGAAGACGGGTCAATCGCTCTCCTACACGATGGGCAATCTGGATGGAACATTCCGTCTGCGGTTCCCCGGCTACTCTTCCTCAACCAACTACGGGCAGTCGTATCAGACCTGGAGTCAAACGAGTCTCGATAGCACACTCGGCGCCCTGAATGCCGCCGGGCTACAAAACTCACAATTCAACAATGACGAAGCATTGCTGCAAACGCTGCAAGGGCAGAGCGAATCGGCGGTGGGCAGAATGCAGGCTATCGAAGTCGGTAACCAGATTGCGGAGAACCAGGCTGAGCAATTGATGAAATTGCGGCAGTTGATGATGGCAGATATGCAGAGCAAAGCGTCTTATCAAGGAGCGCTCGTTCAGGCGGAAGCAACAAAGCAGGCAAACTCCGATTTGTTTTTCGGTCAAACCCAGGTGACGAGCGACGGCGTTTCATTTTAACGGCATTTTCGGAAATATCTGCCGCGGTAATCGAGTGCTGGGTCGTCGCTCCCTGATGGTCGCGCAGGCTTAAGTGTCGCGGTTTCGGCGGACGGCGTTTCCGAAAATGCGAACGGAGAATACGATGAAGACGTTTTGCGCTTTTGTGGTTAGTGCCGGCCTGATAATCGTGGCCGGAAGCCTTTCCAGTTGCAAGCACATTGAGCCGAGTCCGATTGTCACGGCTTTTCAGAATGCCGGGGGGCGGTGATGTTTCGCAATCCACCCCCGGCAACCTTTCGGCGTTTCTCGCTAAACATGAGGATCTCCGTAAGCAGCTCACTCCTCTCTGCAAGCAAAGGGAAGCAGGTGCTGCGGCAGACTGGTCAAACACGGACGAAGGGAAGGTCTGCGCTGCCAATGCGCAGGCCAATTTCTTCGGCAAGCCAACTCTGAAATCCGATGGTGTGGCGTTTTGAGGTGACTATGGCTCAAAGGCAAAATCTCCTCGTTGCGGCGGTTGTGGTTCTGGCCACGGCCGCCACAGCTAATGCACAGGGGCAGTCTCAAAGTCAGGTCGATGTCGGCGGGACATTTCAGCAGATTGCGCAGGCGGCAAATTCATGGATACCTGCGATCATGCAGCAAGCCTCTTTCCTCTTCTACGCTCTGGCCACTCTGGACTTCGCTTGGGGCGCGCCGCAATTCCTGCGCGAACACGACTTCAATGGCCTCTTCTTGAGCCTGATTAAGAAGCTGCTGGTTATCTCTTTCTTCTACGCTGTTCTCATTAATGGCCAGGTCTGGATACCGGCCATCGTGAACAGCTTCGCCCAGCTCGGTGCGAACGCCGCGGGCATTCCGTTGGCGCAGAGTCCATCCGACATCATGACCCAGGGGCTTCAGATCGTTTCGGACCTCTATACCAAGATCTCTGGCACGAATCTGCTGACCCAGCCAGCCGCAGCAATCACTACCAGCCTCGCCTCCTGCATCGTCCTTGCCTCGTACATCATCATCACGCTGCATTATGTGGTCACCAAGCTAGAAGCCATCATTGTGATGTCAGCCGGATACATCTTCCTTGGCTTCGGAGGGAGCCGGTGGACTTCGCCTTATTTTGAACGGTACATTTCTCTGGCGGCGAGTACCGGCGTCCGCCTGATGCTTATTTACCTGATGCTGGGGGTATTCAGGACGATCTCGAACAACTGGATTGCGACGATGAACGGCTATACCGCCGATCAGCCCATCACTCAAATTTTCCCGACATTGATGTCGATGCTGCTCTTTGCCTTCGCATCCTGGATGATCCCGAAGATGGCGGCGTCGATTGCCTCGGGAACTCTTGGCTCCGGTGCGGCGGACTTGGTCGGCATGGGCGCGGAGATTGGGAAAGCAGCTGCGCTCGGCGCGGCCACGGTTGCCGTGGTTGCGGCGACCGGAGGAGCCGGGGCCGTCGCCGTCGGCGCGTTGGCAGCAACGGAAACAGCAGGTGCGATGGGAGGCGCGGAGGTTGGCGCGGAGGCCGCCTCGGGCGCTGCCTCCGCCGCCGGTGGAATGGGTGAGGCCGCTGCGGAGACGGCAAGCGCGCCAGCGCCGCCCGTTCCTGCCGCGGAAGCGGCTGGTTCTCCCAGTTCTCCTCCGGCTCCGCCTCCGCCGTCTCCATCGAACGGGCCATCGGAGAGTCCTTCTGCGCCTCCAGCGCCGCCGTCATCGGCCAATAACCTTCAGTCCTTGGCGCGGCACGCAACCAACGTCAACGTCCCGCACGATGGCAGCGGCCACGCGCCATCGGCACAACTGCGAATCGAGAGGGAGGAATAACAGTGCCAGAAACAGCTATACCCCAAACGCCTTATGTCCGCGCCCGCCAGGAATGGGATGAACGGTTCGGCGACCAGATCAAGAGCAAAAACAATTGGCGTCTCGCTGCATTCATCGCGATGGGGACGACGTTCTTTTGCGTGGCCGGCATGGTCGCCATCGGCTATCGCTCGAATACGGTGCCCTATGTCGTCGCGCTCGACGATGTGGGCAGGGCGGTTCCGGTCATCCCGGCCAAACAGGTTGCTGTCAAGGACGTGCGTTTGCAGGAAGCGGTGGTCGCCAGATGGATCACTGATCTGCGGACGGTGGTTACGGACGCGGTGGCTCAACGGCGCTTGGTTGATGAGGTCTACGCGCAGACCGGGAAAAACTCACCGGCATCCGCCACTATCACTGAGTTCTACTCGAAGAGCTCACCCTTCGACCTGCTGACGAAAGAGACCGTTGACGCCTCGGTCGAATCTGTCGTCCAGCAATCTTCCAAAACATACGAGGTGGCCTGGACGGAAGTGACCCGCGACCTGAGCGGCAGTCTTGTCGCCACACATCATTATCGGGCCTTTGTCTCGGTGGTGACGCAAGAGGTCACAGACGCAAGACAGGCATTGGTCAACCCGCTCGGCCTCTACGTCACGAATCTGACCTGGGGCGAAGTGGTCACGACAGGCGGCGACGCTCAAACCGGAAATGCCCAAACAGTGAATGGAGGTAACAACAGATGAAGTGGCTCGCGGCAATGACAATGGCAACCCAAATAGCGAGTGCGGCGGTGGGCGTGACGGCGAGCGCCCAAACCGCTCCGGCGCTCACACCACAGCAGAAGCAAGAGCTGTCAACCTACGACTTCAAAGGCGCGGAGTCTGCTTTGGAGGCACAGGATAATCAGCCAACGTCAAAGCCAAGCCCGCTGACTCCGATTCCTCCATTGAAGGTTCCGCCGATTGTGAGCCGGAATGTCCCTGCTCAAAACGCATCCGCTCAGTCTTCACCCGCTGGCGCTCCGGCGGACAAAGGCTCGGAGGTTCCGCTGAACTGGAGACCACCTCACGCGGAATTGAACGCCGCGGGGGTCAGCGCGGCGGAGGTTTCTCGTCAATGGGAAACCGGAGTCGCGACGCCCACACCCGGCGCTGACGGCCGAGTGGTCTACATTTTTGGCCAGGGAATGCCCGTCATGGTCTGCGCTCCGCTGCGCGTCTGCGCAATCGAGTTACAGTCTGGCGAGCACCTCGAAAGCCAACCCCAGATTGGCGATTCCCGCCGTTGGGAGATTACGCCCGTCCTCTCCGGTTCCGGCCTTGATGAAACGCCACTGCTGATCGTGAAGCCGATTGAGGCGGGTCTTGAAACCGACTTGATCGTCTCCACTGACCGGCGAACCTATGTCTTCCGGCTCATCTCCGATCCCACGCGCTTTGTCTCCCGGCTGGCATTTCAGTATCCAAGCGAGGACGCCGCAAAGTGGACGGCGTTCCAAGCTCGGCAGGATGCGGCAAAGCACGATGCCGAGGCAGTGGCAGAGCAGGCGCGCGAGAAAGACAAGCGGGCGGGTGTGGTCCCAATGGCGGAGGATGCGCTCGACAACCTCAATTTCGACTACAAACTCAATGGAGACGCGGCCTACCGTCCCCAGCAAGTTTTTGACGATGGCCAGCACACTTACCTAATCTACCCGAACGATGGCCGGTTCCGCGAGCTGCCAACGCTCTTGATTCAGGTGAACGGCAAGTCTGAGCTGGTCAACTTCCGCGTCGATGGGGCGCGCTACATCGTGGATCGCCTCTTCGACAAGGCGATTCTTGTTGTTGGCGTCGGCAAGAAGCAGACCCGCGTGACAATCACGCGGGCTACACCCTACTCCGGCAGTACCGGCAAAAGGAGCTGAGCATGGCAATCACAGGAGAAAACTCCAAGCCGCTCGATCTTGAGAGCGCGGGAGCCGAGCAAAGCGCCGAACAAAGTCAAGATGAGATCCGGGATGCAGCGCAGACCGATAAGGTCGTGCGCGGCGTCAATGGCAGTCTCACCCCGAAGGCGCGCAAGCTCCGTCCGCTGGCCGGGATCATCCTTATTGCCCTGGTAGTCTTGGCCGCGGCCTATATGCGGCACGGCCTCGCAAGCCGCAACAATAAGGCCAAAAAGCAGACAGAGACGGCGCAGGTTGGCTCCGGCCCTGCCACTACGGTTGAAAAAGGGATGCTGTCGGACCAGGCGCGCAATGGCCTCGACATCGGCCAATCCCACGTCCCGGCGTCTACCGCCCAGCGTTCTTCCATCGCGACCGGCGAGTCCCCGGCAGGCCGGTCAACCTTGATGACCGGGACGGGAGCCGGAAGCCAAACCAACTCTGTCCCTCCCCTTGAATACCGGCAGACCCCGGCTTCAACTGCGGTCAACGGTTCGCTGTCGTTTGCCGAGCAGCGGCGGCTGGAGGAATACAACCGGGAACGAGAGGCGATGGAGGCGGCAACTACGGTCAAAGGGAACCTTCCCGGCGCAGACAAGGAAAAGTCCGCGGCAGATGTTGATCCCCTGCAAGCCATACAATCCGCTCTTATCAATGCAGGGGCCTCGCTGGGAGTCAACCCAACGCAGAGCGGCATTCCCCAAACCTCCAACTCACAATACACCGCAGCGGGGCAGCCGGAGCAGCGTACCGACTATGAGCGCCAGAACGATCAGGAGCAAAAGACCAGCTTCGGACAGACCTACGGGAAACAAGATGCAGAGTACCTGGCGCAATCACGAAAGCCGGCTCTGGGAAAGTACGAGATTAAGGCGGGTTGGCTCATTCCGGCTGTTCTCGAACAGCAACTCAACTCCGATCTGCCGGGTTTGATCCGCGCACTCGTCCGTGAAAATGTGTATGATTCTTCTACTGGCAGGTACATTCTAGTACCCGCCGGGAGTACACTGATAGGGATTTACAATTCGCATGTTGGCTACGGCCAAAATGCGTTGCAGGCAGTCTGGCGGCGGGTTATTTTTCCTGATGGAAGCAGCCTTTCGCTTGGCGGCTTTGAAGGGGATGATAGCACCGGCGCAGCCGGGTTTCGCGACCAGGTGGACAATCACTGGGGACGAATTCTTTCGGGCGCTTTGCTCACGTCGCTTTTCTCCGCCGGGATTGAGCTGAGCCAAGGAACGAACTCCTCGGTCCTGCAATCGCCGAGCGTAGGCCAACAAGTCGGGCAAGCGGTTGGGCAGCAAGTCGGCGAGTTGGGAACAGAAGTAACACCCAGGAATCTGAACGTCCAGCCAACCATCATTGTGAGACCGGGATACCGGTTCTTTGTCCGGGTCGAGAAAGATATCCTTTTCAACGGTCCATACGCGCCGATGTCGGCAGCAATGAACACAGGACGAGGGGCTGAAAACGGTTTCCTATCGCATTCCGAAGGAGTAGCAAGTGGCAGTCAAGAAAGCGGCGAAGAAGGCGGCACGCAAAGTGAACCGCGAAGGCCAGCGGTGGACGGACGACCGTCCTGGAATGACGCTGCGCCTCCCCATTGACTTGCGCGAAGCAGTCACAGAAGAGTCCCGCGTAAAGGGCGATCTGGCCAGGATCGTCCTTTACGCTTTGAGCCACGTTGAGCGCGAGAAAGTCGGTATCAAACAGACCCGCAAGGCCGGCTTGGACCTTTCCAATCCTCAGCTCCTCCACATCGGCTCAGAGGCAAGAATCAAACTCAAAGAATGGGCCGAAGCGGAAGGCGTCAGCGTCAACGCAATAGTGGTCAGCGTCCTCGAAGAGTTCTTCAAGCGCCTCAAAAAAAGCAAGGCACTTCGGGAAGAACTGCGGCTGGAGATTCGTGCGCGCCGCGGATTTATGCTGAGTTGAAGTGTCACTCACTTCGGCTCCCTATTGATGGACATTTGAATTTCAAAGTGCCGGAATTGGCAACCAGCCCAAAACTCCGGAAGTCGCATTTTACAGCCCCCAGAGACTCGTCAACATGGCGGCTAATGCTTTTCCCGCGTATAGATATATTCGGGGTTACGAGACCGGCCCCGATTTATTCACTGCATATTTATAAAGTAATAAACACAATTTCTTTCTTGACGTGCTGCGACTTCTAATGCATAATTATACCCATCGGAATGCGTTCTCACTGAACGCGTCAAAGCAACATAACTCGGCTGTTCAGCCGAGGATGTTATGCCATCAACAATTGCCAGACTGTAACTCTGAATCTGCGTATAAAATTTATCTCTCTGTGCGTCCAACAAGTTTCTGCGCACAGTGCCTGCGGGCAGATGGATTATATTCATCTCGCCTCCCCCCGAGATGTTGCATAAACATTCCGGCAGTTATCTTGGCGACACGAATATCTGTCGCTTGAGCTATTCGTAAGAATGGCAGGGCGGGGATTTTTGTTCGCGGCTATGCGCCTCTGTATCTCTTGAGTCACTGTAGCCAAATTCTCTGGAGGCTGGAATCGTGTATTTGAGCTATTACCAAAGAAACTCGTATCAAGTGTGGTGGCCAGCTTGGGCTGGCAGGTGAGTAACGGCGTGCCGTTCCCGGCCTTGGTGCCCGACGGTCGCCAGTCTGTCAACGACCTACGGCAGCATCGGTCTCAACGGTTGTGAAGCCTTGTTCTTCCACCTTCAGACAAATATCTACCAAATGCGACTATTCAACTTTTCATGCCAGAGCAGAGTACAGATCAAGTAGTTGGAGATTGCCAGTGATGAAAGCGACAACGTGGTTAATCGTGTCCGCATTATCGTTCTTTTTTGTCCCGTACTCGCATTCACAGACATTAGTTCAGTCTGCTGCTGCGGAAGGAACAAATGTCTCTTCTCTGCCTGGCACCTTTTCTTCGGCTAACACAGCTGGCAACACGTTGATTGTTGCTATCCGTATGGCCACTTCGACGCAGACCGTGACGGTTAAAGATTCGCGAAGCAACACCTACGCCAGCGCTGTCAGCCAGACTCAGTCGACCGACGGCCATCAAATTTTCATTTATTATGCACGGAATATAGCCGCCGGAAGCAATACCGTGACTGCGACATTTTCAGCGAGCAACTCACAGGCTCTGTTAGCTGTCTTCGAATATTCAGGTCTCGGGACCGTTGCTCCACTGGATAAGACTGCCCACACCCAAGGTAGTAGTACTACGCCCAGTAGCGGCACCACAAGCACTACCAGCACGTCTTCAGAGCTGCTGTTCGCGGTTCTGGGATTGCCGAGTACTTACACCGGAACAGTGACCGCAGGCACTAGCTATACTCTGCGACTGCAGACTGCAAGCAGTTTTAAAGCGATGGTCGAGGACCGGGCGGTCACGGCCACTGGCGCATATTCAGGAACCTTTAGTAGCAGCACCAGTGCGAACTGGAGCGCCGCGATCGCCACGTTTGTTGGAGCGCCCACTATCAGCACGAACTCTCTCCCGAGTGGCACCCAAAACAGCACTTACTCGACGACGCTCTCAGGAACAGGTGGCAAGAGTCCCTATTCCTGGTCCGTTCTATCTGGATCGCTCCCAACGGGATTTTCGCTCAGTGCCAGCTCCGGGGTAATCTCAGGTACGCCCACCGGGACAGGAACCAGCACTTTCACGATCCAGTGCTTGGATGCGAACTCAAACCCTGCTTCAAAATCTTTCAGTATTGCGGTGAACGCTCCCCCCACCATTACCACTACATCATTGCCGGCTGCAAAGCAGTATTCGAGCTACAGTGCACAGTTGCAAGCTACCGGCGGGGCTAGCCCTTACACGTGGACAGTAAGCAGCGGATCGTTGCCTGCCGGTCTGTCCCTGAGCAGCAGCACAGGTGCGATCACCGGTTCGCCGACAAGCACGGGGACGAGTACTTTCACGGTAAAGGCCACGGACTCCGCGTCGGCGAGCAGCGCGAAGTCCCTGAGCATCGTTGTCAGTGCAGCGGGAGTTGCAATATCCACGGATGTGCTGCCAAAGGCAGCGGTGGGCCTCGACTATGACACCACGCTTCAAGCAGGTGCCGGAACGTCTCCTTATACCTGGTCGGTCATTTCAGGGAGTTTGCCTTCAGGGCTGTCGCTGACTCCAGGAACAGGAGAGATATCCGGAACACCAACTGCTACAGGCTCTAGCTCTTTCACAGTGCAGGTACAAGACAACACTGGCACTGTCGCGACTAAAACTCTACTTATTTCGGTAGGCAATACGGTATCCGGGCGCGCGGTGAGTTCGTCAGCCTGTAGCAACAGTAATCCTTCTGTCAGTTCGCTCTCCTGTGGCGTGGCTTACACAGATGGCAATATCGTCGGATGCGCGATCTCGATTGCGGGAAATGTCCAGGTATCTTCTATGACGGACAATGCGAGTCCGGCAAATACATATCAGGCAGGCGCTATTTATTATGGATCATCCGGCCCGCGGATCGAAATATGGATCAATAACTTCAATTCTCAACTATCAACGACCGCAGTCACTGTAAACCTGGTGTCCCCAACGCAGTTCACCATGTCCTGCGAAACCTTGGTCGGTATCGATGGATTCGGAGCCGCTGCGAACGGGAACTCCGGTCAATCGACCAGTCCCAGCGTCAGCGTCACCACCGCTGCCAACAACGATTGGGTGCTGGCCGGTCTGGCCGCCAAGGGATCGGGCATAGTCACCCAGATGGATGTCTCGGACACGACGACCGGCCCGACAGCGACCGACGTAGGTGGCGGAATTGAGACTGTATATCAAGCTACCGCCGGAAGCACCACTCTAAATGCAACTCTCTCTGCGTCAGAATCATGGTTAATGTATGGCATCGAGCTGTCCGTTTCCGAGCCGCCGCCCGTGATATCGAGTATTAGTCCCGCCTCCGGCGCTCCCGGAACAAGCGTGACTGTGACGGGTTCGAATTTCCTCGACTCGGGTAGCTTTGGATCCGTCACGATAAATGGCGTTGTCGTGGCTCCGACAAGCTGGTCAGATTCGACGATTACTCTGACCGTGCCGGCGAGCGCAACAAGCGGACCAGTAAACGTGGCGGTAGGCGGAAACGTGAGCAACGCTATCAATTTTGCGGTTGTGACGGTGCCAGTCCAGCCGACAATCTCGCCCGCATCGGGAACGTACGGAAGCCCTCAGTTCGTTACGATCAGCGATTCACCCTCAAATTCGCCGATTTACTATACGGTGACCAGCGGCATTAGCGGGACAACGCCAAATACATCGTCGAACTTGTATACGGGTGGCGTCATTACGGTCGGTTCAACCGAAACGGTCGAGGCTATCGCAGTAAACCCCGGCTATCCATACTCGACGGTCGCGACGGCTACTTATAACTTTCCTGGAGTCGCAGCGTCGAACACGGCGCTGACGGTAACGTCCGGTGGAAGCCCCGTGTCCACTGTGGTCTCGGGTACTACAGTGACGCTGACGGCGAGTGTTACGTCGGGTACGACGAAAATTGCAGCCGGCACCGTGAATTTCTGCGATGCCACGGCGACCTCTTGCACAGATATCCACCTGCTGGGTACAGCTCAACTAAATAGCGCGGGTACGGCAACGGTCAATCTCCGGCCCGGCGCCGGAACGCACAGCTACAAGGCTGTCTTTGTTGGAATGTCGAGTTACTCGACCAGTTCGTCGCCTGCTGCCCAATTGACCGTGACGTTGAGTAGCCCTAATCCAACTGCGACAACCATTGCGGCGACCAGCGCTTGGAATGGGTACAGTATGTCAGCCCAAGTCGCAAATTTGAACAACAACACCTTCTCCCCGGCTGGAACGGTGTCACTCCTGGATACAAGCAACGCAAACGCCGTTTTGGGAACGGCTGCACTGTCGGCCAATGCAGTTGAAGTAGAACCCACGACTGCGTCGGTTATATCGTCTCAGGCTTCATTTGCTGCTTATAGCAATAACCTTTTCAGAGTCGGAGACTTTAACGGAGACGGGAAGCCGGACTTGGCCGTGATAAACGGCAATTACATCTCAATCTTGCTGGGTAACGGCGACGGAACCTTCACGCCGGCACCGAACAGTCCGATCAATCTAGATGCGTATGGTTTCTACCTAGGTGAGTTTAGCGATGGATTTGGCTTAGCCGTGGGTGACTTCGATGGGGACGGCATTCTCGACCTTGCTGTTCCTCATAGCGAAACCTCCCACTTGGATAGTTACTCCATCACGATATTAAAGGGCAATGGCGACGGAACCTTCACCGTGGGCAATAATCCAGTCCCAACCTGTAGTGGAATTTCTACATCCCCCGTGGTAGGTGACTTCAACAAAGACGGAAAACTTGACCTGGCTGTATTGTGCAGCTCATTTATTAGCAATAGTGTCGTCGAGATATTGCTGGGCAACGGCGATGGAACCTTTGTGCAGTCGACTGGAAGTCCTGTAGTCGTGGGTGCGGTAAACACAGCTTTCAATCTCATCGTGGCAGGCGACTTCAACGGAGACGGCATCCCAGACCTGGCTGTCACAAACGAAGGAACCTATTCGAACGGCATTCCAGGAAATGGCGCTGTAACCATCTTGCTGGCAAACGGCGACGGAACCTTCATGCAACCAAGTACTAGCCCAATGGCTACGTTCAGTGAACCAATGGCTCTGGCAATGGGCGACTTCTTCGGTAGCGGACATCTGGATATCGCGGTGGTTGATTACTACTCCGGTTACGTTGGAGTTCTAACGAACGATGGCAACGGAAACTTTACGGGAAAAGGATCTGCAATCTATGCCGGCAACGGACCCTACTCCCTTGTCGTGGGAGACTTCAACCAAGACGGCATTCCAGATCTTGCGGTCGCGAACAACTACGACAACACCGTTGCGTATCTGTTCGGACACCGGGACGGAAAAGGCGGTGGATCTTTTTCTCCACCCCAAACCGTCAGCGTGAGTAACGAGCCTCCGCTCACCTTGGCTTTGGGGTCATACAACTACAACGGACCCGAAGTCCTGGCCGTGGGTGATTTTAATGGAGACGGCATTCCCGATCTGGCGATCGGCGTCGTAGGCAGTTACCCAAACCTCAGCACAGCCACCATCATGCAAACCGATCTTTCGGAGACCGCGAGTGCATTTTGGACCGGGATTGAGCCAGTGGGTGCTGGGACACATTACGTCGAAGCCAGTTATAGCGGTAACAGCAATTTTTCCGGCAGCACATCTGCTACAACCCCCCTGCAAGTGGCGCCAAGCAGCATGAGCATCAGCGTTGCTCCGGTGGAGTCAACGTATGGCTCTCCCGTGGCAGTGAATGTTAACCTCTATCCACAAAACGGTTCTGTGCCAATGGGATCGGTAAGTTGCTCTTCTGGGCCCGCTGTTACCTCGGCGTCAGTTAGCGTGAACCCGAACGGCAGCGCGAGCGTGTTGATGAATGGCCTGCCAGTGGGACAGGACACAATTGTCTGCTCATTTGTCACAAGTAATTCAGCGGTTTTTTCAAATGGCGTATCTTCTTCGGCAATCGAATCGGTGACCGCTGCGCCGTCCACTGGATCGGTTAGCATCACTCCACCCAGCGCTACACTCTACCCAGGCCAGAGCTTGCAGTTCAGCGCCAGCGTTCTAAATACCAGCAACCAGGCCATCAGCTGGGCTGTAAGTCCAACCGCTGGGACAGGTACAGCAGCTACGGTCGGTTCAATCAGTGGGACCGGTTTGTACACAGCTCCAGCTACTGTTGCCAGCCCGCAGACAATTACAATTACCGCGACTAGCCAGGCAGATACATCCCAGTTAGCCTCGGCGATGATTGCGTTGGAGCCACCGCAATGCGCATCGAGCGGGTATGGCTACCAGCGATCGATTGTAGTCGACCATACAAAAGTACCTAACACAGATCAGATTGATTTCCCGTTCCTCTTCAACACAACAAATTCTACTTTCGCCTCTACAGCAAACAACGGCCACGTAACTAATTCCAACGGCTACGACATCATCTTCAGCACCGATCCGGGCGGATGCACCAAGTTAGATCATGAGATAGAGGAGTATGCCCCAAAGACAGGCCAGGTGATTGCATGGGTGCGCATTCCGACCTTGTCGCATACTTCCGATACCGTGCTCTATGTCTTTTACGGAAATCCCAACATCACCACGCCGCAGCAAAACCCTGCCGGCGTATGGGACAGCAACTACCAAGCCGTCTATCATCTGGCAAATGTTGGGACGGGGACGGTGACTGATTCCACCGCAAACAGCAACAACGGAACGCCCACCTCGGTCTCGTCCACGACTGGCCAGATTGATGGAGCCGCGAGTCTTAACGGAACATCCAGCTATGTGCAGATTCCTTCGGCAGATTTTCCATCCTATCCAACCTCCGGGTCGATCTCAACCGGTTTTTCGACGTCTTTTGGAACATGGTTCCAAACAGCATCCTCCGGAGCGATTTTGTGTCAGACCGACGGCACGCAACCTGGCGGCAATCCTGCCGGGTTTCAGCCCGCGTTGTACATCGACAGCACAGGCCGCCTTAGATCATCGCTCTTTTCACATGGAGCCACAGATCAAATTTTTACCGCAAATGCTTACAACGATGGGAATTGGCATTTTGCAGTCGATACCTATTCCAACGGGCTTGAAGAATTGTATGTTGACGGACAGATTGCCGGCACTCAGCAAGTGCAAGAGTTCGGCTATAACCCAACCTATGCGTATTTTGTTGGAACCTGCGACACATCTAACTGGCCGGCAGGAAATGGTTCGTGGCTTTACTTCAACGGCACCCTTGACGAAATTCGCGTATCGAATATCGCCCGGTCAGGAGATTGGGAGCAGACTGAGTACAACAATCAGAGTTCACCCTCGGCCTTCTATGCCCTCAATCCAGAAAACACCGAACAGATTGTCCCAGCCGCGGTCAGCCTCTATGCCTCTCAGAGCCAGCAGTTTTCCTTTATAGGCTCCCCTGTGGGCGCATGGGACTCTCCCACCGTGATTTGGTCCATGCCTTCAGGCTCCCCAGGGATACTTAATACCGCAAGCGGACTCTATACGGCGCCGAACAGTATCACTACGCAGCAGACGGTGATCATAACCGGGACGACACTGGGAGATTCGTCGCAGTCCGTTTCGACGACGGTGACCTTGGTCCCGGCAGTAACAGTCAGCGTAACTCCAAACAGTGCAGTCCTTAGCAGTGGCCAAACGCAGCAGTTTACCGCTAGCGTAAGCAATTCGGGAAACCCGGCGGTCATTTGGACAATTGATCCTCCGGGCGCGGGAAGCTTTAGCGCAGCCGGCACCTACACCGCGCTATCCAACGTTACGACGCAACAGACTGTGATCCTCACAGCAACCAGCCAGGCTGACCCGTCCCAGTATGCTTCAGCAACGATTGCGCTTTCACCAACTGCGGTTTCCTCTACTCCTCCTCCAACACAGTGTGAAGCTAGCGGATATAGCAACCAACGCACGATCGTGATCAATCACACGAAGGTTCCTAACACCGATCAGATCAATTTCCCATTCCTGTTCAGCATTACCGATACCGCCTTCACGGGGCAGGTCACGAGTCCCAGCGGGTACGACATCATCTTCAGCTTAGACCCGAACGGCAATACAAAACTGGACCACGAACTCGAAGAATACAACCCCGCCACCGGCCAGGTGATTGCATGGGTGCGCATCCCTACTCTTTCGCACACTACAGATACCGTCCTCTACGTGTTCTACGGAAACTCAAATATTATTTCCTCTCAGCAAAACCGGGCCGGGGTGTGGAACAGCAACTACCAAGCTGTCTACCATCTGGCAAATGTTGGCACAGGCGTTGTGACAGACTCCACCGGGTTTACTAATAACGGGACACTTACTTCAATTGCGGCTGCTACTGGCGAAATCGACGGCGCGGCTAGCCTTAACGGCGCCTCCAGCTTCATTCAAATTCCTGAGGCAGATTTTCCGAACTTCCCAACGGCAAGCAGTCTGGACGGGACTCCGACCAGCGGGCAAGCTCCCTTCTCAGCGTCTTTTGGAGTCTGGTTCAATACGGCATCTGCTGGAGGCATTTTAGGTCAGAGTCCAGATCCGGCCTGCGTGTATTTTATCGGCCCCTGTGAACCGCATAACTACAATCCGCAGCCTGGCGACTGGGATCCTCCATCGAATCCACTCCTCTATGTAGACGACAATGGTCATCTGGAGGGTGGCGCTTCGATTGTAACGTCTACAGCGTACAACGACAGCAATTGGCATTACACGGTTTTCACCTTTTCAAGTGACGGAACGGCGTCGCTCTATGTTGACGGACAAAACGTGGGCTCCGCTCAGCAAGCATCGTTGTATGGGCTAGCGGGGTATAGTCCCAATTATGCGTACTTTGTAGGGACCGCCTATACACAGCAGACCGACTTGGGAAATTCAGATTGGCTATATTTCAATGGAAGTCTCGACGAGCTGACCGTATCAAGCATCCCTCGGTCAAGCGATTGGATTCAGACTGAATACAACAATCAGAGTTCCCCTGGGACTTTCTACACGTTCAATTCTGCCAGTTCCGCACAGATTGTTCCCTCCACAATTAGTCTTTATGCGTCACAGAGCGAGCAATTCGCGGCCAGCAATTCATGCAACACGTCTGTGACTTGGTCAATGCTGCCGACTGGCACCCAAGGATTTCTCACATCTGGTGGCCTCTACACTGCTCCGGCCAGCATCAAATCCGCACAGACTGTCACCATCACGGCACAAGGTCAGCCAGGCAATACAACGATCGGCTCGGCGGTTGTGACATTGCTGCCTCCGCCGCTGCCGATCACGCTTGCGGCTGCGGCTTCTTCTCCGTATACAACCGGTACGAGTCAAGCATTTACGGCGACGTTGGAGGATCAATACGGGACGCCGGAACCCGGAGTAGTCGTGACCTTCACGGTATCCGGCACGAACGGCAGCATCGGAAGTACAACGACCGGCGGTAATGGGGTCGCTTCGTATAGCTACAGTGGGGTGGCAAGTGGAACCGACACGATCCAGGCCACAGCGGTAGTAGATGGCGAGCTATTGACCTCGAATAGTGTTTCTGCTCCCTGGGTTCTTCCGGCGCCGCCAAACCCTGAAGGTAGTATTGCGCTGAAGGCTCCAATGGCTCTCGGTCGGTCTGGCTTGGTCGGTGCATTTACTGACAACAATGGCGCCGTGATTGAGCCGATTGCCATCGGATCGGCTGCGCGTACGTTTATTGTTCCACCCGGCGCTTCGCAACTCCAGTTGGGAGTGAATGACAGCCACTATGCAGATAATGGCGGCCCAGGATTTGTCGTCAATGTCAATGGAATACCCGCACCGGCACCGGTTCTTCCCACAACCATGCCTTGGAATTGGGTAACTGGGGGGTTGAACAACAACTACCAATATGGAATGGGGGATGGTACAAGTCCAGTGATTGCGGCGACCGGCCTAACTCCGGGCGAGCCGATCAGTATTGCCTATCAGAGCGGAACAGTATCGGCTAACTTTCCGTCGCTACCGCTTGTCAATGCAGATGGCGAACAGACGTTCATCACCGGCGTGCAGCTATGGCAAGGAGCCTACTTCCCGACGATGTATACAACTACATCTTCTTATCCGGAAGGCCAGCCCATTACGCTCAGCGCGTTTGTAGTGTCTGGCAACGGAACGGCGATGCCGAATGTTCCAGTCACCCTCAATGTGACGGGCGCCAATGCGGCGCAATATCAGGCAACGACAGACGCTACTGGAACAGCAACCTTTATGTATAGCGGGTCCAATGCCGGAATCGATAACTTGCGGGCACAGGCTTATCCGGCTGGCGAGGCTAGCTTTGCATCGAGCCAGACAAGCATCACCTGGGTCGATTATCCCACTCCACCTTCTGCTGGCTCGCTCACATTCTCGCCTACTGAAATCGGTGGCCCCGGCGGTGGGCAGGTTTATATCATGGTGGCCAAGGATGCTTCAGGGGCTCCGTTGCTGGACGCAAACGTCGGATTCTATGTGTCGGGAGCAAATACCCTTATTCAAAGCGGACAGACAGACATCAACGGTCAGGTTCCATTTGGCCTCATCCACAATTCTGGACCGTACAGCATCGTGGCCGTCGACTCTGTCGGCAGAAACGTTGTCTTGTCCAGCGTACTTGCGGGTGTCTGGACGCCGCCTACCAAATCAAATCCGCCGGGGAGTTCAATTACGGTCGGGATTTCGGCGCAGAGCATCGTCACGTTGCCGAATCCAGTTCAACTGACTGGAACCGTTACCGACAGCCTGGGGTATGATGCGACGCTCACATGGAGCGAGTACAGTGGTCCAGGCACCATAACCTTTGCGCCACCGCAGGCAGTGTCGACCAGTCCTACATTCAGTACTTCGACCACTGCAACATTCAGTCTGCCCGGAACATATGTAATCCAATTGTGCGCTAGCGATCCAATCACCTCACCGGCTTGCGTGTCGGTTACGATTGCTGCTAATCCAGCACCAAACACCGAGCCCGGTTGGATTGCCAGTCCTGCGTATGGCTCTACGGTTACAGGCGTAGTCCCGATCGTGCTCCGCGCTGGAGTTACCCTCCAGAGCGGCACGCTCACCTACTATCCGGCGAGCAATCCAAATAACATCACGGTCCTGAATTCGAATGTGACCGGATCTGGACAGATTGGGACGCTGGACACCACGATGCTAGTGAACGGTTCGTACTGGATTTTGCTCCAGGCAACCAATACGAGCGGAGACTCGCAGTACAGTCTCGTGCTTGTGACCGCCGCCGGAAATTACAAGCCAGGCAGAATCACGGCGACCGTAACGGATCTGGTCGTTCCAGCCACTGGGCTTGCCATCAATATCCAGCGCAGCTACGACAGCCTCAATGCTGGTACGATCGGCGATTTTGGCTATGGCTGGTCGCTGGGTATCAATGTCAATCTTGTCGTCGATCCTGCGGGAGATGTTACCTTCACCCTCGGAGGTCAGCGCAGGACCTTCTACTTTACGCCAACGCCTCCTCCCTGCACACTCGTGGGCTGCGGCGTTTTCCCGTTCTACTTTTCCGCCTATACCCCTGAACCCGGTCTCAATGGGAGCCTCTCGGACTACTCGCCGAGTTGCCCTTTCGGGACGCTCATACCCACAGGCAACTTGTGGGTATGCGATGGCAGCGGTACTGTCTATACGCCGACAACTTACACGTACACCGATCCCAGTGGCACTGCGTACACCATCAACGCTGCAGGCAACCTGCAATCTATCCAGGATCTGAGCGGCAACGGGCTGACCATCACCGCCAACGGTATTACCAGCACCACCGGACTCAACGTACCCTTTGTGCGCGACCCTAATAATGGCAATCGCATCACGCAGATCACCGATCCGCAGGGCAATATTTACTCTTATGGCTACGACAGCAATGGCAACCTTGCCACGGTCACTTATCCGCCCACGCCCTCCGGCGTCACCTGCCCCAACACCACAACGCCTAATACCAGCACTTACACCTATACCACCGGCCATCTCTACACCGGCGGCACCGATGGCCGCTGCGACAAGCTGCCCACTTCGGCTTACTACGGCCCAACAGACGTTGACGCCAGCGGTAACTCGCTGAATGGCCGCCTGCACAGCGTAACCGACGCCCTCGGCGAGACCACCAGCTATGCCTACAACCTGGCCACTAACACAACTACCATCACTTATCCGCCCGACGCCAATGGCCACGTTGGTACGGCCACGATGGTGTACGACAGCTACGGCATGTTGCTCAGCTCCACCGATCCGCTCAAGAACACCACGACCAACACCTACGACGCCAACCACAACCTAATTTCCGTCACTGACCCGCTCGGCCACGTCAACAACTATACCTACGACGGGAACGGCAACAAGACATCCTCCACCTACCCGGCGACAGCAACGAGCACCAATACAACAAGCACATTCACTTACAACCAATACAATGCTCCACTCACTGCTACCGACGAAAACGGTAATACACGAGCATTTACGTATGATGCGAACTCATTCCCGACGAGTGTGACAGACACGATCAACGGCCAGAATGCGATTGTCATGACCTCAATGTATGACAGTCACGGGTTATTGCAAGCACTTGCTCCAGGGGCAGACTTGACGCAAGATCCGGCCAAGGCGGCGACGTTTACCTACGATGCCAATGGCAACCTCACCTCTGCAACTGACCAACGCGGTCGAATCATATCGTTCACCAATGACTCGCTTGGCCGCCGTCTGTCGGTGACCCGCACCGCCGGGTCAAACTTTTCCTCGTCGTCGCAGTTGTCATCAGACCGTGGACGTACATCGCTGTCTCCGCTCTCTTCTCAATCAAACCGAAAAATACAAAAAACTAACGCGGAAGCTCGCGCACATGCTCAGGCAGCGACTGAATCATCATCGAGTGCTGCTTGCAATACGACTCCTCCAGCAGTCTATGAAGTCACCTATACCTATGGTCCATACAGTAGTTCTGCAACCGCAGAATCGGACTCGATTGGATACTCGACTGCTAGCCAATACGATGCCAACGGGAATCTGATTTCATATACGGATCCGAACGGCAATACGTACCTCTACACATACGATGCGTTGAACAGGCTGACGTATGTGGCTTTGCCGACAAATCCGGCTACCGGCTACAGCTTCACATATGATGCGAACAACAACGTCATTGATGCCGTCGATCCGGAAGGGCATGACCGCCACAACGTCTACGATCTCGCCAGCCATCTGATTTCCGTCACACTGGCCTACGGCACTTCCAGCGCTACCACGACCAGCTTTACTTACAATGCCGATGGCAGCCTACATAGCGCCACGGATGCTCTTCAAAATTCGACGAATTACACCTACGATGCGGCAGGCAACCTTACCACAGTCTCCCGAGGAACTGTCTCTGTCCAATACGCCTACGACAATGCCCGAAACCGCATCTCGGAGACCGACGGCAACGGCAATACAACAGCGTTTCAATACGACGGCCTCAAGAGGCTCCAGCAGATCACGTTTGCCGATCAGACCAAGCAGACGATTGCCTACGACGACGCAGGCAACGTTACTGGAGTCACGGATCAGGCCGGACACGTTATCAATTACGCCTACGATGCGGCAAATGCGCTCGCTTCGGTCACCCAGGCCAACAGCCCTAATAGCAAGAACAACACCGTTAACTACTGCAACGATTGGGCAGGCAACCTTACTTCCTGGACCGATGAAAACGGCCGCGTGACGTCACAAACCTCCGATTTGCTTGGCCGCCCCACGAGCATTACTTTCCCCGATGGCACACACAGCCTCTCCGCAACCTACGACGGCGACAGCAATTTACTCACTCTTACCAAAGCCAACGGCACAAGTTCTCCCACTGCGCATTTTGTCTACGATTCGCTGAACCGGCTCACTTCCGAAACGCCTGATCCCTCCTACGGGGAACCTGCCGCTACCTACACCTACACTGCCAACGGTCTGCTTTCCACGATGACCGATGGCAGTGGAACCACCACCTATACCTACGACGCGCTAGATCGGCTGGTCTCGAAGTCCGCTCCCGCCGGAACCCTCAGTTACACCTACGATGCGGTTGGCAACGTAGCTACCATGAGTTCCACCGGCAACGCGGTTTCCGTCCGCTATACCTACGACGACCTCAACCGTCTCAGCACCGTGGTCGATAACAACCTTCCTGGCGGTCCGAACACCACTACATACGCCTACGACCCTGCCAGCAATCTGGCCACCGCCACCTATCCGAACGGCCTTCAGGCCACGTATTCCTACGATCAACTCAACCGGCTCTCGCAGGCCTCCACTCCGGTCTCCGGGTACGCTTACAAGCGCGATGCCAACGGCAACATCCTCACCGGCACCGAGGCCAGCAATCGCACAGTCAGCTACACCTACGATGGCCTGGACGAGCTGACCGCCGAGAGCGTCAGCAACGATCCCGCTCAGGTGAATGGAGCCGTGAGCTATACCCTCGATCCGGTCGGCAACAGGCTGGCGCAATCATCTACACTCGGCCCGCTCGGCTCCTGGTCAACCACCTACGACGCCGACGACTGGTCGCAGGCGGAAAGCTACGACGCCAACGGTGACGTAATCTTGACGGGCGGCAACAGCTACGCCTACAACTCGTGGCTCAAGCTAGCCTCGATGAACGGCGGGCAGGTGACGCTGACCTATAACGGTCTCGGCCAATTGGTGGCGAAGACAGTAAACAACGTCACCACGCAATACCTCATTGACGACCTCAGCCCCACCGGCTACGCGCAGGTGGTTGAAGAGGTGACGGGCGGCGCGGTCACTCGCGCCTACACCTACGGCTACCAGCGCATCAGCGAGTCGCAGCCGGTCGGCAATCTCTGGACGCCGAGCTTCTACATCTACGACGGCCGGGGGACGGTGCGCCAGCTCACCAACTCCGCAGGCCAGTTAACGGACAGCTACACCTACGACGCTTTTGGCAACCTGCTGACGCAGACCGGCTCCACGCCCAATGTTTATCTCTACCGGGGCGAGCGTTGGGACGCCGACCTCTCGCTCTACTATCTGCGCGCGCGCTGGTACAACCCGGCGACGGGCAGTTTCATGTCGCGCGACCCCTACGGCGGCAATCTTTGGGACCCCTCCTCGCAGCACCGCTACAAATACGCGCGCTCCAACCCGGTGAATTATGTGGACCCATCTGGCCGCAGCGCGCTTACTGAACTTGGGCTGGATTTGGGCTGGAAGATCACAGAAACCGCAGCCATTATGTATGAAGCGCGTCAGGTCGCTTGCCTTTACAAATTGGATGCGGCCATGCTGAACGCGATTTCCCAGCCGAGAGCCGCGAATCAGGTCTTCGAATCTGCCGAGGCGGATTTCGATGCGTGCGAGGAGAGCATTACCTTCACGCAAATTGCAACAGACACGGCGATCGGTCTGGGCACCGGAATTGTTTTCGACGGAGTCATCGGGTGGCTGCTCGAAGACGCGGAAGGGGGTGCTGGGGCGTGCGGGCTGTGCTTCGCGGCCGGCACACCGATCCATACCGACCACGGCGCTGTCCCGATCGAGCAGATCAAGGCAGGCGACAAGGTCTGGGCGCATAACACTCAAACCGGCGCGGACGAGCTGCGAACCGTCACTGCTGTCGCGCCGCAACACCGCGACAAGCTGGTGGAGTTGCGTATCGCGGGCGAGAAGAACACTCTGCGAGCCACGCCAGTGCATCCCTTCCGCGCGCGGCGCAACGCGAGCGATGTTGCCCGCTGGATCGACGCCGGCGACCTGGTGGCCGGAGATCTGATTGAGACCGAAGACGGAGGCTGGGCCGAGGTCGAATCTGTCAAGCCCCTCGACGGCCTCGCTGTCGTTTACAATTTCACTGTCGACAAAGACCACGACTACTTCGTCGGCGAAACTGGCTTCCTCGTTCACAACAAGAACTGCGGGCCATGCAGGTCAGGACGAGGCAAGAATAAGCTGAGTTTTGATCCTAACGCTACTGGATGGCATTCAACATTCGGACCAAATAAATGGCAGCAATGGTTGCCAAATCCCCAGAATCCAAACGGGTTTGATCCGGGAATCAGATTTGATGGAAGTGGTTGTTCCGCATTTTAACCCTGTTACCCGTAATATGTCCCGACTCCGCATGTTCATGACCCAGATTTTCCTGGCGGAGTCAGGGATGCTTTGCCTTGCGAGATTCCGTGATGACAAATCTTGCGCGATTTCAAACGTGGTACCTGAGCCAATGTGATGACGATTGGGAGCATTCCTATGGCATATGCATTTCAACTCTTGATAACCCTGGTTGGTCTGTCGATATTGCGCTTGAAGAAACTTCTCTCAGGAGAAAGACTTCGAGTCGATTCGCATTGAGCGATCCAAAAATGACTGGCTGTTTGTTTGCAGTACTTCGAAGAAATTCAATATCCGCATGTGGTCCAAACAATCTTGAGGAGGGCTTGGGGATTTTTTGCGACTGGGCTGAGGTCTGACAATGACTCCTTTTGTCACCAAGATGAACGGGATACGTTTATGACGTATCCCGCCGCTTGTTCGTAGGAAGAGCGTTTCGCAGCCGATGACGTATTCGCCAATCCGTCGTAGACTTTCGCCAAAGACCACGACTACTTCGTCGGTGAAACCGGATTCCTCGTTCACAACGCAGAGCCTTGCGGCTGCAATCCAATCTTTCACCCGGACGACTTATACCCTGGTACAGCAAACGGCGAGAATCCTGAGGGCTTGTATCCCGTTGAACCGACCGGAACATATTCAGGAGACAGACAGGGACTTCTTGATGCAGCCGGAATTGAGAACCCTGGCCCCGGATGGGCTGCCCACCATCAAAGTTTCGACCCAGGATCGGGAATGATGATGATGCAGCTTGTGGACAGTGTTGTGCATGGCTACTTTACACACACAGGCGGCGTAAAGGATTGCGGGATTCCATACGTTCGATAGTTGACAATCTGAGAGGGGTAAGCGTATGTCGCAGGAGGATTTCATCCGGGACGCCGGGGCGCAGTTCTGCATCGTGGGGCCGCAGATTTCTGAAGCCGCGATAGACACTGTATTCCCGGAACAGTTTCCCGGAAAGGACGATCTTGTTCAGTTCTATCTTTGCTACAACGGAGGTGGTCGAACTGAGCAGTGTTGCGTGATCCATTGCGGAAACCCAGAGCATCGGGCTTCACGGAATCATTTGGAGAAGATGAAGATCGAAGGCTTTTTCTCGATTTCGAGCAACCCAGAAGAGAGGATGCTCCCATTTGCGCCAATGCGCCGGTGCCATGCAACAAGATTGCGCATCTTTGCGGAATACCCTGCAATGAAGACGTTCCTCGAAAAGCATATACCGATTGCTTTCGATCACAGTGGTGACGAGTGTTGGATAGATACGCAAGACGGACGCATCGAGTACATTCCGTGGGATACGTGGAAGGAAGGGCCAGTCGAGATCGCGTCCTCATTCCGGGAGTTTGTCTTGAAGTTTTGGAATGCTGGGTCTGGCGGGTGTCCGATAGACCCTCCATCGTCAAGCTGAAGGTTTCAGGTATGACCTACGATTTTGGGGAGCTGCATCTACGACGAAGCCGTCGTAGACTTTCGACAAAGATCATGACTACTTCGTCGGTGAAACCGGCTTCCTCGTTCACAACGCAAGCTGCAACTGCGATCCGAATGCATATGCAGAGCTATACGAACTCTACGATGGATTCGGAAACTTCCTGAAGTGGGGCATTTCTTTTGATGCAAGTACCCGGTACACAGGTCCCACGCTAGATGGCTACGGCGGGTCTCCGGGGCCGAATGTGGTTGATTCTGGAACGAGGCGCAATATGCTTAGCCAAGAGCGCGAGCTTAAGAAGAGATTCCCCGGCCCATTGAACTGCGAACGTGGGGCAGGATCAAACTCAATGTGGTGAGGCAAAGAAGCCAGGAGTGAGGGAGAAGGTTGCGGATGAGTACAGAGTGGGTTTTGAATTTCCATCCGAGAAATGGGCAAAAGGTTCCTGATCCCATCAAGTCGGTAGGCGCATTCCTGAAGGAGCTACTGGCAATTCACTGTCGGGGGCCTTATGACGCGAGTGGTATTAGGATGCGTTTTGACCCGATTTTGGAGGGCATACAAGGCAATCCGAACAGACGTATAGGCATAAGGACGTATCCGTTCGCAAAGAATCTGCTTTGCGCTGAGATAAACATCAGCAAGGCAGAGTGGGACGTTCCCCTCGACGCTTACCGGCGTTTCTTGTGGCTGAATGTAGACAAGGCGATCTGGAGTTGTGTTGAGAAGCTGAAAAAGAAGAAGATCGCCTTCGACGCCGACAAACTCCGCCAGCATCTTTCGCTTGTCGAAGCGGAGTTCCTTGGCGAGGCTGCGAAATCGGCGGAGCCGGATGCTGCGCCAAAAACTGAGCCGATGCCTGTCGATGTGTACCCGGAAGATGAGCTGTATCCGGTGGTGATCCAGTACCGGATACAGGGTCACGGAACCATGCAGGACTACGACCGACGGGTGAAGATCGAAACCCTTCTGGAGGAGTTCCTGAGCAAAGCCGAATTGGGCTACTTAGACGGCGGCGACATCGGCAGCGGCACGGCGAACATCTTCTGCTTCCTCAAGCCAGGCCGGAAGGGCACCGAAGCCATCATCCAAACGCTGCGCAGCAGCGGCTATCTTGATGGTGCCGTGATCCAGGAGACGGTGAAGGGCGAGGAGAAAGTCGTGTGGCCTCTCGACTACGCAGGCGAGTTTAGCGTCGTGTGAAGCCGTCCCCCGCGCCATCCATCCAGCCCTGAGCAAGTCTGGAGAGATAGCAGGCATACAGCCAATTTCCTCGTTGTCGGTGATCGGGGCCAGTTGGGACGGCTCTGATCTCTGCCGGACAGGAGTTTATACAGGCGGGCGTCAAGGGCTATTTCGCCCGTTTCAACTCCTCGTCGTCTCGAAGAGGTTCTTGAAGGCCATGCAACGGGAGGGGATGAAGGGCTTCGATTTCGAGGTTGTCGATATGGTGTAGGGCCGTCGTAGAGCCGTCCCCTCGCCAACCATCCAGCCCTGATCCAGCATCGCAAAACCCGTCCATGCTCCGCATGGGAATTAGGGGGACACACTACCCCAGAATGGGTGCTGAATAGCAACTTCAGGTTGCTATATAGCAACCATAATAAAATCAATCAGATAGTCGAATAGAGGCAGGGTCTTCGGACTCTGCCTTTTTTCATGGGCGCGAGAGCCGCCGGGCGGCTAAAAGATAAAATATGTAATCTCTTGACTAGTGTGATGCATGAATACGATAGTGTAATACGTTATCTGAAATACAAAAGAGGAGGTGGAGTATGCCGGAAGAATCAGACCAACAAGTACAGGCGTTATCGCTGCGAATCAGTTCCGCGCTTCGCAAAAAGCTGGAGAGTATGCGGGAGCTTGCCTCGCTGCGCCGTGGCAGCAACGTGACGACTTCCGAGGTTGCCAAGGGGTTGCTGGAGTCGGCCCACGAAGACCGGCTGGAGGTGATCGAGTTGCACCACAAGCCGACCGAGTCGCTGCTGGCAATCCGCGACAAGGTGGCCGCTGGGCAGATGCTCTCCCGCTCGGAGTGGGCGTTTCTGGGCTACTACATCCAGCAAGGAGCGGAAGCCTTCCATAAAAATCCGCTCTCGACAGAGACCTGGGCAGGCATCCTCCGAGCCTTCCAAGCCGCCTACAAGGTGCAGGTCAAAAGAGCGGACAAGGACGGGTACTACCTGAGCCACTTGCCGCGCCGGTCCACAGGGCAGGAGGACACGGAGGCGGCAGTGTTGGCGACGGTGGAAGAGACGATCAAGGGCGTACTTGATCCCTCGGTAAACCTTAGTCCAGAGTTTGCAGCGCGCTGCCTGTACGTGCTGCTCGACCAGGAGCAGCATACGAGCGTTGAAGCGCTCAATCATGCCTTGCTTCCGTACTGGCCGGTGCTGTGGCGGGTAGCAGCGCGCGGGCATTACTTCTACGAGAAGAAGCCCGTGCGCGACGAAGCGCGCATAGAGGAATACATCTATCGCGATCCGTTGCCCGCGTTCGAGGAGGGGGAACATCGGCTGTCGCTCTCTCTCAGTAAGGGCAACGAGATCGATCTTCTGTGGAGTTTTCCGGGGCCACACGGCCCGATGTATCCCATGTGCACGTATCCAGAAATCTCGGAGTTCCGTTCGATGCTGGAGAGCTTGGAACCCAGGACCGTCGATGCTCACGGGCGCGTCCAGAAAACGGGGCACTGGGATGGACGGCTGTTTTATGGGTACGTGGTTCCCGATAGCACAGCCAAAGGCTACTGGTTCCGCGCTTACAAGAACGGCATAACCTTCGGCTTTTCCGATGTGGAGTGGCAGCAGGTAAAAATGCTGTTTCGTCGAGCGTGGGAGCATCCGGCAGTGGCCGCAGCATGGGCCGATCTCGCTATGGAATACGGGGAGCTGTGACGATGAAACCGCCCATTTTGCGCACGAAGTCGGTCACGACAAAGGTCACGGAGTCGGAGTACGAGCGGCTGGAGGAGTTGGCCAGCGCCAGCGGCGTGAATCTGAGCGAGTGGATACGGGGCAAGCTGCTGGGCGCCGACCGTTCGGGCGGTGACGCGGGCGTGGTGTTGGAAGAGGTTCTTGCCTTGCGGACGATCCTTGTCAATCTTCTCGTTTCGCTGGGCAAGGGCGAGCCAATGACGCATGAGCAGATGCAGGCGTTGATCGAGCGGGCGGACGGTGCCAAAGCAAAGCGGGCGCTGGAGAGACTGGAATCGGTCCGGCTGGCAGCGGCGGTGCCGGAGGCTAGGCCAGAAGAGGCAACAGAAGCAGAAACGGAATCAGAACGGGAGGCGTGAGCATGGCGGAATGGGGTCGTAAGGAGTACCAGAGTTGGCCGAGCCGGAAGCCGTTGGCAAGTTACGGAGCGTTCCTGTTCGCGCTCGTGTTCTTCGCCTGTGGGATGTGGTGGCAGTACGCGAAAGACTGGAGTTTTTTGGAGCGGTTCTATCTGCCGGTGTACGCGAAGACATGGGTGCGCGGTGGGCTGTCGGCAAAGAATCAGACGCGCTATGCGTTGCTCGATGTGGTCAACAAAAAGGGTCAGCAGCGGTTCGCTGTGGACGGCGAGGTTGAGCCGATCCAGCGGGCCGATGGGGCTAGGGCGTATGCGGTGACGGACGCGGCTGTCGCCGCAGGCTGGGTAAAGCCGGTGTGGGATGCGGCGTCCTTCAACGACCAGGCGTTGCATCGCTATCTTGGGCACTGGATATACCGGGATCAAACGGTGTGGGAGTACATCGAGAGGCCGGTCTATGGTTCGCTGGCTGTCTTCGTGCTGGGTCTGTTCGTGGCGGTTCCGAAGGACCGGAAGCGCGGCGCTTGTCTTCAAGCATGGGCGGCGGTTGCGCGGGCCGGAGTTGGTGACGACGGCGGAGTTCAACGAGAAGCTGGGGCAGAAGAAAGGGCTGAGGAGTTATCTGCCGGACGGCCTCGCGTTCATCAATGAAGAGCAGACGTTGGGCGGACCGGACGTTCAGCAAGAATGAAACGCGCTGGGTACGCTTGCCGCGTGAGCGCGAGGCGATGCACTTCCTGATCGTGGGCGACTCGGGACACGGGCAAGAGCGCGGCCGTCCGGCAGGTGTTCGCGCCAGATATGGGAGCGCGGAGAGACGGCGATCGTGTACGACCCGGCGATGGAATATCTGCCGCAGTTTTACGACCCGAAGCGCGGGGCGACGTGATCCTGAATCCTCTGGACGCGCGGTGCCCGTTCTGGACTCCCGGCGACGAGGTTCCGCATCGAGGCAGAGGCTCTTACCTTAGCCGCTTCTCTGTTCCCGGATCAGGGCCGGGAGAACCGGTTCTTCGTGGAAGCGCCGCGCAAAATCTTCGCTCACTTGCTCAATCTGAAACCGACGCCGGAGCAGTTGACGGACTGGATGTGCCAATGCGGACGAGATCGACAAGCGGGTTCAGGGTACGGAGATGGCGGCGATGATCGACCCGCACGGCGGCGCCGCAGCGCAGCGGCGTTCTGGGTTCGTTGAACATGGTTGCGGACGCGTTCAAGCTGTTGCCAAGCGAAGCGGAGACGGAGCGGCGCTGGAGCGCGGTGGCGTGGGCGAAGGAGCGCAAGGGCTGGGTGTTCATCACGTCGAAGCCGACGATGCGGGAGCGGCTGCGCCCGCTGATCAGCCTATGGCTTGACTTGCTTGTGTTGCGCACTATGAACGATGGGCAACGAACAAGCGCAAGACATGGTTCGTGCTTCGATGAACTGGCCAGCCTGCAACGGTTGCCGCAGTTGACGACGGCGGTCACGGAGAGCCGGAAATCGAATAACCCGATGGTTCTCGGCTTCCAGGGCAAGGCGCAGATCGAGGCGCTATACGGCCACATCGCGGAGGCGCTGCTATCGCAACCGGCAACGAAGATCTTCTTCAAAACCAGCGAGCCACAGGCGGCGGAGTGGATCTCGAAAGCCATCGGCGAAGTAGAGATCGAGCGTTGCCGGGAGACGCGGACGCATGGGCAGTTTCCGCAAAACAGGAACTCGGAGAGCGAACAGCGGGAGATTACGCGGGAGCCGCTGGTCATGGCCTCGGAGATCGGCGGGCTTGATCCGTTGCACGGCTTCTTGAAGCACGGCAACTATGTCGTGCGGATGCGCGTTCCGTACTTGCAGCTTGAAGCGCATCACGAGAAGTTCATCGAGCGCAGGCCGAAGG
>CAVQMQ010000042.1:0-15819 GCA_963713645.1 uncultured Acidobacteriaceae bacterium | reverse complement strand
TACTAAGGGGCCTATTGTCGCCATAGCCAATCATCCCTTCGGCGTCCTTGACGGAGCGATTCTTTCCGTGCTCCTCTCGCGGATACGTCCCGATGTCCGGATCGTTACAAATTCGCTGCTCGCCAGTATTTGCCGACTCCATGCGGTTCTCTGTCTCCTGTCGATCCCTTCGGCACCGGCTCTTCTCCGGGGAAAAACCTGAAAGGCCTGCGCCACGCTTTCGACTGGCTACGCCAAGGAGGCGCGCTTGCCCTGTTTCCCGCCGGTGAGGTCTCACATCTCAATGTCCGCCACGGCCAGATTACCGACCCTCTCTGGAGCACCACCGCCGCGCGGCTCATCCGCAGGACCGGAGCCGCTACGGTGCCCGTGTATTTCGCGGGCGCCAATAGTGTCGCCTTCCATCTTCTTGGGACGGTTCATGCCTGGTCTGCGCACTGCTTTCCTGCTTCAGGAATTCCTCCAGCAGCGCGAGAAACGCATTCGTGTCCGCACTGGCAAACCTATTCCTAATGAACTGATTGCCAGTCTTGATTCTTCGGCCCGTGATACGGCGAGATGCTGATGATGCCTACCGGCGTTGTTGTCACGTTGAAGTACGTGGTCACAATCTCGCCGCCGGTGGTAAAGGTCACCAGCCGTGCCCCGGTCGCCGCGCCTGCGGCGATGTTGATGGTGCCCGTTGCGCCCACCGTGTTGTTCACGGTGAAGTTGGTCAGAGTCACGCCTTCACCGGCAATCACCGGCAACGTCGCGGTCTGCGAGAAGTGCGTAAACTGCCCGGTGAAGCTGACACTGAAACTGTTGGCGCCCGCTGCCGGAACCAGGCCGTTGGCCGGACTCATCGTCAGCGTTGGTGTGTTGGCGCAGACGTTGATCGTGGAGCTGACGATCTGTCCGCCGGTTGACATATAGAAGCCGTAGGTTCCCGGCGGCGTATTGGTCGGCACTGAAACCGCAAGCTGCGCGCTGGTCGGCGAGTTAATGATGATCTCGTTGAAGACCGGCGCTGGCACTGGCACGGGATAGAAGTTGGCCGTGGTTTGCGGCTGGTTCCAGATCGTGTTGATGCCCGTCACTGACAGCGTCAACTGACCACCCTGCGGCACGCACGGCGGTGTCACGCCGGTAATTGCGGCGCTCGACGGCGTCACCGTGAAGGTGAACGGGAAGAACGTCACGCTGCCCACAGGACCGCTGAGCAGGTTCGCAGTAATGCTTCCGACGTTGGCGACAGAAGAGATCGTGATGGGGATCGTCACCTGATGCGGCGAGTTCACCACAATCGTTCCCGTCGAGATATTGCCGTCAAAGTCCGCGGAGATCTGCCCGGCGACAAAGTTGGTGTAGGCGTTGCCTGTAATCACCACGTTGTACGACTGGCCCTGTACGCCGGAACTCGGTGTCACCGAAAGCAGCGCGGGCGTGGCTCCGGTAATCGTGAATGCGTTGTTCAGCCCGGTGATCTCGCCGCCGGTTGAGACAACCACATTCTGCGGACCGAGAGGCGCACCGGCTGGCACGGCCACCTCAGCCACAGCAACTGTCGGGCTGGTCACATTCACGTCGCCCACAATCGCGCCGCTGATCGATACCTGCGTCGCATTCTGCAGGAAGTGCGTGCCCATCGCCGTCAGAGTTACCTGGCCGCTCCATCCCTGCGGCTCGCTGTTCGGGCTGACGCTTACCAGCGTGGCGTTGTTCGGCCCAATCTGGAAGATCGGATTACTTGACGGCGAGAGCACCGGACATCGAACTCTCCGCCCGTCACCATCGTGACTGTGCGATAGCCGATCGGCGTCGTATTGCTGATCGTGATATTCGCAATCACATCCGTCGCATCGGTAATCGTCAGTGAGTTGACTGTCACACCATCGCCAAAGTTAGCAAAAGTGGTTCCCTGTATCCAGCTTGTACCCGAGCCGGTCAGTGCCACATTCAGCGTCTGCCCTTGCGTGCCGAAGGCCGGTGAAACACCGGTGATCTCGTGCTGGTTTGTCGGGTCGGCAATAATGAAGGCCGACAGCAGATCAGCAGTTTCGGTGCCGCCGCCTGAGAGCGGAGTCCGCACAACGATGTTGCGCGCGCCAAACACCACTCCCGCGCCGCCGGTAATCTGCAGCGTCGCATTGATCTGATTTGCCGAAACCAATGTCTGCGAAGTAACCGTAATATCCGCCGCGTAGGTGTTGCTGTCGGTGTCGTAGAAATTAATCACCGACGAGGCGCTGAAGTGCGTCCATCCGTTGCCGGTAATCACTACGCTGACCGCTGTGCCCGCCGCGCCCGCGCTCGGAGAAACCACAGCCACAGCGGCAGCCGGAGGCGTTGCCGTCGCCGAGCCGGTGAGCGATGCCGTAACTGGTGAGCCATTCGGAGCCGAGTTCACAATGCTCAACGAACCGCTGCGCGTTGCCGGCGTCACGCTGCTGGGCGTGAAGTTCACGAAGATATTGCAAGTCGAATGAGCTGCAATGCTGCCCGTTGGGCAGTTGCTGTTGGCCACATAGTCGCCCGTGGGAACCAGCGAGAACGTCTCCGATTCGTTTTCGTGATTGGTCAGCGTAATCAGTTTGGCAGTGCTAACGGTGCCCACAAGCTGTGCGCTGAATGAAAGCACAGACGGCGAAATCGTCAGCGGCGATGTGCCCGTCCCCGAAAGATTGACGACCTGCGGAGTGGTAATCGCGCTGTCTCCAACCAGGAGTTGTCCATTGCGCGTGCCGCCGATGGTTGGATCGAATTCAACCGAGATTGTGCAGGTATTTCCCGGTCCCGGCCCCGCTGGAATCGTACTTCCTGCTCCTGTCGGGCAGGTGGTCGCCGAGATAATAAAATCGCCCAGCACCGTAAGGCTGATGTTGTTGAGCGCAGCATTCTGAGCATTCGTGAGTGTGATCGTCTTAAAGGCGCTCGTTGTGCCCACTGGAGCCGTGAAGCTGGTAATCGTGGTCGGCGCAAGAATCACCGGAGCATTGCCATCGCCGCTCAGAGCCACGGTCTGCGGGCTCCCGGTTGCGTTATCCGCAATGCTCAGCGTCGCAGAGCGCACACCTGAAGCCGTTGGATTGAAGAGGATGGAAATAGTGCAGGTATTCAGCGTTGGCGCCGCGTTGAGCGTACTCGGCGATGTCGGGCAGGTCGTGCTCGACACATGGAAATCACCGGGGTTGGTGCCGGTAATGTTCGCCGAAGAAATCGTCAGCGGAACATTCTGCTCATTGGTCAGCGTAATCGACTTTGCCGCGCTCGGCACTCCCTCAAACTGTGCGGCAAATGCGACAGACGTTGCAGATAGTACCACCGGATGAATCGCCGTTCCGCTGAGTGCGAAGCTCTGCGGAGAATTGGCCGCCGAATCCGTGATGGTGATTGTCCCAGGCTGCGATCCCAGCGCCGTCGCCGTCAGATCCACAGAAATAACGCAGGTATTTCCCGTGGGCGCGGCGGGCAAAGTTGCCGGTGAAAGCGGGCAAGTGGAATTTGCCGCATCCAGCGTGTAGCCGCCCGCAAAGCCGGTAATCGAGTTGATCGTCAGCGGCGTCGACTGATTGTTGGTCAGCGTCAGGCTCTTGGTCACCTTTTGATCGATCACCACGGTGCCGAATCCTAACGTTCCGCTGTTCAAGGTCACCGGAGCAATGCCCGTGCCAGTCAGGCTCGCGGTCAAAGAGGTCGGCCCGGAAGCCGCATTATCGTTGATCGTCACGCTCGCGGCTGCGGCTGCGCCAAGACTGGACGGCGAGTAGATCAGATACACGATGCAACTGCTGTTGGCCGCCAACGGCGTACTGGTCGAGCAGGCGTTCGTGCCTGTCGTTACTGTGTAGGGTGAAGGAGCGGTGATCGAGCTGAAGCTCAACGCAACTGACTGGTTATTGATGACGTTCACGCTCTTGGTCGCGCTTGTGGTATTCACCACTACATTGCCGAAACCGATCGACGTTGCAGAAAGCGCGGTCGGTGCCGCACCTACGCCCGAAAGCGTTGCTGACACCGGCCCGCTCGGGTCGGAATCAATGATCGTGATCTTGCCACCGCTCGTCGCTCCGGTCGCCGTTGGATCAAATGTTACGCCGATCACGCAACTGGCCCCGCTGGCCAGGCCGCCGCTCACCGTGCCGCCTGAGATTGGGCACTCATTCGCGATCACCGAAGTCGTATCCAGTGCAAATGGACCATTGAAGATGGCCTGCGTAATCGACAGCGGAACGGTGTTGTTATTCTTGATGGTGATCGTCCTGGTCGCGCTTATGGTGCTTACCTGCACGGAACCAAAAATCAGGCTCGTTGGCGACAGCACCGTGTCCGCAAGCCCTGTGGCGCTCAATGCCACGGTTAGCGGCGTATTCGGCGCATTCGTTGAGATCGTCAGTGTCCCTGCGGGCTGCGTTCCAACTGTCGTCGGCGCCACCGTCAGATTCACTGTGCAATGGCCGCCGGCAGCAACCGTCGGCGTCAGGCAGGTCGAAGACGGGTCAATCGCATAAGGGGTCCCTGCCGTCACTGCCAGTGAACTGACGGTGAGGCTCGTTGACTGGTTGTTCGTCACAGTCACGGTTTTCAGCGCGCTCACCGTATTGATCAGCACAGTGCCAAAATTCACGGTAGTTGTCGAAGCAGTGGAGGGCAGAATGCCTGTGCCGGTCAGCGTCACGGTATTCGGGCTGTTCGAGGCATTCGTCGTAATCGTCAGCGAACCTGCCGGAACCGCTCCTGCGGCCGCAGGTGTCAGCGTTACAGAAACCGTGCAGTTTCCGCTTGCCGCAAGAATTCCGCCAGCCAGGCTCTGGCAGGTTCCGCCAGAGACCGCGTAGTGGGCCGGAGCGGTAATTGAACTGATCGTCAGCGGTGCGAGCTGGTAGTTGTAAAGAGTAATCGTCTTCGCTGCGCTGGTGGTGTTGATCACCACATCACCAAAGGCCATCGTGCTCGAAGATACCGCGGTGGGCTCGACCCCGGTGCTGCTTAAACTCACTGTTTGCGGACTACTAGTGGAGCTGCTGGTAATGGTTAGCGTGCCCGCCGGCTGCGCCCCCGGCATCGTCGGAGTAAGTTGCACAATCACCGTACAACTGGCCCCTGAGGCCAGCGCCGGCGTCATCAAACACGTTGACGAGGAACTGATCGAGTACGGCGAACCCGCACTCACCGTTTCGGAAGTGAGACTGACAGAAGACGCTCCCGTGTTCTTGAATGTCACCGTGTGCGATGCGCTCGCCGTGCCCACAACCACATTCCCAAACGGAACGGACGCAGGGGAAACGGTGGTTTGTCCCAAAGCAGCAGCCGAAGTAAACAGGCCAAAGATCACCATCAAGGACGGCAGAAAAACATTGAGGCAATTGCGCACGAGATCGCTTGCACGGTTGAACATGGTGCTTCCTCCAAACAATTTGGTCGATGTTACTGGTGTTATGTTCCGGTTTACAGGGGAAACTGGGTGCTACAAAGACAAATAGTGATTCGATTGATACAAGCGCTTCATAAAAACCTCCGGTGAGCTTTCTTAATTACTCGGCCGGTACTGTTGAGCGCTTCTGACAGTTAGGTTGCAGGGCCGACAGCGGGGAGGCCCGGTGGATAAATGGGATTTGGGAAACTAAGCAGATCGCATCCTATTTAATATGTGAACGAAAAGACAAGTGAATTTTTCTCAAAAACTATCAATTGTCGATGTTAATTTGGCTCTGAATATCTTTTTATTGATTAACTAGGGCGTGTTAACACTAACCATGTTATAATAAGAGTTAATGGAGATCACCGTAGCGCAGTACGAAAAGATCAAGGACAGCCTGCCGATTCAGCGCGGGAATGTGAAGCTACACAACCTTGAAGTACTCAACGCAATTTTGTATGTTGCAGAACAGGGCTGTAAATGGCGGGGTTTACCTACTCGATTCGGCAACTGGCACAGCATTTATACGCGCATGAATCGCTGGGCCAAGAGTGGCGTGCTGGATCGCGTCTTCGAGAAGTTACAGACCGAGCAGATCGTACGCATCAAGATTGAAGCCTTCTCTCTCGACTCGACCTCGATCAAGGTTCACCCCGATGGAACTGGCGCGTTAAAAAAAACGGACCCCAAGCTATCGGCAAATCGCGCGGCGGATGGAACACCAAGATTCATCTGGTTGCCGCGGATGCTCGAACGGCTGTAGTCTTCGCTCTGTCGCCGGGCAACGCGCATGATGCGCCCGAGGGACGGTCGCTGCTGCGCGAGCTTGGCCCCATGCCGGAAGGGCTTCCCATGCTGATGGATAAAGCCTATGAGGGCAACGAGACGCGGCAGTTGGTGCTCGATCTGGGCATGATTCCTGTGGTTCCGCCCAAGTCCAACCGGCTCGATCCCTGGGAATACGACCGCGAACTCTACAAAAAGCGCAACGAAGTGGAACGGCTTTTCCGCAGGCTGAAAGGCTTCCGCCGCATCTTTTCCAGATTCGAGAAACTCGATGTCGTCTTCCTCGCCTTCATCATCTTCGTGCTCATCGTCGATGCCCTCAGATAGTGTTAACACACCCTAGTAAACAATTACGATTCTGTAATATAGCCGCGGTATCCAGTTAGATGAACGGAGGTAATTTATTCCAATTCATGTCGGCGGTTGCTATAGCTTCTCGACCTTATTTTTATCCGGCAGCCTTCCTGCGTTCAGGTTCGCCTGTCCATATAACTTTCAATGCACCAACGTCGCCTTTGACCGCTTGTCCACCTCGGCCTGAACCTTTCCCGTATCCTGCTTGAGCAGCTTGCCCCGTTCTACTAGTAACTCTCCACCTACATACACGCGCGCAATATCCCGCTCGGAAGTAACCATTACCAGGCTCGCATACGGATCAAAGACGGTCCCGAATCGCGTCGGATCAATGACCACAAAATCCGCAAACTTCCCGGCCTCCAAGCTGCCCAGCCGGTCCCGCACGCCCATCACATCTGCTGAACCCATCGTATGCAGATACAGCACCTGATAAGGACTCATGATCGTCGCGTCTTCACACTTATCGCGGATTGCATACAACCCAGTACGCATGTTCTCGAAGGGATCGGCGAGGTCAGCGCTGGCCTCGCCATCCACGCCCATACCTACGCGGATGCCCTTCTTCAGATACTTGGGAATATCCGGCACGCCTGACGCCAGCCTGCCGTTCGACAGCGGATTCCAGCTCATCCCTCCGTGCGCCGCTGCAACTGCATCGAGGATCGCATCGGTCGGATGAATGAAGTGGCCAAAATAATGTGTCGGTCCCAGCAGGCCGCTATCAGTGAACCATACGAACTTGGCTCTCTCCGCTTCGACCGTCTCCGGCGGCTCCAGATAGTGGCTTTGATTGCCGAGATGGAACTCATCCATCAGCGCCTTTTCCACCACCGCCTGGCGATAGGTCTCATTGAACGCAGTCGAGCCATTCAGCATCACGCTCAGGAAGCGACTGGTCTGCGGCTGCCGTGCCGTCCAATCCATAAAATCCTTCAGCCGCGCGCGCGCCTCAGGCAGATCGTCACCCGGTCTGATCTTGTCCGGCTGATAGCCATGCACAAAACGAATCCCTGAGTCGATCTCGCCCTTGAACGAGGACTCATCGCACTCATTTGCCTTGCAATTGCTCCAGCCTGTTCCGCCGTAGTTGTAGTCATAAGCGCCAGTGATGCCGTGTTCCAGATGATCCAGCGCGCCGTGCAGAGTGAACCAATAAAAATCCTCGGCATGGGCATGGCTGGCGCGTTGGCTATAGAGCGCGGTGATCCATCCGGAAAGCGTCTGATCGGCGGCCAGCCCGCGAAAGGCGCTCTGCCAAAGATGGCTGTGCGCGGAGAGAAAGCCGGGAATGATCCACATTCCCTGCGCGTCCCAAGTCTCCCGCGCTTGCACTCCAGCAGGCGGCTCACCCGTGCCTACAGCGGTCAACCGGCCTTCACCGTCAACAATCAGATAGCCGGTGAACGGCTCCTTCTGATTGGCGGCCATCGTGATCAGCCGCGCGTTTTTTACGACCAGCAGAGCCTGGCCAACTGAATGGGTAGAACAAACTGCCAGCAGCAGAACCGCCGCCGCGCAAAGGCAAATCCGCTTCTCTATTTTCGACATACTTCTTCATAACGCGAATCGCGTGGGGACGCAATGAAGGTTTTTGTCAATCTTTTCTTGCACACTGAATCGCTAGCTACTTGACAGCCACTCTGCCATTCAGCACGCCTACGCCCGGAGCAGCGCCGACAACCCACTCGCTCATCGGAGATTGCTTGCCGCAGTATCCGCACATTGTCAGCGGATATTGCGCCGAGCAATTCGGGCAGACGGCCCGAGTCTCAAAGATGTCGAAGCCCTGCTGGCACTGCCCACACCTCCACTTCGCGCCCAGCGGCGGCGCAGTGCGGCAACTGGGACAGGCAAAGCCCTGCCTGCGCGGCTGGCGTTCAATCTTCAACAGCGCACGAGCGCGTTGCAACCCGCCCCAGCAGTTCATCACCAGATATACAGAAATTAAAATTAACCACACCTCGCGAGAGAGCAACGCCCAGAGAACGAAACAGGCAAGGCCCAGCAACCCCAGGACTGTCGCCACCATCAGGCTGCGCGCCCGCCCCATCACAAGCCACAGTAGTGCCCATAGAATCTTGCCACCATCCAGCGGATAGATAGGGAGAATATTGAAATAGAGCAACCGCTTATTGATCCAGGCAACCATCAGCAAAAAACTGTAAGCATCTGGCATGGACTGCTCCCATCCCGAAATCTTAGCGAAAGTTATTGCGCCAAAAAGTATCGGGATCAGGACTACATTCACCAGCGGTCCGGCAACAATGCTCCACAGAACCGCTCCGGGTCGCTGCGGAGGGTCCACATAGGCAACGCCGCCAAAAGGCCAAAGCATGATCCGATTTGCAGTGCCCCCAACTTGCCGGCAGGCCAGTGAGTGGCCAAATTCATGCGTCAGTACAATCAAAAATAGTGCCAGCAACGACAGAACACTCCATACTATCGAGGACTGATTTCCGTGTCCGCGCTCGACCGCATATAAAACCAGCAGAAACCACGTCCAGTTGAGAAATACATCCACTCCGGCAAGGCGAAAGAGGCGAATCGAAGACTGGCTGAAAGTCGGCATGGCTGTAGCTTACTTGATCCGGATCGTTTCGGTCGATGTGCCGGAGCGATCCGGAACGGTCCTCAACCAAAAAACAGGCGAAGTTAGCATTTCTCGCTTTGAAGCCGCATTTCATCTTTCCTGCGCCTGCAATTTGGAATACATGCCATTCAGCAGATTATCGAATTCCTTGAACTCCATATCCGTCAATTTCGCGGACTGAATAATCCGTTTGCATTCCTCGTACTCTCCATCGGAGAGCTTGTCCGCGCCCTCGACGCGCGCGAGCAGAACATTCATCTCGTGGCGATCTTTGAAACTGCGATCCAATATGGAGGCATGGAGCCGTTGCACCGCATACAGCTCAGAGTACTGCTTCACTTCGTCGTAATTCATAAAGGCAATAGCCCCCGTCGAGTTGGCCGCATTCCACGCCGAGTCGCGCAGCAGAGCGCTCGTCCAATTGAAATCTCCAAGCGGCTTCGGTGCGCTGCCATGTTGCACATCGTCCACGAGACTCGACAAATCATCCAGATGCTTCTCTTCCGCGGGCAACGCGCTCAACTGCCTGGCCACGTCCTGCTGATTGGTGGCCATCTCCGCAGCAATATTTTCTCGCGCGTCGCGTACCAGGTGCCGGTGATGCAGCCACTCCACCCAACCCTCCAGCGCCAACGCGATTAGCAAGCCTAGCGTAATCGCCAGCATATGAATCAGGAATTCCTTGACGTTGAGAATCGGATGATGCGGAGGATGGACATCCATTGACTTGCTCCTTGCTTGTAGTTCTGATTCTGTTTGAGCTTGATCGAGAAATAAATTCGGCAAGACCGTCAAATTCGATCTGTCCGTGGAGAGAATTGTAGACGGTTGCACTCCTGATGTGCACAACTCACGGCGTATCCGTCAAAGGTTCGATGAATGCCGCCAATGGCCAATGGCCACTGATCAAAATTCTAGTAAAATAGAACTATGTTCACCGGCATCATCGAGCAAACCGGCACACTGATCAGCCTTAAAGAAACAGGCGGAGTCCGCCGTCTGACTGTCGAGGCTCCCGGCTTAGCCGGACGGTTGCGCGAAGGCGATTCGCTCGGCGTTTCCGGCGTCTGCCTCACCGCGCTCGACGTAAATCCGACGCTCTTCCACGCCGATCTCGCCCAGGAGACGCTGGACAAGACCTCCCTGGGCGCACTCGCTCCCGGCTCCAAAGTTAACCTTGAACTACCCACCGCCGCCGGCAGTCCCCTCGGCGGACATATTGTTCAGGGCCATGTGGATGGAACGGGGGTGCTCCGCACCCTTGATCCGGTCATCTCCCTTGCCGATCCAAACTTTAACCGCGAGACCACTGACTGGACGCTCAAGGTCTTGGTCCCTGAAAATCTGCGCCCGTGGATGGTGCTGAAAGGCTCGGTGGCCATTGAGGGCATCAGCCTGACCATCGCCGATTTCGACGGCGAGGCAATCACCATCGCCATCCTACCCCTGACCTACTGGCGCACCAATCTGCACACCCTAAGCCCCGGCGCTCCGGTGAATCTGGAAGCAGATGTGCTGGTCAAGTTGGCCTACGCCCAAATGCAGGCGCAGAAGAAGCCCGAACTGGAGCTGACTGAAGCCTGGCTCGTCTCCAGCGGCTACTAGAGCGCTTCGTTATCAGGGACACATAAAAACTGTATATATGACGCAAAGTTACCTTCGCTGCGTCGTTTTGCCTGTCATCCTGCGCCTTTTTAGGTAAGAATAAACAAGTGACCCCGATCTTGCGTGTTTTGCTGCTTGCAGCGCTGTTTGCCCCCGGACTTGCGCTTGCCCAGTCTTTTACCGTCAACGGCCCCTTCGACCCTGGTCGCTATGCGCCGCTCGATGGGCACGAGCGATTTGTTCGCTGGTGGAGCGAGGACGGCGGCTCCAGCTCAATCCACCTGACGGCGCTGCTCGACGCCAGCGTGACCCAGGTTGTAAACACGCCGCCGGAGTGGGGCCGCACCACGGGCGGTTTTCTGCGCCGCGGCGCCAGCAGCTACGGCAGCAACCTGGTCCAGAACACCACGCACGAAGGCCTGGCCTACGCGATGGGGACTGACACCCGCTACTTTGCCTGTAACTGCCGCGGCTTTCTCCCGCGCAGCGGCCACGTGCTGCAGATGACCCTGCTCACCTACAACATGAGCGGCCATAAAACGCTGGACATTCCCCAGCTGGCTGGCGCCTACGGCGGCCCGATGGTGGCCACAATGTGGTGGCCGCGCCATTACGCTCCGCTGGTGCAGGGAGTGCAGGTGGGACATTTGGAGATCGGCTTGATCGGAACCATCCACATGGTGCAGGAGTTTGCGCCAGAGTTGAAACACTTCTTCCTCTGGCGCTCGCGGGACGACTAAGGGACTGAAAAGCGCTCTCATAGCGCATGTTGCCCCCATCCCGCGGCCGGAGATTCGGGATTGCGCCGCCTCCGGAATCCTGTTAATCTAACAATGGTTTCGTCAGAGGCCAAACGGGATGCGCCCGTAGCTCAGCTGGATAGAGCGACTGACTACGAATCAGTAGGCCGGGAGTTCGAATCTCTCCGGGCGCACCATAACTCAATTAAAATAAATGATTTACGGATACTGATTTTATATATCCTTGTTTGATGCAATCCGAGACCTGCTCGAGCATTTCATCGACAAACGATTTCCCGTTGACTGGCAATTCTTGTTCAAGGGCCAAACGGTCGAGATTCAAAAACTCGACGAATCATGGCTTGCCTACTTTTTCTCTGCGGAAATTACGTCGTCGCTTTGACCATTTGCTTTATTTGCGGGAACCTCATCGGACTTTTCCATTTGGCTACGGGTTGGCTCTTAACCATTCGCCGCAGCTTCAGGATCCAGCGTCCTTTCACACAGCATTGCTGAAAGGTCTTAGAGCGCAGCCTCCCGTGGATCAAAGATGAATTGTCGCATCGACTGAGGACTCTTTCACGGCTTCAAGCGTGAGTTTTCCTGCTTGAAATTTTTCACTTGCAAATTGACGCCTTTCTGTAATAGAGTTCCATTCAGCCACAAAGTGATCATTTACGATCAATTCAATCATATTGGTGACTAGTTAAAAGGAAAGTGGCTTTCCTCCATTCCTGCACTTCTCTCAGAAAAAGCACCTGCTTTCTCTGGCTTACAAGAACCTTCACACAAAAACCTTTAGGAGGGCTGTATGACAGTCTCTGACAAGCAACCGCGAATACGGTTTGCTTTCCTCTCCCGCGCAGCCGTCGTTTTGGCTGTCCTCCTGGTTTCGCTCTTCAGCGCAACCGCTTCCGCACAAGTCTTTTTCAGTCCGTTTAAAGATGTAACCAACACTGCGAACTGGAACACCGGGGAACAACAATCGGCAATTACCGGCACCACCGAAGCGGTAACCTCCGTGATGCCCGCCGACGACCCAACATTGACTTGGGCCTTCGCCACCGGCGACTGCGGCTCGGAGACCTGGGGCGGCATCACGCCGTCTTTGGAAACCTCGAACGTGCAGGATTTCGTCAACGCAGGCAAGTATTACATCGTCAGCACGGGCGGCTCCGCTAGCAGCTTCGACTGCCCCAGCAGCTCTTCCTTTCCCTCCTCCTTTATCAAAACTTACTATTCAGCCAACATGCTGGGCGTGGACTTCGATATCGAGCTTGGCCAGTCGCAAGCAATCATTGACGATCTGGTCAACTCGGCCATCGCCGGAGAGCAAGCGTATCCAAACATGCGCTTCAGCTTTACCATCCAAACTCTGGGCGCATCCTCCGTTGTCGACCTCAACTCCAACGGAGCGCTGGTGGTTAATGAGATCAAACGCCTGGGCCTGGGCGGCAACTACTACGTTGACCTGATGGCCTTTGACTACGGTTCGGCGTCAGCTCCGGCAACTGCGTTGTATCGGGTTCGAACTGCGATATGGCTCAATCGGCGATTGCGGCTGCGGAGTCCCTGAACTCCAACTTCGGCATTCCCTACAACCACATCGAACTCTGCCTGATGATCGGGCAGGCCGATGCCGGGGCGAGTGAAACCTTGTCGCTGGCGAATGTGGACACAGTTACAGCCTGGGCCAAGAGCGTCAACTTGGGCGGAATCCACTACTGGTCCTTCGACCGCGATCAGCCGAGCGGCAGCAGTTCGGCAAGCGGCGACGGCACCTCGAATCCGGGGCTGTCTTACACCAGAGAATTCATCTCTGATCTGGGCAGTTGCACCGGCCCCGGCGGCTCCTGCGGCACAACCTCCAGCTCGCCGTCGTTCTCGTTATCGGATTCACCCAGCAGCCTGTCCATCGCACAGGGCGCTTCGAGCACAAGCACGATCACAGTTTCCAGCAGCGACGACTTTAATTCGGCTGTATCGCTGAACGTCTCAGGTCTGCCTTCGGGAGTGACCGCATCGCTCTCCTCCGGCTCGGTGATTCCTTCCGCCGACGGCAGCGCGACCTCAACACTGACGCTGACGGCCAGCAGTTCGGCGACGGCCGGCACCGCAACGGTGACCATCACCGGAACGAGCGGCAGCCTGACGAGGACGACCTCCGTGTCGCTCACCGTCGGCAGCTCCAGTGGCAGTGGATGCGCGGCGGCATGGAGTTCCACACAGGTTTACACCGCTGGAATGACGGCCAGCGAAAGTGGAATCGACTACATCGCCGACTACTGGACCGAGGGAAATAATCCCGCCACCAACAACGGTCCTTCCGGCAGTGGCGAGCCATGGATCTCACAGGGAGCCTGCGGCACAACCTCCAGCTCGCCGTCGTTCTCGTTGTCGGATTCGCCCGGCAGTCTGTCCATCGCGCAGGGCGCTTCGGGCACGAGCACAATTACGGTAAAACCCGCAAGTGGGTTTAGCGGAAGCGTAACGCTCGCGGCCAGCGGCCTGCCCAGTGGCGTAACCGCGTCATTCGGAACCAATCCCACATCAGGTTCGAGCGTGTTGACATTATCGGCGAGCAGCTCGGCAACGGCTGGTTCGTCAACGGTGACCATCACCGGCGCCAGCGGCAGCCTCTCGGCCAGCACCACGATCGCGTTGACGGTAACTTCATCCGGCTCATCCGGCAGCGGATCGCTCACCCTCAGCCCGTCCAGCTACAACTTCGGCAGCACAGCGCCCGACACCGGCACTGCCTGGGCCACCTTTACATTGTCCAATGGCGGCAGTTCCGCCGTAAGCATCAGCAGCGTGACGGTCAGCGGCCCCTTCGTTCTCTCCAGCAGTTGCGGATCATCGGTCGCCGCCGACAGTTCCTGCCCAATCTACGTGTACTTCTACCCGACTGCGGCGGGTTCATTTACCGGTACGTTGACAGTGAACGACGGGGCCTCCAACAGCCCGCAAACAGCCTCGCTCAGCGGCACCGGGTCCTAGGTTAGAGGCACAGTGTGGGCTTTCTTGTCAGACAAGGCACAGCAATGAGTCTCCCAGGTCTCGCTTTTGAGACCTGGGAGACTCATTGCTCTTTTTGTGCATAACTCGTCTGTCACGGAAATTGACTTTCTGTATCCAATTCGCGCAGGGTATGGGTTTGGAATACAACAGCTTCAATATCTGAATTGAAAAGAGGCTTTCAAATGAAAAATCGCACATCCCGAATTGCCGGAGCGATCGGTCAGTGCATTATGCTGATCTTCGTTGTGCTGATCGCCACGGGATCGTCGGCTGTCGCTCAGAACAGCACGATCTTTGGCCCTAATGTGTATGTGTTTACTCCCAGCGATTCGGTCTCGTCGATCAACTCGACGCTCACCACGCTGGCCGGAAATACACAGTTTGGTACCGCCCGTGCCGCGGTGCTTTTCGCACCTGGCACCTACACGGGCGTTGAATCCGAAGTAGGCTACTACGAGTCGGTTGCCGGACTCGGCGAGACTCCGACTGCCGTTAACATCAGCCAGGGCTATTTGACGGTCAACCAGACGGATTCCAATGGCAATCTGACGACAAATTTTTGGCGCTCCATTGAGAATATGTCCATGACCGTTCCGGCTGCTGATAACAGCACGCTGCAATGGGGTGTCTCGCAAGGCGCTGCCTTCCGGCGCATGGATATTTCTGGCGGCGTGGAGTTAGCGAACACAGACTGCGGTGAGTCAAGCGGCGGATTCATCAGCGACTCGGTGATCACTGGGGTTCTGAATGCCTGCTCTCAGCAGCAGTGGTATACCCGCAACAGCTCGATTGGCAGCTTCGCGGGGTATGTATGGAACTTCGTCTTTTCCGGCGTCTCCGGCGCTCCGGCGCAAAGCAGCCCATTCGGCAATGATTCGGAAAATGTGCAGGACACCGTACTTGCCACGACTCCGGTTGTGCGTGAAAAGCCCTACCTTTATATAGACAGCAACGGTAACTACTGGGTCTTCTCGCCGTCCTTGAGAACAAATTCGACGGGCACGGACTGGAGCAACGGAGGCCTCGGCGCCGGCACATCTCTGCCCATCAGCAGCTTCTATATCGCTACGCCATCAAGCACATTGGCCGCGATCAACGCCGCGCTGGCTGCGGGTCAAAATCTCATTCTGACCCCCGGCATCTACCAGTACAGCGGCTCTATCAACGTCACCAATGCCAATACCGTCGTGCTCGGCCTTGGATATGCGGATCTGGTTCCGCAGACAGGCACCGGCCGCGCTTACGGTAGCCGATGTAGACGGAGTGCAACTCGCTGGATTTCTCATCGACGCGGGCCCGGTCAACTCTCCGGTGCTGCTCCA
>CAVQMQ010000041.1:0-449458 GCA_963713645.1 uncultured Acidobacteriaceae bacterium | reverse complement strand
GACCGTGCACGGCTACGCGCAGGTTTACTTAGATGGCAAATTGCAAGGCACACTCGACCGCCGGTTGAACCAGACCGCGATCGACCTTGATGCTCCGGGGCCGAAGACGCAGCTCGATGTGCTCGTGGAGAACTCAGGGCGCGTCAACTACGGCAAAACAATCGGCGGCGAAGACGCGGGCATCTCCGGCCCGGTATTTTTTGCAAGGCAGCCGCTGACTGGCTGGTCGATCTTCGCGCTGCCGCTACAGAATCTCGCATCATTGACCTACAGACGGACGCCGTGTTCCGGCCCCTGTTTCTACAAGGCAGAGCTGCCGGTTGCAACGCCTGCCGATTCGTTTCTTGACGCGCGTAATCTCCGCAAAGGCGCGGTCTGGGTCAACGGACGCACCCTTGGCCGCTTCTGGAATATCGGACCGCAGCAGACACTCTATCTTCCCGGCCCCTGGCTCAAGAAAGGGAGCAATGAGATCATTGGCTTTGACCTGAGCGGCGCGACAGGCAGAACCATACAGGGACTCGATCATCCGATTCTCGACGAACTGAAGAGCAAGTAACAAAGCCGGAGCGGGAATCGACTATAGTTTGAAATCGCCGAGCAGCCTCGCATCGAGAATCTTACGGGAGGTATTTGCAGATGAAGATGATACCTTGCATACTGACGGGAGCATTGGCATTGAGCATCGTGGCCACACCATCTTCAGCGCAGCAGACAACCCGCCCGTGGTCCATCCAGGTACACGCCGGTGCCGGAGATATAACGCGCGCCACCACCGACGCCAAGACAGACGCAGCGGTTCGTGCCACGCTCAATGCAGCCATCGAGGCTGGCGCTGCGGTATTGGACAAAGGCGGCTCTTCGGTAGATGCCGTCGAGGCGGCGCTCCGCATCCTCGAAGACTCGACACTCTTCGATGCCGGGCGGGGAGCGGTCTTCAACTCCGACGGAAAAACCGAGCTGGACGCGGCGATCATGGACGGTTCCAACCTGAAGGCCGGTGCGGTGGCCGGCGTGACACGGACCCGGCACCCCATCAGCCTGGCCCGCGCGGTGATGGATAAATCGCCGCATGTGATGCTCATTGGCGCCGGAGCAGACAGCTTCGCCGGACAAGTTGGATTGGAGCAGGTGGACCCGAGTTTCTTCTTCACCGAGGTTCGCTGGCAGGCTCTGGTCGATCAACTCAAACGCGAGGGCCGGCCAATACCACCGCGTCCCGCAGGCGCGCCCCCTGCGCCGACGGCGCTGCCTGGGCCGGTTTCCAACTTTGCAATTCCCGTTGAGCGCCACCACTTCGGAACAGTCGGCGCGGTAGCTCTGGATCGCAAGGGCAACATTGCCGCAGGTACCTCGACCGGAGGCTCACAGGGCAAACTTCCCGGCCGCGTGGGCGACTCGCCGATCATCGGCGCAGGCACCTATGCATCGAACTCTTCTTGCGCCGTCTCTGCCACCGGTGTAGGGGAATATTTCATCCGCCTCACCGTCGCCCGCGAGGTCTGCACCCTGCTGCAGTACAAGGGGCTGCCTTTGCAACAGGCTGCGGACCAGGTGATTCACGGGGAGCTGGAGACACTGCACGGAGTGGGTGGCGTCATCGCGCTTACTCCGGATGGCCAAATGGTCTGGAGCTTCAACACCCCCGGCATGAACCGCGCGCGGCTCAGCGAAGGCGGCAAAGTGAGGATAGCGGTTTACGGCGATGAGCAGTAAAGCAACGCCCTATTCCGGGATGTCTCAGACGATCACCATCTGAATGCCCTTTGCGGCAAAAGCAGCCTGCGCTTCTTCAGAGATTCCATCATCGGTGATCAGCAGATCGATCTTACCCGCCGGGCAGATCACCGCTGGGCTGACCAGTCCCATCTTGCTGGAGTCGGCAACCACCACCACCTGGCGGGCCGGGCGGGCCATCGCTCGGAAGACCGCCGCCTCATCCGGTTGAATGATCGTAGCGCCAAAGGCCGCGTCCACTCCGGTTGCGCCTAGAAAAACGCGATCCATCGCCACCACCGCCAGTGACTCAATGGCCGCCGGTCCCACCAGTGAAAAAGCTCCCGCCCAGCGCAGGTTGCCGCCGGTCAGCGTGGTCTCCAGCCGCCCGTTGGCGCTCAGCTCCATACCTATATTCACGGCATTGGTGACGATATGCAGGTTCTTGCGATGCAGCAGTTGACGAGCCACCAGCGTAGTCGTGGTGCCGGCGGCAAAACCGATCATCTCGTTCTCCTCGACCAACGCCGCAGCAGCCTTGGCGATGCGCAGCTTCTCGGCGGCAAAGCGATCCTCGCGCACATGAAATGCGGCATCCAGGCGAAACGGCTCGTAGACCGTCTGCCCTACGCTGGCCAGCATCACTCCGCCGTGGGTGCGATGCACCAGCCCCTGCTCTTCGAGGCGAGCAAGATCGCGGCGGATGCTGGCTGGTGAAGCGCCCAGCGTTGAGGTCAGATCGTCCACAGAGGTCTTGCCGTGGCGCAGCAGCAAGCGGAGGATTTCTTTGGCGCGTTTGTCGGTCTTGGAAGACATGAAGGCTGTTACACTCCGTCCGGTAGCGAAATAAGAAGTATCCCGCTATTGTACGGAACTCTCCGCGGCATTCACCACCGGGATCGCGTCCAGCACGGTTTTGAACCGGCGCACATCCTCCTCCAGCACGGGAAAACGCATAAATTCATTGGGCTGCGATCCGATGTGCACATCGGGATTGCCGTGACGCGCGCTGCTTTTGAACTGGGTGCTGAGCGAGGTATGCACCTCGCCGACGCCGCAGTACTGAACCAGCTTGCGCACGTTGGATTCCCGAATGCCGCCTCCAGCCATGACGCTCAAGCGTCCGCAGGCCGCCTTATTCAGGCGGGCAATCCGGTTCATCCCGCGCAGCGCATCTGTTTCCCCGCCTGAGGTCAGCAGGCGATCGGCGCCGCAGGCTATAACCTGCTCCAAAGCCATATCCAGATTGGTTGAAACATCGAAGGCGCGATGAAAGGTCACACCCATCGGGCGGGCCAATTCGATCAAGCTGCGCGTGCGTGCCGTATCCACCAGGCCATCGGCATCCAGCAACCCAAACACCACGCCGTTCACACCCATTTCCTTGGCGATCCGGATATCCTCGCGCATCACCTCGTACTCGCGCTCACTATATACAAAGTCGCCGCCACGCGGGCGAATGATGACATGGACATCGACGGAGACCGCCCTGCGTACGGCGCCGATTAGCCCCGCGCTGGGCGTAATGCCGCCCTCGCAGAGCGCGCTGCACAACTCGATGCGCCCGGCTCCGCCGCGGGCTGCGGCCATTGCTGACTCCACCGAGTCCACACAGATTTCAAGAATCATGATTGCTAAGTCCTAGTCCAGAAAAATCCGAATCCCTCGGCTGAAAACTTGCAGGCAGTCGAGGGATTCGAGGGGTTAAGAAAAAGCACAAGCGATTCGGCAGCCGCAATCAACTGCTGCTGACGAACTCGCTAAAAGGTGTAATGCGCGGAGAACTGCATGCGCCGCTCTTGTGAGCGGACCGGGGTCGACTGGCTTGCAATCTGTCCGAAGGTTGCATCGGTGATGCCCGTATCCGGATTGCCGTAGCTGACGATGTTGAATGCATTGAAAGCATCAAAACGGAAGCCGATGACCTGTTCCTTGTAGGTGTGGAAGTCCTTGAAGGCCGACATATCTACGTTGAGGTAACCGGGGCCTCGCACCGCGCCGTTCTTTGCTGTGCCAAAAGCATTGGCGGCAGGCACGCCGAAGGCGCAGAGACCGTTGTCAACACCAGGTGTGAGGCAGGGCGTTGCTGAGGGGTCTGTTCCAAACCAGTTGTTGATGCTGCGGTTGACGATCTTCAACTGCCGGTATTGGTTGGGGCGCGAGTTGCCGTAGCTGTTGGAGTTGTTTCCGGGTCCGGTGAGGCCCTCCGGGAAGCCGGAATAGCCGACGCCGGCGACGGCAAGCTTCCAACCGCCGATTGCCTCATCCACGATGCGATTAATACCGGTGAAGTATTCTTTGCCGCGCCCAATTGGCAGAGCATAGACCCCGGTTCCTGAGAAGTTATTTCGCACGTCGTAGCCGGCGGGACCGTAATCAGCCTGCTGTCGTAGTAGTTCTGGAAAGCACCGCTGTAGCCGTTGACGTTCAAGCGCGTAGTTGCCCAGGCTGTTGGTCATCGCCTTGCCCCACGTGTAGTTCAGCGGTGAACTCAAGCCCATGATTCAGGCGTTGGCGGAGAATGGACTGAAGCGCGTTGTAGTTCATCTTGGCGCGCGACTCGGTAATCAGCAGGCTGGCCGATCCGATTCCAAGCGATGCATCAATGCCGTTCACACCGATATACTGGTTGTTGTAGAACGGGGCCGAGGTCGGATCTCCGTTGACCGTGTACTGGTTGACGTTGCCGTAGTCCTCGATGTGGTGGCCCTTTTCTCCAACGTAGCCAATTTGCAGGGATGTCAGTGCGGGTGAGCGCGTATTCAACCGTCAGGCTCCATTCCTGCACATACGCAGGCTGGATATTCTGTGGATAAATGCTGAAGCTGCCGCTGTTGTTGCTGGACCCGCTGTAGGCTATGTTGGTGTTGGTAAAGCCAGCCTCGGCAGTGTTCCAAGGGGTAGGATTCTTGACTGTTGGATTGGGTTGTACGATGGATGCCGCCTGGACGAAGGGCGTGATCAATGTCAGGCGCTGGTTGGACGCGTTGCCCTCAAAGAAGCTGGTGGCTCCGTAGCCGCCGCGAAGGACGGTGCGGTCATTGTACTGATAGGCAAATCCGACATGAGGCAGGAGTTGCGCGTAATTTGCGTCGTAGCAGGCGTCGCTGCTACAGACTCCAGAACCTGCCGGGGCGTTCTTCGGTACACTGCCGGCATAGATTACCTGGCCAGTAGTCAGATCGATGTTCCCAGTTTTATTGTTGACTTCAACCCACGGCTGATCGAATTCGTAGCGGAGACCGAAGCTCAAAGTCAGGTTTGGACGGATTTTCCAATTGTCCTGCACAAAGCCCGCCGCGCGCCATTGGCGCTGCCCTACGAGTTCGCTGGTAAGCGTGGCGCCCGCAGACTGCACACGATCGAGAACAAAGTCTGCGCCTCCGTAGCCGACGTCATTCGTGGCGTTAGCAGGAGTAGTCGTGTACGCGCCAGTGTAGTTCAGCGATCCGAGATAGCCGTTATTGTTGTTGGTGGGATAGTTGTTCTCATAACGCAGAGCCTGCATGCCCATGCTCAGGTAGTGCAGGCCATGCTGCCAGCTCAAGTTGTCGATGTAGCTGTAGGTGTTGTCGGTAAGGCCGCCAATGAAGGCCGCAGTCCCAAGACTGGTGAATGCAGGGTTGCCGTTGCAAGCGTTGTCGATGTTGGCTGCACTCGCTCCAGTGACTTGATAGCAGATGTTTTGATTGGTAAAACCTTGATAACCCTGGCTGGGGTAGGAGATCCCGACCATCGAATCGCCTGAAGCTCCGAAGACTCCAGTCGAATCTTGCGGGAGCCCTTGATTCCAGACTGTCCGCGTAAAGCCGATACGCGCGGAATTAACCAATGAAGGCGAGAAGGTGTGTATCCAGTTAGCGCCGGTGACTTTGGTGGGGTAAAGATTGACTCCCGGAAAGGTGATGGCCAGCAGCGGGGTTGAACCGTCATATGCCGTAGACATCGAATAAAACCCGGAGATCTTGTCATTGACACGCAGGTCGTATTCAAGCTTGACGTCGCCTTGATCGTCTGCTTTATAAGTGCGGCTTGGGCCCTGGTAGTTCTTGGCGGCGATCCCATCCGAGGCGGCATGGTTCGGCAACGGGTAGAGTTCCGGGTGCGCAAAGAGATACTTGGCCACGGGGTTATTGATCGGAACGCCCAGGTTACCTACGTAGGGCGCGAAGTTGTTGTTCGGATCGTAGAGCTGGGTGGTGCCGAGAATTTCCGAGAAATTGCCTGTTCGCATCAGCGACGTCAATACACTCGCAGAAGTATTTCCTCCCGTGTGATTGCGATTTCCCAGGTAATCGGCGAAGAAAAACAGCTTGTTGTGCAGAATCGGCCCGCCAACTGCCCCCCCGAATTGCGATTGGGAAAAAGGATTGATGGCGATGCCCTGATTGTTGTTGGTCCACGAGTTGGCATTCAGGCGATAGTCTTGCACATATCCGTAAGCCGAACCATGAAAATGGTTGGTTCCGGTTTTGAGGATGCTCACCACGCCGCCGCCATTCACGTTGCCGTAGTCGGTGGGGGAGTCTGCGGAGAGGATCTTAACTTCCGCCAATGCCTCTGGAGCGGGGCTGTACGAGACCTCGTTGTTGAAAGTCTCGTTCATATCGATGCCTTCCAGGGTAAAGTTGTTGGCCTGGGCGCGGTTGCCGTTGATGTTCGCCGCATCGCTGAAATAGGTGTCGCGCTCGATGTTCTGCGTACCCGAGGTTCCATAGGTGCTCACGGAACCCGGCACATACAAGGTCAGAGCAGATATATCAAGGCCGTTCGAAGGGAAGTTCTGGATCTCGTTGGCGGTCAGGGTGGTACCTAGAGTCGCGTCCTCTGTAGTCAGAATGGACGCGGCCGCGGAGACGTCAATCGTGGTCGAAGAATTTCCCACAGCCAGCTTGACGTTGAAGGTCGCTGTCTGCAGAACTTCCAATGTGAAGGAGGGGAGCGTCGCGGTTGTGAATCCGGCTGCCTGAATCTTCACCTGATAGTGGCCAATCGGCAGAAACTCGACGTGGTAGACGCCCAACGCGTTGGCGATGGTAGCTGTATCGACGCCAGTATCCAGGTTATGGACCACAACATGAGCGCCGGATATCACTGCTCCAGTCTGGTCAGAGACCTCTCCGGTAATCGAGCCGGTTACCGTCTGCGCTATCGCTATGGGAATACACATCCATAGAACAAGGGTGCATACCCCTAAAAAACGGAGGAAATTCATTTTCATTGGATCCTCTCTTATTTGTTGCTCCGGTCAGCCGCCACCCGGCCTGAATGAATTGGTGCGCTCTTCCCTGTTGGGCGAGTTGATCGGTGTTCAAGTCAGTTCAACAGTTAGTTGCCCTTCATCGGCCTCGACTGAAAGGGACTGCGTACAGCTGTTCACCGGTTGATGCAATACGAAAGCACGGACACCAAGTGGATTTTTTCTCAAGAAAAAGCCACCTTGCACGATGCCAGAAACGCCACGGTGACCGGAGAACAGCTCTGGCATATGCGGAATATCCGGCGGGTCAGCCCCGCCCAATCACAGCTTAAAAGAGACATTACCTAAAACTGATTAGAATGTCTACAGAAATGATTGATATGAGCATTAATCTGATAATCCTGAAAATGACTTACCGATTGTTTTTGAGAACAAAAGGTGATAGTTCACTCAAATGCCGGGAATCGGAGCGCAAATCACAGGTCGGTGGGAAGCCTGCCCGAATTCCTGTGCCATGGGCTTCCTTGCGCGGTGACACCGGCAGCTCCGGGCAACCTTGATTGGGCGCAGTTGGCCGCGATGACAAGCCAGCAGCCGGCGCTGCCTGAGAATCTGCTTGTACAAAGATATGTATACGATTACATTGTTCTGGGGTGATTTATATGCGATTTTTTTCTCTGCGCGCCAGCTCATCTGGCTGGCACTCGCGTTTTTTTCAGCATTCACGGCACTTCAACAGGCTCGGGCTGCGGAAGCGCCTCAACTGGTGCAGAAAGATGGCCGCTTTGCGCTTCTAGTCGATGGCCGTCCATTTCTGATTCTGGGCGGACAGATTCACAACTCCAGCGGCTGGCCCAGTGAGCTGCCGCAGGTTTGGCAGTCGATGGCCGCGCTGCACGCCAATACAGTTGAAGCGCCGATCTACTGGGAGCAGATGGAGCCGCAGCAGGGCCACTTCGACTTCAACAACGTCGACCAGATTGTGGAGGGCGCGCTAGCACACGATCTGCGTGTGGTGCTGCTCTGGTTTGGCACCTGGAAGAACGGCAATATGCACTATGTGCCGGCGTGGGTAAAAGAGGACTCAAAGCGCTATCCCCATACCATACGCCCCGATGGCGAGCCGATTGACGTACTCTCGCCGCACTCCCGGAATACCCTCGAGGCGGACAAAGCTGCCTTCACCGCGCTGATGCATCACCTCAAGCAAATCGACGATGAGAAGCACACCGTGATTCTTATCCAGGTGGAAAATGAATCCGGCAACATCGGCAGCGTGCGGGACAACTCCCCGGCATCGAACCATGAGTTTGCCGGAGCTGTTCCAGCCGATCTTCTGGCTGCGACCCACAAGCAGCCGGGCGCCTGGAGCCAGGTCTTCGGCGCAGATGCCGATGAAATATTCCAGGCATACCACCAGGCCAAATACATCAATGAGATTGCGGCGGCGGGCAAAGCCGAGTTCGCGATCCCTGTCTATATGAATGTCTGGATCGACTATCCGCCGGCTGAGCTGCCGCAGCGAAGTTTGGATACGCCCGGCATCGGCTACCCCAGCGGCGGCGCAGTGCAGAAGCTGGTGGGCCTGTGGAGGGCGCTGACACCTTCCATCGATATGGTCGGTCCGGATATTTACGCCAACGACTCGCAGTTCGTGCGCGAAACCATGGACATCTATCGCCGCCCGGACAATCCGCTGTGGATTCCCGAGACTGGCCGCGACGACAACTTTGCCAAGTTCTTTTTCTATGCACTGGGCAGAGACGCCATCGGCTTTTCGCCCTTCGGCGTGGACCAGACGGGCTGGAATATCCTGGGAGACCAGCCTTGGAAAGCCCACGCGAACAATTTTGCATTGATCGGGCCGATGAGCCGGGAGATTGCGCGCCTGGAGTTCGAAGGCAAGCTCAAGACGGCCGTGGAAGAGCCGGGGCGAACTTCGGATGAGATTGATTTTGACGGTTGGCAGGCCACGGTGGCTTACGGGTTCCCGCAGCCGGATGGCCGGCGTGCGCCCGGCACCAAAGACGCGCACGGAGCCGCGCTGGTAGCGCAACTGGGTCCAGATGAGTTTCTGGTAACCGGCGTCGACACCAGCATCAGCTTCCATCTGCCCGGCAAGCTGCCCTGGATTCACAGCCAGATTGTGACTGCGGAGCAGGGCGTGTATGAAAATGGTGCCTGGAAACCGATTCGCCTGTGGAATGGCGATGAGACTGACCGCGGCCTGTGCTTCTATCAAAAGCCGGAGGTGGTGAGGGTCAAGCTCGGACGTTTCTAGGTACCCTTGGTAGGTTGGCAGGGTGCGAACCCCTGCCAGCCTATTGCGCCTCTGCGAACACCTCCGGTCGACCTCCTACAATCGGTTAGACCTTCCGGCTTGCGTTAATCGGCGCGGCGGTCAGCGGCGTTGTTCGGCATTCGCACTGCCATCGAGAGAAACGCGGAAGCGCTATGGGCTGGAATCGATACCATCTGTTTTTTGCAGTCGTATATATGGCCCTCCTGCTGCTGGTTGGAGTGCTGGCCGGACGTAGAAAGCGCGACTCCAACCAGTTTCTCAACGCCACCGGCGCGCTGCCTCTCGCAGTGTGCATCACAGCCGCGATTGCCGCGAACTGCGGCTCACTCGACGTGATCGCGATGATGGCTCTGGGCGCGCAGTACGGATTACTGGCCTGCCATTTTTATTGGATCGGAGCCGTCCCCGCGCTGCTGGTTCTGGTTTTCTGGCTGTTGCCTGCCTTCGCGCATGGGCGGTATCCATCTCTTCTGGATTACATTGCCCGGCATTACGGCCGGGAGACGCGGTCGGTGGTTGCCTTCTGCATGGCCACAACCATGCTGCTGCTGGCCGGGGTTTGCCTCTGCGCGGTGGCACAGCTGGTAATGACCTTTCTGGGATGGAGCTTTCTGCAAGGCGTTCTGGCAACGGCCCCTGTGGTGCTGTTCTACACCTGGATGGGCGGGTTTCGTGCAACGGTATACACCGAGTTGCTGCACTTCGCCGCAATTCTGGTCGCCGTGGTTCCGCTTTTGTTTTTCGTGCTGCATGATTTCGGTGGGCTGGCTTCATTCCGGGCGCATCTTCCCGCGGATCGGGCGCATCTGTGGCAGACGCTTCCCTTCCTCGCACCTCAAGCCACGATGGATCGCTTGGGCCTGATCTTCGGCCTGGGCATCGTGTTGAGTTTTGGCTACTGGAGCACGGACTTCGTCCAGTTGCAGCGGGCGTTCGCCGTGCGGCGCGCCCAGGATGTTCAATACGTTCCGCTGGCGCAGGCTGCGGCCAAGCTGATCTTCGCCTTCCTGATTGTGCTGCCGGGCGTGGCGGCTCCGCTGGTGTTGACCGTGCGCGAAGCAGGCAACTGGAACGCCACGCTGCCTTCGTTGATGCTGCACTACTACAGCCCGTTTTGGGCGGCGCTCGGGGTGCTGGGGCTGACGGCGTGTCTGGTGGCTACGTTTGCCAACAACGTTTCCGGCTTCAGCTCGGCCTGGATGCAGGGCATCTACCGCCCGTGGATTCGCCCCCGAGCAGCCGAGCCACATTATCTGCAGATGAGCCAGATCAGCAACGCCGCCGCTGTAGTGCTTTCGATTGGCGCGGCCTACGTGGCGCTGCGCTACCAGAGCCTGATGGACTATGTGCAGATGATCTTTTCCACCTTCAACGCGCCGCTGTTTGCGGTGGTTGCGCTGGCAGCGCTCGTGCCGCGCCGAGTGGCCAGTGGCGGACTGGGCGGATTTACGCTTGGCCTGCTCAGCACCGTTCTGCATCAGGTGCTGGTGCGCGCCGGCCTGCTGCATTACGGCAGCCAGATGAGCGCAAATTTTTATGGCGCCATTTTAGGCTTCGTCTGCGCGATCGGTGTCACGCTGCTGCTGGGGTATCTACACCCATCGGTTGCCCCGGATACGGGCGGCGCGGCACGGCCACCTCTCAGATTTTCTCTGCCAGTGGTCCTGTTGGCGCTGGGGATTGCCATCCTGTGCGTTGCGCTCAATGTAGTTTTTCGCTAACGCCATTTCATGGCTAGTCCAATGTTTGGGCCACCTGCCCCAGGCCGTGGACCCCACGGGTAGGTTTTCGTCCGTGGGGTGGAGTTCCCTCGCTTTTGGGGACCTGGAAAAGCGGCGACATCACGCCCTGCGCTGCTTACCGATGCGGACGCGACGCTGCCGGGCCGGTTGATTGACGAACAACCAGACGCGTCGGCAAATCGAATTGCCGACCCGGCTTGGTCAGATCTTCTCCGGCACTGTTCAGCGCCTCAATCAGCATCTCCGCATACTCGCGGCGAGAAATGCGCAGCGTGGTCAGCGGCGGGTAGACGATGTCGGCCATCTCAATGTCGTCACAGCCGGCGATGGAAATATCTTCGGGTATCCGTATCCCTTTTTCGTGGGCAGCACGAAGCGCGCCAATCGCCGTCAGGTCGTTGGCGGCGACTACGGCGGTGGGAAGTTCCGGCTCTGCGAGGATTTTTTTCATCGCCACACAGCCGCCATCTATCTTGTAATCGCCATCCACCAACCAGCCCGCGCGGGACGAGAGCCCCTGCTTCACCACCGCGTCCATAAAAGACTCACGGCGTACCCGCGATGTAACCAAACCGGGCGTACCGCCGATGAAGCCAACATCGCGATGCCCCAACTCCTTCAGATGGGCAACCAGTTGCGCCATGCCGGTGGCGAAATCAACCACGATATCGCAGATGCCGCAGGCGGTGCGGTAATGATCCGTCGTCACCACGGGAATGCGGTTCTGCACCAGCGATTCCAGAGACGTGGCTTCCAGTTCCGAGGTCAGCAGCGCCACGCCGTCCACCCTGCGCAGCAACATCCGCCTCACCGACTGCTGCATGCGAGTGGCATGAAAGTCGGTATTTGCAACCAGCAGTTCCCGCTCATTCCGGACCAGCAACTCCTCAAAAATCTTCACCAGTTCGGTGAAGAAGGGGTTGGTGAGGTCAGGAATGATGATGCCGTAGATCTGGCTTTTGCCGTTTTTGAGGTGGATGGCGCTGTTGTTGGGAACAAAATTCAAATCCTTGATGATCTGCTGGATGCGGCGCGTGGTTTCCTCGGTCACCAGGCTCGATCCGTTGATGACACGAGAGACCGTCGCGCTCGAGACGCCGGCCAGCTTGGCAATCTCCCGCATGCTGATCGTCATGGAATTCCTTGAAAACAGCGATTTACTCGATTGTACCCAGCGGGTGGCTCCGGAGGGCGAAAATAATTCTTAAAAATCCAGTTGACAACGTTTACATCGCGGGCGTAATGTTCCGCTCGGAGTGGCGAAAATAAGAATGTACACGGATACAACCTCGTAAATTTGGAAGATTGGCTCTCGACAACTCCTTGAGCCCTTTCCCCCAGACCTGTGCATTTTGCGCAGCTCCGAAGCAGAAATTATCACCATTTGGAGGCAACTGATGATATTCAAACACCAGTGGATTTTGACCGTTCTCGCGCTTGCCGCATTGCTCATGCCGGCGCGTATCCTGCTGGCGCAGGCCGACCAGGGCACGATTACAGGCGTAGTGCAGGACCCGTCGGGCGCCGTAATCTCTAATGCCAGTGTAATGCTTATCAATGTAGACGAAGGCCAGGTTCTGAAGACCAGGAGCGATGCCTCCGGCGTATACGTCTTTTCGCCGATCAAGATCGGCAACTACAAGTTGACCGCCGGCGCGCCCAACTTTGAAACAACCACTCAGACCAACCTGCATCTCTCGATTCAGCAACGGCTGAACGTGGTGGTCACGCTCAAACCCGGCTCCACATCAGAAACCATTACAGTCACCGCGGAGGCGCCCCTGATGCAGACCCAGGAGAGTTCCGTCGGCCAGACCATGGACACCCAGACGATTGACAGCGTGCCCCTGAACGGCCGCAACTGGGTGTACATTGCGCAGCTCTCCGCCGGCACCGCGGTGGCGGACGGCTCTCGCGGCGGCGGCAAGGGCGACTTCGAGGCCAACGGACAGCGCGCCGAAGAGAACAACTTCATTCTCGACGGCGTAGACAACAACGCCAATGTCGTGGACTTTTACAACGGCGCCAGTTTTGTGGCCCAGCCTCCTCCCGACGCGCTGGCTGAGTTCAAGGTGCAAACCAGCGACTACTCGGCCGAATTTGGCCACTCTGCGGGCGCGGTGGTCAACGCCAGCATCAAATCGGGAACCAACAACATCCACGGCAGCGCCTGGGACTATGTGCGCAACACCATCTTTGACGTTCACGACTGGAATCCAAGCGGCGTTCTGCCCGTCGCGGCCTACCATGACAATCAGTTTGGAGCCACGCTGGGCGGGCCGGTGCTCAAGAACAAGCTCTTCCTGTTCAGCGATGCACAGGCTACCCGCGTGACCTTCGGCGAATCCGGCACCTATTCTGTTCCCTCTGCAGATGAGCGTCTAGGCAACTTCTCCGAGCTACTGAACGGAACGCTTACCGGCAACGCTCCAATCCAGCTCTACCACCAAAGCGCGACAGCGGCTCCGGTGCCGTTTACCAACAACTGCCTGGTGACCAGCAGCTCCTGCACCGGTAGCGTCTCGGGCGTAACCGTCAATGCCGCCGCTCTGGCTCTGCTCAACGACTACCCCGCGCCGAATGTCGGCAACGGCCTGCTTTACAACAACTACATTGCACAGAGGCCAGTTATCGACAACACCTTCCAATGGGATGTGCGCGCCGACTACACCATCGGCGGCAAGGACAACACGTATTCCCGCTACAGCTATTGGAATGAAGTCGGTCACAATGCTCCTCCGCTGGGCAACATTCTCGACGGCGGCAGCTTCGGCGACGACGGCAAGCAGAAGATCTACGGCGCAAACTACATGTGGTCTGAGACGCACGTCTTTACCCAGACGCTGACCAACGAGGCCCGCTTCGGCTACAACTACCTACACACCGGCTTCCAGCATCCCAACGCGGCCGATCTCGGCTTCGCCCAGTCGGTTGGCTTTGGCGGCATTCCCTCCGCGCCGCTCAACGGCGGCTTGCCTGCGGTGACCCTGAACGACAACAACCCCATCACCAACTTCGGCAGCCCCACCTGGTCGACGACCGACGAGCACGAAAACGTCTATCAGATCCTTGATAACATCACCAAGATTGCCGGCAACCACTCGCTGAAGGCCGGTGTCAGCTTCCAGAACATTCGTTTCTCCACGCTTCAGCCACAGCAGTCTCGCGGCAGTTACACGTACAACAGAAACAACACAGCAAACCTGACCGCAACGGGCGGTACAGTCGCCAATACCGGCGCAGGCATCGCCTCTTTCGTGCTTGACCAGCAGAACAGCGCCGGCCTCTCCAACGAGGTGACCAACGGAGACCAACGCTCCGACAACGGCGCGTACATTCAGGATGACTGGCGCGTCAGCCCCAAGCTCACCCTCAACCTGGGCCTGCGCTGGGAGTTCTTCCAGCCTTACCAGGACGTGGGTGGCTACCAGGCCTCCTTCAATCCGACGCCCGGCTCGCTCGGATTCAATGCAACCACCGGAACAGGCAGCGGCCAGGGGCAATACCTGATTCCGCGCGAAAGCTACACGTATGCAATGGGCATTATGAACAACGGTTCGTATAACCCGAACTACTCCGCAGTGCTCGCCGAGGACGGAATCACGCCGGTCTCTGTCTCCGATCCGCACCTTCTCAAGGCGCAGCATACCAACTTCGCGCCGCGCGTTGGCGCGGCCTGGTCGCCAACCCCCAAGACGGCTGTCCGCGTTGGTTTCGGTATCTTCTATGGCGGTATCGAGAGCGTGGGTTACTGGCCGAACCTGGGAGAAAACTATCCATTCCAGTTCACCGGCAGTTTTCCTGCGCTGGGCAGCTGCACGGTTAACTCCTGCCCCACCGACGGCATCACCATCGGCAACGGATTCGCTACGATCATCGCCAACGGCTTTGCCTCGAACACAACCAACCTGACGATGCGCGGCGCTGATCCCTCTCCCAAGACCACCTACACCGAGGATTACAACCTTTCGGTCGAACGCGCCATCAGCAATGACCTGGTAACAACATTCAGCTATATCGGCAACAGTTCGCGCCACCTGCAAATCAACGTAGACGCCAACGCGCCGATGGCGCTGGCCGCGGATGGAGCGAACTCGCAGCCCTTCCGGCCCTTCCCTCACTCCGGCGGCACGGCCTCCGTAGTCAGCGGCGCAATCAGCGACTACAACAGCATGCAGGCCAAGATCGAAAAGCGCATGTCCAGAGGCTATAACCTGCTGGCCACCTACACCTGGTCTCATGCGCTCGACGATGGCAACACCCCACTCGGTTCGAGCGGCGACAATGGCCAACAGAACTACAACATCATTCCCATCCTGCACGACTACTCTCAGTCGTCCTTCGACACCCGTCAACGCTTCACCTTCAACAGCCTCTATCAGTTGCCCTTCGGCAAAGGCCGCGCTTACCTGAACAGCAATGCTGTTGCGGACGCTGTCGCCGGCGGATGGTCGGTGAATGCGACGTTCGTTGCGCAGAGCGGGAACTTCTTCACGGTCTTCCCGAGCGGAGTAAACACCGCCTCCGGCGGCGAGAATACCCGCGCTATCAAGGTCGGCGACGCGTTCTCGACCGGCGGCACTCCAGCCCCCGGATCGGGAGCCAGTTGCCCGTCTTCTGCGAAGAATCACAACAACTGGTACAACCCCTGCGCATTTACCAATCCCTGGGATTCAACTACCGGCGCGCACGCACTGGGTGCGGGCGATTACGTCACCGATGCGGCGACCGCTCTCAATTATCTGGGCGGCAACCGCAATGTGATTCCGGGTCCCGGCTATCAGCGCGTCAACACCTCGATCTTCAAGAACTTCAGCGTCTACCGTGAAAACAAGCTGGAGTTCCGCGCCGACATCTTCAACCTCTTCAACTCGCCCGCGCTTGGCAATCCGAGCAATACCGGTATTGGCACGCAAGGCGGAGAGATCACCGGCACGCGCAGCCTACAGAACCACGCGCCGGACTCACGCTTCATCCAACTTTCAGCGAAGTACTCCTTCTGATGCTTCGCTGAAGCCTTGCTCTACTTGCCTCCAGTTACCGAGGAGATTCGCCGCTGCAGGTCTCCTCGTTTTTGCTCCATGCAAGGTGTGTTTTAGTACGATAGTTTCGCAGTTTCCAAAGGGAGTGCGCACTTGTCAATGCATCTGCGGCGATGGTTAATGCGATATGCGGCGCAAGTTTGGCTATGCCTAGCGGCGGCAATGTTGCACGGCCAGTCCCCTGCTCCCTCCCCGGCCAGCTCATCCGATGCCGCAGTGGAGCGCGAGTTCCAGGCCGCGATGGCCGCCGAGGACAAGGGTGATTTGGATCAGGCCGCATCGATGCTTCTCAATCTGCACGGTAAGCGCCCTGGCAACTTTGCCGTTGATGAATCGCTGGGGCTGGTCTACGTGGCCGGCGATAAGTTTGCCGAGGCGTTGCCGCTATTGCAAGCCGCGGCGCAAGAGCAACCTGACTCCGACGTTGCGCACGCCAATCTGGGAGCGGCTTATTTCAAGCTGCATAGCAATCCCGAAGCCCTCGCCGAGTTTGAACGCGCGGCACAGATCAATCCGGAAAACGCCGCTACACAGCAGGCTCTGGGCCAGCTATGGATGGAGGCGCATCAGCCGGATCGTGCAACCCAGGCCTTCGCCCATGCGTTAGCACTGAATCCCGGCGCCACCGACTTGCAGTTGAGCCTGGCACAGGCTCTGGCCGACGCGAATCAGCCCGGCAAGGCCGCGGAGATGCTAGCCACGATGAGGAACGCCGATCAATCGGCGGCGGCGCAATCGCTGCTCGGCGACATCGCTGAAAAATCAGGAGCTTATCGCGAGGCCGTGCAGCATTACATCCGCGCCTCCCAACTCGATCCCAGCGAATCCAACGTATGGGCGCTCGGCCTGGAGTTTCTGCGCCACTGGACCTTTGATGCGGCTGTTCCTGAATTTGAAGCGGCGACAGTCAAGTTCCCGCTCAGCAAGCGAATGAAGCTGGGCCTTGGCGCGGCTTACTTTGGCAACGGAAGCTATGGGAAAGCGCTTCCGCTTTTTGCCGACCTGCTGGAGTCCAATCCGGAAAACAGTCTGTACGCGGAGATGCTGGGTCAATCCTGCACGGCAGTGATCCAGGAAACACAGAAGCGTTGCGCTCTTCTGCTGCATTACGCGGATTCTCATCCGGCCAATGCCAAGGCCGCAACCTATGCAGCCGCAACGCTGATCGCCGGAAGCACAACACCCGAGCAGACGCAACGAGCGCGCAAGCTGCTGGAGCACGCAATCGCAATCGATCACAAAATCGCTGAGGCCCGCTATCAGCTTGGCTTGCTTAAGCAGAATGAGTCTGACTGGGCAGGCAGCATCCCTGATCTCGAATCCGCACTCGCGTTGAAGCCGACTTATGCGAAGGCGCATTACAGGCTGGCGCTGGCGTATTGGCGCAGCGGCCGCAAGCAGGATGGCGAGGCGGAGATGGAACTACAGAAGAAATACGCGAAGAAGGATGCGGAGGATCTGGATCAACAGATGCGCCAGATCACCCGCTTCCTTGTCGAGGTGCACAGTCCAAAGTGAGGGCACGATGATCCACTCCCGGCGCACTGTTCTCAAAGCTGCCGCGGCATTGCTGGTAGACCAATGGGCCGTTGCGCATCGCACAGCCTTTGCCGCTGAACCCGCGCTCAATCTGGACCGCAAGGTGATTGTCGTGGCCTGCGGAGGAATCCGGCGCGCGGATACCTTCGCAGAAACAGGCGTTCAGAATATCCCGCATCTTTTTCACGACCTGCTGCCGCAAAGCCTCTTCTATTCCGCGATACGCAATGAAGGCGTCACCTCGCACTACAACACGACCGCCAGCATTCTCACCGGCAACTGGCAGCGGCTCGACGACTGGGGCAAGACGCCGCCAGCGACGCCGACGCTCTTTGAAGTTCTGCGCAAGCAACGCGGACTGGCGCAAGACCAGACCTGGCTGATTAGCAGTAACAAGGCTCTTACCAGCCAGATCGGGTCGAGTTCCGTCCGCGACTTCGGCCCTGCGTATGGGGCCAACGTGATCTTCCCCAAGCAACTGCTGATCAACGCGGTCGTTCGTGCCGCGGCGGAAGGGCGCGCCGTGCATGGCACGGATCGCGGCGCGGTGCAGCCGGAGATCGAAGCCATGCTCAACCGGGACAACTACGACGGGCTTGGCTGGTCGGTTTTTGGTGAAGCCTCTTCACTGGACCTGCGGACACTGGGCGTCGTCGAGCAGGCAATTCAGAATCTGGTGTTGACCAATGCGCCCGTCACCGGCGATGAGTTCACTTATCTGGTCAGCGCGGAGGTCATGCGCCGCTTTGCGCCGTCGTTGCTGGTGGTCACGTTTTCCGATATGGAAGTTGCGCACTTCGGCTCGTACTCGCTGCATCTAGCCGGTATCCGCACCGTCGACCGGCTGATAAACGAACTATGGAATCTGGTGCAGACGCTTCCTGCCTATAAAGGAAACACAACGCTCTTTGCGCTGCCCGAATTCGGCCGCGATCTCGACGGATCAAACACCAACGGCTTCTTCAATCACCGGCAGAACAACGACTCTACCCGGCAGACGTGGATGATGTGTTTGGGCGAGGCGGCGTGCAAGCCGCAGATGATTGAAGAGTCCGTAACGCACACTAGCCTCTTCCCCTCCATCGCGCGGATTCTGGGAGTGAATGAACCTGATGTCGCGGCGAAACCCTTGCCTGGTTTATTGCTATGAGCGATCTTGCGATGAACGAACAGAGTGGTAGCCAGCTTGCAGATGCGGCAACCGTGACTGCCTACCGCGGCCTGATTGCACGTGTGCCGGTGACGATGCGTCCGTCGTTGAACCAGCAATTGAGCCAATGGGAGATACTTTTCCCCTTTGAGCAGAAACAGCTGGTGGCGTTTTTTCGCGGCATCGAATCGTTTCGGCCCGTCGCGCTCGATGCGCTCACTGCGCCCTTGCGCGCTATCGAAACAAAGATGGGTATCGCGCGCTGGAACTTCACCGAGACCAGCGAGACGATGGAGAATTCCTCGCTGCTGGCGCGTTCGGAGTTCTATGCGGAGTGGCGTCGCGCCGTGCAGCAGATATTCTCCGCAATCGAAGCCGCGGCCCGTTCGGCAACACCACAACAAGCAGATCCGGCATCGCCCGCGCCATCACGATTGGTCGTTCTGATTCTTCCCGACAGCCTGCCCATCAACACGCCCGCCGCCTGGGCGCAATGGGACCGCCGAGGCCAGGAGATTCGCATCGATGGCGATGCGCACCGAGTCTCTGAGCTGCTATTACTGGGACTCCCGGAGCAGAGTAACAACGACAGATCCGATCTGTGGCTGGTCGACGCCGGGTCCGATCTGAAGCGGCATCTCCCCTCATCCTCACCGGCATATTCCCTGAGCTATGCCTCGCTGAAAGATTTCCGCGATAAATTTCTCGCCGCCGTTAATACAGTTCCCAAAAACATTCAGGCCACCGATCAGGTTCTCGCGGCAGTTCGTCATCATGACTGGAGTCAGGATTGGCCTACGGAGCTTGCCGATCAACCCCGTCTGCGCAGCTTTGTCGTCGACCTCTTCCTCAGCGGGAACGGCGCTCTGATCTTCTCCAATGCCTATGTAGAATGGGCGGCCAGCGAAGCGTTGCGCCGCGCGCGTCCCAGGGTTCTGATTGCCCGCTTTGGCATGCGCAGCAAGCCCAAACCCTTCACCAGCATCGCCATCTTCGAGAATCAGCAGCGCATCAGTGCATTGGCTGATGTAGACGACCCGGAGGGCAGCGCAATCGACGCCCTGATCCTTGCACGCTACGTGTGGTCTGCCGCGACAAGGTATCCAGAGGGGCTGCAGACCTGCGGCCTGTGCATCGCTGAATCGAGCAACGCCGCGTGGCTGATCCTACCGCCTGACCGGCATTTGCCGTGGAAGACCGGGCAAGAGGTAACGCCCGAGCAACTGACAGCGGTTCTCCTGTCGCTGTGATGGGAAATCACAGCAGTGGCTCTTTGTTTTGTACAGATTGCCGAATGGTTTGGTGGCGGGAGGCGGGATCGAACCGCCGACCTACGGGTTATGAATCCGTCGCTCTAACCATCTGAGCTACCCCGCCGCAGAGAGGGGCGCTTTCTCTTCCCCCAGTATTAGATGATACGGGCGGTAGGATTTCCGGTCAAACGGCTCCGCCGCTTGACCCTTTTTGGAGCAACTGTGTTGCTGCGGGTGAATGATTGAGACGCGTCGAGCAGCGCCCGTGATTGGGCCTCAACCCACCCCTGCCGTTACACTCAACTGCATGAGTTCTTTACGGATTGCCGGGGTGATTCCGGCGAGGCTTAGCTCCACGCGGCTCAGCCGCAAGGTGCTGCGCGAGATTGCAGGCCGGCCAATGGTGGAGTGGGTCTGGCGCGCAGCGGTTGCCAGCAGGTTAATCGACCCGGTGGTGGTTGCAACTGATTCCGACGAAGTAGCAGCCATTTGCCGGGAGCGCAGCATTCCCACTGTAATGACCTCACCGGATTGCCCCAGCGGCTCTGACCGCGTGCGCGAAGTGGCGCGGCAGATTGATGCCGATATTTATGTCAATATTCAGGGGGACGAGCCGACGCTGACGCCGGATTTCTTTCCTCCGCTGCTCAAGCTATTTGAACGGCCTGAGGTGGAGGTCACTACGCTCGCCGTCCGTTGCCCGACGGAGGAGATCGGCAATCCGAACGCGGTCAAGGTGGTGACGGCGCTGAACGGGCGGGCGCTTTACTTCTCTCGCGCAACGATTCCCTTCGACCGCGACGGCACGGGCTTTGCCGGCTATCGCAAACATCTGGGGATTTATGCGTACCGCAAGCCAGCGCTTGAACATTTTGCCGCGCTGCCACCCTCCTGGATTGAGACGGTCGAGCGGCTGGAACAACTGCGGCTGCTGGAAAATGGAATCGATATTTACGTCGCCGCTGCGCCACACGACACCATCGGCGTAGATACCGAGGAGGATTTGCTAAGAGCCGAGGCGGTGCTGTTGGCAAGATCTGGATCGTAGAACTCCTCGCCACAGAAAATCCGAATTACGCGCAAGAATCAGATAGCACGACGGGCACTGAATCGGCGACGATAGTTCTCGTGAACAGTAAAATCCAATTCACGCAGAGAACCCCTACTGCCATCGATAGCGAAGTCGCCTGGCAACAGCTTTGCGCTCGCGATCCGGCAGCCAGATTCTTTTATGCGGTCGCAACCACAGGCGTGTTCTGCCGCCCCAATTGCAAGAGCCGCCGTCCGCTGCGGACTAACGTGCGTTTCTTCGTCACAGTAAGTGAAGCGGCTGCCGCCGGCTTTCGTCCCTGCAAGCGTTGCAAACCTGCTGCTCCCGCTAGTGGCAACCCGTTGGACAAGATTCGCGCGCATATTGAGGCCAACCTCGACCGGGCGGTTCCGCTGGCTGAGTTGGGAAGAATCGCGGGCCTTAGCCCTTTTACCGTGCAGCGGGTCTTCAAGCAGCAACTCGGCGTAAGTCCGTTGCAATACCAAAGAGCATTGCGGGCCGGCTCGCTGCGTGCCGCACTCAAACAAGGAGATACTGTGACCAATGCCATTTACAATGCGGGATTCGGCTCCTCAAGCCGCGCCTATGAAGGCGCGGCGCTGGGCATGACTCCCAGCCGCTTTGCCGCCGGCGGACGCGGCGAAGAGATCCGTTATACGACTGCACGCTCTCCCTTCGGTTGGATAATTGTCGGCGCAACCGCGCGCGGACTGTGCTGGCTTTCGCTAGCCGCGACTGCTGCTGAGGCTGAGGCAGCTCTGCGCGAGGAGTTTCCTGCGGCAACACTGAAGCGTGACACTTCTCTTGCGGCGATGGTAGAAGCCGCAGTGGCCTTTGTAACGGGAGAGTCCGTCGAATCAAGCAGAGAAATGGGGCCGAATGACCAGTTGGCCATACCGCAGGTGTTGGATTTGAGGGGAACTGCGTTTCAACTGCGGGTCTGGCAGGCACTGAGAGATATTCCACGCGGCGAGACACGGAGTTACAGCGAGTTAGCCCGCGAGTTAGGCATTCCCAACTCCACACGCGCAGTGGCCCGCGCCTGCGCAACCAATCGCGTGGCTCTGGTTGTGCCTTGCCATCGGGTAGTCGGAGTGAGCGGCTCGTTGACGGGTTATCGCTGGGGCGTTGAGCGCAAGCAGCAGATTCTTGAAGCCGAAGGCGCGAAGGCTGGCAGAACTTCAGCGCTCACAACACGCTAACTCGCTGACTTGCTAACTAGCTCACCCGCTGCACTATATACTTCCTCCATGATTCCCATCGGCTCTCACCCGGCCTGGCATCCGGTCTTTGAAACGGTCGCGTATGCCGCCGGTTACGCTGTCTTCCGCTTCAATCGCGACCGGCAAGGCGACATTGTCGCCGAGCCGCAGCGCTGGACCGTAATGGCCGCCGCCGCCGTGGGCGCGCTGCTGGGCAGCCGCGTGCTGGGACTCGCAGAGCAATGGCCGACCGTCGCAGCAACCTGGAACTCCGACCATCTTCTTGCACTGCTCCTCTCGCCCGGCGGCAAAACCATCGTCGGCGGCCTGCTGGGCGGATGGATTGGCGTGGAAGTAATGAAGAAGCTCACCGGCATTCGCCGCCGCACCGGAGACTTGTTTGCACTGCCGCTGTGCGTAGGCATCGCCGTAGGCCGCATCGGCTGCTTCATCGCAGGCATCGCCGACGATACCTACGGCAAGCCCACTGGGCTGCCCTGGGCCGTCGATCTGGGCGATGGCATCGGTCGCCATCCAGTGCAGATTTATGAGATTCTCTTCCTGATATTGCTCGGATGCGTTATAGCCCGCCCCGCCCAGTGGCCTGAGGGCGCGCGGTTCCGGATCTTTATTGCGAGTTATCTTGCCTGGCGCGTATTTATCGACTTTTTCAAACCCCAACCGCTGATTCACGGCCTGAATCTGATTCAATGGAGTTGTCTTGCCGGGATTATTTTTCTGGTACTGGATTGGCTGCGAGGGAGAGGAGCACGCGATGAAGCTCTTCGGGCGTGATTTCCAGGGATTTGCGAAAGCTCTTGTGGTTCTGGCTACGATTTTGTTGGTCTCTTTCGGTTTGTGCGGGTTGAATTGGATAATTAGTAGCCACGGCGGAGACGCAGCGTTAACTATTAGCATTGTCACCGGGCTGATAGAGCTTGCTGCAATGGCTCTGTCATCCCTGGGGATTGTATTTGTATCTCTCGCTTGGGCGGGGACGGCTCTCTATTCTCGTTACGGCAAACCTCCCAAAGACCGGGTCCAGAAGCTCTTCGACGAAGAATCGGATAGGGAAAGCAATGATATGCGGTAGACTGGCTACCATTGATAGGGGACACGCATGAGCAAACCGCTGGTTGATCGCATTCCGTTTGCGAAGATAATGATCGTGCTGGTGATTGTCTTCGGAGTCTCACTGGGGCTGTGCGGGGTTTCGGCGGCTCTGGGCATTGCCGGATCGAGCCACATGCGCAATTCTGGCGGTCAACTGCTCGGTTTCTCGTTCGTGATTGAGATCATTGCAATAGTGCTATCGTCCGTCGGCCTGGTCGTAACAGTGATTGCATGGGTGATTCTGAGCATTGCCGGCAACTCCAGCCGCAACGACCCTGCGCCGCGGCAGCTCCTCGATGATCCAGACGACAGAGACAAATCGCAATAAGCGGAATTTAAGAGGTTCGTGTGGATGTTAGAAACTGGTGGAAAGCAAGAAGCGGCGGAGCAAAAACAGTCACTGTTCTAACAGCCCTGCTCATACTACAGATTGGAATATGCTTCGGGTCAGGATTCGCAATTGACGCGTTAATACCCCCAGGACCCGGGGATGAGTTTGGGAGCGGTTTTGGCTGGATGGCGTTGCAAGCGTTTGCATGTCTTCTCACAATCGCCCTGCTTGTTATCGCGCTTATCATGTGGGCGCTAACGGGAACCTCTATTTTTGGAACCACTGAGCCGCAGCGGCTATTGGATGATAAGAACAACGAGGAAAAGCATGACTGAGAAACTTCGTCCCTATCTCTTCTATGACATCGCTATCTCCATCTGCTCCACCTGTTACCGGCGCGTGGACGCAAAGATTGTCTTCGAAGATGGCAAGGTCTGGATGCTCAAGCGCTGCCCGCAGCATGGGCACGAGCGCGTGCTGGTGGCCGACGATGTGGACTACTATCGCCGCTCGCGCGAGGTCTTTATCAAGACGCCCGAGCAGCCAATGGTCTATAACACGCCGGTGAAATACGGCTGCCCGTATGACTGCGGCCTCTGCCCAGACCACGAGCAGCACAGTTGCCTCACGCTGGTGGAGATTTGCGACGCCTGCAACCTGACCTGCCCGATCTGCTACGCGGGCAGCGGCCAGCACCGCACGGAATTCCGTACGCTCGCGCAGATTGAAGCCATGCTGGACTGCGTTGTCCGCAATGAGAAGCAGCCGGACGTGGTGCAGATCTCCGGCGGTGAGCCGACGCTTCATCCTGATTTCTTCCGCGTTCTTGATATGTGCAAGGAGCGGCCAATCCGCCATCTGATGGTGAACACCAACGGCATCCGTATTGCACAGGATGAGGAGTTTGCCAAGCGGCTCGCCAGTTACATGCCGCAGTTCGAAATCTATCTGCAATTTGACTCATTGCAGCGAGAGCCGCTAATGCAGTTGCGCGGCGCTGACCTGCGCTCGATCCGCGAAAAAGCTCTGGAGCGGCTGAATAAACTACGGTATCTCGACCACTTTGGTTGTAACTGTCGAGCGCGGTGTGAATGATTCCGAGTTAGGCGCAATTGTGGACTTTGCGCTGACCCAGCCGGCGATCCGCGGAGTTACTTTTCAGCCAGTGCAGCAGGCCGGGCGCGTGGTTGGGTTTCGACTCGGCGCAGCATCGGCTAACACTGACCGAAGTTCGGCGACGCATCCTCGAACAAACTGATGTCTTCCGCCCCGAAGACCTGATTCCAGTGCCCTGCCATCCCGATGCGCTGGCGATGGCCTATGCGTTGAAACTCGGTTCAAAGACGGTCCCGCTCACCGGTATGATCCCGCCTGAGGTGCTGATTGACGGCGCGCGCAATACGATTGTTTACGAGCAGGAGGCAGGGCTGCGCAACCATCTCTTCAAGCTCTTTGCTACCAACCACTCGCCCAGTTCGCAAGCGAGCACACTGAAGGAACTGCTTTGCTGCCTGCCCAAGGTGCTCATCCCCAAAGACCTGGGCTACAAAAATCTCTTTCGCATCCTGATTGTGCAGTTCATCGACGCCGAAGCCTTTGATGTGCGCAGCGTGAAGAAAAGCTGCATCCACATCGCCCATCCCGACGGCAAGCGGTTAATCCCCTTTGATACATTCAATATGTTTTATCGCGGCGAACTGGAGACCACGCGGCTGGCGGGATTGCGCAACGAGGAAGTTACAGCCGTGTAACTGCGGGCTGCCATTGCAACTACAGCCCGCAGTGAAAAGAGTTATACGCGGTTGCCGCCCGCGGCGTGGATAGTTTGTCCGCTAACCCAGACGGAATCATCCGACGCCAGAAAGGCAGCGATGCCAGCGACATCGTTAGGCTGGCCGATGCGGCCAAGCGGCGTCTCGGCTATAACCTGCTTCTGGAAGTCGCTGCCGATAAACCCTGCTGCATGGACTCCCTCGGTCTCAATCATTCCTGGATTAATTGAGTTGACACGGATCTGCCGGGCGCCGAGTTCCTTTGAGAGCGCGACGGTAATAGAATCGACCGCGCCCTTTGTCGCGCTATAAACGGACGCTGAAGCCAATCCGCCTGCGGCCACGGAGCTGATGTTGATGATGCTGCCGCCTTTGGTATGGAAATGGCGCAGCGCGGCCTGCGTAGTCAACAGAAGTCCCAGAACGTTCAGGTTGAACTGCTTGTGAAATTGCTCAGGGGTCACGGCCTCGATCGGGCCAAACTCATAGACGCCTGCGTTGTTAACTAGAACATCGATTGCGCCAAGCTGCGTGGCTACGGCATCAATCAGAGGCGCAGCGCTGGCCGGTTCAGCGAGGTTAGCCTGTACTGCTATCGCCTTTCCCCCAGCGGAATTGATCTCCGCAACCAGCTTTTGCGCAGCGTCTTTGCTGCCGGAATAATTCACCGCCACGGCCGCTCCGCGCGCCGCAAGCTCACGCGCGATGGCCGCGCCAATGCCCTTGGATGCGCCTGTAACCAGCGCAACCTTGCCTTTGAGACTGCTCATTTTCTGCTCCATGCGCGAAAGGTCCTGCGAGCGACATTTCAGCGACAAGCGTTTGGATTGCTTGACCTGCGAAAATGATTCAGAAGAATTGCGAATTAGCTTTAACGTGGGGTCAGCGATAACGACTCCTGGCTGAAGTACTGGCTCAAGCTGCCACTTTTTTGGTACGAAGGACTGACGAGATAGGCGAGGTTTCCGTATCCAGCCAGCCATGCCGATGATATTCTTGAAGGTACAGGAGAAATAACGCATGGCAGCTACCGCAGTTGAAATCGTCAATACGGAATCGAAGGTCGCCGACCTTTCCCTGGCCGACTGGGGCCGCAAAGAGATCAATATCGCCGAGCATGAGATGCCGGGACTGGTCTCCATCCGGAACAAGTACGCGGCGGCCAAGCCGCTGGCCGGTGTGCGCATCACCGGCTCGTTACACATGACCATTCAGACCGCCGTTTTGATCGAGACGCTGACCAGCCTAGGCGCGGATGTCCGCTGGGCAAGCTGCAATATTTTTTCCACACAGGATCACGCTGCTGCAGCGATTGCGGCCAGCGGCGTTCCGGTCTTTGCCTGGAAGGGCGAGACGCTGGAAGAGTACTGGTGGTGCACCTATCGGGCGCTCAATCACAAGGACGGCAAGGGACCACAGTTGGTAGTCGATGACGGCGGCGATGTGACGCTGCTGATCCACAAAGGCTACGAGCTGGAGAACGGCGACAAGTGGGTCGACGGACATGCGGGGAGCCACGAAGAGCAGGTCATCAAGTATCTGCTGAAGAAGGTCTACGCAGAAGATCCTCAGCACTGGCACAAGGTCGTCAAGGATTGGCGCGGCGTTTCAGAAGAGACCACAACCGGCGTACACCGACTCTACAAGATGCTGGAGCAGGGCAAGCTGCTGGTTCCGGCCATCAATGTGAATGACTCGGTAACGAAATCCAAATTCGATAACTTGTACGGCTGCCGCGAGTCCTTGGCCGACGGAATCAAGAGAGCAACCGATGTTATGGTTGCCGGCAAGGTTGCGGTAGTCTGCGGATACGGTGATGTGGGCAAGGGTTCATCGCACTCGCTGCGCGGCATGGGCGCACGGGTTATTGTTACTGAGATCGATCCCATCAACGCGCTGCAAGCTGCAATGGAAGGCTTTGAAGTTACCACTGTGGAAGAGACGCTGGGACGCGGAGACATCTATGTCACTACTACGGGCAACGTAGACATTATTACCCTCGATCACATGAAGAAGATGAAGGATCAGGCGATTGTCTGCAACATCGGCCACTTTGACAACGAGATCCAGATAGATCCGCTCAATCGCGAGCCGGGCGTGAAGAAGCTCAACATCAAGCCTCAGGTGGATCAATACACCTTCCCTGACGGGCACAGCATCTTTGTTCTGGCTGAGGGACGATTGGTCAATCTCGGATGCGCCACCGGGCATCCGAGCTTCGTGATGAGCAATAGCTTCGCCAATCAGACGCTGGCGCAGCTTGACCTGTGGGCCAAGAAGGACAGTTACAAAATCGGCGTCTATGTGCTGCCCAAGTATCTGGACGAAGAGGTTGCGCGCTTGCATCTTGAAAAGATAGGCGTCAAGCTGACAATGCTTTCTAAGAAGCAGGCTGAATATCTCGGCGTGCCTGTCGAAGGACCGTATAAAGCGGAGAATTACCGGTACTGACACAGTGGACAGTAAATACTTTGAGCCAAAATGGCCCAGATCTTGAAGTTGAGATCTGGGCCATTTTACGTTATTGATCGATGCCAAAGGTATAAACTTCTCCGGCACTGGTGATAGCGTACTCGCCGGGTGCGAGCGGGGATGTGGGAACCAATTTATAGGATGATGTACAGTATTGGGTTACTTCAACCGGAAGACCTTTAATTGGTTCATTTCTACCTTGGCCCCACTTTTCAAGATCGAACCAACGATTATTCTTCTTCACCTTAAAAAGGTACAGACTGACTTTTTCTGGACTTCCTGTCTTGAACACAAATTCAACTGTATCGCTGGTCTGGAGGCGGAATGAGGAGCGATCACCTAAAAGGTCAACTGTGAAGCAAAAATTTGTTCCACCGCACCCTTTCTTCCCTTGTTTCGACGGTTCATTCGGAAGCGCCTTTAACTCCGGCTTGGCCGGGTCAAAATGGTAGACCACACCGATGGCTTTGGGTTCGACCACTTTGGCATCGGTCGATTGACCTTTGCAGAGGCCAACCGGCAACAGGAACAACAACGCAAGGGCAAAATGTCGCATCACTGCTGTCCGGTTAAAAGTCGAACAGAATGAGTTGGTTGGAGTTTGGAGTTAGTTGACTGGTGTAGTGCTTCTGCTGAAGTGCCTGTGAAATGGGCATTTTCTCGAACAGAGTTACCGAGAGTACTTGCAGCAAAGTGTAGAGCGAGCCGGGCAGTTCGAGCTTTTTCTTGACGATGGCGACCAGCAGGTAGACCGAGACGGCTATCCAGATCTGGGTCTTGACGGCGTTCTCGCTGCTTCCGAAGAAGGCCTTGATGCGCAGGTGTTGCTTGATCCACTTGAAGAACAGCTCGACTTGCCAACGGCTCTTGTAGAGGGCACAGATGGTAGCAGCGGGCAGCATGAACTGGTTAGTCAGGAAGACCAGATCCTTGCCGGTGTCCGAGTCGCGATAGCGAATGCGACGCAAATGGCCAGGGTAATCCTTGCGGCTGTCGTAGCCGTTGAGGGCAATAGATTGGTCAGCAAGAATGCCGGTCTGCTTGTCCACCTGTTGGGAGTAGATGCGGCTGGCATCGAGGTTACGCTTTGCGCGTGTGACAAAGAACGCTGAGGACAAATGGATGCGATAGAGTCGGGCGTAATCGAGATAACCGCGATCCATGACGTAGTAAGCGCCGGGTTGCGGGATGATTTCGTCGAGGATGTTGACGTCGTGCACATCGCCAGTGGTGACGCGGATAAACGTTGGTATGTTGCCGCGCAGATCGAGCAGCGTATGCATCTTGACTGCGGATTTGGTGGAGCGGAAATGCGCCCAGGGGAACAGGCTCAGGCACAGGTCGATGGTGGTCGAGTCCAATGCGTAAGCGGCGGCGTCGAGGTCCATGCCGAGATCTTCCTTGGCGTAGAGCTTGCGCGCCTGAAGCATCAATCGTTGCGCCAACTCCGCGTAAATACGCCAATCGCGGCTCTCGTTGGCCTCTGCCAAAGTGGAACGCCGAACGGGAGAACGAAAGCCCATGGGGTAGAGCTTAGCGGGCTGTGCGCTGAGACAAGCCTCGATGTCGCGCAGGCTCTCGCGATAGGTCAACTGGGCAAAAGCCATGGCACGGAACTGCTCGGCGCAGTTGAGGCTGCGCACCCGACGGTCGCCGCCATAACGGGCTACGCTGCGGGCAAACGACGTCCAGGGAAGGAAATCCATCAACTGAGCAAACAGCACCTTGCCAGCGTTCACCGCCGCCTCCAGAAAACATCTCTGGAATCAGCATCGCGGCAATTTCAAATCGACACCACCCGAAAACGCTCGCAACCATCCGCACATCAGGCGGTTGCGGCCAGCAAGCTAGTCGTTAACCGGACAGCAGTGATGTCGCATTAAAATCTTTCTCTCCTTAGTTTTGGAAATTCCCTTCTGGTGTGAACGTATCAAGAATACATTATCCAGCTTTTGCGGCATCCTGCTTCAACTTTCCGCTGAATAGCCGGTGAAAAACACGCCAGGTGAAGGTATGCAGCAGCCGTGTTTGTTCGGCTTTGAGGGCGGCGTAAGAGCGTTCCACGTAAAGATCAAACTCCGGTGGCCAGCCGATGGTGGAGCGGCGTTCGGAATAATCGCCCTCGGCCCACTTGGCCAGCACGGCTTTGTAACCTACTACATGAGTTACAAAATCGAGCAGGCAGCGAGGCATCTGTTCCTCAATAATCAGATGTGCTTTTTCAATGATGACCTTTTCGCGGACATCGTTGAGAGGCATGAAAATGGTGGTCATCCAGAGCATCCACTCCCTCATCTCGGAGTCGAGAATGGGATAGCTCTGCGTCTTTCCCTGTTTCTGGAGAAGCGAGCGATAGGCGATATTGCCGGCCTGAGAGGCAACATAAAGCGGGCCGTAGAACTCATTGAGCCGGCGATTGACCAGATCCAGTTTGTCGCGCCGCTGTGCCAGCATCCGGGCGCTGAGAAAGGTCATCAGATAGCCGATGAAGGCCAGAAAGACGGTAAGAACAGCCGCATTATTCAAAGAATCCGGAAGTGTAATGCTGGATGGGTCCATGACGTGCCTTGCCGTTGAGTATACGCAGTGAGGCTGGTTTCGATCTACCTCTGCGTCAACCTCATGAACGTCGGCAGCTCAATTTGCTACTTGTGCGGCCTGGCAGGCGCAGTCTTTGGCTTTTCGGGAATTACTTTAATCTCGAATATCTTTGGCCACAGCTTACCGGTAACAAAGAGGCGATCGTTCACAGCGTCATAAGCGATGCCGTTCAGGACCGCCTCAGCGCTCAAGCGCTGGCTTTCAGGCAAGAGTCCAGTGAGATCAATCCAGCCGAGAACCTTGCCTGTGACCGGCGAGATGCGCGCAATGCGGTCGGTATGCCAGACGTTCGCGTAAATCTCGCCATGCACATATTCCAACTCATTGAGCTGCGTGACGGGCTGGCCATGATCACGCACGGTGATCCGACGCTGCAGTTTGAAAGTTGCCGGATAGAGAAATCGCAGGGTAGCAGTACCATCAGAGAGAATCAGGCTTTTGCTGTCTCCAGTCAGTCCCCAACCTTCGCCGGTATACGGCAGAGTGCGCAGAAAGCGAAAGGTCGAGCGGTCATAAACCAACGCCACGTGGTTCTGCCAGGTCAGTTGAATCAGCGTGTTGCCCCAAGAAGCAAGGCCTTCAGCAAAATATTGACTCGGCACATCGTGAAACTGGAGAATGCGTCCGGTTTCGAGTTCTTCCATCCGTAGCGAGGAGTGGCCTTCGAGTCCGGTGCTCTCATAAAGATGGCCGTCAAGATAGATGAGTCCCTGGGTAAAAGCCTGCTCATCGTGGGGATAACTATGAACGACCTGATAACTATCCGCGGCGCGGGCTGACGCGATTGCTCCAATCGCTATGCAAAGAGCAATAACCACAGATCGGGATTGCATACAGCTTTTCTTCACATATTTTCCAGCATGGCGAGTTTGTTTTTCAGTCCGCGACTAACTCGCGCCCAGATAAATGAAGCGGGCGAGAAACAGCGCGGCGAGGATATAGAGCAGCCAGTCTGCCTGGCGAAATTTTCCGGCGATCAGATGCAGGATAGCCCAAGCGATCAATCCCAGTCCTAATCCGTTGGCGATGGAGTAAGTCAGCGGGATCAGTACCAATGTCAGGAATGCCGGGACAGCGACCAATGGTTCATGCCAGCGAATTTCTGTAATAGTGGCCAGCATCATCGAACCAACAAGAATCAGCGCGGGGGCAGTAGCCGCGGCGGGGACAATCCCGATAAACGGAGCCGCGCCGATAGCTCCAAGAAAAAATAGGCCCGTAACGATCGCTGTAACTCCGGAGCGGCCACCCGCGGCCACGCCAGCAGTTGACTCAACATAACTCGTCACCGTTGAAGTGCCGGTGAGCGAGCCAAAAACCGTTGAAGCCGCATCGGCAAAGAGAATCTTGTTCAGGCGCGGAATGGAGTGGTCGGGCGCGATGAGTCCGGCGCGCTTGGTGACGGCAACCAGCGTGCCGAGGTTATCGAATAAGTCCACGAAGAAAAAGACAAAGATAATTTCCAGCAGGCCTTTGTTGAGCGCGCCGCGAATGTCGAGTTTGAGAAAGGTATCTGCCAGGCTGCCAAAGCCCCCGGCAGCCGTACTCCAGTGCGTCATTCCCACCGCCCATGCAATTCCGGTGACGGTCAGCACGCCAATGAGGATAGCTCCACGAACCTTTTTTACTTCGAGTGCAACCATCAAAATCAGTCCAAACAGCGCCAACGCCGTGGTCGGATTGCGGAGATTGCCCAGACCGACAAGCGTGGCCGGATCACTGACGACCAGCCCTGCATTGCGGAAGCCGATGAAGGCGATAAAGAGTCCGATGCCGCTGGCCACGGCCGCGTACAACTCATGCGGAATGGCGCGGAGAATCATCTGGCGGACGCCGGTGGCTGTAAGTGCTAGAAATATGACGCCGGAGAGGAAGACCGCTCCCAGAGCCGTCTGCCAGGGAATGTGCATTTTTATGCAGACGGTGTAGGTGAAGTAGGCGTTGAGTCCCATGCCGGGGGCCAGCGCGATTGGGTAACGAGCGAGGATGCCCATGAGAATGGAACCGAAGGCCGCCGAGAGACAGGTGGCTGCGGTGACGGCAGCCAGCGGCACTCCTGCATCGTGCAAGATGGCCGGGTTGACCAGCACGATGTAGGCCATTGTCAGGAAGGTGGTGACGCCGGCCAGAATCTCGGTGCGCCAGTTGGTTTCCAGGCGGGCAAATTCAAAGTAGCTTTCCAGGCGTTTGCGCATAGGCAGGTACTATTAGAAGAACATACGCAGGTCCGCCCGGCCAATGCGGGATTCACAGTTTCACGGATTCACTGCAAAAAATGGGGTATTAGAGAATCACTATAACGCACCGCATCACCGCGACAGCGAAGCTCCAACATCCCGAACCGTCCCGTGATAAAAATATTGTCCCAACCCCACAGTAAACATCCAGCATCCATACAACGCATGCTCAAAGCTCGACGCCGCCAACGACCCCGTCTGGGCGTAGCGCGCCGCGAACAGTAATCCCCCGGCAAAGGTCAGCCCCACGGCCAGCTCGTTGCGAAAGATAATATGCAGAAAGGCAAAGGCCGCAGCGCTCATCGCAATCATCGCCCACTTGCCCGGAAACAGCGGCTGGTACCGCTCAAAGAAGAACGTCCGGTACAGCAGTCCCTGCGGGTAGACAGAGAACCACGGATACGCCACCATCACCACCGCCCAGAACCCCGGACTGCGCTTCAAAAAATTCCACTGCAAATCGGGAGCAACCCAGCGCACACCCAGCCAGATCACCAGCGCCGCAACAACAAAGATGCCCAGAATCCAATCCATCTGTCCGGGCAGCGCCGCCGCATTCCATAGCCGCTTGCGGTCAAAGCGCGTATCACTCAGCAGCAGCCACAGCGCATACCCCGCCACGAGCCACAACATTGGCAGCGCTGGTATCCGCACCGGCGAAAACCGGTACCCCAGCGGCAAAGCTACAAACAGCACCAGAAATTCAACAATCAACCCGGCACGCGGCATGGATGTTAGTGTACCGCTGAATTGCTGCTCAACTATTTCAGTGCTGCCGGGATTTCACGCCGCCGATGCTGGATTGGGAACGGAGCCGGTCAAGGGGCGCTTCTTCCCATTACAAGCCGTCTCCATTGGCCCTGTGCAATCGCGCGCCCCGCGCAACAGGCGATTTATCCGGGTGCGCCAGCAGGTCAGCAACGCCAAACTGTGCTTTGCTAATGCCATTCGTCGAGTGGCGGGGGTTCTGCGTTGCGATGTGTATCCACTCATGCAGAATCACCCGCGCAATGGCAACAGCCATCAACTGGTTGCGCTGATCGCGGTTGAGGCCAAATGCCTGAACGGCCAGCATCTGTCCGAGGGGATCGCACTCCACATGGGCAAAAGGTTCGATTCGTCCGTGGTTGCTTTGAACCCAGCCCAACGCAGTCGAACCCGATACATAGTTTTCGCCAGAGAACGGACGGCCCGGCCGAGGAGTTATCTTGCACTCTCCATGAAGATAGACCGTGATGGGATTGTTCGCGATGAGTCCGCTTGGCCCGACCGTGTCTCCGCGGACGATTTCAATCGATGACGCAGCGGAGTCCGCGCCGGAAAGCGGATCTACCCACTGGCTTGGGAGCTTCTGATCAACAAGAACCTGGATCTGTGGCGAACCCGAGGCCAGCTCCTTGCGGAGCGCGGCCACCAGCGCCGGCCATAGACCTTCCGGTATGGGACGGTCGCTGAAGATCACCAGCGTGGTCTGCGCTGAGGAAGCGGAGTCTGGATTCTTACCCGGAACCCTGTCTTGCGCGGCGCACGATGCGGCGGGCGCCAGCAGCGGAAGGGCGAGAAAAAATGACGGCAGAAACAGAGCAATGCGATGGGGAAATTGGCTTCTCATACCCTGAGTCTGAGCCTGCTCAACATATCCGTCCAATAGATTGATATGATCTAATTCATCTGCTTCAAAGATGGCTATCCGGGGACTCAGCTGCTGTAAATCGTAGTTATCGTGGTCGAGGAACTGCCGCCAGACTGGTTCGTGGTTGATTTTGGTTTCTGTGAAGATCATGGAAACGATCTTCTCTCGGCCTTCACGAGCGCGCTATCCGGATCTTGCGGCCAATCTAGAAAGTTTCTCCGGTGCAAGACTTTTCCGGCCTTTGAGCACATATAGAGCGGCACATCCGTTGAAATGATTGATAAGATTAAAAGCATCTTGAATGGAGATGGATCGATGGAAGTCCGCCAACTGCAAATTTGGCATTGATAATTTAGTATAGATAGTGTAATAATACTCGGACAGGCAGCGGGAAGGGAGGTTTCGGTGGATTGTCCGAAATGCGGCAGCGGGGAACACTGCAAGGACGGGATCGTCAAGGGGCGGCAGCGTTATTTGTGCAAAGCCTGTAGTCATCGTTACACTGTCCTACGCCGCTCTGGAACGGCCGACGCTGCGGTCAAGCGCCAAGCCTTGCAGCTCTATCTGGAGGGCCTGGGGTTTCGCTCGATTGGACGCATCCTGAAGTTCAGCAATGTGGCCGTTCTTCAATGGATACGCGCCTTCGGCGAGCAATTGGAGGCGATCAAGCGCGACGATCCGGTCGCGGTGATGGAACTGGACGAGATGCATAGTTACATCGCGCATAAAAAAACTATTGCTGGATTTGGATTGCTGTTGATCGAGATCGGCGGCGCTTCCTCGACTGCGTACTGGGTTCGCGGGATACAACAACCGGAGAGACGCTCTGGGCGTCGGTAGCACCGCTGGCTGCCGGGGGTGTGATGACCGATTATTGGCATCCCTATAAAGCTTTCGTCCCCCCGGCGCAGCACATCCAATCCAAAGCGGAGACATATACCGTAGAAGGCTATAACAGCTTATTCCGGCATTTTCTCGCCCGCTTGCGCCGTAAATCCAAGTGCTACAGCAAATGCAAAAAAATGCTGGAACATTCGGTACGGCTCTTGATGGCTCACTGGAACGAAAACCTTTCTATACTATGTTAGCAATGCCGCAAATTTTTAGCGTTCTCGCCGAGCAGCTCAACTTCACGCGCACCGCGGAGCAGGTTCACACCGTGCAATCCAATGTGACTGCGCAGATCAAGGCGCTGGAAGAAGAGCTTGGCGTGCCGCTCTTTGACCGCCTCGGCCGCCGCGTCATGCTCACCGACGCCGGCCGCCGCTTCCTGCCCTTTGCCGAGCAAGCCCTTTGCGCAATGGATCAGGGCCAGCGCGCCCTTCAATCAGGAGACGCGCCCAACGGCCCTCTGCGCATTGGTGCGCCAGAGAGCGTGCTCACTTACCGGCTGCCGCAGGTGCTGCGCGCCTATCGCCGCCGCTTTCCGCATGTCGAACTCATCTTCAGTCCTTACTCGGACACAACCGTCGGTTGGATGCTCGAAACCGGCAAGCTCGATATCGCGATCCAGATGTCCGATGGCGGGCTGAACCCTGCCCTCAAGTCCATCCGCCTGCGCACCGAGCGGGTATTTCTCTTAAGCGATACTCACCACCCGCTGGCCAGCCGCAAAACCGTCAAGCCCGTTGACCTGGCCGGACAGATGCTGCTGCTCACCGAGGCCGGATGCAGTTATCGGGCAAAACTCGACCAACTACTGGCCTCTGAGAACATTCGCCCTGCAAACGTGGCCGAGTTCTCCAGTGTGGAGGCCATCAAACAGTGCGCAATTGCCGGCATGGGACTTGCTTTGCTGCCGGCCATTGTTGTCTCACGCGAGCTGCGCCAGCATCAGCTCAAGGCGCTGCACTGGGCCGGTCCCTCGCTGGACATCGCCACGCATATTTTGTGGCACAAAGATAAGTGGATCTCGCCGGCAATGGCAGCCTTCCAGGAACTGATTCAAGGGGTTGACGAGCAGTGAGGCGCAAAGCTGTGCCCGTTAGAACTGCGATTGAGCAAGTACCCTAAGTCCAATATTTTCTAAACAGAAAACGCTGTCATCTGGTGAAACAGTAACTGCATTTGGAGTTTCCGCAAGATTGGAGGTAGACTTGCACCGGAAAGAAAACATGCAGGTGAAGGATGAAACGTCTTGAATCCACTGCTGTCCGGTTAAAAGTCGAACAGAATGAGTTGGTTGGAGTTTGGAGTTAGTTGACTGGTGTAGTGCTTCTGCTGAAGTGCCTGTGAAATGGGCATTTTCTCGAACAGAGTTACCGAGAGTACTTGCAGCAAAGTGTAGAGCGAGCCGGGCAGTTCGAGCTTTTTCTTGACGATGGCGACCAGCAGGTAGACCGAGACGGCTATCCAGATCTGGGTCTTGACGGCGTTCTCGCTGCTTCCGAAGAAGGCCTTGATGCGCAGGTGTTGCTTGATCCACTTGAAGAACAGCTCGACTTGCCAACGGCTCTTGTAGAGGGCACAGATGGTAGCAGCGGGCAGCATGAACTGGTTAGTCAGGAAGACCAGATCCTTGCCGGTGTCCGAGTCGCGATAGCGAATGCGACGCAAATGGCCAGGGTAATCCTTGCGGCTGTCGTAGCCGTTGAGGGCAATAGATTGGTCAGCAAGAATGCCGGTCTGCTTGTCCACCTGTTGGGAGTAGATGCGGCTGGCATCGAGGTTACGCTTTGCGCGTGTGACAAAGAACGCTGAGGACAAATGGATGCGATAGAGTCGGGCGTAATCGAGATAACCGCGATCCATGACGTAGTAAGCGCCGGGTTGCGGGATGATTTCGTCGAGGATGTTGACGTCGTGCACATCGCCAGTGGTGACGCGGATAAACGTTGGTATGTTGCCGCGCAGATCGAGCAGCGTATGCATCTTGACTGCGGATTTGGTGGAGCGGAAATGCGCCCAGGGGAACAGGCTCAGGCACAGGTCGATGGTGGTCGAGTCCAATGCGTAAGCGGCGGCGTCGAGGTCCATGCCGAGATCTTCCTTGGCGTAGAGCTTGCGCGCCTGAAGCATCAATCGTTGCGCCAACTCCGCGTAAATACGCCAATCGCGGCTCTCGTTGGCCTCTGCCAAAGTGGAACGCCGAACGGGAGAACGAAAGCCCATGGGGTAGAGCTTAGCGGGCTGTGCGCTGAGACAAGCCTCGATGTCGCGCAGGCTCTCGCGATAGGTCAACTGGGCAAAAGCCATGGCACGGAACTGCTCGGCGCAGTTGAGGCTGCGCACCCGACGGTCGCCGCCATAACGGGCTACGCTGCGGGCAAACGACGTCCAGGGAAGGAAATCCATCAACTGAGCAAACAGCACCTTGCCAGCGTTCACCGCCGCCTCCAGAAAACATCTCTGGAATCAGCATCGCGGCAATTTCAAATCGACACCACCCGAAAACGCTCGCAACCATCCGCACATCAGGCGGTTGCGGCCAGCAAGCTAGTCGTTAACCGGACAGCAGTGTCTTGAATCAGTAATTGCAAGCACTCATATTGACTCCCACGGAGAACGCATAGGCCGCGAAGGACTCGACAATATTGTGCAAACAATTTCGCAGGCCTACCTTCCTGTTGGAGTTGAACATGATCCACGAATTCCTCCGCTAGGCAGAGTCGCTTCGGGGTTTGTTCGTGAGCGTCCTGACGGTGAATACGAAGCAATTGCGGTTATGGAATTATTTGATAGCGAAAATGACCCCGAACAGATTGAAGATTCTCGGGAACTCCTCGTCAAGGAGTACGATTCTAACGGCCTGACGGTCTCATATGATCGGACGTACAACTCTGAAGAGGATCAGTCAGACATAGCGGAGATCGCCGCGATCTTCGAAAACGACGCAGTGGAGCAGATGAAGAAATCGGTTGACCCGGTAAGTCTCATCTGCGTTGCAGGATCATTTGCATTAGGTGCCATCGCATCAGGTTTCTTCGGACAGATCGGCGCTGATGGATGGAATATAGTTAAGAAAAAGCTTGCAGACTTGTTCTCACGGACTGAAAATCAACGCGGCGAACAACTATTGGTTTTTAGAGTCGTTACAAACATCGGAGAACACACTGTAGAAATTGAGGCGATTCTTACCAACCCAACATATAAGGATATTGATCGATTTTTGGCCTTTGGTATGCAAAGGATGGACGTTCTCACGTCTGTCGCCGTTCGAGAACTTCCGGATATGCGACGCTTGGTGTTTGAAGTAAGTGAGGGGGATGTTGTTCCAAGTTTTGCTGTACTGAAAAACTGTAGATCATTGAAGATAAGCTTAGAATCAGAGAATCGTAGCGGAATTTCTGGTGATCAACCTTCAGACAATGTGAAATGATTTTCTGTAGCCAAGAAAATGAGCACTCTCCCTCACGGCCCCGCCACCCCATCCTGCTTGGCCACCTGATTGATGATCCGCTGAATAACGACGATCTGTATATGGATATGCCGGGCTACATCGGGCAGAAACTCGGAGACAAAGTTATCAATCGGCGCGCTGGCCAGGTCCGTGGCGTAGCGCTCCGCGCTGGCCGGCAGGTTGGTCGCCCGCCCCGGCACATACAGATTGTTCACCTCGTCGGTCACCGCTGAGCCGACAAGGTTGCTGTAATTCAGTATCCCTTTGCCGTTGTCTCCCTGTGTCCACACAATTTGGAGAATCGCGTGCCCCGCCCGCCGCGAAATCGACCCATGAGGCATCCGGTGATAGTGCGGGTCCTGGCCCACAATCGACGGAATCAGAAAGGTGCCGAAGAACTCGCCGGTAATGTCCTGCGTATAACTCACGCCCACATAGCGCGCAAACCCCGGCATACCCGGTCCGTACACCGTATCCGCATCCGAGCCGATCGTAATACCGGCTTCGCCCAAAACCGTCAGCGCGTTGAAGGGATCCACTATGTTGCGAACTGCCAGCCAAGCCTTTTCTTTGGGCTTGAGCGGCTTCACCTGCGGCCCATCCAGAAAGCGAGCGTACCAGTTGATCCGCTTTTCCGGAGGGCAGGGATTGGTTTGCGTTACGCCCGCAGCCACTGCAGCATTACCTGAGGTCGCGACCTGAGCCGAAGCCAGCTCCGAAGCCGAACCAGTCGTCGAAGCGGTTGTATTCCGCACCGGGCACGGACCCACCGCCTGCGGTTTGCTCTGTGCGCCGGTCTGCGGTTGCGGAGGCTCCGGCAAGCTCGGCCTCTGCGCCGTTCCACTCGCAGGAGCCTCTTGCGCCGAGCCCGACACAACACCAACCGCCATCCCCAAAATCAGCAAACAGCAGCCGGATCGCCATGAAGAGGCAAACCTGCCGTCAGGTCTATCTGTACGGCAATCCATCCACCGGCTCTGCAAAGGCCGTATCCTCGCTGGTTGGTTTGTCAAGAGTTTCACTCAAAACAATATCAGCCCACCTACCGAATCACGGCAAACGGAAAACCGGCGAACTGCCCGCACACCCCAGTTGGACGAGACAACCTGGAGAAGTGTTACCAGCAGCGAAGATGACGTTCCGCGATTCCCTCAGACAGGACACTCAATTATGCTATTTACGGCACCGAATCACGCCCGGCAGTTGACGCGCCGCGCCGCGCGCCGCAAACTTGGGAAAGAGGTACTTGACATGAGCACGAATCCTCCTTCAGGCCCCACCGTGGGCCAACGCCTTGATGAAACAATTGCCCGCATCGAAACGGAACTCCGGAACGCAGTCAGCTATGTGAACGATGACGTGCTTCCACAGGTCCGCAAGGAATCAATCTCCGCACTACGCACCGCAGCGGACTCACTGCACTCCTTGGCCAACCGCATAGACGCGAGCCGGAATCAGCCTGATCAAGACCAGCCAAAGGGGCCTCAGTCTTGATCCCTTACCAACTCCTGCGGGCGCGTCTTCGGCTCGTATACACACGACCCTCGGCAAAATTGGCATTACTCGCCGGTTGCGCCCTCTTTCTCCTGGCCGGGTCAGCAGTCTTTGCGGCTTTGTCGCCGAGTCTGCATCGACATCCAGCGGCGGTTGCCGTTGTCACCTATCCCCGCGAACTGGGCGCGGTGAGCTTTGCCGTCGCCGGAGACGTAATCCCTCACGAAGCGGTCCGCGCCGCCGCTGCTGCCGCAGGCGATGGAGCACAAGGCTGGGCCGCGCTCTTCAGCGATGTCAGCGACGTCTTCACCCAGGCTGATTACGGCTTCGTCAACCTCGAAACTCCGGTAGCGCCCCAACATTCGCACGGGACAAAACCGTTCTTATTCGACGCGCCCATCGCGCTCCTCGAAGGCCTCAAGGCCAGCGGCATCAAGATCGTCTCCTTCGCCAACAACCACGCTATGGATCAAGGCTGGGCCGGCTTTGCCGAGACCCGAGAGCATCTGCGCGACGAGGGCCTGGTCTTTGCCGGCTCCGGCGACACCGCCGCCACTGCCTGGCAGCCAGTCATCGTCGAGAAAAACGGCATCAAGGTCGGCTGGCTAGGTATGACCCGCTGGCTCAACGGCAACCGCAACCCCGGGGTCCCGACCAACCCCACGTCAACTTCTTCCCTTACGCTGGTGAGCCGGGCGTAGGTGACCCAGCCAGTATGGACGAAGCCGGAGTTATTGCAGCCGTCAAGGCCGCGCGCGCCCAATGTGATTTCCTCGTCGTTTCCATCCACTGGGGTATCGAGTACGCTCCAGCCCCCAAAGATGAAGATGTAGCCATTGCGCATCGGATACTTGATGCCGGCGCATCGGTGATCGTCGGCCACCATCCCCACGTTTTGCAGCCAGTCGAGAGTTATCAAACTGCCGATGGGCGCAACACAGTAATCTTTTACTCGTTGGGCAACTTCCTCTCCAACCAATCGCGGAGTTATGTGGACGGAGTGATGCCCGACAAGGAAGGCGACCCGCGCGACGAGCTGATTGCCCACTTTTCCGCTGTCCGCAAGGATTACGGTCCCGCAGGGGTGCGCGTCGAGTTAGGCAAAGTCAGCATTCTACCCGTCTGGGCAGAAAATAATCGCAATGAAATAGCTCGCGGCCACACCAAAACGCAGATCATCCGCCCCATCCTCATCGACCGCGAGATGCCCCGCCTGCAAGCGAGACTTGAAGAGTTAGACAAACTAAGCAAACCGCCTGCACCGGAACTAACTCCAGACCAGAAAAAAGAATATCTCGAAGTTACAAACCAACTGAAGCTCCTCAATGACCGCCGGTCGATCTTACTCGCCCGCACCGGCGACGAATATCTCGCCGATCCGCCCAAAATAACTCCACCCGCGCCGGCCGGAAAGCCGTGATCCCATGCCTGTCGCCCAGCTCACTCTCGAAATCCGCATCGAGCACGCGCAGTCGCTCAAAGACCGCCGCCAGGTCGTGCGTTCGCTCAAAGACCAGCTCCGTCAGGGATTCAATATCTCCGTCGCTGAAATGGACGAGGCGGTTACTTGGCAATCGGCCACCATCGGTGTCGTCGCCATCTCTGGCTCGCGCGATTACCTCCACGGCCTCGTCGAAGAGGTCGAGCGCGCCGCACGCCGCATGATCAATGAGCTTGGCGCAGAGCTGGCCGACTCCTTCTGGGAATATCTCGAAAGCTAACTCACGCCCAAAGCAAAACCGGCGCTGGAGTCATCCCAGCGCCGGCCTTGCTCGCATTTATTCATCAACCACCGAGTTACACCTTCACCGCCGGATGCGTGGCATAATGCAGCAGCACCGCGACCGCGCAGCTTGTCAGCCGTGTCTCGGCCGAATCCGCGCGGCTCGTCAATATCGTCGGAACCCGCGCTCCCAGCACAATCCCCGCCAGTTGCGCGCCGCCCAGATACTCCAGTTGCTTGGCCAGCATGTTACCGCTCTCCAGATCCGGCACCACCAAAATATCCGCCTGCCCGGTCACCGGCGACACTAGCCCCTTGATCTGCGCCGCCTTCGCGCTTACCGCCGTATCAAAGGCTAGCGGACCATCCAGAATCCCCCCGGTAATCTGTCCCCGGTCGGCCATCTTGCACAGCGCCGCCGCATCCAGCGTCGACTTGATCTTCGGGTTCACCGTCTCCACCGCCGACAGCAACGCCACCTTCGGCTCCGGAATCCCCAACGCATGAGCCAGATCAATCGCGTTCTGCACAATGTGAACCTTGTCTTCCAGCTCCGGCACAATATTGATCGCCGCGTCGGTAATCAGCAGCGTCCGCGCATAGGCCGGCGTATCCATAACGAAGACATGACTAATCCGCCGCGTGGTCCGCAGCCCGGTGTCGCGCTGCATCGCCACCTTCATCAGCTCGTCGGTGTGCAGGCTACCCTTCATCATCGCCTGCGCACCGCCGTTGCGGCACATCGCCACGCCCAGTTCCGCGGCCTTCGCCTCCGTCGCCGCCTGCAATATCGGATAAGGCCCAACATCGACGCCAATCTTCTTCGCCAGCGCCTTGATCTCGTCTTCATCGCCAATCAGCGTCGGCTCAATCAGCCCTTCCAATGCGGCTTCCACCGCGCCCTTCAGCGCCACGCCGCTCAGCGGCCACACCACGGCAGTCGTTATCGCCGGCAGATTCTTGCAGCGCTCAATGAACTGATGAAAGACATGGTAGTCAGCCGGATGGCCAACCAACGGATCGACGGCAACACCCTCCGCCAACGGTGCAAGATCGCTCATTTTCAATCCCTCTCTTTACCCAACTCTGCTGTCATCCTGAGCGGAGCGCAGCGGAGTCGAAGGACCTGCGTTTGCTCCTCCCCCAACCACAACTAAACCAGCTCCACGCCTCTATTTTCCCTCCAGACCACTCTCCAGCCTGTGCCACGGGTCACAAGCTGAGCCTGTATCTCGCATTGCAGTATTCGTGAGCTTTCATACAGATGCATCGGCCCGCCACTCCAATGACCAGAGACCTGTTCGTGAGAACCTGGCCTGAGGCATCCAGGCGGGCAGGTTAGCAGTTCTGGTATTTCCAGTTGCGCTGTTTGCCTTCGCTGACCCATTCAATTGCTGTTGCGATGCGCTTGTCGCGGGTTTCGGCTCGCTTGGCGTCGGCGATCCACTCAACGTATTCCTTTTTGCAACTGGGGCTGAAGGCAGCAAAGGCAGCGGAGGCCTTCTTGTTGGCCTTGAGGGCCGAGGTGAATTCGGGAGGCGCTTCGGGTGAGGGAGTAGGTGCCTTTGCGACTTTTTGCCGGGCGGCGATGGGGCTGGTGTACTGGCCGGAGTCGATGAAGGCAGCGGCCTGACCGAGCAGGCTGAGCATCTGCTTTCTGGCAGGCAGATGATCTATGGAAGTGATGCGTCCGAGCGAACCCATCGCATCGGGTTGCAGCAGCTTTGCATCGCGTAGGACGGCGGCAATTCCCTCACCCCAGAAGCCGAAGCTGCAATGCTCTTTGAAAGCAGACATATTGCCCAGGATCACGCCCTTGTATTCGAAGAAAGGGCGGCTCCACTTGATGGTTTCAACGACAGAGGGGCAGGCCTTGTGGACCAATTCGCGCAGGTGGATGAGTATCGGCTGCGCGAAGGGTTTGGACTTGGCGATGTAGGCATCAATGCGGGGATCGAAGCTGTGGGATGGGCTCACGTTCCGCTCCTTGTTCTGGAGGATAGTGTAAACGGGATTCCGCGTTCTAGGAGCTTGTTGAAAAAGGGTTCTTGATCCCGGAATATGGCAAGAATCGGCATGCCAAAGCCATCTCCGATGTCGCTCCGATCGTTCTACGGGCATTCTGGCGCGGTTCCATTTTTCACGTGCGGGAACACTTCACGTTTTTCAACAAGCTCCTAGACCTTTGAATTTATAGTTCCCCCTGTCACCAAAAGCGAGGGACTTGGGTGCCTGGCTATTGTGGGTTGTTGACTGGCGATAGAGAGAGGGCTGTCTTGATCTACTGGGCCGGAGGCGCGTTTGTTGCGGGCTTGGCATCGGTGGCCGGCGCTGCGTGCGCAGGTTCGCCTTCTTCGGTCTCGCTCAAGATTCTAAACTTCTGCTCTTTTGCTCCGCTCGACGGGTCTGAAGTGACGTAGGCCCATTTCTTATCAGCGCGGATAAGAAGCGTATCGCCCAGGCCGATCTCTTTTTTTCCGAACTCGCAGGGCTTTGCCGAGCACTCCAACTGGTAGTAGGTTTTGTCTGTCAGAAGGCGCAGGATATGCACCCAGGGTGGCGCATTGCCTTCTTCTCCGCCGCTGCCAAAGCCTGCATGACCTCCGCCGACAAGCGCTCCCATGGCCTGCCCGGGCTCCACTCCTACCATCGGTGCGTTGTCAGTGACAGGCACACCGACGGTGATTCCGACGACGACCATGTGCGCCCTCGCAGAGAGCGGATCAGTAGACCAGCCTACCCGCGTTTGCCCTTCGATGTGCATGCCGGTGCCAACCACGATGCCACGCTCGCTGCCTGCTCCCGCACCTGCGCCGGAAGCGGGTGGCGAGGAATGAATCGCAGTAAACTCCGCGGTGAGAATGCGCAGCCCCTGCTCTGAGTCTTTGCCTTCTGGCATATAGACCCAGTCGCCATCCTCGCGTAACCGCACAGCATCGCCGACGGCAATCGGGCGATCATCAACCTTGCACTCGGGCAATCCCGAGTGCGAGCCCTTCACTTTTTCGCACATCAGCAGATAAACCTTGGTGTCGGTCTGCACCTGATAAAAATGCGCTCGTTTAGATACGATGGAAAGCACCTTGCCGCTGAGAGGATAACCGCCCGCATCTTTTTCCTTTGCGGACGCGGGCAACAGGCTGACGGCGGAAAGGGCGGACAGAACAACGCTGAATAAAGAAAGACGACGCAATGAAGACGACATGCGGCTCCTTTGTGTGGCTCGGATTTCTCCGCTGCCGATTCGGGGGAAATATATCACACAGGTGGCAGGTTCGCGAGGGGAAAAAATATTCCCGCCATCCGGGCTTCATCACACGATCACCTACGCAAGAATTCTCGCGGCGTCTTTGGCGAAGTAGGTGACGATGAAGTCGGCTCCGGCGCGGCGGATGCCTAAGAGCGATTCGAGGATGGCGCGCTGCGGGTCGAGCCAGTTGCGTTGGAAGGCTGCTTGCAGCATGGAGTACTCGCCGGAGACCTGATAAGCGCCGATGGGCACACCGACGCGCTCGCGGGCGGCGCGGATGACATCGAGATAGGGCATGGCCGGCTTCATCAGGATCATGTCCGCGCCTTCATTGATGTCGAGATCGATCTCGCGCATAGCCTCGCGGAGGTTGGCTCCGTCCATCTGATAGGTCTTGCGGTCTCCGAACTGCGGGGCGGAGTCGGCGGCCTCACGGAAGGGTCCGTAGAAGGCGGAGGCAAACTTGGAAGCATAGCTGAGGATCGGCGTCTGCTGGCAGTGGTTCTCGTCGAGCGTGCGGCGGATGGCGGCGACGCGGCCATCCATCATGTCGCTGGGGGCGACGATGTCAGCACCGGCGCGGGCCAAGCTGGCAGCAGTTTGCGCAAGCAGGTTGAGCGAGGAATCGTTATCGACCTCGAAGCTGCCGTCGCGAGTCTCGGTAATGAGCCCGCAGTGGCCGTGGCTGGTGTACTCGCAAAGACAAACGTCGGCGATGAGAACAAGCTTCTTTGTAGCGGCTGATTGCTTGAGCGCGCGCAGCCCCTGCTGCACGATTCCGTTGTCTTCCCAAGCGCCGGAGCCGCGCTCGTCCTTGGCTTCAGGCAGGCCGAAGAGCAGCAAGCCGCTGATGCCGAGATGCACAGCCTCTTCGGCCTCGCGAACGACCTCATCGATGGAGAGATTGAAGACCCCCGGCATGGAGCTGACCTCGCGCCGGACGCCCTCGCCAGGGCAAAGGAAGAGCGGATAGATCAGGTCGCCGGGTTCGAGCGTGGTCTCGCGGACCAGGGCACGCAACGCGTCGGTGCGGCGCAAGCGGCGCATTCTTGTATCGGGAAAACTCATGCAAACGATTGTAGTAGATCGTTGCCTGCGCCGCAGTGCGAACTGTCACGCTCAGATATGGTCGGATGTCTGCTCATAGAGCCGGGAGTTCTTATAGCCGAGCAGCATAATGAGGGTCCAGATGCCAAGAGCCATGCCGAAGGGCGGGTGCAGCAGGCTCAGGAATGCGGAGACAATGGCTAGGATGCGTCCCCACTCGGTGCGTTGCAGCAGTCCTACGCCTGCAACGATCGCGAGGCCGGAACGGAGTACAAGAATCACCCAGGCAAAGTGCACCATTGCAGGGAAAAACCAGTCCGGCCCGTGAAAAGGCCCGCCGTCCCAGTTGCCGAAGTGGCGGGAGAAAAATACGTTAGCAAAGGCCAGGCCGACGGTGCCGAAGAAGAGCACGATGCCCGCGTAGACAAACCAGCAGATCGCTAGTGCCTTCACCTTGTCCGCGTAACCTGCAAGCTGGAATTCAATTCCCGGCACCGGCGGAACCGGCATGGGGACCGGGCGTCCGCATTGCGGGCAAATTCCCTGCCCCAGGGGTAAAGCCTGACCGCATCCGCTGCAATACATAGAGACCTCCTGCCAAATCGTCATAGATTGTTACGCAACGAGGGGCTTGCCGGTTCCATTGTTCCGATCTGCGCGCGCTGGTTGCGGTCAGCGATCGGAAGAGGCATACTCACTTACGCTTCTCCCAGCGCTCCTCGTGGCGGTCGTCGCGGAGGACCAGCGAGGTAACCCGGCCCTGCGTGTCGCGCTCAATAAATACGCGGGTTTTGCTGCTGCCATTGGGATAGTAGAGCGCTGTCGGGGACTCGGCCTCCAGTTCGGCAACCTCGCCCTGCGGATTCTTCTGGTAAAGCTGCTCGCCCTGGCGGAAGACCGTTACGGCAGGCAGGCCGTTTGGTTCGCGATACTCGCCGGCCAGGCTATCGAGTTGCGCAATGGTCAGCTTCATCGCTGGAGGATGGAGGGGAATGAGCAGCCGCTCGGCGAAGGGCTGCGGCTCCTCTGCTGCTTCAGCCTTGAGGCTGGCTCCGGCCGGCGCTTTCTCCGGTTTGTGGTGCGAGAGCAGCCAGCGGGGCAGCTCCGGCTCGTCGTAGGCGCGGGTCCAGCAGTCGTGCTTGAGACCCTGGTAGATCCACAACTTGATGTGGCCGTTGGCGGCCTTGAATGCGTCGAACATCAGTTCGCTCTGGCGCGGTGCAACGACGTTATCGTCACTGCCGTGGAAGAGCCAGATGGGCGTGCGGCCCAGTGCTTTGGCGTATTCGGCGGGCAGCGTTGCGGTTTGCTGCCAGCGCTCCGGCGCGTAGCTCCAGAAGATGCCGCTGGATGAAATCGCTATCGCAGCCCAGCGATGGGGATAAAGCCGCGCCAGCTCCCATGCTCCATAACCGCCGAGAGACAGTCCGCTGAGATAAGTGTGCTCCGGGTCGCCGTGGAACTCCGCCGACTCCTGATCAAGCGCGGCCATGGCCATCGTCAGCATCTCCGGGTCAGTCCAGTAATTCGCCAGCGGGCACTGCGGCATCACGATGACAAACGGCCAGCGCTCGGGATGATCGCGCACCGCCAGAGGCAGGCCGATCTGCGTCTGCCACATGCCTTCGGAACCGCGCTCGCCGCGCCCATGCAGGAAGAGAATCACCGGCCACTTCTTTGCATCCTCGCGCCGCCACTCCTCAGGCAGATATATCTGGTAGCGGTAAGTGACGCCGTGCAACTCGATTTTGCGATTCAGAAAGCCGGTATCCTGCGGCGGCTCGGGGCGGGCAGAATGCGATTTGGCCGCAGCGGCCTTAGCCAGCCCCGGCGTAAGAGCGCACCCGCAGAGAACTACGGCAAAGAAAAGCCTCGATAGAGGAAAAGAACCCATGATCGCATCCAAACACAAAAATCCGCATCAACACAAAATTTCTTTTGAATCAACTGAATGGAGCGCCCGTTCGTGAACCGGGCCGGGATACGCGCCCCAGCCGCCGCTGGGCTACAATGATAGATGGGCCAAAGGGCGGGTTTCCCTGCCGAGCACTTCAGAGAGGCCAAAATTTTCAGAACAGACAGCAAGGAGCTTTCAACTATATGGCGATTCCCGCCACGCAAATGCGTCCCGGCATGATCATCAAGCACAACGACCAGCTGCATCTGGTCTTCAAGGTGGAGCACCGCACCCCCGGCAACCTGCGCGCCTTCATCCAGGCCAAGCTGCGCAACCTGCGCACCGGCGCGATGTTCGAGCAGCGCTTCCGCTCCGCTGACGCCATCGAAAAGGTCGTAGTCGACGAGATCGCAATGGATTTCCTCTATAATGACGGCGACGACTACTACTTCATGAATCCGGTGGACTACGAGCAGACCGTCCTGAAAGGCTCCACGCTGGGCGATGCCGTCGAGTACCTGACGCCGAATCTGCAGATCCATGTCAGCTATCACGACGGCAACGCGGTCGGCATCGAGCTGCCCGCCGCCGTCGAGCTGACTGTCGTCGAAACCGAGCCGGGACTCAAGTCGGCTACCGCGTCCAGCGTTACCAAGCCCGCCAAGATGGAGACCGGGCTCGTTGTCCAGGTGCCGTCGTTCATCAATGAAGGCGAGAAGATCCGCGTGGATACCAGCGAGGGCGCGTACATGAGCCGGGCGTAAAGTGGGGAGTGCAAAACCATGAACCGGATCGATTTTCAGCAAATTGCCGAATTGCGCCTGGGGGAATCCAAAGCTTTGCTCGCCGCTGGATTCTCGGAAGGTGCATACTACTTGGCTGGGTACGCGGTTGAATGTGCCTTGAAAGCGTGCATCGCAAAGAAGACTTGTGAGCATGACTTTCCTGAGAAGAAGTTGGTGAATGACAGCCATACCCATGATCTAGGGAAGCTGATACAGTTAGCAGAACTGAAAATCGAACTGGAAGCCGCGATGCAAGCAAATCCAGCGATGCAATCGAGCTTGGACGCCGTTCAAGACTGGTCTGAAGCAAGCCGGTATGAGAAGCGAAGTGCCCAGGAGGCGACAGAATTGCTTCAGGCTATCGAGGATCAAGCAGGAGGGCTACTCCCGTGGATAAAGTTGCGCTGGTGAATTTCGACATCGAAAATGGACGAGAAGTCATTGATGCGCTAGACCGGGATGGAAAAAATCCCAACGTAGCTCTTTGGGCTAAGCTCCCGGAGTACGAAGACTGGAGACTTGTGATTGCCTCGGACCGTCTGCGCCAGGCTGGATCTCTTTATGGCTACTCCCAAATCAACACAGCAATGGAAAGGGCGGGTATTTCTGTCCGCAAACGCCCAAAAATTTACTTACGACCAATGGACAAGCCGTTCATTAAGGCCTTGCGCAGCATATTCGCACAGGCAGCCGACACTTACGGTATGCGATTGGGGGGACAGACATTCGGTGACCAATACCTTGAAGATGCCTTCGTCTACCGCATCCGCTGATTCGACAACCAGAGCATGCCCCAGACCAAGTCATTCTGAATCCAATCCCAGCCTGCGCATCCACCGGGATGCGCAACTTCTGCTTTGCTCTACATATTTCAGATAAACCGGAGCCTAGGCTCCGGTTTTTTCTTTCTGTGCTCGTCAGAAGACACACTCCTTAGTCGCGCGGAAACGAAGACAATCCCTACAAAAGAAAAATTCACAAAAAACTTCTTGCTTGCTCACCCTTTTTATGTGCTACAGTCAGTAACACTATGGTGAGTAACACTCAAACAACGCACGATCCTTCGGAACTCGGTGAACTGGAGCGCAGCATCCTGACGATTGTCTGGCGCGTGGGAACGGTGACCGCCGAGCAAGTCCGCGAAGAGCTCGACCGGGGACTAAAGGATTCAACCATTCGCACCGTTCTGCGCCGCCTTGAAGAAAAAGGCTACCTGGCGCATACGGTCGAGAACCGCACCTTCCTTTATCGCTCGGCGGAGACGCAACAGCGGGTCGCGGGGCGCGCCGTCAAGCGCATCGTTGACTGGTTCTGCGATGGCTCGGTCGAGGCTCTGCTGGTGGGCATGGTGGATTCCAAGGTTCTCAATCGCGCCGAATTGCAGCGCCTCGCCGAACGCATCGCCACAGCGCAGAAGAACCCCGACGCCAAGCATGCGGCCCGCCCCGCAAAGGAGAAACGCTGATGATCCTCACTCTGATCGAGGCCGCTCTGCGCTCGCTGTTGGTCGCTGCTACCGTTTGGGCCGGTCTGCGCGTGCTGAGAGTCAACAACGTGTTTGCGCAGAAAGCCGCATGGAGCCTCGTGCTCTTCTCCGCGATGGCGATGCCTGTGGCAATGCGCTGGCAGGCTCTGGCTCCCGGAATGACCGTCGTGCTGCCTGCGCAACTCTGGGGGCAGGCGCTTGCCGGCCCGGTAAACACCACATCGTCAGCTCCCGCGTCCGAACAGCCGACGCCAGCCGCCACGCAAACAGACGCCAACCCGCCCGGGAACTTCTCTTCCGCGCAGATGACCATGCAGACCTTCCCGATTTCCAGAGAGTCCGCACCGGCGAACACCGTTCAGACGCCGCCGGTTGCGCGAACGAAAGAAACCTCACCGCGCTGGAGCCTTCATCAGCCCGCCACGCTTGCCGCGCTTCTCTACGTCGCAGTTTGCACCTGTTTACTCTTGCGGCTGACGATCGGCTTCGGCGCAGCGGTCCGGTTCTGGTTCAAGGCCGAGCCGGTCGAGCCGGATATGCTGCCCGACGCGTTCAACGGCTATGCACAGGGATCACGCCTGCGGTCGAGCCGCACAATCTGCTCACCGGTTACCATCGGCTCCGGAATTCTGCTCCCCGCGGATTTTATCGCATGGGATGCCGAGAAGCTCCGCATTGTGCTGGCACATGAAAGCTCCCATGTGCGTCAGGGAGACTTTTTCCTGCAACTGCTAGCCGAACTCTACACCGCAGTCTTTTGGTTCAGCCCGCTGGGCTGGTGGCTCAAAGGCAAGCTCTGCGATCTGAGCGAGACGATCAGCGATCACGCCGGTCTTGGCGCGGCTGCAAGCGGTCCTTCCTACGCCCAGGTTCTGCTTGAATTCGCGGCCACGCCGCGCCTAACCATGAGAGGAGTTGCTATGGCCCGTCCCAACAATCTTTCCCGCCGCATCGAGCGGCTGCTCAACGAGTCGAGTTTTCGCCAGGCCTTTGCAAGCGGCGGACGCCGCGCACTGCTGGCCGTGCTTCTGGTTCCCGTAGCCCTCTTCGCCGCTTCAACCCTGATTCGCGTAGAGGCGAAAGGCCAGTCCGCACCGTTGCCCGCAGTCGCTCCACAACCAACTCTGGCCGTCCCGCCGCAAGCGTCGAACTCTGCGATAGAAGCGCCGATTGCGCCGCTCCCTCCAATAAATCCGGCAGCACCGGTACCGCCCAGCGCTCCCGGAACTGCGGTCATTCCCGAGGGCGCACCTGCACTTCCACCGCTGCCTGAGATACCCGCCGCCCCCTTCGCTCCAAATGCGCCTCATGTGACATTGGCAGCAGGTCAGAGTGAAGGCCCTGGACAAGGCGAGGGCAAGCACTACTCCTTCAACTACTCATACAACTATTCGTACTCCGACAACGGCGACTCCTTCGCACTAGTCAGCGGCAGCGGTGAGCACTCCCATATCTCCGGCGATTGGAATGAGAAACTCACTGCGGAAATCGACAAGGCTCGCCACAAGGCAAGCAGCGATTTTCTTTGGTTCTCACATGGCGGCAAGTCTTATGTGATCGCTGATCCCGCAATCGTCTCGCAGATCAAGGATATGTACAAGCCCATCGAAGAACTCGGCAAGAAACAAAGAGAGCTGGGGAAGCAACAGAGGGAGTTCAGCAGACAGGAAAGAGAGCTGGGACACGAAATGAAGAGTGTCAGTTTTACGACGCCCGACCTGAGCAAGGAGATTGCCGCAGTCGAAAAGGAGATGGAAAAGCTGAAGGCCATGCAGGGAAAGAGCATGACCTCAGAGGAGTGGACTGAGGTCCAGCGCAAGCTCGGCAAACTCGAAGGAAAGCTCGGCGCCATCCAGGGACAGATAGGCACAAAGGAAGGTAGCTTTGGAGGAGAGATGGGCAAGCTGGGCGAGATGCAGGGCAAACTCGGCGAAGAACAGGGCCGCCTCGGGGCGGAACAGGGCAAATTGTCCCAGGAGGCTAACCGCCAGGTGGAGTCGATCATCGACCAGAGCCTGAAAGACGGCAAAGCTCGCCCGGTAGAATAGCGGCGGCTCCGCACAAATTCTTTCAGTTCAAGTGAGGCGGGACTTCCCCGCCTCACTTTTTTGTGGCAATCCCTACGCTATAATCGGCTGCACGAAGGAGAACTGCAAAATGCCCGTCGCCCCACAGATCGCCAACGCCGCATACACGTATAACTTCAGCGCCGGCGTGCTCAATAAAAGTATCGCCGGTTTAACTCCCGAGGAGTGGCTGCGCCGCCCCAACGATTCCTCCAACCATCTTTTGTGGGTTCTGGGCCATATCGTCTGGACGCGCGGGCGGGCGCTGCACTTTCTCGGAATCGAGTCATCGAAGCCCTGGTTCGATAAGTTTGGCCGCGGCTCAAAGGTGCTTGACTCCGCGGAATACCCCCAGCCCGATGAGATTATCCTCGCCTGGCAGGAGATTGCTGCACAGCATACCGTGGCGATGGAGGCAGCCTCAGAGGAAACACTGGCCAAGTCTTCCCCTGAAGGAATCCCCAGCGCAGACGGCAAAATCAGCGGGCTGCTCATGTTTCTTGCATCTCACGAGGCCTACCACGCTGGGCAAGCTGCCTACCTTCATGCCTGGCTGGGGCATGGTGGCGTAGCCGGATAAGACAGCCTCTTCAATTGATAAGCCGTACCTCGTCAGAACCACAAAAAAACACCGCTCGAAAGCGGTGTTTTTTGTTCTTTTGTCAGTCTTGAATGTGGCCTATGCGAGCCTCGCATAGCCACGCCGCGGATTGGGCAGAACCGGCTCGTTCGTCCACGCCGTTGCTGGCTGAGCCATGACTTCCTTGAAAGTGGAACGGAAGGCCAACATCTCCTCGTGCGTCCCCACAGTGATGCGCACATGCGTGGGCCATGCAGGCCAGATGCGGCCAATATAAATATCCTTTGCCGCCATCGCCGCAATCACCTGCTTGCCGGGACGGTTGGTCTGAAGCATGAAGCAGTTGCTCAGCGAGGGAGTGAAGCTGTAGCCGTTGGCCTTGAGCCAGTCAAAGGTCTCATTGCGGATATCGCCGATGATCCTGCGCCGCGCTAGGACGATGTCCGCATCGGCGAGGCTGGCCTGGCCCGCTGCAACCGCGGTAATCGGCAGAGCGACAAAGCCGCCCAGCGCGCCGATTTTTGCCAGCAGGTCGGGCCGGGCAATCACCAGGCCGAGACGCAGGCCGGCCATCCCATAGAGCTTCGAGAAGGTGCGCAGCACGATTACATCTCTGCCCTCTTTGACAAAATCGATTGCCGAGGGTATGCCCGCGAGGTGAATGTATGCTTCGTCAACAAGCAGGATAGTGCCTTTGGGCGCATTGGCTACTGCATACTCTATATCGCTGCGGCTGGTCACCGTGCCTGTGGGGTTGTTGGGATTGCAGATGTAGATCACGCCAGGGTTGGTTGCCGCCGTGAGCATTCCTTTGATGTCGTGCGCGGCTGCGCCTCTGGGATCGGCCAGCGGCACCTTGATCACCGCAGCCTTCGATGTCTCGGCAGCCCAGATGGCCGCTTCATAGCCGGGATCGGCCACCACGACCGGATGGCTGGCGTCAGAAAAAGCCAGCACGGTATATTGCAGCGGCTCACTGGACCCGGCGAAGGCCATCACCTGCTCCGGCTTCAGTCCCTCCTGCTCGGCGAAGGAGGCCACCAGTTCCTCCTGCATGTTAAGCAGATAGCGCCCGCCGCGAGGAATGATGTCGGCAACGGCTTTACGCGCGGCTTCCGACGGGCCGAGAGGGTTTTCGTTCGCATCAATGTGGATGCCCTTGTTGGGGTCGCCGAGCTTGACCCGCTGCGCAAGGGCCATCTGCGGCTCGGTGAAGATGGGCATCGTGGCCAGGGCCGAGGCTCCGGCGGCGAAACGGAAAAAGCCGCGGCGCGATATGCCGCTCTGCGTCAGGGAATCAATCGAAGTAGGCATCGGAAGAACTCCTTATAGGGGATGGTCGAAGATACCGGGAATAGGAAGGGCAGGAGGGCGAATGAGGCAGGAAGGAATGCTCGCAAGCGCTGAGAGGCGAAAAGGAACCGGCGCGGATTGATAACCTACAGCCCATATACAAAAGTAGCCGCGTTGACGGTGGAAAACAAGCGGGAAATTGCTACTGTCGATTTTTTGCGCTACGGCGTCGTCGTTTGTTTGCGGGAATGCGGGCGAGACCGCTTCTTCTTCGCCGCGTGTACGGGCTGCGCCTTGGGTGGAAGCGGTGGCACATTCGCCAGATCCGCCAACAGATTATTGGCCTCCTGATAAAAGTCGATCTGCGGATGCCCCACACCATCCGTAATCGCCAGAAAAACACCGGTTTGCTGCTTGGAGCTGAGTGCGATGTAAGTCTCAAAGCCCGCGCCGCCGCCGGTTTTCTGCATCACCATCGACAGGCTATCGGGATCTCCGAGCTGAATCCAGGCGAGGCCAATACCGGTCGGGTCTCCGGCATGGCTCAGGCCTTGAATCGACTTGAGTTGTTCGGGCTTGAGATAGACGGCGATCGCCTGACTGGCTGGAATCGCGGCTCCTGGAATACGCAAGAGCGATTGCAGCAGACGCGCCATGTCCGTGGCAGTTGAATACAAACCTCCGCTCGCTCCTGAGGGCTGCGTATCCGTGCAAGGGCCTTCGTCGTTGGATCCTTGCAGCAGGCGGGCGCATTGCTCATTGCTGGGCACAAGCGTCGTGTCCCACATATTCAGCGGCCGCAGAATCCGCTCATCCACAAGCTGCGCATAGGATTTGTGTGTGGCCGCGGAGAGCGCATCGCCCAGCAGATCAAAGCCGACATTCGAATAGACAGCGGCAGTGCCCGGTGCATAGAGAAGCTTCTGCCGCGGCAACCATCGCCAGCGCAGAGCCTGGTCAGGAAAGGTGAAGTGCGGTGTTTTGCGAGGATACGAGCTGACCTCGCGCGGCAATCCCGCCGAATGCGTCGCCAGTTCCTCCAGGGTGATGTCTGATCCATCCGCGCCCTTGGGCACAATATGATGTGGCGGCGCATACCGTTGCAAGGGGTCGTCGAGTTTGACCTTGCCTTCGTTCGCCAGTTCCTGGAGCAGTTCGCCAGTGAAGACCTTGGAAATGGAGCACAGGCGAACAAGCGAGTTCGCGTCCGGTTTGACGCCGCTGCCGGACGCTGTCTCTCCGTAGCCCTTGATCATCACCTCATGGTTGCGCACAACGACCAGCACCATTCCCGTCGCGCCAGATTGCTGAAAAATTGTCGCCCCGCGCTGATCGGCATCGGCAAGCGAGAGCGGCTGCTGCGCCTGTCCGTTCGCTGCCGCAGCAACCAGCAGCAAAGCAGGAACAAGACTCGCCGCACCCCTGCGCAAAGCCAGGTACATGCAATGCGCTGAAGCCAAGAGGAGCGCAACGCGGGCGGATTGAATCGCGAGGGGCTGTTTTTCCATTTTTTCAGACAAATTCTGAGCCAGTATACCGGGGTGAGCGCAGGCAATTTGAGAGAGCGTTTACTCAAAGTGCGAATCAACAGTCTCCGCCTCCTCCTTACCGGAAATTGGACGCTATTGCAAGACCTGCCAATTGTGCTAGACTGCTTCCGAGTAAACGATTACTCAACTTTCCGATCCGCAGAGATTTTGATTCGCCCGGTGATTCTTCAAATCCCGGCGAATAAGTCGCGCGGGCCGGGAGATGGTATACACTTCGGGTTGACCTGCGGGAAGGCTCTCCGCTTGACAACTGTGCTAGTAAACCCATTTACTTAAGGGCGAACGTCTGTTTTGTAAACGTCGCACTCTCCACCGGGTGACTCAATGTTCGATTTGGCATCAACCTCCATCGCCGCCGCGGGAGTTCCCTCCTCAGCCGCCGCGTTTCTTATGTTCAGCACAGCTTCGCTGGCGCACCTCGGGCCGCTGGACATCGCCGTCATCGCCATCTACTTTGCGATGGTGATCTGGATCGGCTTCTACCTCAAAGTCCAAGGCCAACACCAGCGAAGAGTTCTTCATGGCCGGGCGCGAAATGACGGCCTGGATCGCCGGCCTCAGCTTTGTTTCCGCCAACCTCGGCTCGCTCGAACTGATGGGCTGGGCCGGCTCCTCGTACCAGTACGGCATTCTGGCCGCGCACTGGTACTGGGTAGGCGCAATCCCCGCCATGCTCTTCCTGGGCATGGTGATGATGCCCTTCTACTACGTCTGCAAGACGCACTCCGTGCCCGGCTACCTGAAGCTGCGCTACGGCCAGGGCTCCAGCACCGTGGCTGCCGTCTCCTTTGCTTTCATGACCGTGCTGATGAGCGGCGTGAACATGTTCGCGATGGCCGAAGTGATGAAGATCGTTCTCGGCTGGGATCTGAACTTCTCCATCATCGTCAGTTCATTGGCCGTGGCCGCGTATGTCGCGCTCGGCGGCCTGCGCTCGGCCATCTTCAATGAGGTTCTGCAGTTCGTACTCATCTGGGGCGGCGCGCTGCTGGTGCCGATTCTCGGCCTCGTCGAAACCGGCGGATGGACCGGCTTCAAGGCCCGCCTCGCGCACAACATCGCCACCGGCGCAACCGCTCCCGGCGACTACACGCACATGTGGCGCAGCATGGGCCACTTCTGCCGATAACCCGATGGGCATTCACTGGACCGGCATCCTCTTCGGCCTTGGATTCGCCATCAGCTTCGGCTACTGGACGACGGACTTTCTTGTTGTCCAGCGCGTGCTTGCCGCCAACTAGCCTGCGCTCGGCCCGTCTGGCGCCGGTGATCGGGTCGTTCTTCAAAATGGCCGTGCCCTTCATCGTCATTCTTCCCGGCCTGCTCGGCCTGGTGGTTCTGCACCAACCCGGATGGCAGCCTGATGCATCTGGTCGGCGAAAACGTCGTCGCGGCGAACCCTGGCGCGGGCCTGCATAGCTATAACGAAGTGCTGCCGCTGATGATGGTGCGCTACCTCGGACCCGGCTTGCTCGGCCTGGGCATTACCGCGCTGATCGCGGGATTCATGAGCGGCATGGCCGGCAACGTCAGCGCCTTCACCGCCATCTTCACCTACGACATCTACCAGCCGCACATTGTCAAAAATGCCAGCGACGAGCACTATGTCCTCGTCGGCCGCATCGTCACCATTGTCGGAGTGGTCATCTCCATCGGCGCAGCTTACCTGGTGATGAACGCCGCCGGCATCATGGATTATGTGCAGGCGCTCTTCAGCTTCTTCATCTCGCCGCTGCTGGGCGTGGTGCTGCTTGGGCATGTTCTGGAAGCGCGCCACCAAGGCCGGCGGATTCTGGGGACTGCTGCATGGGCACGCTGACCTCCATCGGCCTCTGGGCCTGGGTCAAGTTCGACCCCTCGGCGCTGCAGCTATGTCGCCCTCTCGCCCGATGCCAAGGACATGGCCGAGAACATGTATCGTGCCCTCTGGTCCGTCAGCACATCGGTCGGGCGTCAACGTGATCGTCAGCCTCTTCACCAAGCCGCGGCCGCTCTCTGAGCTTGCCGGCGTGGTCTATGGCGCAACACCGCTGCCCACAGAAGAGCCAGTTCCCTTCTACAAGAACGAATGGACCTGGACAGCGATCGCCATCGTCGTTTTCCTGGCCCTCAACATCTACTTCTGGTAAGGAGCACTTATGCATTCGTCCGGTATTTCCATCTGGTTTTTCATCGGTGTTCTGCTCACCGTTTACGGTGCGATGATTCTCGGCTACGGCTTCTATGAGTTGAGTTCAGGAACTATGGCTGTGGCTAACTACCATGCCTCCGTCTGGTGGGGCGCGCTGCTGCTCGCCACAGGCCTCTTCTACGGACTCCGCTTCCGCCCCGGCGTAGCGAATAACTAACCATCCTGGGATCGGGTCTCGATTTCGAGGCCCTGGGATTCAGTTACCCCCATTTGATTTGCGCACTTGTATCTTTCATTCTGGGCACGGCTCCAGCCGCGCTATCAATGCAACAATAGTAACGACGGGCTTTCGCCCCTGGGAACCCTAGGTTTCCGCAATTAAGGAGTAAGAAATGTCGAAGCATCACACATTGACCTTCGGAATCGTTGTAGGCAATCGCGGATTTTTTCCTGATCATCTGGCCAAAACCGGCCGCGATGAAATCATTCCGCCTTGAAGCCGCCGGCGCGAAGGCTCTGGTTCTGGGACCCGAAGACTCGAAGCACGGCGCGGTTGAAACCTATGCCGACGCGCAGAACTGCGCAGAGCTCTTCAAGAAGCACGCCGACGACATCGACGGCATCATCGTCACGCTGCCCAACTTTGGCGAAGAGCGCGGCATTGCCGATGCGCATCCGCCTCTCCGGACTCAAAGTTCCGGTGCTGATCCAGGCCACGCCCGACCGCTCGGACGCAATGACCATCGCCACGCGTCGCGATAGCTTCTGCGGCAAGATGAGCGTCTGCAACAACCTGATGCAGTACAAGATTCCGTACTCGCTGACCACGCTGCATACCGAAAGCCCGGCCTCTGCCGAGTTCAAGGCCGACTTGCAGTGGTTCTCCGAAGTCTGCCGCATCGTAAAGGGATTCAAAAATCTTCGCGTCGGCGCAATCGGCGCGCGGCCCGCGGCCTTCAACACCGTGCGCTACTCCGAACGCATTCTTGAGTCGAATGGAATCTCGATTGAACCGATCGATCTCTCCGAGATCTTTGGCCGCATCAACCGCCTCAAGGACTCGGACGACGCGGCACAGGCCAAGCTGACGGCGATCAAGAGCTATGTATCGACTTCCGGAATCCCCGAAGACGCTCTGCTCAAGATGGCCAAGCTCGGCGCGGTGATCGACGGATGGATGAAGCAGACCGCAGTCACTATCAGCGCGGTGCAGTGCTGGACTTCGTTTGAAGAGTACTTCGGCGTCGTCCCTTGCACAGTCATGAGCATGATGTCGAATGATCTGATCCCCTCGGCCTGCGAGGTCGATATCCCCGGCACCATCAGCATGTATATGCTGGCGCTGGCCTCGGGCACACCGTCGGCGCTGCTCGACTGGAACAATAACTACGGCAGCCATCCCGACAAGTGCGTCTGCTTCCACTGCTCCAACCTGCCCAAGCATTTCTTCAAGGATGTCAAGATGGACTTCCAGGAGATCATCGCCGGCACGGTGGGCAAAGAGAACACCTTCGGGACCTGCGTGGGCCGCGTAAAGGCCGGTGCGATGAGCTTTGCGCGCTACTCCACCGACGACCGGCGCGGCGTGATCCGCGGCTATACCGGACCCGGCAAGTTCACCGACGATCCTCTGGAAACCTTTGGCGGCGCGGGCGTTGCAGAGATTCCGCATCTGCAAAAGCTGTTGAAGTACATCTGCCGCGAGGGCTTCGAGCACCACGTTGCCGCCAACTTCAGCGATGTCTCGAAGTCAATCCACGAAGCCGCGGTTCGCTATCTCGGCTGGGAGAGCCACTACCACCCTGAGCTAGAAGACTGAGAAGGATAGTCGACAGTGAACAGTAGACAGAATGGGTGCCCCTGGTCCCTCGCTTTTGGGGACCAGGGATACGATCTTCAAAAGCTGTCATCCTGAGCGAAGCGAAGGACCTGCGGTTGCTTTTTCCTTTCTGCTGTTTGACAGAACCTGGCTGGCTCTTGGCTCGATAATGGCTACAGTCATGACCTCATCTGTTGAAGGGAGCAACAGGAGTATGTTGAGTCAGACTCAGATCGAAGAACTGAAACTTGCGGCATCGATTGCCACACCGCTTGCAATCGCCATTGTCGGCTGGTTCCTCAATCGAACTATCCAGAATCAAAATGCAGTTGCGCAAAGGCAGTCATCTTGGCACACAAAATGGGCAGACGATTTTCTAAAGACCGCTTCCGAATTCAACGAATCGGCAACCAGCTTCATAATGCTTTATTATTCGTTGCGTGTTAAGGCAGACAACAACTTTCCTGAAGAGGAACTGAAGTTATCGTCTAGTGAGATTCTTCCATTAGAGCTAGCCTTGGAACGTGTTCGTTGGGAGATTTCGAAATTCGCAGGCTTTGCACCGCTTAACGGCAAGCGTCTCGAAGAGGCATCTGAGGCACTTTTGCAGGAAGCTCTTAGCTGGATGAAGAACAGGGGCGGAAACGTGCAGGAATTTCGACAAAAGCAGTTGACGTTCAATACAAATGCCAGAAACGTCCATGCTGAACTGCTCGGATTTCAGGACAAGAAGGGTAAGCGCCCCCATCCTGAGAAGGCACTTAAAAACAACTAAATCATGACAATGCTGTAATGCAGGGCGATGCGCAGAGAAGGGTAAAGGAAATCATGAGCAAGAGAATCACGAAGAGCCTCGTCGCTAACGGCACCGTATTAGTCACCGAAGCCGCATGGAATGCTGAGTTGGAAGCCAAGCACCAGAAGCTGGTCGAGTTCCTCAAGGAGCAGAAGTTGGCCGGCATCCTGATCCGCCGCAATGAAAATGTTGGCTGGCTCACCGGCGGAGCGGTTGAGCTGCGCGTGCTGACGCCCAATGAAACCGGCGTTGCAGCGCTGTTGGTCACTGCCGAAGGCAAGCGCTATTACTTCACTACCGAGAATGAAGCGCCGCGCCTGCACGACGAAGAGTTTGGCGCACTGGACTTTGAGCCGGTGATCTTCCCGTGGTTCGCTGACGACACCAACGCAGCGGCAGCCAAGCTCGCCGGTGGTCCGCTAGCGCAAGACACACGCGGCGGCGCGTATACCTATCTCGATCTGTATCCTCTGCGTGCGTCGTTGAGCGGGACAGAGATCGCCCGCTTCCGCTGGCTGGGCGCGCAAACCGCCGACGCCACCGTTGAAGCTCTGCATCAGGTCGAGCCGGGCCTGAGCGAGTACGATCTCGAAGCCATTACAGCCGCTGGCCTGCTGCGGCGAGGCATTCTTCCGTCGGTTTATCTCTATGCCGTGGACGAGCGCATTTACAAATACAAGCACGCCGTAGCGCGCGGCGCGCGGCTCAAGCAATACGCGATGCTGAACCTCTGCTCGCGCAAGTGGGGGCTGACAGTTTCCATCACCCGCTTCATCCACTTCGATGAGTTGCCTGCCGAGCTTGCTGCGCGCTTCAATGCCGCCGCTGCTGTAAATGCCGCGCTGCTTGATGCAACTCGTGTCGGAACGACATCGGCGGAGTTGTTCAAGGTCGCGCAGGCAGCTTATACAGCGCAGGGCTTCCCTGGCGAAGAACGCTTCCATCATCAGGGCGGGCCCACCGGCTACTGGGAACGCGAGTGGATCGCCACACCTGAAGGCAAAGAGACCGTCGTAAACCATCAGGCCTTTGCCTGGAACCCCTCGATCAAGGGCGGCAAAGCTGAAGACACCGTGATCCTCAGCGACGGAAAGATCGAGTGGCTCACTGCCACGCCCGAGCTACCCGTCATCGAAGCGACTGCGAATGGCACGGTTTATCCAGCAGCGGGCGTGCTGGTGAAATAAATAATCGCATCATTTAGGCAATTCCAAGGCTGTATGAATTTTCGACCTTGGAATTGCCTGAACTGACTCATCTCTTATCCGTGATTTGTATTGGCCATTAGACACGGCAAGAGCTTGTCAACACTCTCATGGATACGGCATTTTTTAACCTTGATCCACTGTCTCCGGAGTCTGTAAGACATAGACATATGGCCCATTGGGACTCGCCTGAGCAATCCACCCGGCTGACCACCCCGCGCCCCATGGCTTGCCGGTGTTAAAGGGATTCGGTTGATTGATATCGTCCCACGACCACACCACAAACTGCTGTGGATTCGACGGGGGCGCGCCAGAATATAGTCCGACTTGTCCTTGCTGCGCGCGGAACGGCGAATTGGTTGTCCAGCTGATGTAACAAAGTCCCTGATACTCGTACAGTTTGAGATTCCAGGTGTATGTGCCAGATCCGGTTACTGGGCTTGCATTCGATGCGCTGACTTCTTCCACTTTCGTTGCAGTGCTCATAACCAAGGCTCCTAAAGAGGGATTTGTACTACGGAGAAAAAATACTATAATCCTGCTGGTGATAAATCTAACCACACAAAGAAACAGCACTTTAGTGTGGTATTTTATATTACCTTAGTAACAGATTCTCGGATATCAACTAGAACCCGTGCCCCGGTTCGCCTGCATTGCTTTCACTGCTGTTCGAGCATGTCCGGCCGTGGTTCACAGGTCAGATTGTCAATTTGATGCCTATGCCTGCCCTGCCCAACCCGCGTATTCTTGTACTTGCATGTTCTTCCTTCTTCTTGGATTAGCCGCTCTCGGGCTGCTCACATCGACAGCTTTTTCCGGCATGGTGTTGGCGGCAATTCCCGGCTACCTCTTGGAGCGCAGGCGGGCACTGGCGAAGCTGGCCGCAAGGTCGGGTTTCACCCCGCCGTTGACGTTGCTGAAGCCTGTGCATGGCGATGAGCCGCATCTCGCCGCACATCTCGCTACATTCTTCGAGCAGGATTATCCCGAATACGAAATTCTCTTCTGCGCCCGCGCTGCGGAAGATCTGGGCCTGGCGACGGCGCGTCGCGTCGCGGCGCATTATCCGGGGATTCCGGCGAAGTTTCTCTCAACCGGCGGCCAACCCGATTACATCAACGCCAAAGTCGCATCAATGGAGTTGATGGAGGCCTCCGCCTCGCACGAGATCCTGGTCATCAGCGACAGCGATGTGCGTGTGACGCCGGATTATCTGCGCGCCGCGGCCTTGCCCTTTGCAGACGAGCGCGTCGGCGCGATGTGCTGCCCCTATCGCGGCGTGGCTGCCGAGGGCGGTCTGTGGGCGCGGCTCGAAGCCGTCGGCATGAGTGTCGAGATGACCTCCGGCGTGCTGGCGGCGCGAGAGATGGAAGGAATGCAGTTCGTGCTCGGCCCGACGATGGCCTTCCGCCGCGAATCGATTCGCAGGATGGGCGGATTCAAAGTGACGGCGGATTACTGCGCCGACGATTTTGTGCTGGGCAACGAGGCCTACAAACTAGGGCAGACGGTTGTTTTGAGCCATCATGCCATCGATCACATGGTCATCAATTCCAGCTTCATTGCCTCGCTCAAGCACCAGGTCCGCTGGATGAAGTCCACGCGCTTCTCAAGGCCCAAAGGACATTTTGGCACCGCGCTCACATTCAGCATTCCCTTTGGATTGCTGGCGCTCTTCGCTGCCTCCGTACTCGGCCACGCTGGATGGGGCCTCGCGCTCTTCGGCTGGGCCATTGCCACGCGCCTCGCGCTCTCGATTGCCGTGGGCCGCATGGTAGTTCAGGATAAGAGTTGGTTTGGATTGCTTGTGCTTTACCCGCTGCGCGACCTGATGGGCTTTGGCTTCTGGGCGGCCAGTTATTGGGGCAGCACAGTTCTCTGGCGTGGGCGGGTCTTTCAACTGCTGCCCGGCGGAAAAATGCGGGCGGCTGAGTAATCCAAGGCAGCCTGCGCTGTTAAAGTGACAACCAGCACACCAATGTTGAGAAATTGTGAACAGGGGGGAGCGGGCAAAATGTTTGAACGATATACAGAGAATGCACGGAGAGTTATATTTTTCGGCCGGTATGAAGCCAGCCAGTTCGGCTCGCCCCATATCGAGTCCGAACACCTGCTGCTGGGCATATTGCGCGAAGATAAATCCCTGACCAACCGCTTCCTGCGCACGCACGCAGTGGTCGAGTCAATCCGCAAACAGATTGAAGCGCAGACCACCAGCCGCGAGAAAACCTCCACCAGCGTGGACCTGCCGCTCTCGAACGAGAGCAAGCGGGTGCTGGCCTACGCAGCAGAAGAGGCGGAGCGGCTAGGCAACAAGCACATCGGCACCGAGCACCTGCTGCTGGGACTGTTGCGCGAAGAAAAATGCATGGCCTCGGCGATCCTAAAGGAACGCGGCCTGGAGGTCTCGGCTATCCGGGAATCACTTACCGGCAATCCTCACATAAACAAGGTGCGGAATGCTCCCGCGGCTGCGGTTTCGTCCGAAGGTGTGGCCCACAGCGAGTTCTCGCATGACCTTATACAAGCCGCTGCGGAGGGAGTGCTGGAGCAGGTAGTTGGCCGCGACGAGGAGATTGATGCGCTCATCGAAATTCTTTCCGCCTCGCGAAAGAACAATCCCATTTTGATTGGCGAACGGGGCGTGGGTAAAACTGCTATTGTCGAGGGCTTGGCCCGGCACATCGCGGATGGAGCGGCGCCTGCGTGGATAGCGGAAAAGCGCGTGCTGGTTCTAAACCTGCAGTTCATTAACGGCGGGACTCAGGATGGCGAGAAGGTTGAAGAGAGCGTGCCATTCTTTGCGAGAACGATGAGACGCCATAAGATCGGAGAGCGGCTGAATAACGTGGTCAAATCGCTGGCTGATCTTCCCGAAGCCATCTTGTTTATCGATGACCTTCATGACCTCTATGCGGCGACTGCAAAGTTTGGGCCGTCCAATGATTTCGATATCCTCAAGCCGGCGCTGCTGGCGGGCAAGATCCGCTGCATCGGTGCCTGCACTCCCGCTGAATACTGGACGCTCACGCAGGCGAGCCCCTGGCTCGCTGATTGTTTCCGCGCCGTTCATGTGCGTGCCATCGGCGAGGAGAACACTCTGCGCGTGCTGGAACTGCGCAAAGATCGCTATGAGCAGCTTCACGGAGTTAGTTATTCCCAGGCTGCGCTCGAATCCGCCGCGCGCAACTCCGGCCGTTATCTCCCTGAGTGCCCGCTTCCCGGCAAGGCGCTGGAGCTGATGGACGCAGCCGGAGCGCACGTTAAGCTCCGCCAGGGCTTGCCGCCGGCAGAGATTGCCGAGACGATGAAGCGTATCAAATTCATCACTCACAGGCTCGAAGCTTCCGTCGCAAACCATGAATTTGAGAAGGCGCGGTTCTATTCCGATGAGGAACGCAAGGAACGGGAGAAGCTGCGCGCGCTGAAGGAACGCTATAAGCTGGATGACTCATCGACCAGCGTAGTCGGGCCAGAGGATATCGAAGAAGTGATTGACCGATGGTCGGCTTATCCGTACCATCCGTAAGCAATACAGTCTCAAGCTCCACTGCGGCTACCAGCTTTTCTTGGTAGCCGCCGTCGTTGACTATGCTTACGCCGCATTCTCGGTGGGATTCGTAACCGCCGCCCGGACGCGGAAGCGCTTCATCTGAATCGAGAGCGTGCGCTCAATCTTGCGCAGGTCGCCTCGTTCTGCCGGAGCCGCGAAGGTGGAAGCCACGCCAGAAGCCGAAGCGCGGCCAGTGCGGCCCACGCGGTGAACAAAGTCCTCGGCGACCTTGGGCATGTCGAAGTTGACCACATGCGCTACGTGCGCCACGTCAATGCCGCGGGCCGCAACGTCGGTAGCCACCAGCACACGATGACGGCCTTCGCTGAAGCTGCGCAGCGCCTGATTGCGCTGAGCCTGCGAACGGTCGCCGTGAATCTGCGTGGCCGCGTGACCGGCACGCACCAGGCGGCGAGCAACGCGGTCGGCTCCATGCTTGGTGCGGACGAAAACCAGGAAGCTGCCCTGCTCAGCGGTGAGCAGGTGTTCGAGCAACTCCTGCTTCTTGTCGGCTTCCACCTCAAAGGTACGCAGCTCGACATTCTCGGCAGGCTTGAGGATTGATCCAATCTCGATGCGGGCCGGGTTCTTGAGATACTTGCGCGCAACCTCCTGAATCGCGCCTTCCAGCGTGGCCGAGTAGCAGAGGGTCTGGCGCGCGTCAGGCAACATGGCTGCGATGCGATGAATAGCCGGTTGAAAGCCCATGTCCAGCATGCGGTCCACTTCGTCGAGAACCAGCATCTTGACCTGATCGAGCTTGACCAGCCTGCGCTTGAGGTAGTCTTCGAGGCGTCCCGGAGTAGCAACGATCAAACGCGCGCCACGGCGCAACGCTTCAAGCTGCGGCCCTTCGCTCATGCCGCCCACAAAAAGCGCCACGTTGAGCTGCGAACTGGTGCGGATCGCTTTGAATGCCTGCTCCACCTGCATGGCCAGTTCGCGCGTGGGCAGCAGAATAAGCGCGTTGGCGGCGCGGCCTTCGGTCTTCTGCAACATCTCCACAATCGGGATGAGGAAGCTGAGGGTCTTGCCGGTTCCGGTCTGCGCGGTGGCCAGAATGTCCTGGCCCAGGAGCGCGGGAGGAATTGCACCAGCCTGCACTGGAGTCGGGGTGATGAATTTGTTGGCGTCGAGCCGCGCCTGAAGCGGGGCCGAAAGATTGAACTGCGAGAATTCAGTTGTCAAAATAGTCAATTTTCCTAATGGATTCCGGAGCCTCTGATTTCCTGAGGGCCTGCAAACGGAACCGGATCGGGGCGCGCGCAAACGTGCGTATGCCTCGTGATCGAAATGCGTAAGGGAGGACCGAAAGCCTAAATGACTGGTCAGCCACATTCAACAAAAGGGGAAAGAATGTTGGCTCACCCGGAGCTGCCGCACGCTACCTGCATCGCCGCGCGGCGCATTGCCGGTTGGCTCCACGCTCCGCAGGCAAAAGCGCCGTTGCGCCTGTTGCCCAGTCCCTGTTCGCTTGCGCCGCAATCCATTCAGGCTGCGATGCACTCCGGCGGACTTTGATTAGCCCAGGCCGGAACTCCATTATCGGAGCTTCCAGGGGTGGAGACTCATGTGGTTCACGCTGTAGGGGCTTGGAGAAATCTGTGCAAGGCTAAGTTGTGATTACGGCAAAAACCGGACACAACCGCCGCTCACGGCCAAATCACTGAGCGCAACGCCAGTATAGCACAGGTTCGGCTCCGGCTTTGATTGAGCTAGTCTCCCGGCGATAGGTAGGATGGACCCATTCGACATCCGGGGTCGTATTTGCTTCGTCGGGCGTGTCGGGGAACTGACGGCAAGGATTACCAAAGAAATTTTGATCCTTGTTGACGGGAAGGCGACTACAATGAATGCCACTATGGAAGCCATCCTCAGCAACAGGCGATACCGCTATCTCTTCTACACTCTCAGCGGCCTACTCGTAGTCCTGCTACTTCTGGTGCGATATGTTTTGGTGCCCTTTTGGGATCCAAACATCTCTGGGAATGGCGCGATCGCGCTCTCCAGGTTGACCGAGGGACTCACATCAAGTTTGATTGTGACAATTCTTGTGGGTTCCTTCCTGTTTTTCGTGACCCCAGCAGTAATGAAGGTCGCAAAGGTGGAACCAGTCGAGCCTAAGGTGATCGGCGACTTACTAAAAGCTGCGTCTGCGACATCGACAACCTGGACATTCCGCGGGGCAATGGGAAGGTATACGAGGGGAGAGACACTGCCGAGTCTCGTCAAGCGGGCTCGGGATTCTGGGGTTCGACGCAAGTTGAGGCTGATAGTTCTTGATCCCGAGAACAAACAAGCCTGTCATGAATATGCACAATACCGTAACGGGGTGTCATCGTTGCCGAAGAGCGAACCCCTTACGCAAGAATTGGTCCGTGAACAAATCTGGGCGACGATCCTTGCCGCAACGAGAGTAAGTCTGACCCAATCGATGATTGATATTCAGATATTCATCGCGCCAATTTGGTCGATCATCCGGATCGACCTCTCGGACGATGTCGCAATAATGACGAGCGAGGATCCGCGTGAGCCTGGGTTGCGAATTGATCGTGGGTCGCATTTCTATGGAACCTACTCAAAAGAACTTGACTTCCTCGCCCGCCAGAGCCGCCAGCTGAAAAATCTTGATATCTCGTCGGGTTTACGACTGGATTGCGAAGCGGATATTCGGCGAATAATCGATAGGTTGGGGGCGAGTTCCGATCTTGACGAGCAGCAGCTTCAGCGGGTTTTCCAACTCGTCACCTCAAAGGATCATCCATATGCTTGAAGCACGATTCGCGGGCATGGTCGAGAATTTCTCCTGGCAACGAGTGAGGGAGGAAAAAGACGCTCTTTCAGCCCTGATTCGCACATGTAGGCTGAGGCGACATCCACTCGGCTTTGCACATGGCGAACTAATGAGCGCAAATAACGTGACAGCACGCCTCCACATCTGGGATTCAGTGAAGCGTGTAGCCCAGAAACCGAGCTGGTTTGTACATACCCATCACTTTGACCTCAAGAGTGTAGTTCTAACAGGTGGCCTGACCAACCTGATTTATGCATGGATTGAAGATGGATTGAATTTAAGCGAACGTATATATGAAATTAACTATGGTGATCGGGTGTCCAGCCTTGAAGCTACAAACCGCATCGGAAGATGTGAATTGGTCTCCTCAGAGGCGGTCGCAGCAGGTCAGACATACGCGGTTAAGTACGGCGAATTCCACAACACATTCGTTCCTGAGGGCGATTTTACTGCGACTATCGCAATAGCGACCAAGCGTCCAGGAACGCCACTGGTGGTTGGTGCGGTCGGTGGCGACCCTTCTTACACTTTTGAAAGGCGCGACCTAGGTTCGGAAGAACAAAGCCAGATTATCGAAACGCTCTTTCATAATTTGATCTTCTGACTTCTACAGGTCAAGAAATTCTTGACACTTTAGGCACGCAACCTCAATCTCAACCTTCTTCCCCGGCCATCTCTTCCAGCCGGGCGAGGTTGCGGACGACGATGTGGCGGCCGTTGAGTTTGAGCAGGCCTTCGGCGGCGAGGCGCGTCAGATTGCGCGAGATCAGCTCGCGGACCGTGCCCATCTGGTGGGCCATCTCCTGGTGGCTGTCCGTGAGATCGAAGGCCACGCCTTCCGGGGTTTTGCTTCCACTGGTTTTTGCCAGCCGCACAAGCTGCGTGGCGAGGCGCTGGCGGACGGTGGTGAAAGATAGCTCCTCGATGAGATCGACGAGCTTGCGCAGCCGCGCGCCCACGGCGGCTAACACCTTGAGCGCCACCTCGGGCCGTTCCAGACAGAAGGCGCGGAACTCCTCGCGGGGAAGGAACATGATCTCAGTCGCCTCAACGGCAATTGCTGAGGCGGGATAGTTGCCGCCGTCGAAGACCGGCAGTTCGGCCACTGTGCTGCCTGGGCCTTCAATGGCCAGCACTTGTTCGCGTCCGTTGGGCGCGCTTTTGAAGATGCGGACGCGGCCCGCGGCCACGATATGCAACCCGGTGCAGTGGTCGCCCTCCTGAAAGAGCAGTTCGCCGGCGGTAAAGTAGCGGCGTCGGGCGCGGCGGGTGACCATCTGCTGCTCTGCGGCGTCGAGTCCGCCGAAGATGCCGCTTGGTCCCAGGCATTGCATTGCTGTTGTCGGTTGCTCCGCCATTTTTCAGCTATTCCTTATCGGACTCAGTTGATTCCCGTCTCATCTTACTGGAGTCAGCAGATTTTTTGCCGTTGATGGCAGTCTGCGGCTCTGGTTGCAGTGCTTCTTCAATCGGCTCGACGCGGACCTTGCTGATGCGGCGGCCATCCATCTCGACGACGGTGAGGCGGCGGTCTTCGTGGATCACGGATTCACCGGAGCGCGGAATATGGCCGAGGCGCATCAGCACAAAGCCGGCCAGCGTTTCAACGCCGCCCTCGCGGGGCAGGCTCCATTGGGTCTGGGTTTCGAGGTCACGGAGGTTCACGCCGCCGTCCAGCAGCAGCGCGCCGCTTGCAGTCGCCACAACGGGCAAGGTGGGCGAGTCGAACTCGTCTTCGAGTTCCCCGGTAAGCTGCTCGATGGCGTCTTCAGCAGTGACCAGGCCGACGGTTGAACCATATTCGTCCACGACAATGGCCATCTGGCGGCGGCGCTGTTGGAAGTCGCGGATGAGGTCGAGAACGGTTTTGGTCTCGGGAACGACCAGAATGTCACGCATGATCTGGCTGAGCTTGAGTTCGGCAAACGGCACTGAAATGCGGGTCCTTCGGCTGCGCTCCGCTTCGCTCAGGATGACAACCTCAGTGGGTGGAGTAACGGGAGGCTGGGGCCGGAAGAAATTGAGCCGCGCAAGGTCTTTGGAGTAGACGACTCCGATGATGTGCTCAGGACCCCGGCTTTCGTCGTAGACCGGGATGCGCGAGTGCTGGTGCTCGATGACCTGGGCGCTGGCCTGTTCGATGGGCATGTTGGAGGGCAGCGCGAAGATCTTCTGGCGCGGGATCATGATCTCGCGGATCGGCACCTCGTCCAGTTCCAAAGCGCGATGGATGATCGTCTCCTGAAACGGCGGCAGCAGGCCCATGCGCCGGGCTGCGGTGGCGATAAGTTTCAACTCCTCGGGTGAGTGGACCTGGGCGCGCTCGTTCATCGGAACGTCAAATCCATGTAATACGATTGCCGCTGAGGCACGGAGAAAACGTACGGCGGGCCGGGCAATCGCGATAAAGAGGAGCATTGCCGGGGCGACGGCTACGGCCAACGCCTCAGCCCGGCGCAACGCAAGAGATTTGGGCACCAGTTCGCCGACCAGCACGTGGAAATAAGTGATGCAGGCGAATCCGATGGCCACGGCTGCCAGTGCGGCTGCATGGGCGTATAGATCGGCATGAACCGGCGGTTGGGGCAAGGCGGCAATCAAATCCAGAAAGACGCCGGCAGCAAGGGGCTCGCCAATCCAGCCCAGCGCCAGTGAACAGAGTGTTACACCAAGCTGCACGGCGGGGAGAAAATCGTCCAGATCCTGCTGCAGGCGGCGAACAGCGCGGGCCCCAGGGACGTTGGCAGCGATCATCTGCTCGATGCGGGTATCGCGGATGGAGACCAGCGCAAACTCCGCGGCCACAAAAAAGGCGTTGGCCAGAATCAGCAGCGCGACAGCGACAAATTGCAGCAGGGGCAGACCGTGCATCTCGCTGTGAGGATAGCATCTTGGGCGAGCCGGTCAGCTTTGTCAGCGGATCGGCAAGTCAGCACGTCAGCAAGTTGGCGACTCAGCTGATCCGAGGGAACCAAATGGCGCCCATGTGCGTAAGGGAGAATGTACGGGTGGCGTAATCTGGATAACAGTGGCTGGTCTGCGCCGTCTGAGTCAGTGTGCCTGTTTCTGCAACAAATTCATTCCAATGAGAGCTGGAGCTTTCTTTCTAACTTAGGAGGTATTGGGTGGCTGCGCGCAAGAGCAAAAAATTCTGGATATGGATCTCGGTCCTGGTGGTCGTGGTTTTACTGGTAGCGGGCGTTGCGCTGGCGCACGTCTACAAAGGAACATCGATTGATCCCAATCGGCTGAGCAAAGTGACGCGCGGCGATGTGGCGCGGTCCGTTGTAGCCACAGGCAAGATTCAGCCCATTACCAAAGTAGAAGTAAAGAGCAAGGCTTCAGGGATCGTAGAGAAACTCCTTGTGGATATCAACTACCCGGTCCACAAGGGCCAGGAACTCGCTCAGTTGGATCAGCAGGAGATTGCAGCGCAGGTTGATGCGCAGCGGGCACAGCTGGCCGCCGCCGAAGCCAATGTCTCCACTTATGAGGCCAATATCGAGCAGGATAAGGTGAACGCCGCCGCTCCCGATCTGCCCATGTACAAGGCCACGTTGGACCGCAATCTGGAGATGCAGCGGGAAGGCATCGTGAGCAGGCAAGCGCTGGACGACACTAACCGCGATTATCTCTCGGCTCTTACCAAGCGCGATAATTCCAAGGCGCAGATCGGCGTGGATACCGCTCGTTTGAAGCAGGCGAGGGCACAGGTCGCGCAAGCCCAGGCGGGATTGAAGCAGCTTGAAGAGCAGTTGAGTTACACCACCATTGTTGCGCCGATGGATGGCGTGATTCTCTCGCGCGATGTGGAGATTGGCGACGCGGTCAGCTCGATTCTGGTGCTCGGCTCAACGGCCACATTGGTGATGACCGAGGGCGATACGACGCAGGTTTATGTGCAGGGCAAGGTCGATGAGGCGGACATTGCGCACGTCTATATGAATCAGCCGGCGCGCATCAAGGTGGAGAGCTTCCGCGACCGCGTCTTCCAGGGCAAGGTGACGAAGATCTCTCCGATGGGCGTGGAAAAGGACAACGTGACGACCTTCGAGGTGCGCGTCTCGATCGACAACCCCGGCGGCGAGTTGAAAGCGCAGATGACCGCCAATGCAGAAATTCTGTTGGATGAGCACAAGGGCGTGCTGACAGTGCCTGAAAATGCCGTGAGCTACGACGCGCAGAAAAATGCAACCGTCGAGATTCCCGACAAGACGCAGAAAGAAGGATCACGCAAGATTCCAGTCAAAGTGGGCCTGTCAAATGGCTCGGTGACGGAGATTCTGAGCGGGCTGAAGGAAGGCGATACGGTGGTGTTGCAGCAGTGATACAGTTCTCAGCTGTCAGCTTGCGGCTACCGACCGGAATCAAGCGTTTATATGAAGGATGATCGTGTCTAAGCAACAAAGGCCGGGCAAACTTTACTGAATGCTGAATATTGACCATGAATCGCTGTTCACTGACAACTGATCACTGACAGCTGAAAACTGATTCGAGGTGCGCAATGAAGATTCTTTTAGCAGTAGCAGTATTGGCTTTGGCGGTTCCGGCAATGGCCTCGGAGGCCAGCTTTGACCGGACTTTGACTGTGAGCGGCCGCGTGGAACTATCGGTTGCAACCGGCTCGGGAAATATTCATCTGACCCGCGGCTTGGGCAATCAGGTGCATATCTTCGGCAAGGTCAAATCCGGCTGGGGTGGAAGCGACGAGAAGGTGCGCGAAATCGCTGACCATCCGCCAATTGAGCAGACCGGCAACATCATCCGCATAGGCGGGCATCATGAGAACCTGCGCAATATCAGCATCGATTATGAGATTCAGGCGCCCGCAGACGCTTATCTCGACGCCAGCTCCGGCTCCGGCAATGTCACCGACGATGGCATTGGCGTGAATGCCAAGCTCTCCACCGGATCGGGCAATATTCATGCTACTGGATTGCAGGGCGGCTTCAACGCCAACACCGGCTCTGGCGATATTTTTGCCGGGCAATCCGGCCAGGGCGATGTGAAGGCGGAGACCGGATCGGGCAATGTGCAGCTAGAGAATCTGCACGGCAGCTTGCACGCCCACACCGGCTCCGGCAATATCAAAGCTAGCGGCACTCCCATTGCTGACTGGAAGCTCGAAACCGGCTCCGGCAATGTGGAACTCTGGCCCGGCGGCGCGGGCTTCACGCTCGAAGCCTCAACGGGTTCGGGATCGATTCACTCCAGCATCGCGCAAGGAAATAGTGAGGAAGAACGCCATCACGCCTCCGGCAAAGTAAATGGCGGTGGCCCGACTATACGCATTGAGACCGGCTCGGGTGACATACGGGTGTATTGAGCTGGCGCTGCACCAGCACACAGGCTGAGCGGAACTTCGCCCGCATAACCAGTGCTTGGTACACTGGCCGTATGCAGGATGAACTGGAGTTCCGCCGCAACGCCGAGAGCGCATTGAGCGCCTTGAAGCAGCACTTGATTGCATTGGAAGAGGAAGACGATGCCGGCTTCGAAGTTGAAGAGCAGGGCGGCGTGATTCAGATTCTCTTTGAAGAGCCGACGGGGAAGTTTGTCGTTACTCCCAACGCACCCATTCGCCAGATATGGATCTCGGCGCTCTCCACCAGCTTCAAGCTGGATTGGAGCGCCGATCAAGCTGCATTCATTCTGCCGCGAACAGGGGAGTTGCTTACACCGCTTGTGGAACGGCTGATTGCAGAGCATCTCGACCGTTGAGCGGAGAGAATGAAAACGCAGGGGCGGGGCTTGGCTCGTCCGGCTTGGCTGCGTGCTTCAAGCGCTTGTGCAGGTCGGCGAGTTCATGCAGGCGCGCCTGAATGGTATCGACAATCGCCTCGAAGAAGAGTCCGTCGGCAACAGCACTCCACTCGGGTCTTTGAATTGTTCCCAAAATCTCTGTGTAGAATTCTTCACCAGGCAACTGAGCGGCTGCATGTTGCACCGCGTAAATCTTCTTTTCAAAACGCTGTGTGCGGTTCAGGCTTTTGCATGAATCCGCTGGGGGCGTAGTTTTCATTCAATCCTCCTGCTCTCTGTTCAAACTGCGGCATCTTGAAGCGCGCCGCTGTACTGTAGTGCTCGCAGGTGAAGGATCGTTTCGGAAAATCAAATATTCATTTTTGTATTTGTTTGCGATTCATCCGGTCCTGTACTAAATAGAGAGATGCGGACTTGGATTCCTCGGTCGGAACGGTCCCTGGCCAGGCATCGGGCCATTCAACGGTTTTCTTTTGCCACGACAGCGAATTATATGTAGAGGCCTTGGGTTTCGACTGCTCGGAACTTTCCATTCAATCTCCTTGGGCCGGGTAAGATTTATTTCCTCATACGATGCTACCAGCAACTCCGCGTCTGGCAACAGAAAATCCTGCACTGAGTGTTTTTTTCGGCTATCGGAACCAATTGCTTTACCTTGGACGAAAACGGACCTGTTTTCGAGCAGTTTTTCTTTGAATGATCTGTGGAAATCTTCACCGTGCGCCCAGCTTTACTTCGGCTATTTCGTGGCCCCGTAGGAACGCTCTCATCAAAAGCCCAGCATCACCGGCTCCATCTGCAAGCGAATCTGGAATTTGGCCTCAACGGCGGCGGTAATCTGGCCGGCCAGGGCCAGAATCTCAGTGGCAGTGGCGCTGCCGGTCCGCTGTGAGTCGCAGCCTTCGTTCGAGTGCCCAAAATTGACCAGCGCCAGCGTGTGCTTTGAGGAAATCGCCGCCGCGCCCAGCTTGTAGCCTTTGGCGAAACCGGCCTGCTCAATCAACCACGCGGCGGGAACCTTGACCTGCCCCAGACTTGATTCTCGTCCGGCTTCCGGCCCGGCAGGAAAACGCGGCGGCGGCTGACTGGCCGCACCTGCGATCTGCGCTAGTTGACTCTCGAAAACAATCGGATTTTTGAAGAAGCTGCCAGCGCTGCGGCAATCCGGGTCGCCGTCCACAAGCAACATGCCCTTCGACTGGCGAACGCGGCGTACTACTGCTGCAACCTCAGCCAACGTTGGAGCAGGAGCCTCGGGAGTCCTGTCCGCAAAGGCCTTTTGCAGGTCGGCATAACGCAGCGTCGGCGCGCCGTTCAGTGTGAGCCGGAAATCAACGCGGGTAACAATATAGCGGCCGCGGTCTGTCGTATTGAAGCGGCTGCGGCGGTAGCTGAAGCCACACTCGGCGTTTGTGAACTCAACGAAGGCGCGGTCGGTGAGGTCGTAGGCGCGGACACGGACAATGGCCGAAGCCACCTCCTGCCCGTACGCGCCGACATTCTGCACCGGTGTTCCGCCGACGGTGCCAGGGATTCCAGCTAGACACTCCAAGCCGGCACAGGAATCCTCTATCGTCCGCTGCAAGCAGTGCTCCCAGGATTCTCCTGCAGCGGCTTCATATATAAAATGCGTTGATTCCGGTGGCGTATAGGCGACCGTAATGCCCATCAACGCAATACGCAGCACCAAGCCGTTGAAGCCCGCATCAGCGACAAGCAGATTGCTCCCGCCGCCCAGAACAAAGAGCTCAGTGCCCTGCTCCCGCGCCCACTCAGCAGCTTCGACGATCTCCTCTTCCGTCGCCGCCTCCACATACCAGCGGGCAGGGCCGCCAATCCCAAAGGTCGTAAAGGGCGCAAGCGGCTTGTTTTCTTCAAGGAGCATTGAATCAAGGCTATACCATTGGGCAGTCAGCCGAGGATGTAAAATTCATCATGAGATAGGAGCAATTTAATGGCTAGGGATTGTGCTCCGAGGCTTCAGCATTATGTCACCAAGGCCTATCTTGACGGATTTCTCGAACCAGGCCAGGAACACCTCTACTGCTATGGACGGAAGAAATCCGAGCCATATCGATCCGCTCCAGATAAGCTGGCTAGGATTCGGGACTATTACAGCTACAAAATGCCAGATGGGACCCAAAATGACAGCCTGGAACACCGCATAGAGAAGGAGGTGGAAAGCCCTGGCATACTCATTATCCGAGATCTTTGCGCCGAAAAGACCCGTTTGAAATGGCAGCAACGCGAAATCCTCTCGCGCCTAGTTGGATTGCAGAAACTGAGGGTCCCCTATGAACGAGAGTTCATGGACAGGCATTCCAAAGAGAGCATTACACAAAGCATTGAACAACTGAAGCAGCATTCCAAGGGCAAAGAGAGCGCTGATCCTGCAATGATGGTTGCAATTAGCCCTTTTGGTGTGCCTCCACCTGACCACGAATGGTTTCAGGTCAAACAGTCTGAACTCATCGCTGAACAGGAACGAATGCAGGCTGATCCGGAGGGATTCAGTCGAGAAAACTTTATTGACCTTGCCTTCTCGCTTGCAAAGGTGTTTGAGCACATGAAATGGACTGTGTGTTTCACCTCACGGACGATGCAATTTGTCACTTCAGACTGTCCTGTCGTCACCGTATTTCGGAATCAAAGTGGCTTGCCCTCTGGCTTACTGAGTAGTGATTGCGAGATCTTTTTTCCCTTGTCAGGCAAAGCACTGTTGAAGATGGAGCACGACACTAAGTTGGCGAATAAGTTAGCCAAAATTCAATCTCTTGAGGAAAAAGCTCGAATGCTGAATCGACAACCCGAAATTGGGATCACTTGGTTGGACGACCAAGAAATACAACTTGTGAACGAACAACACGCAGACCACGCTTATAAGTGGGTATGCAGCGGACCGTCGCTGGATTGGTTACCAAATCGTATGCGAGGACGTTCTAGGAATCCACGGCAAGTCTTTATGCGCCAAGAAAGGGATCGCTCATTCCACTTTACTTTGCCGGATTAATCTGCTGATCTAACCGAGAATGGACGATCACCATACCTGGTCTCCTCCACCGCTATACCGCGATAGAAATACGGCCGCTTGGATTCGCGATAGAATGAATACAGGCAATTCCCTGCCGGAGGCGACAAATGTACCCAGAGATTATGGTAATTCCCATGCGCGAGGAATTGACCCGCGCTGGCATCGGCGAGGCCCGCACGGCCGAAGAGGTCGACGCGGCGGTCGCGCAGCCCGGAACCACGCTGCTGGTTGTGAACTCGATTTGCGGCTGCGCGGCGGGCAAGATGCGCCCCGGCGTACGCATGGCTCTCGGCGGCTCAACCAACCTGCCCGACCACAAGATCACCGTTTTTGCCGGACAGGACCGCGAGGCCACCGAGCGCGCCCGCGGCTACTTCGAGGGCAACCCGCCCACCTCGCCCGCAATTGCGATTCTGCGCGACGGCAAGCTGGTCTACCTGATGCAGCGCTATGTCATCGAGCAGTCAACCGCCCAGATGATCGCCGGCGAACTGGTCCGCGCCTTTGACGAGTTCTGTGCCAAGGCGACGGCGTAAGAACAGTTATCAGTTGTCAGCGGTCAGTAGGCTGCCATCAGACTTTGCGGATGGGTCCAGGGTAGCGGGCAATCGTCTCATCGGCTGTCAAAAGTGTGATCCCTTCAACCATGGCCTGCGCAATCAGGATGCGGTCGAAGGGATCTTTGTGTAGGGGCGGTAGGTTGGCAACTTCAACCGCATGATCGCTCTGGATTGTGAGTTCTTCGCAGCCGCTGTGCAGCAGATACCGTCGAATCCGGCGCGGATCATGGATAAAACCCGGCCTGCCCAATCCCCGCTTGATTGCAATCTCCCAGATATTACAAACGCTGAAATAGAATTGATTTTCGGAATCATTTACGATCTCGCGCCCGGCCGCACTCAGCCTCGGATTCTCAAACAGCGTCCAGATTGCAACCTGAGTGTCGAAGAGGAATTTCATTCTTCATCTTCACCGAGGAACAGACGCTCAATCTCCTTATCCAGTTCCCGGTCAATCTCTTCGTAATTCTCTGGAAGCGTGTAGAGACCCTTCATGGCGCCAAGCAACCGCCTCGGCTGCGGAGGCTCCGCATTGATGCGTGTTACTCGCACCATCGGCTTGCCGGCCTTGGCGATGATGAACGAGTCGCCCTCCACAGCTTCGTCCACCAGCCGCGAGAGATGGGTCTTGGCCTCGTGGATGTTGAACTGGCGCATATTGGACGTGTTCGATGCCATTCAGTCCTCCCCAAGTGAACTAAGTTTACTTAGTTTAGTTTACTAGTGACGCAAAATCAAGCACCCTGCCGCTCAATGCCAAACGGCCTCCCCTGCGGGAGGCCGTTCGGCATTTCAGCATTCACAACCGTTCAGTCGCCTTCTGGCGCATTCGCCAGCGCCTGCACCTTGCTGTGCTTGACCGAGTAAAAGAAGTAGACGAGCAAGGCCCACGAGCAGCCAGCCGATCATGACGATCCATGTCAGGCGGTGCAGACGCGACATCAGGTAAACAGCGGAGAGGATGCCGAGAATTGGCACGAGGGGCACTAGCGGCGTCTTGAAGGGCCGCTCCATCTCCGGATGCCGGACACGCAGCACCCAGACACCGGCGCAGACGATGGTGAAAGCCAGCAGCGTGCCGATGTTGACGAGTTGAGAGAGCACTTCAATGTTGAAGAAGGCCGGCATGATTGCTGCGAAGGATCCAAAGATGATGGTGGTGATCCACGGCGTGCGGAACTTCGGATGAATGGCGGAAGCCCATTTGGGAAGCAGGCCATCCTTCGACATCGAGTAAAAGACGCGAGACTGGCCAAGCAGCATGACCAGCATCACGGTAGCCAGGCCGAAGACCGCGCCGATCTTGACCAGCATCGAACCCCAGCCGATGCCGGTAGCATCGATAGCCAGAGCCACCGGGGCCGAAACGTTCAGGGTCTTGTAGCTGACCAGGCCAGTGAGCACGAGCGAAACAAGAATGTAGAGGATGGTGCAGACGACCAGCGAACCGAGGATGCCGATGGGCATATCGCGCTTGCGGATTTTTGGCTTCCTGCGCAGCGGTGGAGACGGCGTCGAATCCGATATAAGCGAAGAAGATCGAGGCAGCAGCGGTAGGAATGCCGCCCCAGCCGAAGTGCCCTGGCCATCTGACGGCGGAATAAACGGATGCCAGTTTGCCGAGGCGATCGCCGGATGAGTGAACAGGAAATAGCCGCCGATTACGATGAAAATGCCGACGATGCCCAGCTTGATGATCACAATCGCGGAATTGAAGTTGGCCGACTCCTTGATGCCGATGACGAGGATGGTGGTGATCACCATGACAATGCAAGACGGCGATCAGGTTGAAGAAGCCGGTCACATGCGGCAGGCCGGTATCGCTGACACCCGGCGGAAGAGACGTCATTGTCGATCCAGAAGCCTTGATACCAGACGAGTATGTTGCCTGTCGTAGTGGTAAGCGCAGGCGGAAGATACGATGTCCAACTGCTGCAGGAGGCTGTTGAAGTAGCCGGCCCAGCCGGAGGCCACCGTGGCCGCGCCAAACGCGTATTCAAGCGCCAGATCCCAGCCGATGATCCAGGCCACCAATTCCCCGAGCGTGGCGTAGCCGTATGTGTAGGCCGAGCCGGCGATGGGAATGATCGAAGCAAACTCCGCATAGCAGAGGCCGGCGAAAGCGCAGGTGATGCCTGCGAGCACAAAGCTCAGCGCAACGGCAGGTCCGGCATTGAGAGCGGCGGCCTGGCCGGTCAGCGTAAAGATACCCGCGCCGATGACGGCGCCGATGCCGAGCGTGACGAGGTTCAGGGCGCCCAGCGAGCGCTTGAGCGTGTGTTCGCCCTGCTTCACCAGCCTCTTTTGCAGCAGCGACATGGGTTTGATTCGAAGCAGTCTGGACATGAATGAGAGAAGTCCTCCTCGGCAATTGTTTGTCAATTTATTTGGCCGGCCTTTGCAGTTCGTCGGCTGGCCGCCGCGACCAGAAGAGATACACCGGAATGCCCAGCAGAACAAGCACCAGGCCCGGCCATGTGTACTGCGGCTTGTATCGCAATAATACGACACAAATCCAACCGGCCATCACGATATAAAGCGCGGGCAGCACCGGATAGCCCCAGCGCTTTGTAAGGCCGCGGTGCATCTGGCCGTTTGAAGCGCAGCACAAACAACCCCACGATGGTGAGGATGTAAAAGACCAGCACGGCGAAGATGATGTAGTCCAGCAACTGGCCGTACGAGCCGGAGATGCACAGCAAAACCGCCCACGCCGCCTGCACTAGCAAGCCCGCAGCAGGCGTCTTGTAGCGCGGATGCAGCTTGCCGACGGACTTTGAAGAACAGCCCGTCCTGGCTCATCGCGTAGTAGACGCGCGCGCCGGCCAGCGACATGCCGTTGGCGCAGCCGAAGGTAGAGATCAGGATCGCCGCGGCCATCAGCCATGCGCCGCGGAGTGGAAGATCTGCTCCAGAGCCGCTGTGCGCCACGCGGTCTTCCGTGGCGTATTGAATGCCGCGCGCCAGCACCGTCGTTCCGTGCGGGTCGCCATGCAGGGGCAACACCAGCAGATAGGCCAGCGAGGCCAGAAAGTAGATCGTGAGCACAAACCCCGTGCCCAGCACCAGCGAAAGCGGAATATTGCGCTTAGGATTCTTCACCTCACCGGCGGTGAAGGTGATGTTGTTCCAGGCGTCGGCGGAAAAAAGCGAACCCACCTGCACCACGGCCAGAATCACCAGCAGATTCACCAGCACCATTGGCCCGCCTACGCCCACCTGCACCGGATGCAGCGTGCTCCATCCGGCATTGTGCCAGAACGCGCCCCAGCCCGCGCCGAAATTTGCCTCCCAGGCGGTCGCGTTGCGGCCAACAGTAAAGGCCAGCAGAATCAGTGCGGCCAGCGAGAGCGCCTTGGCCGATGTGAAGACATTCTGAATCAGCGCGCCCAGCCCGACGCCGAAGATGTTAACCACGGCCAGGAGGACAACGACGCAGATGCCGGCCAGATTCGCCGTGCTGACCCCGATCTCCATATTGCCCAGCACCATCGGCCCAACAGGAAAGGCCGGAACCGTGGCGATATGCCAGAGCCAGTGGGTTGTCGAAATCGAGGGAAAAAAGACGCCGAGAAACTTGCCAAAGGCCACGGCGACTGCGGCGATGGTTCCGGTTTGGATGACAAGGAAGAGCGTCCAGCCGTAGAGAAAGCCCCAGAGCGGCCCCAGAGACTCGCGCAGGTAGACATATTGGCCGCCGGCTTTGGGCATCATCGCCGCCAGTTCGCCGTAACTGAGCGCGCCGATCATGGTGAGGATGCCGGTAACCACCCACGCGCCCAGCAGCAGCGCCGGCGAGCCGGTTCCGCGGGCAATATCGGCGTCAACGATGAAGACGCCAGAGCCGATCATCGAGCCGATCACGATGGCCGTCGAGCTGAAAAGGCCCAGGCTTTGGACGAGATGGGGCGAGTTCTGGGAGTCATTGGGCGGAATTGCCGTCTCGGTTGTGGGGAGCGGGTTCGATGTATTCACTTGAAGAATGTTTTAACGGATTTTGATGTGAATGTCTTTAGTTTTCTTTCTGTGACTGGAATTTGAAAATGATCATCAGGAACCCATAAGGAAAGTTGCGCGAATCAAATGTGTCGTGCTTATCCCAACTCTTGCATCCAGCGACGAAACTCGCCCGCCGGGTCAGGATGCCGGAAGATTGCTGCGGAGACGGCGAGAGTGGAAGCTCCGGCGGCGAGGACTTCCGCAGCCGTCGCAAGCGTAATACCGCCCACAGCCACCAGTGTCGGCGCAGGTCCGGCTTGCTCTCTCAGCCGCCGCACGCCTTCCGGGCCAATGGGCGGCTTGGTCGGCGTTTTAGTGGTGCTCGGGTATACCATGCCAATGGAAAAATAATCAGCCGGCTCGGAAAGAACCCGCTCTACCAGCTTCTCGCCGCCGCCAAATGTGCCCACAATCCGGTCCGGGCCAAGGCGTTTGCGTGCTTCCGCCGGCGTTGCATCCCCGGCATCCACATGGACTCCGTCAAAACCCAGTTGCTCTACCAGATCGAGACGGTCATCGAGAACCAGCCTCACCTGCCCGACGGGTAGCCCGGCGCGGAGAATCGCGGCGTCGGCAAGAATCTCGGCGTCGTTCCCTGCCTTGTTGCGGTATTCCAGCAGCGTCACGCCTGCATCGGCTAATCCTTCTGCCAAGCGGCGCAAAATTTCGGTCCGGCCAGTGGTGGGAAGAATTGGAGCATTGAGAATGGGGTAGATGTGCGGCAACGTGAAAGGCATGCTCTTAGCATAATTGACTGGATGGCATCCGATGTCCCCCAAATGCAGGGGATCTCCACCTACGAAACATCTCAGCTTACACTCACAGGTGCGCCACCCGCCGTCAATGCTGGGGCTTCTCATACTTTTTTTACAAAGAACTTAAAAGAACAGGCGTTCCGGCAAAAAAGATGAATGAGTGCGAGAAAAATTCGCTTTTTGTTTGCTTTTTATCTTAAAATGATCCGCAGGCGATGAACCTCTTTTCTCAATTGATTCTCGAGCCAACGCATGAAGAAATCTTTCCCGGCACGGTGTTGATGCGGGGGCTGGCTCTCAAGCAAGAGGCCGAGCTTCTCAATGCTATGGAAACAATTGTTGCCGCTGCCCCACTGCATCACGCCAGGACTGCCGGCGGATTGCCGATGGGGGTGATGGTAACCGATTGCGGCACACCGGAAACCTTCCGCCGCCGCTGGGACTCGCAAAACCACGCAGTGAGGCAGATGTGGCCGCCGATACCGCGCGTGCTGCTGGATTTTGCGCTTCGATGCGGGGTGCGGGCCGGGTTTCCGCTCTTCCGGCCCGATTCCTGCCACATCAACCGCTACCAGGCCGGTACCAAACTCGGTCTGCACCAGGATCGGCATCAATGCGACTTCAGCCAGCCGATTGTATCGATTTCGTTTGGCCTGGAGTGCGTATTTCTCCTGGGAGGCCTGGAACGCACCGATAAGCCGAAGCATATTCTACTGGAACATGGCGATGTGATTGTGTGGGGTGGGCCTTCGCGGATGCGGTTCCACGGGGTGCAACCGCTCAAGCGAGGCCATCATCCGCTGACCGGACCGTACCGGTACAACCTGACCTTTCGCAAGGTGGCGTGATGCAAACGGCTCGCCTCGATGTTTCTGATTGCTGGCGCCAGGGTGTCCCATCCATTCCACAGTTTTATCGTGGAATGGGCGGGAAATCACGCACCCCAACCCGGCCCGCCTATAGCGGTTCTCCAATTGGCGTAGAGCGGAGTTGATGCACTAAAGTGGCTTTTTCCTCAACGGGGTCCCCAGCGACAGGTCTTTGTCGCTGGGGTGGAAGAAAAAGCCACCTCGCACAATCTCAAGCTCTCCGCGGAAATTGGATAACCGCTCCAAGGCAGCCAGCCGTACCGCAGGCGCGCCCGATTCCATGCCAGACGCAAAAAAACCTCCGAAGCGTTTGCTCCCGGAGGCGATAGTCGATCATAGTTTGTAGGTGGGAACCAGTAGCCGGTACTGGAGGTCGGTAGTACGCGGCTACTGGCGATCCCTGCACATACGAAGTTCGCTGCGGCTTCCCCTTTCCACTGCGGCTTCGTGTCGCCCGGCTCAAAGAGGGTGGTCTTGCTGCCCTCCGAACCTTGTTGACAATCAGAGTTTCGCCGATTTCGGGAGTCCGGTCCGTGACGGCCATCACAATGGTATGTTTAATGCAAAATCCCCGCAATTGGTCAATTTCACCGCGCCAAAACCAGAGAATCCGGCCAGTGCCCTCGCCCGCCGGTGATGTTGACAAACCCCGCTACGGCTTCGACAATCGAAGCTTCAATCCCCTCCATTGGAAGGCTCTGCTGTGACCTCTCTGCTGACAACGAATCTGGATGGAATCAAGCTGCTTGGCCGGGGCAAAGTGCGCGATCTCTACACCGTGCCGCATGAAGGCGAGATCGCTCTGCTGCTCATCGCCACCGACCGCATCTCCGCTTTTGACCACGTACTGGCCACCGGAATTCCCGGCAAAGGCAAGATTCTTACCCAGATTTCGCTCTTCTGGTTCGAGTTCCTCAAAGACTTGGTTCCGAACCATCTGATCACCGCCGAGGTCAGCCAGTACCCCGCCGAATTGCACCGCTACGCCGATCAGCTCGAAGGCCGGTCGATGCTGGTCAAGCAGGCGCGGATGTATCCGGTCGAGTGCGTCGCTCGCGGATTTCTGGCCGGCTCCGGATGGAAGGAATACCAGGCCACCAAGACAATCTGCGGGATCGCGTTGCCGCGTGGCTTGCAGGACGGATCGCGGCTACCGTTTCCCATCTTTACTCCGGCGACAAAGAGTCCCGACGGCCAGCACGATGAGAATATCTCCTACGCCAAAATGGAGGCAGCCGTAGGCGCGGTGGAAGCGGCGGAGTTGCGGCGGCTGACGATTGCCCTCTACCAGAAAGCCGCGACCCATGCCGAAAGCAAGGGGCTGATTCTGGCCGATACCAAGTTCGAGTTTGGCCGTACCCAAGAGGGCCTGGTGCTGGCCGACGAGGTGCTGACGCCCGACTCTTCGCGTTTCTGGGAGGCTACAGAGCGGAAGCCGGGCGGCCCGCAGCCCTCCTTTGACAAGCAATACGTTCGCGATTATCTGGAGTCGATCCACTGGAACAAACAGGCCCCCGCACCGGCCTTGCCCAATGAGGTCGTAGGACGCACCCAGGCCAAATATCTCGAGGCCTTCCGCCGCCTGACAGGGCGCGATTTGAAGCTTTGAGCCGCTAGTTCCTTGCTCCGGCATTACGATCCCCAGACCGGCGAAGCGGTAAAGCTTCTATTGCCGTAAAATCAACTCCGGGGTAAACCGTTCCGGGATTGCAGCGTCTTATTTAGCAGCCGGTTCCCACATGGGATGCTCCGTACCTGCGCAACTCCAAAGGATGCAGACAAGGAGCACCATCAAGGCCTTGCCGCAGCAAATGAGAACACCTGTAATGAGGATCAGAACTGCCGCGCTACCGCTCTTGTTTGCTGCCATCACGGCGGTGACCGCGCAGCTTTCCGCGCAATCGCCGTCCAAGCCAAGCAGTCCGCCGCAGTCCGGCTCCAATCCCTTCCCGGAAGACACCTCATCCGTTCCGGTGATTCCCACCACGGCAACTCCAGCGTCCCTGGACAACGGAGCGAACGCAGCCAACACCACGGCCTTCCCCGCTGCCGACCGCGATCCGGCCCGCAGCCCGGAAGATACCGGCGAATATGCGGACAGCACGCAAAGCGGCGAGTCAAGTTCCAGCTTCAGCGGCATGGACCGTCTGCTGCCTTCACCTGACGCCGATGCCAAAGTGAAGCCCAAAAAGCAGCCTACGGCGCAGGAATCCGCTGCCCAGAACATTGAAGTCGGCAGCTACTACCTGGACCGCAGGAACTGGAAGGCCGCTTTGTCACGGTACCAGTCGGCGCTGGTGCTGGACCCTGAAAACCCCGATGTCTACTGGGGCCTCGGCGAGGCCGAGCGCCATCTGGGCGACTACGCCAATGCGCGGACGTATTATCGCCAGCTCCTCGATTACGACCCGGACGGGCCGCACGGCAAACAGGCACGCAAGCTGCTCAAAGATCCGTCGCTGGCGGACGCCGGCCTGCCGGTTGCCGCGCACAACACAGATGCACCGAAGTAAGGGGTCTACAAAGGGTAACGAGAAAGCGATTACCCGGCCCTATTACTATATGAATGTGTTCTTTCTTAACCGGGAATGAGATCATGGCATCATTCATCAGTCATTTTTAAGAAACCCTGCTTGTTGGGCTTGAATCATTCACAGAATTTAAGAGTGAGACGTTCTGTTGCTTTGGTGAATTGAGGGACTTTCATGCACCCAGTTCTGGCTACGCAAACTGCAAAGATTGCCGGCCAACTTGCATCCGTAAGTCAAGCGGAAGCCCAGGCCTCTCCCAATCCCGAGATTCATGCATGGTCTGTGCAGCAAGTGGTTGAGCATCTCATCCTAGCCTTCGAACACTCCGGCAATCTGCTTGAGGAGGCGCTCAAGAAGCGCAGGCCCTCTACCAGTTTCCATACCTTTGCGCAGTGGCTGCTCAAGGCCCAGATCTGCTGGTTTGGCTCCATGCCCCGCGGCGTTTCCGCGTTGCGCGCGCTGCGCCCTGCTGCTGTTAATCCGCAGGATGGCAAGGCCCTCACCGCCCGTTTCCTGGCGGCGGCAGAAAAGCTGGACCACACCCTGGCTGCTTGCCGCAAAACTTTCGGTCTGCTGCCCTGTGCAGTGCATCCCATCTACGGCCCGATGCGGGTAGAGGAGTGGCGTCAGTACCACGCGGTCCATTGCCGCCATCATCTGCCCCAGTTGCGGGAGGCCATCGCCCACTCCCGCGCTCATGCCGAGTTGCTGCCCTGGCCCGTGCCCGCACCGGTTGCCAAGACTGAAAACGAGGCAGCGAGCTTTACCAGCAAACTTGTCGCGACCAAGCGCGGCTAGCGCTTGGTCTCCGATATAGATAGTAAAAATGCTGCCATCCTGAGCGGAGTTGGGCGCGTTCTTTGTGCCCAACGGAGTCGAAGGACCTGCATTTTCGCAGCTGCACATTTGTAACGAACTTCGGAGATGAGACACAAGGGCGGGATGCTATGCACGTTTGCTTCAAAACCCTGCCCAGCGCAGATAATCCGCAATGCACTGCTGGCCCCACAGGCTGCTGATAACCCCTCCGATGCAGAGAAATGTCCCGAAGGGCAGCGATTGCGTAGCCCAGCCGCCTGACTCTCTTTGCAACTTCGGCAAGGCCAGCAGAACGAGCGCTGCTCCCGCGCCCAGCGTCAGCCCCACACCAAAAGCTAAAAGTGTTTGCGGCAAACCGAGCCACGCAGCCAGCAGCGCCATCAGCTTGGCGTCGCCCAGGCCCATGCCTTCCTGGCGTCGAATAAGCCAGTAAATCCAGCGAATCAGGAGAATGATTCCGGCGGCGATCAGAATGCTGATGAGATTAGTCAGCGCGGTGTTTATGATCAACAGACTCGGCGTAAAGATTGAATGCGAACTGGTGAGAAACCTACCGAGAATCGCAAATCCAAATCCAAGCGCGGCACCCGGTAGGGTCAACCGATCCGGTAACCAGAGATTCTCCAAATCCAGTACAGCCAGCGCCGCTAGCAGCCAGTAAAAAATCATTTTGCCAATAGTTACAGCCAGTTCGTTATAGAACTCAACACCTGATAAATCTAGGAACGCCATAACCCCGAAAAATCTCAAGGCGGAAATCGTCCAAAGAGTGGCAATAGCCAGTTCTACCAACGGATACCGCCATCCAATCCAGGCCCGGCACTCCCGGCACCGTCCCCGCAACACAAGCCAGCTCACGAGCGGCACATTCTCCCACCAACTGAGCGTGTGGCTGCACTGGCGGCAGTGCGAGCGCGGCTGCACAACGCTCTCTTCCGCCGGCCAGCGGCTCAGGCAGGCATTGAGAAAGCTGCCAAAGGCCAGGCCCAGCGCCGCAACAAAGATAGTTCCAATAATCTGAATCATGCGCGACTTTGAGTATACGGCCCTCAGCGGAATCGACAGACTGCGGCCACGCTGCCGCTCATCCCTTCAAGAGCTTTTCCACTTCGGCGTGCAACCGCTCGGCGATAGTAGCCTCTGTTTCTGAGTCACTGAAGCGCAGCGGCTGGCCCACACGCACTTCAATCAAACCCGACCGGAACCAGCTCCTGCGGCCAGCCTTCAACTCGCCCAGGCCGAGCAACGCGACGGGCAGAACAGCGACTCCGGATTGGCGGACCAGCAGGCCGATCCCCGGACGAAAACGGGCGAGCGCACCTTCCGCTGACCGCGTTCCCTCGGGAAAGACCAGCACGTTGTAGCCGCGATCCAGCGCCTCACCCGCGTGGGCAAAGCTGCGCTGGAAATCCCGCAGCCGGGGCAGCGGAAAAATGTTGAAGAGCGCGGTGAGCAGCAACCACGCCAGCGGACCGAATGGATCGAAGCGCTGATAGCGGGGTCCGTGTTCGGGGTTGCGGAAGTGACGAAAATCCTCCAGCATCTCGCCGGACATCGCCGCCGCAATGTGCCTCCGCATCGCCCCCGGCAGCGCGTATTGAATCAACGGGCCGTCGTAGGCGGTGACGTGGTTGGCGACGATCAGCATCGGCTCGGGTGCCTCCGGCACTTTTGACGTGACAACTGCCGGATCTGCCAGCAGCCAGATCAGCGGGCGCAGCGCCATTTCAACAAAAACGGCGCGCAGCCAGTGGACAGGCCAGAGCCACGGCCAGTGCGGATAGATATGCGTTGCCGGCTGGACAGAGTTCGATTGATTTTCCTGCTGCGCGGATTGGTTGTTGTTCGCGGCTTTGCCTCCTTGCTGGGTGCCCCAGGTCCGGGGTCCCCACGGACCGGCCTTCGTCCGTGGGGTGGAGATCCCTCGCACCTGGGGACCTGGGATACCGCCAGCGTGAGGTCCGCCTTCATCTGCATTGACCCGCCCTGCGGCCAATAATCGGCGCAACTCGCCAAGCGTCTCGATCTGATCAAGATTTGTGCCTTGCGCTCCTGCTCCTAGGCGCTCCTCAATTGCGGCAGCCAACTGCACACGTCCCAGGCTGTCGAGGTGCAGATCCTCTGCTAGGCGCAACTCGTCTCCGCTACCTGACGGGGTCTCGCCAGTGAGACTTGTGATGAGCGCCAGCAGCCAGTCAGTTGGCGTGGACTGTTTTCCATTGAGATTTGCCGGCGAATGTTCCCGCCGCACCCACTCCGCGACGGCTTTACGGCGCAGCTTGCCGGTCGAGGTGCGTGGCAGGTCCGGCTCTGGCCACAAGAGCCAGCGGCGCAAATGCTGGAACTCGGCAAGCCGCCGGTTGGCGCTCTCAATCACCGTCGCTGCGGCATGATTTCCGGCGTCGCCATCGGCGTCAACGCTGGAAAAGCCGCGCAGCGCCAGCACCGCGCAGGGCTCCGGTCCGTTCGGCGTCTCGACAGGCACCACAGCGCAGGCCGTGACGCCAGGCTCTTGATCAATCGCCGCTTCTAAGTCTTCGGGATGCAGGTTCACCCCCGCCGCGGTCACAATTACCTCGCTCTTGCGGCCCACAAAGCGCAGCTCTCCCGTCGGCTCGCGTTCGGCCAAGTCGCCGGTAGCCAGCCACTCATCGGCACGCATCTTAAGCGCCCCATCAGCCCAGGTTGCGCCGGAGATCATCGGACCGCGCACCAGAACTTCGCCATCCGGACCCAGCTTGACCTCGCGCCCAGCCAACGGCTTGCCAATTGTCCCGCGCGAGACGTGAAAGGGATGGTTCAGCGTGATCAAAGCGGTGGTTTCTGTCATGCCGTAGCCCTGCACCAGCACAAATCCCAGCGCGTTCCAGAACTCTTCGAGAGGCGGTGAAAGCGCGCCACCGCCGGAGATCAGCGCCCAGAACTTTAGTCCAAAGACCCAGTGAATATCGCGCGACTTCCACCAGCGCTTCCACGGGGAGTAGCTCTTTGAGACGGCCAGGCGTTCGACGAGGCCTGGATGGGTGCTTTCAAGATGCGCCTTGAGCAGGCCATGCACGCGCGGCACTGCGGAAAGGACGCTTATACGTTCTCTGCGAATGGTCTCTATGAGCCGGGGCGCGACCAGGCGGTTTTCAAAGTGAACCTCGGCGCCGAAGAGCGGCGGCATCCACAGACCCATCGTCTGGCCGAAGACATGGCTCAAGGGCAGCGTATGCAAAAACCGCAGCGGATGCACCAGAGGCTCGTAGCGCATGTAACCCTGCGCCGCCTCTTCAATCGGCGACACGCTAGCCAGCACATTGCCGTGGGTGTGAACAATTCCCTTGGGATCGCCCGTCGTCCCCGAGGTGAAGAGAATTTGCAGCGGAGTCGCATGGTTGAGGCCTGGAACCGGCCCGACTTCCTCAATGGGGAGGACCCACTCTTCAAAGGCTAGTGTAGGAATCCCGAGATCTGGGTGCCCCACCCTCGCGACGCTTTTGTTTTTGTCGCTAGGGTGGGATGCCACATCTCTCAACTGCATCAACAACGCCGCGTCCCCCACGGCAAGTCTCGGCGCGACATCAGCAGCAACACGCGCCGCAAAATCAACCGAACCCGTCGCGTCCAGCGGAACGACCAGCGCGCCGCGCAGCATGCACCCGTAAAAGGCCGCGATCCACTCGGCGCTGTTCTCCGCCCAGAGCAGCACGCGGTCGCCGGGACCGATGTCGCGCGCGGCCAAGAGAGCGGCAAAGCGTCCGGCGAGGTGCGCAATCTCGCCGTAGCGCGCAACCTGCCGCCGGTTGCCTTTGTAGCGCACCACGGCAATCCCGCGGCCGTGGCGGCGGAAGTCGTCGAGAAGTGTGGCAAGGTGGGCGCGCATCGTTGACCTAGCATGACCAGCATACGGCCTGCCCCTTGCGCCGCAGGTTAGGATTGTGACAGTTTCTCAACTGTCACAATGGAAGGAGTTGCTCGATCAGCGGGTGGTTTCTCTTCACGACCACCTACTATAGCGATGTCAGTGGTAAACCTATACCTTGGAGAAACTGCCAAATAGTCAATTAAATCAACCGGATACATCACTGCTGTCCGGTTAACGACTAGCTTGCTGGCCGCAACCGCCTGATGTGCGGATGGTTGCGAGCGTTTTCGGGTGGTGTCGATTTGAAATTGCCGCGATGCTGATTCCAGAGATGTTTTCTGGAGGCGGCGGTGAACGCTGGCAAGGTGCTGTTTGCTCAGTTGATGGATTTCCTTCCCTGGACGTCGTTTGCCCGCAGCGTAGCCCGTTATGGCGGCGACCGTCGGGTGCGCAGCCTCAACTGCGCCGAGCAGTTCCGTGCCATGGCTTTTGCCCAGTTGACCTATCGCGAGAGCCTGCGCGACATCGAGGCTTGTCTCAGCGCACAGCCCGCTAAGCTCTACCCCATGGGCTTTCGTTCTCCCGTTCGGCGTTCCACTTTGGCAGAGGCCAACGAGAGCCGCGATTGGCGTATTTACGCGGAGTTGGCGCAACGATTGATGCTTCAGGCGCGCAAGCTCTACGCCAAGGAAGATCTCGGCATGGACCTCGACGCCGCCGCTTACGCATTGGACTCGACCACCATCGACCTGTGCCTGAGCCTGTTCCCCTGGGCGCATTTCCGCTCCACCAAATCCGCAGTCAAGATGCATACGCTGCTCGATCTGCGCGGCAACATACCAACGTTTATCCGCGTCACCACTGGCGATGTGCACGACGTCAACATCCTCGACGAAATCATCCCGCAACCCGGCGCTTACTACGTCATGGATCGCGGTTATCTCGATTACGCCCGACTCTATCGCATCCATTTGTCCTCAGCGTTCTTTGTCACACGCGCAAAGCGTAACCTCGATGCCAGCCGCATCTACTCCCAACAGGTGGACAAGCAGACCGGCATTCTTGCTGACCAATCTATTGCCCTCAACGGCTACGACAGCCGCAAGGATTACCCTGGCCATTTGCGTCGCATTCGCTATCGCGACTCGGACACCGGCAAGGATCTGGTCTTCCTGACTAACCAGTTCATGCTGCCCGCTGCTACCATCTGTGCCCTCTACAAGAGCCGTTGGCAAGTCGAGCTGTTCTTCAAGTGGATCAAGCAACACCTGCGCATCAAGGCCTTCTTCGGAAGCAGCGAGAACGCCGTCAAGACCCAGATCTGGATAGCCGTCTCGGTCTACCTGCTGGTCGCCATCGTCAAGAAAAAGCTCGAACTGCCCGGCTCGCTCTACACTTTGCTGCAAGTACTCTCGGTAACTCTGTTCGAGAAAATGCCCATTTCACAGGCACTTCAGCAGAAGCACTACACCAGTCAACTAACTCCAAACTCCAACCAACTCATTCTGTTCGACTTTTAACCGGACAGCAGTGCGGATACATATTAAATTTCGCAAAAAGCAGTTTAGTTTAACGTCGCTAATCAGCACAGATCGATCAACGATTTCTCAATTGTTCCTAGAATGATGAACTCACTATAGCAAGAGTGAATTCATTCTTGCTAACGTTTCGTTACTACGTTATTTGATGATTGTATGGGAATTCCCTATACACACCAAACGCTCACTCTATAGATGCATCCAAGACTTGCTCCAAAGAAATGCTTCGCTATAGGAAGTATTAGTATTGCGTTATAGAAGATCTTGACGTACTATAGTCGTTGTATGGATACAACGTCTCCATACAACATTAAGGAAATGATTCAGAATTGAAGCGGAGAGGATTTGCAACCGCAAAATGAGTTGCAACCTTATCCGCAAAAAAAGAAATCGCGACCGAGGACGGTTAAGCTGTTGGACGGCTCTTCCGTAAGTTCCAGGGTCGCGAAGGCTAGTAAAATTCAGCACGCCGCTGAGGACTGGGGGGGGCTTGGAGTCCCTCCTTTTCACCTATCACGTATTATAACTCAAAAGTCACTCTACTTATTGGATAATTTCAAAATCCCTTCAAATTTTCGCGCTTCACCTGTCTCTTTTAGTATGTCTGATTGTGCTAAGTTGCTTTAGAGAATTAACTTACCTTCAATATTGCGTTGCATAGCTCTACCTGGCACAAACATTCCAACCAAAAGCAGATCAATCGACTCCGCTGCGCCCTGATCAAGATGACAGCATCAATTTGTGATTCTTGATGGCTTATTCCACATCGCAAAGTGATTGCGATTCCGCTACCCCAGCGGCGGCAAACTCCCGGAAGCGCCAAAGAGGAAGGTAATGCCGATGGCGAAGCTATAGGCCGCGCCGGCCCAAGCGACGGCGTTATAAATCGCCTGACGCTTGCCGCTTGCTTTGAAGGCTCCGCCCATCGTAGCGGTCATCAGCGCGTTCATGCAGACGAGACCGACGCAGAACGCGCCCAGGCCCATCATGCCGCGCGATGTTCCGCCCAGGTTGGCGGCGAGGAAGAAAAGCGCGAGCTGGCTGGGGGTCTCCGCGCCGATCCCGTGCAACATCCCGATGGCGAAGACGGACTTGCCAGTGTACATCCACTGAAAGCGCTCCGGGCGTCGCGCTGCCCGGTTCCAACATCGGCGCGCCTGCCAGACCAGCCACAAAATGCCGTTGATTGCGATGCCCAGGCGGCTCTCGATGCGGGAGTGGGAATGGCCGTGCGCGTCTTTGCGCAGGATGCCTGCAACCACGCCGATGCCCAGAATGATCAGCGTGAGTCCGATCAGCCGCTCGGCCCAATTGTCGAGGCCTTCCGGCAATCCCAGATGCAATTGCAGCACCGCCACGCCCAGCGCAGCGATGGTGAAGGCGTGGCCCAGTGCGTAGGTGGTGCCCAGGCGCAAGCCGCTCCACCAGTTGCGCTGCACGGCGGTAATGTCGCTGATGGCGGCCAGATGGTCGTAATCGAAGCCATGACGCAGCCCCAGCACCAGGCAGGAGCCGAGCGCGGCATCAACCTTCCAGTCGGAGAGCAGCAGGGTCACAGAAAGAGTCCAAAGAACGAGTATAGACCAGCGCGGTTTTCCCACGCAGCACTTCATCTGCTAGGCTTGCTGTCTTGAGCGTTACCAACGGGGCAGGCGCATATGGGATTCAAATTTCAGGGCTTCGATTTTCTCCATCTCGACTCCAGCTTCAGCGAGGACGAACTGCTGGTGCGCAAATCGGCGCGCGAGTTTGTCGACGACCAGATCATCCCGATCATCGAGGAATGCTTCCAGGAAGGCCGCTTCCCGCGTCAACTGGTTCCACTGATGGGCGAGATGGGCTTTTTCGGAGCCAACCTCACCGGCTACGGCTGCGCAGGTATGTCGAATGTGGAGTACGGCCTGGTCACGCAGGAGCTGGAGCGCGGCGACTCCGGCCTGCGCAGCTTTGTCAGCGTGCAGTCGGCGCTGGTCATGTATCCGATCTACACCTTTGGTTCGGAAGAGCAGAAAAATCACTGGCTCCCCAAGCTGGCCACCGGCGAAAAGCTCGGCTGTTTTGGATTGACCGAGCCTGGCTTCGGCTCAAACCCCGGCGGCATGACCACGACCGCGCGCAAGGCCGGCAATGAGTACATTCTCAATGGCGAAAAGATGTGGATCACTTCGGGGAACATCGCTGATGTAGCCGTCATTTGGGCCAAAGTCGAAAACGAAGACAATCTTGTGCGCGGCTTCCTCGTTGAGACCGACCGCCCCGGCTTCCGCGCCGATGAGGTGCGCGGCAAATGGTCGCTCCGCGCCTCCGTCACCAGCGGATTGTCATTGCAGGATGTCCACATCCCCGCGGCGAATCTACTACCGGGCACCGGCGGCCTGAAGAGTCCGCTGATGTGCCTCAATCAGGCGCGCTATGGCATCAGTTGGGGCGCGATCGGCGCAGCGATGGCCTGCTATGACACCGCACTGCAATACGCGAAAACCAGAAAGCAGTTCCACGGGCAGCCAATCGCCAGCCATCAACTGATTCAGGAAAAACTGGTCTGGATGATGAGCGAAATCTCCAAAGCTCAACTGCTCAGCCTGCACGTCGGCCGGCTCAAGGACGCAGGCGCGGTGGGCCATGAACACATCTCGCTGGCCAAGCGCAACAATGTGTGGATGGCGCTGGAGACGGCCAGGACAGCCCGCGACATTCTCGGCGCAAACGGCATCACAGAGGATTACCCCATCATGCGCCACATGATGAATCTCGAATCGGTAAAAACCTACGAGGGCACACACGATATTCACGCGCTGATTCTGGGCCAGAGCATTACCGGGATTGCCGCGTATTGATGCCGCTTCGCTCAGTGTTCGGCAAGCTTCAACGCCGCGGTCTGCGCCTGTTTCTGCACCTGCGGGTCGTGCGTTTGCTGGGCAACCTCCAGCAGCGAATCGCGCACCGTGTGCGCCACCTGCTGATTGTTCTCGGTTGTGGCCTTGCTGCCGATGGAATCGAGCGACTGAATCGCGCGCAGCGCCACATTCGACTCGCCAGAGTTTGATGCAGTCAACGAAATCTTCTTCAATCCATCCACTGATGCTGTGGGCGCGGCGGATGCGCTCGACTGCAGTTCGCTGATCGCCTTGCCTGAATTGTTCTCAATCTCCGTCTTCTTCTGCGGGTCAGTGACGCTGGGCGACAGGCTCAGAGCGGTGGTCACTGCCGGCACGGCATTCTGTACGGCAGTTTTAATCTGCTGCTGGTTCCCACTGTTGTTGGCGGCCTGTATCTGCTGCACCTGGTCGGTCACCTGCGAATTCTGATCCGTTACCGTCTTGTTTACCACCAACTGCTGGGTCACAGTGATGATCGGCTGCCAGGCCAGTCCGCAGACAATCGCGAAAATGTAGGTCTGCGTCTTCGCGAGATCAGAGCTTGTCAGGAGATAGACGCCAAATAATCCCGCAATCGCCCCGATAAACATCAGTGCCGGCGCCATCCACACTCCTAAGTCTGCCAGTTGAGCTCCGCCAATATTTACCGATGTGCTGCACACCTTGGTCAGCACCCAATAAAGGAGTCCGCCCGTCGCTCCTGCCGCCAGAACACCCGCAAACTGCGCAACTTTGATGTTGGGAATTTCTTTTCCATGCCTTCTTACCCTGAGTGCCGTCGTTGCCATATCCGCTCCTTTCACCGGCCCGCTCTGGACCGTTGTGTGCCACTCATTCGACCGGAGAGTCGCAATCATTCCAGCGCATACTGAGCGTGAGTTCGTTAGCGGCAAGTTTTGGGGAATTGTGAAAGCAGGGCAATTGTAGCTGGTTTTTCCATTCACGCAAAAGAAAAATCGACAGCCGTCCTTGTAAACTAAAGGTGTGAAGATTGCACTGGCCCAGATCAACCCCACTGTCGGGGATTTTTCAGGGAATCTTGAAAAAATTATTGCCGCCAGCCGCCAAGCCGCAGACCGGGGTGCGCGGCTCACGGTCTTTTCCGAGCTGGCAATCTGCGGGTACCCTCCTGCGGACTTTCTGGAGAAGCCGAGCTTCCTTGCCCGCTGCCGCACTGCGGTCGAAGAGCTAGCCCTGGCCACCCGCGCGCTTCCAACTGCAGTTCTGGCTGGCGTGGCGCTGGCGGCAGAGAGAGAATCGGGCAAACCTGCCGTAAACGCAGCGGTTTTGCTCGACCAGGGCAACGTGATCCTCGAACAGCACAAGCGCCTGCTGCCCTTCTACGATGTCTTCGACGAGCAGCGCTATTTTTCCACGGCAAAGCCCCAGCAGGTCGTCGAGCTGGATGGAGTGCGCCTCGCCATCTCTATCTGCGAAGACGCTTGGAACGACAAAAACTTTTGGCGCCGGCGGCTCTACAAAGTAGACCCGATGGAAGAGCTAATGCGCCAGCAGCCGCAGTTGCATGTCAATCTCTCTTCTTCGCCTTTCTGGCATGGCAAGCGCGCCATTCGCCGCGAGATGCTGGCGGCCATCGCGCGCCGTGATAACATTCCCGTGGTTCTCTGCAACCAGGTAGGCGGCAACGACAGCCTGATCTTCGACGGTTCCTCTTTGGCATTGAGCGCTAGCGGCGAACTCGTCGCGCAGGCCCACTCATTTGAGGAAGACCTGATTATTGTTGATCCTTTCAGCGCGCCGCAGATTCCCGAGCCGCTGGAAGACGAGACCGCCGCGGCTTATCAAGCTTTAGTGCTCGGCACGCGCGATTACATTCGCAAATGCGGTTTCAAAAAAGTGCTAGTCGGTCTCAGCGGCGGCATCGATTCGGCGCTGGTCGCAGCTATCGCCACCGATGCCCTGGGCGCTGAAAATGTCACTGGCATCGGCATGCCCAGCCCGTACTCGTCCATCGGTTCAATTGACGATAGCCGCGCCCTCGCGCACAATCTCGGTATCCGCTTTGAGCTTCTGCCCATCAGCGGCCTCTTTGCCGAGTTCACACACACCCTTGACCCGCTCTTTGCCGGGCGCAAGCCGGACGCGACCGAAGAAAACCTGCAAGCCCGCATTCGCGGCAGCCTGCTGATGGCTCTCTCCAACAAGTTCTCCGCACTGGTGCTCACCACCGGCAACAAATCGGAGATGGCGGTGGGCTATTGCACGCTTTATGGAGACATGGTGGGCGCACTTGCAGTAATCGGCGACCTGGTCAAAACCCGCGTCTACGCTCTCTGCCGCTGGGTCAATCGCGAGTGTGAAATCATTCCCGAGGCGATCCTCACCAAGCCGCCCTCGGCCGAGTTGCGACCGGACCAGAAAGATACTGACTCGCTGCCGCCGTACGAAGTGCTCGACCCGATTCTCGAAGCCTACGTTGAGCGCTACGAGACCCCGGAAGAGATCGCAACGCAACACGGTTTTCCCCTCCCGCTCGTCCAACAGGTGGTTCGCCTAGTGGAGCGCTCGGAGTACAAACGCCAGCAGGCCGCGCCGGTCCTGAAGGTGACTGCAAAGTCCTTTGGCATGGGGCGCAGATTTCCCATTGCCGTCAAAGTTCAGGTATAAGCTGAAAGTGCGGAGTTTGCCGCCTTCGAAGGAGAATCCTCTTGGTCCCTCAGTATGCACGTCTTTCCAGCGTTCTGGCCTTTGCCGCGCTGGCCGCTCTCTCTTTGCCCTCGCTCCGCGCCCAGCAGGATGTGCCCCCTGCAGCCCCGCCGGCCGCCCCCGCTCCGGCCGCCGCGCCCACCTTCCCGGCTCCCGATCCGGCGAACTTTACCGCCGCATCGCCCACCAAAGAGATCGTCAACGCCTTCATGCAGACCAGTTGGGGCTTTGACGACAGCCGCATCTGGCAGGTGCAGGCCATCCTCAAGACCCCGGTCGAAGGTATCAGCAAGGTTGTAGTTCTGGTCGGCGACAAGACCGGCAAGCAGAAGAATTCTGCGATCCAGTTCTTCGTGCTCCCCGACAGCAAGCACATCATCGCCGGCGACGAGATTATCGCCTTCGGTGAGCACCCTTACGCCGATCAGCGCGCCGAACTGCAGAAGCGCGCCGACGGACCCTATCGCGGCTCGGCCTCCAAAGATCTCGAAATCGTCGAGTTCGCCGACTTCCAGTGCCCGCATTGCAAAGAGGCGCAGGCCAACATGGACAAACTCGCCGTCGATTACCCGCAGGCCCGCTTCGTCTTTGAGAACTTCCCGCTGGCCCGCATCCACGCGCAGGCGGTTACAGCAGCCCAGTACGCCGTCTGCGTAACCAAGCTGGGCGGAAGCTCCGCTTTTTTTACTTTCGCTGCCGCTGTGTTTGATGGGCAAGAAGGCCTCAGCACCGCCGATGGCGCAACACTCACGCTGAACAGCGGCGTCACCAAGGCGGGTCTGGACCCGGCCAAGGTTGCTGCCTGCGTGGCCCTGCCCGCCACCGGCAAGACTGTTGAAGACTCCACCAAGCTCGCCGAGGATCTGGACATCAACCAGACCCCCACGCTGATGGTCAATGGCCGCCAGGTTCCCGCCAATGCACCTTACGACACCCTCAAGCAGATCATCGATTACCAGATCAAGCTGGATGGACTCAAAAAATAGCGAGTCAGCGTGGTGTGCAGCAATGAAAAAGGGTAACTTATCGCAGGGAAGCACCCGAACCCGACACTATCGCGACCTGCTGGTCTGGCAGAAATCCATGGTTCTGACAACGCCAATCTATCACCTGACCGAAACTCTGCCGGGTGCCCCACCCTCGCGACGTACTTTTTTTGTCGCTAGGGTGGGATAGCAGGATGCCGCCTTACAGGACCCGTGAAAGCACACTAAAACCTTCGTCCCGTCTCTCCTTTTTCTACCCGAAACATCGCCGAGCGGCCCGCCGCCTGCGTTCCCCGCACCACATGCGGAGTAATAATAATCAACAGCGAAGCATAATTCTTCGATACATCTTTATCGGTAAGGTCATTCATGCCAGGAATCTCGCTGATTCCCGGCGTTCCGCTGATTGCTCGGCTCTCCTGCTTGTCAATCTCGCTCACTATCACCGCGTTCTCATTGTCTTTCAGCGTCACAACGCCGGAGAAAGCGCGATTATTCAGCACCGGAACATCATTGATCGATGAGCCGGCCAGCGCGTTGATCTTCAGATCGAGAGTGAGCGCCACCAGCCCGCCGTGCATCACCTTCGGGGTAGCCTTCAGCGTCATTCCGATGTCTTCGTACTGAAACTGAGGGATGGTCGCGGAGGCGGCGCTCGAAAGCGAAGAGAGAAGCCCGCCAAGCTGGCTTGATGTGCCTGCGCCTGTCAGTCCGGCAATGCTCGAACTGTTACCCGCCAAGCTCGAAAACGAGGAGGTCTCGATAGGGTATCTTTCACCCAGTTTGATGGTTCCATCTTCGCCATCGCCCAGCCGCAATTGCACCTCATCCAGCTCGCGCGAGTCCGAAGAGTTAAGGCTAAGCTTGGCCGAGATCGGATTGAAGGAGACGCCGGAGAGCGTAAGCCCGCCGCCGAAGATCGCAAATCCATTCGAGAACAGAGAGTTCGATACCTGCCCCGAAGCGAGCAGAATCAGCAGGATTGCCCCAAGGTCTCCGGCCGGAGCCAGGCCCGAAGAAACAATCTGCTGCACCAACGCCTGATTCTGATTCAGGATCTGCGCCTCCTCCGAGCCGATATTGAACGCTGAGATCGAGGCCGGCGGAGTCACTCCCGTATTGCGGTCGCTGGTATGCCCCAGTTGAATCAGACGCACATCCAGCACCACCTGATTATGGCCTTCCAGCAGGCTACGCAGCGTCCCATTGATGGCGTTCAGCGTCTGCGGCGTGCCGCGCAAGGTCAGCGTGCCCGCCGATGGAGAGACCACCGACTGCCGGGAATCGAAGATATTCCGCGTCAGGTTGCTTACCTCGGTCATCTCCGCCGCGTTCAGACCGGAGAGATACAGGGTCTCAACCTCCTCATGCTCGAATTTCTTCCGGTTCTCCGGCGTGTCCAGCGCCACCACTGCGTGCCGCTTGTCCAGCGGAACGTAGAACGTATGTGTCAGCAACGATACGATCCGTGTGGCGTCGGCAAAATTCGCATCGTCCAGATCCAGCCGGGCCAGTGTTGAGAGAACGCTGTTATCTATCGTCGGCTGGATTCCATAGCCCTTGAAGACCTGCTCAATTATCTGCCGCTGGGCCGTATGCAGATGAAAGCTCTTCAGCGCAGACGAAGGAGCAAGCTCCTCGGCCGGTCCCAGCAATTCGGTCCCCTCGGCGTAAAGCGGTGTCTCCCGGCCCTCAATCGCGTCATCTCCCAGCTCGTTCAGATGCTGTGCAATCTGCGGATTGGCGCTGTCTAGATCTAGCGCCTGCGCCAGAGCGGCCCGCGCCGCCGCCGGGTCGCCCTGGTTGCGGTCCTTGGCTGCCGCCTGAATTAACGCGGTCACCTGATGGCTGCGTGCAACCCCTGCCGCCAGCGCGTAATCGGGATTGGTGGGGTCCAGTTGCGCCGCGGCCTCGTAGAGCTTCATCGCCTGCGGATATTTCTGCTGCTCGAAGAGTTTGCCTGCGGCAAGATAGAGTTTGGCCGCACGCTGCCGGTCGTGGCTGGTGGGCGGCTTGGCGTTTTTGTCTGTCTTGGGAATAGCTGGAGCGGCTTGAGCCGGGGTTGCAGGTGCCGGTGCTGCCGCGGGAGCCTGCGTTTGCGGAACTTGTGCCGGCTGGGCTGGCGCTGCGGCGGCGGGCTTCTGCGCACTCGGCTGTTGCGCGCCCGGTTGCTGCGCCTGCATTGAGCAAACCGCAAATACAATGCCCGATACAGAGAAACAGAAAATGCCCGCGCGGATCGGCGATCTGTGCTGCATCCAGTTGGTTCTTGCGATATTGGTATGGGATTTAAGGTTCATATTTTTGGTATTACGGCTTCACTTTGACGTTTCCATTCAAACAGCGCTACAAACAGGACGCAAACCTGCTCCTCCGCGCTTGAGTCCCGCCAAACTTAATCGTATATCGCGCCGGCCTGCCTTGCTCATTTCGGAAGCGAATTGCGTTCTGCGAGACGTGCTGAAGAATCGTGTCAGGGTTGCTGAGCATTAGGACCACGGCTGTAGATTTCCAGAATCACTCCAAGGTCGCGTTCAGTCGGGAGGTACGCGACCTTGGTGCCGCTGAGCGGTAGTTTATTTCCCCGCCGTTCCTGCGCCGCCACCAGCTCGTCGAATCGCGGTGTAGCGACGGCGATGTGGTGAACACCCTCGCCCTTTTCGGCAAGGAAGCGCGCATAGATGCTCTCGTCATTGAGCGGCTCAATCAGCTCCCACATCACATGGCCGACCATGGTGACGGCCAGACGCCAGGAGCGTTCAACCGGCTCGCCGTACTCTTGCAGGTCGCTCGCGTTCTCGGAACTAAACTTGTGAAACTCCCACGGACCGATCCCATACTCGTCAACGTACCTGCGCACCGCCGCGTCCAGATCGCGCACTACGATCCCAATCTGCACCGTCTCAGTAAAAGCAGCCTCAGGCATTTTCAAAGTATAGGCCAGCAACCCCAAAGGAATTCAATATCTAATTGGGTGTCCACGCTCCCGAACACCGCTTCGAATCGCAAAAGAATAAACCCAACCCGGAAGACTCAGAAAGCCAAAGGCCGCTGAAGTGAGAAGCCGACATGGGTTTCTCTCCGCTCCAGCTGCGGGCATTTCTCTGATAATTGAGCGAGAAACCGCTCTCTCTCCCGGAGAGCAATCGTGTAACTTTTGCCGCCGTCGAACTCAACCTTGATCCGACCTGGCGCAATCCAGTCTCGTTCTCCTGAGATCGGGAGAATTCTTTCTAAATTAGAAAACGGGATGAGATGTGTCTCACGGCCGTCAAACAATAGCAGGCCATCATTCTGGAGGATCAAACAGAACGCCCTGGAAGCGCTGAGAAATGGAAAGAGAAAGGTCGCGGCGATTGCGAATAACCATAGGTTGTTAAAAATGCCGATTGGGTCGTTGAAAAGGTCGTCGAGAGTGTGGTGATACATCAGCCAATTCTCGATTTCGATCTTGACCGTAAATCCGCCCATGGCGACCACTATCACCGGAATCAGCAACTGCGAATAATCGATCTTCGCTTTGAATCGCACATTCCCTCCCAATCGCGAGAAATGCCGCCCGGCCTCTGAGAACTCAGAAAGCCAAAGGCCGCTGCAACGACAAGCCGTAATTAGTTTCTCGCTGCTCCAGTTGCGGGCATTTCTTTGAGAATTCAGCAACGAATCGCTCTTTTTCCTGTATGGAAAACTTATATGATTTCCCCTCGTTGTGCAGGAGCACGAAGCGGTTCTCTTCAAATATCCCGATCGAAGGAGAGATTGGCAGAAGCTTCTCTACCGATGCATACGGAATAATGGTTCTTTCTCTTTCCCTGAGACACCAGCAATCCGCCTTCTTGAAGCTCATAGTACAGAGGAAGACCGAAAAAATATGTAGCCAGGCAAGAACCTGTGAATGCGAACAAACAAAAGGCGGACATTACGCCCTCGGGAATGCTATGGCTTGAAAGCCATGCGAGCAAAGAACCAGCCCCGGAGAGGCCCGTGATTGCAAGTGCACAGATGGTCTGAGACCATTGGGAAATAAAGCTGCCTGCCTCGAATCGCACAACCCCTCCGCATCGCCGAAGAGACAGCTCACCCCTGGCGATACATCGTTCGTACCGAGCCAAAAACCGGGCGCTCACTGCGTGGAGGACGCTTGAGGGTAGCCCGCACCTCGGCCAGATTCAGCCCCAGCTCGGCCATCGTGCGGCTCAGCGTGTTGCGATGGATACCCAGCTCGTCGGCGGCCTTGCACTGGTTGCCCCGGTGCGACAGCAAAACCTCGCGCAGATACTGTTTCTTGAACTCGCGCACCGCGTCGTCGTAGCGCACGCCGCTCGAATGCATTTGGGTTACCAGGCTGTCCAGTTCTCGTCTCACGTCAACCTCTTGCTTTATTAGATTGCCATATCCGGCGCCGCTCCGCGCGGCAGAAAAGTTGAAATCATTCACGCTGTATTCAAACAGTCTACTCGTTTTTGGGCTTCATCCACTGCGGCGAGTGTTCGTTCAGCTCCTTCAGCCCCTCCCGCACCCTCTTGGACAGCTCATCCGGCGTAACGTGCATGCTCAGGTGGCAGGCATCGAATAATAACGACGGCAAACGCGATTCCCCCAGCAAACGGGCCGAAGGAAAAAAGGCCAGGGTCAGCGCAATCCCCAGCGTTACCAGCACGATGCCTTGAAAGAACCCGAAGACCGCCCCCGCCAGGCGATCCAAGCAACCCAACCCCACCTGCTTGGCTGTCCTTGAAAGCAGAACCCCCAACAGAAAGGCAATCGCCATCACCACCAGCGCCACCAGGCAAAATCCCAGTGCCTCGGCAGCCTCTTTCGGCTTGACCAGGTAAAAGAACCTGGCCGCGACCCTTTGGTAGTTCCAGGCGCCCAGCAGCACTCCGGCAAGCAGCCCCAACAGCCCGAAGACCGAGCGGAAAAAACCCTGCGCCAGCCCGCCAAGCACGGTTCCAGCCACAACGGCAACAATGATCCAGTCAATCCAGGTCATGCGAGTCGATTGCCCCTGAAGCCGCTCCAGCTAAATTATTTGCAGATTGATCCCGCCCGGCGGTCAGATCCCGTCCGGTTGGCATCCATCAATGTTACGATGCGATCAACGGAGCAATTATATTCCGAGCGCGGCATCGCGGCCCGTCGAAATCAATGCGCTCCACAGAAAATTTTCGTTGAAGGAACAAACGCGCTCCCTATGGGACTCATCATCCGCTCTTCCGCCATCCACGCCGCCGGCTGCTACTCCACCAGCAACGTCCGCAAGGGCGAGCATATCGCCGAGTACACCGGCCCCCGCATCACCAAGGAAGAGGCCGACGCCGCCTACGAGGACTCCATCGTCACCTACCTCTTCGGACTCGGCGACGGCTCCATGGTCATCGATGGCCACTGCGCCTCCATGTTCATCAACCACAGTTGCGACCCCAACTGCGAGACCAGCGAGGTAGACGGCCGCGTCTGGGTCACGGCCATCAAAAACATCGCCGCCGGTGACGAGCTGACCTACGACTATTGCCTCTACGACGGCGGTGACGACGAAGCCACCTGCAACTGCGGCGCGCCAAAATGCCGCGGAACAATGTACAGCAAGGATGAGGTCCGCCGCCGCAAGGCGGTGGCCAAAAAAGAACTCAAGCACCATCTCGGCAAACGCAAAGCCAACGCCGCCAAAGTGTAATTCAGCTCATTTTTCTCGGGATAAGGGAACTCAATAGCTAGTTAACACTGGGTGCCCCACCCTCGCGACGTACTTGTTTTTGTCGCTAGGGTGGGAAAGCACAGACTCACGCAAGCACTACAGCTCCGGCAGCAAACTCGTCTCTTCCGGCATCCGCATCCGCACAATCCGCTCAATCGTATACGGCGCACGATTCTCGCTGGTGTTGTAATGCCGCACCTGCAACTCGCCCAGCAGGCCAATCGCCAGCAGTTGGATTCCCGCCACAATCAGTACGCCGGCAATCACAAAGATCGGCCCATGCTGGTCCATGATGTTCTGGTGCCAGTTCATGATCTTCATCGCCAGCAGCATCGCCGATAGCCCGCTGCCCGCCAGGATGCCCAGCGCGCCGAAGCTGCCAAAAAAGTGCAGCGGCCGGCTCATGTACTTCAGCAGAAACCGAATCGTCAGCAGATCGAAAAACACCCGAAACGTCCGCCCAATCCCGTAATGGCTCTTGCCCTTCTCGCGCATCACGTTCTTAATCGGAATTTCGCAGATCGACGCGCCATACCAGCTCGCCAGCGCCGGAATGAACCGGTGCATCTCGCCATACAGCGGTATATTCTGGATCACCTCATGGCGATACGCCTTGAACGTCGTGCCAAAGTCGTGAATATCCACGCCCGACAGCTTGGCCATCAGCCAGTTCGCGCAGCGCGACGGAATCCGCCGCATCACGAAGTTGTCAATCCGCTCCTTGCGCCAGCCGGAGACCACGTCGTACCCCTCTTCCAGCTTTTCCAGAAAGGCGGGAATATCGTTCGGGTCGTGCTGCAAATCGCCGTCCATCGCCAAAATAAACTCGCCCGAGGCGTGGTCAAAGCCCGCCGCCAGAGCCGATGTCTGGCCAAAGTTGCGGCGCAGCTTGACGACCAGCACGCGCGAATCCACCGCGGCAATCTCTTCCATCAGCTTGTAGGTGCGGTCGCTCGACCCATCATCCACCAGCACCAGCTCAAAACTATCGCCCACCTGCTCCATCACCTGCTTCAGCCGGGCATAGAGGGCGGTAACGTTTTCTTCTTCATTGTGAAACGGAACAACAATGGAATACTTCGGCATATTAATAGTATAGACGCGGCCGGGCTGCGGAGGGTTCAAAAACGTGGTGTGCGATCCTGTGCATTTGCGGCAGAATGTCGTTAAACGGGTTCGTTCACGCCGCGAGTCGGACCGGGATCAGAAGGGCTTGAACTGAATCGCCCGCCCTCTTTGCCTTTACGCGAACCGGGAATGGTGCGAGACGGCTCCCGCTGCTTGCGGACCACCAACTCAAATCTTCGTCCGCCTCAGCATATCCACCTTCTGCGAATACTCGCGCAATAACCGAGTTGCCGGGAACACGCCAATTTTTATGAAATTGCAGGCCTTCTTCCCGCGCCGCCGTATTGACCGTAGCGTGAACTGCGCGCAATGCTGGCTCAGTCACACACCATTCTGGCCCCGAACAAAATAGAGGTTCGCTCACATTCTCGTTTTTCCGATTTGCCAACTTGGCCTCCACGAGAATGCACGGACTCGGCAAAGCCTTGACAATTCCGATAGTCGCAGATTGCAGACTCGCGTCAGGGCAAAACTCTTTCTTAATCTGACGGATTGCGTCGAAAGAAATTTCTGCCTGCACATTACCGGGTAAAAAATCAGGCAGAAAGCCCGCCTCGCTCGCGATTATATCCATCAGCTTTTCTTCTGGATCGTTGGCCATCGCATGTGAATGGGAACGCCGGAATACAAGGCGCATCTGCGGCGTCAGAGTTAGGAGGTGAGCTAACTCATGCCACTTAGAAAAATAGATTTTGGATGCCTTATCGCCTCTGCAATCAATCACCGAAACGAACTGAGGTTCCCAAGCCTCCTTGTGGTGCCGTCTGATCGTGATCGCGAAATCGTCTGATTGCCGGAGTTCTTCGGCTAGGCTCGCAAAAATATGTTCACCCTTCGCGACATACTCTTCGCTGATTCTTGTAAGATCCTCGTCGGAGTGAATCTCCATGAAAACCGTCTCAACCTCGTTCGCAGTGGCTTCGAGCAGGCTGTTTAGGCTCTTGCAATTAAACTTCCGGGATACGCGTCTGATCCTAGCCCTGACGTGCCCCAAAATCGCCCGGCATGGCGTGTTGGAGATCGGCAGTCCCAAGTCCGATGCCAATGTGCGAATTTGAGGCTTGCTGTCCAGTCGGTTGCTCATCCATATACCTTCTTGACTACCACGTTCAAAGCATTGTGCAGATTCTTCCAGTCCTCTACGGTCATTGTTCCCTTGAAGCGGTTGCTGCGGCGAGCAATGATCGAACCATATGCCTCAAGCAGGTCCAAGGTTTCCGGGTATGAAAGATGCAACTCCTCCGCTGCTTCGGAAAGCTCCATCGGAATCACAACTGATTTCCTCTCTCCCGGCTGAATCCCCTCTCCAGCGGCTAGAAATCCAACAGAAGCGCCAAGGGCCGTTGCAACCTTTCCGAGGAGTTCCAAGCTCACGTTCTTGCCATGATTTTCAATTTCGCTTAGGAAGCCTTTGCTGATCTTTGCCTCATCTGCAAGCCTATCTTGCGTCCAACCTTTCGCCTCCCGCACCTGCCTAATGCGCTCACCAACCGTAGCCATTTGAGTCCTCAATTCGACTTCTTTTCAATTAATCTATCACAAAAGAATAAATTCGCAAATGATGACTTGACTTTAGCCTGCAAATTCGTTATAAAGAATTTATTCGTTAATGTCGGAGACCTGAAGACAGGTCCGTGGCCGGCAAAAGGAGCGCAATGACAACGTTAATGGCAAAAGACAAAAACACAATTGTCTCGGAGATTGTGGCGTACGTCACGAAGAATGGTGGCCGCTACTCCGAGTGGTACGCCGGAATAGCAACGAACCCAAGAGATCGCCTGTTCAAGGACCACGCAGTGAGAGAAGGAAGCGATGCGTGGATATATCAACAATGCGCCAACTCAGACGCAGCGCGAGAGATCGAGAAAGCATTCTTTAATGTTGGCATGCGGGGTGGACCAGGTGGCGGCGATCACGCGACTGACTTCATCTATGCATACAAAATTGGCAACCATACCATCGAATAGCGAAGATACGGCTGGTTGGCAAGGACTGCAATTGAAAGGGAGACTGCAATGTCGACTTCAAAACGTGATGCCAGCAAGGCTGGCAAGCTATTGAAAACGAGCAGAAGCGCCGCTGTGAGAAGCGTTGCGGCGTCAGACCTGGCCCAAACCAAAAGGACACCGAAAAAACGTCGCTAGAAAGGACAAGAGGATGACCGGTATTGATGTCGCACACCTGAGAATTCAGGGCGTGGATGTTGTAATTGCGTTTCTTGACTCCTCGTTCGATCACAAAACTCAACATGAACAGAATCAAGTCAACTCGGCGCTCCAGATCTGTTCTAGAAATGCGGGTTTGGCGGGAAATGTCGTGCTAGTGTGGCAAGATGCTCATGGCCGATTTAAATCCTTGGCACCACCCAATCAGCACGCTTTCTTCAATACTGCTGACTACCATCAACTTTACCGGCAGGTCAATAAACGCCTGACCTGTGGCTGACATTAAGTTTTACTAGAGGATTTCTAAATACCTATTCGTAAGGCCGGGTGCCGGGTGCCTCATCCATTCCGCAGTCTTATCGCGAAATGGGTGGGAAAGCACGAGCCTCAACCAGCCCGGAACGGTAGGCCGGGGTTTCAACCCCGGCAATACCCCGTCCTCTCGGCAACGGGGTTTTAACCCCTGAGGGATGCTTTTTCTCCGCTCCCCCAATCCACGCCGGGAGGGGCACGGCGCGCCCGTCCTCATCTCACCCCCGATGAGACCCAGTCGATCCTTTCGCCAACGACCGCATAACAAATTCAGGGTCGGCGGCAATGACGATAAGAAGCGCGCGCGCGGCAGCTTCCGGCTGGCGGCGGCCAGACTCCCAATGACGAACGGCATCCACCGACAAACCAAAATTATCCGCGAAACGCCCCTGGCTCAGGCGCAGGCGCTTCCGCAGCCCACGCACGTCCACCGTCTCCGGCAGAGTGACCTTGTACCCCTTGCGCTCACCTTCCATGTAGGCGCGGGCTTCCGCCGTTCCTTGTGCCATCTCTTCAAACAATTTGCTCATCGCTTCCCCCTGTAATCGGCAAAGAAACTCTTCGCCATTTTTGCCAGCGCATTTTGCTCGGCCTTGCTCAAATTGCCCTTCTCCGATTTGGCATACACGGTGATGAGGAAGATCGGCAGATCCTCAGCCGCCGTACAGATAAACCACGCGCGCGCCGCCGCGTTTTCCCATGCCGGAACGCGCAAAGCGCAGCTTGCGATACCCTCCTGTGCCTGGCATTAAATCTCCGGCTTCCGGGTAAGCAGCGATGGTGCGCACGATCTCCTCCCGGTCTGCTTCGCTAAAGATGGCCTCGGCAGCTCTCAGGTACATCGGTGTTTCGACCACCGTCTGCATGGACGAAATATATGCCAATGGCATACTGTCGTCAATCTTTTTGTGCCGCTTATTACCGGGGTTTTAACCCCTGAGGGATGCTTTTTCTCCGCTCCCGAAAATTCAGGGCTCCACAGAGAGCACCGGGGCCGTCAAATTTTCCTCAGGGGAATAAGCGCTGTTCGCCTCCGGAGACTCCAGAAATTGCTGCCACGAAGGGAAAGCGGATTGTGCTGCCTCAATAGCTTCCCGCGTGGAGCCTTTCGGAAGAGTAAGAAAAGCAAGAAACTTTTCCTGAATCCCGGCTCCTGAGTTGAAACCGTCCAACCATAGGAACTGGCCTTCCTCGTTGATTTCGAGAAACCACCACTTCCCATCCCTATCCACGGCAAAATCCAGACTTCCGAATTCGATTCCCGCCTTTTGCGCAAAGGCAAGAACTGCGGTTTCCACTTCCGGAGGAGTCGGTACAGGTTCCACCGTTGCTTTGCCCTGTCCTACTTCCTGACGCCAGTCCAATGCATTGATGGTGGTGCGCAGAAGAAAAGAGTACAGCGTGGTGCCCATCAGCACGGTCCGAACATCGGCTTCTTTTACAATCATCTCCTGATAAATGGCCGGCGCATAAGTCAACACCTCATCCGTGGGCAAATCTTCCAATTTGATCTCAAATGTTTCTGTAACGGAAACGGCTTCACTGCCTTCTTTTTTCCAGACATGCGGAAAGAAAGACTTGCAAATGGCCCTCCGCGAGGAATGGCTCAGGAACTCTCTCACCTCCGCGGGAGAATTGGTCAGCAAGCTGGCCGGTGTATTGAATCCGCAGAGCGATGCAAGATGAAGCTGGACGGCTTTGTTATTGATAACGCGGGAAGCCGAGTACGGGTTGATGCAGCGTACCTCAAGATGCTCCAGCAGATACAGAACAGAGCGTGAATGCCACTTGTACTCAGTCTGAGCAAAATCTCTATCGGCTTCGGCAGCATCGGGGTTATGCATCGGAGGGTTAGGACGTCGAATCCAGACCACATCCCCTGGCTCAATCACATGCTGACCGAGCACAACCCTGGTCCCCTGCTCGATCGAGAGGGTCGCTTGTCGATCTTCCATCCACGAAAGCCCGGCCCAGCACGCAACGGAATATCCTGCCCGCTCCAAAGCCCATTTGAGTGCTGCGGTATGAGTATCGCTTGCAAAGGCGAGTATTACAATCTTCATCTATTTTCTCCGCTGGGGTGAATTGATCGGGACAGTCCGGCATTGTTTGCGCCATTGCCCTGGATAAGATTCCCGGGTGCCGATCTAGCCCGGCACCCGGCTGATGCAATGCCTTGCAAGGTCATTCGATAGACTGCACGATTTGCTTTCTAACCGTCGCCGTCTCTCAGGCCCGTGGTTGGGTTGAAAGTGATGACATTGGTGTGCTCTGCCCCGCCGCCACTTACCCGAAGCACTTCTTCCGGCGTAAGTTCGCGTGCGCCGTTGCGAGCGAGTACGCGATTGTTCTTTGCCATATTCTCTCCTTCTGGAGTCCGAGCGAATCAACACTGTTGGGTCAGCGCTGGTTCGCTTCCTCTCCTTTTCCGTGACAAACGGCGTTAGGATGACTCGCTCTTCCTATTAGATGTCATCGTGTTCTGGAGTGTCCGGCTGTGCCACAAATATGGCTGTGGCTACGTTGGTGGTTGCGGAAAGCATGCCAACTCCGCCGCTTACCCGGGCAATTTCTTCTGGGGTGAGTTCGCGGGCGCCGATACGAGCAAGCACCCGAGGGGTTTCCTTCTTCATATCGTTCTCCTTTTGTGGGGATTTACAACATCTGCGCCACGATCTGAGAAGCATCGCCGGCGCCGATCTCAGCAGTATAAGACCGAAGGGTTACGGCCGTCTCTCCCTCGCTTTCCGAGCGTTCCAGCATAAGAATGCGATCCGCAATGGCAATCGTGTCCGGACGGTGAGCAGCGAAAATTCGCGTCATGCCCAGTTCGGAAAGCATCGAAGCAATCCGCTTTTCTGTTTTGATATCAAGGTGGCTGGTTGCCTCGTCGAGGATCAGAATAGCCGGCGCCGGATAAAGTGCCCGCGCCAGTAAAAGCCGCTGCTGTTGACCTCCGGAAAGCGCCGATCCCATATATCCCACCAGCGTGTTGTAACCCATCGGCATCGCTTCGATCTCGCGATCCAGGCAGGCGAGCCGGGCACATTCTCTCACGCGCTCCATATCCAATGTGTCAGATGCAAACGCAACATTCTCGGCAATCGTCCCTGCAAAAAGCACGTCATCTTGCAGCACAAAACCAACCTTGCCTGCGAAAGAGACGCAACGGTCCGTAACAGAAACTCCGGCGATCACAATATCGCCCTCCTGCGGACGAAGAAGGCCGGAGATCAGTTTCAATAAAGTCGATTTGCCGGCCCCCGACTGCCCCACAACAGCGACACATTCTCCTGGCTGAACAGAGAAATTCACATTCTTCAGCAGCCAGGGGTCGGTATCCGAATAACGGAAAGAGAGCGACTTCACCTCAACACTCGCATTCCGTTCTGCAGCTTCCTGTATTTCTTCGGCCATAACTTCCGGCTTCTCGAAAACAATGTCAGATAACCGCTCCGTCTGCAGCGAAAGCATACGGAACTCGTAGAGACGATCGACAAACTGCGTGGTTCGCGCCTTGAATTGTTCCTGATACATCACAAAGGCAAAGACCTCGCCCACGCTCATCAAGCCATGCAGCACTCTGTCCACAGACAGCCATACAATCAATACCGACTGGAGGCCAAAGATCAGCGTGCTTGCGCCTTTGAACAGGATGTTAAGTTTCTCCGCCTCCACCTGCGCATTCGTCGATTCCACAAACAAATTCAGCCAGTGAACATTCCGCGTCTCTTCCCTCCCAAATACCTTGATCGTGCGGATGCTGCGCAGCGTTTCGATGAAGTGATCCTGCTGCCGGGCGAGGCCTCGGATATGTTTTTCCGTGGCTGCTTTGAGGTGACCGTAGGCAAGATTTCTCACCACCATATAGACCACAACACTTACGGCGACCACTGCCGCCAGCCGCCTGCTGTAACACAACATCACACCGAGTGCCAGAACCGAAACCAGGCCATCCAGACAGGCTTCGACAAAATTATTCGATAAGGTGCGCTGAACTGCTTCCACACCGTCGAATTTTGAAATGATGTCGCCAAAGTAACGCTTCTCAAACCACGAGACAGGCAGCCGCAACAGATGAGAAAAAAGCCTCCCATAGCTTTGCAGCTTCAGTTGCGTTCCCAGATATAAAGTCGTCCAGCCGCGCAGCGCTCCAAACAGCGCCAGCAGAACTACCAGTACCGAGAAGCCGATGCCCAAAATCGGCAACAGAGCACTGTCATGGCGTGCAACCACCTTGTCAATGGAAAGCTGGAGAAACAGTGGACTGATCAGCGAGAAAATCTCCAATACAAATGCGAGCAGGAAAACCTGCGCCAGCGCGGTCTTCATTCCGCTGATTTTTCCAAAAACATCACGAATGCGAAGCGGCCGCCGTTCATCCTGCTGCATGAATGCGGCGGTGGGTGTCAGTTCAAGCACCACGCCGGTAAAGCGCCGGCTCAGGCTGCTCATCGTGAGTTGCAGCGGTCCCACGGCTGGATCGTAAACGGTGGCCTTCCGCGAAGTTGCCTTCTTCAAAACCACAAAGTGGTTCATATCGAAGTGAAGAATGCACGGAGTAGAGAGCAGAGGCAGGTCCTCAAGCTCAACCCGCAGCGGACGCCCGGTTAGATCAAAACCTGCTGCAAATCGAATGAGATGCGCGAGAGTGGCTCCGCGCATCGACATGGAAAAACGCTGCCGCAAAGCAGGCAGATCGATCTGTTTTCCGTAATATCCCGCCACCATCGCCAGGCAGGCAATGCCACACTCCGCTGCCTCCGCCTGAAGCACCAGAGGAAGCCTGCTCCGCCATGGGAAAGAAAAGCTCAAGGCAAAGTCCGTCCGAGTTGAAATATCCCCAACAGGCAGACGAAAACAATTCCGGCAAACACGATAAGAAATATTGAAGAAAAAGGATAAATGCGCAGCATTTCTCCCTCGAGCTTTTTCTGCTGCGCAGCAACAACCTCCGGTCGAAACAGCGGGAGAGTTCGTGAATCGTCAAATACTGGTTCAGAATCCGATTGCATCAGTTTCTCAGCTACCTTCGGAATTTCCTACGACCACAGCTTAAGTTAGCTTCCTTCAAAGTAACCCTTATGGAATATTTCTGCGTTGAGGAGTGTTCAGCTTACTTTGACGGGAAATATACCATGAGAACGCCGGTAAACGCCAATCGGACCGGGTGTCCCATTCTTGAATTGTTCTTTGATTCAAGAGGCGCAGACCCAAAATCCATTCCGTCCCGGGAGACCCGCCTCAGGCGAAGCTGGCCCTACTGTAGGCAGCTGGTTGCGCAAAATTGCACTTCCGCAGCGCATAATCGAAGCACGCAAGAGAGCGGTGCTTGCCTATCCCCGTACTCCCTAGTCCCCAAAAAAGCGTACCCCCCGGGGGTCCGTACCCTTTTCATTCGCCTTTTCGGCGATAGATTCCATATAAATCAACCACTTGTAACTTCATAATCCGTTCGAATAGCCCGTAAACTACAGCTATTTCCGACCAAAACCTATCGATCCAGCTCATCCAGCGTGGCCTGCATCTCGCTCAAAGCATGTTTGTTGCCCGTCCGTGCCGCGCAGTTGATGCCTGCCTTGAGCCGCTCAATCGCTTCCGGCGTGCGCCCTGCCGCAGCCAGCGTCTGTGCCGACATGAAGTAGGCAGCCGTGTAGTCCGAGTCGAAGGCCAGCAGCGTGTCAAACTCGGCGAGCGCCTCGGCGATCTGCCCCTGCGCAACCAGTTCCATCGCAATGCCATACCGCGCGAAGCTGTTCTTCGCGTCCAAGGCCAGAATCTCTTTCAGTCCTGCAATCTTTTCCATTTTGCTCAGTTCGGGTTCAGGGTTGTCCTGCGGGATTTGCGTTCTTGGCTGGGATTGCCGAAACTGGAAGGGGAAGCCGGAACCCCGTCTCACTTTCCATTGTAACTTGCGGCGGGCAAAACGCACCCACCCCAATCGAGGAAGGAAGCACAATGAGTTCGACCGATGAGAGCATGATCGTCCGCACCGTGGCCAGCACCCAGTCGGAGATGACTGAGATTATTCTGCCCAATGACACCAACACGCTGGGCAGCCTGCTGGGCGGCCGGCTGATGCACTTTATCGACCTGACCGGCGCAATGGCCGCCTATCGCCATTCTCGCACCCACGTCGTCACCGCCGCGATGGATCACATCGACTTCATCCAGCCAGTGCACGTCGGTGATCTGCTGATTTTGAAATCCAGCGTCAATCGCGCGTTTTCTACATCGCTCGAAGTCGGCGTCAAGGTCTGGGTCGAGCATCCGCGTGAAGGTACGATGCTGCATGTGGCCAGCGCCTATCTGGTCTTTGTGGCCATCAGCCCGGAGGGCCGCCGCCTCAAGGTTCCGCAACTGGCTCCGGAAACCCCCGATGAATACCGCCGCTACGCAGACGCATTGCGCCGGCGCGAACACCGCGAAGCCGAGACCCTGCGCCGCAAGAAGGAACAGATTGCGGCCGCCGCTCAGTAAGCGCAATTAGCGGCAATGCTTCCGCACTGCTCGCGGAGAAACAAGAGAACCTGACTTCATGGCAGACCCATTCCCCACTCCCGCGCCCGATGGTGGATTCCCGCGCAGAATCGTCTCCCTGACCGACGAAACCACTGAAGTCCTCTATCTGCTGGGCGAACAGGACCGGATCTCCGGGGTCTCCGGTTATGTAACTCGTCCTCCGGAAGCGCGCCGCAAGCCCCACGTCTCCGCATTCAGAAACGCCAACTTCGACGCCATCCTCGCATTGAAACCGGACCTGGTGTTGACCTTTTCCGACGTGCAGGCCGAGATTACCCGCCAGCTTGTCTTGCGCGGCGTCACGGTGCTGAACTTCAACCAGCGCAGGGTCAGTGAAATTCTGGAGATGATCGTGGTTCTGGCCCGGCTGGTAGGCAAGCAGAGCGCAGGCGAGGCGCTGGCGGCTGATCTGGTGCTCGGCCTGGATGAGATAGCCGCTTCAGCGCAATCCTTCCCACATCGCCCGCGTGTTTTTTTCGAAGAATGGAAAGACCCCCTCATCGGCGGAATCGAATGGGTGGAGGAGCTGATCGAGATCGCCGGAGGCACGGTCCTCTTTCCTGAACTCGCGGGATGCGGCAAAGCGCAGGACCGCGTTCTTGACCCTGCCGAGGTTGCGGCCCGCGATCCCGAGGTCGTTATTGCTTCCTGGTGCGGGATGAAGGTGAACAAGAACCTGATCCGTTCCCGTTCCGGCTGGGATGCGACAAGCGCCGCACGCAATGGCCACATCTACGAAATCAAAAGTGCGTATATCCTTCAACCCGGTCCGGCGTCGCTCACTGAAGGCCTGCGGCAACTTCATGCCATCTTGGCGCATGTTGTTGGCGTCGAGCCTGCGTCCCATCTCAAGCCGCAAGAAAAGTGCGATCCGCATCTGCTGTAAAATTTTATAAGGAGCAACAAAAATGGCTCATGGACACGCAATGCCCACACCGGTCGCTTTGCCGGGCGTCTCAAAGATCATCGCTATCGGCTCCGGCAAGGGCGGCGTCGGCAAAACCACAGTCGCCGTCAACCTGGCCATTGCGCTCAGCCGCCTGGGCCAACGAGTTGGACTGATCGACGCCGACATCTATGGGCCAAATGTGCCCTTGATGATGGGTTCGAGCCAGCAGCCCAAGGTTGGGCCCGACAACCGCATCGAGCCTAACCTGACTCACGGCATCAAGACAATCTCGATTGGTTATATTTCGCCGGGCGACAAGCCGCTGGTAATGCGCGGGCCGATGCTGCATCAGATCATCCGCCAGTTTTTGCAACAGGTGGAGTGGGGTGAGCTTGACTATCTGATCGTCGATCTGCCGCCGGGAACAGGCGATGTAGTCATCTCACTGGTGCAGACCGTGCCGCTAACCGGCGCGGTAGTGGTTTCAACACCCAGCGACGTCAGCTTGCAGGATGCGCGCAAGGCCGTCGAGATGTTCGCGCAGGTCAACGTTGAGGTGCTGGGCATTGTCGAAAACATGAGCCACTTCACCTGCCCGCATTGCGCGAAAGAAATCGACATCTTCTCCAAAGGCGGCGCAGAACGCATGGCGCAGCAGTTCGGCATTCCCTTCCTCGGATCAATCGAGCTGATTCCATCCATCCGCGAAGGCGGTGACCGAGGATTGCCCGTCACGCTGGCTGGTCCGAAGAGCCCGCAGGCGGCAGAGTTTTATGCGGCAGCGGAAAAGCTGACCGCACTTGCGGAAGCGGCTGCGGCCAAGGCGACCGATGTGCTGGAGATCAGTTGATTTATTGATGGAGTGAGGCATTTCCCACTTATAGCATTTTCGGAATTTCTGTAGTCCGGAAGCACACGCTCAAGTGGCTTTTTTCTCAAGAAAAGGCCCCCTTTCACTGTCGCGAAAAAGTCTACGCGTATTCCGAAAATGCTCTAGACTCTGCGCTTTCTGAGGACCCAGGTCGTCATGCAGCGATGATCCTGCACAATTGTTGTCTTCAATGGATCGACTAGCACCGCATTCAACTCTTTGGTCAATCCCAGCAGCATCTCCTGATCGACAAGGAACCATCGCGAACCGTCGGGGATAAGAAAGATATTTCCGCGCAGCCGCTTGAAGTCCATTCCGATTCTCGATCCGAGCCTGCAAAAAAGCATTCCTCCCGGCTTGACCACTCGCCATAGCTCGGTCAGCATCTCCAGGAAGTGCTGATCATCCCGCGCAAAGTGCAGCACCGAGTTACAGAGAACCACATCCGCAAAGTTATCGGGAAACGGCATCTGGTCGATTGGTCCAACTTGAAAGTTTTCAGCGGGCAGATCCGTTTGCAGCGAAGCGGATAGCTTGCGTACATGCTCCACGCCTTCCGGGTCCTGATCGAGCGCTAAGACCTCGCAGCCGGAGCGCAGCAGGTGAACCAGGTTGCGTCCATAACCGCAGCCTGCATCGAGCACGCGCATTCCGGGAGCAATATTTCCACGCAGAATCTGATCGAAGATATATATATCGATCTGGCCAAACTGGTCTTGAATGCTCAGTGTCACGTTGCTATTGCCTCACCGTAAGTAACACATCCGAACAATCGGTGATCTTCCTTCAAACTTCCAGTGCCGCCAATATCTGCGGAGCTAACTGACTTACGCTGCCTGCGCCCAATGTCAGAATCAGATCACCCTCCGACGCAGTTGCAACAGCGCCAGCCACAGCCGCCGGAAAATCCGCAATCACCTCGACCTTAGGCCCGGTGATCCTTCCGGCAAGCAGCTCTGAGGTTACGCCGGGAATCGGTGTTTCGCTGGCAGCATAGATTGGAAGCACAAACAGGCTGTCAGCGGCGGTAAATGCGCTGCTGAACTCGTCCATCAGATCGTGTGTGCGTGAGTACCGATGAGGCTGGAAGACAACGTGGATGCGTTTGTAGCCGCACTCCCGGGCAGCGGCGAGCGTGGCGCGAATCTCCGTTGGATGGTGGCCGTAATCGTCGACCACGCTGATGCCGCGCACGGTGCCGCGATGCTGGAAGCGGCGGTCGACACCGCGAAAATTGCGCAGACCCTCGGCGATCTTTTCCGGAGCAACTTCCAACTGGCAGGCAATGGCAACCGCTGCGGTTGCATTGAGGACGTTGTGGCGGCCAGGAACGTGCAGTTCAAACGGGCCAATCGGCCCACCCGCCGTGACCACCTGAAAGCGTGCATAGACGCCGGCAACGGCATCCAGCAACTCTAGCCGGAAATCGGCCTCCGAACTCATGCCATAGGTAAAGACGCGGCGGCGGACGCGAGTCAGAATCGCTGCCAGTTGCGGGTTGTCAAGGCAGGCCGTAACCGCGCCGTAGAACGGCACCTTGTCCATGAAGTTAAGGAAAGCCTGCTCCACATCGGCCATATCGCGGTAGCAGTCCATGTGCTCGCGGTCGAGGTTGGTCACGACAGCCAGGATCGGTGAGAGCTTGAGAAACGACCGGTCGCTTTCATCTGCCTCGGCGACGAGATACTGGGTTGTTCCCAGGCGCGCATTGGAGCCAAGCGCATCGACGCGGCCGCCGACGACAACTGTCGGATCAAGGCCTCCGGCGGACAGCACAGAAGCCACCATCGAGGTCGTCGTCGTCTTGCCGTGCATCCCGGCAATGGCAATGCCGTATTTGAGGCGCATCAGCTCGGCCAGCATCTCGGCACGTTGGATGACCGGAATCTTGCGGGCGTGGGCCTCGACAACCTCAGGATTGTTGGCGTTGACGGCGGAGCTGGTAACGACGACCGTGGCTCCGGCGACGTGCGCCGCATCATGGCCTTCATAGACCGTCGCGCCCAGTTGCGCAAGACGGTCAGTGGCGGGGCCGCGGCGCAGGTCAGAGCCAGAGACCTTCATGCCTAAGCTGAGCAGGATTTCGGCAATGCCGCTCATGCCGATGCCGCCGATACCGATAAAGTGCGCGTGTTGCGTGGTGGTAAACATGGAGGGTGAAACTTTACTTTAACATTCGCGCGCGCGTAGCACGGCACCGGCGCCTATGAGGATGCGCACCGGTTCGTAATTTGAATCGTGTGCAATTACTCAGGCAGCGTGTACTCCAGATCGTAGGAGTGCGCTCCGCCTTCGATCTTAATGGTGAAGGTACCCGCGATGCCCTTCAGCTCACCGGTCCCGGAGCCAGGCACGACAACCCCCGTCATCTTAGGTCCGTTCTGATCCATGGTAGCCATCTGCTGCATTGCAAAGCTGCCGTGCTTTCCCGCGAGGGTTCCGGTGATCACTTCGATTGCGACGTATCCGGCCGCGCCCTGCTTGAAATCACCGCCGGCAAACATCTCGCCGATTGAGGTTGCTTCCAGGTCACCATGAATCTCTTTGTTGATGGAGGAGCGGCTTAGGCCCTCGGCGGGCGGGGGAGTCAACGGGAGCACCTTCACGGTAAAAGTGCCATGCGCGTGGTGAGGCATCGGGGTCTCCTTTTTCTGTGCGCCTGCGCTGGGCGCGAGGCAGGTCAACGCAAGTGCGATTATGGCAAAGAGTCGCATAGAAGGAGATTCTACATGGTTGCCATCGAGGATTGTTCCAGCTCGGTTTGCTCGCCGCACAAATAATAAGAAAACTAGCCATAAACCCGTATTTCGCTGAAAGTTGCGCAAGTATATTTTCAGCGCACAGCGCAACATTTGTGCTCATTCTCTGTTCAATCGTACATAACCGGCAAGCAGGGAGGCAGCAAGATCAAAGCCTCTCCAAAGCAGAGCCGGACCGGAAGCGAACGAGAACGTTCCAACCGGCTGGGATGGAGGGGTTATGAAGAGCATGAAGAATTGGATGTTGGGCGCTGCGGTAGCTGTTGGCGGATTGGCTCTGGGTGCAAGCCCGGCACAGGCAGCTCGAGTTTGGAATCGCAATTCGCGGACCGGTGGCTTACGTTCCGCCTTGCCCCGGCCCCGGCTATGTGTGGGCCGCCGGTTACCAGGCCAACGGCTACTGGGTTCCGGGACGCTGGAACTATGGTGGGAGGGACCGGTTCGGATACCGCCCGGGCTGGGATCGGGGCCGTGATTGGGGTCATAACAGGGGTTGGGATCGGGGTCGCTTCCGCCGGTAAACCGTCAATCACTCGCAGATTGAAACGGCCTCTCCGCAATGGAGAGGCCGTTTCATTGAGTCTCGCATTTCAGATCGCTGCCGCTGCTACTTCCGCTTCAACGCCCGCTTCAAAACCGTCTCCACAGCGGCCTTTACCTCTGCATATTCCGCTGCGCTCAACGTGCCGGAAATCTTCTCGCTCTCGATCGCGAAGAGTTCTTCCTTCAGCGCGTTCAGCAACGCAGCATTCTTTGCCGCCGGCGAACCGAAGGCCGGCGGATTCGCTGCCCCACCTGTATAGCCAGCGTTGGGCACACCTATAACATCATTCGGCTTGCGCAAAAAGAAGGCCGCACCCGCGGCAAGCAACAGGGCCAGAGTACCAAGAATCCACCACTTGTACTTGGTCAGCGGATCGTCGGTGCCGATAGGTGTGCCAATACCGCCGCCGGGCCTGTTGGTCTGCGCCCCATTCTGGCTCCAGCGTCGCCGCTGCCGCTGTCGCCGCTCTGCGCTCCCATGCCCGCGCCCTGCTGCCCGGACGGAGCGCCCTGGCCCTCGCGCGGCATTGAGCCGGTGCCGGAGATGGTGAACTCGATTGCCTTGCCTGCCGCTGCATTCTTCATTACAAAAGTCTGAATGCCGGGATCTTCCTGCACGGACTGGAAGTTTGCTCCACCGCCCGCCGCAAATGTGATGCTCTTGGGCAGCAGCACGGCCACGTTATCGGCGGCCAACAGCTCCTGAGGATGGAAGGTGTACTTTCCGCTGCTGTAGGGGATGTGGTACTCGATCTGGAAGAGCGTGTTCTTGTCGCCCTCATCCGGCTGGATGGGAAAGTCAAAGGTGAAATGGCCCTTCTGGCTGGTTGGGGTCAACTGTGTCGCTGTTGGTAGCCCAGTGGGGCGGCGCGCTGCCGTGCCGTCAACGACAGCCTCGGCGGGCAAAACCACCTCAAAGCCACGCGGGCTGTACTGTGTACGTGGCGGCGAACTGGTGTTATGCACAAAGTAGCGCTCGTTCACCTTGAGCTGGCCGTTGTCGGTTTCTATCTCCAGCACATCGGCCTCAATGGAGATGCCGTCCACCTTGGGCGCGGCGTCATAGACGGGAATATCTCCCGGCCCGCCTCCATCCGGCGCGGCAATAAAGTAGCCGGTGTTCTGGTGCGTGACGCGAATCAGATAAGGCCCGCTACCCGGCTTGTTCAGCGAGTAGTGACCCCGTGAGTCAGTGGTAGCCTTAGAAACCTCACCCATGCCGGCCTGCACATCGACCAGCACAACGGTGTCGCCGGCGGATGGCTTGCCGGTGGTCTTGTCGGTCACGGTACCGGTGACGGTGGAGGCATGAGCCAGCGCGCTGCTGAGAAGAAGGCTTGCAGCCAGAGTGCGGAGAACTACGGAGGTGACTTTCATTGTCTTAATGGGAATCCTATCGGTAATTTGTTGTCGGCTGGAGAAAACAACCGCAGGTCTTTCGCTTCGCTCAGGGTGACAACACGTTTGCGTTTAAGTCTGCTGCAAGAACTCAATTTCAGCCAGCAATTGCGTGGCTTCATTTTCCAACTGCGCGCGCTGGGCGTTGAAGTCTTCTTCCGGATACTTGCCGGCGCGGAATTCAAAGTTCAGGTCGCGCAGATTTTCGTAGAGCTGGTCCTTGCGTTCGTACAGGTAATCGAGGCGCGTCTTCTGCAACTGGCTGGCAAAAACATTCTCCGGCCAGAAGACATAGACAAAGAGCGCCAGGCCCATCAGAAAACCGGCAATCAAACCTTGCGTATCTGTCATCGCTTAGAAGTCTCCGTCACTGCCGGTCTCCCGGCGAATTTTTTCACGAATTGCGTCGGTCGCAGGGTCGCCGGCCACAACCGCCACCTGCGTCTTCTTCTCTGACCAGCGCAACACCAGCAGAATCGCCAAGAGCAGCCCAGCGGCCAAAAAGGCAAAAGGAGCAATCCAGGCCACCAGATCAAAGCCCTTGGTGGTCGGCGCAGCCAGCACCGTTGCGCCGTACTTATCCGAGAAAGCCGCCAGAATCTCCTGATCGGTTTTTCCATCCGTGATGGCAGCACTCAACTCATTGCGCTCCCCAGTCGAGTTCGGGCAGCCTACGTGGTTGCACTCGCCGAGCAGTTGCGCGCAGCCGCAGGTGCACATCATGCGATGGCCCAGATCATTGAAGCGCGATCCTGCGTCCGTCGCGCCCAGCGTGACGCAGACAACGATGGCAAGCACAACCGCCTGCAATGCCTTCTTCCGAAAGATCAAAAGTGCGGAAGCACCCATTAGTCGCCGCTCCTTAGTGCTGGTTCAGCGGGCACGGCGCGGGCTGCGGGAACGCGCAGCGAAGCAGTCACCGGGGTGAGGCTGGGAACCAGAGCAATTCCAGTGCCGAAGACAATAATCGCAACCCCAATCCATATCCAACTCACCAACGGATTGAGGAAGGCCTTGATGATGGGAAGTTGAGTATCTGGGTTCGTGCCTTCATAGACTAGATACAAGTCCCAACTGGGAACCGAGTGGATGGCGACCATGGTCTGCGGCTGGCCGCTGGCAAGATAGGTGCGCTTCTCGGGGGACATCTGGAGAGGAACGTAGCTGAAGTGAGGGATAAACCCAAGGCGCCAGCTATCAATGGTCCAAGTCCACTCTCTCTTGCCATCCTTGTAGACATCGAGCATGGCAAATTCGCTGTTGTAGTTATTATTTGAGTCCTGTGTTTCTCCTACGCACTCCAGAGTATAAGGACCGACAGAGAGCTTGTCATGAACAGCCATTTCGCGTTCTTCGCTGCGATTGAATGCCGCGCCGGCTAGTCCGATGACGATAACTACCACACCAATGTGGATAATATATCCGCCGTAGCGACGCGTGTTGCGGCGTGTCAGCAGATAAATAGAAGCAAGTAGATTGCGTCCGGTTTGTTTGCGTATCACCCCAGCTCCACGCAGGAACTCAGAGATAATGGCGGTAAAGACCGCGGCAGAGAGTGCGAAATCAACCAAAGCATAGAAGTTGCCCCGATCAAGCGAGCCGTCTTTCCAGGGGTGAACGCCCACGGCAAGGCAGACAATGACCGTGCTCCACAGCGCGATAATCGGAACCACAAAATTGCGCCTGATGCTTTTGAGCGAGGTGGCACGCCAGGGTAGCAGTGGTCCCACGCCAGTCAAAAACAACAGGAACAGGCCAATCGGAATCTCTACCCGGTTGTAATAATCTCCGCTCAAGGTTCGTTTGCTGCCCTGAACATACTCGCTGAGGATGGGATAAAGCGTTCCCCAGAGAATGGTAAAGCAGGCACTGAGCAAAAGCAGGTTGTTAAAGAGAAAACTTGACTCGCGGCTGACCAGTGACTCCAGATGCTGTTCATTCTGCAGGTGACTGTGTTGCAGGATGTAGGTGAAGATGCAGACCGCGAACACGATGCCCATGTAGATCATGAACCAGTAACCAATGTCTGATTGGGCGAAAGCGTGAACGGAGCTAACCAGCCCTGCGCGCGTGAGCAGTGTGCCCAGCAGTGTGAGCAGGAAGGTGGTGAAGATGAGCCAGACATTCCAGCTCTTCATCATGCCTTTCTTCTCCTGCATCATCACCGAGTGCAGAAAGGCCGTGCCGGTGAGCCAGGGCATGAAGCTAGCATTCTCCACCGGGTCCCAGCCCCAGTAACCGCCCCAGCCCAGCACTGCATAGGCCCAGTGCATGCCGAGGAAAATGCCGCAGGTCAGGAAGAGCCAGGTCACCATCGTCCAGACGCGGGTGATCTTGATCCATTTTTCGCCGGGGTAGCGCATCATCAGCGCGCCGAGGGCAAAGGCGAAGGGAACAGAGAAGCCGACGTAGCCCAGATACAGCATCGGTGGATGAATCACCATCTCTGGGTACTGGAGGAGCGCATTGAGTCCATTGCCGTCGTCAGGAATCCCGCCGGTTTGCAGCGAGAAAGGCGGCGCGGCAAAGGTCAGCACCAGCAGAAAGAAAACCTGCGCCGAAGCCAAAATCGTTCCCGCGTAAGCGTAGAGCTTTACATCCTGCTTGTGCGTCAGCCGCAGCACAAAGCCGTAGGTGCCCAGCAGCCAGGCCCACAGGAGCAGCGAACCCTCCTGCCCGGACCAGAGAGCGGCAAATTTATACGGCCCCGGCAGGGCGCGGTTCGAGTGCTGAACGATGTAAGCAATCGAGAAATCGTTGTTGAAGACCGACCAAACCAGCGCAAAGGCTGCGGCGGTAATGGCCACGAAGCCGGCGATTCCGGCGCGGCGGGCGCTGTCTGCCAGGCGCTCAGGCGAGATGCTCGCCTGCTGGCCGGTCGCAATCATCCGCAGGGCAATGATTCCCGCCAGCAGGTTATAGGCGGCAAGCGCCAAAGCGATGTAAAGAGCGAGACTACCGAAGGTTGCCATTGAAGCTCCAGAACGATTTTCGCATGATTACGACGCGGGCGGACCGGCTACCCGCCAACAGAATTCTCTAATCATCATAGGCTCCTGGCATGTGATTTAGCTCACACTTTAGGAGGAGTCGGCGAATTGCCTGAGCGGTAGCGCCGCCAATTCGGGAAGCCTGACCGTGGGCCGGTTTGTAAGGGTACGGACTTCTATCCGTACATAAGTACCGCAGAATGAGGCGGGCTTTAGCCCCTGACGGAAAGTTACCTCAAAGCGGCCCACTGCTGCAAGCCAAGCCCGCTTCAGCACCCCACACGATATGCTGAAAACCATGCGCATTCTCCTCGTGGGCAATTACGAGCCAGACGCCCAGCAGAGCATGTCCCGCTATGCGGAGTGGCTGGCGCGCACATTGCGCGGGCGCGGCCACACAGTGACGCTGACCAGGCCGCAGCCATATTTCTCCCGGTTGGCCGGGCAAAGAAGCCTGCGCAAGTATCTGGGATACTTGGACAAATTCCTGCTTTTTCCGCCTCGCCTGCGCCGCCAGGCACAGGTTCACGATCTGGTGCATGTGGCGGACCACTCGAATTCCATGTACCTGCGCTCCGCGGGCGCAGCTCCCGCCTTGATCACCTGCCATGACGTTCTTGCGATTCGCGCCGCGCGCGGGGAGTTTCCCGAGTCGCCGACCGGCTGGACGGGCCGTATTCTCCAGCGCTGGATTCTGGCCGGGCTGCGCGGAGCACAGAATGTAGCCTGCGTTTCCTTGAAAACCGCCAGCGACCTGAAGACCCTGACGGGTGAAAGCGGCCCAAACCTCCGCGTCATCTACAACCCGCTGAACTGGGCCTATCGCCCCGGCGCTCCGATGCCGGATGAACTGGCCCGGCGATTGGGGCTGGGGGCAGGCGTGACGTATCTGCTGCATGTCGGCGGCGTCCAGTGGTACAAAAACCGCGCCGGAGCCGTCCGCATTTTCGCGCGGATGGGTCAACGCAGGGAATTCGCCAACCACCGCCTGGTGCTGGCCGGCAAACCCTGGACTCCCTCGATCCGCGAGGCCATCGTCGCAGAGAGCCTGGAAGGCCGCGTCATTGAGGCTCCAAACCTGGCCAATGAGGAGTTGCTGGCCCTCTACTGCAATGCCGAGGCGCTGCTTTTTCCTTCGCTCGAAGAGGGCTTCGGCTGGCCGATTCTGGAAGCCCAGGCCTGCGGCTGCCCGGTAATTACTACCGGCCGTCCGCCAATGTCCGAGGTCGCCGGAGATGCGGCAATCTTTATCGACCCAGCGGACGTGACCGGCGCGGCAGAGAAGATCGCAACAGGTCTCCAACGCCGCGAAGATCTCCGCGCCGCCGGACTGCGCAATCTAGCCCGCTTCGATGAAATGGCCATCGCAGACCAGTATTGTGCTCTCTACGAGAAAATTCGGAGCAGCCATGCCGTTTCAGTCGCTGACCGCTGAATTATCCCTCCTCGGCTGAGGGAGTTCCGCCCGCTACAATACGGGGATGGAGTTTTGCTTCCTTTCCCAGCGGTTTTTTCCGTTGATTTTTTGTTGCCCGGCGGTCCAACCAGCATGAAAAGATTTTTTCGCCTCTTGCGCTACGGGCTGCCGTACTGGCTTGAATGGCTGCCGGGCGTAGCGCTGCTGGCTGCGGTGGGCGTGCTGGACACATTCCGCACACTGCTCTTTCAGCCCATCTTTGACCAGGTTCTGCGGCCCGACGCACCCGAGGGGCCGATTCTGCTGGGTTTGGCCAACAGCCCCTGGCACTTCGACCTGCGGATTGTCATTCCTCATTTCATGCGTATCCACAATGCATGGGATGTAGTGGCCTTCGCGCTTGTCTTTTCCACATTGCTGAAAGGGCTCTGCGATTACACGGGCACTTATCTGGTGAATTACGCAGGTTTCGGCACCATTACCGACCTCCGCAACCACCTGTATGAAGCCACACTGCGCCGCTCCTCCAGCTTCTTTCACAAGCACGCCACCGGAACCATCCTTTCCACGCTGATCAACGATGTGGACCGCGTGCAGGTGGCGCTCAGTTCAGTCATCAGTGAATTCCTCCAGCAGTTTTTCACCTTCCTTGTCGGGCTGATCTTTGTCATCAAGCTGGGCGGTTATCTGAGCTGGGCGCTGCTGCTGTTTGTGCCCGTGGTCATCACCTCATCGCGCAAGATCGGACGTGAGGTCCGCACCCGCACCCGCTCGGGGCAGGACAAGCTCGCTGAGATCCAGAACATTCTGCATGAAACCGTCACAGGCAACCGCATGGTAAAGGCCTTTAACACTGAGGTCTGGGAAATTCTTCGTTTCAAAAAAGCGGCGCGCCGCCTCTTCCGGGCCAACCTGCGGAACGTGCGCATCCAGTCCATCAGCTCGCCACTGATGGACACCATCGGCGCGGTAGCTATTGCGATGTTCCTGTATATTGGCCGCAGTGAAATTCTGCACGGGCACATGACGATGGGCATCTTCGGAGCCTTCCTGATCCTGCTCTTCAAGCTCTACGATCCGGTGCGAAAGTTTGCCTACTTCTACAACAGCTTTCAGCAGGCGATGGGCGCTTCATCGTCGATCTTCGGCTTCTTTGATACCGAAGACGATGTGAAAGAGCGGGCGCACGCCAACAAGTTGCCGGGGTTTTCCAAATCGCTCAAATTTGAAGACGTCGGCTTCAGCTACTCGACCGAAGAGGGGGAGCACCAGATTCTGCACAATGTCGATCTCGAAGTCCGCACCGGCGAGGTGCTGGCGCTGGTCGGTCCGAGCGGCGCAGGCAAATCCACGCTGGTTAATCTGATTCCCCGCTTCTTTGACACCACTTCGGGACGGATTCTGATCGACGATCACGATCTGCGTGACTGCACTCTCGGCTCGGTGCGCCGCCAGATCGCGCAGGTCTCGCAGGAGACGATTCTCTTCAACGACACGGTGCGCAACAACATCGCCTATGGCCAGCCGGAGGTCAAGGCGGACGTAGTGGAAGCCGCGGCGCGCAACGCCCTGGCCCACGATTTCATCCTGCGCATGCCGCAGGGGTACGATACGGTCATCGGCGAAAAGGGCTTCCGGCTCTCGGGCGGTGAGCGGCAGCGGCTGGCGATTGCTCGGGCAATTCTCAAAGACTCGCCGATTCTGATTCTCGACGAGGCAACTTCGGCGCTCGATGCCGAAAGCGAATCGCTGGTGCAGGCCGCGTTGGCCAACCTGATGCAGAACCGCACCGTCGTGGTGATCGCGCACCGTCTGGGAACCATCCGGCGCGCCAACCGTATTGCAGTGCTGGAAGACGGGCGCATCACCGCAATCGGTTCGCATGAAGAGTTACTGACCGCTTCGCCGACATATCAGCGGCTTTATCAGCTACAGTTCATGGATATGCCGGAAACGAACGGCAGGGATCAGGGGTCAGAGATCAGGGAGCAGAAAACAGGCATAGAGGAATAGAGCGTATGGCGATTCATTCGATGACCGGATTTGCGCGGGTCCAAGGCCGCGTTGAGGAGCGGCTAAGTTACACGCTCAGCGCCAAAAGCGTGAATCACCGCTTTCTGGATGTCCAACTGCGCCTGCCCTCGGGACTCGATGAGCTGGAGATGGATCTGCGCCGCGCCCTCAAGGAGCAGTTGATCCGCGGCCATGTGGATATAACGCTTTCCGTTGACCGCACGGCCCAGCAGACCGCCGGCTACAACCGTGAACTGGTGGCCGCCTATTTAGCAGCGTTTCAATCGGCGCGCGCGGAGTTCAGTATCTCCGGCGAGCTGGACCTGAATGCAATTCTACGCCTGCCTGGCGCATTACAGGCGGACAACCGTTCCAACGGCGATGAAGACCAGGCCGCTCTCACTGAAAGCGTCCGCGAGCAGATCGGCCCTCTGCTCACTCAGTTGAAGACGATGCGCGCCCGCGAAGGAGAGTCGTTGGAGACGATCCTGAACGGCACACTGGACCGGCTGGCCGAGGCCACCGATGGAGTTGCCGAACTTCGTCCAGAGATTGAGAAGCGCTATCAGGAACGGCTCACCCAGCGCCTTGAAGCGGCCGTGGGCGCGGATTTCAACCGCCAGCGGCTGCTTGAAGAAGTGGCAGTGCTGGTCGAGCGCAGCGATGTCTCCGAAGAGCTAGCGAGAATGCACACCCACATCGGCCACTTCCGCGAATTGCTCACCGCCGGTGGCGAGGTAGGCAAAAAGCTCGACTTCCTGCTCCAGGAGATGAACCGCGAGGCCAATACCCTGCTCTCCAAAACCGGCGGGGTGGGCGGCAAAGGCACCCACATCACCGAATTGGGACTGGCCATGAAGGCGGAGATCGAAAAAACCCGCGAACAGATTCAAAATGTCGAATAAAAAGACAGTGAACAGGAAACCGTAGGCAGTGAACAGCTAACAGTGACTGTTGTCAGTTTTGATTCGGAAGCGATAGCAGAACTGGCCGGTAGAAAGATCATCGTTGCTTGACTTTCTCCCCGGGGTGCCGATAACTTCGTCTGACCACTGTTAGCTGTCCACTGTACAAAGGAAAAAATGGCAGGGATTCTCTTCATAATTTCGGCGCCCTCGGGTTCGGGCAAAAGTACGCTGGTCAGCGAGTTGCGCAAGCAGGTCAGCGGCATCGAGTTCGCCGTCTCCTGGACCACCCGCCATCCCCGTGGCTCTGAGGAAAATGGCCGCGAATACAACTTTACTAGCCGCGCCGGGTTCGAGCAGATGATCTCCGAAGGGGTTTTTCTCGAACACGCCGAGGTCTTCGGCAACTATTACGGCACGGCGCGCCACTCCCTCGAAGAAGCCCGCAAGGCCGGCCACGATTTGTTACTGGACATCGACGTCCAGGGCGCGGCGCAGGTGCGCGCCGCTTTGCCCGAGGCCGTAAGCATCTTCGTTATGCCCCCCAATCCAAGGGTTTTGCGCACCCGATTGCGCAATCGCAGCCGCGCCGAAGGGGTGGTGGATGAGAAAGAAGTCATCCGCCGCCTGAGCGAGGCAAGAAAAGAGATTGAGAATTATCGCAGCTACGAATATATTTTGGTGAACGACATTCTGGACCGGGCGGTGGCGCAACTGGAAGCCATTGTGCTCGTGGAACGGTTCTACCGCAACGGTGAACCGATTGCCTACCGATCGAGCCGGGTGTTGGAGGTTGCACTGGCTTGCCGTCTGGCCAACTCGCAGGACCGCATCAAACCGGTGCTGGAGGCCTTTGGCATTGGACCCGCAGGTCAGGAGTTTTTCAAGTTCGAGGATACGACCGATGACGATTGAAACCTCATTCGATTCGAATTACCGCAAGGTCCTTGTGGCTGCCCGCCGCGCCCGCCAGTTGCAAAGCGGCTCTGCGGCTCTCATCCCCTGCAATTCCAATAAGCCATGCCGTATCGCCGAGGAAGAGGTCGATGCCGGCAAGATTGCTTACGTAAAAACTGACAAGCCGGTGGTTAAACCGCTTGTGGAGGGTCCAGCGATTCCCATCCTGGCCAGCTGACTCTTTCACGGAATTGATACAATTTCGTACACGGCGCAATCGCGGGTTCTTTGCTCCAAGTGACCCCGCCGTGTATGCAGGCAGCGTTGTCCCTGTAATCCAGAAAATACAGTGACTGCTTTTTGCCGCACAGCCGTAGATGCAGTCTCCAGTTCAGTCTCCCGTGCGGATGCGGTTTGTTTTGATCCCATTGACGCCCCCTTTTCAATGGCGGAAAGTCTGTTGATCAAGACGATTCAAAAATGGGACGTGCTACACGTCTCTCTGGTTCAGCCAACACTTCTCTTTAGTGTCCTGTACGGCCGCAAATGCTTTTCGCGCCCTCGAAGGTTTCATTCGCGGGTTTCGGACGAGCGTTCTTCAGCCGTATTCAACTCTTCATCACCTAAACGAAAAGGACAACAGCCATGCGTGTATTCACTTTCCCCCTGGGTTCCCGCGCTTCACAAACTTTCTCCCCCCTCTTGTTCACCTTCCTTGCCGCGGCCTCTTTGCATGCACAAGTGGTGATCGTCAATGCTCCGACGATGTACTCCAGCAACACCGTCAGCGCCGATCCCACTGTCCCCCAGCCCGCAACCCGCTCCTGCGTGGTGCAGTTGTTCACCAACCTCGAATTTGCCGACTTCAATACCAAGAACTTCAGTTACGCGCCGCCGCCTGACTGCCCTGGCCCTTGGTCCAAAGTGATCCTCGCTGTGGACTTCACCGTCACTGCCGGCGTCCAGTTTGACCGCACCGCACAGTTCTATCTCGGCGGCGCGAATATCTTCTACGGCACCACCGCCGAGCCGCGCAGCAATCTCAGCCCCTCCTGGCGCGTTGAGCGCGATGTCACCGAGCTGACCTCGCTGCTGAAAACCTCCCAGGCAGGAACCGCCTTGCTGGGCAACTATGTCGGTGTCTATAACGGAGTGGACTACGACGGCCTCATCTATGCCGATGCCCATCTGACCTTCTTCCAGACCGGCCCCGAATACCCCGCGCCCCAGACGCCGAATCTTGTCGTCGGCGTCCCAGGCAATAACGGCGCGGCCACGCTGAACACCTCCGCGAGCGTCTATACACAGACCCTCACGCTGCCCACCAATGTCACTTCCGCCTATCTCGATGTCTACGCGCAGGGCCAGTCTAACGACGAGTTCTGGTATTTCAGCGTGCCAAACAATCTCACTACGCTGCTCCAGGACTACGGCAATTCAGGCTTCCGCGAGACCGAGATCACCATCGACGGCGAACCCGCCGGAGTCGCCCCTGTCTACCCCTGGATCTTCACCGGCGGCATCGATCCGTTTCTCTGGGAGCCGATTCCCGGCGTGCAAACCCTCAATTTCAAACCCTTCCGCGTCGATCTGACACCTTTCGCCAGCATTCTCGCCAACGGCGAGGCGCATACTGTCGGCTTGCAGGTCTTCAACGCCAACAGCTACTTCCTCATCGCCGCCAATCTGCTGGTCTACACCGATCCCCTCCTGAAAACCGTTACCGGCGAATTGGTCTCGAACACGCTCGCTGCCGAACCTACTCCTGCGGTGATCGACGGTATCACTACCGACGGCAACGGCGACGCCTATGGCACTGTCACCATCGAATCCTCGTGCCCCTACACCATCACCGGCTATGTGAATACCTCGCTCGGCAAGGTGCAAACCGTGGTCAACGAGGATGTGGAGTTCCGGCAAGTCCAATACTTCACCATCGATTCCTCCGAGTATGTACAGAATGTGGTGCAGTCTACCTCGGTCTCCGGCGGCTCCACGACCACCCTCAACGGCGTCACCACCGCTCTGGACACCGATTACTCCTATCCGTTTTCAGTGGACTATGCCGCCGTCCTGGCCTCCGATGGCAACGAGACCGTGACCACCCAGACTGATCAGCAGTATCTGGCCGGATCGACGCAATTTCTGGGCAGCAACGCCGAGTATTCGTCCTTCGAATCCAACACCGTCACCGCGCAGGACACGCTCAACTTCAACTCTTCCGGCAATTTCACCGGCAACAGCAATACCAAAAGTTCGCAAACTGAGGTCGAAGGCGACACCTTCGGCTATTGCCATAGCGAGACGCTGACCTCCGTGAGCCTCAAGCTGAGCGGTGTGGTTTACAACGCCGCCTGCAAAAAGTAACCATCAACCGCGGCCCTTGCCAGCCTTGCAAACAGCACGGCTGGCGAAGGCTTCCATAAACCCCAATCTCTGTGCTTCAATAAGAGCCGTCCCTGGGAGTGCCATCGGATGCCGCTCAAGATTCTGCTGATCGCCTTTGCCGCCGTTCAACTCATCGTCCTCCCTCTACGCGCGCAGATCGACAAGCGCGAGCCGCTCACTTCCGCGCAGGTTGAAGAAATTCGCGAAGCGGGCATCTATCCCGTCGAGCGCGTCAAGCTCTATACCAAATACCTCAACGAGCATGCCGACTCTCTGAAGAGCTTGACCAGCCGCGCCCACTCCGCCGCCCGCGTCCAGCGCATTGACAACGAACTCAAGGACTTTGCCGCCCTGCTCGATGAGCTGGGCTCCAACCTCGACACCTACGCCGACCGCCACGCCGACATCCGTCTCGGTCAAGCCGCTCAATGAAGCCACTCCCCACTGGCAGGAGATTCTCCGCGCCCTCCCCGGCGAACCCGGCTTCGACCTCTCCCGCAAAGAGGCCATCGAGGCCGGCAACGACCTCGCCGACCAGGCCAAGCGCCTCGAGCAGGAGCAATTGGAATACTTCCGCATCCACAAAGACGAAAAAGGCCAGGAGCGCGCCGAACCGAAATGAGCCGGAATACCTCATCCGAAATAATGCCTATTTACGCATAATGCTCTACATGGCATAATCTACAAATGAGCTGGTCCGCTTACTTCCATCCGAAGTTTGAGACCGAGGTGGAAGAACTGTCGAATGCGGTGCAGGACGCACTGGCCGTCGCTCTCGCACCGCTGCGGATCTACGGTCCAGCTTTGGGACGGCCCGACGTAGACACGCTGAATGGCTCGCGTTACGCGAATATGAAGGAACTCCGCTTCAGAGCCGACGGAGGCGTCTGGCGTGTTGCCTTTGCATTTAACCCTCAGCGAAACGCTATTCTGCTCGTCGCCGCTGACAAATCGGGTGTGAGCGAAGCAAAGTTTTACAAACGGTTGATTGAGAAGGCCGATGCGCGATACAAAGAACACCTCGACGACCTTTAATCAAATGGAGGAAATGCAATGTCCGGATTGAGATCGGTAGATGATTGGATTGCTTCTTTGCCAGTCGTGCGGCAACAGGCCATCGAAGCAAAGGGGAAGGAATTGATTGCCAAAGTGAAGCGCCGCATGACCCTCCAGCAACTGCGCAAGGGCCGCAAGATCAGCCAGGCAACGGTTGCCGAGGCGTTGGGCATCGGCCAGATGCAGATTTCGCGCCTGGAAAAGCGCAAGGACCCGCGCCTCTCCACAATGCAGCGCACCGTGGCGGCGATGGGCGGCCACCTGACGCTGATTGCGACTTTCCCGGACCAGGAGCCGGTGATTCTTCTCGCTTCTCAGCCTGAGGAAAAGGCGAAGCGAAGCGCGAAAAAGGCCTGATGCGCGGAAAAATCGAACTCTTCGGCCTGGATATGCTTGTGAATATGCTGGCTGCTGCTGGGCTGAGGGTGACGTTGCAGGTGAAGAAGGCGGCGTAGGGCGGTTTGATGCAAAATTTCAAATGCGAAATGTGGGGTATAGTGGATTACCAAGAGGTATGATATGGTTTTTTTCGACTACTTTGCCAGATACACTAACATCTACTCAACGGCAATCTATATGTTGTTGATATTGCTTTTCGGAACTTTGATTCTAGGTTTCTGGATGAGGGAGCGTCGTCGCGATTCTAACTGGAGGGAGCGCGAGATCTCAATGAGGGCTGAGGAAATTCGGCTCCAACTAGGGTGTGTTAACACTATCTGAGGGCATCGACGATGAGCACGAAGATGATGAAGGCGAGGAAGACGACATCGAGTTTCTCGAATCTGGAAAAGATGCGGCGGAAGCCTTTCAGCCTGCGGAAAAGCCGTTCCACTTCGTTGCGCTTTTTGTAGAGTTCGCGGTCGTATTCCCAGGGATCGAGCCGGTTGGACTTGGGCGGAACCACAGGAATCATGCCCAGATCGAGCACCAACTGCCGCGTCTCGTTGCCCTCATAGGCTTTATCCATCAGCATGGGAAGCCCTTCCGGCATGGGGCCAAGCTCGCGCAGCAGCGACCGTCCCTCGGGCGCATCATGCGCGTTGCCCGGCGACAGAGCGAAGACTACAGCCGTTCGAGCATCCGCGGCAACCAGATGAATCTTGGTGTTCCATCCGCCGCGCGATTTGCCGATAGCTTGGGGTCCGTTTTTTTTAACGCGCCAGTTCCATCGGGGTGAACCTTGATCGAGGTCGAGTCGAGAGAGAAGGCTTCAATCTTGATGCGTACGATCTGCTCGGTCTGTAACTTCTCGAAGACGCGATCCAGCACGCCACTCTTGGCCCAGCGATTCATGCGCGTATAAATGCTGTGCCAGTTGCCGAATCGAGTAGGTAAACCCCGCCATTTACAGCCCTGTTCTGCAACATACAAAATTGCGTTGAGTACTTCAAGGTTGTGTAGCTTCACATTCCCGCGCTGAATCGGCAGGCTGTCCTTGATCTTTTCGTACTGCGCTACGGTGATCTCCATTAACTCTTATTATAACATGGTTAGTGTTAACACGCCCTAGAACGAGACGAGAAGCAAGAATTCCTTCAATCTGAACTTCAGAAGCGCTTGAAAGATCAACAGCATCAGCTCATATCCGAACAGCAAGTGCTGGTATCTAAACTCATGGACCAAGAGAGAGCAAGGAGAGAAGTCGAAGAAGCTCGTGTCGGCTCTGGCGGATATATTGTTGTCGAGATGCCCGAAGAAGAACCGCCCTCTATTTCATGATCTTTTGAAAGGCTTCGAGGATTACGCGAAACTTAAAGGTTATCAAATCTCGTTCTCAATTGACTCATCATCGATTGGCCGGATCGCTTTTAAGTTCACGGTAAAGAATGACGGGGTTGTAGTTGGCCCGAACGCGTCAGGCAGGATTTCAAGGAGTATGTTGAAAATGTCAGGACCGGAGCAATCGACGATCTTGACCGTGCTCCCGTAATTACGAGTTTGGAAGAACACAATCTTTTGGTTACACAGCTCAAAAACCGTATCACCTTCATTCAGCACAGCTATCAACTCTCACAGAACGCCATTCGCTTCTATGAGAATCTCCTTTCAAATATGCGAACATTCCCAGCTCTTCCCGCGCCTAGCGTGGTTGTGCATACAGGAGGAAGTATGGATTCACGAAGCTATAGTGCCGTCAATTCGCAGAAGGTTCTTCAAGGAGACAACAGCACGCTGACAGACTCTTCGATTAATATCGGCCAGTCATTCAATCAGAAACAGGAGCGTGTAGCTGCTCTCGATGATCTGATCGGCAAGCTCAGTACATCGGAGATTAAGACCGACGAAACGAATAAAGCAGAGCGTACGCTTTTAAAGGTACGAGACGAACTGGTCGATGAAGCAGAACCTAACACTTCGATGATCAAAAAGTGGCTAGAGGGAGCAAAGACCATGATCGGTACCGCTTCGCTGGGTGTCGAAGTAGCGGAAGCTGCTAAGAAGCTATGGGAGATGTTCGGGATCTAGTGTCCTGTCTCAAAAGTTCCTTGCATAATTCAGAAACCGGAACCGCAGGTCCTTCGACTCCCTGCGCTTCGCTCTGGTCGCTCAGGATGACATATTTTTCTGATGCGAACTTCAGAGACAAGACACTAGGCGTAGATGCCAACTGCGTATCCTCCGACGACCAAATACTCAACTGCTTCTGCGTTGAATGCGAGTAAGAGTTGCTTCAGATCTTCGGGTAGGATCATAGGGAATTCCCTTGAAAGCGTAGGCCGCGGCGGTTGCATCCCAAACAGCCGCGAGCCGCTGGCCAGCCGTCTGGCTCTGCCAGAAGTGGTTGACCTCAGCCTTCTGCTCCTCATGGCTGGAGAACCTGCGGATTGTCTTGCTCGGATCCATAAAAGGCTCCCAGGCTCCAGTATATTCCCTTTTCAATTAGTTAGACGGTCAAACTACCGGACTCGTTCTTGATCTCTGGGCGTCGTATTGTCCTTCGGGAAGAATGGTCGCTACCCGCTGAATGACCTCCCTTGTACACTAAAGAGTTCCCCATCCGTGGGAAAACCCGCAGGAGGCCCGCATGGCATCGATCATTCTTCCCGCAGTTCCATCTGAGTCGCGTCCTGGGCGCTTTGGCGTCTACGGCGGACGCTATGTGCCGGAGACGCTGATGGCCGCGCTGGTCGAGCTGGAGAACGAGTACGCCATCGCCAAGGCTGACGCTGCCTTTCAGGCCGAGTTGGCCGGTCTGCTCAAGGATTTTGCCGGCCGCCCCACGCCTCTCTACTTCTGCAAGCGGCTCACCGAGCAGTTGGGCGGGGCCAAAATCTACCTCAAGCGCGAAGACCTGCTGCACACCGGCGCGCACAAGATCAACAACTCGCTCGGCCAGGCGCTGCTGGCCCAGCGAATGGGCAAGAAGCGCATCATCGCCGAGACCGGCGCAGGCCAGCACGGCGTGGCCACGGCCACCGTTTGCGCGCTGCTGGGCATGGAGTGCGTGATCTACATGGGCGAAGTGGACATGGAACGCCAGCATCTGAATGTGTTGCGCATGAGGCTGCTCGGCGCGGAGGTTCGCGCGGTTTCCTCAGGATCGCGGACGTTGAAAGACGCCATCAGCGAGGCGATGAGAGACTGGGTTACCAACGTCCGCACGACTTACTATCTGCTCGGTAGCGCTCTGGGCGCGCATCCGTACCCGACCATGGTTCGCGACTTCCACCGCTGCATCTCGATTGAGATGAAAGAACAGATTCTCGAAAAAGAAGGACGCCTGCCCACTGCGGTGATCGCATGTGTCGGCGGAGGATCGAATGCCATCGGCGCATTTTACGAGTTCATCCCTGACCGCCAGGTGCGTTTGATCGGCGTCGAGGCCGGTGGCCGCGGAACCGCTCTCGGCGAGCACGCAGCCCGCTTCCGCAGCGGCGAGCCAGGGGTTTTGCAAGGCACGTACTCCTACGTTTTGCAGGATGAAAACGGCCAGATCGCGCTGACGCACTCTGTTTCAGCAGGACTCGATTACGCATCCATCGGCCCGGAACACGCGGCGCTGCATGACTCGGGCCGCGCCGAGTACACCTCGCAGGATGACGCGGCGGCGCTCGACGCCGTGGTCCGCCTGGCGCGCACCGAGGGAATTCTGCCCGCCCTCGAAAGCGCCCACGCCGTGGCCGAGGCACTGCGCCTTGCCCCCACGCTGCCCGCCCATGAAATACTGGTGGTGAACCTCAGTGGACGCGGCGACAAGGATATGGGTATCATTGCCGCCGAGTTGAAGCTGGATGAGATTTAGTTACAGAGATTCCGAAGACTCCGATGACGATTTTGTTTGCAGAAAAACCCGGCCTGGTTGCCTATCTCACGGCCGGCGATCCCAGTCTCACAGCCACGCGCGAGATCGCCATTGCGGCCATTGACGCGGGCGCGGCGGTGATTGAGCTGGGTGTCCCCTTCAGCGATCCTCTGGCCGACGGCCCGGTGATTCAGCGCGCCAGCGAGCGGGCAGTAGCCCGAGGAACTCGGCTCAAGGATGTTTTGCAAATCGCCAAAGAGATTCGCGCCGCCCGGCCCGCTGCGGGCCTCGTCATCTTCAGCTATCTCAATCCGATCTTGCGCTACGGACTGACGAAATTCGCCGACGACGCGGCTGCCAGTGGAGCAGACGGAGTGTTGATCACCGACATGATTGTCGAAGAAGCCGGCGAATATCTTGCCGAAATGGCCCGCGTCAATCTAGCGCCCATCTTTCTGGCCGCGCCCACCAGCCCCGGCGAGCGCTTGCAAGCCATCGTCACCCACTCACGCGGTTTCGTTTATGCCATCTCCCGCACCGGCATTACCGGCAAGCAACAGAGCCTGACCTCGGACGCTGAATCGCTGGTCGCCCGCATCAGGCGATGGACCACGCTGCCCATCGCCGTGGGGTTCGGCATCTCTAACAGCGAACACTTTGCCCAGGTGGGCCAGTTCGCCGATGCCGCGGTGGTTGGCAGCGCAATTGTTGAGCTGATTGAGCGCTCAACACCCGAAGATGCGCCCGGCGCGGTTGCCCGATTTATAAAGGGTCTGCGCCAGCCTGAGGCAGCGCTGACCCGGTAGAGAAAAGCCCTGAGCTTTCAGTTATCAGCTTTCAGCTATCAGATTTCCCACGCAGGATTCAGCGGAGAAGCTGGTTTCCGCACCTCGAAGCTGTGAGCTGATAACTGCAAACTGAAAGCTATAGTTACAAGCCAACCATTCATCACGAGGATCGAATGACGCTCGAAGAATTGCGTGAACAGATCGATGTGCTTGATCGCCAGCTTGTGGCGCTGCTCAGTGAGCGGGCCAAGGCAGCCAAGCAAATTGGGCACCTGAAGGCCGCTACATCGCTGCCGGTGTATGAGCCGAACCGCGAAAAGGTGATCTACGCGAATGTACGCGCTGCGAACCTTGGCCCGCTGCCCGACATCGAGCTGCTGCATATCTACGAGCGCATCATCGACGTGATGCGTTCGCTGCAAAAGAATGAGTTGGCTTCCGAGAGAAATGCCCGCGACCCCTCCGGGGTGTCTAGCGGCGGAGCTTCGTCGCCAGAAAAATAGCCAGGGCCAAGAAGCAGGCGCAGAAACGCCTGAGACAGGGAATTCGCAATGATCGTTGCAATGCAGGAGAAAGCCACAGAAGAGCAGATTGACGCCGTCATTGGCATGATCGTCGAATCGGGACTCAACGTACACCGCACCACGGGTGCATCGCAAACCATCCTCGCCGGCGTGGGAAACACCGGCGTCATCGACCTGACCAAATTCGAGCTGATGCTCGGCGTGCTGCGCGTTCATCGCATCAGCTCGCCGTACAAGCTGGCTGGGCGCGGCTTCCGTCCCGAAGGCACAGTGGTCGAGTTTGCCAACGGCGAAAAAATCGGCGGCGAGAAGGTCGCGGTCATCGCCGGACCGTGCTCCATCGAAAATCGCGAGCAGATCTTCGCCATCGCCGCCTGCGTCAAGGCCGCCGGCGCAGGCTTTCTACGCGGAGGAGCCTTCAAGCCGCGCAGCTCGCCTTACGCCTTTCAGGGCATGGGCATTCCCGGCCTCCAACTGATGCGCGAGGCCGCCGACGCGCACGAATTGCTCACCGTCAGCGAGGTCATGGAGATCTCGCAGATCGAGCCGATGCTTCCCTACATCGATTGCTTCCAGGTGGGCGCGCGCAATATGCAGAACTTCAACCTGCTGCGCGAACTGGGTCAGACGCGTAAGCCAGTCTTGCTCAAGCGCGGCATTGCGGCCACCCTTGAAGAGCTGCTGCTCTCCGCTGAGTACATCATGAGCGGCGGCAACTACGATGTCATCCTCTGCGAGCGCGGCATCCGCACCTATGAAACCGCCACGCGCAACACGATGGATATTTCGGCGATTCCGGTGATTCACAAGCTCTCGCATTTGCCTATCGTCGGCGACCCCTCGCACGGGACAGGCCGCCGCGATATGGTCGCCCCAATGGCCAAAGCCGCCGTGGCCGCGGGCGCGGACGCTATTCTGGTAGAGATTCACCCCAATGCCGACAAAGCCGCCAGCGACGCCGCGCAGACCTTGTTCCATGATCAGTTTGAAAAGCTGATGGTGGAGTTACGGGTGATTGCCGGGGCGGTGGGACGGACGTTGTAGGATGGAGTTCAAAAAGAATTAGAGCCGCTTCACCGATTGCGTTAAGATTTGGGTGCCCCACCCTCGCCACGTTTTTGTCTTTGTGGCTAGGGTGGGAAATTTGGATGCCTAAATCTCACGAAATGCAAGAATGTCTAGCCGGATGCGACATTGCGATGGGCGAATCGGAAAGGAGAACTAATGGTAAAGAAAAAATCTCCAGAAGGGCATGTCAAGGCTGTCCAAATTCAAATTCATGAGTTAAAAAAACTGTCCCGGTTGTGGGGTGGCCCCCGGCCACATTCATTTGTCTGGCTGCCTTGCCGAACATTGCTCCCATTGCGGCTACCCTCGAAGAGTATGTAAATCAGAAGAGCATGACCCTGAATTCAGTCGTTGGACTGGAATATACCCTGGAGTTTCCGAGTGTTATGCTCTAGAGCCTGTTATTAACTTTGTCCCTTTATTTGCTTTTGTATAGGGGGTTTGGAGTTAGCTGGCAGACGATGGAGGCATGGGAAAACGAGTCCGGTCTGGCTATCCGAGCGATGTTTCCGATGAGGAGTGGGCATTTATAGCTCCCTATTTGGCGCTGTGCCGGGAGAACGCTCGGCAGCGGGATTATCAGCTTCGCGATGTTTTCAACGCGCTTCGCTACATTGCCAAGACAGGCAATCAGTGGCGCTTCCTGCCCAACGATCTGCCTCCGTGGACAGTGGTCTATCAGCAAATGCGGCGATGGATTGATGCGCGATGTTTCGAGATCATGGTGGAGGATTTGCGCATTCTGCTGCGCGAGTTTGCCGGACGCAAAGGCCAGCCCACGGCGATGGTTCTCGACAGCCGCACCTTGCAGTCGACGCCAGAGTCGGGTGCGCGCTCAGGCTACGATGGGGCCAAGCGCCGCAAGGGATCGAAGGTTCATGCGGCGGTAGATACGCTGGGGCATCTGCTCGCCCTTCACGTTACAGCGGCCGATGAGCAGGACCGCGCACAGGTGGAGAAACTGGCCGAAGCAGTGCAGCAGATTACCGGAGACACCATCGAGTTGGCCTATGTCGATCAGGGATATACCGGCGACAACGCGGCCCAGGCAGCAGAGAAGCACGGCGTGCGGCTGGAGGTGGTCAAACATACCGAGGCCAAACGAGGATTCGTCCTGTTGCCGCGCCGCTGGGTGGTGGAAAGAAGCTTTGCCTGGGCTGCCCGCTTCCGCCGACTGGCAAGAGACTACGAGCGGCTAAGCAAGATACTGGCCGGTCTCCACTACCTTGCCTTCGCCATCCTCATGCTCGCAAATCTGGCCCGGAAACTCACGCAAAGTTAATAACAGGCTCTAGGGAACCTCTGAAAATCTCCCCAATCCACAGCCATCGCGGTTAATGTGGATTGAGGAGATTGATCGCGGATGAAGCAGCTTACTTTGGCCCAGCAGGTGGAGTTTCAACGCTACTCGAAGAAGACACGGCGCGAGCAGTTTCTGGAAGAAATGGACGCCGTCATGCCCTGGGCCGAGTTATTCGCGCTCATCGCGCCGCATTACTCGAAGGGCGAAGCGGGGCGCAAGCCGGTGGGACTTGAGATCATGCTGCGCGTCTATTTTTTGCAGCAGTGGTTCGCGCTCTCCGATCCGGCGGCCGAAGATGCGCTGTACGAATCACCCGTGCTGCGGCGCTTTGCGGGCGTGGACCTTGGCCGCGCGCCGGCGCCGGATGAGACGACCATCTTGAACTTCCGCCACTTGCTTGAAGAGCACGATCTATGCGGTCAAATGCTTGTCGCGGTCAACTTGTATCTGGCCACGCGCGGCATCCGCATCACCACCGGCACCATCGTCGATGCGACGATCATCCACGCGCCTTCATCGGCCAAGAACGAGAAGAAGGAGCGCGACCCGGAGATGCATCAAACGCGCAAGGGCAACCAGTGGTACTTCGGCATGAAAGCGCACATCGGCGTGGATTCAAAAGAAGGCGTGGTGCATTCGGTCTGCTCGACAGCGGCCAGCGTCAGCGATGTGCATATGCTACCCGAGTTACTGCACGGCGAGGAGAAGAAAGTCTGGGGCGATGGTGGCTATCAAGGACAAACCGAAGCTATCCATGAAGCCGCGCCTCATGCGCAGGATATGACTTCGCGCCGTGTAAAAACCAAGGCCGGAGTGGATGAGCAACAAAGCGCAAGAACCGCGTGAAGGCGCGGGTGCGTGCCAAGGTGGAGTGGCCTTTCCGCATTCTGAAGCGCGTCTTTGGACATACGAAGGTGCGCTATCGCGGCTTGAAGAAGAATCACGAGTGGCTGTGCGCGGCCTTTGCAGCGGTCAATATTTATCAGCATCGGCGCAGGCTGGCGAAGATCAATTTACGGCTGGCCCTTCAAGGGGCGTAGTGTGTCTGCCGGAGGCTGCAAAAGCCTCCGGTAGGCAAAATGAACGCAGGATCACTGCGAAACAGAACGATTTTGAACGGATGCAGACAAACGTGGGTCGAGAAACTTTATAACTCGGCGATTTTCAGAAGTTCCCTAAGGCAATTATTTCTACGCCGAAAGAAGAGGTATGGCTAACAATCAGCAATTTCAATGACGAAGACGTCGTTGTTCATGGTGCCTTCACTTCCAAACAGTACGCAGACCGGTGCGCTAAAGATGTTGAGAAAGCCTACCCAAAGCGACGCGTTTTAACCGGAGTATGGAAAATAAACCAAGCTTGGATTGCTCTTTCAGACGGGCATTTGTATTGATGTTCAAGGGTTGATAATGGTGCTTTGCATCAAAATAATCGGAAAGAGACGTCTAAATGATCGACCGCATCACCATTATCGGCACCGGCCTGCTGGGCGCATCCGCAGGCCTGGCTCTGCGCGCGGCGGGTTATCGCGGCAGCATCGTCGGCTGGAATCGCGGCTCCGAAGGCGCGCAGCTTGCGCTCGATGCCGGAGCCATTGACTCCATTGCCACCGACGCGCTCGAAGCCGCGCGCGAAAGCCAGATCGTTCTGCTGGCCACACCGGTCTACGCGATTCTCGACTGGATGGAAAAGCTCTCTGGCGTTCTCGGTTCCGAACATCTCGTCACTGACGTCGGCAGCACCAAGGGCCAGATCACCTCTGCCGCCACACGCCTCTTCAATCTGCCTGACAAAGCCGCCTTTCTTCCCGGACATCCCATGGCGGGCAAGGAGCGCGGAGGAGCGGCGCTGGCAGACTCCGACCTCTTTCGTGGAGCGGTCTGGCTCTTTACGGACGACCCAACCTGGCAACGTTCCCCACATTCCGCCGCGCTCATCAAAGCATGGCGCGAGTGGGTCGTGGCAATCGGCTCCAAGACCATCGATCTCGATCCCGCGCGCCACGATGAGTTAGTCGCCTGGGTCAGCCACCTGCCGCAGTTTGTCGCGACAGCACTGAGCGCTCTGTTGCAGGATGAAGTGGGCGCAGCGCCGGAGCTGCGCGACGTTGGCGGCCGCGCCCTGCGCGAGATGACGCGCCTCGGCGCAAGCCCTTACTCGATGTGGCGCGACATTGCAGCCACCAACTCAGAAGCAATCCAAGCCGCGCTGCTCGCCCTCGAACAGCACCTCGCCCACATCCGCGAAAACCTGAAGACTCCAGAGCTGCGCGAGGAGTTCGAGCGCGCCAACAGCTTTCGCCGTGAGTAGCAAATAAAAAGCCGCAGGTCTCTCTGCTGAGACCTGCGGCGCTGCCTTGCTGACTCGCAAACTCGCTGCTTTACTGGTCGCCGCTCAAGATCGAGCCGACAATCCCGCCCAGCAATCCGCCGCCCACTACCTGCGCGGGAACCGAGCGGTTCTCGCCCTGCGGCAGATATTCGCCGATCTGATGCGCCAGGCGCGAGATCGGCAGCGTTTGCAGCCAGACCTGCCCCGGCCCAGTCAGCGCGGCCAGGAAGATTCCATCGCCGCCGAAGATCGCGTTCTTGATGCCGGGAACGGTCGTGATCTGGAAGGAGACCGACGTATGGAATGCGCCCACATGGCCGGGATGCACGCGCAGCGTCTCTCCGGGCGCGAGTTCCTTCTTGATCAGCTCGCCGGAAAGCTCCAGCCAAGCCGTGCCGATTCCCCCAATCCGTTGCAGCATGAACCCGCTGCCGCCAAAGATACCCGCGCCCAGCGACTGCTGAAAGCCCACACCGATCGTCACCTGATCCGTGGCGCACAAAAAGCCGTGGCGGTGCACCATCAAATCGTTGCCGGGGCTAAGCTGCACCTGCACAATGTGTCCCGGAACCTTGGTGGCAAAGGAGACCTCGCCTGGATAGCCGAGGGCTCGGTACTCGGTCATAAAAAGGCTGCCGCCGCCGACCACGCGCTTGAGCGCGCCAAAAATTCCTCCACCGCCGCCGAATTGCGTATGGGTGGTCATCTGAATCGAGCTGGTCATCCACGAAAGCTCGCCGCTCTCGGAATAAACGCTCTCGTTAGGGTCAAGCTGCACATCGAGCACGGGCATCGTAGTGCCCTGAATACGAGTCTGCACGGAATCCCTCCTGTTGAAAACCAGTCTATCTGTCACTGCCCGGCGCGTGTCGAGCGAAAAAATGGGTTCTCGATGAAGAATCGAGAAATATTGAGCCTGGGTCATTGATACGGACCAACGAGGGGAATCGTTCCTCGCTCCGGGTTACGCGCCATCGATTCTTCTCCGGTGCAATTGAATGCCGCGCATTTGTTACCCTGTAAAGAGACGAATCGGGAACGAGCCGCCGCAACCGCCGCTCGATGAATCCCCGCGACTTTCGCAATCCGTCTGCATCTCTTCTGTAAAAGCAAATCCGAGATTGGGAACCCATGACGACGACCGCACCCGCCATACTGCCTGAACTGACCACCGACGACCTCGCACGCTACTCCCGCCACCTCATCCTCCCCGAAGTCGGCATGGAAGGCCAGCAGAAGCTCAAGGCCACAAAAGTGCTCTGCGTCGGCACCGGGGGCCTCGGCTCACCGCTGGCTTTTTATCTCACCGCTGCCGGCATCGGCACGCTTGGTCTGGTCGACTTTGACGTCGTGGACGCGAGCAATCTTCAGCGCCAGATTATCCACTCAACCAAAGACATTGGGCGCAAAAAACTCGACTCTGCCGAAGAAAAGCTCAAGGCCCTCAACCCGGCCATCAACATCATAAAGCACGAAACGATGCTGACCAGTGCCAACGCCCTTGAGATCATCAAGGACTATGACATCGTCGCCGACGGCACCGACAACTTCCCTACCCGCTACCTGGTCAACGATGCCTGTGTGCTGCTGGGCAAACCGAATGTCTACGGCTCCATTTTTAGATTTGAGGGCCAGGCCAGCGTCTTCGCCACAGAAGAGGGCCCCTGCTACCGCTGCCTTTATCCTGAGCCGCCACCACCAGGCCTGGTTCCCAGTTGTGCAGAGGGCGGAGTCTTGGGCATCTTACCCGGACTCCTCGGCACCATCCAGGCTACCGAAGCCATCAAGCTGATTCTCGGCAAGGGCGATCCGCTCGTCGGCCGTCTGCTGCTGGTCAATGCTCTCGATATGCGCTTCCGCGAGTTGAAGCTGCGCAAGAATCCCGAGTGCCCTGTCTGCGGTAAGAATCCCACGGTGACCCAGCTCATCGACTACCAGCAGTTCTGCGGCTTCGCCCCCGAATCCCCCGAGGAGAAAACAGTGAAGAACGGAATCCCCCAACTCACCGTGAAAGAACTCAAAGCACGTATCGATGCCGGTGAAGATGTGTACATCATCGACGTGCGCGAACCCTACGAGTATCAGATCGCGCAGATCGGCGGAAAGCTGATCCCTCAGAACGAAGTCCCGCAGCGCCTCGCAGAGATCGACCGCGAGCGCGAGGTCATCGTGCATTGCCGCTCAGGCGTCCGCTCGCAGCGGATCGCGGAGTTTTTGAAACAGTCCGGCTACCCGCGTGTCGTCAACCTTGCCGGCGGCATTCTGGCATGGAGCGACGAGATTGATCCCAAGGTGCAGAAGTACTAATCTGCGGTTTGCGCACACTGATGCAGGTGAACCGTCGATATGGAAGATTTAACCCTCACCGGCAAGCACATTCGTCTTGAACCGCTTAGCCACAGCCACGCGGAGCGTCTGGTTGCGACAACCGCATCTGACCCATCCCTCTATCAATGGACAGTCGTTCCGAGAAGCATCGACGAGGCAGCAAAGTACATTGAAGCCGCTCTTGCCTGGCGAGAGGCGGGCACTGCCGTGCCCTTCGCGATTGTTCGCGTGGGAGACAACGCCGTCATCGGCTCAACTCGGTTCTGGAATATCGAGAGATGGGCCTGGCCGCAGGATCATGCGCGGCACGGGCGCGTCCATCCCGACGCCTGCGAGATCGGCTACACTTGGCTGACTCCCTCGGCCATCCGCACCGCCGCCAATTCGGAAGCAAAACTGCTGATGCTCACGCACGCCTTTGAAACCTGGCAGGCTCTCCGCGTTTGCCTACACACGGACGTTCGCAACCTGCGTTCACGCGCCGCTATCGAGCGCATCGGCGGCAAGTTCGAGGGAGTCCTTCGCGCCCATCGCCTCGCAGCCGACATCACACCACGCGACTCCGCGCGGTACTCGATCATTGCGGCAGAATGGCCACATGCGAAGAGCACGCTGAATCAGCTCCGAGATCGTCCATAGTCGGATTCACAGCGCTCTCCACCTTCTGATCGAGTTTTTTCTCCACCTATATTTGGCTGTAATCTTGCCCGCAACGTGCTCTATTGGTATAGAGTGCCGCATATGTCTTCCCCTGCTTCTCCCCAACGCAGGCAATTTGGCCTCGCCACAGCGACAGCAATCGTTGTAGGCGAGTCCATCGCTCTGGGAATTTTTCTCACACCCGCAGCCATGGCCAAATCTCTCGGCTCTCCGCTGTTGCTTGCCTTGGTGTGGATGGCAATGGCGTTAATGGCTTTGTGTGGCGCATTGTGCTACGCCGAGCTTGCGATCCGTTTCCCTGAGTCAGGTGGAGAGTATGTCTACCTGCGCGCCGGTTACGGAGATCGTATTGCCTTTCTCTACGGCTGGATGAGTTCCATCGTCATGTACCCCGGAGTAGCCGCGGCATTGGCGGTTGGCGCTACGGCCTATGTAGCGCAGGTCATTCCCCTCGATCAGCGCGCGGTTGCTTTGCTCCCGGCAACCATCCTCTGCGTCCTCGGCGTCATTAACTTCGTGGGGACCGGATTGAGCGGCACGCTGATGACATTCATCAACATCTTCAAGCTGGTGATTTTGTTTGCGCTGGTTGGCTGGGCGATTATTTCCGGCCATGCCCATCTCGCCAATCTCATGCCTCTCACAGAACGGCGTCCTGGCTCCGAGGCTCTTATTCCCGCCCTTGCCGGCGCAATGGTCAGCGCCTTCTTCAGTCTTGGCGGATGGTGGGAGGCCGGCAAGATCGCAGGCGAAGTCCGCAATCCCCGCCGCACATTGCCGCTTGCATTTCTTGGCGGAGTAAGTCTGGTTACAGTCATTTATCTGCTCATCAGCGCGGCCTTTCTTGCCGTCCTGCCGATTGAACGCCTTACTTCGAACACTGCTTTTGTCGCACAATTCGGCGAAGCTCTCTTCGGATCGGCAGGCGCAAAGACACTTTCCCTTTGCGTACTTGTTTGCGTCTTTGGCGGCATGGCCGCATTGACAATTGCCTCTCCACGCGTGACCTGTGCCATGGCGCGAACAGGCGCATTCTTTCCGTCATTCGCAAAGATGCATGCACGATTCGGAACGCCAGCCAATGCCATCCTGCTACAGACAGGCTTGTCGCTTGGCGCGCTCTTTATTGGAGCCTTTGACCGCATCCTGGCCTACATCATCTTCTCGGTAGTGCTGTTTCTGGCGCTTGCTTCGTCCGTCTTGTTTCGCGTAAAGGAACCGGTCCGGGCATGGTGGTTCCCCGCTGCGCCGATCCTTTACATCGCTTTTTCTCTGGTCATTGGGCTGCTGATCCTGATGCACGATCCGTTGCCAGCGCTGATCGGCGTTGGCATTGTTCTCTGCGGCTTGCCCATCCACCAATTCCTGACTGCACGCCAGAGCGCGACGCCAGTCCTCAACGAAGGGAGCTAACCTGATGCCTCATATAAATCTTCCTGACGGACTGCAAGGCATTCGCGCAGCAATGGCCTTTCGCCCCGAGACCGCAAAGCCGCTGAATGAACTGGCCGAAACTCTGCTCCACGCGCCGAACTCGCTCACTCCCGGTGAGCGCGAACTGATTGCGACCTATGTCTCCTCGCAAAATGATTGCTACTTCTGCCAGACCATCCACGGAGCCATTGCCGCGGCGCACCTGGAAGGCAATGAGGAGCTGGTTCGCTGCGTGAAGACCGACTTCGGCAACGCGGATATTTCCGGCAAGCTCAAGGCGCTGCTGGCGATTGCGGGCAAAGTTCAAAAGGGCGGCAAATACGTTACTGCAGCCGATGTTGAGGAGGCCCGGAAACAGGGAGCGACAGATATGGAAATTCATGACACCGTTCTGATCGCCGCTGCATTCTGCATGTACAACCGCTACGTGGACGGACTGGATACATGGCAACCGCGCGACGAGGAACTCTACCGCCAGCGTGGCCGCAAGAACCGCCCAGGAAGGCTATGTAACCGTGAGCAAGGAATATTTGCCCCAGCAAAGCCCCGCATAGCAAAGAACAGCGCAACATAAGGAGAAGCACAATGCCGCATATTTCATTGCCTGAAGAATTGCCGGGGATCAGTTCCGCATTTGCCTTTCGTCCGGAGACATCCAAACCCCTGCGTGAGCTGGCCCATATTCTGCTGTATGAGCCGAACAGCCTATCGCCGGGCGAGCGCGAATTGATCGCGACGTATGTTTCATCGCTGAATGACTGCTACTTCTGCCAAACCTGCCACGGCGCGGCCGCCGCGTCTCATCTTGGTGGCAATGAGGCGGTGAAACAGGTTCACACCGATTTTCTGCAAGCGCCCATTTCAGAGAAGCTCAAGCGGTTGCTGATTATCGCCGGCCAGGTGCAGCGCGGCGGAAAGAACGTAACCCGCTCCGCAGTCGACGCCGCGCGCGAACTGGGTGCAACGGACATGGAAATCCACGATACAGTGCTCATTGCCGCCGCGTTCTGCATGTACAACCGCTATGTGGACGGCCTGGCCACCTGGCAACCGCAGGATGAGCAAATGTATGCGCAGATGGGCGAGCATCTTGCCCGGGAAGGCTATCGCACTCCATCCATCCGCACTGCCCCTCGATAGCTGACTTGAACTATCTGAAAGTAGCCAGTCCCGCGCAATGGCCTAATGGCGCGCAAGCTCCAATTGGCCCACCGCAAGGTGGTGCTAGTGAGCCATCTGCGCAGTCAGCTCGGCTTGCTTGCCGTTCTCGTCCATCTTGCCGAAGATCATCTTGCCGCTGGCGGTTTGCAGCACGCTGGTCACGGAGATATCGACCGCCCGGCCAATCATCTTGCGCGCATGATCGACGACAACCATGGTCCCGTCGTCCAGGTAGCCAACACCCTGGTTGAACTCCTTACCTTCTTTCAGGATCACGACGTTCATGTGTTCCCCAGGCAGAACAACCGGCTTGAGGGCATTGGCCAGATCGTTAATGTTCAGCACTTCGACGTGGTGCAAGTGGGCAACCTTGTTCAGGTTGAAGTCGTTGGTGACGACCTTGGCCTCCCACTTCTTGGCCAGTTCCAGCAGCTTCAAATCCACTTCGCGAATGGTCGGGAAATCGTCCGGCACAATCTGCACGCGGATGTTGGTGTTGGACTGCATCCGTTGCAGCATATCCAGGCCGCGGCGGCCACGCTGCCGCTTAGAGCCATCGGTCGAGTCGGCTACCACCTGCAGCTCGCGCAGCACAAACTCCGGCACCACCATCATGCCGTCAATAAAACCGGCTTCGGCAATGTCGGCAATGCGCCCGTCGATGATGACGCTGGTGTCCAGCACCTTAGCGCTTCGCCGCGTCGGTTTTTCGGTCGAGAAGACTGTACCCAGCGCCGAGGGGTTCAGCAGGTCGCCTTTGTTTGCGCCCACCAGCAGTCCCACGTAGGTCATTAGCAGCAGCACAAAAATCTGCAGCACGGCGGAGTTGGGTCCGGGAGCGAGCGCGGAACGCAGCACCATGCAGAAGAGCGCCGCGCCAAAGATGCCCAGTACACTTCCGGCCACAGCGCCAATCAGCCTCCTCAGGCTGAGCGCCCGCACGCGCAGTTCAAAAATAATCACCGCGCCCGATGCAGCCGCTCCAACGGCTGCGCCTAACCATCCATCCAATCCGAAAGGACGAAGGAAATAACAGACACCGGCCAACACGGCCACAAACAGAAGACGAATCAAAATAATATCCATAAAGCCCATCCAGGCAGACGGAGGGAGAAAAACGTCCGCCTCGGTACAAGAGGTGAGTATGCTTACCGGGATGCGTGCTCGTCAAGAGGGGATTATTTTCCTCTGAAGAAGGCTGTCCCAGGATGGAACAATGTAAATGTTTACTGAAAAACAGGCTCTGAACCAGCCCTCAATCGTGCAGAGAAAAAAGGTGTTGGAGAGCATGGCCGTCCAACACCCGACGAGACAAGCAACTTGCTTGCCTTCGGCAAGAGATCGTGATCGTGCAGGGTGGCCCGGCAACGGGTTTGACCGCATTGTCTACTTGCAACCGGCAGCGATGTTAACGCTACCTTCTCAAATTTTCGCTTGTCAACACAATTCTTGCTTGCGGACGAAAATCATGGGATTCGCCTCGCATGATATAAATGAGAACGCTATCATCCAAGAGGTGCGCATGGGCGCGGAAGCAGATTCATTCGTTCTTGTTTACGATGTCGGCGGAAGCCATATTTCAGCAGCGACATGCCGCCAGTGCGACTACCAACTGGGTACGACCGTAACCAAAAGCCACCATGCCGAGCAATCCAGCGACGCCTTTGCCGACCTTCTTTTTACTCTCGGAACCGAGGCTTCGCAGGGACGACAGGGCATAGTCGGCGCTTCGCTGGCCTTTCCAGGGCCGTTTGATTACGCAGCCGGCATCAGCCGGATGACCCACAAGCTGCCCTACCTCTTCGGTTTTGATCTGCGTCATGCGCTGGCGCAACGTTTCGGCTGGCAGGATTCACAGGTCCGCTTCCTCAACGATGCCGACGCCTTCCTGCTCGGAGAAATCGGCGCCGGCGCGGCGAACGGCTTTGATCGCGCCGTCGGCATCACCCTCGGCACCGGCGTCGGCTCAGCCTTCGCCGTCGGCGGCAAAGTCGTCACCGAGGGACCAGGCGTACCTCCAGGCGGCGAGATCTGGGACCTGCCCTACGAATGTGGAATCCTTGAAGACGCCATCTCTACCCGCGCCCTCCAGGCCAACTACCAGCGCCGCACCGGAATCCACTGCGAGGTGGCGCAGATGGCCGCTGCCGCGAACGACAATCCCGCGGCCGAAGAGGTCTTCGCGCACTTCGGCCAGCACCTTGGCCGTACCCTGCGCCAGATTCTCACCGCCTTTCGTCCAAATGTAATCGTTATCGGCGGCGGCATCTCCCGCTCAGCGCAGTTGTTTCTACCTGCCGCGCAGGCCGAACTTCAAGACGCAAATATCCCGCTACGCATCTCTACGCTGCTCGACAACGCCGCTCTCGCGGGCGCTGGGGTCCACTTCTTCAATTCCGAGGCGCCTGCAGCGCGGCCAGCGCTTTCTGGTGTTCGCGTGAAAGCATAATATGCTTCCACGCTGATATAAGAACCAAAGCGCCCCACCCAATCGCCGCGACCGGCGAGAGAATGGGGCGCTTGATCTATTTCAGAACAAAAACCTACCGGCTGAAGCTCACATAGCTCCGTTGGGCGTAGAGACGGAATCCGCCAGCCGGGTCTGCAGTCACCTGCAACGGCGTCGGCCGCTTGAGTCCCTTGTCGGTGGCTGAACTCGCTGTCAGCACCGTGTGCGCTCCTACGTCTTGCACCACAAACTTATTGTCCGCCACAAACCCTGCGCCATAGACGCCCGCCGGAAGGCTCTGGCCGCCAATTTTGATGGGAACCTCGGTGATGAAATAAGCCTGATAAGTAGACTGTAATTCGGTCGAGTACCCGCTCGTGTCCACCAGCGTCGCCAATACATAAAAGCCATCGGCAAACTTGACGCCGCCCGAGTTGCGCACCTGCGTTGTCGCGGACTGACCACGGAAAAACACCGATGCCGGGAGTATCTTGGTGGTATCCGCCGCTTTCAGAACCGTATCGCTCTGTTGTGCCGTCACCGCCGCCGGTGCTGCAAATGCAGCCATTGCCAGCGCAGCAACCGCAATTCTCTGTCCCATTCCAAACAATTTCATCATGATTCTTCTCCTCTTGCTGCCTGCGAAGTATAGCGCATATGGCGATCAGCTTGCCTGGATCAAGCGGCCAATGTACACGCAGCCGTCGCGCGATGATTGTTATTACTTCGAAATTTTAGCCTTGTCCTTTTCGCAGGGAATGACCAGAATCGTCACCGGAGCCGGCAGCGGAGTGAGCCGGTCCAATGCCTCTACCGTTGTATCGGCAATCTGCTGGGCCGCAGCGCCTGCCGACGAGACCAGCAGGCAGCGTGCCTCTGGCGGCCAGCCTTCTCTCAGTAAATCCTGTTTCAGAGCCCCATAATCCCGTCCCGGCATGTAAATGGCCAGTGTAGAATCCGCATCCAGCCCGGGGCGAAATGCCGAACTGGATGCTATCGTCGCCGCTTCTCCCTCTAAGGATTCTTCCGCCACACTCAGATTTCCGGCACGATGCCGCGTCGTCAACACCACGCGGGCGCTACGGTCCCGGTCTGTCAGTGAAACCGGTACCGCGGCGGCGGCGGCAAAAGCCGCAGAGACGCCGGGAACAATCTCGTACGCGACCCCAGCTTCATTGAGAGCGGCCATCTCTTCCGCAGCCCGCCCAAAAAGCAGCGGATCGCCGCTCTTTAACCGCACCACACTGCGGCCTTCCCTCGCGTAAGCGATCATCAACTCATGAATCCGCTGCTGTGTCATAAGTTTCTGTCCACAGCGCTTACCCACATTCACCACCAGCGCATCGGCACGGGTCAGCGCCAGAACCTCGGCGGAGACCAGATCGTCATGCAGAACACACGTGGCCGATTCAATCAGACGGTGTGCGCGCACGGTGAGCAGATCAGAAAACCCCGGTCCCGCGCCCACCAGATACGCCTTCCCCTCACGCGCTCTTCCAGCCTCAGCCTTATCCTCCAGCGCTTTGTTCAGGACCGCTTCCACCGGGCAGTCGTCTGGATTGCAAGCCTCACGCCGCGCCAGCAGATGCAGCGCCTGCTTGCGCTCCTCACCCGGCGGCACGGCAGCCAGAACTCGCAACCGCCGCTCGCCGAGCTGATCGAGCCACGCGCCCGCGTCATCGGCAATCAATGCGCTCAGTTCCTCGCGCAGCCGCTGGGCAAGCGCCGGGCTTTTGCCCGCCGTAGAAATTGCCACCTGCAAGTCGCCGCGCTCGACTACCGAGCCGTAATAAAAATCGCACCCGGGTGGGTCGTCGACAGAGTTGCACAGAATCCCTGCCGCCCGTGCCGCCTCAGCCACCGCGTGGTTCACGGCCTTCTCATTGGTCGCCGTCACCACCAGCAGCGCGTCTTCCAGATCGCTCGGCACAAACTCGCGCTGAATCCACCGGATCTTCTTTTCCCCAGCCCGCGCAGCAATCCCGGGCAGCGCCTCCGGCGCAACCACCGTCACCCGCCCGCCGGCATGAAGCAGGCTCTCGATCTTGGGCGCGGCAACGGTGCCCGCGCCAACGACGAGGCAGGGGTGTCCTTCGAGTTTCAAAAATAGAGGAAAAAGGCTCATCGACTAAGCACGCCACCGCGCTCTATATCTATGGTATCGGCAAACCCTCTTCGCGCGAGATAGCAGTCTTTCCCGCCACCGGCTTACGGTGCGACAATCGTCTCGCGGGGTTGATCGCGGCATATATATGCCCCAGCCCCCGAGGAGAATCATCGCCATGAACCGCTTCATGATCTGCGCAGCATCCCTGCTCGTCGCATCCGCCACCCTCGTCGCCCAGCAAGATGCCCCTGCAAGCCCGAAGACGCCGGCTAGCCCAAAAGTCACCGAGTCAGCTACCATCGGCGGCAAGGCCATTACCATCACTTACAGCTCACCGGGAGTGAAAGGCCGCGCCGGCCATCTCTTTGGCCACGACGGGCGCATCGGCCAGGACCCCCAATACCCGATCTGGCGCGCCGGAGCCAATGCCGCCACCGCCCTGCACACCGATGCGGACATCGAGATTGGTGGCCTGCCGGTTCCCAAAGGCGATTACACGCTCTTTGTCGACCTCTCAGACCCAGCCGACTGGCAGTTGGTCATCAGCAAGGCGACCGGCGAATGGGGACTTGCCTACAAAGCCGATCAGGACCTGGGCCGCGTCAAATTCACAATGTCCAAGCCGTCCGCGCTGGTCGAGAACCTGAAATACACGCTAGCCGACCTCGGCGGCAGCAAGGGAACCCTGACGCTGGCATGGGAAAATGTCAGCGCCTCAGTGCCGATTGCCGCCCACTAAAACCGCAGCCAGAGAGTATGCAACAAAAATAGTGCAATTTTCTCCCGCGGTGAGAATTTTCGTGATTTCAGTCAGAATTTTGCGATCTGGAGGCGATTTTCGATCTCCAGATCGCTATAAAGTACTCGTTTTACACAATCCGGAAACCTCCGAGGGGCAACTGTAGCAAGAAAATGCAGTGAATTTTGCCGCCAACCGGTACAATTGGTTGGTATGCTTCAACTTCCCTGAGGGGTGAATCGCCTTGCCTTTGTATGCCTATCTTTGTACCCAATGCGGCCATCGCTTTGAAAAAATTCAAGGCTTTGGCGATGAATCAGAGAAGGAATGCCCACAGTGCCACGGAGCGCTGGAGCGTCCTCTGACCGTGCCCGCGCTGCAATTCAAGGGCGCCGGGTGGTATGTCAACGACTACGCCGGCAAAACTGAATCGGCCGCCTCGGTCAAGAGTTCGCAGTCGACCGAGAACCTTCCCTCCCAGGCTGCCAAAGTCGCCGCCGCCGCCAGCGAGCCGCCCGCCAGCCCTGCAGCCGCAGCCGAGTAGCCGGAAACTGTCTGTTCCTGGGCAAACAGGACGGACAGAGGAACCCGCTTCCCCGGTGGTCATCCTCTAATTCAATTCACCCGCCTTGCAACAGCCCCGATTGCATTGTGCACGAGATTGTCTATGGAGCCGCAGTTTTGCGGTTCGACTCCGCATCGCGCAGAGCCTCGTGAATAATCATCTTAAGATAGGTCTGGTAGCGCAAGCCGCGCTCGGCTGCCTGCACGCGGGCCTTGGCAATATCTTCCGGGTCGAGATCAATCTTGGCGAGGGTCGAATCTCCAGTAATCACGACCGTGCCGTAGCCTGCCCGTCCCTCGGCTGTGGCTTTCTCAAACTCATCGGCAAGCTCATCCTCGTGTGACTCCCACCAGGCGGCTTCTTCGGCCTCACTCGCGAAGGCCTTGCTCTGCAATTCTTGCAACATTGTCGCTCCTCTTCATGGACAAGTAGTCAAGCTGGTAATCCTTGTCAACGATTCATGCATGATGCCCCGAATCGTTTCACAGGGCTGAGTAATCACGAACAACAGTAAGAATCATTTGTACTCGAAAATTGGCGATCCGAATTCAAGTCTACCCTGACTCGGAATATAACTTAGTGGTACTTTCGTTCGGTACCAATGATTGTCAGCGTCCCGGTAGTCAACGCTAACGTTAACCGAATAATTGGAACGGAAGAAACTAGACTCTCCGTCTCTCCTATTGGCGGCTTTCCTCATCGCACCGAGCAGATCCCATTTCCGAAAATCGATTGGGGATGGACCATAGCCATCCAACCAAACGAAAGAAAACTCTTTACCATGTGGTTCAATACGCACGCATTCTCTGCTCATGGCCCATACGTCCGTTTCGATCTCAAAAGGTTGAATCATGACCTGGTAGGCCACCTCTCCGTCGTTCACGAGATGAAAGCCGGTCTGACCTGTATGGAAAGGAAATGTGTGATTTTCAGGAATTGGGCCGTATTCAATTGGCACTATTCGAGGAGGACGAAACAGAACGACTGGCGTAACTTGATTTTCGGACGGCACATGCATCGTCCTTCCAATCTTCGACAGTGCTTCTGCTTCAGCGTCCTTCTTCCATTGTTGGAGTAAGCTTTCGGAAAACCGTGCAACATCGTTATCCACGAGTTTTGCGTGATTCTGGCAAAGCCAGATTGCGTTTTCGGGACTTCGGCGCTCTTCTGTTGTCAGTGCGGCGTTGTAACGCGGGCCACCGGGGGCCGCACTCGTAATATGCGCAGCGACACCAACATTGAGTGCTTTTGCAGGATCATCTTGCGGTCCGCTTGTATGTGCGCGACATTCGGGACATGAGCAAACATTACCCACCCTCGCGCCAACATTTCGTTTCACCTCATCCGAAAAATCGTCACGCATCTTCTACCTACCTGTAGTTTAAGGTCAAAATATCTCCCTGACTGGGCAAAATATTGTTACTAGGCGTTTCAATTACTGCCGCAGCTCCACCAGCGTAGCCCCTTGCCCGCCTTCATTCTGCGGAGCCTCGGCCAGCGTGGCCACGTGCGGGTGGCCTTTCAGGAACTCGCGGACGCCTCGGCGGAGAATGCCTGCGCCGTGGCCGTGGATGACGCGGATGCGCGGCAGGCCGGCCAGAAACGCGCGGTCCAGATATTTCTCCAGCTCATCGGTCGCCTCATCCACCGTGCGGCCAATCAGATTGATCTCCATGTGCATGTCGTCGGTGTTGGCGCTGGTGACGGTGACGTGAACCCCTTTTTGCTTGCGCGCGGCGGCTAGCGGGTCAGGCTTCTCACCTGCGGCAGAATCCCGACCAAAAGGTGAAACCTCGGAGAGGTCGTCGCGCTTGACGCGCATCTTGATCGGACCCAGCGTCACTTCAAAGACGTCCTTCTCCACCTCGCGCTGCACAATGGCGATCTTGTTCATCGACTTCAATCGCACCTGGTCGCCGGCGGCGATGTGCTTCAGCAGATGCGGCTGTGCGTTGGCATCGCCCTGGTCCGCGCCGCTGCGATGAGCGACGACCGTCTGATTGAAGCTCTCCTGAAACTCGCGGCGCAGGCGGATGATGCGCCGCTCGGCATCTTTGCTGAGTTTTTGTTGCCCGGCGCGGTCCTCAATCGCCCGCACCGTCTCGCGCATCTGAAACTCGAAATCCTTCAGCAGCGAGGCCAGCTTGGTTTCAAGCTCCCGCGTTCGGTTGCGCAGCTCGATATCGCCCTCGCGTGCGAGCTTTGCTCTCTGTTCATTTAACGCGTATTGCTCAAAACGGGTCGCCTTGCGCTCCGCCTCCAACTGGGTCAGCTCGTTGTGCATCCGGTCGAGGAAGCGGGCAATATCCACCTGCTGCGATCCGAGGCGCTGGCGCGCGGCGGCAACAATGGTTGCGTTCAGTCCCAAACGCTCTGCTGTTTGAATGCCCGCCGAGGCCCCCGGCACGCCCAGCCGCAACTGATAGTTCGGCGCAAGCGTCAGCTCGTCCACGCCCGCCGCTGCATTCCGCACTCCAGGTGTATTTGCCGCATAGACCTTCAGCGAAGTGTGATGCGTGGAGATCAGCGACCACGCGCCGCAGGCGAGAAAGTGGCCGGCAATGGCCACGGCCAGCGCCGAGCCTTCCTCCGGGTCAGTCGCCGAGCCAAGCTCATCCAATAAGAACCAGCGCGCTGTTGCCCGCCAGTCGCGACAACCGGTCAAGATTCGTAATGTGCGCGGAGAAGGTCGAGAGCGCGGCTTCAATCGACTGCGCATCGCCAATGTCCGCCAGAAACGCCGTGAAGACCGGGAAGCTCGCTTCCTTGGCAGGCACCGGCAAACCGGCCTGAGCCATCATTGCCAACAGGGCCGTGGTCTTTAGCGTAACCGTCTTACCGCCGGTATTCGGTCCGCTGATAATGAGCTGGCGATTGGAGGAAGTAAGTTCCAAAGTCAGGGGAACGATGCGCCCACCTGTCGCGCGCAGCCGTTTCTCCAGCAGCGGATGCCGCGCCGCTTCCAGGTGCAGCAAATCCGGTGTGATCTCCGGAGCAACGCAGTCGTACTCGCGGCCAAACCGCGCCCGGGCCTGCAAGGTATCCACCAGCGCCAGTACCCGCGCGCCTGCAACCAGCGCAGTCGCATAGCCGCCTACCTGCGCCGTCAACGCAATAAAAATCCGGTGAATCTCCGCCTGCTCTTCTTCGAGCAATCGCACCAGCTCGTTGTTCTGCTCAATCGTCTCCAGCGGCTCCACATAAACCGTCTGCCCCGAGGAGCTAGCCCCGTGCACTACGCCGCTCACTTTGCGCTTCAGCTCCGAGCGCACCGGAATCACAAAGCGGTCGCCGCGAATCGTAATCAAATCTTCCTGTGTCGATCCATCGCTCGACAGCTTGCGCAAGGCAGCGCGCAGACTTTCTTCAATCTGCCGCTGCTGTCGCTCCTGCTCGCGGCGGATACGGCCCAGCTCAGGCGACGCGTCATCGGCCAGCGAACCATCCGGCTGAATCTTTCTCTCAATGGACTCTGCCAGCGGCCGCAAGCTCGTCGTCAGCGCCGATGAAAGTTCAGACAGCCCCGGCATCTTGCCCACCAGCCGCGCCGGCGGCTCGCGCAGCAGCGATTGCCAGGCCGCAACATCGTTGACCAGCCGCGCCACGGCTTGCAACTCGGCTGCTTCAAGGGCCGCGCCCGGAATCTGCGCCTTGGCCGCGTGCTGCGTCGGGTCAAAGAGCCCGCCCAGCGGAATCGAAACCGATTCGCCCAGCACCAGCCGGACTTCGTTGGTCAACTGATGCTGCCGCCGAATCCACTCTTCGTCGGTTGAGGGCTTCAATGCGAGAATCGCCTGCCTGCCCACCGGTGAAGCAGAGAACCCAGCAACCAGCGCCAGCAGCCCCTCCCACTCTAAGGTGGCAAAGTCGGCGTGTTCGACAGGGGACGGAATGGGATCAAGCAGCGGCATGTTTTCTTCTCTGGAACTATCTTAGCGGGCGTGTCACATCAAGCCGCCAAAGTAGTCTCGACTGCTATGGGAGATGCCGGCGGCTTTTTCTCTCCATTTATTAAAGATTTCCGCAAGTTCTGTCTCGCTCACAGAGATAAAACTCTGCCATTCTTCCTGCGTGTTCCCGGCAGGGTAGCCAAGCAAGTTATTGATGGAATTATTGATCGCTATTACTACGATTTCGTCAGTCTCATCGAGTTCTGGCCAACAGAACAGGACACGTCTGACGTCCTCTCTTGTGAGTCCAAATAATGTTTCAAATTCCGAATCCGGGAAGAATGGACCTTCCGCTGACGCCTGAAGGCATTCTCGAATAACTCCGCGCTCTCTTTCATCCAGATTTGCTAACGGCACTTTCTGATCCTTATTACGAATGATTTCAAACTGATTTTACGATTTTCTGAGGTGGGCAGAGCCAACATCGGTGCCGGTTAAGTCGGAGATGACGGAGATTTCAGCTCCCCCTCCCACCGCGCCACCACCGCGGCGGCCATGCAGTTGCCGACGACATTCAGCCCTGTGCGGCCCATGTCCATGATCGTGTCCACGCCCAGCAGCATCAGCACCGCCGCCGCTGGAATCTGGAACGACCCCGCTACCGCCATCAGCACCACCAGCGTCGCGCGCGGCACGCCGGCGATACCTTTGCTGGTGAGCGCCAGCGTCGTCAGCAGCACAATCTGCTGGCCCAGAGTGAAACGCAGCCCCGCAGCCTGCGCGGCGAAAATCGCAGCCACCGACAGATAAATCGTCGAACCGGTCAGGTTGAAGCTGTACCCGGTGGGAATCACAAACGAGACCATCCAGCGCGGCACGCCGAACTCCTCCATGCGCTCCATCGCCAGCGGCAGCGCGGCCTCTGAAGATGTAGTCGCAAAGCCCAGCGCGGTCGGCTCCGCAACCGCAACAACAAAACGCCGCAGCGGAATCCGCGCCACGAGCAGAATCGGCAACAGCACCATCAGCACAAAGACGGCCAGCGCCGCATAGCCGGTGGCCACGAGCTTGAGCAGAGGAACCAGCGTGCTCAGCCCCATGCTGCCCACCGTGTACGCCAGCGCCGCGCCCGCCGCCACTGGCGCAACAAACATGATGAAGCGCGTCAGCCGGAACATTGTCTCTGTCAGCGATTGCAGCACAGAGACCAGCGGCGCGCGCTTCGGCTCGGGAAGCGTGGCCAGCGCCGCGCCAAAAAGCAGCGCGAAGACGGCCACTTGCAATATCTGATTCTGCGCGACGGCCTGGGCAATGTTTTCAGGAAAGATATTCAGCAGCATCTGCTGCCATCCGGCCGGATGCCCACTCGGTGCAGTCGTCTCGGCAAGCGCCGGAAGCACCACGCCCACGCCGGCCTGCGAAATGTTGATGGCCAGCGCGCCCAGGATCAGCCCGATGGTCGTGACCACTTCAAAGAAGACAATCGATTTGACCGCAATGCGGCCCACGCTCTTCAACTCGCTGTGCCCGGCAATGCCGGTCACAATGCCGCCAAAGATCAATGGCGCAACAATCATACGAATCAGGCGAAGGAAGATCTCGCCGATGAAGTGGCTCTGCGCGGCCACATGCGGCGCATCCATGCCCAGTTCCGCGCCGGCCAGCATCGCGAAGAAAGTCCACAGCAGAAGCGACCGCCTTCGCAGTGCCGAAGGAATGAAAAGGCCGAACCCCGCCCAGCGCAGCATGACTGCTAACTCCGGGAGAGTATGCCCCAGGCCCAGCGCCGCGCCCGTGGCAAAGAACAACAGGGCAGCCACTAAGAGCGCATTCAGCAAAGCATGCCTCTGCGGCAGATTAGGTCGCGAGATTGGGCCGGGAGCGTTCAAGTTTTTATCTTAAGGCCCCGGCCCAGATTGACGTTACGCCAGCTCGAAGAGCAGAAGCTCAGCTCCCCCCGGCCCCGCTGTGATCTTTGCCGTCGCTTCGTCTGTCAGCGCCAGACCATCACCCTGATTGAGCGCGGCGCCATTGACCGTCGCCACCCCACGCGCCACCTGTACCCAGCCGTATTTGCGCGTTGTGAAGTTGTGCTCCACGGCGCTGCCCGGCTTCAACCGCCCGCCGTAAAGCTCGGCATCCGCCACCCACTTCAGGCTTCCCGCGCCGCCCTCGGGCGAAGCCAGCAGGTGCAGCTTGTCCAGCTCCTCGGCTATCGGAAAGCTCTTCTGCCCATAGCTCGGTGGAATTCCATTCTTCGACGGCTGTACCCAGATCTGCAGCAGGTGTGCGGATTCCTTCTCCGACGCGTTGAACTCCGAGTGCCGTATCCCCGAACCCGCCGACATGTGCTGCAATTCGCCTGGCTTGATTACGCCACCCGAGCCAAGCGAATCTTTGTGCGCCAACGCCCCCTCCAGTACATAGGTCACGATCTCCATATCGTTATGGGGATGGGTGCCAAACCCGGCGCCCGCGCCGACCGTGTCCTCATTGATCACGCGCAACGCGCGGAAGCCCATGAACTTCGGATCGTAGTAAGTGTTGAAGCTGAAGGTGTGATACGTGTCGAGCCAGCCGTGGTTGGCATGGCCCCGTTCCTCTGAACGCCGAATCTGCAACATGGTTTTCCCCTTTTGTTGGCCCGTTTTGCCGCGCTCTGCCCGCAAGTCTCGCCGCGAGAGTGTCGCGTAATGCAACAGCCGCAATCAATGCTTCTTTCAGATGCAGCGCCGTGCAAAACGATGCAGCGGGCGCAATGAGAGGGGTATCGTCCCCGAAACGCCAGCAACTTCCTCGCAGGGTTGATTTTCTGAAACGAAAGAACGCTTGTCTCCGCCCCTGGTCCACAAAGTAATTAGAGGTCTCATATCAACAGATGGCTCCCAACCCCGCAAACCTCACCTAACTTAGCTATTTCCAACTATTCCATCAACTATTGGAAAAATTTCATTAAGTTCTCTTGTTACTTAGAGATTTCTAGTCTTTCCCACACCCGCCGATGAGAGAAACACGGCCGGTCTTAAAAGCCTCTCAGAACAATTCTTGGAGGCTTCTTAGACTAACCCAAGTCTGGAGTCAACACCGTGTTTCCGCTATCCTGTTTCCGCCTCGCCCATCAACGCGCCAACGCTCTCTTCCTCTTCTCCCTGCTGGCCCCGCTCACCGCCTGGGCCGGCGGCCCAAAGTATGTCGCTGGAACCAGCTTCTTCAATCCCGGCGTCGTGGGCCAGCCCATTCACTGGGCCGGCGGGCAGTTGCACTATTTTGTCGATCAAGGCGCATTGAGCAGTTCCGTCAGCAATCAGCAGGCGACGGCAATGGTGGATGCGGCGGCGGCGGTCTGGTCAGCGGTGCCGACAGCCGGCGTAACCCTCACCGATAGGGGTGCGCTCAACGAAGATGTCAACGGCTCCAACATCGCCGCGTCGAATGGTCAGATCACCAATCCCTATGACGTAACCCCCCAGGCTACTGGCTACCCGGTCGGCGTGATCTATGACGAAGACGGCTCGGTGATTGACGCGATCTACGGCACGGGGACCAGCATGCCCTCCGCCTGCCAGTACAACAGCGTTTATGTCTGGATGGACAATATCAACACCGATACGACCATCGCCCACGGGATCATCCTTCTCAACGGCCGCTGCGCTACCAGCTCCAACCTGCTGGCGATGATGAGTTTCGATCTGGAGCGGGCCTTTGGCCGCATCCTCGGCCTCGATTTTGCCCAGGTCAATCCCGGCGCGCTGCAGAATGGCGAGGCGGGCGGCACGATGGGCTGGCCGGTGATGCAACCACAGAGTGGCTTCTGCGGCTCGACCGGCGGCGTCTGCATCCCCGATCCCACTGTGCTGCGCGTCGATGACATCGCTGCGCTGAATCGCATCTATGCCATCACCACCGCGAACCTTTCCAGCTTTCCCGGCAAAGAGATCACAGCATCGAACACCGTCTCCATTCAAGGCACCATCACCTTCGCATCGGGCATGGGGATGCAGGGCGTCAACGTAGTCGCCCGCCCACTCGATTCCAACGGCAACCCGCTCTATCAATACACCGTCACCTTTGTCTCCGGCGGGTACTTCAGCGGCAATCACGGCAGCGTCATCACCGGCTTCACCGATGACAACAACAACAACCCGCTGTCGATGTGGGGATCAAATCTGGCCGCGATGCAGGGATTCTTCGACCTGAGCGATATGCCGCTGCCGCCCGGCGTAAAAACCGCCAACTACCAGGTAACTTTCGAGGCCGTGAATCCGATGTATATGCTCGATTCATCGGTCGGCCCGTATGTGGACGGCTCACCCAATCCCTCCGGCACATTGCCATCAATCTCAGTCCCGTCGATGTCCGCAGGCAGCGCGCAGACGCTCACCGTCAGCGTCACCAACTCCGCCCAGGGCAGCAACAACTCCATCGGTAGCCAGAATGCTCCGCGCATGATGCCCGCGAGCGGCATGTGGGCAGGCCGGCTGAGCAAAGTGGGCCAGACCGACTGGTTCAGCTTCCCGATCCGAGGCGGAACGACCTTCACCATCGTCACCCAGGCGTTGGATGAAACCGGCAAGCCCTCTTCGGCCAAAGCTATCCCCATCACAGGCGTCTGGAGCGCCACCGACCCCACCAGCTCTTCTCCTGCTGCTGCTGCCGGGGGCTTGAACGGCGGCGTCAATGGTGAGGTTCGGCTAGTGGTCAGCAGCGGCGGCAACGACGTTGTCCGCCTCGCCGTAGCCGACCTGCGCGGCGATGGCCGCCCCGACTACGCCTATCGCGGCTGGATCCTCTACGCAGATACCGTTCAGCCGCAGCGCATTCCCGCTACTGGCGGTGTCATCGTGATTCGCGGCATGGGCTTTCATGCCACGGATACGGTCCTCGTCGGCGGGCAGCCAGCCACGATCACCAGCATTACCACCAATGAAATTACCGCCGTCGTTCCCGCGGCGCCCTCTGGCGTCTCCGGCTCGGTGGATGTGGAAGTGGACGATACGCCCGGTTACTATGCCTCGGCAATCATCTCCGGCGGCGTCAGTTATGACTCCGCAACTGGCGACGCGCTCACGCTGCTTGCCGCGCCAATGAACACCGTACCCATCGGCGTTCAACAGCCGTTTACGGTCATCGCGCTCGGCGCGAATATGAAGCCCGCAGGCGCCGTCACCGTCACCTACACCGTCACCAGCGGCAACGCAGTTCTCGGCTGCGGCCAATCGAGTTGCCCGGTCACCGCGACAGGCGACGGCCGCGCTACGATGAGCGTCACGGCGACCGGCAGCACATGGTCCATCGTCACCGTCTCGCTCGCCAACGGAGCCAGCCTACAGGCACAGTTCGCCGGCGGCACACCTCCGTCCGTCACCGCTCTTACGCACATGCTCTCCGTAGCAGCCGGAGCCACCGTCAACTGGCCGGTGCAGGCGCTGGTTTTGAGCGGAGGCGTTCCGGTCAACGGCCAATCCGTTGTCTGGTCTCCCGGCGCCGACATCTCCATTCAGTCATCCTATTCGCAGAACACCAACCAAACCGGCGTCGCCACACAGACCCTCACCGTCGGTCCATTGGCCGAGGGCCAGGTCACCACAGCCACGGCCTGCCTCAATGGCGGCAGCCAGTGCGTCACTTTTACCGCTATGGGCGCGCGCCCCGAGTACGCAACCCTCCAGCCCGTCACCGGAACCGCGCAGAGCTTCGCGGTCGATGGCTCGGCCACTCCGATCACACTGCGGGTTATGGATATGGACGGCAACCCAATGGCCGGCGGCACGGTCAGCGTCTACCAGGCTGTTTATCTCTGGGCCCCTCCCTGCCCGCCTCACGGACGCTGCGCCCAGCCCATGCTTCTCGTCTCCACAGACTCGACCGCGACCTCGGCCCTCGACGGCACCGTCACTATCACCCCGGCGTATCTGCCCGGCATCCCCACCACCACCAACGGCATCGCTGTCACCGGCAACACCGCAACGGTGAATTTTCAAATCGAGCAGCATCCGTGAAGTGCCTGCTTCCTTTGCCGCCTCTCGCGCATCAGGTAGAAGAGAGTCAGGAGGGCGCAGACTTTGGCCGAGACCACGGAAGCACAGAAACAACCGCCAGCCCGGCGGCCACAGGTAGTCATCGTCGGCGCTGGCTTCGGCGGCATCCATGCGGCCAGGGCGCTCGGCAGGCTTCCGGTAGACGTAACCGTCCTTGACCGGCGCAACCACCACACCTTCCAGCCGCTCCTCTACCAGGTCGCGCTGGCCGTTCTCTCTCCCGCTGACATCGCCCAGCCCATCCGCTCTATCCTGCGCAAATTCTCCAACATCGCTGCGCTGATGGATGAGGTCGTCGGCATCGATACCTCCACGCGCAAGGTCTCCATGGCCAGCGGAGCCGAGCAGCCCTACGATTACCTGGTTCTCGCCACCGGAGCCACACACTCTTACTCAGGCAAGGACGAATGGGCGCCGCTGGCCCCCGGACTCAAGAGCATTGAGGACGCAACCGAGATTCGCCGCCGAGTCTTGTTGGCCTTTGAACTGGCCGAGCGTCAGATGGTCGAGCATGGCTGGCATCCGCCGCTTAATTTTGTCGTCATCGGCGGCGGACCTACCGGCGTCGAGTTGGCCGGAGCCATCTGCGATATCGCCCATCTCTACATGCGTCGCGATTTTCGCCACATCGACCCGTCAAAAGCCCGTGTCCTGCTCATCCAAGGCTCGCCGCATGTGCTAACGGCTTATCCAGAAGAGCTTTCCGTCAAAGCCGAAGCCGCATTGGGCCGCCTCGGCGTTGAAGTCACCAGCGGCGTCCGCGTCACAGGCATCGGTCCCGGCTGGGTTGAAGCAGGCGGCAAACGCATCGAGTCAGTAGTCACACTCTGGGCCGCTGGGGTGCAGGCCTCGCCTCTGGGCAAACTCCTTGGCGCGCCACTCAACCCCCGCGGCGCAGTCATTATCGATGACCGGCTCAGTCCTCCTGGACTGCCGGAGGTCTTCGTCCTCGGCGATCTCGCTCATTTTGAGCAAGACGGCCATCCCGTCCCCGGGGTCGCCCAGCCAGCCATGCAGATGGGCGACCATGTCGGCAAGCTCATCGCCGCCGATCTCGCCCAAAAGCCCCGCCCCGCATTCCGCTACTTCGACAAAGGCGATATGGCCACCATCGGCCGCATGGATGCCGTCGCCCGCATCCGCTGGCCATTCAAAGCCAACTGGAGCGGCTTTCCCGCCTGGGCATCCTGGCTTGCGGTACACATCTTTTTCCTGATCGGCTTCCGCAACCGGCTCTCGGTCTTCGCCGCCTGGGTCTGGACATACTTCACCTTCACCCGCGGCGCGCGTCTCATAACCGGCGACCAGAACCTCGTCGGCTGGCAAAGCCAACTCGATGCAGGCACCCCAGCGGCAGCAGTAGGGAGAACCCCCACCCCGCAAAAAACCGCTGAAGAAAATGACTTGCAGACACGCTAAAATGCCCTGAGGAGTTCACCATGGTCAAGGTCGTTCAAGGGGCAAGGCTGTTTCTGGGCATGATCTTCCTCGTGTTTGGACTCAACTGATTCTACATATTTATCCCCGTCCCGGCCTTTCATCCCTTCATGCAGATTCTGGCGGCAAGCGGTTATATCTATTTCATCAAAGCTGTCGAGGTTGCGGCTGGAGCGCTTCTGCTGGCCAACCGCGCCGTAGTGCTGGCACTGGTGCTGCTGGGTGCGGACATTGCCAACATAGTGGCATATCACCTTTTGCTCGACCATAGGGACTGGCCTGTAGCACCCGTCCTCATCCTGCTCTACGCGATCGTGATCTTCGGGCATTGGCCCCAATTGAAGTTTCTCTTCCGCTGGAAGGCCTAACCGGTAGCCCGCGTCTTGGCCTTTCTGCATCCCCGGCGACGGGTCTTCGCCGACGGGTGCCCCAGGTCTCGCTTCTGAGACCTGGGAAAGCACGAACCCAACTCCAAAACCGAAAATAGGTGAATCTAGTTATTGTTGGTATTGCTATGCGATTTCACCTTCGCCGCGTCCACCATTCCGCCCTTCGGGCTGGGGTCCGGCGCAGTAACCGTAACGGTGATCGTGTTCTGCTTACCGGTTCCCTGCGAGAACAACAGCGGCGTCACGCGCCCCGTCGCATCGGCGGCAATATCGCGTTCCAGCGTCTTGTTCTTGCCCACAAAAACTATGATGTGTACGCTCGGCTGCCCAGCCGCAGGAGTAATCGTGACGGTGTAATTCCCTGCCGGCCACGCCCCAAAATCCACGATTCCGTTTGCATCGGAAGTCTTAGCAGCACAGCCTCCTCCAGGATTTTTCCCCAGCTTCACATCAATCCCTTTCAACGGCGCACCGGCAAAAGCGACCTGCACTCCGATAACAAACATAACCACGGCAACCAGCGATACCCAGATCTTCTTCATGACTACCTCCAGGCGCCATTCTAAGCACAGGAAGGCATTGTGTCACTGTGAGATGAATCGTATCGCCTCGCTTGGTCGCGGATACCCAGGTTCACTGGCCTCGTATGCCTGAAAAGCTCGCACAGCGAAGAAAATGGGTGCTCCCCTCGCGACGCACTTGTTCTCATCGCAAACGCCAACCCCAACGCAGGGGTTTCGTCGCTAAGGTGATTTAAGGCAGGAGAGCACGAACCCCAACGCGATACCACTCCGACATAACCGGGCAATCTGGTACTGCGATGCTCGACCTTGGGTCTGTGCGCGACAACCTTGCACAAAACTCAACCGAACACCGGCTAACCCTGGTTTAGCTTCAGCGCCGGCGGATAACTTCACCGGTCCACTTCAAGAAGATTGCGCGACTTTTTTAGAGCAGCGACAGGACGATTTCTGTGCTGGCACAGTTTTCCTGTGGCCTAGGGAACCTCTGCACAAGTCTGCAAGCCGCGTGATTCTTGGATAAACTATAGGCATGAAGCAGATGGCGCGTTTTCAGCAGACGTTTGCCTCGCAGGCGAGTTTTGAGAAGCATGGGCGCAAAAGCAAGCGGGAGCTGTTTCTTGACCAGATGAACCAGGTGGTTCCGTGGGCCGAGTTACAGGCGTTGGTCGAGCCCGCTTATCCCAGGGCGGGCAACGGTCGTCAGCCTGTGGGCCTGGGGATCATGCTGCGGACATATTTTCTTCAGCAGTGGTTCAGCCTCTCCGACCCCGGCATGGAAGAGGCCTTTTACGAGTCGCCCGTGCTGCGCCGTTTTGCCGGGGTCGATCTGGGCCTGGCCGCGGCGCCGGATGAAACCACGATCCTTCGCTTCCGACACCTGCTTGAGCGCAACGAGTTATGCGGCCAGATGCTGGACACGGTGAATCGCTATCTGGAGTCGAAGGGCATCCGCATCACGACGGGCACCATGGTGGACGCGACCATTATCAGCGCGCCCTCGTCGACCAAGAACTCCAGCGGCAAGCGCGATCCGGAGATGCATCAGACCAGGAAAGGCAACCAATGGTACTTCGGAGCCAAGGCGCACATCGGCGTGGATAGCAAGGAGACGGTGGTGCATTCGGTGGCGACCACCGCGGCCAGCGTGGCCGACAAACATATGCTGCCCGAGTTATTGCACGGCGAGGAGCGCAAGGTGTGGGGCGATGGCGGTTATCAGGGCCAGAGCGAAACCATCCGCGCCGCCGCGCCGCGGGCGCAGGATATGACTTGCCGGCGGACAAAATACAAGAATTATGTGGATGAAGAAGCCAGACGCAAGAACACGGCTAAGTCGCGAGTTAGAGCCAAAGTCGAGCACCCTTTCCGCATCCTGAAGCGCGTCTTTGGATTTACCCGGCTGCGCTACCGGGGCATCTTCAAAAACCACCAATGGATTTGCGCGGCCTTTGCGCTGGTGAACCTGTACCAACACCGCAACCGGCTGGCCTCACAAGCGGCGTAGTGTCTCTGGAGGCCGGAAAAACCGCCTGCGGAGATCAAAGAGACGAACTGAACCTCGCCGCATTCCCTTGTAAACCGCAGCAAAAGGAGAAAAATGATCGCCGGTCGCCCCCACGCTGCAAAATCACAAACCTGCGCAGAGGTTCCCTAGGAGTGAGCTTCCGGCCCGTGCGAAAATAGCCAGTGCAGAGGTGAGCAACCGATAGAGCGCGGGGGGAGGAGCGGTCTCAACCGCGGTTGCCAACCAATGTCTTTTGCTGGTCTTGCGCCTGCGAGTCCTGCTTGGGCTGGGCAACTCGCTGGGCTTGCCCTTTGGCCGCCTGGACCATGCGGTCAAAAGCGGCGTTTTGCATGATGGTTTTGCAATATACCTCAGATTTCATCTTCCGCTCCGTATCCGATTATAGCCCCGAGAAGCGCACAAAACGGCAAAATTGCCGTTGATATGGCGCTTCGGTCTTCCTCGGTTCTGCCGAATGCATACTTCTGATTGGCGTCGATATTTAATACGCCAACCGGCAGACCATCCCTACCTGGTATCGGAATACTGAGAAAACTCTTGAATTTTTTGTTACGGAAATAACTCTTCAATTCCCTCTCGACCGTGGCGTTCATCCCCTTGGGGTACTCGATTGCCGCCGTGTCTTCGATATAAACCATGGTATTCATCATGAATGCAAACGGCGCGCCGGGCAGCAGGTTGCCGTTGGGCCCAGAGGAGCGAACGGGTTCAACCGGAAGCGAGAACCCCTCCCGGTCGATGTTGGAGGCGGTTTCGGCGAGGACCAAGATGTGGCTGTAATGCGCCGGATTTCCGAATGCAAAGCGCAGGCTGGACTTCATCTCCTCGCTGCAACGCCGATAGGGGTACGCGCGCATGTAATTCACGTTGATTTTGGAGACACGGTGAAGGTCCTGCGTGAGCCGCGTGATGGAGCGCAGGATTGGCTTGGCTACGGAGGAGGTCGCGCCGGAGGTCGCGCGAAAGTAATTGACCGATGAAACAGCCGTGGCCAGCTCATCGGCATAGTCGATTAGGTACTTTCTGTACCGGGCGGTATCACCGGAGACATGCTCGGCCAGCCCGGCTGCCCTGGATTCCTTGAATTGGCTGTAGCCGTAGTGGATGTAATCCATGATGGGCAGGAAAGGGAGATCGGCGCTCTCGGCGAAGGTGCGCCTGTGATGCGCCTTGTTCCAGATGTTTTGCACCAGAAATACGAGCACAGAGGTGAGCAAAACAAAGACGACTGCGAAGATGAACCCCAGGAAATAAGCGGCGAAGACTTCCGAGCTGTCCTGCGGGAGTTGGACTCCGAATTTCTTGAGGTCGATAAAGAAAGAACCGACGGCAGCGCCGACCACCCAGAGAAGGGCGCGAATTCGCGGAGAGTCCTTGAAGTCCTTGTTCTTGGACGAGCCTCTCCACCCATCTACGACAAAGAGGACGCCAATGAACGCTCCAAAGACAGCAAAGCCGATGGACACGGAGTCATTCAGCAAGACGATTTTCTCCTTCTCCGGCAACTGCCGAAGAGTGGGGGATGAAGAAGACGCGGCTTACGACTCAGCTAAAAGGATACCTTAATTACCGGTTTTGTACCGGAATCGCCGGTTTTGCGGGACGGGGAACACAACCTGCGCTCTTCCGGACCCGTCGGGTAAACTGGCAACGAGATGCTCGACCTTGGATTTGGACGCGGCAACCTGGAATAGGTAGAAATAATACTGCGCGGGCGGGGCCGACCCGGTCGCGCTGCTCGGCGCTCGGCATCCACAGGCGTGGAGACCGGCTCTCTAGAACCAGTGCTGTACCCGAATGGGTCGCTCAAGCTTCGTCCTTATCCCATCAAGGTACCGCGCACTTGGGGACCAGGGAGACCACAGATCATCTACCGTGCAACCGCCTCAGGCCAAAAACCACTCCCATTGCTCTTCGGTCAGCGGAACCACCGAGAGCCGCCCGATAATCACCAGCGGCGACCCGGCAAAGAGCGGCTCGCCCTTGATCGCGGCCAGCGTCTTCGGCTCTTTAAGCCGCTTGCCCGCCTTGACCTTGACGATGGGCACTTTTGGATCGGCGGGGTCCACGCTGACCACGGTTCCGGTGCCGACGGCGGTCCGCTCCTCGCCCGTGTGGTAGAAGATCCACTTGGTTCCGGATTTCATCTCGCGCAGGTATTTCACGGCAGTTGGATTGGTGACGCCATCCCAGACAGTCTCCTTGTCGCCAAGGAAATCGTCGAAGGAATAGACATCCGGCTCGGTCTTGAAGAGGAAGTAGGCCATGCGCTTCATGTTAAGCGAGGGAACGTGGATTAGGGAAGAGAGCGGGTCGCGCCCGGATTGTTCGCCGAAGAGATGCCCAAAACTGTCATGAAAGACCGGCCTCAAGTCGACGCATGCACCGGCGATGCGCGGTATTGTATGAAACTCAACAGAAGACAGGTACTCTGTTTTCGCTCTAAGGAACCTCTGCGCAGGTTTGTGATTTTGCAGCGTGGGGGCGACCGGCGATCATTTTTCTCCTTTTGCTGCGGTTTACAAGGGAATGCGGCGAGGTTCAGTTCGTCTCTTTGATCTCCGCAGGCGGTTTTTCCGGCCTCCAGAGACACTACGCCGCTTGTGAGGCCAGCCGGTTGCGGTGTTGGTACAGGTTCACCAGCGCAAAGGCCGCGCAAATCCATTGGTGGTTTTTGAAGATGCCCCGGTAGCGCAGCCGGGTAAATCCAAAGACGCGCTTCAGGATGCGGAAAGGGTGCTCGACTTTGGCTCTAACTCGCGACTTAGCCGTGTTCTTGCGTCTGGCTTCTTCATCCACATAATTCTTGTATTTTGTCCGCCGGCAAGTCATATCCTGCGCCCGCGGCGCGGCGGCGCGGATGGTTTCGCTCTGGCCCTGATAACCGCCATCGCCCCACACCTTGCGCTCCTCGCCGTGCAATAACTCGGGCAGCATATGTTTGTCGGCCACGCTGGCCGCGGTGGTCGCCACCGAATGCACCACCGTCTCCTTGCTATCCACGCCGATGTGCGCCTTGGCTCCGAAGTACCATTGGTTGCCTTTCCTGGTCTGATGCATCTCCGGATCGCGCTTGCCGCTGGAGTTCTTGGTCGACGAGGGCGCGCTGATAATGGTCGCGTCCACCATGGTGCCCGTCGTGATGCGGATGCCCTTCGACTCCAGATAGCGATTCACCGTGTCCAGCATCTGGCCGCATAACTCGTTGCGCTCAAGCAGGTGTCGGAAGCGAAGGATCGTGGTTTCATCCGGCGCCGCGGCCAGGCCCAGATCGACCCCGGCAAAACGGCGCAGCACGGGCGACTCGTAAAAGGCCTCTTCCATGCCGGGGTCGGAGAGGCTGAACCACTGCTGAAGAAAATATGTCCGCAGCATGATCCCCAGGCCCACAGGCTGACGACCGTTGCCCGCCCTGGGATAAGCGGGCTCGACCAACGCCTGTAACTCGGCCCACGGAACCACCTGGTTCATCTGGTCAAGAAACAGCTCCCGCTTGCTTTTGCGCCCATGCTTCTCAAAACTCGCCTGCGAGGCAAACGTCTGCTGAAAACGCGCCATCTGCTTCATGCCTATAGTTTATCCAAGAATCACGCGGCTTGCAGACTTGTGCAGAGCTTCCCTAAGCGACTTGTAGCAGCACCGCGCTCAATGCCGGAACGTAGCATGTCACGGTATCGCCGCTGATTTGCGGCGCCACGTACGGCGCTCCCGGAGTAAAGCTCCCATCTATCTTCACACTGGCCTGCTGGATCGTCACCCCGCTGGTCGCGGACAGTCCCGGACCTGTCATTTCCAGCAGAGTGGCTTGTTTGACGCTCTGCCCGCACGCAACACTCGCCTCCACATTCTGGGCCGAATCCTTGTTCACCAGCAAGATATTCACTCCGCCGCCGCTCTGCTGCACACTGTATGCCGTTACATTCAAGCCACCTGCGCTCACGTTAGTCGTCAGCATTTCGCCCTGCCCCAGCAGGGTAAACATCAGCAGACCGTAATACTCCGGCCGCGCACCCACTACGACTCCGTTTTTATCGGCAATTGGAGTGTAGCCTGCGCTGTCTCCGCCGCCGTGCATGTTCACGCCAACTCCACCGTTCAACGCAATCGTGGCCAGGTGGTCGATCACCCAGAGCGATGAGGCATAGCTGTCGCTCACACCGCTGGCGCCGCCGAAGAAGAAGGAGTTCGTTTCGCCCATTCGCCACGGGATGCCAATCTTCACCGCCCCAGCCTGAAGTTCCTGGCAGTAGCCCGGCAGTGCCGTGTCAATGCTCACCAGTTTTGCCGCGGTGGAGGAAGGATCGTTCCCAGCGCCGCGATAGTAATGATGCGTCATCAGCTCAATCTGCTGCTTGGTGGCATACTCGCCAAATGGCACCGTCCAGTAGACGATGTCCCACGCGGAGGCGGGGCCGGTAAATAGCACATCGGGCGCGGCTGCCAAAATGGCCGTGCGGAACTGTTCCCAAAGCGCCTCGAATTCGGCGAGCGTCCATCCGTTCGGGTAGTAGGTACTGCCATACAAATCGGTTTCATTGCCGATTTCTATGCCATATAAGCTGGAACCCAGCATCTTGGCTGCATAAGCTACCTCGGCCGCCGCCAGCGCCGGCGTTGTCGCGCCCGTGGCCGCTCCGCCAAGGTTAATGCCGTAAAGACACTGCCAACCTGTTGCCTGCAAAAAGGCTGCCAGCCCGTCCACGTCCGTTGGCGCCACCTGGTCTGCGGTTCGCCCCGTCCCGCTTGCATTCCAAACCGTCGTGTCCACGGAATTGCCGCCAATTCTTAGCAGGCTCGTCCCCAGACGCTTGAACATTCCAATCATGTCGGTGTTTGTTCCGACAAACAGCGGTTCCGACGAAAACGAGCCCTTTTCGTAGCTCAATCCGGTAAATGCGGCCCCGATTGAGGCGCCGCTGCTGCCCGAGACTGTCACGCTCCCCTGCGTCAGTGGCCCGCTCGGCACAGGCTGGGTAACAGGGGTGCTCGGCGCGTCGCTGACAATGCTGCTGCAACCTGCCAGCAAAGACTGTCCTGCAAGGGCTCCCAAACCATACAGTACGGTCCGGCGGTTGACTCTGTCTTCTCTACCAAGGCAATTCAGCATTTCAGTTCACTCCGTCCGGCTATGTATCTTTGAGCAGAACCGGATCTGCTTTTATCTACATCGATTCAACAGAATTGTATCGCTACCCGAGGCAAATTAACTTCAATATGAACTTCTGTAACGATGAATCCTGAGTTTGCGCGAAAAAAGCAGTACGTTCGTCACCCGTGTGGTAGAAGATCAACTTGGTTCCCGCTTTCATCTCACACAGCTATTTCACAGCAGTTGGATTAGTGACGCCATCCCAGACCGTCTCCTTGTCGCCAAGGAAATCGTCGAAGCTGTATACATCGGGCTCGGTTTTTTGAAGAGGAAGTAGGCCATGCGTTATAGTAAATCTGAGCTTTTCATGCCGCCATCGGAGTAATATCCGCGCATATGGATAAGCCAGAAATGCGGGTCGACGTCCCCCCCTGGCAGTCGTTAAGTACGTTTCGGAGGCATTCAAATGAGGGGTACGGTCCAGAATGCGGATTGGCTGACGGCCAAGGCATCGTTGCCTTCAGCTTTACGAGTATTTTTCCTGTTTGCTTCCGCCTTGTTTCTTGGCACTGTAAATCTAGATGCCCAATGCCCCGATACTGGGCAAACCAAAGTGATAAAACCTAATCAAGGCACCGGCTACTACTTTTACAGGTTTATGGGCGATAGCAGTTTTCGCTATTTTCTGGATGGCAAAACATTCTCGTTTAACGACAAAGACGATCCCGGAAAAACCATCATCTTCATTGATGACATGGCCTACGAGTCTATCCTGGTGGATAGAGCCGATTTTGCGAAATATATCAAAGGATCAAAGCCCATCGACATTCTTCGCGCTCAGGCAAAATATGAACAAGACTATTACAAAAAAGCCGTTCCTTCGATCGTGATTACGGATTATGGACCGCCTTCCAATGAGAAGGCGGATAGTAGCGATGATCGCTCATTCTATCTCTGGAAAAAAGAGAATCCTCCTGGGAAGGACGTTGCAACACAATATTTGGTTTCGACACTGATTAAAGATCGCGTGGTCGTGTTGTCTCTTATGCTGTTGAAGCCATCCGTCACAGAAGACGATGTATTTCGTCAGCTCGAAAAATACACATCAAATGTCGAGTCGATTTCGAGCGACCAATGTGCAAAAGTACTCTCCATGGCAACCGCGCCCTAGTCCCTCGTTACCGGATTCCAATGAATCAAATGGCAACTCTCATCGCACTGGAGTTGCGGTGAGATGGTTGCCAGAGAGGATTGGGTTGGGTTCGTTTTCTGGCGCAGGCGCGACGGACCCTATGATCCCTAACCCCTGTTCCCTGCTTTCCCATTACAATGAAGAGAATATGATTCGTTTCTCAACTGCCGGGGAGTCGCACGGAGAGGCCCTCATCGCGCTTGTCTCCGGCCTGCCTGCAGGCGTGCCAATTGATCTCGAATTCGTCAACCGCGAGCTGTGGCGGCGTCAGCAGGGCTATGGCCGCGGCGGGCGCATGAAGATTGAAACCGACAAGGCCCACATTTTGAGCGGCGTGCGCCACGGCAAAACCATCGGCGCGCCCATCGCCATTGAGCTGGTCAACCGCGACTGGAAGAACTGGGAAGAAAAGCTCCCTGTGGAAACCGGCGACCCTGCCAAGCATCAAGCCGTGGCCTCGCCACGCCCCGGCCATGCCGATCTCGCCGGCGCGCTTAAATACAACTTCCCTGACGCCCGCTATGTGCTCGAGCGGGCCTCGGCCCGTGAAACTACCGCGCGCGTGGCAGCCGGAGCCTTGGCCAAGCTGTATCTGCGCACCCTGGGCATTGAGATCCTCAGCCACGTCATCCGCGTAGGCCGTGCCGAGTTGCCCCGCGCCGCCAAGTGGGAAGAGATCGCCGCTCTCGCCGCCCGCGATGAAGTCGTTCTCGGCTGCATTCATCCCGAAACCGAAGCCCGCATGAAGGAAGAGGTAGAAGAAGCCGCCCGCACCGGCGACACCGTCGGCAGCGTTGTCGAAGTAGTGGTCCACGGCGCGCCCGCAGGCCTCGGCACTTACGTCAACTGGGACGAGCGACTCGACGGGCAATTGGCCGCCGCCGTAATGAGCATCCAGGCCATCAAGGCCGTCGAAATTGGCCGCGGCGTGCTGGCCGCCGAGTCCTTCGGCTCCTCGGTGCACGACCCCATTCACTATGCTTCCGAACCCAATGGCAAACCGACTCGATTTGTCCGCGACCAGAACAACGCCGGCGGACTCGAAGGCGGCGTTTCCAACGGCGAAGAGATCGTTGTCCGCGCCTATCAAAAGCCCATCTCCACGCTGCGCCGTCCGCTGGAGTCGGTCCGCTTCGACACTCGCGAGGCCACCAGCGCAAGCTATGAGCGCAGCGACATCTGCGTCGCTCCCGCCGCGGGCGTAGTGGCCGAAGCTATGGTCGCGCTCACCATAGCCCGCTTCGCCCAGGAGAAATTCGGCGGCGACTCGGCCCTTGAATTGCAACGCAACTTCGCCGGCTACATCGAACAGATACGGAGCTATTGACAGACTGCAATGATCCTGACGATTGTGAAATATCCAGAGCCGGTGCTGAGCAAGCCCGGTGAGCCGGTAACTGAATTCGACGACGAGCTGCGCAAACTGGTAGCCGATATGTTTGAGACGACCTACGCCTCGCAAGGCATCGGCCTAGCCGCGCCGCAGGTCGGCGTCTCCAAGCGGGTCACGGTGATTGACCTGAGCATGGGCAAAGAACCCGGCGCAGAAGCTCGTCCTCATCAACCCGGAGATCATCTTCCGAGACGGCAAGCTCTATGAAGAAGAAGGTTGCCTCAGCTTCCCGGATATTCGCGAGAAGGTGCAGCGCGCGGCCAAGGTACGCATCCGCGCCCAGGACGAATACGGCAAGTGGTTCGAGCGCGATGCCGAGGAACTGCTTTCGCGCTGCATGCAGCATGAGATCGACCACCTCGACGGCATGTTATTCATCTTTCGCATGAGCGCCCTCAAACGCGATCTGGTACAGCGCAAAATTCGCAAGCTCATCCGCGCAGGAGAGTGGTAGCCTGAACCTCGAACCAGACAGCTCTGACTTACCTCAAATGTTGGATGCCCCAGGTCCCTCGCTTTTGGGGACCTGGGAATCCGCAAATCTCAACCAGCTCACCGGGTGCCCCATCCTAGCGACGTACTTGTTCTGGTCGCTAGGGTGGGATACCTCGGATCACAACTCCAAGGTCAAAAGCGCGGAAGCGCTCAGAGTCCAATGAAACTCGTCTTCTGCGGAACACCGGGCTTTGCCGTGCCGACCTTCGAGGCTCTCTTAAATGCAGGCCATGAGATCGCGCTTGCCGTCTCGCAACCTGACCGCCCAGTAGGCCGCAGCCAGCAACTCGCCGCACCGCCCGTCAAACAAGCCGCTCTAGCGGCTGGCATCCTCGTTACCCAACCGGAAAAGATTCGCTCCAACGCCGAGTTCCGCTCGCAGCTTGAATCCATCGCCCCCGATGCCATCATCGTCGTCGCCTACGGGCGAATCATCCCACCGTGGATGCTCGCGCTGCCAAAGCACGGCTGCATCAATCTGCACGCCTCTTTGTTGCCAAAATATCGCGGCGCCGCGCCCATTCAGTGGGCCGTGGCCATGGGAGACGCTTTTACCGGCAACACAACGATGCTCCTCGAAGAAGGACTCGACACAGGCCCGATTCTGCTGCAACAAACTTTGCCCGTTGCCCCTGAGCAAACCGCCGCCGATCTCTTCGACATACTCGCGCAAGCCGGAGCGCCGCTGGTCGTAGAAACACTGGCTGGCTTAGCCAACGGAAACCTCCAGCCACAGCCGCAGAATCACGCCTTCGCCACCTTCGCTCCGCTTCTCGACCGCGAAGACGGGCGCATGGATTTCGCCGCACGCACTGCCACCGAGCTGCACAATCGCTGGCGCGGCTTTCAGCCGTGGCCCGGAGTCTTCACTACGCTCGACGGCAAAAAGCTGATAGTTCACCGGCTCAACGTTGCGGATTATTCAACTATTTCTAACTCTTCAGCAAGTCAACCAGGCCAAATTTATATTGAGAATCATCGCCTCTTCGTCTCCTGCGCCGCCAACACATGGCTCGAGCTCATTGAAGTGCAACTCGAAGGCAAGAAGCGCCTTGCAGTTGCTGAGTTTCTGCGCGGCAATCCGCTTTCGGCCAACACGCGCCTCGGGATTGCAGCCCGATGAACCCGCCGAAAAAATCTGACCCTCAAATCAAGCGCGCCAACGCAAAGAAGACCGCGGTTAAACGTACTCACCCTCCGCACACAATCTCTTACAAGGAAAAAATCTCCGCCGCCCGCAAAGCAGCTTTCAATATTCTCCTCGCAGTCGAGCGCGGCCACTCTCATTCCGATGAGTTGCTGCGCAGCGCAATCATCGATGCTCTCTCTTCGCCTGATCGCAACCTGGCCACAGCGTTGATCCTCGGAGTTCTGCGCTGGCAGATACTGCTCGATCATCGGCTGCAATCGCTGCTCACGAAGCCCAATGCCAAGCTGGACGCGGAGATTCGCATCGCGTTGCGCCTCGGTGCATTTCAAATCCTTTATCTGGACCGCATCCCAGCCCGTGCCGCAATTGATGAGAGCGTAGAACTGGCCAAGCAGGCCGGCCACAAATTCGCCTCGGGAATGGTGAATGCTGTGCTGCGCAAACTGGCCTCCGCACCACCGTTGCAACCTTCTGAACCCTCTGCTGCGTCCCTCGCACTCACTCAGGCCCATCCTCTCTGGTTAGTCGAACGCTGGATAAATTTCTTCGGCATCGAAGCCGCCCACGACCTCTGCATCCACGGTCAAAGCCAGCCATCAATCACCGTTCGCTTAACCAACCCCGCTGCTGAAGACGAACTGATCACGGCTGGAATTCTTCTCGAACCCAGCGAACTCCTCGCCACTGCCCGAATCGTTACCTCTGGCGATGTAACTGCCACAACAGCCTTTCGCGAAGGCCGCGTTCGCTTGCAGGATGAAGGCTCGCAGTTAGTCGCAGAGATCGCTGCTGCAATTCCAGGCCAAAAGGCGCGGAGCGTCCTCGACACCTGTGCGGCGCCGGGAGGAAAGACCCTCATTCTTGCGGAGCGCAACCCTCAGGCCCGCATCCTGGCTCTTGAGTCCAGCACAAATCGGTTCGACCAACTGCAACAGCGTCTCGCGCATCTCGGCGACCGCGTCGAGTGCAGACATGCCGATGCAACGGCACTCGCCGAAGACTCAACCTTCGACCTGGTTCTTGCCGATGTCCCCTGTAGCGGCACCGGCACTCTGGGCCGCAACCCGGAAATTCGTCACCGTCTGCGGCTCGAAGACCTTACGCGCCAAGCTGAACGCCAGCGCGCGATTCTTCACAGCGCACTGCGCTCTGTCCGTCCCGGAGGCCGCGTGGTTTACTCCACCTGCTCACTCGAACCGGAGGAGAATGAACAGGTAATTGCTACTGTGCTTGCAGAAAATCCAAACACCCGGCTGGTTCCACTCGAATCGCGCATCGACGAATTGTCCGCTAAGAAGATTCTTACCGCCTTAGGCGCGGAGCGGCTGCACCGGTGCCTCACACCAGAAGGCTATCTTCAATTGATTCCCGGAGTGCTGCGCACAGATGGATTTTCTGTAGCAATGCTCGAACGCACTTCCTGAAAACTCACAAGCTAACTTGCTAACTCGCTGACTGGCTCAGAAGCTATTCCGCTCCCAGCTTCATATCCTCATAGCTCTTCTCCAGCAGCCCGCACAGCGCCTCCACCACTAACTCGTGATCGCCGCGCTGCGGCAGCCCAGAAACAGTGACAGAGCCGACTACTCCCGCGCCAACCACATGCAATGGAAATGATCCGCCATGTGCGGCGTAATCGGCGATGGGCAACCCGTGCTTTTCCGAAAGTGTTTCATTGTTTGCCTTGAGTCCCAGGCCGACAAAGTACGAACTGGAGTGGAACCTTGCCACTACGTTGCTCTTGCGCCGCACCCACTCGGCATTGCTGGGCGTAGTTCCTTCGAGAGCCGCGTAAAACAACGGCTGCCCGAAGCGCCGCACATCAATGACCACGGCGAGTCCTCGATCCAGCGCGAGAGTCCGCAACCGCGCTCCTAGCTCCCAGGCAACCTCTGCATCAAGGCGATGGAGTTTCAGCTCATTCTCCTGCAACGCAACGCGGGCTTTGTCTTCACTCAATCCCATTGGAAACCTGCCTCCTCAAACAGTAGCAAACCTAACAGTAGATACGGTCCATCGGAGCTGACCTGCTGACTCGCTACCCCGTTCATCCCTCCGCAGCTTCTTCTACCACAATCTTCACATCAGGAAGAATCCCCATCTGCTGGTAGATCGGCCGCATCTCCGCGCGCACGCCCTTGAGTTGCGTCCAGAACCACAGCCCACCCACGATACAGGCGATGCCGCTGACAATCACCGTGCGTTGCGCGCCCAAGACGTGCGCCATTGCGCCCGCCAGCAGGCTACCAAAGGGCGCCATGCCCACAAAGGCCATCGTATAGTAACTCATTACGCGCCCGCGCATCTTTTCATCCACCAGCGTCTGCAAAATCGTATTGCTGGCGGTCATGCCCTGCATCATGCCGAAGCCGGTCACCAGCATCGTCAGCATGGAGACCCACAGCACGCTGGAAACGCCAAAACAAATCAGCCCTACGCCAAAGATCGCCGCGGCGAGCGGCAGCATTCTGGCCAATCCGCGCACTGACCGGCGCATCACCATTGTCAGCGCAGAAGTTAGCGAACCCACGCCGACCGCGCCCATCAAAAATCCCAGCGTATGCGGTCCGCCGTGCAACACTTGCGCTGCAAAAACCGGCATCAGCACCATGAAGGGCCAGCCCATCAAACTGAGCAGCGCAAATAAACCCAAGATGGTGCGAATCGGCGCAGAGCTTGCAACATACGCCCAGCCCTCGCGCAGTTGCGCAATCATTGTTGTGGCGGCTCTCATCGGTTTCTCCGCGCGGATGCGCATCATCACCAGCGAAACAATCACCGCAATATAACTGATGCCATCGAGCGGCAAAGCACCATCCTTCATTGGTTGCGGCAATCAACATTCCGGCCAGTGCCGGACCGACAAGCCGCGCAGCATTCACCATCGATGAGTTGATGGCAATCGCGTTGGAGAGATCGGCCCTGTCTTCGACCATCTGCACCAGGAAAGACTGCCGTCCCGGCATGTCGAATGCGTTGACGACACCTTGCAGCACGCTCAGCCACAGCACCTCCGTGATGTTGATGCGATGAGTAAGCGTAAGCCATGCCAAGGCAATTGACTGCGCCATCGCCAGCGCCTGCGTTCCAATCAGCAAGATGCGGCGGTCGATGCGGTCCACAATAACCCCGGCGATTGGCGCGAAGAGAAAGGTGGGAATCTGCCCGGCAAAACCGACCGTGCCCAGCAGCAGCGGAGACTTGGTGAGGCGATAAACCAGCCACGAGGTCGCGACCCGCGTCATCCACGAGCCGATCAGAGAAATGCTCTGTCCGGCAAAGAAGAGGCGGAAGTTGCGATGGCGCAAGGCGCGGCCAGCGTGACCGAAACCGCTGCGCTCGGGGGACTCATCACCCTGGGATTTTGGTTCACTCGCTGGTTGCGCCATGGATAAATTTTAGATGCATGAGGCGGAAGAATGATTCCTGCCGGAAGTGCGCCAATGGCTTTGAGGCTAACTCGCCGACCCGCTGGCTTGCTGACTCGCTGATCTACTACTTCGCCACCGTCAGCTTCACAGCGGTACTCAAATCTACTCGACTTCCCGCCAGCGGCTCCTGCGCAATAACCGCGCCGGGACTCACCGGCGGACGCGGCAGCGCTCCCTGCTGGCCCACTTGTCCTACCGGCACATCCGCATAGACCGGCGGCAGCACCTGCATGCCTACATCCGCCAGTTTCTTTTGCGCGGCAACCACAGGCATTCCCACCAGTGACGGCATCACAAAGCCGTCTGGCCGCTCATCAGTTGGTGCGGCCACAAGAAGATTCACGCTGGGCCGCTCGATCCCCTGCGCGTGCGCAGGCGGGTCCTGTGCCAGCACCGTGCCCGCTACGGCACTGTTCGATGGCAACTGCGCCGTCGCGCCCTCCTCCAGCCCCGCGCGGCGCAGCTTGAGCGCGGCAAGCCGTTCATCTGTGCCCACCGTCTCCGGCACATCCACCTTTTGCGGGCCAAGGCTCTCGGCCACGCGCACCCGCCATTCGCGGCGCACCACTGTTGCCGGCGGGGGCGACTGCGACAGAATATGCCCCGCCGCAACATCGGACGAGTAATAGCGGTTATCTACTTCGAGATTCAAACCAAGGCCAGCGGTCTGGCTGCGCGCGTCAGCAACGGTCATGCCTTTCAGCGTTGGAACCTGCACCTCAGCGCCATGAATGGCAAAGTGCATCGTCGTGATCGCAGAAAGCAAGCCCACTGTCACCAGCAGCATCAGCAGCGAGGCTACCTGGAAGAAATTCTTGATCGGGCGTATAACCGGTCTCATGGCTCCGGCTCTCCATCCAGATAGACGATCTCGTAATCGATCTCTGCCGCCTTATCGAGCATCTTCGATACCGAGCAGTACTTATCCTTCGAGAGCGTAACGGCGTCTTCCACAGCCTTGCGGCTGAGCTTTCCACTCACAGCATATGTCAGCTTCATATGAGTAAAAACGCGCGGAGCCGTCTCGCTCTGTGTGGCGGTGGCAGAAACGCGCAGGCCGGTCAACGGCTGCCGTTTCTTCTGCAAAATCGAAACGACATCCACGCTCGTGCACCCGCAAAGTCCCATCAGCACCGCTTCCATCGGGCTTGGCCCGGCTGTGTGTGCGGGATCGGCATCAAAAACTATCCGGTTGCCGTTCTCCGCAACGCCCTCAAAAATCTTCTCCTGCTTCCAATCGCTGTGCGCAATCATCTCATCGCCTTCGGCATAGTTATCTGTGCTGCCGTTGTTGACGAGTATACGACGCAACACGCTACCGGGACCTGGAGCAGTTATATGAGCGCAACGCTTCTATTCCGCCTGCGGGAATGACTTTTCTTTAGGAGGCAGAGCCTAGACATTCTTCATTGTTACCAGTGCATTGCCTAGGGCACTCCCGGTGTCCCCGCGCCCTTGGGGGGAGCCTTGAGCGGCGCGCCGTTGTATTCGTTGTACTGCGCAGGAGCCTCCGCGCCGTGGCGCAGCGTTCGCAGTGCAAAAGGCATGGCTGCATCTTTCGCCCCAGTCGCCTTCCACCACATAGGCAGCGTCTTGAACGCGAAGACCATATCGTAATCCGTCGCCACGGAGCCAGTACCGGGATCTTGCGGTTCACTTCCTGGCCGATCCTCGAACCAGCGCGACCATTCCGGTGAACCCGGTGCAGGCGAACAGATATCCTCATCCGTCGGCTTGCCATCCGGGCAGCTCTTGTAAGGCGGCAGACCGGGTTGGGGATTCGCATACGACGGCAACAAAAATGAAATCTGCTTGTGCTGCGCCGGCTGCCACTCCGCAGGCCCGTGGCAGCTCATGCATGAGGAGTCAGGGTGATTCTCCTTCTCCTTCTTGCCTACCTGAATGTCATTCCGCCCGCCCCACCCCAGTGTTTCCTTCGCATGCTTCGGAGCTTCGGGGTTGATCCACGTCTCCTCCAACTGCGCCTTGGGATTTGCCGCCGAATCCACTCCAGGATCATTGCCCCACGTCGCGCCCAGCGGAACCATCTTCTCCCACGCATCCCCTTGCGCCTTGCGGTCGTAAACCAGCGTCGCAAAAACCCATCCCGTCTTTGGCGACGCCACCCGGTCTTTTACGACGATGTCGAACTGCATCACGTACGAGGTTAGCACCGTCGCGCTTTTCGGCCACTGCTCCGGGATGGATGTATAAACCGGCCACGCTGCGGCTCCCTCTGTCAACGGCCACCAGTCCTTCTGTACAGCCGGATCATCGGAGACAAAGGCCGCGGCCTTCACAATCACCGAACCCTCCGGAAACTGAAAATTATCCATCTCTATTGCCGGGTTCATCGCATCCGCGCCCCACACTTTGTTGAGCGTGTAAGCAGCCCGTTCATCGTAATAAGTCAGCACATGCGTATCGAAGGTGGTCTTCAGTCCGGTACCAGGAAAAATCGAAGCCCCGAACTGCCCGGCAGGATAAGTTCCGTGAATGCTCTCACGCGTCGACCCAAGCCACGGTTCGTTATACCAATGCACCGTCGCGGCATCCCAATGCACATAGTCCAACAGCAACTGCCAGGCATTCGCACCCACATATTCCTTCAGCGCAGCGACATAGGCAGGCGCATTCTGCGTGTTGATCGCGCCACCGCCAATTGCCTTCAGCCACGGAGGATTTTCAAGCGCGGTAAGCGGCTGCGCGGGCCAATCGTGGTTCAAGCGGAAAAGCGGTCCCTGATATTGAGCGAACGGAGGAATCAATCCGTTGCTATTCAGAAATGGATCATTGGGAACCGTGTTCTCCGTCACGCTGGGCGCGCGTTCCTGCGCCGCGTCAACGCGCATCTGCTTGCCCGTTTCGCAGAGCAAGCAAACCAACGCCAGAAACACCGTCGCTTCGCGCCACGATGAAGCTCTCATCTCACGACCTCATGATTTGAGACTCGGGTACAGAATGCCCTCGGCCGCAGGGGAACAGCGGCAACAGCATTTTCGATGCTGATATTTATCAAAACCTGGAATCAACAAGTGAATCGAAAATGCTCTAGTAGCCTCAGTATGGTTCCAACTTAATCCTTTGTCAATGAGGCGGCGCACTTGAGACTTCGGCCATCTGCACGATTCGCAAGGATGGCGCAACCGAATATTCCATCTCTCAAAAATCAAGAGATTGGGCAATCGCTTCCCGAGGGCGGTTTGATCGATGCACTAACCTGCATTGCCCGCCAGCCCCTGGATGATCGCGTTGGCATAATCCGCCTCGGTTCCTCCTCCAGTGCAACTCTGGATATCTGTGCCGCAGTACATGAATCCTCCGGCCAGCGACGTCTGGCTAGACGCGGCCTCCTGCGCCCAGCTCGCCATCTGCGACTGCACATCTGCCGCCGTGCTTCCGGATTCACAGCTGGCGCCATGCACCGCCCACAGTCCCGGCGTCATCGTCAATCCGGTGACAGAGAAGGACTGGTTCCACGACACCGGATCGTTCCCGGCGCCGCCGCTATAGCATTGCAGATACGACGCGTCCACCGTGCCGGGGTTGGCGGCGTTGATGCTCGTCACCAGGTTCACCCAGTACTCGGTTTCCCACGACGCATAGGGGCAAATCGTCACCTTCATCCCCAGATTCACGCACATCTGCGCCAGTTGCTCGCTGGAATTTGCGTCATACTGACTCTCGTCGTCGTAGTCGACCGCGTCCAGATTTAGCACCTGTTGCAACACCTGCAGGTTTCCATATAGCGGGTTCGCGGACCCGATTCCATAGGTCGAAATCAGAGACTGAATATTGGCAAAAGAAGATTGGTCGCCTCCGATCGAAAGCTCCACGCGCGTGACGGTGCCTTGCCGCAGGCCGTTGACCATATCCGCCCAGCTCTGCGCCGCCGCCACAAACTGTCCGTTGACCGCAACCGGATCGTCATTGAGTGCGATATTGCCTAAACTGTCCACGTGCGCCGCCCACAGAACCGCAGTGCTGTAGCTGGCGGAGCCGATTTCCTCGAAGAGTTGCGCGACGGCGCTCGATGTCGGATTGCCGCCAGTGTAGATGGCTATATTCGGTACTGCCGGGGGATTGCTCATTGCATGTTGCCTTTCGGGGAAGTGATTTCAATGCTTGCCGCTGGATAAACTTCAAGCCGCCAGAGCTTTGCACGAAGGTCATCGCGGTTAGGAAAGAAGAAGCGTCGCGGCACTGGCAGTGAGTTTGCAGTTTTCCGGATCAAAAATCAAGGAGTGGGCGTTTGCAGCTTTTCTACGCAATGCGTAAGCATCGGCTGCCCCACTCTAGCTGGGGTGGGGCAGCAGGATGTCACCTGATAGGAACCATGAAAATGATCTATTGAGGCTGCGGTCCAAAGGCGTAGTCCGTGGCAAAGCTTTGCAGCGATACTCCGCCGGTCCCGCCGGAAAGCGATACGACCAGCTTGGTTTGCAGAGATTGCAACGGAGAGATGGTTGTCTCTTCTGTCTGCTGCAACCGGCACGCATCCTCGCAAATATCGAAGACCTCCAGGGTCGTCGCCAATCCGCTCGCGCTCGTCGGATCGCTCGTGGTCTCCTGCACAATCACGCTGCCGATGATTCCTGAAACCTGCGATGGCCCGAGATCGAGCGTCAGCAGGCCGCCAGTGGGAAGCGTAACCGGCGGATAGGGCACAACGTCATAACCAATCATTGATTGCTCGGATTGGCCGGCGGCAATGCTCCACGGCGCGGAGAAGTTCAGTCCCGGAAAGAGCTGCGGGTCGGCCGTCGGAAGTAGAGTCGGCGTCACGGCAATGTCAGAAGGCGAAACGCCGGCAGTGGTCGCAACGCCTCCCGTGACCGAAGTCGCATAGGTGAAATTCCGGTAGAGCGATCCGTTGAATGAGCAGCCGGTTGCTCCAAGTTGAATATAGCTTTCGAGTGAGTCTTTCAGGCAGGCTGGTGCCTCGGGCGTGACCTGCGCAAAGGAGCGGAGTGAGCACAGCAGTGCAAAGGCCACCGCAAGAAAAATCTTCAACTTCATGTTTGAATGCCTCCGGGGGTGAGATAAACATCCGGCGAGAAATTTAGAATGGCGCTGCGGAGACTGTCAATAGGCGGTGGGCGGCAAGAAGGGTATCTGCAACAAATTACGTAAAATCAATTTTTTCTTGTTGACCCCAATCCGGCGTTTCCTCGCGGTAAACGAGAGTTGCGAAGTCTAATCTCGCCGCGAATGCAAGAGATATCGCAGCCAGGTCTGCGATATGGAATAGACTGTTGCAGTCGATTATTTCTTCCTGGGAGTGTGCCATGAAATCGTTTCGTCACCGGGCATTGATTCTCTCCGTATTTCTATTTTCCGTTCCCGCATTTGCAAAAGCGAAGATAGATAAACTCACATTCCCGTTCAATGGACATGACCGTGTCTATTACTCATTCATTCCTGATGGCGATGGCCCTATGCCGCTCGTAGTTCTTTTGCACGGCTCGGGAAGAGACGGAACTGAGATGACTACCCCATGGAAAGACCTTGCGGCTAAAGAGCATTTCATCCTTGCCGCGCCCAACTCGTTCAACTCAGCACTTTGGGATTCGAACCAGGATCCGCCCGAGTTTTTCCACTCTGTTGTAGGAGAGGTCAAGAAAATCCACGCAGTTGACGAAAACCGCATCTTCTTGTTCGGGCATTCGGGCGGTGCGGTCTATGCGCTGGCTCTCACGCTAATCGACTCCGAATACTATGCCGCGACGGCGATTCATGCAGGGGCGCTGTGGCCGAATAATTACGGCTTGTTTCCTCAGGCCAGCCGGAAGATACCGATTGCGATCTGGATCGGAGACCATGATTCGTTTTTCCCGTTGGATGCGGTGCAATCGACAAAGAGAATCTTCGAATCGAATGGGTACCAAGTGCAACTATCGGTTTTGCCCAATCATTCGCATAACTATGGTGAGGTTGCTGATGAAGTGAATAGCAAGGCCTGGAAGTTCTTCAAGGCATCGTCTACAACACCAGCGCAGGAGAGCGACCGCTGACCCGCTAACTTGCTGGCCTGCTACTTCTCCCCCAGCCACCGTCTCGTATTCAGCAACTGCCGCTGATCCAGCGCCCAAACCTTCCCGGTCAGTTCATCCGCGGCCTTGCCTTCGCGAACGCACTTATCAAATTCGCCCTGCACGGCCTGCATCTTGGCGTCGAGGTCGTCGATAAAATTCAGCGCCAGCGCCTCGGGAATCATCGGCAGCTTCGGCGAGCCGTACTCCAGCTTACCGTGGTGGCTCAGAATGATGTGCAGCACTAATGTCTTGATCTTCGGCGGAAAATCTGGCAAACTGTCCATTGTCTTCTCCGCCAGCGCCACGCCCATCTGGATGTGTCCCAGCAAGCTGCCCTCCAGCGTGTACTCGAAGCCCGTATCCCAGGCCAGTTCGCGCACCTTGCCGATGTCATGCAAAATCACGCCTGTCAGCAGCAGATCGCGATGCAGAATCGGATAATGCGGCGCAACGCGGTCCGCCAGTATCAACAGGCTGACTACATGCTCCAGCAGTCCTCCAAGCCACGCATGATGCAGTTGCTTGGCAGCCGGAGCCTCCCTGTAGGCCAGCGCCAGCGCGGGGTCGGCCAAAATCGTCACCAACAGCCGCTTCAAATCAGGATCGGCGAAGCTCTCGACAAATCCCAGAAGCTGCCGCCAGAGATCATCTACGTCATAGGTCGTCGAAGGCAGCAGGTCCATCTTGTCCACTTCGCCCGCTGCTGCTTTGCGAATCTGATCCACCTTCATCTGCAGGCGGTCTTCAAAGCGCGAGGCGCTGCCGCGCGCCTTGACCATATCGCCCTTATCGAAATCTTTCGCGATGCGCGGGTCAGACGGCTCCCAGACGCGGCCTTCAAGCTGGCCTGTTTTGTCGGCCAGCATCAGGTTCAGGTAGGGTTTGCCACTCTTCGTTGAGCGCACTTGTTTGCTGATGACAAGGAAAAATCCGTCAAAGAGTTTTCCCTCTTCAAAATTTGTCAGATCGGCGATGTAAATATCTTTCATGCTGCCGAACAGCTTATCGCATCCGGCACTGGAACCCCAAAAACAAACCCGGCCCGGGAGTCAGCTCCCAAGCCGGGTTAGTTTTCTGCAATTACTCTACTGTTGTGAGGGTGACGGAGTTTGCGGCGTGGGCGCCGGTGGCGGTGTCTGCGCTGCCGGAGCCGCAGCGGGCGTCGCACCCAGCGGCGCATCGCTTGGAGCTGTCTGATCCTTCTTTTTCTTCGTCAGGCGGGTCTTGTCGCCGGTTGTGGTCGCCTTCTTTTTCGTCTTGCTCGCAGTATCGCCTGCCAGCCCCAGCGGGGCGGATTGCGTTTGCCGGTCAGCCACATCGCCGGCATCGGGTGCTGGCGGAGCGAGCTTGTCCGGCTGTGGTCCTTGCGCCTTGGGCTGTTTCGCATCTTTGGCGCGGGCGCTGAAGCGCGTCTTCTGCGTCGGCTTGGCCGTGGTCTCTAGCGGATTCTCAGGTTCGTTATTATTGGCCGCTTCCTGTGCCGTCGCGCCGCCCGCATCTTCGGTCTTCGTTGCGCCGACCGCCGTGGGCAGCGTCTTCGTAGGCGCCTGGCCGAAGCGAATCTTCTCCTTCTTCCCAGGCTTCATTGCCGCCTCATTCGCCTTGGTCTTCGACGCCTTGGCCGGCACGGTCGCTGACACCTGTTCAACCCCGCCGGCGGCTGCTCCCTTCTGCCGGAAGGTACGCGCCGTCTCGCGGAAGCGGGTTCGTTCCACCTTCTTTTTCTTCTTCGCGCTGGGCGGAGTATACGCGCTGTAAACCGGCTTGGTCTCCTTGGGGCTGGCCCCGGAATCTGTGTACCCCGGCTTGATGTCGATAAAAGCCTCTTCGCGCATCTGCGTCAGATAGGTGCGGATCGCCGGCTCCATCTTGCTCATGTAATAGGCTTCTTCCACCTGATCCTGCACGTCTTTGAACGCTGGAACGCCGCCGGGGAAATGCTGCGCCACTTTCAGGATCACGTATCCCTGCTTGGTGCGAATCGGCTCTGTGAATTCGCCGGATTTGAGAGCGAAAGTCTGGTCTTCCAGCACCTTGGCCAGCGCCCCGCGCTGGAACTGCCCCAGATCGCCGCCTTCGGCCGCCGTCGGTCCCTCGCTAAAGTTACGCGCCAGTTGGGCAAAGTCACCGCCCGCGTGCAGCTTGGCCTCCAGATCATCCGCCTTGACCTTGGCCGCTGTCAGCTTGTCTGCGTCGTCACCGCTGGCCGCCACCAGAATCTCGCTCAGATGCACGCTTTCTTGACGGGAATATTCCTGCTTGTGCTGCTCAAAATACCGCTCGACCTCGCCCGGAGTCGCCTGCACACGGCGTCCTACCTGGTCGCGCATCACCTCCTGGGTGATGATGCCGTTGCGGATATTGGCTTTGAAGTCCTCAAAGCTGACCCCTTGCTCCTTGGCCGCTTTCTCCAGGTCTTCCATCGTTTCGAGGTTGTACTTCTTGCGAATCTCGTCCAACTGCTTGATCAGCTCGGTCTCGCCGGTAATGCCCAGTTCCTTGCCTTTGCTGAGCCAGAGTTGCTGATCGATCAGGTTGCGCAGCAGATCCTTATGCGCGGCGGAAATCTCCTGCATTGAGGCGCTGTGCTCGCGCGCGGCGGCATCCAGCTCTTTCTGCGCGCGGTCATAGTCAGACTTCGAGATCACCTGGTCGTTGATGCGAGCGACGATCTCTTCCACCGTCTGGCCCCCAAAGGGGCTTTCCGGCGCGGTTGCGCGTGCCTGTGCAAATGCGGAGGTTGCAAGCAGCAGTGTGCCAAGCACGAAGGCCGCGGGAGTGCGAAGAGTTCTCAGGGTCATAAGGTCGAGGCGCCTCAGGCAGCCAGAATTCCGGCCCCTGATGCATAGACGCTATTGTAAATGGCTGGGCAGCAGCGAAGCGACAATAGAGCGGAATCAGTAAGATCTGGCGGCAGCAGCGGGCGACGCGCGGACCCTGACCACGCGCTGCCAGACTCCTGCCTTCCAGGTATTCCCGCCTCCATCACCTGAGCCAGGTTGGATTTTCAAGCGCCGTCGGTAGTGGTACAGCTCCAATTTTTCTGTCATCCATCGCGTTCGAGAAGCTGACTTGCCGGGAGTGATCGCGCGAGCAAAGCCTACGCATCCCCATTCGGCGTTGGGACAATTCGATTGAATCAGATAGAGCAAACAGGTGCACGATTTCAATTGAGACTTTGTAGAGCTAATTCACGGAATTCGGCGAATTTTGGCAAAATTCCGAGCGTCTCAAGGCAGGTCCGGTCTGGCTCCTCGATTTCTAATCCTGTCGCCCCTTGGGGATGAGCATCCAACTCGTGTGCTAAAAGGTCCGCAACATAAACAGCTACCGTGCTGTCAAAACCGGAGTGCGGAATGCGGGTAGGCTTGTGATGGTGTGCGACCGCCTCAACGGTAAGGCTGGGAATACCCCATAACCCGAGCAAATAGGCGCCAATCTCCGCGTGTGAAGTTCCAAGCAGTTCCTCTTCTGCTTCGAATATCCTGCATCCGCGCTCGGTGGCCATTGCGCGGGCAGCACAAAACTCCTCGGGCATCTTGCATGCCAGGATCAGGCTACCGATATCATGAAGAAGCGCCGCCACGACGGTAACGTCGCGAATTCCCCGGTCCACGGGAAGCTTGGCTGAAATGGCGGATGTGCGTTGAGAATGCTCCTGTATCGACTCGCAGAACGACTGCGGAATGCGCGCGTCTGGAACAAAAACTCTGAAGGCCTCTGAAGCAAGAGCCAGATTCTTGATGGTTGCCATTCCCAGATATGTGGCCGCGCTCGTCAGGCTTGTCGCTTTCTGCGCTAATCCGAAGAACGCACTATTTGCCAGTTGCAGGACCTTTGCCGACATGCCAATGTCTTCCGCGATAATCTCCGCTACTTGGTTGATGGAGCTGTGCGGATCATTGACGGCCTTCATCAAGCATGTATAGGTGCTTGACAGAGAGGGAAGCTCACTGACGCTTCCAACGATTCTGCGAATCTCCGGTTTGCTCAGCACATCCTGCAGTGAGCACACCCGTTCGATCGTATCTTGAAACTCGGATGCATTGCACGGTTTAGACAGGACGCGGTGCGCCAAGGAAACTGCACGCGCTGCCAGCGCGGCCTCAGAATATCCGGAAAGTACAATGCGCGCCGTTCCTGGGTAGCGGTCGCGGATGTGTTTCAGGAGAGTGGCCCCATCCATTCCCGGCATGCGCATGTCAGAAACGACGACGTCGAAGCTGTTTGCTTCAAAGGCCTGTAACGCTGCTTCGCCGCCGAGAGCAAATTCCATCTCCCAACGGTTCCGGTCCGCGTGCATCATGCGCCTTATACCGTCGAGAATCTTGCTTTCATCATCTACAAAAAGAATACGTTTCACGCGGCTACCTCCTTGGCAGCGAAAGATTTTCGGTCACAAGGAAGACGAATGACAAAGGTTGTTCCCTTTCCTTCCTCGGTTTCGAAGAGAATGCTCCCGTTGTGTTTGTCAACCACCACCGAGCGTGCGATGGCTAGGCCCTGCCCTGTGCCTTTGCCGATTTCCTTGGTGGTGAAAAAAGGATCAAATATCCGAGATCGTATTTTTTTCGGGATGCCCAAACCGGTGTCCTGGATGCGAATTTCAACCCCTTCCTGGCAATTTCTGGTTCGTACCGTAATTTTTCCTCTTTCCGGGCCACCTTTGGCGATCGCTTCGGCAATTGCATGTGCTGCGTTGACGATCAGATTGAGAATTACCTGGTTGAATTCTCCGGGAAGACAAGAAATCGGCGGAAGGGATGGGTCGAAATCAGTCTCCAAATCTGCTACATATTTCCACTCATTGCGCGCGACCGTGATCGTGCAATCGATAGCGTGATTCAGGTCCAGCATGATTTTTTCTTTTGTGCCCGGGTGTGAGAACTCTTTCATGGCGTTCACGAGCGTGGAGACACGGGTGACGCCTTCGAGCGTCTGGTCGATTGCCTTGGGAATTTCCTCCAGCAGATAGTCGGCATCGATATCCTTCAGCGTCTCTTCAACTTTCTGAACTATTTCATCGGATAGAGTATTGTCTTTGGCCGAGGCGAGCAGTTGTTGAAAACTCGCCAGCAGGCTCTTCAAGTCCTGGAATGTGTCTTTTAGGAAGCGCACGTTGTCGCCGATATACTGAGTTGGAGTATTGATTTCATGGGCAATTCCCGCGGCAAGCTGCCCAACTGATTCCAGCTTTTGCGCCTGAAGAAGCTGTTCCCGCAACTGGTTGCGCTCGGTGATATCTTCGCACATTCCCTCATAGCGGACCACCTCTCCGTTCTGGCGAATGGCGCGTATGCTCATGGTGAGCCATACCTTGCTTCCATCTTTGCAAAAGACCTCGCATTCAAAATTCTTTACGCCTCCGACTTTGTCCATGACAAGCATGAACTCCACCCCTCGCTTGGGGCTAACAAAAAACTGCTTGGTAATGTCGGTGACACTGGTGATCATCTCTTCTGGGGAATCGTAACCTAAGGTGAAGGCCAAGGCGGAGTTCACACTCAGGAAGCAACCCTCTGGCGTACTTTGAAAGATACCGAATATGGCTTTGTCGAATATTCCGCGATACTTCTGTTCCGCCTCCCGGAGGGCATCTTCCATTTTTTTGCGCTGACTGATGTCACGACCTACGCCTGCGATGCCGATCACCTGGCCTTTGCCATCGCGTAGCGGTACTTTTGTTGTAAGGACGCGGGTCTCGTTTCCTTTGCCGTCGACGCCCTTTTCTTCACGGTTGAATAAGGGCTGCCCTGAACGTATCACGCTCTGTTCATCCTCATAGAAGGCGCTGGCCAGTTCCCGCGAGAAAAAGTCGAAGTCGGTTTTCCCGAGCAGCTCTTCCGGTTTTTCCACTCCGACTATGCGGGCCAAGTGAGAATTGGCCACCACGAACCTGCTCTTGATGTCTTTTACGTACATGAAATCTGGGATATTGTCGATTAACGTGCGCAGCATATTGCGCTCGTTTTCCAGCTCCAGATGGGCCTGGCGCAAGATACTGTCTTCGCGACTACGAACGGTAATATTAATCAAGGAGCGAATGCTGAAGAACATTGCTGCAATGACGCAGGCCAGCACCACTCCCTGGAGTATTCCCTGCGCGATGAGCAAGCGGTCAATCAGGGCCAGTTCCGCCTTGAAGTCGCCCGCCAGATCGCTCTGCAATGCCTCCAGGGCGGATTGAACCGCCTTATTCTCGCGCGATAGATCCGCCAGCTCTTCTTGCTTCGGCAGATCGCTGTTGACCTCCGCGGCTGCCGCGTAAACTATTCTTGACCTCTCCTGCAGGCGGACAACCCGATCCAGCAATGAAACAATCTGCTGATGCTGGACGGGGCTGAAGCTCATGGCCGCGCCGGCGCTGGCCAGCGACGACTCCACGGTATCCGCCTCCTGCTTTGCATTTGCAAGGGCAGCCCTTTCCTGCATTACGACAGCGTCGCTGTATTCGCGGTTCATCCTCTCGAATGCAGTGCCCGCGCGCTGGCTGTCGAGCGCGGCAGGAAAAACAGACAGAGACGCGATCCGGACGTGCTTTCGCACGGTATAGGCAGTCCACTCCATGATCGCCAGCATTCCGACCACCCCCAGCACAGCGACGGTGATACTGTGCTTCATCGGGCCGGAGAGCGGAATCCTGTGCGGAGGAGAGCTGGGTTGCATTGCTTGCGATCCTTTCGGCCAGCGCTGGCCATACAGAGGGAATCCCGGTGAAGGACTCCGGGGAATTCCTCGTTCTTCGGATGGCTATTTGTGGAAGATCGGTCGCGTGCCGTGTGCAATTGCCGGTCACGGCTTCCGGTCCTGGCATCGTAACCATCGGCAAAATCGCAACTAACTTGAGCGCGTTGTGAACGGCCGGGGACAACCCTGGTCGAGGTATTTTAGAAAACTGATCAGTTGGCGGCACGCGCCGATGAAACCTGCATGCCGCTGACCGGCTCCTCTGCCCGCCGCTGGCGCGCAGAGGGTGGAAAGGCGGAAGAGTCCGCCGCTCTAGCGGTTTCCTTCTATTGCGGATATTAGGAGTATGCAGAATGAGCGAAAAAATTCTCTTCGTTGACGACGAACCCCAAATCCTGGATGGTTACAAGCGAATGCTGTACCGGGACTTTGCGGTGGACATAGCTGTGGGCGGGGAACTCGGCCTGGCTATGATCCACGATTGCGGTCCGTATGCCGTCGTGATCTCCGACATGCGTATGCCGGGAATGAATGGCGCCCAGTTCCTGGCGCAGGTCCGGGCGAAAGTTCCGGATACAGTAAGAATGCTGCTGACGGGCTATACTGACCTCGATGGGGCTATCGCCGCAATCAATGAGGGAAATATACTCCGCTTTCTTACCAAGCCATGTGATAAAGAAACCCTGATCGATGCGATTAGCTTCGGCCTGGCTCAGTATCGTTCGGTCACGGCCGAGAAGAAACTCGTCAAGAAGGCTCAGATAATAGAGCGTTCCACATCGGATTTAGAAACTGCGGATATCTGTCAATGGGATAATTTCGAGGGTCCGACAGGCCTGGGAGGGCCGTCACAGGCCAAGGCTTACCTTGTCCCGCTGGTTGGAGTCGACCTCCATTGCTATGTCGTTCTGCTCAAAATAACGCTGCTCGCAACCATCGAGCAGCGTTATGGGGAGGAAGCGGGAGACGATTTCATCAATTTTTCAGCCCAAGCCTTGATCAATGCATTGCGGTCAGATGATCGGCTCTTCCACTGGGGAAGGGATGTCCTGCTGGCCACGGTCCGGCGGCATATCTCTCTGGCCGGCATGCGCTTGGAGGTTGAGCGTCTAACACTGTCCAGCCGCTCTCATGTGATGAAGATCAATGGAAGCAGCGTCATGATCGCTTGCCCAATAACATTTGATCTGCTGCCGGTATCGCAGTTTTCAACATTCGAAGACATGCTCGTGGCATTCAATGCCATTCTGACCGAGAAGATTTGAAGCTATGAAATCTGTGCATACACCAGTATCGTATTCGATGAAATTTACGGACAAATTATGCGACGCTTTATTCAACTATGTGTTTGTGGCTCTCTTCTTTGTCTTGGCAGTTCGAACATTCACCGCGAGCACTACGGATTAGTATCGAGAAACGCTGTCGCCGCTTCCTATCTCCAATGGAGTCAGCGGCCCCGAAACTGCACCACTACCCCGCGAACAGACCCCTTGCGAGACAAACAATCCAGGGTATATCCTCTCGTCGCCCATTCGACTGAAGGGTTTTCAACCCTGAACATCGGCGGCAGAGAGGCATCAAGCACATGAGGCATATTTCACGCAGAGAACTTATCGGATATGGACTCGGAGCAGCAGCCATCGCGGGCATCTCCCCCCTAACCCTCCCCAAATCAGCAAACGCGCAGTCCCTTTTCGGCGTCGGCAACAACCCGGACGACGCTAAAAACCACATCGCTTCCGTTGAAAAAGCCTTCCAATTTCAGGACTTCATGATGGATGCCTACGCAACCGGAAACACCGTCCGGCTCATCCAAAGCTATTCCGATCAGATCGGCCTTCTTTCAACCGGCTTCACCTACGACAATGCCGTCACCATCCATGCTTATCTGGCGCGCGGTGGCGCAGACGGCCTCTCACGCGCTCAGATTCTCGGCGACGGACTCATCTACGCCCAGGCCAATAACTTCCCCTTCAACGATGGCCGCTTCGCGCAGGGTTATTTTGTCAATCAGGCATCGAGCGGCGGCGAGTTCATCACCCCGGCGGCCAACCCGTTTTACTTCTACACCAGCGCCGTTGGAGATCAGGCCTGGGCCGGCATGGCTCTCGCCCAGCTTTACAATCGGACCCGCAAGCAAGAGTATCTGACCGGCGCGTTATCCGTCGCCAACTGGATCGTCACCAATACTTACAACACGCTCGGGCCGGGCGGTTACTCCTACGGAACCAATATCAATCAGTTCAACCAATCCGTGCCATCCACCAATGGAAAATCCACCGAGCATAACATCGACACCTATGCTTTCTTTACGATTCTGCAAGAGATCACCCGCAACGGCAATGCCGCCAACGGTTCATCGTGGAAGAGTCTTGCCGCGCACGCCCTCGAGTTTGTCGTAGCTATGTATAACGAGGCAGACGTCTATTTCTACACAGGCACGCTCGGCGATCAGATCACAATCAATCCCTCGCCCATTCCCGAGGATGTGCAGACCTGGTCCTATCTCGCCCTGCTCGACAACAAATACAAACACACAATCGACTGGGCGCTCGCTAATCTGCAAACCACCGATACCGCAGCGGCAACCGACACCAGCCTCTCAGGAACCGAAAAGTTCACTGGCCTGGCCTACGATACCGCCAGCCTTACCACCGCATCCGACGATCCCAATGCCGTCTGGCTCGAAGGAACCTCGCACACCATCGCGGCCCTCACGGCACGAGCCATTGCCGGCGGCGGCAACTTCGATGCAGATCGCAAGGATCTTGAAACCGCCCTCACCTTCGCCGCCAACTGCCAGTCGGCCCAAGCAGAGTTAGGTGTCAGTCAAACCGTCAACGGCCAAGCCATCACCGCCGGCAACGGCCTGGTCGCCGCCACCAGCCCCATGGATACTGGATTTGGCTTCTCCTATTTCCCCGACCTCCATATCGGCGCAACCGGCTGGTATCTCCTCGCCGCGCAAGGCGCAAACCCCTTCCAACTCGGCTACCAAAACTTCAGGAGATAGAAGCGACACGCGCGGAACGCTCAGCTACAGCAAACGTACCGCATTGCAAGCAGAAAAATAGGCGCCCAGGCTTCGCGAAGCCTGGGCGCCCATTGAATCGGTGGATGAGACTTCCCGGCGCGAAGAGCGGTTGGCCCCACCGCAGGTGGTTAGTGGCCGTGTTCTTCGAGGTACTTTTCCGCTTCGAGCGCGGCCATGCAGCCGGAGCCGGCTGCGGTGATGGCCTGGCGATAGCGGCGGTCCTGCACGTCGCCGCAGGCGAAGACGCCGGGCACCGGCACGCCGTTCTTGGTGGTGAGGACATTGTCTGAAGTGCGGATGTAGCCGTCTTCGTCGAGATCGATCTGGCCGGCAAACATCTTTGCATTGGGCTTGTGGCCGATGCCGAGGAATAGCCCGCTGATGGCCAGCTCGCTGACCGCGCCGGTCTTGACATCGCGCAGGCGCACGCCGCGTACGTCCTTCTCTTCGACGCCCAGAACCTCTTCGATGACCGTGTTGGCGCGCAGCTCGATGTTGGGGTGCGCGATGACGCGGTCGAGCATGATCTTGGAGGCGCGGAAAGCCGTCGCGGCGATGCAGCAGCGTGACCTTGGTGGCGAAGCGGGTGAGGAAGAGCGCCTCTTCCATGGCCGAGTCGCCGCCGCCGACGACGGCAATCTCGTTGCCGCGGAAGAAGAAGCCGTCGCAGGTGGCGCAACTGGAGACGCCGTGGCCGATGAGCGCCTGCTCGCTGGGCAGGCCCAGCCAGCGCGCGCTGGCGCCGGAGGCGACGATCAGCGTGCGGGTGTGGATTTCGCCGGCGGAGGTTTGCAGCTTGATGGGGTGGGTGCTCAGGTCGACTGAGTTGAGATGGGCCAGCTGGAAGGTTGCGCCGAAGCGGGTGGCCTGCTTCTTCATGTTCTCGATCAGTTCGGGACCCTGGATGCCCTCGGGCCAGCCGGGAAAATTCTCGACCAGCGTGGTGATGGAGAGCTGGCCGCCGGGCTCGTGGCCCTCGAGAACCAGCGGGTTGAGGCCGGCGCGGGCGGTGTAGATGGCGGCGGTGAGTCCGGCGCAGCCGGAGCCAAGAATAACGGTGTCGCGAATATCGGTCATGGTCTTTCCTGATTTTACTCTTGCAGAGGGCAGCCCTTCCGTAGTGTGGTGCCTCATTCAAATATGATGATGTACATGGCGAATTTGACTCTGATCTACGGAATGCGGCTGTTACCGGAGGGCGAGGTGACGGAGATTCAGGATGCAACGCTGAAGCTGGCCAATGGACACCAGGCGCATGTGACGATGCATGTGCTGGAAGGATCGCGAGAGGAGATTGAGGCTCAGTTGAAGCAGAGCCTGGATGCGTTTTTCGACTTCTACCCGGAGATTTGAGGGGACTCCGGCCCTTTGGCGTTCAGACTATCCCAGGCCCCTAAAAGCGCTTTTGGGGAGCCGGGAGTGATACCGATTGACCGCCCCCTTGATCTGTTAACAAAAATAATCTCCGCCATTTTTTTAATGTACGAGTAATTTGACATTCCAGAACCAACTCGTATAGTTGAGTCACAGAAAAACCGCTCACCCAGCGTGTTTTACAGGTTGTCAACCCTGCCACTTGTAGCCTTTTATCCCTCGTTCTGCATGTAGTGAAAGATTTTTCACTGATGGAGGAGAGACAAATGCACTTCACGAAGTACCTTGTAGCAGTACCTTTTGCATTTCTGCTGTTTCAGGCAGACACGATTTCTCGTGCTCAGATAGTTATTCCAGCAACCGGCGTCATCAACACGATAGCTGGCACAGGCACGGCTGGCTATTCTGGCGATGGCGGAGCGGCTACCAGCGCAAAGCTCGATTACCCAAAAGGCGTTGCGGTAGACGCTTCCGGCAATGTCTATATCGCCGACAGTTCCAACAACGTCATCCGCAAAATCACCGCCTCAACCGGAGACATCTCAACTGTAGCTGGCACCGGCACAGGCGGCTACTCCGGCGACGGCGGGGCGGCCACCAGTGCAAAATTGAACTTCCCGACGGCTGTCGCAGTCGACTCCTCCGGCAACCTGTACATCGCCGATACGGACAACAATCGCGTCCGTATGGTGACTGCGTCCACCGGACATATCTCCACAATTGCTGGCGATGGCGTGGCTGGATCTGGAGGCGACAACGGGCCGGCTGTCGACGCAAAGCTGAATCTGCCCATGGGAGTTGCTGTCGACTCCAGCGGAAACGTCTATATCGCGGACTACGAGAACAACTACGTCAGAAAATGGTCAGTGACCACCCAAGACATCTCTGCGTATGCCGGATACCAGTACACGGCAACCATACAAAATCCAGGAGGCTTCTCGGGAAACAATGTTTCAGCTACGAGCGCCGAACTCTACGCTCCCATAGGCCCGGCCATAGACTCTTCGGGCAATCTGTTCATCGCGGACTCCGCCAACCAGCGCATCCGCGCGGTCTTCGCTTCGGGAACCATCCCCAGTGTCTCCAGTCCTACAGCCGGCAATATTTACACCGTTGCAGGAGATGGTACAAACGGTTATTCCGGCGATGGAGGATCAGCAACCAGCGCAGAACTGAATAACCCGGAAGGAATCGCGGTGGACGCATCAGACAACTTGTACATCGCTGATACAATAACCAACGCATCCGGCTTGTCGCCGAGTCCACCGGAGACATCTCCACGGTGGCGGGCGATGGCACCAGCGGTTTTTCTGGCGACGGAAGCGCTGCCACCAGTGCTGAGATGGGACAACCAGGGTATTCCGGCGTTCCGGCGGTTGCAGTAGATACGTCGTACAACTTCTACATCGCCGACGCAGTCAACTACCGAATACGCGCTGTTGGAGCGGTTGAGTAAAGTGTGACTGGAGGAGGCTTCCGAATCTGGAGGCCTCCCAAACCAGCCTATCTCGCGCTGGCATCTACGCGTAGGCGCTCACGCTGGTGGTGCTGGCGGACTGCCCACCGTTGCTTGCATTGGCCGAGCTACCGGTCCCATAGGTATTGGCCAGCAATTCAAGGGTCTTATTCAGTTCCGATGGAGATGCCAGAGTCAGGAGGCTTGTGACAATCTTGTAGAACGGGTTGCCGGAAGTATCGTTGGCTTGGCTGGCAGTCAACTGAGGGCCACTGGCAACGTCTTGAGCTAGATCGGTAACCAATTGGTTTGTTTGGGCTGATTGCGACTGGCTGTTGCCTGTAGTCAACCCAGCGTAACCAGCAATCTGTATGATATTTGCCTCAAGCTTTGCATTTACCGGCGTGTAGCCGAGCCAGGTCAATTCCGCTGTAGTGCCCTCCACGGCCTCCAAGCTCATTGTGGCCTCAACGGACGTGTTTCCAGTCGCATATGCTTCGGAAAATACTGCCCCAGCAGTTTCAGGTTTGTCGTATTGCGCCGTTTGGAAAGTTGATCGGGCAGCGGTCAGGTCGCCAGACTGGAGCGCAGAGCCGAGGGAGGTTAGATCGCTAAGGAACTGAGCGGAGGGTGAGGTGAGCGGACTCAGGGAACCGGGATCGGTGGGCAATGCCTGAGTGTAGGCCGCTAGAGCAGTCTGTGCGGCGGTGACGTCGCCGGAAGCCAGACTCTTCGTCAGCGTCGACCAGGCCTGATCCGTGGGACTGATGTAATAGTTTCCCGCTTGAAGCAGAGCCGCGCGCACATCTAGAGCCGCAGAGATGACTTGATTCTGCGCCAACTCCTGCCCATTCAGAGTCGTTTCAGGCCCGGGCTGGCTCACGGCTGTCTGCGCGTCAGACGTTGCCGGTGCGGCAGAGCTACTGCTTGCGGTCGTCTGGCTGGGAGTGTAGGTATCTGCTGCAAGTAGCGCGGAAGAAGAGCTTGCCGGGACGATGCTCTGCTGGCTAGCCTGTTGCGGCTGCTGGCTCTCTTGCAGCGGAGTGATCGTGCTCAATAATGAGACTGGTTGCAGAATCCCCGATGCCAACAGAGGAGAAATGGCCATCGCGCACCTCGCCGGAATCTGTTACAGATTCCCTTGCCCCGTTCATCGGCAGGCCTAGGGTGTGTTAACACTATCTGAGGGCATCGACGATGAGCACGAAGATGATGAAGGCGAGGAAGACGACATCGAGTTTCTCGAATCTGGAAAAGATGCGGCGGAAGCCTTTCAGCCTGCGGAAAAGCCGTTCCACTTCGTTGCGCTTTTTGTAGAGTTCGCGGTCGTATTCCCAGGGATCGAGCCGGTTGGACTTGGGCGGAACCACAGGAATCATGCCCAGATCGAGCACCAACTGCCGCGTCTCGTTGCCCTCATAGGCTTTATCCATCAGCATGGGAAGCCCTTCCGGCATGGGGCCAAGCTCGCGCAGCAGCGACCGTCCCTCGGGCGCATCATGCGCGTTGCCCGGCGACAGAGCGAAGACTACAGCCGTTCGAGCATCCGCGGCAACCAGATGAATCTTGGTGTTCCATCCGCCGCGCGATTTGCCGATAGCTTGGGGTCCGTTTTTTTTAACGCGCCAGTTCCATCGGGGTGAACCTTGATCGAGGTCGAGTCGAGAGAGAAGGCTTCAATCTTGATGCGTACGATCTGCTCGGTCTGTAACTTCTCGAAGACGCGATCCAGCACGCCACTCTTGGCCCAGCGATTCATGCGCGTATAAATGCTGTGCCAGTTGCCGAATCGAGTAGGTAAACCCCGCCATTTACAGCCCTGTTCTGCAACATACAAAATTGCGTTGAGTACTTCAAGGTTGTGTAGCTTCACATTCCCGCGCTGAATCGGCAGGCTGTCCTTGATCTTTTCGTACTGCGCTACGGTGATCTCCATTAACTCTTATTATAACATGGTTAGTGTTAACACGCCCTAGTAAAAACTATAGCCGGTGATTCATTTTTTTTCGCCGGATGGCTCAGGTGCCAGGTGGCGCACCCTAAGTTTTTGAAATCTAAACCACCCCACTACTGAGGGTCCCACCCTTTCCGCAGTCTCATCGCGGGAAGGGTGGGATCGCATAACCTTCGACAGCGCAAGCGGAGGCGGACACCAAGAACCGCTGCTCTTCGTTTGCGCCCACCGGGTCCGTGTAGCGGGCGTTGCGGCAGGATTGGAATCCTGCCCTGATACAAGGCCAATGCAACCGCAGGTCCTTCGCTTCACTCAGGAGGTCAGCTTGTGTGTTGAGAAAGGCTCTACAGCTTCTCCGCGACGCTTTTGGCCTGCGTGAACAGCAGCAGGTAATCCGGGCCGCCGGCTTTGGAGTCGGTGCCGCTCATGTTGAAGCCGCCGAAGGGATGCGCGCCAACCATTGCGCCTGTGCACTTACGGTTGAAGTACAGATTGCCGACATGGTACTCGCGGCGGGCGCGGTTGAGCCGTTCGCGGCTGGCGGTATAAACCGCGCCGGTCAGCCCGTACTCGGTGTTATTGGCGACGGCCAGGCCCTCTTCAAAGCTGGCGACCTTGATGACCGCGAGGATGGGTCCGAAAATCTCTTCCTGGGCAATCTTCGCCGTCGGAGAGACATCGGCAATCACCGTCGGGGCAAGGAAGTATCCGCCGTCCGGGCTCTTGATAGAGTTTCCACCGAAGACAAGCCGACCCTCATTCTTGCCGGTCTCGACATAGGACAGCATCGACTGGAGCGCTGCCTTGTTGATGACCGGACCCATGTTGGGGTTGGCAGTGGGGTCGCCGACGGTAAGTTGCGTGGCGCGGGCCTTGAGGAGGGATACAACCTCTGCATAAACCGGGGACTCAATGATGGCGCGTGAGCACGCGGAGCACTTCTGGCCGCTGAATCCGAAGGCCGAAGCAATAATTCCATCGACAGCGGCATCGAGGTCGGCATCGGCGCAAACCAGGATCGAATCCTTGCCACCCATCTCGAGAATCGTTCGCTTGATCCAGATCTGGCCTGGCCGGGTGCGGGCGGCGCGCTCGTGAATCTCCAGGCCGACCGCTTTCGAGCCGGTGAAAGCAATGAAACGGGTGCGGGGGTCTTCGACAATCGCATTGCCGAAGGTTGCGCCGGAGCCGGGGCAGAAGTTGACCACTCCAGGCGGGAGGCCAGCTTCTTCGAGGACTTCCATGAACTTTGCCGCAATCGTGGGCGCATCGCTGGACGGCTTGAGAATGACCGTGTTGCCGGTAACAATGGCGGCGGCGGTCATGCCGGCCATGATGGCAAAGGGGAAGTTCCACGGAGGAATGATCGCGCCAACGCCGAGCGGGATGTAGATCAGCTCATTGCATTCGCCGGGGTACTGGATGGGCGTGCTGGCGTCGTCCAGGCGCAGAGCCTCTCGGGCATAGAACTCGAGAAAATCGATGGTTTCAGCCACATCGGCGTCGGCCTCGGCCCAGTTTTTGCCGACTTCGTAGGTGAGCCAGGCGCAGAACTCGAATTTGCGTTTGCGAATGATAGCGGCGGCGTGAACGAGCAGCGATACGCGATCTCGCACACTAACGCGACTCCAGGAGGCAAAGGCCTCAAGCGCGGCCTGCATGGCCAGCTCGGCGTGTTCGGCTTCAGCCCGCTGATGCAAGCCGACGATCTCGGCAGGATGCGCCGGGTTGAGAGAGCGGATCTTGCCTTCGGTCTTGATGCGGCGTCCGCCGATGACCAGATCGTATTCGCGGCGCAGATGCGCGCCTACCGTAGCCAGCGCTGCTTCCATCGCTCGGGCGCTCTCTGGCGCCTTGAAGTCGACGAAAGGTTCATTGGCAAACGAGCCTTGCGGCAATCGTGGAGAAACCAAGGTTAGCGATGAATTGAAATCCGCCATAGTTATATCTTAGATGAATTTCGCGGTTTCAGAATCATCCGGCGCAGCCCCCTACGATAATTACTTTTAGAAAATGCACCACCGCAAGGACGTTTTGCTTCATCGAAGAGACCCGTCGCCTGGATCGCATCTGCGATCCACCGAGGATAAATTTGCCGGGCTGATGGCAGTTCTGTTCGCTTTTTGATCGTATTTGCTCGGAATGATCGTAAATTCGATCAAAGTATCATCCGATTGGTGCCGGGTACTTGAATTGCGCTGCGATCCGCTTCGAAGCTCAACCCCTAACGAGAAGCACTGGCTATGATGACTAGCTGAAGATAGTTTTTGATAAATAAGAAAAAAACTCCACCGGCCAAAATTGAAGGCCAATCACTTGGCTTTCGTGATTTCTCGCTGAACCAACGGGAGAACAGCTAGAGCGTCTACTTTGCCGAATTACAGGTCAGTCAGGAGCTCAAGAGATCCATTTAAGCAGACGGATAACTCCCATCGACGCTGGCTTGCTATGCGCGGAAACATCAGAGCGCTGTTCGATCTCGGCTCGATGATCGGAGTAATACTGATAGGCGCGGACGAGCATTTGGGAGTTCTTGAGAGTTGGTCTCCAGTTCAACTCACGCTTGATTTTGGTTGTGTCGAAGAGAAAATCCTCGGCTATCATCTTGTAGTGATAAGGCCCAAGCGGCGAGATATGCAGATGGTGCGCCAGCTTCATTGCCGCGATAGCCGGCCCTTTGGGCAGCGACCGAACTTTGGACTTTGATCCGGCGGCGCGAATGACCGCCTCGAAGACCTCGCGCAGTGTCTCCACTTCATCGGAGCCGATATGGAAGGTGTCCGTTCGATTCAGGGTAGCGGCTAACATGCAGGCCCGCGCCAGATCGTCGGCGTAAATGAACTGATAGCGGTTCGATCCCTTTCCGACCAGCCAGACTTTTTTGTTGTCGTCGATAAACTCGAAGAGAATTGCCAACAGGCCCAGGCGTCCGCTTTCGATAATTGTTGGGCAGCGGATAATGACGACGTTGATGGAATTGGAATAAGTAAGAAGGACTTTTTCTGACTCAAGCTTGGCTCGGCCATAAGTTTCAACCGGAGCGGGCGGCTCTTCTTCGGCAATGGCGTGGCCGGGATTGCTGGCCCACAGGCAGTTAGTCGAGGTAAATATCAGGTTTTTTACACCGTGGCGTTTCGATGCTTTGGCAACAGCGCGGGTCGAGTCAACATTGGAACTCCATACTTCCTGCTCGTCGATCTTGAGTCCGTGCGCAAGCATGGCGGCACAGTGTTGTACAGCGGAGAATTGATATTGCGCGAAGACCGATTCGAGTAGTTTTTCGTCGCGCAGGTCGCCCTGAATGCTGACCAGATTTTCATGGCGGTCCTCATCAGGGACCAGATCATAGCTGACGCATTTATAACCCTCGGCGAGCAGTTTGCGCTTCAGTACTCCGCCAAAAAAACCGGCGCCGCCGGTTACCAAAATGGTTTGCACCAATATTCTCCCTGCCGGAAAAGTATAACAGGATGCCGGCTTCAGTCCCCTTTACCGCAGAGCGCTCTGTGATGAGTTTGCACTAGCCGGGATCGAAACAATCCACACATCGAAGCCGTTGTATTGGCGAAAAAGAACCGGACTCCATGTTGCGCGATTTTTGCTCCACACGCCAGTGGGGTCAGAGGCATCGGGCTTACCAGAGACGAGCACATATTTTCCCCCGCGATAAGGAGCTATCCTCCGGTCTACATCTGATTGATCGAGTCCATAGAGAATGTGCATGGTGGTAGTTGGCTTCCAGTGCTCGGTGGGAATGATTCCCGGAACGTTGAAAGCCTGGGAACGGCCATTGGTAGTGTCATACGCGCCATAATAGGCTGCATCCGGGACTTGCCCATTCCATAGGATTGGCAGCCCCGTACTGTTAGCGGCTTGCAGCGCGGCGCGCACGTCATCTTTTCCGTATGGATAGACCAATAACAGGCGGGCCGAGGAGATTCCCCAGACAAGAGTGAGGATGACTGCCACGGACCATCTTACTCTGGATGTAACTGCTTCAGCCGCAAGAGTAATGACTATAAAGCAGCAAATCAGGCCGACAATCCCCATAGCGTGACGTCCGAAGAAGCCGAAATGGATGGCGCGGGCAACCACGAACAACAGAGCTAGACCAGCAACGGTGGCGGCGATCATCGTTCGCGTATTCTCGATCTTGCCCGGCTTGATGCTAGCCTGCCAGAAGAGGACGCCGAGGGCAACGACAGCCACGACACCGATCAGGACCAGGCCGAAATATCCGTGAAAGGTATGCAGGCCGGCATGAACGCGTAATGCATTGCGGGGCGGGCCGAGGCCGCTGAAGCCAAAGGTCTCGTAGAAAAAGAACAGAACGTTTTTCCAATTAGCGGCGAGGTTTGTTGGAGTCTCCGGATTCTGCACCTTGCCGCCCATCGGAATGCCTTCGCCCTTGGCGTGCAGGTAATAAATCAGTAGGGCAAGGTAGCCGGGAAGAGTTATTCCAAGCGGAACGATCCATTCTCGCCAGGTCTGCATCAGTCGCGCGCGCGCATCGCGGCACAGAAGGACATAGGCGACAAGCATAAACGGGGCGAGAATCCCCAATAAGTGCATACTGAAAGCCGCCAGGCTGAACAGAGAGCATAAGTATGCCGCGGCACGGGAGTTAGAACGAATATAGGAGAAGAATGCGGCTCCGGCGGCGGCGGAGACAGCCAGCAGAGCTACGTAGGGGCGGCACTCATTGACGTAATAGGTTAGCAACGGAAAGAAAGCGAAGGGAACCGTTGGCAGCCACCAGAAGCGCGTGTCAGGGCGACGGCAGATCCACAGGAGTGAGCCAAGAAAAAACGCGGCAAACGGGAGATTGATGGCGCGTAGCGCCTGCTCGTAGTCTCCAAAGAGATGCGCCCAGGGCACCAGCAGAAGATGGTAAAGCGGCATCTGCGGAACTGCGGCCAGAAAGTGGAATTCGGCGGGATTGAGGCTCCGGGAGTGATCGGCAAACCAGGCCGTGGATGCCTCGTCTCCCCAGAAGCTTTGCGTCGTGACAAACAGGAAAGAGGGAATCATCAGGAGGGTGAGAATAACAACGAACTCGGTAATCTGAGCTGTTCGGTTGCGTAGATTGCCTGATGACATGCTGGTCCCCTGGTGAAAATCTGCAGTCTTCGCGATGAAAGCGTCTGCAATGCGTTAAAGGCTAGGCAGGTTCGATTCTCAGATTCTACACCCCTGATGAATGGGCGCTTCTCCGTGTATTTTTCACTTCATCCGGCTTCGGTCAGCGCGTCGGTCTGCTTGCTCATCTTGGCCGTGCGTTCGAGCTTGTCCCAGTTGAAGGGCTTGCCGTCGATGGCGCGCTTCAGGGTCTTGAACAGGACGATCGAGAAGACCTGGCGATAAGCAAAGCGCTGCAGCCAGATGTGGAAGAGCAGCCAGCCGTCGCCTTTGTTGGCGGGGTGGCGGCGCTCCAGGCTGAAAGCAATCGATGAAGTAACAAAGTCGATGAGCAAGAAGGCGAAGAAGTAATGCCAGCAGGTTCTCAAAGCTGGCGAAGGATGCCGACTCGGGGTGATAGTGAAGGTCGATGAAGTAATGGAGGATGCCGGCGACGAACATCAGGTCGATAAACGGCGAGACCAGCGGCAGCAGCATCTGGAAGACGAGAATGTTGGGCAGCGCGAAGAGTCCCATCGCCTTGTTGCGGGTGAACGCAGCGCGATGCTTCCAGACGGCCTGCAAGGTGCCGAAAGACCAGCGGAAGCGCTGGCGCATCAGTCCCTTGGGCGTCGATGGGTGCTTCGGTAAAGGCCAGCGAGCGGTCTTCGTAGACGACCTTCAGGCCCTGTTCAAGCAGGTTCATCGTCAGGTCGGCATCTTCGGCGACGGTATTGAGCGGATAGCCGCCCGCGGCCTTGACCGGCGCCGGTGCGCCATGCGCCGATGGCTCCGGGAACAACGGTGACGACGTTGAAGAGATCTAGGGCGCGGCGCTCGAAGTTCTGGCTGGTGATGTATTCGAGAGCCTGCCAGCGGGTCCAGAGATTGACGCGATTGCCGACCTTGGCGTTGCCGGCGACGGCGCCGATCGTGCGGGTCTTCGAAGTGGGGAATCAGCTTGCTGATGGCATCGGGGGCGATGACGGTATCGGCGTCGATGCCGACATAAAACTCTTCTGTCAAGTCGATCGAGGGCGAAGTTGAGCGCGGCGGCCTTGCCTCCGTTGGGCTTGGTGAGCACGGCTGACGCGGCCAGAGGCGATCTCGCGCAGCGTAGGCATCGCGCGCGACCTCGCAGGTGCGGTCGCTTGGAGCCGTCGTCGATGACGATGACATGCAGATTGGCATAATCGGAGTTGAGCACCGAGCGGATGGTGCGGACGATGACCTTCTCCTCGTTATAGGCGGGAACCAGCACGGCGACGCGCGGATTGAATCCTGCAGTTGCGGGCCGGTGCGGCTTGCGCAGACGGTCGATGATGGCGAAGATGCCGACGAGAATCAGCCGCGCGCTCATCAGAACATCGCCGACGAAAAAGACCATTACGATGAAATGGCCAATGAAGGAGAGACCGGAAAAGGCAATGGAGTCAGGCAGTGCGCGCAGCGTTCTGCCAGAAGTTGAGCCCGGGCATGACCTCCGCCTTGGTTTTTCCCATCAATGCGGAGACTGGAACGATGGTGTAGCCGCGGGCGCGCAGAGCATCAATCAGCACGGGCAATGCGGCGACAGTGGCGGAGCGGTCTCCGCCGCCGTCGTGCATAAGGATGATGGAGCCGCGGAACTGCGGCTTGGCTTTCATGGTGTCCAACTGGCCGAGGACCGATTGCGTGATCTCGGCGGGCGTCTTGCGGGTGCGCTCGTTCCAGTCGTCGGTGTCAATCTTGTTGCCGATGATCGTGTAGCCGGCGTTCTGAATGCGCTCGACGGGCGCTGCCTGGTCGTCGGTATCCGGCTCCTCATCGATGTCGTAGGGAGGGCGGAAGTACAGCGGCTGCACGCCGAGCTTGCTTTCAAATAGCCGCTCGGTGATCTTCAATTCAAGATCAAGCTGGCGCGAAGAGATTTCGCTGATGTCAGGATGGGTGTAAGTGTGGTTGCCGATCTCGTGGCCTTCGCGCATCACGCGCTGCATCAGGCCGACGTTCTCCTGCGCCTCTTCGCCGATCATCAGAAAGGTTCCCTTGACGCCTTTGTCGCGGAGCTTGTCGAGTATCTGTGGGGTCCACTTGGGGTCGGGACCGTCATCGAAAGAGAGAGCAACTTCGTTAGCGTGGTAACCGTACTGTTGAATCACATAGGAGCGCGGATAGACATCCATGTGCTCATCGACAATGAGCTTCTTGCGCGGGTCGGTCTCTTCATCGTCAACGGTGACAGTGCGCTTGCCGGGCTGGGGCAGGCCGGTGACGCGGATGATGTCCCCTTCGCCCTCATCGTCTACGTCGTGGCCGGGCTGCACCGAGCCGAGACCCTGGAGAGCTTCGGCATTGTTCGGCTTATCCCAGATATTCCACAGTGAGCTGTCTTCTTCGCCAAGTCGCCATAGGGCAAAGGTTTGCAGGCCGAGGGTGTGGGCGGCGCGCAGTTCGTTTAACAGAGTCACGCCGTCGAGAAACCAGACGACATGGCGCTGGTGATTGTCTTCATCAATATATGCGTAGTGTGGGTTGAGCGTGTCGTAATCGAGATTGAGATCGGCGTCGGCATCGGAGGCGCGCTGCCAAGCCTCGGAGACGGAGAGATCTTCCGTATCGATGACCCGCGGCTTGGTATGGCGCGGGTCTTTGGGATTGGGAATCGAGAGCGTCCAATCATAGCCATAGCTGCCGACGGCGCAGATCAGCTTCTGCTTGGGAACAACCTTTAGGACGCGCGTAAGGTTGCCGATGAACCAGTTCTGGCTAGCGACTGGGCCGGGATCGCTTTCTGCCTGATGTTCGTCATAATTCATCAGGATGATACCGTCGGAGTTGGCGGCAATAATTTTCAGATCGCTCGATGCTGTGGAGACACTGGTGTTGATATACAGGCGGAGATTGCTGGGGTGCAAACCGGCGTAGAGTTCGTGAATAAAGGCGAGATAAGCGGGGATGGAATCGTCGTCGAGGTTCTCGATATCCAGCGAGAGGCCGCGATAGACGGGATAGGCCGCGAAGAAGCGCAGAATCTGCGAGCGCAGGGCGGCGCGCTTGCCGGGATCGGCGAGGACCGCGCCCATTGCCGGGTCCCAGTCTTTGGTAGTGGGGTTGTAGTTGTTCAGGTGGGGAAAGATTTCCGTATCTTCGCGCGCGGCCTGGATGACATGCTTGACACGGTTCATGTCATCGGGATCGTGGATTACATTGCCCTCGACGACTGGATATTCGCGGATGTTATCGCCGCTCATCGCCAGCAGGTTGCCGTCGGGTGCGTCTACATGCAACCACTGTGGAAAGAGCAGATCGATCTGATGCACGTGCTCTTTGAAGGAGGAGTAGCTGGCTGCGTCGTCCTGCACGTAGTAGGCGGCGCGAAGACCTTCGCCGGTATTGAAGGGGATTTCCGATGGTTTGCGGGCGGTCTTGCGGCGTGAGGCAGCCTGGGGATTCTTGCTGCCGCGCAAGCCCGAGGGGCGCTCGGGTAAAGCCCGGAAATTGTGCTTCGGCGCGGTGAGCAGCAGTTCCGGCAACTGTTGGCGGGCGAGGACGTCGAAGATAAAAAAGGCCAGCACCAGCGTGAAAACCACTGCCAAGATGTCGAAAATGCGGCGCAAGCGCTTCCAGCGCTTGCGTTGCGGATCATAAAAAATCTGCGAGTCGGGCATCAGGGTCTCGTTTCCACAGGGGCGAAAACCGGGGAAACGGTCTACGCTATACAGTACGAATCGTATGGAAGCTGCGCGTCAGAGTCAATTGTCTCAGGCCAAGCCACCGCGGACTCCGCAGGTCGTGCAGCCCCGCGCCTTAGCCAGTGCGCGCTGTTTGCTGTCTGCTGCCGCCGCGCTGGCGGCCGGCCTCGGCCTGCGGCTGTGGCTCATGAGCCGGTACTTCGAGGCCAAGGGCGACTCGCTGGTCTACGGCGATTTGGCAAAGAATCTGCTGCTGCATGGGCGCTACGGGCTGAGCGGGGACAATGGCGTTGTGACATCCACGCTGATCCGCCTGCCGGGGTATCCGCTGTTTCTGGCTGCGTGCTTCCGGCTCTTCGGAATGGAGAACTATGCCGCGGCAGCCTATGTGCAGATTGGCCTGGAACTGATCGGTTGCCTTCTGCTGGCCGATTTTGCGCGGCGGATTGCGCCGGTGAAACTGCAAAACGGCGCGATGCATTGTGCGCTGTGGCTGGCCGTGCTGTGCCCGTTTACAGCGGTTTATGCGGGTTTTCCTCTTTCGGAAGGGCCAACGCTTTTCGCCATCGCGCTGGTGCTTTGGGCAGTGGCGCGTTTTCGAGAGAAGCCCGGATGGTTCGTGGCGCTAGCCTTTACTTTTGCAGTCATCTTTGCCACGCTGCTACGCCCCGATGGCGCGCTGGTTGGCGTAGTGCTGGCGCCAGCATTGTTTCTTGGCTCGCAGCACGCTGAAATCCCGCGCAAGAAACTGGCCCGCATGGGGGCTGTTTGCCTGTTGCTGGCGCTTGCGCCATTTGCCGTATGGACCGCGCGCAACTGGCGCGTTTTTCATGTTTTTGAACCACTGGCTCCTCGCTATGCAAACGATCCGGGGCAGGCGACGTATCCGGGCTGGCAGCGCTGGGTAAAGACCTGGTGCCTGGACTTCGTTTCCACCTACGATGTCTATTGGCAGGTGCCGGGTTCGCCGCTTGATCTGAAGAAATTGCCCAGCCGAGCTTTTGACTCGACCGCGCAGTATGCCGAAACCGCCGCTCTCGTTGACGACTACAACATCCGCGACGGCGCAACAGATATTGTGCCCGATGTGGATGAGCGTTTTGGCAAACTGGCCGATGAACGGATTGCCGCGCATCCGCTGCGGTATTACGCATGGCTGCCGCTGGGCCGTGTCGGAGATATGCTGCTGCGCCCGCGCGTCGAGAACCTGAACATCGATCTCGACTGGTGGGTTTATAGCCATCACCGCCACGAGACGATCTTTAGTTGGGAGTGCGTGGGACTAAATGCGGTTTTTTTGTTGCTGGGCTTTGCGGGCCTGTGCATGAAGCCGCGAATGTGGCCGTGGATGCTGGGGTACATCGCACTGCGCTGCGCGCTGCTGGCAACTGTAGAGGCCCCGGAGACGCGCTACACGCTGGAGTTTTTCCCGATCCTCTTTGCGACCGGAGGAGTTGCGCTTTACCGGTTCACATATGTGGTCTTTGTGTCGGTCGGGAGGGTGAAAGCATCTGCCAGCAATTTCTGATTCACCTTTATGTTTGAGTAGAGGCAGGTTCGTGATTGGCCCTGGCCTTCGTCGAAAAACTGTTTCAAACTCACGCCGCGCTCTGGGTCGATCCAGACAATTACTTTGGGAAATATCTTGAGCACCTCAGGATCTTTGGCCACCAACTCCAGCTTCTCGGTTTTCACGCCGATATTGCCGTCCTTTAGCGTCTCGGACCCCAGGTACTTGATATCCCATTTCTGTTCCAGGTCATTGCCGCTTGCCCCAAAAGCCAGTACGAGATAACCCGCGTATTTTCCAGCCTTGTTCGATGTAGTGACCTGGTTGGTTATCTTTTCGTACATCTTGAAGACGCCGCCGGAGACAACGATCACCTTGGGTACCGGCTTGTCGTCGATCTTTTCGATATGCATTCCCATATCGAAGCCGTCGCCTTTGCGATTGTAATAAACCTTGCCCGTCTGCTTCTCTGTGTCAGACACAGGGACAGTCACTACCGAGTCAAACTCGAAATCCGCCGATGTAGATTTGAATTTTGCTGCGGCGTCATCCAGCTTGCGCAGCACGCTCCATCGCTGGTCATGGATAGTGTACGTAGCGGATGCGATCTCACTGAACGCGCCTCCCACTGTGACAACAACAGCCTTGAGTGTCAATGTTTTCGCCACTGCAATCTCTGCCGGGCACTTCGGCGAGGAGGCGGTCGGCTTATCTCCATTTGTTGTGCAGTAGAGGGATGCATTCGGCGTCGAGCCGATAACTTTGACCGTTTGCGCAGAAGCGAATGTCCCACTTGCGAGGGAAAACTTCGGAGCAGGGACTTTCGCGTCATCTGCGGCAAAAACCGCGCGGCTCAACAAAAGCGTCAAAACCAAAGCAGAGAAATAAAAAAATCTTTTCATGAGCGACATAACTTCCTTATCAGATGAGACGCGCAAGCGCGTCGGAAGGACCATGAAAATTCGATTACCGGTGAGCCCAGACTCTCCAGGCAGAGTTTCCTTGAGCATCGCGCACGGTATCCCACTTTTCCACCGCAACTGCGTCGCCGGTGACCGGCTCAATGGCCTTGCGCAGAATCTTGCGCGCTTCCGACACTGTCGCGTCCGAGGGAATAACTACATCCGCGCCCTGCACAGTGACAATGAGGCCGTGGTCGCCATCGCCGACGACCTGAATGGGATGCGCAGGTCCGGCGCTCAGCGATGGTTTATCGCCGAAACTCCAGCCGGGGATCCACGGCGTGGCGAAGATGAAGAGGAGAATCAGCGTGACCATCACGTCGTAATGGAAGCTCCCGCGGGAGTAGGTCCAGAAAAAATAGCTTTTGAGAATCCTGCCCATCATCCCCCTGCCTTGCGCTTTGCCGGCTACTCTCTATTTTATTCCCTGGATTTGGTCTAGCCTTGGCCGGGCGTCTCCGGCGAGTTACTGCTTCACAATGCGCTCCAGGCCTCCCATATATGGTTTCAGCGCCTCGGGGATAAGCACTGAGCCATCGGCCTGTTGGTAATTCTCCAAAATTGCCAGCCAGGTGCGCCCCACGGCGAGACCGCTGCCGTTAATGGTGTGCACAAACTCCGGCTTGCCTTTGCCGCCTGTCTTGTAGCGAATATTGGCGCGCCGCGCCTGAAATCCCTCAAAATTCGAGCAGGAGGAGATTTCACGGTAAAGCTGCTGGCCGGGGAGCCAGACTTCGAGATCGAAGGTCTTGGCCGAAGAGAAGCCGGTGTCACCGGCGCAGAGCAGGACGCGGCGATAAGGGAGCTTGAGGACTTCCAAAATCTCTTCGGCATCGCAGGTAAGCTTCTCGTGTTCGGCGTCGGAGTCTTCAGGCCGGGTAAACTTGACCATCTCGACCTTCTGGAACTGATGCTGGCGGATGATGCCGCGCGTGTCTTTGCCTGCGGCACCCGCCTCCGCCCGGAAGCACGGCGTATAGGCCGTCAAATAAATCGGCAACTTGGTTTCATCTAGAATTTCGTCGCGATAGAGATTTGTGACTGGCACTTCGGCGGTGGGAATCAGCCAATGGTCGTTGTCTTTATAGTCGCCGCGAGCGGCACCTTCCGCATCGGCATCGGAGCAGCGAAAGAGGTCATCGGCGAATTTGGGCAAATTTCCGGTGCCGAAGAGCGATTTGCTGTTCACCATGAAAGGCGGCAGGACTTCGGTGTAGCCGTGTTTTGCCGTGTGCAGGTCGAGCATGAAGCTGATCAGGGCACGTTCGAGCCTCGCTCCGGCACCCATGTAAACGGCAAAGCGCGCGCCGGAGAGCTTGGCGGCACGTTCGAGGTCGAGAATGCCGAGGGCTTCGCCTAGCTCCCAGTGCGGCTTGGGAACAAAGTCGAACGACGGTATATCGCCCCAGGTCTTCAGCGTCACATTATCAGCTTCGGATTTGCCGGCGGGAACTTCGTCGCGGGCGAGATTGGGAATCTGCGTGAGCGACTGTCGCAACTCCTCGTCGAGTTTGCTGGCCAGCGACTCCAGCTCATCGAGTTTGTCTTTGAGCGCCCGCGTTTCGTCCATCACCGCAGTCGCGTCCTGGCCGGATTTCTTGAGCGCGCCAACTTGCTGGCTCAGCTCGTTACGGCGGGCCTTTAATTGTTCCGACTGAGTAATGGCCTCGCGCCGGCTCTTGTCGAGAGCATGAAAATCACCCAGCAGCGCAGCCGGATCGGCCCCGCGCGCGCGCAGTTTTTCTTCCACGAGTTCCAGGTTATTGCGTACAAATCCAAGGTCGAGCATCGCACTTCCAGTTTACCCGACTGCTTTGGAGGGGTATCGCGCTGGGATTGGCGGCCTCAGGGCAATTGCATGAACTTAAGGCAGTTCATCCGCATTATCCGTAGTCTCAAATCTCGCTCGGGAAAAGCGAGCAAAAGGCGAATGGACCCCCAGGGGGGAGGGGGTGTTTTTCACGGGTACGGACCGGGCCGACTCGACCAAACGGCGGACCCAGCTTCAGAGTAGCTGGATGCCGGAAACAATCTGCAAATCAGGTTCATGCGATTGCCCTGTTGGCACCCTTCCACCCGAGATCACCCCAGCGACGAAGACCTGTCGCTGGGGACACCGAAAGCCACAAAAACAAAGACATGGCGAGGGAGGGGTATCCAGATTCAGGAAAGGCTGAGCAGCCCCGCCTGCGCCGGATTCCCCTCCTGCCAACCACGACACGCTTACGAGTGATGTTCGCCGGAACAGCAGCCCCCGCTGACTTTTGCCGGCTCGATATAGACTTGCAGCGGATCGACTGCGTAGTTTTCATCGTATTTGTCGTGATGGCGTACCCAGGCCATGCTATGCAACAGGCCGTCTTCGTCGCGACCTTTGGGTACCAGATCGAGGAAGTTATACGCGCCGACCAGAATATCGAGGCCGCGCGCATAACTCGAATAGGTATGAAAGACAGAGCCGCTCTCATCCTTGAAAAACACGCTCAGTCCAGGCAGTTCCTCGCTGGGGGTTTCGACCAGATCGTAGTTATAGCGAACCTTGCCTTTAGCCCGTTCTTCGGCGGTGAACGAGACGTGATAGTCGTAGTTGAAATGGCTGTTGAACGAAGAAACCCACGGGAATTTCCAGCCCATGCGCTTTTTGAAGGCTTGAATCTCGCTGATGGGCGCGCGCGAAATCGCGGCGAGGGTCACATCGCGATGGAGCAGATGGATGGCGGGACCGTCGAAGTGATCGGCCAAGTACGAACAGCCTCGGCAGCCCTCACTCCACTTGGGGGCGAGCATGAAGTGGTAAACGACCAACTGGCTGCGTCCGCCGAAGAGTTCGGCCAGCGATTGCTTGCCATTGGGTCCGTCAAAAATATATTCCTTCTCGACTTTTTCCCAGGGCAGCTGGCGGCGTTGCCGGCTCAGCTCATCGCGCAGCCGGGTAAATTCTTTCTCTTTGGCCATGAAGTCCTTGTGTGCCGCAAACCACTCGGCTTGCGGGACGACCTCGGGGCGTTCAAGTTCTGTAATGGCGCTAGCCATGACGATCCTCCTTGGTTGGGGTATTAGTGGGGATGTTACTCGCGTCGTTTGCAGTTACAGCTTTCCTGAGTACAAGCGCCGTGATGCCGCCGGTTGATACGGTCGCGGCTGCGATCCATGCCGCAGTCGCCAGACATACTGGGCACATAGAGACCTCCCTCTTCTGCGCGATGATTTTTCAGGCTTGCAGTTGTGGCACTAGCGGGCTTCCGCGTCTTTGCGGACCCGCTCCAGAATCCACGCCCAGCCAGAGTTTACTCCGCCTCTGTGGTCGTCCTGAATGAAACCAAGCGCGGTGTGCCGAAAGGCTATCAACGTGCCGCCGTCCACCTGCGTCAGCCGGTATTGCACGTTGGAGACGAAGGGATACGAGGCAAAGAGCGGGCCGGTAATCTCCAGTAGCGTAGGCCGCTTGATGGCCTGCACATGGCCCCAAAAATGGCCGTTGTTGTCGCCCAGGTCGCGGTACCATCTTCCGCCCGGCCAGGGTTCCAGCTTCATCGCCAGGGATCTGCCGTCCGGAGTTGTGTTATCCGGTCCCATCTGTTCAAGCAACGATTCAAAGGTGACCTCAAGGGATGCCTTCACGTGCATCTCCTGAACTACATTCAGAGTCATGTTTTCAATGCTGGTTGCGGTCTGGGTCATGATTTCTCCTCGGGGATTGGATTTGAATTCAATTTGTTCATCCGTTCTTCAGCGCGCTTCTTCACGCTCAACAACTGGTGCTGCCAGTAGCGCTCAAATGTGCCGGCCCACTCATGCAGAGGGCGAATGGCCTCAGCATTGGTCCGGTAGTATTTGTGGCGGCCATCGCAGCGGACATGAACCAGGCCCACGCGGCGCAGCACGCCGAGATGCTTGGAGACCGAGGGCTGGTCAAGGTGCAGATTCGCCACAATCTCACCCACCGGACGCTCCCGCTGGGCGAGGTAGCTCAGAATCTCTCGCCTACGGGGTTCAGCGACTGCGTTGAAGGCGTCGGAGGTAGTGGCGGCTCTGGGCATGTAAAGAAAATACATTCCTATATGGGAATATGTCAAGTAGTTTTTTCGGTAGGTTTCCGATTTGCCCATCAATCGGGCAGATCTGGGATATTCGGAGATTATCCGCTTGGCTTTGTTTTGGTTCTATGGCGTTTTCGGAATTATCGCAGAAACACTAGACGAAGGCGTTGCGCATTGAGGATATATTGAGTGGCCGCGGATAAACCAGTCGCCGCCAAAGTGGAGCCCGACCTGCTGCCGGTCCTTGATGCGTTGCGCCGCCGATCTGATCACTGGCAGTCTCAGCGACCAAAATTTCCAGCCAGTTCAACTCCTGCCAACAGGCACAACTGCTTCCTAAAACCCTTCGCGTAGGCAAGTTTTATTCCCCGGTGACATTCTGATGACAATTCGGCGGGACGACTTCGTCCAGTTGTCCCTTGACTATACAATCGTTTGCCGTATATTCAAGTAAATCTTTTCGGCGCGGCCCCGCTCGAAGTTCCCCAAGGGCCGTGCTTCCAGAACCCAATCTTCAACTATCGGAGGCCGTTGTGAAACTGTCCAAGATTTTCGCCGCAGTAGTCTTTGGAGTCTATGGAATCAGCGTATTTGCCCAATCCACCGCATCCCTATCGGGCGTCGTAACAGACCCGACGGGTGCCGTCGTGCCTGGAGTACATGTAACGGTGCACTCAATCGCAACCGGAATCGATCGAGAGATCGTGACGGATTCCGCTGGAATCTATGTGGTTCCTTCGCTGCAGCCCGGGGACTATCAGGTACAGGCAAAGACAGCGGGATTCAGCACGGTGACTGTGAAGAAAGTGACGTTGAATGTAGACGGGAACGTCACGGTCAACATGGCGCTGTCACCGGCGTCGGCCGGAGAGACAATCGAGGTACAAAGTACAGCAACGCAGATTGAGAGCCAGACTATCACGGTAGGCCAGGTAGTTGATCAAACGTCAGTGCAGGAGCTGCCGCTGAATGGAAGGCACTTTCTCGACCTGACGGTGCTGACCCCGGGAGGCGTGGTGGCAGATACAGCAGGCAGCCTGACCTCACCAAGCCGCGGACTGGGAGCAAACTCGTTTCTGACCGCCGGAAACCGGGAAGATTCAGTCAACTTCCAGATCAACGGAATCAATCTGAACGATATCAGCCAGAACCAGATTACGTTTCAGCCATCGATCAGCACCACGTCGGAGTTGAAGATCAATAACTCCACCTTCAGCGCGGAGTACGGCCGCAGCGATGGTTCGATTGTGAGTGTCGCCACGCGTTCCGGAACCAACAAGTTTCACGGCGAGGCCTTTGACTACTTTCGCAACGAAGCCTTAGACGCGCGCAACTACTTTAATCGCAGCTTTAGCCCCGCCACCGGGCTTGCACTTCCTCTCGGAGCTGGCGACAAGGCTCCGCTGAAGCGCGATAACTTCGGTGGTTCGGTGGGCGGTCCGGTCTGGAAAGATCACACTTTTTTCTACGGCAGCTACGAAGGGTTGCGCCAGCATCAGGGCATTCTGCAGAACAGCACGGTATTGTCGAACGCTGCTACCACATCCGTGAACGCACAGGGACAAACTGTTTATTTTCCCAGTCAAAGGGCGGCGATTGCTGCCGCGGGCATGCCTGCCGCGAACGCTCTCGCGGCGCTCATCCCTCTACCCAACAGCGGCAATAACTATGTCTCGTTTACGCCCGGCCCAGTCCAAATTGACCAGTTCACCGGCGACGGCCTGCACCAAATCAGTTCGAGCGACTCATTGCACGGTTTCTATGCATTCCAGAAAGACGTGCGCACTGAGCCTGCATTGCAGGGCGACACGATTCCCGGCTGGGGAGATCACCGCGCCGCCCATCGTCAGATCGGCACGCTCAGCGAGACACATATCTTCAGTCCGAACCTTGTGAATGAAGCGCGCCTCGGCTTTAACCGTATCGCCATTACCTTCAATCCGGCGAACCTGACGAACCCAAGCAGCGTGGGTCTTGGCGACGGTTTCACCACCAATGTGGGGCTACCCCAGACCACACTGTCGGATATCGGTTTGACCTTTGGTGGGCCGTCGGGCTTTCCGCAGGGACGCGACGACACCACTGGTGTTCTCTCGGACACGTTTACGATGCTCAAGGGCAAACATACCTTCAAATTTGGCGGGGAGTTCCGCCGCTATCTCGTTGCCAGCTTCGCCGCGAACATCGGCTCTCTGACGTACACAACTTCATTGACGAGTTCGACCGTGAGTGCGGCCACTGCGATGAGCAAAACACAAGCCGATCTTTTCGAACAGGATGAGGCCACGGTTTTCAGTATCCAGCCGAATACTGTCTCCAGCCGCGTCTACGACAGCTCGCTTGGCTTCTTTGCGCAAGATAACTTCAAGTTGACGGCGCACCTGACGCTGGAATACGGATTGCGCTATGAGTGGAACGGAACGCCGGTGGAGGGCGCGAATCGCTTCACGCTCTTCAATCCAGCCAGCCTCACCCTCACCCAGGTGGGTGCCAACGGACTCGGGGCCAACTCCGAGTACAAGCAGAACAACAACTACGAACCTCGTGCCGGAGTTGCGTGGGATGCATACGGCAACGGAAAGACCATTGTGCGCGCCGGCTTCGGCTACATGGTGGATCAGCCGGTTTCCGGCGTTGTGACGGGGCTGGCTTCGAATCCTCCCTTCAGCACGGCAGTTTCGTATAACAGCACTGCCATCCCAGTCTCTTCGCTGTATTCCGACGCCAAGGCCTCCGGCATCTCGCTGGCCTATGTTAACCCAAACTTCAAGAACGCATACGTCGAGACCTATAACCTCAACGTGCAGCAAGCGCTGCCCCGTGGAATGGTCGCGTCACTCTATTACGATGGATCGCTGGGACGGCATCTGCTGATTCAGACCAACGCCAATCAGGTGGTGGGCGCATCCAGCGCGACGCAGGTGCAGGTGCATCCGTTCACCAAGCTCGCGGCCAACAGCCCAGTGGATCCGGGCGGTGCAATCGCTTCCAACATCCCAGAGAAGAACAGCATCGGCTTCTCCAACTACAACGCCCTATGGGCTGTGCTCAGCAAGAACATGAGCAATGGTCTTGAGTTCAATATGAACTTCGAATGGGCGAAATCCATGGACCTCAACTCGCTCGGTTCGCAGGGAGGCTATGTTCTTCCGGATAGCTCCGACCCGAAAGAGAACTACGGTTTGTCTGACTTCGATGTACGCCGGCACTTCGCGGGAACCGCGGTGTACAGCCTGCCCTACAAGCGCAACCGGTTGGTCTCTGGCTACCAACTCTCAACCATCTTCCAATACCAAACCGGCAATCCGGTAAACATCACCGCCGGCAGTTCAAACTTCAACGGTGTCACGGGCCTGGTTCGTCCCACAGAGGTTGGCCCCATCACTATGCATAAGCAGCAGACAGGCGGAGTCACGAATGTCACCTTCATCCAAAACAACGTCTGCCCCATAGAGACAACCTTGGCCGTCCCTGCCGGATGCAATTTGCAGATTCAGGCGATTCTCGTCCCTGCGCCAACACCGGCCAACCCGAACGCTGCTAAAACCGTGTACACCGGCCTGGGCACAATACAGCGTAATGCTGTGACGGGTCCCGGTTACGCGGACTTGGATCTCTCAGGACAGAAAGATACGAAGATCTCCGAAGGCCTCACTTTTTCACTGCGAGCCGATGCCTTTGACATCCTCAACCACCCCAACTTCGGTCAGCCGTCGGGCAACGTTCAGTCCTCGACCTTCGGCCAGATTTCTTCAACCCGTTTCGCCACAAGCGACGGCGGTTCTTCGCGTCAACTTCAGATCAGCGCGAAGTTCATTTTCTAGATGAATGGGCAACATTTCTGCGTAACCATCGAGAAGCATTTGCCGCGATGGACTTTTCTCCACCGTTCGTGCGCTCCGGTTTGGCGTCCGCAACTCTTTCGTCGCCCTTGCGCATGACCGGATGGGGTTTTGGCAAGGCACAGGTTAGCGGAAGCGGCGAATCCGGAGCGTATGCCGTCCTGAACGGTAGAGGCCCGTCATGTAGACGGCGGCGCGGCCTTTGGTGGAAAAGATAAGCTGGCGAATGCGCAACAGCGGCGCGCCATTAGCGATGTTCAGAAGCCGGGAGGTGCGGAGATCTGCCTGAGTCGCGTCGATTTCCTCGTCGGCATAGGCGAGTTCGATTTCGCACTCGCGTTCGAGCGTTGCAAAGAGAGAAGCTCGATCAAGCGGCGCATCGAGAAGTGCGTGGCACTCATCGTCAGGCGCATAGCAGACTTCGAGCGCGACCGGCTCATCACCGGCGTTGCGTACACGCTCAATCCTGACCAGGCGGCTGGTGGACGACAGTCCCAAGCGCGCAGCAATTTCAGGCTCGCGGTTCACCACCGCCGACGACACAATCCGTGAACGCGCCGACAGGCCGACGCTGCTCATCTGCTCCGTGTAACTAAGCAGTTTGTTGAACATGATCTGCGGCGGAGCGACAAACGTTCCTGCGCCGTGACGGCGTTCCACTACGCCCTCCTGGGCCAGGTCAGCGAGGGCGTGCCGCGCCGTCATAAGGCTGACGTTGTGAAGTTTGGCGAGTTCCCGTTCAGAGTCCACCACGTCGCCGGGCCTGAGCTCGCCAGAATCGATGCGCAGGCGGATTGCCCGCTGGATTCTCTTGTATGCCGGCTCGTCTTTGTGGTTTTCCGTTTTTGTGAATGTCTGGGTCATAGCCGTGCCGGCGCCGCTTTCTCGGTTACGCTAGTTCGTCTGCATTCCTGTTGATCTGCATTCAAGATACCTCAAATGAGCGGGTTACAGTCGAAAAATGAGCTATATAGCTCTCCGGTGTCTTTGTAGTGTACCTAATCGGCCTGTGATCGTCCAGAATGGACCTCCTCCGGCAAGTTGTTCGCGAAGATCAGTAGATGAGTTGTCCTAAATTAGATCACTTATTCGTAAATTCATCTAAATATCTGATTTATTGATACGTTATTGATCATTTTCAAAGGGAATTTGTGAGCGGCTGCCAGAAGGCGAAGAATTTAAGCTTGACTTGATTTTCCTATACTGCTATATAGTTCTTTATTCGTTCGCATTAGAAATCTCAAAAAAAGCATACAAACCGTCAACTTGAAACTGCATTGGAGGAGAGCTCAGTGAAACCCATGAATCGGATGTTGCTGATTGTGGCCGCCGCCTGTACCCTGGCGATGATGTTGGTGGCGCCGTCAAATCTGTGGGCCCAGCAAGCTGCTGGCTCAATTACTGGAACCGTTGTCGATCCTTCGGGCTCAGCCGTCACGAATGCGAGAGTAACCGTGCGCGATGTGGACCGCGGAACTATCTGGACCACCAAGACCAGCGCATCTGGCCTTTACGAGTTCCCACAGGTCCCCGTGGGCAACGTCGAAGTCAAAGTTGAAGCGATCGGCTTCTCCGCCTCGATCCGCGCCCCTTTTACGCTGATCCTCAACCAGGTGGCCCGTGTGGACGTCCAGTTGAAGCTAGGCAACGTGACTGACACTATCAGCGTCAGCGGCGAACCGCCGTTGCTGCAGACCGCTTCTACCGAGCTAGGCACATTGATCGATGCCAACGCAGCCGAGTCGCTTCCGCTGGCCTCGCGCGACATTAACCAATTGACGCTGCTGGCGCCCGGCGTGATCAGTCCTAACATCTTCTCATTTCAGTCGCCTCAGACCACCTTTGGAACTGGCCGACCCTACGTCAACGGCGCGCGCGAACAGGACAACAACTTTTCCTTGGACGGCATGGATGTCAACCAGGCTGACAACAACGAAGTCGCCTATTCGCCGGCCCCGGACGCCATCCAGGAATTCAACCTGATCACAAGCAACGCTCCGGCGGATTTCGGCAGCTACATTGGCGGCGTGGTCGTTGAGACGCTGAAGTCCGGCACCAACCACTTCCACGGCGATATCTTCGAGTTCATCCGCAATACGGATCTTGATGCGAATAGTTGGCAAAATAAGGCTGAAAACGCCTACTTCGGTTATCAGTCGGGAAACCCAAGCTATGCACCGCGTAACCCGCTGCAATGGAATGAATTTGGCGGCACACTCGGCGGACCAATCCTCAAGGACAAGCTCTTTTTCTTTGTCGATCAGCAATCGTCGCGCTACAACACGCCTGCGACCACGTCCTCATATGCTCCGATTCCAGCGGCCTTCCGTACGGGCGATTTCTCATCGCTTTGTACGGCAGGGTTTACAAACGGGGTTTGCGCCAATGCAGCTCAACAGCTTTACGATCCGAGTACGGGAGGCGGCGTCATCGCCACGCGCTCGCCATTCTTGAATAACCAGGTGCCCATTCGGAGCGCGGCAGCCGGCAAAGTCTTGGCTCTCGCGGACTTCCCCGCCGCAACGATAACCTCCTATATCCAGCACAGCTACGTCAACTCATATCAGGGCGATGCCAAGATCGATTGGCAGGCATCGCAAGCCGATCACGTCATGGGCCGTTATTCCCAGATGTACACGATCAACAACCAGACCAACAGCATTGAATTGTTACCCAGCGCGACCCGCGAGTATCCGTTGAAGAACTTCGTCGTGGATTACGTCCGCACGCTGACTCCTTCGCTGGTCAACGATGCTCGCGTCGGCGCGCAGATCTTCCCAGCAAACGACCAGATATACAGCAACCCGACTGGAGAGAATCTGCCGGCCGCGGTTGGTATTCCCGGTGTTCAAGACACGATTCTTCCTGCATTGAACTGGCTAGACGGCAATGGTGGCAACGCGCTCTACACCATGATTGGCAACGCCGACGGTGTTGAAGTCTTCCATGACACCACCTACGAGCTAGAAGACTCCCTGACCTGGACATATGGCAAACACGTCTTTCACGGGGGCTTCGAGTGGTTTCACTACATCATGAACGACGTTTATCCGGGGAACGCGGGTGTTGCAGGCTCATTTTCCTTCACCGGCCAATTTACCGGAAACGGCACGACTGGCGGCGAGCCGGTTGCCGACTTTCTGCTCGGCTTGCCCGAGGATGTGCAGGAAGGAACACCCTACCACTTCCACTTGCGCAATAGCCTGTTCGGCGGATTCCTGCAGGATACTTTCCGGACTACTCCTAACCTTACCCTGAACCTGGGGATTCGCTATGAACTGACAACTCCCCGCGGAGATTCCACCTCGGCCAACAACGTAAACTTCGATAAAGTCACCGGAACTCCGGAGATTGGCACCAACTACAACACTTACACCGGGATCGACAACTTCCAACCGCGCATCGGCTTTGCGTGGCAACCAAGTTGGACCAAAGGAACGGTGGTCCGTGGCGCGTACGACATCTCCACATACATGGAAGGCAACGGCGTCAACAACCTGGCCGATCAGAACCCTCCGCACGTGGTGAATCACGAAGAGCTGAACGCTGGTTTGGCGGCTCCGGCCACGACGCTCGATCAAGGCTACGCTTCCTTCCCGTCGGCTGCTTGCACGGCCGCTGGGCTGCAGGCTTACTCAGCCGCGTGCCTGAGCGGCATTCAAATTCACGAGACCAATCCCAATCTGCAACCGGCTGTGGATCAGCAGTGGAATTTGGTGGTGCAGCACCAGTTCAAGGCCAACTCCACGGCATCGATTGGCTATGTGGGCAACAAGATCGACCACATGTCCGATCTTTTCCTGTGGAACCAGTTGGTGTTGAACGCCAGCGACCAGCCGGTGGCAGGCCCGTTCTCGCAGCCTCTGGTCAATGCCGGCGCGCAGACTCGTTACAATGATTCGTCAGCCATCTCCCGGTACGAAGCGTTGGAACTGACTGTGGCGCAGAGAAACTTCCATGGGCTCGATCTTCAGCTCTCGTACACGTGGTCGAAGTGCCTGTCGAACTCGCTGGGCTATTTCGGCCAGTATGGCGATGAAGAAGGAACAGGGCAGAGCCAAACCAATGGCGGCTACTTCTTCTTCCAGAACGTCTACGACCCAAAGGCCGACTACGGGCGCTGCATCACCGACCTCTCGCAGGCCTTCAGCGGATACGCAGTCTACAACCTTCCCTTTGGCAAAGGGCGCGCTTTTGGCGGCGGTGCCAATCCTGTCGTAGATGAAGTGATCGGCGGCTGGCAAGTTGCGCCCAACATCACCCTCCACTCCGGATTTGCCATCGACCCGTCGGCTCCTGACCAATCTGGAACGGGCGGTGGCGCATCTTTTGCGTACCGGCCCAATTGCCCCTCCGGCGTTTCGATGTCTGGAAGCGGTCAATTTGAAGACATCGGCGGAAACCTTGGCAAGGAGTTTCTCAACCCGGCGGTGGTTACTTTGCCTGCGACCGGAACCTTTGGAAACTGCGAGGTTGGCGCTCTGCGCGGTCCCGGCCTCAAGACGGCGGATCTCAACGTGTCGAAGAAGTTTCCCATCACAGAGAAAACCAACGTCCAGTTCATGGCTCAGTTCCTGAACCTCACCAACTCGCCTGTCTTTGGCGCGCCAAGTGCGGGATGCAATCAGTGCAACGGTGTCCTGACAACCGGCCCGACCGGTGGCGGGCCGGGGACAGTTGGAGCTTTTGGTGAAGTACAGTCTCAAGATCCAGGCCGTCAGATTCAGTTCGCGCTCAAGCTGAACTTCTAACTCAACCCATGCGCCGGGAACCCAAACTCCCGGCGCATGGTATAAACCAAGCTCCTCAATCTGCATTTTTAGATACTGATCGCACTGATCCCGTGCAGCCACGGGCCAGGCTGATTACTTATAACCGCGCCTGCTGTAAGTTAATTCCCAATTACACGAAATTTGATCCGAAAACCTGGTAGCCTCCACCTGCGGTGGGCTGGCTACCTTCGGCGCGGACAACGTGGAGCCTTGCTGTCTACTAGAAAGAAGCGAAGAATGGACCACCCTAGATGGTTAGGGACTCAAGAAGGCCCGCTCCTACCATCCCTTTACCCAACCACAAATTGATAAGGAGCGGAGTGGCGCTTGTGTGCGGGCTGCCAATATCCGATCTAACAACGGCGCGCCTGCGAAGTTTGATTCGCCACCGCCATTTGGATACATCCTTTTGCGGTTGGGATGAATATACTATGCCGATTGGAGAGCGTGCGGCTCGCCGAACGCACAGTCCCCCACAGGAAAGTTTCCTGAGGGTGGATGTGACGGGGGTGGGGGTGCATCTGCGAGAATGAATGCTGACTATGAGCACGGACAATCTTCTCTCTCTTAAAGACGACATGGTGGCCTTCATCGAGGGTCATGGGCTGATGCGGGTTCCTGGATACGTGACGGAGGATATTCCCTCGATTGTGTGGGAGGGGGAGGACAATCCCGACGCTTGGAAGGACTTTGTGGAGATGGCCAAGCACGCGGGCGCTCCGTTTGTGACCTTCAGCGAGATGCGGCTGGAGCGCGAGGAACTGGACGCGCTGGTGGAAGAGGCCGGGGAGATGAACTTTCCCGACGAAGAGGCCTCGGAGCTGGTGGAGGCGCAATGGCTCCGCAAGTACGCCGGGATGGTGGGTTATATCCAACTGGGATTTGTGCACCAGGGGATCGTGTTTCTGCACGAAACAACCACCGAGTGGTATGAGCGCTTCCAGTCGCTGCTTGAAGATATTGAAGGGTTTCAGGATATATTAATTGACGACCACGATCATGACGAGGACGAATAGCGCGGACCCAGACAGGGAAACTGGCATGGAACCAACAGTGAAGAGATCAAAGGTTAGGTGGATCGGCTGGCTGTTGTATGCCTGGGCAGCCTATTGTATTTTGCGAATTAGCATTGCGGTGCATGGCATTGCGCTCGGCGGCTGGCATTGGCAGCTTTATGACATTGTGAGGATCGTAATCGGCACGGCCTTCGCGCTGAGCCTGGTTTACGCCGGATACCTGATCGGGAGATAGTGGCCGTCGCGATTGCCCGCCGCGTGAGTTACAGGGCAGAAAGGCTGAGGGCGCGTGGCGGCTGCGATTCTGCCAAGTGGAAGCGAGGCAAGCCGGTTGCCGCCGCAGCGTTGGGTGCTAGCGGAGCAGCATCCGCAAGAGGCTCGGGAGCTAGCCGAGGCGGCGCGGCTGCCGCTTGCGCTCGCTGAATTGCTTGTTGCCCGCGGGATTCGCGAAGCTGCTGCGGCCTTTGCGTTTCTGAATCCTGAAATATCTCATCTGCACGATCCCTATTTAATGCTGGGCATGAAGGTAGCTGTAGAGCGGCTCACCGCGGCGATTGCCTGCCGTGAGCCGGTGCTGCTCTATGGCGACTACGACGTGGACGGGACGACTGCTGTCGTGTTACTGAAAACGGCGATTGAGATGCTGGGCGGCGAAGCGCGCTTCCATGTGCCGCACCGCCTGCGCGAAGGCTACGGTCTGCGATCGAGCGTGCTGGAGGCAGCGTACGCAGACGGCGTGCAGCTGGTGATCACGGTAGACACCGGGATGCGGGCCTTTGCCGAGGCGGAGACAGCGCACCGGCTAGGCCTCGACCTGATTATTACCGATCATCATTTGACCGAGACCGGCGACCGGCTGCCGGATGCGCTGGCGATCCTGAATCCAAATCAGCCGGGATGCGGATACCCCGAGAAGTCATTGTGCGGCGCGGCGATTGCGCTCAAGCTGGGCCAAGCAATGCTGGAGCGTCGGGATGCGGTGCGGACGCGTGAGAAGACGCTACCCAGCTTTCTCAAGATGGCTGCGATTGCGACGATTGCTGATGCGGTGCCGCTCTCGGGCGAGAACCGCGTGATTGCCGCGCTGGGATTGAAGGAACTCACGAAACCGGCGGGCGCGGGGTTAAAAGCTCTGTTCAAGGCGGCTGCTCTGGACCCAGCAGCGAAGCCGTTGACCGGGTTTGACGTCGCCTTTCGCCTCGCTCCGCGCATCAATGCGGCGGGGCGGATGGACGTAGCTAGCGAGGTGATTGAGCTGTTCACAACGCGCGACGCGCAGCGGGCGGCGGAGCTGGCGGGCAAGCTTGAGCGTCTGAATCAAGATCGCCGAGATACGGAAGCCGTGGCGCTGAAAGCGATTGAGACGAGGCTGGCAACTGATGCGGAACTAGCCGTGGACCGGCTGCTGGTGGTGGATGGCGATGGCTGGCATCGCGGAGTGATCGGGATTCTGGCTTCAAGAGTGGTGGAGCGGACGGCCAAGCCGGCGCTGGTGATCAGCGTGGAAGAGGGCGTAGCGCATGGCTCGGGGCGGTCGGTGGATGGCTTCCAACTGCTGAATGCGTTGGAAAGCTGCGCTGAGGTGTTTACACGCTTCGGCGGGCACGCGTTTGCAGTGGGTTTTGCGCTGCCCACGGAGAACCTGCCGGAGCTAAAGCGGCGGCTGCGGATTTATGCCGAAGAGCATCTGGCGGCGCGGGAGCCGGTGCGGGTGCTGAAGATTCATGCCGAGTTGCCGCTGGACCGGATTACTCCGGTGCTGCATGGCTGGCTGAAGAAACTGGAGCCGTTGGGGCATGGGAATCTGGAGCCGGTCTTTGTGGCGCGTAATGTGAGGCTGGTAAGCGCGCCGAAAATTATGAAGGAACGGCATCTCCGGCTGGAGTTATTGCAGGAGCGCAAGGAAACGGACGCGCCGCCGACAGGAACGAGCAGCGTGGTGCGCGCGGTGGGCTGGAGCCTTGCGGGGCGCGCGGCGGAGTTGAAGCTGGGCATGGGTTCGTTGGTGGATGTGGCATATAAGATCCGCGAGAATGACCATGCGCAGTATGGGGGATTGGAAGTGGAGATTGCGGGGATTGAGTTAGGGGGCAAGGAGCTTGCTTGACGGGGCTTATTTCCAATGTCTCAAGAGCTAGACATAGGTTGATGAATCATTTGCAGATGGTCAGAGGTGAGCCGCCCGAGTGTTCTGAGATACCATTATGAAGCTGATCGAGGTCCCGTGCTGGAATACAAGAATCTCATTGCGGCTTAATCTTCGCTTCGCAAGCATCCGCCAATTTCTTAAGATCTGCTGCGGCATACCAATAGTTCGATAGATTAAATCCGGCTGCGCTAATAGGGGATAAATTTAGATCAACTTTTTCTTCCACCGGCATTTTGTAATTATCCATTTGTTCATAGCTAGATACTTTGGGAGCGCACACTATCAATTGCCCACGGATTTTTATGGCTGCATCCTGACAGCAATTGCGGTAAATCTTAACTCCATTCACTCGTATTTCTATTTCCTCAGGTGCCCAACTTTCATTTTCGAAACGAATGGTATTATTTTTTTCCTGCTCGGTATGGAATCGAGGGACGCCATTCAAGCCGTAGAGATCGGTCTGAATGTTCTCATCACGGCGCCTATGGTTTTCATCGACATCCGCTTTAATTTGAACGTCTAGATTTACTAACTTCTGAGCCATATCTCTTGCCTCTTTGACCAGTTCAGTCCGTGGGTCAGCCTGCGGTATCGGTGGAGCGGGTTGATGGTTCCGAACCTTCAAGTGGATCGGAGGCTCCCATCCACTTGAAGGAGGAATGCTGGTAAGAACAACGGGAGGGGGAGGGGTAGAAGCAGAATTTCTTTTAATCTGATGCGGGACGTTCCAGCAAAACTCGTACAAGAACACCCCGACGAAGACAATGATGACAGCAGCTAAACTGTCCAAGAAGGCGTTGATAAGGGCCTTCTTAGACCATCGATCCTTCGTACGGCACCACCCGAAGCCAGCGCCGACAGTTGGAACTAACCAGTATCCGTAGCTGGTCGTTCCCAACAGGGACCAGAGAGCCTGAATTGCCAATCCGCTCAAATAGAAAAGACTGCCCAAAGAATTCCGCCTTGACGCAATGCTTTCACCGGAGACCTTCTTGCGTAAAGTACATAATCCTGACTGTAGTTGTGCCCTTTCAAAGCCCGGATGGAATTGGGGCGCTGTTCAGGGGCCTGAAAGCCTCCGCTCCCTCCGATTCAGTTCTGAACCCGGACACCCCACCCTAGCCACAAAAACAAGAATGTGGCGAGGGTGGGGCACCCATCCTTGATAGATAGGAAAGCAAACGCAGATCCTTCGCTGTGCTCAGGAAGACAGCTTGAGAGGCGAATTGCGAGCGCGGAAAGGGATGAGGGAAACACCGAGGCCCGCGGATGAGCGCGGGCCTCGCTGTTGTGTATTGAGTTAAAGTTACTTCTTCTTAGGCTCGCTCTTTGGCGGAGCGGAGTGGGACTGCGGTTCAGGATGCGCCTGCGGAGCCGGGTGAGGCTGCGGTGCAGGGTGAGACTCCGGCTGCGGTGCAGGGTGAGACTCCGGCTGCGGCGCCGGGTGCGACTGCGGCGTGGGATGAGGCGCAGGCGTTTCCATCCGGTTGTTATTGGTGTTGGAATGAGACTTGACCTGCGCGTCTGCCTGCGCCTGCGGATGCGCCGTCGCAGTGGGCAGCGGGTGCGAGGGCGAGAGCGGCCGGGCTACGGCTGCCGTGGCCGGGTGTCCGCCGTTGTTCTTCGCAAAGGACGCTGGATTGCTGCGCGCCTGCGCAATGTGCTGCTGTTGGACGGGCGAGGGCGGCTGATGGCTCTCGTGCGCGGCTACCTGCTCCTCGGGAGTGGGCTGGTGTTGAATGCCGCCCGCGCCGCCGGAGTAAGCAACGTGGTTATTGTTGATGATCGTCGTGTTGTGGACGATGGTGGTGTTGACGTAGGTGTTGTGAATCACAGTGGTGTTCACGTTGACGATGGCCGTGTTATAGGCAAAGTGTCCGCCGCGCCACTCGCCGCCGGCAAAGCCGACGCCCATGTAGCCGAAGCCGTAGTTGACGCCGCCGTAATAGCCGATGTGCGGGCCCCAGTAGCCGTCATGGAAGACATAGAGTCCTCCGGACCATCCCCAGTAGCCGGGAGTCCAGAGCAGGCCGGGCGCGGGCGCGGGAACCCATGCGCCGGGAACCCAGTAATAGCCTTCCTCGCCGTAGTGCCAGTAGCCGGGCGTCCACATGAGCCCATCTTCGGGGCACGGGGGCTGCACATAGACGGGCATCGCCGGAGGGGCGAAGCCGACGCTGATAAAGACTCCCGCAGACGCCGAAGCGGGAATCAGCGAGACCAACATTGCGAGCAAGAGCAGACGCGCAGAGCGAAATATTTGCATGGAAAAAACCTCCTGATCCTTTCATCCCTCCGCGTCTGGTGAGTAATAACTCCAGCGGGAGGGTCTTAATGAGCTTGCAACCGTATCTCAATTTCTGTTGACCGGAACCTGCGCATCGGCTGGGACGTCTCAACTGGCTACGCCTTGCCTGCAACGTCAACTTCCGAAATTCTGCTGAACCGCATCCGGGCCGGAAAGCATATAAGCCCGGGGTGCGACCTCGCAGTCAGACTACCCCAGTACCAACCCAGTAGGCCAGCAAAAGTTGCAGGGAGGTGGAAAACATTTTGGCTGGGTTCATCTCTTCAAGCCGGAAGAGATGCACTGAATAGTGTATTTTGCGCACAGACGCGATAAAAGGGGAGTGGCTGCTGTTCGTTCAGCCACTCCCGAAGGGACCCGATTTGGTAGTGTTTTCTTAGAGTAGAGATGGGGTGCAGAAGTTTCTGTTCTGAATTGAACAGTTGGCGTTTTTTGATATTTTTATGAAGTTCTTGCGGCAGTCAGGGCTTCAGTGTCTGACTGCCACAAATTTCCTCCCATCGAAGCAGAGCATTACGACGGGTTTCTAGTAGCGGTAGCTGAGTCCGATGCCCATGACGTGGCGGGCTTCGAGATTGACCGGCAATGGGATAAGAAGAGTTGTATTCGGTGGGTTGTAGAGTACGGTGCCGATATTGCTGGCTACCTGGCCGACGCCGATATCGAAGGCAAAGTGCGGATGCTCGCGCTGGGTGACGCGGACCGCATAGTCGAGCGTTGTGGGCAGGTCGGCCTTGCCTTGGATCAACGGGATGCCGTTGGGGGGATTGGGACCCAGACCCTTGACCGTCGGCGGCTCCTGGGTGAATCCCGCGGCGGGGACGGCGACGATGCCGTGGACGATGGGCAGGGGAATACCCACGCCGCCGAAGAAGCGTCCGCGAAACCCGTTGGCCTGGCCGCCGATGCCATAGATTTCGGCATTGGTCTCCTTCCAGCCGAGGTTCAGCAGAAAGGGAACGGGTTTCTTGGCCCAGGTCTTGGTAAAAGAGATATACGCGTCGCCGTTGGTATAGGACTTGACGGGGGGGGGAACCACCTCACACGTTGGTTGGGGGGTGCAGTATAGGTCGTACAACCCGACGGCGATGGGAACCGCTGCACCCGAGACAAACCTATCGTCGGTGCGGACCAGACCGCCGACCGCGACGCCGGGGGTCCAGGGGCCGAACTGGCCGTCCTTGATGGCCACCACCTTGCCGTGGAAGATATTCATGCCGTTGAAGTTCCACAGGTTGCTGGTGGCGGCGTTGGTGGCCGTAGCCGCAGAGGCATCGCCGAGCTGGTGGACACTGCGGGTGTAGCCGGCCTCGGCGCGGTTGCCGAAGCCCTCGGTGATGCTGAAGGTCTCAATTTTGCCGATGACCGCCGAGGCGTCGATGAAATGAATGCCGACGGCGGGGTGTGAGAAGAAGTGGCCCTTGCCGGATTCGACGACATAGGCGGTTGGAGTGATGAAGCCGCCGGTCTGGCCTTCAAGGGTGAGGTTTTGCGCGACGAGTTTGCCGGAAGTGAGTGCTGCTGCGGCCAGCAGGCCGCAAAGAGTGAGCTTCAGGGGAATCTGTACTTTCATGTGCATGGCTCCGGTACGGGCGAAGAGTTCTGCCCGGAATTCTTCAAAATCATCTTGTTGTAACACAACAGATAGTGAGCCGTCTCCACCATTCGCTTCAGTGATACACTCACGCCATGCCGAGGGGACACTTTATTACGCTCGAAGGGCTGGACGGTTCAGGCAAAACCACGCAAATCAAGCGCTTGGCGGCGTGGCTTGAAAAACGCGGGCTAGATAAACAAGAACCGGGCCGGCGCAGCCCAGTTCCCGTAGTAACGAGGCAGCCGGGAGGAACGGCGGCAGGAGACCGCATCCGGGCGCTGGCGCTGGACTCGCGCTCCGAGGGGCTGGCTCCGCTGACCGAGATGGCGCTGATGTTTGCCGACCGGGCGCAGGCGATTGCCGAAGTGATTGAGCCGGCGCTGGCGGCGGGCAAGACCGTGCTCTGCGACCGGTTTACGGACTCGACCGAAGCCTACCAGGGCGGCGGGCGCGAGCTAGGTTCGGAGATTGTGCTCGAACTGCACCGGCTGCTCTGCGGCAACCTGCAGCCGGATCTGACGTTGCTGCTGTTGCCATCCCTCGAAGTGAGCCTGCGGCGGGCGCGGCGGCGAAATGAGCGGGAAAGCGCGAAGACCGGCGCGGATGAAAGTCGCTTTGAGCAGGAGAAGGATGCGTTTTACAGCCGCGTCTGGGAGAAGTATCGCGCGATTGCCGAGCGCGAGCCGGAGCGGGTGGTGGTGATCTCCGGTGACCTGTCAATTGACGAGGTGCACGAGCAGATTGTCGAGGCGGTCGCGGAGCGGTTGATAGCGGCGGGGTGGAACGGATAAGACTTCGGCGCGGATCGTGTCTTGCATTCTCCGGCATACTATGGACTACAAAAAACAGCCCGCGCAGGAGTTGCGCGGGCTGTGGGAGTGCGAGGCAAAGCGCACTGAACTAAACTGTTGTGAATTATCTCGATTTCTTACCGATCACATCAAGCTTTGAGCTTTCCCAGGTCCCCAAAAGCTAGGGACCTGGGGCATCCATTTTTGTACGTGGGTAAGCAGCCAGAAGCCTAGTAAACGAGTTTCAGGCCGAACTGGACAATGCGCGGCTCGAAGGTGCCGGTGACCGTGCCGCCGGTGGTCGGGCTGTTGATCGAGGTCGGAGTGCTGAGCGTGCCGCCCAAGCCGCTGGCCGGCAGGTAAAGGTTGGTGTGGTTGAAGATGTTGTAGAGTTCGGCGCGGAACTCGATCTTCATGCGGTCCACCGGAGTGTTGAACTTCTTGTTCAGATCGAAATCGGTCTGATAGTAATTCGGCGAACGGCCGGGGTTGCGGCTCGCGTTGCCGAAGGGACTCAACAGATTGCCGCTGCCGTCGTGGGTTGCGGGTAACGTGAAGGCACCGTAGTTGACGTATTGAAGGCTGCCGTTGTTGGGATTGATTTGCTTGAGGCAGGAATGTCCCGAGTGGCAGAGAACGACATCTTGGCCGGAAACCCGGTTGGGACGGTATTCGTTGGCTCCGCGATAGGTGGCGGAGATCTGCGGTGAGACTACATTGGCGGAGTTCGGCGTGTAGACGATGTTGAAGGGAGTTCCTCCCTCGGCGGTGTTGATGGCGCTGATCTGCCATCCGCCGACCAGGCTGTCGAGCAGAGGATTGGCGCTGCCCAGATACTGGTGTCCATGCCCCACCGGAAGCTCATAGACCAGGCTGGTGATGTTGGCGACAGGCAGGTTGTAATCCGACTGCGCGTAATCGGCATCGATGTTGTTGCGCATCCTGCGGTGAGGGAGTGTTGCCTTCGAGCGAGGCCGAGGCGTTGTCCAGCGAGTGCTCCCAGGTAAAGGAGTTCAGCAGGGTGAGTCCCGCGACAAAACGCTGTTCATAGCGGAATTGCAGAGCGTCGAAGTGGGAGTGGAACTCATTAAGAGCCGTGGTAATGTCGCCAAAATCGAAGGTCGTTCCAACCAGCCCGCCCCAGGTCGAATAAGGCCGCGCGAATCCCGTAGAGCCGGCAACCGTGCTCAGGCCGAGCGAGGGGTTGCCCTGATTGGCGTTGAGGAAGCCCTGCAGCTTGACGCCATGATTGCCGACGTAGGCCAGGTCCACCAGCGTGTTCTTGGCAAGAGACTTCTGGAAGCTGAGAAAGTAGCTCTCGACGTAGCTGTCTTTGGTGTCCTTGGGGATATAGGTGATGTTGTCGGTTCCGGGATTGAAGGTCGTGGCGAGACCAGTTGGGTAGCCCTGATCGAGAGTGCGGTAGCCTGGTGCGGTGACGCTTGTTGTAGGCTGGTTGACGGAGACAAAGAGCGCGTTGGGCGCGTTGATGGCCAGGATATCGCCCGAGCCGGCGCGGGTGTAGTGGGCAAAGCTGGTGCCGAAGCCGCCGCGGATGACTACGCTCGGCGTAAGCGCATAGGCGAAGCCGACGCGCGGAGCGTAGTCGCCCAGGGAGGGATTGACCAGGCGTCTTGCCGTAGACGCCGCTGCCGGAGTAGGGCGTGATGCTACTAGTGGCCGTCGCGCCGGGCGTGATGGTGAGCAGGGTCTGTGTAGCGGGGTCGAAGTTGGAGAGATTGTTGTGGGCTTCGGAGTAGGGTGATCCGTACTCCCAGCGCAGGCCGAGGTTCAGCGTCAGCTTGGGAGTGACCTTCCAGTCGTCCTGGGCATAGACGTTGTCCATGGTTTGCAGCAGGTGGGCCTTGAAGTAGGTGGCCAGCGCGTAGTTGTTGGTCGTGCCGAAGATCAGGTCAGCCCAGTAGGTGTCCGCGACAGTGGCCGGAACCGACTCGGACTCGAACTCGAGCATCCTGCTTTAACGGCGGCTAAGTTGCAAGTGCTGTAACCCTTGCCGTAGGTGAAGGAGCCGTAGAGCGGGTTGGAGTCCTGCACCTCCATCCAGATGTGCTCGTACTCGTAGCCGAACTTGAGGGAGTGCTTGCCCTTGACCCAGGAGAAGTTCACCTTGGGATCGAGCAGCGAGGGGTTCTGCCATTGGGGATTGGTGCTCTGGCGGCCGAAGGCGCTGAAGCCGCCGGAGATGCTGGTTGAGGGCAGGCCGCCGGCGACCGTCGGATCAGTCGGCAAACCGGGGATGGTGATGGCGTTGTCGCCGATCGAGAGCGTGTACTTGCCGGCGCGGGTGCCTGAGAGTCCAAGGCGCGCGTCGAGGACCTTGTTGGCTGCCGAAGAGATGCGTGTAACCTAGCGCGACCTGGCCGTCGAGAATCTTGATGCGGCCGTTGGTCTGGCCATCCAGGGGCAAGGGAATGTCGGATAGTTGATGCCCGTCTCTTTGCGGTCGCTGACGCGCAGGAACCAGGCGTTCTTGTCGCTCTGCTGGAAGTCGAGGCGCAGGTCGCCCTTGTCGGCGTTGTCAGTGAAAGGCGCGTTGGTGGCGCAGTCGTTGGAGTCGACGCCGGTTGTGGCGTTGATCCCGGTCGAACCGGCAGCAATCTGGCACTGCGTAGGCAGCTCGATTGAAGAATCCAAGAATCTGCTTTGCAGTGTTGCTGGCGTCGGGCGAACTCAGGATCGAGGTGCCGGCCTTGTAGACAGTGGGCGTGGCGTTGCCGGCGGTGAAGGGGTCCATCACGTCGGCTGGCCAGGATGCCGTTGATCTCGTTCTGCGTGGGAACAGTCAGCACCACAGTAGGCGTGAGCGTCTGGCGGAAGCCCTCGTAATCGAGAAAGTAGAAGAGCCTGTTCTTGAGGATCGGTCCGCCGAAGTCAGCGCCGAACTGGTTGCGGTTGAAGCCCGGCTTGGGGAAGCTGAAGGAGCCGGCCTTGGCTTTGTAATAGCCGAAGGCATTGAGATCGGTGTTGCGCAGAAACTCGTAGAGCGTGGCGTGGAACTCGTTGGTGCCGCTGCGGGAGGCAACGTTGATGGTCGCGCCGGAGGAGCGGCCATACTCCGCGCTTTCGTTGTTGGTAACCACCTGGAACTGGGAGATGGAGTCCGGCGGGGGCTGGATGATCTGGTTGTCGAAGCCCTGATTGCTCTCGCCGTAGGCATTGTTGTCCATGCCGTCCAGCAGATAGTTGTTGAACATGCTGCGCTGGCCGTTGACGTTGTATGCGCCGGCGCGGACCAGGCTGGTGACGGCGGTGGTGGTGGCGGCAGTGGGCGCCTGGCGAGAACCGGTGACCAGAGCCAGCAGATCGGAGTAATTGCGGCTCACCAGCGGGAGGGCTTCGGTCTGGTACCCGGAAACCGATTGCCCGCGTTCACTGGTTTCAGTTTCGATCTGCAGGGCAACGTCGCTGACCTCAACGGTGGTGGCGCCGGCCTGGCCCACGGTCAGGGTGAGGTCGATGTGCTGACGTCCGCCCACAGAGACCGTGATATTTTTGGCGACGGCCGGGGCAAAATTCGGCGCAGTAGCCTCTACGGTATACACGCCAGCGCGGAGCGACGGAGCTTCATAGTCGCCGACAGCGTTTGCGTTGATCCGCGTGGCGATTCCGGTGCTGGTGTTGGTAATCGTGACGGCGGCATTGGCCACGGCTGCGCCGCTGGCGTCGTGGATGGAGCCGATCAGACTGCCATCTTCATATTGCGCGCGCGCCAAAACACCAGAAAGTGCAATCAACAGGCCAAAGAGAAGAAGGGTACGGCGAATGTTCATCATGCCTGTGAAAGTACAAAAGTTTCATCAGCGTATTGTGAATTGAATTTGAATAGAGCGTGAATCGGCGATGATTGCCGTGGAAAATCAGTGCAGAACTGCTCTAGTCTCCCGAGTCTAAGGTTCGTTAAACAATAAATGCTGTCATCCTAAGCGAGGTTTGGCGCGTTCTTTGCGACAAACGGAATCTAAGAACCAGCAATTTCCTAGCTAATCCTTCAACCAGCTTCTAGCTCAGGCCACCATCTAGTATCTGGCGGGGCTACGCCTCGGCGCGGACCAGCAGGCAGGTGATGTTGTCCTGACCACCGGCTTTTTTCGCGTCATGCACCAGCAGCTCGCAGATTTCATCAAGGGTGAGACCGCGGGTGAGCTGCAACTGGAGCAGGGACTCGATCTGCGTGTCAGACAGCTCGCGGGTCAATCCATCGGAGCAGAGCAGGAAGAGGTCGCCCGGCTCGGCTTCCATCTCAAAAATATCAGGAGTCACGCTGCCCTGCGTTCCCAGGGCTCGAGTGATGACGTTGCGCAGAGGCGACCGGAGAGCTTCGGCGCGGGTCATGCGGCCCAGGCTGACTTGCTCTTCAACGAGGGAGTGGTCGTGGGTGAGCATCTGCAAGCGGCGGTTGCGCAGGCGATAACAGCGGCTGTCGCCGACGTTGAGCACCCAGATGTGGCTTTCTTCGACAACCAAGCCGACCAGTGTGGTGCCCATGCCGCTAAGTCTGCAATTTCTCTTGGAGCGAGAGTAAATGGCCTCATTGGCCGCACAGACGGCCTCGCCGGCCAACGTGTAGATATGCCCGGCATGGTCGGGGACACGGCAACTGAAGAGCCGAAGCATCTCATCGACGGCCAGCGAACTGGCAATCTCTCCGGCAGCGGCGCCGCCCATTCCATCGCAGACTACGTAAACTCCGTGCTCGACGGAGAAACCAAAAGCATCTTCATTGGACGGGCGCTTGCGGCCGCGGTCAGTAGCTGCCGCAGCTTCATAATGAACAACCAGGGTAGACAACACACGAACTCCCGCAAATTAGTTTACACAGGGATGAATACAGTAGGAAAGGAAAAGATGGGGAATTTGGCGGCGGATTGGGTTACGGAGGGCTTGGCGATCCAGAACAGACTCGGCTGTGACAGTTGCGAAAGTGTCCTCATTGGCTCTCTGGAGAGGCTTAAGTCGCTCTAGCATCGGTTCTTGTAACACCAACAAGGAGATTCCGATGAACCGATTCGCACTGCAAGCTCTTCTCTGCCTCATCGTCAGCACGCCACTAGCGGCACAGCAGTCTACGCAAGCCGTCTCGCCTTCTAACCCCGCACAGCCTGTGGCAACCGGGCAACAGACTGCCGATCTGCCACAGCCCAGCCCCAGTTCCGAACGCACGCAGGCAATTAAGAAAGCGCGGACCGTCTACATCAGCTCCAAAACAAACTTTCTTACCATCAGCACACTCGAACGCGCGCTGCTGAAACAGAAAGGCTGGGAGAAGCTGGGCTTGAATATCGTCACCAACGAAAACGCCGCCGACCTGGAGATCGCGGTCGACAGACTCATTTTCACTCACATCCACACCTATGTCGTCACCGACAAAGGGACCAGCATCGTGCTCGCCGCGGGCAGGGTCAGGGCCTTCGACGGAGTGGTCGCATCCGGCCCAATGGCCGAGCAGATTGTCAAGGCGCTGGCCACAACGCGGCTGCCTGCCCATCCGGCAAGCGGCGATCAAGGATATTGAATTCAGGCGATAGTGAGTGAGAGCGAATCACGCACACGTGCCCATCGTCGAATAGAGGTATTCTGTGATGGACCAATGAGCGACCTCGAATCGACTGACCAAACGCATCCTTCTTCTGCCGCCCCCGCGCCGCGCCGCCGCAAACGGGGCTGGTTGCGGATTATTTTGTATAGCGCGGGCGGGCTGTTTCTGCTTTTGCTGGTAGCGGCAGGCGCGGGGGTGCTCTGGCTGCGCTCGGCGGCCAAGGCCGCGCTGCCGGTGCTGGATGGCGATGTCCATGTGAATCAAGGGCTTGCTGTGGCGGTGACAGTCCGGCGCGATGGGCATGGCGTTCCGCATATTGAGGCCGCGTCTCAGGAGGATCTCTTCGTAGCGCAGGGCTATGTGACAGCCCAGGACCGGCTCTGGCAAATGGACGCCTACCGCCACAACGCCAACGGCGAGCTGGCGGAGATCATGGGTCCGTCGCTGGTCAAGCACGACCGGGCGCAGCGCGTCCTGCAGTTCCGCAATACCGCGCAACGCATTTACGACAGCCTGCCGGTCGAGGACCGGGCGCGGTTTGATGCCTACGCGCGCGGCGTGAATCTGTTTATTGCCCAATGTGAAGATCCAAAGAGCGGCCAGCCCCTGCCGGCCGAGTTCAGGCTGCTGATGTACAAGCCGAAGCCGTGGAAGGGCGTGGACTCGATCTCAGTGGGCATGATGATGGTGGACATGCTGGACACGCACTGGGATGTGAAGCTCTCGCGGGAACTCATCGCCGCCAAGCTGAACAATCCCAAGCTGGAGGCGGACCTCTACCCGGTGGGTTCGTGGCGCGACCATCCGCCGACCGGCGCAGTGCTGGACCTGAGCCAGCCGCAGCCCATGCCCGCCAGCAAGGATGACGATGATGACGACGATGATCCCAGCCAGGCGAACACCCTACCGCAGGAGGACATTCGCGCCCTCCGCGCAACGCTCGGCCTGCCCGAGTGCGATGGCTGCGCGGCGGGGTCGAATAACTGGGTGATCAGCGGCGCGCATACCGCCAGCGGCAAGCCGCTGCTCTCGAATGACATGCACCTCGGCCTCAATGTTCCGAATATCTGGTACATGGCCGAGTTGGCCGCTCCGGGCTATCACGTGGCCGGAGTGACGCTGCCGGGGGTTCCGTTTGTGATTGCTGGGCACAACGACCATGTGGCCTGGGGATTCACGGCGCTCTACGCCGATGTGCAGGATCTTTACGTCGAAAAGCTCGACGGCAAGGGGAATTTTCAAGATCTGGACGGAAGCTGGAAGCCGCTGAAGATGGACCACGAGGTGATCAAGGTGCGCTTCGGCAAGGATGTCGCGCTGGACGTGCAGTTTACCGCGCATGGGCCGCTGCTCAACCCGATCCTGACCAAAGACACTCGCCCGATCTCACTGAAGTGGACCCTCTATGATCCGTCGCTGAACTCGCTGCCCATTTATCAGATCAATGTGGCGTCGAACTGGACGGAGTTTTCCGGAGCAATCAGCACCTGGTGCTTCCCCACGCAGAATGTGGTCTATAGCGACGATCAGGGGCACATTGCCTATCATGCGATTGGCAAGGTGCCGATCAGGGCGGGCGGGCACGGAGTATTTGACAAGCCAATTTTTCATGACCAGCTTGATTTGCGCTTTGAATGGGGTCTTCATTCAATTAATCAACCAGTCTACATTCCGTTCGATGCGATGCCCAATGCAGTTGATCCGCCTTCGGGGTTTTTGGCGACGGCTAATTCGCGCGTCACAACTGACAAGCCGCATTACGATCCAATGACGAATGACTTGTCGGCGATCCCGCTCACCGATGAATGGGCCGAGCCATACCGCGCCGAGCGCATTTACAAAGCCTTGCAGGGGCGCGACCACCTCACCGCGCAAGACATGATTGCCGTGCAGACCGATGTCTACAGCGAGGTCGATCAGGAGTTGGGGCATCGCTTCGCCTACGCTATCGACCAGACGCCGGGCGTGGATGACCGATTGAAGAAAGCCGCCGACCTGATGCGCTCCTGGGATGGAAAGTTGACGACGGACTCGGCTGCCGCGTCGATTGTGACTCACGCGCGGTATGCGTTGTGGCCGCTGCTGCTGGAGCCGAAACTGGGCAAGGATGCCGATGAGTATCGCTGGTCGGAGTCGAACTTTGCCGAGGAAGAGATCGTGATGCACTCCAACCCAGACTGGCTGCCGATGGGCTATAAAAACTGGGATGCGCTCTTGACCGACGCGGTGCGCAAGGGGATGGAGAAAGGCAAGGCTCCGAGCGACGTGGCGCAGTGGAGTTACGGCAGTTGGCATGTGGTGGATCTGGAGCATCCGCTGGCCGGGTATCTGCCGCTGGTGGGCCGCGTGGCCGGCACCGGCGAGCTGCCGCAGAGCGGCGACACGCTGACCGTGAAGCAGGTGGGCCGCGCCTTTGGCCCCTCGCAGCGGTTCACGATGGACTGGAGCAATGTGGACGGGTCGACCGAAAACATTGTGCTGGGCGAGAGCGGCAACCCCCTCAGCGAGTACTTCCGCGACCAATGGGACAACTGGTACAACGGAACAACCTTCGCGCTGCCGTTTACGAAGGCGGCTGTCGAGGCGCAGACGCGGCATACGCTGCGGCTGGTGCCGTGAAGCTGCTGTCCCCGCGCTTTTGATGAGACATCCTAGGTCATCCGTGTCTCTTTGGCCGAGAAACATGGTTGTCCCGACTTGAATGACCTCCATTCTCTGAAAGCAGAATAGATATAATCAGGTTTCAGTCAAACCCCGCCGGATCGGGATCAAGTAGAGACTTTGTTCTAATGTTTTGGAGGTTCAGCATATGCCGCATCGAAAGAAGGAAATTGTGGCAGGCCTTCAGACCAGAAGGCCTAACCTAATACAGTATCTTGCTGCATATGGGAGAAATTTTACCGAGTGGAACGAGAAGCTTGACCGGAAGCTTGTCTACGCCATCGGGCTCGTCGTACTGCTGAGGCTTCTGAGCCGTCTTTCTCCATTAGGTAGCCGATTCGCGGAAATTCTCGATATCCCATTGGCGTTAACGCATTACATGGCGGTATTTGTTCTGGTTTGCGGCGTCTTGAATTTTTTGTGCCGCACCCTCATGAATCGAAACTACCCTGAAGAGTAGGAGAAATTCCAGATCATGCCATATAAAATAATAACTCCTGCAAACATAAGTATTGAAGACGCCATTAAAAGACTTGCAAAGATTGCTAATAGAGCCTGGCGCGGATACAGCGGCCATAACATTAGATGGAGATATAAATATTACTCAAGTATTATGCATTCGAAATCGGTAGCGTTAAGGTCATTTCGGATAATTGAGTATATCGATGATCGAAGAAATATCCGCGAAGATTGCGCGTTTGTTGTGATATTGCCGATGAATCCGAACATGGCGGCCATGCATTTGGAGGGTTCGATCAGCCAATACGCATTCACGCCCGGAGTGCTGCAAGAACGAGTACGTCCAAACGAGAAATCTTTTCACTACTTTCAGTCATACTACAGAGACTCTTCGCATTCCGAGAGCACGGTCCTAAAAGGACTTATGCATGAATGCATTGTTGATCTCCTTCGAAGGCAAGGGTGTTGCCGCGAAGGCGGCTCGTTTAAACTTTACGCAGAAACCGATATATCAAAAGGCAAGTCAATAGCCGAGAAGCATGGTCTTGAGAAAACAAAAGGGCGTTCGGCTGAAGGCCGGACTTTTTTCGTGCTTGATTCTGAAAATGGCGATCATAAACATGTTGCAGCGCTGAGAAAAGCATGTGAGCGGAAAGGGCAGGTTGCGCACTTCGAAGATTCTGACCCACCCGACGATATACAAGTTTCTGGCCCAAGACAGGAGAAAACAAGTTTATTGAACCGGTTCATCGGTTCCGCTATCATCCTGTTGGCGGCTGCGGTTGCCGTAGCGCCGCAGTTGGTGCGCGGCCCCTCCTGCGGGCATGATTTTGATTTTCATCTGGTGAGTTGGCTCGACGCCAACGCGAGCTGGCGGCAGGGGATTCCGTATCCCCACTGGACACCGAGCGCGAATTTTGGCGCGGGAGAACCTCGGTTTGTCTTCTATCCGCCGCTGACCTGGATGCTCGGCGCAGCCTTGGGTTTTATCTTGCCGTGGACGCTGGTTCCGGCGGCGCTGAACTTTCTGCTGCTGGCAGGGACGGGCCTGGCAGCTCGGGCGCTGGCCCGGCAACTGCTGCCCGAGGGCGCGGCGACGCTGGCCGGGTGCGCGGCGATCTTCTCCGGATACACGATTTTTTGCGCCTATGAGCGCAGCGCATTTGGGGAGCTGGCCGGCGGAGTGTGGATGCCGCTGATCTTGTTGTTTGCGCTGAAGGGATTTCGGGACTCTGGGTCTGTTCAAAACACAGGAAAGTCCGTGCTATCCCACCCTTCGCTAGAAAAAAGCGAAGGATGGGGCACCCAGATTTTGCGGGCGCTCACAGGCACGGCTCCGCTGGCAATCGCAGTCGCCGGCGCGTGGCTGTCGAATGCTCCTGTTGGGGTGATGGCAAGCTACCTGCTTGCCGCAGTCGCCTTAGGCACGACACTGCTGAGCCGGTCGTGGCTGCCGTTGCTGCGGGCTGCCGCAGGTGCGGCGCTAGGCCTTGGGCTGTCAGCGGTCTATCTGCTGCCCGCAGCTTGGGAGCAGCGCTGGGTAGCGATCAGCCAGGCGGTGGACGACCCCGGCGAGCGGATCGAGAACAGCTTCCTCTTTGCGCATCACGCCGACCCAGCGCTGGCAATGCACGACATTGAGCTGCACAAGGTCTCGGTGATTGGCGCGGCGATGATTGCGCTGGCGCTGTCGGGGATTATTGTTGGTTGGTTGCGAGCACGAAACAGAAATGCAGGTCCTTCGACTCCGCTGCGCTCCGCTCAGGATGACAATCTTAGTCGAAGAAGCGGCACTTGGTGGATTCTGCTGGCATTGATACCGCTGGCGATTCTCTTTTTGCAGCTTCCGATATCGTTGCCGGTGTGGAATCTACTGCCCAAGCTGCGGTTTTTGCAATTTCCCTGGCGCTGGCTGGTGGCTCTGGGTGCGCCGATGGGGATTTTTCTTGCCGCAGCGGTGTGGCCGGGAGAATCGACCCGCCGCTGGGCGCGCGTTGCGGTTGGCGCAGCCTGCGTGGTAGTTTTCGTAGCGATGACCGCGCTGGGAGGCGGTCGTTACTACCAGCCCTGCGACGAAGAAGACAATGTAACGGCGATGGCCGCTGTCGATCGCTCGGGTACGGGCTTTGCAGGGACCAGCGAATACGCTCCCACGGGCGCGGACGCGACGATGATCGCGACCCATCTGCTGGGCGCGTGCTTCGTAGACGACCCAACGACGGAACTGGGCGTGGCCGCAGCCGATCAACCGGACGCGATTCCCGACTGGCAACCCTCCCAGAACAGTTGCTCCGCAACCTTTCCCTTCGGACCACTCCAGGCAACAAATCACTCCGAGCATTTTGAAGCAAAGGCCATTACCGACCGCGCGGGTTTTCTGATTCTGAAGCTGACGCGCTTCCCCGCCTGGCGGATTACGGTAAATGGCCACGCAGTCAGTGCGCTGCCTCAACGAGCTGATGGACTAATCGCCGTACCTGTCCCCGAGGGTGCAGTCGCCGTAACCGCCGACTGGACCACAACGCCCGATGTGCTGGCCGGGCGATGGCTCTCTCTTTTCTCGGTGCTGACCGTCACCGGGCTTTGGTTGCTGGAGCGAAGGCGCAAGCGCCCTCAGTTATCATCATAGGGATGCAAGTTGATGTGAAAGCTCTGATCAATGAAGGCGCCGCGATGACCGACCGCGCGTTGCAGGCGGTGTTGCCTGCCGTGACGGTGGTTCCTGCATCTGTTCATGGGGCGATGCGCCACTCGACCTTTGCCGGTGGAAAGCGGCTGCGGCCGGTGCTGGCCTTCCAGTCTGCCGTTGCCGTTTCCGGCACGGTTCCTGCTGGAATCGAAAAGCTGGGCGCTGCGCTCGAGATGCTGCACACCTACTCGCTGATCCACGACGACCTGCCCGCGCTGGACAACGACGACCTGCGCCGGGGCAAGCCCACCTGCCACGTAGCCTTTGGCGAGGCCATCGCGATTCTGGCTGGGGACGCGCTGCAAACCCAGGCTTACGAGGTGCTGGCCGGGCTCGCTGCACCGGCAGCAGCGACGGTCGAGATTATCCGCTTAGTCGCCCAGGCGACCGGCACCGTAGAGGGCATGATCGGTGGACAGGTCCTCGATATTGAGAGCGAGCATCTGAAGCCGACAGCCGAACTGGTGGAGGCGATTCACCGGGCGAAGACCGGAGCGCTGATCCGTGTAAGCGTGGTGGCGGGCGGGGTGTTTGCCGGAGCTGGCGCAGAAGAGGTCGCGCGCCTCGACACCTTTGGGCGCAAGGCCGGCCTCGCTTTCCAGATAGTGGACGATGTGCTGGACCTGACGGTGGACTCGGCGCATCTGGGCAAAACGGCGGGCAAGGATCAGGCGACCGAGAAGGCCACTTGGCCAGCAGTCTTTGGCATCGAACAGAGTGAGCGCGACGCGGCGCGGCTAATTGAAGAGGCCTTTGCGGCGCTGGAGCCGTTTGGCAGCAACGCTGACGGGCTGAAGGCCGTGGCGCGGTATCTGGTTGAGCGGAAAAATTAGAGATGCTCACCGAAGCCGACATCCTGACCGCATTGCGCGATTGCTTCGATCCGGAAGTGAAGCTGAACCTCGTCGATCTGGGGTTGATTTACGCAGTTGCGACCGGTCCGGCCCCGGATTCGACGCCTGCATGGCCGCGCCAATGGGTGAAGGTGACGATGACGTTGACTACTGATCAGTGCCCTGCCTCGGGGCTGATCTTTGAGCAGGTGAACAACCGGCTCGCGGGGATGGAAGCTATCAGCAAGGTCCAAGTGGATCTGGTGTGGGAGCCGAAGTGGACTCCGCACCGCATCAGCGAGGCGGGAAGGCGGCAGTTGGGGATTTGATATTTTTTGCTGCGTAAAGAAGGCTACAGCATTTTCGGAGTTGCTGTAGTCCGAAAGCATACGTTCAAGCGGCTTTTTTTATCAAGAAAAATCCACCTTTCACTGTAACGAAAAGTCTTCGCGGATGCCGAAAACGCTCTGCAACCTGTCACATGAATGGCAATTTGTAAACTTGCCGACTGTGCGACCCGCATCAAAGCGGGTTGAATGCGGCTCGGAGCTGAAGAATTTGGTTTATGAGACAATTCCTGGCGCCGCTACCACGAGTGGAATACAAAGAATGCAGCAGCTACCAGGCACACCCCGGCAGCCGCATGATTCCAGCGCAGATGTTCGCCAAAATAGAAGAGCGTGAAGACCCCGAAGACAACCAGCGTGATGATCTCCTGCATCACCTTGAGCTGTACCGGCGTAAAGCGCGCAGCGCCGAGGCGGTTGGCGGGAACCTGCAGGCAGTACTCAAAAAACGCAATCCCCCAACTGATAAGAATCACTTTCCACAGCGAATCCTGGCGGTATTTCAGGTGGCCGTACCAGGCAAAGGTCATGAAGATGTTCGAGAAGATAAGCAGAATCACAGTCCACATAATTAAATTGGATGCAGGGAATTCTCGATACGGTGCGATTGCTCGCATACCACCAGGGGTTTCCGCATCAGCAGGGGCAAGAAAGCAATGACACCGCTCGGAGAAAATCTCGAACGCCTCGAAGCAGCTATCTTGGCAGCCTGCCGCAACTCCGGGCGTAGCCGTGCCGAAGTCGAACTGATGGCGATCTCGAAGACCTATCCAGCCGAAACCATCGCCGCAGCCGCGCGACTGGGGCTGAAACTCTTTGGCGAAAGCCGTGTCCAGGAGCTTGCCGCCAAATCCCCTGCACTCGCCCCGCTGCGCGCTAACACCCGTATCCATCTCATCGGCCATCTGCAAACTAACAAGGCGCAGCGCGCGGCAGAGTTATTTGACGCCGTGGACTCGTTAGACTCGCTGCGTCTTGCCGAACGCCTCAATGAAGCAGCCGTCAAGTTAGACAAGCGTCTCCCCATCCTGATCGAAATTAAACTCAGCCCCGAGGAATCCAAAGCCGGACTCGACCCTGACTCGGCTGAAGCTGCCACGCTGCTCGAACGCTTGCCGAATCTGACTCATCTGGAAGCTCGCGGCCTGATGACGATAGCTCCTTTCGACGTGCCAGAAAATCAAACCCGCGCCTGTTTCCGCGCTTTGCGCCAACTGCGCGACCGCTGGGCCGCCGCTCATCCGCGGCTCGCGCTTGATGTGCTGTCGATGGGGATGAGCGGCGATTTCCCTCTCGCTATCGCCGAGGGCACTACCCGCATCCGCGTCGGCACTGCTCTCTTCGGCGCGCGCAACGCTGCAACGGAGCCTGCCTGATGCTGCGCGCCACGCCCAACGGCACAACCCTCGCCCTGCGCGCCCAGCCCGGCGCAAAGAAGACCGCCATCACCGGCATCTACGGCGAAGGCGCCAATGCGCAGCTTAAAGTCGCGGTCCACGCCCCGCCACTAGAAGGCCGCGCCAACCACGCGCTTATCGCATTTCTCGCGGAGACATTCTCTATCCCGAAAAACACCGTCGAAATCCTCTCCGGCGAGTTATCGAGAAGCAAAGTATTCCTGCTCCGCGGAGTTACGCTGGCGAGCGCGGAAGCAATACTGGAAAAGTTGAAGTAGCTGATGACAGCCCAGACTTACATCGCCTCCGGGCTTTCGATTCCCAGCCAGCTCAATGCCAAAACTAACTCGCGTAGCGCAACCGCAGCCGTGGCCAGCAGAAATGCCTTCCGCGCCGGGTCTTCTTCAGTCAAAATATGGTGCTTATGGTAGAAGTTATTGAACTCCTGCGCTAACTGGAAAGCATGTTTGGCAAGATAAGCCGGTTCGGAACTTGCGATGCACTGCTCCAGCACCAGACTCCGCCGCGCCGCCCGCAGCCACAACGACCAGATATCTTCAGCGGCTTCGCCCTCGAGATATTTTCCAATGTCTTGCAACTCGGCAAGTGCAGAGATTGCCGATTCCGGCGTTGTTTGTGCCTTGCGAAATACACTACAGTATCTAGCGGCAGCATATTGAATGTACGGTCCGGCTTCGCCTTCAAAACTCAACGCATCCTTGAAGTCAAAAGCGATCACTGAACTTCTGGTGAATTTCAACATGAAGTAACGCAAAGCACCGACAGCGACCTGCGTCGAAATTTCTTTGAGGTTTCCCTCGTCCAATTCTGGATTTTTCTCAAGGACTTTAATCCGCGCTGCCTCAATCAGCTTGTCTATAAGGTCATCGGCCTTGACGCCGAAGCCTTTGCGACCGCTCACCTCGATATATGGCCGCTTCAAATCCTCTTCAGAAACGCTATACCCCAGATCAACGGCGCAGCGCGGCGTCAGCGCGACCATCTCATAACTAAAGTGCGTGTAGCGGTTCGCCTGATCCACATGTCCCATGCCTCGCAGCGCCTGAATCACATTGGCCTGCGGATCGCTCTGCCGCGAGTCAATCACGTTATAAATCGCATTGGCTCCGCCAAAGTGCGGGTGGGGTTGCTCGCCCTCTATCGCAGAAATCCAGCACTCGTGGTCTGGATAAGTGAAAAACTTGTTATATCCAAAATCCTTGCCCAGAAGCCCGAATTTCCATAAGTGATAAGCAATATCTTTGCCTACATAAGTTACTGTTCCATTCGACCGGACAATCACTTTTGCATCTTCATCGAGATCGCCTTCGGCAACCTCCGCGCCCGGCCGCCGCATCACCCAGCAACCTTTGTTCTTGCCTTCGCTCTCAAAGTACAAGACGCCGGTTTGCTTTAACTGCTCAAATGCCGCCGCCCAGAAATTCAAATGCAGAATCTCGCTCTCGCGCGGCAGAAAATCGTACTCAATTCCCAGCCGCAGCATAGTTTCCAGATGCCGCCTTAGCACTGCCGTCGAAATCAGCTCAGCAATTTCCGCTGTTTCACTGTTGCCGTGTTCGATCTCATGTAAGGTATCGTAACGAAGCTTCTTCCGCGCCTCGTTCTCTTCCGCTGTCCCCTGCTCATACCATTGAGAGGTCTTCGCATAGAGATCCCAGCAGTAATAGTCGATCCGAGTTCCCTGCACCTTCAACTCATCGAGTAACTTCTTCACCTGAGCCGCACTGCGTCCTTCCAGATGAATAAATCCGACTACAACATCCGCTACCTGCACGCCGGTGTTATCGATGTAGTTCTGTACATCGACCTTTTGCCCGGCGGCTCGCAAGAGCCTCACAAATGTATCGCCGAGAATCGCGTTGCGCAGGTGTCCGATGTGCGCGGCCTTGTTGGGATTAATGCTCGTATGCTCGACAAGAGCATGAATCCCCGTAGCCGCGACCGAACCTTCCCCAGCCGCTACTATCCCGTGAACCGCCGCAACACGGTCAATCCGCGCATTGATATACCCGGCACCGGCGACTTCAAAAGATAAAAATCCCGGTAGCTGGCCTAACGCCGCAACAATCTCCTGCGCAATCACCTTGGGGGCTTTGCGCAACTTGCGGGCCAGTTCGAAGGCAATCGGCGTAGCCAGCTCGCCAAAATTCAGCACTGGCGGAATCTCCACCGGAACCGACTCCAGTTGGAGTTCGTATTTCGCCGCAATCACCTCGCGGAGATGGCTGCCCAGCCGCTTCTGCAATTCGAGATACACTTGGTTTTGCCTCTTAAATCCTTGATTTTCCTTCTGATTTTATCAGGCACCTGCGGGCATTGCATGCAGCCACCGCCTTCGGCGAGATAGATTGGAACTCGTTGTCTACCATCCCTTCGCGAAAGAGGTGCGCAAGGGTGGGGCACCCAGCGCATCGTCTCATATGCCGTAAGATTGTAGATAGAACTGAGCGCGACGCACCCCTATGACCAAGCCCTCCAATCCCGAGCATTTTTATCTCACCACGCCTATCTATTACGTGAATGCGCGGCCGCATATGGGCCACGCTTACTCGACCATCGTCTGCGACGCCATCGCACGGCGCAAGCGGGCGCTGGGCATTGAGACCTGGTTCCTCACCGGCACTGACGAGCACGGCCAGAAGATCGAGCGCTCGTCCAAGCTCGCCGGCTGCACACCGCAGGAGTTCACCACGCGCATCGCGGACGAGTACCGCAGCCTGTGGGACCGGCTGGGCCTCACTAACGACGACTTTATCCGAACTACATCCGAGCGCCATATCCGTGGGGTACAAAAACTGTTTACTGCCCTGCAGCAGCGCGGCTACATCTACAAAGGGTCGTATACCGGCCAGTATTGCGTGAGCTGCGAAGAGTGGATCGAAGGGCCCCGGGAACGGTCTGCACGATTCACGGCATCGTGACCGAGACAGTGAGCGAAGAGAACTACTTCTTTAAGCTCTCAGCCTTTGAGCGCAAGCTGCTGGAGTTTTACGAGGCCAACCCTGGCTTTATGGGACCAGAATCGACGCGGCGTGAGGTGATTTCCTTCGTGCGCAGCGGACTCAAAGATCTTTCCGTCAGCCGGACCAGTTTTAGCTGGGGAATCCCTGTACCTGGCGACGAAAAGCATGTGGTCTATGTATGGCTCGACGCGCTGGCCAACTACATGACCGCCCTCGGCTACGGCTCCGACGCTCCCGAAGACCAGGCCCGTTTCGCAAAATTCTGGCCCGCCGACCTGCATCTCATCGGTAAAGAGATCAGCCGCTTCCACTGCGTCTACTGGCCTGCGTTTCTGATGGCTGCGGGCATTCCGCTGCCGCGCTCCGTCCAGGCCAACGGCTGGCTTTTGTTCGAGCAGAGCAAGATGTCCAAGTCCAAGGGCAATATCGTCCGCGCCGAAACCGTTCATGCGGTTTTAGGCTCGGATGCTCTGCGGTACTTCCTGCTTCGCGAAATCCCCTTTGGCCAGGATGGCAGTTTCAGCTTCGATGCATTGGTGCAGCGGTACAACGGCGACCTCGCCAACGGCTACGGCAACTTGGTGAGCCGCGTCGTCAACATGGTGCATAAATACTTCGGCGGAGTGCTGCCCGAGGCTGGTGCAGAAACAGCTGCCGAATCTGCTCTGCGCGATTCCGCCGTGCGCACAATTGCTGATTTCGGACCAGCCTTCGACGCATTGAATTTTTCTGAAGCTCTAAAGTCCCTGTGGCTCCTGGTCGCCGAGACCGACGGCTATCTCACCGCCAACGCGCCGTGGAAAAAGCCGCCGGAGCGCTCCGACGAAGACCACGCAAAGCTGCAAGCCCGTGTGCTCGCAACCGCCGCCGAATCCATCCGCATCATCACCGCGCTGGTCTATCCCATCCTGCCTGACGCTGCCGCCAAGGTCTGGCTCCAGCTCGGCCAGGGAGACATCGCCGACGCAGCACGCAATGCCTTCCTGACCGAAATCTCCTGGGGTGGATTACGCGCTGGAACTCACTTTGCCGAACCTGCGCCACTCTTCCCCCGCGCTGAAAAGGACGCGATCGAACGTATGCAAAACCTCGAAGACGAAAACAACAAGAGTGTTTTAGAAGCCGCCGCCGGCGGGCACAACGCTGAACCAGCAGCCCCAAAGCCTGCGCCCGCCACGCCAGAGACGCACAAAGAAGCCACGCCAGAATCTGCGGGACGGGCATTCGGCGTTCATTCCTACCTGCAGCATGAAGCGCCGAAGGCTCAAGAAGACGTTGCTTCAACACCAGCCGCACCGCAGGTGCCTTTGTATCAGGGCACGACTTCAGTCGTGCCGCAGACCCCGCAAAATGAACGCGGGGCTTTAGCCTCTGAGGGTGGCTCTTCTCCGGTCCCCGCCATCCAGGTCGAGCCGACTCACATCTCTATTGACGACGTCCTCAAAGTCGATCTCCGCGTCGCGCAAATCCTCGTCGCCGAGCGTGTTCCTAAAGCCGACAAGCTCCTCCGCCTGGAAGTCGATCTCGGCTATGAAAAGCGCCAAATTCTGGCCGGAATTGCGCAGTATTACGAGCCGGAAAAGCTGATTGGGCGCAAAATCGTCATCGTCGCCAATCTCGCTCCGCGCAAGCTGCGCGGCTTGGAATCAAATGGCATGTTGCTGGCTGCTTCGCTTGAAGGCGGCTCGCCGGTGCTGGCCGGATTCCTCGAAGATGTCCCCCTCGGCGCGCGCCTCAAATAAGTCCTATTCGGGCTTTTCCCTTCATGAGGGTTGTTTTCGGGGGAAAGCGGCGAGAAATTTCCCAAGAACCCGGCCCCCAAGCGATACTCTATACAACATAGATTTGTGCCTGCCTACGCTCTAAAGCGCGGGCGCAGAGTTAAGAGTAGAGGAGAAGATATGCCAGTTACACAATTTTCCCGTCAAGCCAATGAGTCACAACTTCCCCAACCGATCGGCGAGTCCGAATCCTTCAACTGGATGCGCGCTGCCGCCGGCGGCGCGCTCATCGGCGGCGCGCTCCTGTTGCTTAACGGCAAGCGCCGTGCTGGCCTCGCCCTGTCCGTCACCGGCGCGGCCCTCGCGCTGATCGAGCAGCCCGAAACGCTTCGCTCCTGGTGGGAAGCGATACCCCGCTTTGTCGAAGACGCCGAACACCTTATCGGCGAAGTGCACGGCGCAGTCGGTGACCTCGCCGCACAGCGCGAAAGAATCCGTGACGTCTTCCAGAGGTAGTTCTTATTTGTCAGATCACAGTATGATCTGGGTGCTCCAAGCCGGGTCCACACGGACCAGTCTCCGTCCGTGCGGCATAGATCTCTCGCCTTGTTGTTGCCAGTAGCTCATTTCTTTTTAATGCCCGTCTCTTTGAGAGGAGCGTGGGCTGTAAGAATATCTTTATGGCAAACCCGAGCAAAGTCTCTGTCCCAGAACACCCCTCCAGTTCACATATCTTTGGCAGAAGCAGACTGATTGCACTTTTGGCATTGCTGGCGCTACTGATTCTCTGCGCTGTGTTCTCTTGGACCACGCGCGACGCCATGGCGCATCTTCAGTTTCTCAGGGCACAACGTGGATATGGCGATTCAGCGGGAAATAGAAAGACACTCGTCGATCAGCGCCCCTGGCAAACAATCCAGGCTCTGGCGCCGCTGGCCGTCTCTACCGAGGAGATGGAGTTTGCGCACGATGCCGAACGCCTTGCCGATCACGAGGTTGACCAGGCTTTCGCCTCCGCGATGCGTCTGGCCAAGCTGCAGGCGCAACGGCGCACATTAGCGGGAGACGCATTAGCGCTCTCGACAAAGGTCACGCAACTCAAACAACTCGTTCGGCAAGAACCAGGCGCAGGTCGCCGGCATGACTCCGAAACCGGGCAACGGCCCTGCAATGAATGGCGCTCAGCCCGCCGGCGATAGTGACGATCTAGAGGAGGCCAAGGCGCAGTTGGAACTTGATTCCGATGAGCTGAACGGCGCTCAGCAGGAGCTTGACCGCGCAACCGGCGACAATAGCACCCAAATCAAAGAGGAACTGACCGCGCATGAAGCCCTGATGCGCCAGTATGACAGCAAACCAAAGGATGATGGCCAGGTCGCCATTCTCTCCGTAAAGAGTCACAAGACACTGGCTGAACGGATTACCGCGTGGTTCAGCCAGCGCAATCGCTATCAGTTACTGCAGCAGGCTCTCCAAGAGACTAAAAACGATATTGACGCATTGACTGTTGAATACAAAGCCCTTGAGTCGAAGGCCGCAGCCAGTGCGGACGCTCCGCCAAAGGATGCAACTGACCGCGCCGCTCGCCTTGCAAGCATGAGGGACAGAAGCACTGAACGGCAGATCATCAGCATCTACAATGACCGGATTCAGACCGAGCGACAGCTTGCATCTGTTTACACCAAGTGGTCAGAGCAGGTACTTCTGCAACATCGCATCCTGCTCCATTTGATTCTGCAATCGCTGGCGCTTATTCTTCTGGTCGCGATATGCATGGTGCTTGGCGACGCTCTGGTGCGGCGTCTGACAAATCATCCAAGGCTCGATCCCAGGCAGGCGCAAACGCTGCGCAGCGTCCTGGAATTGAGTGTTCAGATTGTCGGCGTTGCCATCATTCTGTTGATGATCTTTGGATACCCGCAGCAAACGTCCACAATCCTGGGGTTGGCCACAGCCGCGCTCACCATCGCCTTGCAGGATTTCATCCTCGCCTTTCTCGGCTGGTTTGTTCTCGTTGGCAACAATGGTATTCATGTGGGCGATCGGGTTGAGATCAATGGAGTCAACGGCGAGGTCACAGAGGTTGGCCTGTTCCACACAACAATGCTTGAAACTGGAAACGAATCCGGTACAGGGCATCTGACAGGACGCCGCATTACATTCATCAACAGCTTCGCGATTCGAGGGCAGTTCTTCAACTTCACGACGTCTGGACAGTGGATGTGGGATGAAATCACCGTCAGCATACCCGCAAACCAGGACATCCACGCGACAGCCGAACGCATCCAAAAAGCGGTGCTTGAGGAAACCGAAGAGAGCGCTCGCACGGCCAAACAAGAAATGGAGCGCGGAGCGCGCGGCGATAGTCTTCGCAGCTTAAGTACAACTTCGGTTCTGAGCCTTCGCCCGTCTTCCACGGGAATCGACCTCGAAGTGCGCTTTATTACACGCGCATCAGAGCGAACCGAAGTGCGCAACCGCATCTTCCAGCACATGATCGAACTGCTTCATGCATAGCGCTGCCTGATCGGAGCGCAGTGCAATCGAAGAACCCGCTTTTGGCCGGTTGCGCTAGCCCCAAGCCAGTATCCCGCGGACGGTCTTCGTCCGTGGAGTGGAGTTCCCTCGCCTTTGGGGTCTGGACCTTCCATACGCAACATGTCGGAAATAGGCCATCCGCGCAGGCAATTCTTGTTCAGCGTCAAGCGCTCCTGGACAGAACGCCGATCTCATGGATAAACCGGACAATGCGATTCTTGCCCGCACGCTTGGCCGCATACATAGCGCTGTCGGCCTGATGGATCAGTTCGTCGGCCAGGGTGGAGTCGGAGGGGAATAGGCTGATCCCGATGCTGGCGCTCACCTGCAGCACATGACCATCGATGAGCATCGGCTGCAAGATGGCTCTGTGCAGGCTCTCGGCCACCGCGACGGCGTTCTCCCCCCCCTGAATCTCGCCCAGAATCACCATGAACTCATCGCCGCCGAGGCGCGCCAGCGTGTCTCGCGCGCGCACCATCGAACGCAGGATGGAGGCCACCTGCGTCAGTAGTTTATCCCCCACCGCATGACCCAGGCTGTCGTTAACCTCCTTGAATCCGTCCAGGTCGATGAACAGCAGCGCCACCATCTCATTCCCTGCCTGTGCCTTTTCCAGAAAGATCGGCAACACCTCCTGCAGATATCTGCGATTCGGCAGGTTGGTGAGTGCATCGTTGAGCGAGTTAAAGAGCGCCGCATCCCGGGCCTGTTGCAACTCGGTCTGATTCTGCCGCAGTTGGGTGATGTCGATCGCCGTGGTCTCGTAAACTTTGCCCTCGGGCAATTCCACAGGTGAAACGTTCATCATCAAATGCACGATCGCGCCATCGTCCCGGCGCATGCTCAGCTCCAGATTGTTGAGGATCTCCCGCTGAATTGCTTCGCCCAAGCTGATCATCTGCCCCGGCTCGGCTTCAAATTCCAGGCACGACCGGCCCACCAGTTGATACCGTGACGCCACTCCAAGCATCTCCGCGAAGGCCGCGTTGCACTCCAGAATGATGCCTTGTGAGTCCACCGTATAAAACGCCGCCAGGTTGCGCTCAATCACGCGCCGGAAGCGCGCCTCCAGTTGCAACTTGCTCTCATAGCTCTCGCGGATGATGGCGGTCTGCCGGCGCACCGTGTGGCGCAATTGCTTCACCCAGAATAGCGGCACCAGAAAACAGACCGCCATCGCCCCCAGAATCCCCAGCGCCCGCTGCCAGGTCAGCCAGCTTTCTTCGTTGCTCGGCGCCATATCTGCGGGCGATTGAATCAGGATCGTCAGCCCGTCGGACGAGCTTTTCACGGTGCTCGGCAGCAACGCAACACCGGTTACTTCCACCGTCGATCCGTGCGGGATTCCCTGATTCTGCCTGGCTGCGTTTTGACCGGTAGCCTTCGCGTGCGGGCAGATCACATTGAACGGCACGCCATCCTCGCGGAGCTGATAGATCGTTCGCGTAGTCGAATCAATCTGGCCAACCACGCGCCCCTTCAACGTCACGCGCCGTGCCTGCAAGCCGCCTTTCAGCACCTCCGCGGCTGTAATGCGCACCGGCACAATGCTGGGTGCGCCAGCCTGTGACACGCCCAGATGCACCACCGCATCCGACAGTTCCAGCCCAAACTCTCCATGCGCTGGAAAGCCAACCACGTCCACTGTGTCGGCGATTTGCAAGGGAACAGGCGCAACGCTACGCACGAAGATCGTTCCCGAGCTATCCTGTACCAGAGACTGGTCGCCGTACCGCCATAGAATGCGCCCGCGCACATGAACCTCACGCACCAGGCTCACATTTGCTTCCTCCGCGGTAACACTGCGCGCCGTTCTGGGCGGCAACTTTTCGTCCAGCGGCGGCGATTGCACCTCAATGTCTTTCAGGCTCGCGGAAAACATCTGCGCCGCGTCGTGCTTGCCGCTGGCATCCACGTGGCTGGCAACAACACCTCTTACGCGCACCACTGCTCCGTAGAGCAGTTTCGATTCCTGGTTATCCAGTATTCGCACTGCGACGTACAATATATTCTTGCCATCGAAAAGCCGATAACAGATGCGCCCGGTTTTCTCGATGCAGGGATGCAGTACTCCCTCGGTAATCACCCAACCGCTTGGATGGATGCCGGTATTCAATTCGGCGATCGTCGCGGCAATGGGTTTAGGCGCAGGGCCGATTCCCTGCGCACGGATTTTGATCTTCACCAGCGGTATCCCTTTGTCCCGATCGCCGGTAAGTGCGCTCACATGCACCTGTGTTCCTGATACATAATTAGGACTACCCGGCGGCGTACCCAGATAGATATATCCCGTGGAATCCTGCAAAAACAACATGCCCCACTCCCCATCGGAATAGGTAACCACCCCATCCAGTTCAACTGGGATACCCAGCTCGGCCTTTGCCGGATGCGTGGTATAAAGTTCCCCAATCGTACGTATGGTCTCTCGCTTTGAAGCAGGCGCAGAGGGTTGCGAAAATCCCCACAGCGGCAAGAGCAGAAACAAAAGGGCACAAGAACGCAGCACCGGATTTACCCTCGGTACTCGGAGCACTGAATGGCGAAACTGCCGCATATCTGAACGAACTTTCTATATTCTGAATCGGCATTGCAACCGGATTCTTCACTCCAAGAGCGCCCGTTTTCCTCATCACACGCGGTACGAAAAGGGTTATGGAACTCCCAGAGCGCGCACCGCATCCGCTATCCTGCTTTGCTTCCATAGGTTTAGAAGGCATTGCGCCCCTCGGAAGGGCAGCGGAGTCGTATTGGGGCACGCTGAAGGGTGCGGGCTTCAGCCCGTACATATAATGCTGCGAAATCAAGCCGGCTTTCGCCACTGAGGAAATGCGGTCTCAAATTGACCCACTACCAGCCGGGTGCCCCATGTCCCTCGTAGTTGGGGACAGGTGAAAGCACAAACTCGAATCTGGGTGCCCCATCCTCGCGACGTATTTGTTTTTGTCGCTAGGGTGGGAAAGCACGATGCTGATGGGTCACTCTCACCAGCCGCACGGAAATGTGTGCCCCATGCCGGGGTCCCCATGAACAGGTCTTCGTCCGTGGGGTGGAGATCCCTCGCTGTTGGGGACATGGGAAGGCTACCCTTCCCAAGCTGTCATCCTGAGCGCAGCGAAGAACCTGCGGTTGCTTCCCTTACCGTCATCCGGAGCGGAATCGGGACCCCCAGCGACAGGTCTTCGTCGCTAGGGTGATCGAGGGTGGGATAGCGCAGAACTGGGTACCCCTTGCCGGGTGCCCCACCCTCGCGACGTATTTGTTTTTGTCGCTAGGGTGGGAATGCACGAACCTGGGAGAACACGAACCCCAAAGCCGTCTTCCGCTTTGTATCAGGGCATGACTTCAGTCATGCTGTAAATGCAGCAAAATGAGTCCGGCTTTAGCCGCTGAGGGACTGCAACGAGCTGAAAATTGACTAATGCAGAGGTTCCTTAGGCACTATCAAACAGGCCATACCAGGAACCGTGGAGATTGAATCGAAGGGTACAGCCGGGCAGAGAGGCTGGCGACTGCCCGAGTGGATGAGCCTTCGCCCGCCTGCCTCCTCGACCTCCCCGGTCCCCAAAGGCGAGGGACCGGGGGCACCCTCAACTTGATAGGATTCGCCTTAGACCGGGGCCACCCGGCAGTATATTAAAGGCAAGATGCCCGAGAAATCACCTAGAGGTCGATGCGTCCACTGTCTGAGGTTTACCGACGACATAACGGACGACCATGTCTTCCCATACTCGTGGTATCCCGAGAACACTCCCGCCACAGTGCAGCGTTGGACCGTTCCTTGTTGTCAAAGCTGCAACAAGGAACTCGGAGTGATGGAACAGGACCTGCTGGTCCGGATCGCATTGTGTATCGACCCTAAGTCAGAGGCTGCGAAGGGAGTTCGTGAAAAGGCCCTCCGATCTCTAGGGATCGACGCTGAAGAACTTGCGCCCAAAGAACGGGAGCATCGCGAGCGCCTTCGCCTCAGACTAAAGGCCGAACTCATTCCTGTGACAACTGGAGAACAGTTGCAGGGAGCCATTCCCGGCCTCACTCCAGAGTCGAGACCAGCGGAGTATAGAGTACCTATTCCGTGGGCTGGGTTATCGATAATCGCGGAAAAAATCGCACGCGGGTGCGAATACAAACGAGACCGCTTCGGTTTATCGGGTAAGAAGTTCGTTGAGCCGCCATACGCTGTGAGAACCTGCGTTTCCGAGCCAGATATCGTAGGCCCGCAATTCCTGCCGCACAAGTTGATACATCGAACGGTAATCAACTTTGGACCTGGATGCCAGGCTATCCGAATCTCCCTGATTGAGGATGAGAACATCGCCCATTATCGGATTTTGATCTGGGGCACGCTCTGCTTGGGTGCGTTTCTAGACCGCGAAGAATATTTTCGGTCAGAGTTTGATTCAACGATGAAGCCAGTCGAGGGATTTTCCCCAGAAAACCGCAAGATGATGCAGATTCCGCCTTACCTGCGGGAATTCAAATGAACGGCAGGTGGTCCCGGTCTCGACGCCCTAAAACTACACCGAGGGTGCCCCCGGTCCCTCGCACTTGGGGACCGGGGAGACTGCGGACCTCAATTAGCAGGAAGAAGCCCGCAATCCAGCAGGATCGGTCCTGATAAACGCCCATGTGGCCACAACCCTCTCCATAGCCGCCGCCCCATCACTACGATTGTTCTTTATTGTAAGGGCACAGCAGTGCGAGTCTATGCAAGCCCCCTTAGTCGCTGTCCACTGATCACTGTTCACTGTCCACTATCTCGTCCGCATCCCCTCCTTCCGAAGCGCCTGCCGGAACTTCTTCAAAATCGCCCTCCGCAACAGCACCATTCCCGGCTCACTGGCCATCTGCTCCTTTTCTTCCTGCGCCGCCTCCTCGCGGGTTCTTTTTTCCTCCTCCGCCAGCCCTTTTCAACGTTCCTTCCCGAGGAACCAGTGCGTAGACCAGCTCGCATCCCAGCGCATCCGCCGCCCGCCGCAGCGATTTCACCGTGATCCGCGCCTCCATCTCCGCCTTCTCCAGCCGGAAGATCTCGCTCCGGCTCACCTCCAGCCGCCGGGCCACCTCCTCCACCCTCACATCGGCAGCCAGCCGCACCGCCCGCAGCCAGCCATTCCTCACCCAGCCCTTGGTCTTCCTAGCCGCCTTCTTCGCCACCCGAAATCCCAGCAGCGCCTCGTCCAGATCCGCCTGCATCGCTCCCTGATTCGCATTTCCCATCCCAAAACCCTCCAAAATCAAAAACTCCGCTTATATGCGGAGCTTTTTTTGCTTCTCGAAAACCGGAGATAAATATCAATTTATCAACGTGTTATGATGCATTCACCTCGAAATTCCCGCGCAAAACTCACTCTTCCGTCTCATTTTCCCCGAAATCTCTCTATTTATATGCAGGCACTTTCCGCCCCAAAAGCGGCATTTTTCCTGCGCACATGTGTCCGCCAAAAACCCAACCCCCAACTGGCTTGCTGACTCGCTGTCCCGCTGTCCTGCTAACTCGTCGCCCCCGGCACCGTCAAATCAATGGGTGGTATACTTTCACCCAAGACCGCTCCGCATAGGCCTGCCCCTGAGCCTGCCGCTGCCGTTGTCTGGAGGTTCCTTCCGCTATGACCCCTCGCGCCCGCCGGGCTTTCTTTACCGCCGCTCTCTTTCTCACCGTCTGCGCCCTCGCCGGCAGCATGATGCAAGGCAAAGTCGGCGCGCAATCCTCCGAGGATGAGAGCCAACTGCGCGACAGCCTCAAGTCCTTTACCAGCGTCTATGCGCTGGTGGAGCAGAACTACGCCGAGCCGATCACCGGCGACAAAGCCGACATCACCATCTACGACGGCGCAATCCCCGGCATGTTGCGCGTCCTCGATCCCCACTCCAGCTTCCACGATCCCAAGGACTACGCCAAGATGCGCGAAGACCAGCGCGGTCGCTACTACGGCGTCGGCATGGTCATCCAGCAGCAGGACAAGAAGGTCTACGTCGTCGCCCCTTACGAGGACACGCCATCCTTCAAGGCCGGCATTCATCCCGGCGACATCATCTCCGCAGTCGATGGAAAATCCACTGAAGGCCAGGCTTCCGACGAAGTTGCCAAGGAACTCAAGGGACCCAAGGGCACTCCGGTACAGGTCACGACCATCCGCGACGGCCAAACCGCTCCGCTGGTATTCAACCTGATTCGCGCCGAGATTCCCCATCCCTCGGTTGATCTGAAATACGAGATTCGTCCCGGCATCGGCTACATTCACCTCACCCAGTTTCAGGAGACGACAGGGCGCGAGATGAGCGAAGCCATCGAAGGCTTTGGCGACCTCAAAGGCCTGGTCCTCGACCTGCGCGGCAACCCCGGCGGCCTGCTCAACCAGGCAGTCGATGTCTGCGATCATCTGTTGGCCAAGGGCCAGGGCATTGTCAGCCAGCGCGGTCGCGCCTTCCCCGATCAGGTCTACACCGCGACCCACGGCAATGGCGGCAAAACCTTCCCCATCGTCGTGCTGGTCAACCGCGGAACCGCCTCTGCGGCAGAGATTGTCTCCGGCGCGTTGCAGGACCATGACCGCGCCCTGATCGTCGGCGAAACCACCTTCGGCAAGGGACTCGTCCAGACCGTCTACAACCTCAGCGAAGATACCGGCCTGGCTCTGACCACCTACCACTACTACACACCCAGCGGCAGGCTGATCCAGCGCAACTACTCCGGTGTCTCGCTTTACGACTACTATTACAACCACGCCGGCGCGCAGCCCGCCGACAACACAAATCGCGAGGTTAAATTCACCGATGCGGGTCGCACAGTTTACGGCGGCGGCGGCATCACTCCCGACGAAAAGATTGAAAGCCCCAAGAGCACTCGCTTCCAGGATACGCTGCTCTATAAATCAGCCTTCCTGCACTTCGCAGCGCATTATCTGGCCAATCGCACTGTAGACCAAAACTTCCAGGTCAATGACGCCGTACTTGCGGACTTCAAGCAGTACCTGACCAGCCAGAATATAGTCTTCACAAATGAAGACATCAACAGTGTCAGCGACTGGCTAAAGGCCAACATCAAAAAAGAGATCGTCACCATCCAGTTCGGCCAGTTGCAAGGCTTGCACACTATTGCCGACTGGGACCCGATGATCCAGAAAGCACTCACCTATCTGCCTGAAGCACAGGCTCTCGAAGACAACGCGCATAAAGTGCTGGCCGAAAAGGCCGAGGCACGCAACGGGGCACAGTAACATTTACTTTGCGGCTAGAGTAACAAAGCCATCCCCGAGGGGATGGCTTTGTTGTATGCGAAGAACTTTCTCGCTACGCAGGCACTGCTATTTCTAGAGCTTGTTGTGGCTCCCATCGCACATCACCGGATGCTCCGTGTGCTTGCAGCCGCAAAAATAGACGGTCTTTGACTCCGTCGCCTCGTACTTGACGGGTGTAAAGCCTGAACCTTTGTGGCTGCCATCGCAGAAGGGCTGGTTAGCGCTCAGGCCGCAGGCGCACCAGTGATAGCTCTTGCCGGCTTCCACTGCTACCGGGTACGGACTCTTCTGCGCAATCGTCGGTTCTGACATTTTGTGTTCTCCTCCAGGGGATATGATGCGTTATCGCAATTATCGCCGATGGAACAGGATACTATGTGGATTGGCCCGCGCAAATGAGACGGAGAGCGGGTTCTGCGAAATTATTCCTTGCCCAGTGCAACGAATTGCTCCGCCGCGCCAACGCCGGCTCTCTCCCGCGCCACGCGAAGTTCCTTTTCGAGCACTGGATTGCCGGGATAGCGCTCCAGACCATCCCGCAGGATTGTGAGCGCCTCATTCCAGCAACCCTGACGGGCTTCCAGGCCAGCGGCAACAATATAGCTCACCGCTGGCGGGTCGCCAAAGAGCAGCCGCTGCCGGGCAACGCGCGCCGCCTGGCGCGTCTCCCCGGCCAGCAAAGCAGCGGCAGCCCATATCTCGTAGAGTTCCCCGGCATCGGGTTCGCGCGCCACAGCTGCCTCAATGCGTGCAAGTCCAGCGGCACAATCTCCCAGGCTCACCAGGCATCCGCCACGCTTGCATTCAACTAATGCCGAGACGGTAGCAATCTGCGCGGCCTGCTCATAGCAGCGCAGGGCCTGCGCTACAGCGCCGGAGTGAAAATAAACATCGCCTATGGACTCGGCCAGCAGAACTGAAATCGGGGCGATCTGCGCGGCGCGCTGCAGTTGCACGAACGCCTCGGGAAATCGCCCCAGCCGTGTGAGGCAGATTCCGGCGTAGATGCGCGCGCCGGGAAGTTCTGGCTTGAGTGCAAGAGCCTGCTCGAACAAGGCCAAGGCCGCGACCGGGTCGCGATAATGCTCCAGCTCTCCCAGTCCTAGCTCATAAATCGCCCAATAGTCCCGCGGATTCTCGCGCAGCTTCTGCCAGCCCAGTTGCTGGTAGAGCTCGCATTTGGCCTTGCGCGCGGCTTCGGAGTCTTCCACAAATCCAAAATGATGGATAACAAACGGCGCCTCCGCAGCCGTGAGGCCCAGCGCGCGAATCCGCTTCGAGACCGTTTCATGCACAGGGTTCTCAAAGTACACGCCGGGATAGCGGCGGAAGAGCAGCGTATTCAGACCGCGCGTAAAAGCTGGATAGCAGCGCGACTCCTCCAGGCGCATCGGATTCGGCTGAGCGGCCCGGTCGCCGCTGCGGCTGTTGAGGGTGCGCACATAATTCCAGCGCCAGACCTCCCAGGCGTCGATCTTCTCCTGCGCAATCAGCGCGGGAATCTGCTCCGCGCCCTCGGGGTCAAGCATCTCATCCGCATCGAGGCTTAGTACCCAATCCGCTGTGCAGGCGGCGAGAACGGTGTTACGCGCCTTGGAAAAATCATTCTCCCAGCCCACGCAGAGAACGCGCGCGCCGAAAGCGCCGGCAACGCGAATGCTCGCATCGGTCGATCCGGTGTCCCCAACCACAATGCCATTCACCGCCGGCAGGGCGCTCTTGAGGCAACGGGCCAGCCCCGCGCCGCCATTGCGGACGATCATCGCCAATTCTACGGTTGGCCGACTCACGGTTCTGCTCCTGATTCAGCAGACCACGAGACCAGCCGCGAGGGAGGCTCTTCGTTGCGATAAAAAACATCCGTTCTACTCCTGGGTTCAATTGGGAATCCGGCCGATGCTCCGAGAAATGCGGCAAACCGAAGTGTACCCGCGACGCTAAAGCTTGGTGCATTTATTGCCGACTCACAGTTATATCCCTCCAGCTATCGCCGGCTATTTCTTCGGAATCGTCAACTGCACGCCCGCGCCAACCTTGTATGTCTCTGAAAAATTCCCCTGGTCGATGCCGATAGAGAGCCGCCCGCGTGAATCGATATAGAACAGTTCCTTCCCCACCGGCACATCGCTGAAGGTTTTCACAAACGGAAATGTATAACTTTTCCCGCCAAGAGTCACCGGCACCGCATCGCCGATCTTATAACCCAATTGCCGGAATGTATCCGCAGGAACGTTCAGCACCAGGTTTCCAAACGGCCCATCCGTGCCAATCACCTCACCGTGCAGTCCGGTCGCATCAACGGTCGCAGTGTGCAGATCGAGCCGCACCAGCTTACTCACATCGAGCGCCGGCCCTGCCTGAGCAATATCTTCTCCACGCGCCGCATGCGCCCCCGCCGGAGAAAAAATATCCCGCCCATGAAAGGTCGAAGAGATCCCCGAGCCAATCATCCACGCCGGATTGGTAATCTCATGCGCCTCCACAATGCCGTCGCGGTCCTGGACCAACGTCAGCAAACCGTTGTCCGGCAGCACAAATATCTGCCCCACCTTCGACCGGGCAACAATCGCCTTGCGTTTGGAACCAACCGTAGGATCAATCACCACCACAAAGACCGCGTCCTGGGGAAAATAGGGCGCCGAACCCGCCAGGAAGCGTGCGCCCATCGCGATGTTATACGGCTCCAATTGATGCGTAATGTCGATAATCCGCAAATCCGGCGCAATCCCCATCATTACCGCTTTGCAGATGCCAACCGCGTCGTCCTTCACATCGAAGTCGGTCATGAAGCCGATGATTTTTGTGGGCGATGAATCACGCATTTGCGCGATAGCAATCGTGGTTCCTAGCCAAGCCGTAATGGCCGCACAGATAATAATTTTGCTCGCCGTTTTCATTCGCATGACCCTGTTCTTTCTGCTACTACTGTGGCTACTGAAACAATTGCTTGAAGAAGTAGATGAAGCCAAGAAGCCACAGAACAGAAACTATTACCGCACATAACGGTATCAGGGTTCTTGCAGCCACTCCTCCGATTTTGTCTGAGTCCGCAACATTGAGGCTAGTACTAAGGGCATATACTGATTGACTAGGATTTAACAACACTCGTTCTATCCGTTCGGCTGTTGATTCGATCCGCATAACGTGGCCGAGGGCGCGTCGCTGAATCAAAAACCACACGACGCCCACTAGGACTCCACACCCTGCGGTGATTGCACCTATTTGAGGAGGTAAGCTTTGCCCGGGTGATCGAAAGAGGGCGGCGAGTAAGATTGCGTTCGTAGGCCAGAAAGCAGCAAAGATTCGCCATAGTACTTGATCCTGCTGGTAGCGAGCATTCCACACTATCGAGAGCTGCCTATGGAGACTCAGGGGCATCTGAGTGGGTTCCGGGGTGCGATTCACCCATGCTTCGATTGCTGCACGATGACCACCTCCAGCTAAGTGTGCAGGAATCTGATCCTGTCGAAAAAAAGTCGGGGTCAATCCCTCATCGGTTTCCCGCAGACTTCCAGCGAGGACCACACACTTATACACCAAAAATACCCCACATCCAGCGGGATGATCGTCGGAGAAATAGGCATCAACTAGCGGTCCGACTGTAACTTCCAGGCCCGTTTCTTCAAGAGTCTCGCGTTGAGCTGCCATAGATGGCGGTTCATTGTCGTCAACATGGCCTGCAGGCAGGCACCAAGAGCCTTGGAATGGCTTGTTCGAGCGCCGAATCAGCAGAAGTCGCCTCTCAGACTCGACCAAGCAGCCCGCCCCTATGATCAGTTGCCCATAATGAATGTGACCGCATCCGGTGCAGACCGACCTTAACATCTGTTCGATCTCGCGATTTTCCAAATCGCCACCGCACACCGTGCAGAACTTAGGCCTGATTGTTTCATCAGATGTCATCTTTTCCGGGCACCCCGCATGTTAGGAAATCGCGAGCTGGCACTAATTTAACAGGAACACGCAACACCCGAATAGACGAGATGGCAGATGCCTGGGCAGGTTGTTCCTGTTCTCAGCTTCTCTCATTTACTATCGCAATCAATGATGCGCTTCAGAGTTGCACCAACTTTGGCCTTACTGGCCGCAATCGCCTCGTCGGCCGCTGCCAAACCAAAGCCCATCCCCGTCAAAGTCGTCATCGTAACCATGTTCGAGGTCGGCGCGGATACCGGCGACACCCCCGGCGAGTTGCAATACTGGGTCGAGCGCGATCATCTCGACCGCGTCTATTCCCTTCCCGCCTATCATGCGGCGCGCATGAACGATGACGGCGAGATGGCCATCCTCACCGGCCAGGGAACGGCCAACGCTACAGCCACCATCATGGCGCTCGGCCTCGATCCGCGCTTCGACTTCAGCCATGCTTACTGGATTGTTGCCGGCATCGCCGGAGCCAGCCCGGAGCGTGCCTCGCTCGGCTCGGCCGTCTGGGCGCGCTGGGTTGTCGATGGCGATCTGGCCTACGAAATCGACGCCCGCGAGATGCCTTCTGATTGGACCACCGGCTACGTGCCGCTGCGCAAGACGCGCCCCTTTGAGGTGCCTCCGGCACCTTTAGATGGACAAGTCTTCGAACTGAATAAAAGCCTTGCTGAATGGGCCTACAACCTGACCAGCGCCACACCCCTCGCAGACACCGATCACCTGAAAGAAATTCGCGTCAACTTCGATGGAGCCGCCGCGCAAAAGCCGCCCTTTGTCGCGATGGGCGATGAAGTCTCCTCCTCTACCTACTGGCACGGCAAGCTCTTTGACGCCTGGGCAGCAGAGTGGATGCGTTACTACACCGGCGGCAAGGGGGCGTTCGCCACCACGGCGATGGAGGACACCGGCACACTGCAATCCCTACAATACCTGACCAAGGCCGGCCGCGTGGATGGCCGCAGAATCCTGGTACTTCGCACGGTAAGCAACTTCGATCAGCAGCCGCGCGGCATGAGCGCCGCTGAGAGCCTCGCCGCGCAGCGCGTCAGCAAATTCGGAGCCTATCTGCCCTCACTCGAAAGCGCTTACACCGTGGGCCATGCCGTCGTAAACGAGCTGCTGACTCATTGGCCAAAGTATAAGGATGCGGTGATAAGCTCGGAGCAGCCTGCGCATACAAAGCCGTAACACTGCATTCGCCGTGCGCGCAGCACCTTGTCGCAGGCAAGCCGGACAGTGGAGAATACTCGAGTTCCGCGAATTCAGCCGCTGCTTGCGCTTGGGCACCTCAACCGGCGTCCGTGACCGTAAGCGCAACAGTATCGCGCCGCATATGTCTGCCGTGGAGGTCTTTTTGAAACTGAATTATGGAACGCTGATCTTGATCGCTCTTGCCGTGCCGCTGTTTGCAATCTATATAGCTCCGCTCGGTTGGACGGTTTCGCGTATCGCCGGACTCATCATTGCAATCCCGGCTTTCATCCTGTTCGTAGTAGCCCGCCTTCAGCTGGGAAAGGCATTCAGCGTGCAGGCAAAAGCAAGCATCCTGGTAACAACCGGCATCTATTCCCGCATCCGCAATCCGATCTACGTCTTTGGCGGCCTAATGATCGCGGGAGTCATTCTCTGTGTCAATCTGCCGTGGCTGCTGTTTGTCTTCGTCGTTCTGATCCCAATGCAAATCTATCGAAGCCGCAAAGAGGAGCAGGTGCTCACTGCAAAATTCGGCGCAGCCTACCTGGACTACAAACGCCAGACGTGGTTTTAATCCTTCGGGGATAAATCGGGAGACCATTTGAGTCCCGCATGCAGTTGTTCGAGGAAGTCCTGATGCACTCAATCTGGCTGGGCGAGTTTCTGGGCACGCTGGTTCTACTGCTTTTGGGTGGCGGCGTCAATGCGGGCGTAACACTGCGCAAGTCCTATGCAGCCGATGCGGGCTGGCTGGTGATCACTATCGGCTGGGCGCTGGCCGTTCTCTGCGGAGTGCTGGTAGCACAGGCCTTCGGCAGCCCCGGAGCCAACCTGAACCCGGCTATTACGTTTGCTTTCGCCGTGGTCAGCGGAAATTATTCGCAGGTCCTCTATCTCTGGTCTGCGCAGTTGCTGGGCGCAATGAGTGGAGCCGCTCTAATGGCCTTGCACTACGCACCGCACTGGAAGCTCACTCCCGACCCGGCGGCCAAACTCGGCGTCTTCTGCACCAATGCGGCGATCCACAATCCGGTCTTCAATATCTTGAGCGAGGCAGTAGGAACGGCGGTGCTGGTGCTGGTCGCTGCCGCTATCGGATCGCATGGCGTCTCTGCCACCGGACCTGCAGCTGGCCTCGGACCTGCTCTGGTCGCCGCACTGGTCTGGGGCATCGGACTCTCGCTCGGCGGCACGACGGGCTATGCCATTAACCCGGCGCGCGACCTTGGTCCGCGCCTGATGCATTGGCTGCTGCCCATCCCCGGCAAAGGCAAATCGAACTGGAGCTATGCGCCAATTCCCATCATCGGTGATTTGATCGGAGCCGCATTGGCAGGGCTGCTGCTACGCTACGCACACTTGTAGAGAGGTTCTCACTCCAGATACGAAGCCACCACCGCCAGCGCCGCAATCGCCGCTGTCTCAGCGCGCAGAATCCGCGGACCCAACGAGGTCGTCCGCCATCCGTTGGCATCAAACAGCGCCTCTTCCTCTGGTGCCCACCCGCCTTCAGGCCCGAGCGCAAGTTCAAGTAAAGGCATCTCGGCTCCCGCCGCAGCCACTTCCTCCTCCAGCGCGTGGCGCAAGGTCGTCGTGCGCTCCTGCTCGGCCAGAACAATCCGCGCCGCACTGGATGCAGCCCGCACCCGTTCAGCCAGCGGACCCGGATCGTCAATCAACGGCACATCCGAACGCCGCGACTGCTGCGCGGCTTCATGCACAATCCGCCGCCAGCGCTCCACGCGCTTCGCCGCCGCCTGCGCCAGATGCTTCTCCGTGCGCCGTGCAATCACCGGCACAATCGCGGCAACGCCCAGCTCAGTCGCCTTCTCAATCGCCCACTCCATGTGGTCGAACTTGTAAATCGACATCACCAGCGTCACCGGCAGCGCTGGGTCAGCCTCCAACTCCGCAATCAGGTTGAAGCGGATTTCAGTGGGCGCAACCGCCGCCACCACGGAGTGAAAGACGTGCCCGCCCGCAACCACGTCTGCTTCCATTCCCGGCTGGGCGCGCAATACCCGCGCCATGTGCTCGGCCTGCGCGCCAATCAAAGTGGCGGTCGCCTCATCCCAGTGTTCTGCAATCCAACGGCGTCGTGTCATCGCTTGCTCAGGGAACCGCTCCCCGCCTCGTCAGACTATAGTCTAGAGCGAAACCAGGGTTTCCGTATCTCGGTGAGTTTTATGCAAGGTTGCCGCTCCCTGGTGGTCGCGTCAACTCGACGGACGTGCTTTCGAGACACACCCTCCCTGGTTTCGCTATAGTCCTGGCATCCTGACCTGCGCTGGGCGGCAGGCGTCGGCAAAAAAAGTCTTGACACATCCATAACCATTTAGTTATTGATTATACATGCAAGCTGTAACCAACCACGTTTTCAGAGCGCTCGCCGATCCAACCCGCCGCGCGATCTTCGAGCGCCTGGCCAGGGACGGCGAACAGACCGTGCACGCCTTGACGGGCCGCTCCGGCGTTTCGCAGCCGGCGGTCTCCAAGCACCTGACTGTGCTGAAAAGAGCAAAGCTGGTACGGCATCGCCGCGACGGACGCGAGACCCACTACAGCGCACAACCCCAGGCCCTCGCTCCACTGGTTGACTGGATGAACCTCTACGGCGTCTTCTGGAGCGATCGATTTGACCGGCTCGAAAATCTACTCAAAAGGATGGACAAATGAGCAACGTTACCGCACCTACACGCTCTCTCGTTATCGAACGGGAGATGCCGCATCCGCAGGAAAAAATCTGGCGCGCCCTCACCGAAGGCCAGTTGATCGAAGAGTGGCTGATGAGCAACGACTTCCAGCCTGTCGTAGGTCACCGCTTCCAATTCCGCTCGACACCAGTGCCGGGTTGGAACGGCATCATCGACTCTCAAGTCCTCGCGGTCGAGCCGACTTCACGGCTCTCCTATGGCTGGGCTTCGATGGGGTTGGAGAGCGTTGTCACTTGGACGCTGACGCCGACTGCAGGCGGCACACATGTACGCATGGAGCAGTCCGGCTTCCCGTCGGAAGAAAGCGCCAGCTACAAGGGTGCGAAATACGGATGGACGAATTTCATTGGAAAACTGGAAAATGTCGTTGGAGGGTTGGCCTGACCATGAAAGCAAAATCCATCGTGTATTGGACAATGACCATCCTTGTTGCCCTGCCGATCGGAAGCGGCGGCATCGGGCAGCTCTGGCAATATCAAGCCAATCCCCACGGCGTTGTGCCCATCCTCGGCTACCCGTTCTACTTCTTCGCCATCCTGGGCGTATGGAAAACACTTGGAGCCATCGCCATCCTTGTGCCGCGCTTTCCGCGGCTCAAGGAGTGGGCCTATGCAGGAATCTTCTTCGACCTGACTGGCGCGGCCGCTTCCTGCGCTGCTGTAGGCGGTTACGGCGCTTACGGCTTTCACGTTTTCGCCCCGCTCATCATCACTGGTTTTTGTGTGGCATCGTGGGCGCTGCGACCCCCGAGCCGCACCATCGGCGTGCTGTATGCGGCTAAAAACGCCAGTCCAGCATAAACACGAGCGATGCACCCCATATCTGAATTGTCAGATTTGGGGCACCTGTCGTGCGTGGTAGGTTGGGAACGGGGTCACCCACGCGAGGAGCTACTTGACTATGGCTAGCGGTTCAGATGTGCAAAGGTGGGCGACAGCAATATCAACGGATGTACAGACCGACCAAAGGGTTATCTTCCGCTATGCCGAAGCGTTCAGCCCCACTTTTAATCAGGCATCGCAACCCATTCGGATTATCATCGTCTGGAAATACCAATCCGAACATGGTCAGCCAATAGCTGAGGAACATCAACGGATGAACGTCATGGAAGATGCTCTCCAGACAGTTCTCCATCAAAACCACTTCGCGACTTTAGCGCTTGTGTCGACAGGTGAAGATTTGCGTGAATGGACCTACTATGCGAAGTCCGAAGATGAATTTATGGCCCGCTTCAATTTCGCGCTTGCAGGAATGTCAGCATTCCCAATCGAGATTCATATCGCGCACGATCCGGAATGGGTCACGTATGCACGTTTCAGGTCCGGGGTTAGAGAAGTTGTGCATTAACGGCTTACCAAAACACTCCGATTGGTAGTTCTGCCCAAATCGCCGCCCAATTCAATTGACGGGTAGCCCCGATATCAACTCTCCCTAAGATTTGAGGGGGCTCCTGGTCTCGACTTTGAGACCTGAGCGTCGGAACGATTGAGGAACAACCAACTCGGCGCCTCAGCCCTCTCAAATCCTGGAAGTGTTCAACGCCGCGGCAGCGCGAATTAGAGCCTTCAGTGCCTTCTCGTTCACCATGTCGCCACCTCGGAACTCGATGGCGTGTCTCACTCGACCTCATTGATCTTTGTTCGAGGCGGGTTCCTGGCGCTTCTCTCTGTCAGCGGAAAGCGGTCCGCGCCCTTGATAAAACCGGTTATTGTCCATTCCAGAAACACCGAGGGGGACGCTTGCGCGCCCCCCTCGTGTGTTGCCTGTTACGTTGGACCAACCGCTACTTCTTCTTTGCAGCCTTCTTTGCTGCTTTCTTTGCTGCCTTCTTCGCGGGTGCCTTTTTGGCGGCTTTCTTGGTTGCCATTTTGCCTATTCTCCCTTTCAATGATTTTGCATTGACCCTGCAATATTGATTGCAGTTGATGAATGTATAGATTCATCAAACATCTGTGTCAAGAGAAAAAAGAAAAACTTGTGAAAAAAGTGGCAACAACTTTTCGCCGACGGACCGCGATTCGTTTTGCCGGTCATGGCAACAGATCAAAACGATGCTCTTCAGCGCTTCAATTTTTGCAACCCACGACAGCACGCTCCTTCACAAACTCAGTCAGCGTCCCGGCATCGCGCCGTTGAATCAGATCGTCAAGATAAGCCTCGCGGTCTTGCGGATGGGTCTTAAGCAGCTGCTCGTAAACGTGCAATGCTCCGTCCACGCCTGCTATCAACTCGGCAAGGCGATCATCCCTCTTGTCGGGATTCTCAAGCACGAATGAGGCCTGGCCCATGAATCCCCCGCCAAAGATTGTAGCGCCGTCCTTCTTATCGCCCTTGGGCAGCTTGTCGAGGATCATGCAAACATGAACCGTAAGGTCAGGCACATCGGCGAACCACTTCAGCACCCAACCAAATTGCTCCTTGGCGTTGGGGCTGAGCGGATCTGCCTGCCAGTCGTGAATATATTCGAGCGCCTGCTTGCGCTCCTCGGGTGTCGACGGGCCACGGTCAGCGGCTTTTGCCTCGGCCGGCGCTGCAACCAGCGCCAAGCTCAGCAGCAGGACAGATACAGTTCTCAGCAACATGACAATTCTCTTCGCAGGCCAAGATAACAGCCGGTCACATTGCGCGCAAACCGCTGGGATTTTATCAAACGATATAATTCGAGAAAAGCCTGGCATCAAACTCCACGGGCCTCCAGCGCCTTGAAGCAATCAGTCTTGCACTCCAGATACGGGAAGGAACCATTGAAGAGTTCGCATATCCGGCAAGACATCCAGGGACTTCGCGGCATCGCGGTCGCCTCAGTGGTTCTTTATCACGCATGGACGCGGCTGCTCCCCGGCGGCTTCGTCGGCGTCGATGTTTTCTTTGTGATCTCCGGATTCGTGATTACCAATACAATCCTGCGCGATGTCGCCGGCGGCCGGTTTACAATTGCGCAGTTCTATCGGCGGAGGATTCGACGCATCTTTCCGGCTCTTTACACGGTCCTGGCCTTTGTTCTCGCGGCATCCTGGTTCCTGCTGCCACCGCTCGATTTTCTGGAACTGGGGAAGTCGGCCTTCGCCACCATCTTCTTTTCATCGAATTTCTTCTTCCTGGTGCACTCAAACTATTTCGACGGACTGGCCACTCTGAAGCCGCTGCTGCATACCTGGTCCCTCTCGGTTGAAGAGCAGTTCTATGTCGGCTTTCCTTTGCTGGTGGTTTTCATCCTCCGCTTTCGTCCTCGACTGCTGCGACCGCTGCTGATTGTGCTTTCGATTGCGTCCTTGGCCCTGGCAGCATTGATCTTGCGCGCCCATCCTAGCACCGCATTCTACCTCGCGCCGCCTCGCGCCTTTGAACTGCTGCTCGGCGCCATCATCGCCTGTCCTGGTCTCCGTGACAACATCCCGCAAAGAATCCGTGACGGACTATCTCTCGTGGGCCTGGGCATGATCATCGTTGCTCTGGCGGTCTTCAGCAACGCAACGCCATTCCCCGGTCCGACTGCTTTGCTGCCCTGCCTGGGAGCGGTGATGATCATCTTTGCCGGTATAGGGAACGGAGCCTCCTCTCTAGTGGGAAAACTGTTGTCTACCCGGCCCTTCACCTTTGTTGGAGACATTTCCTATTCGCTCTACCTCTGGCACTGGCCGATTCTTGTGCTGGTGCGGCATTATTTCGGAAGCTCGCTCGGGGTTCTCGCGACCAGCATCTGCATCGGAGCCGCCGTTCTTGCTTCCTGGCTTTCACTGCATTTTGTCGAGAGGCCGTTCCTCGACAAGCGCAATGACAAAATGGCCTTTCTGCGCTTTGGCCTGGCCGCGATGGCCCTGGCATCGATCCCTTGCCTGCTGGTGGTTCACGCCAAGGGAGCGCCGCAGCGGTTCTCCCAATCGTCGCTTGCGCTCTTTGCAGAGTCGAGTGACTTCAACCATCGCCGCGACAACTGCCATAGTGAAAAAAAGACAGCAGCCATCCCCTACAATGAAAATTGTCTCTTCGGCGATCAGAGCGCCCCGCCGGATACTGCCGTATGGGGAGACAGCCATGGCGCCGAACTGGTGGTTGCCGTCGGGGATGCGCTTGCCGGCCAACATCGCTCAGTGATGGAGATTACCGCTTCCAATTGCCCGCCGAGTCTGAATTTCACCCCGAAGGACTATATCCATTGTGCGGCGCATAACAGCGAGACGCTTGCCCGGCTCAGCGTGGATCAACGCATCAAGATGGTGATCGTTACTGCCAACTTCTCCGCGTATGTTGACGATGGATTCAGCACCATGCTCTCTGGATACCAAGATGCAGTCACCGGTTTGCGCGCCGCCGGCAAGCGTGTCGTCCTCGTCTATCCGATTCCCATCTTCGATTTCAATCCGCCGGAGATATTGGGGATTCGCAATCAGCGCGGGCTGGCTCTTGATTCAGTGGGCATTACGCGGCAGGAGTTTCGAAAGCAGAATGAGCGAGCAATCGATCTGCTGGATTCGATTTACGCCGGTGGTGGCTTTGAAAGAGTCCTCCCCGAAGAGATTCTTTGCGATGCGGATTTATGCAAGGCCTATTCTGGGAAAAACGGTGTCTTGTATTTCAACAACTCCCACCTGTCCGTAACCGGGGCGAAGCTGCTGGCGGAACGAATACCAGCTTCTTGAAGCCTGTTGAGAATCGGCGACATAACGTCAAGTTTCTGCTGGCCTGTTCCCTGTTCCCCGCCATCTGCTACACTCGCTGCAACAAAAAAATCATGCTTTTCAAAGCTCTCAGCGCCGCTGTCTACGGAATCGACGCCAACCTCATTGATGTCGAGGTGGATTACAGCGGTGTGGTCTGCTGACCAGGACCACTTCCACACCGTTGGCCTGCCGGACGCTGCCGTTCGCGAGAGCCGCGACCGCGTTCGCGCCGCGATCAAGAACTCCGGCTACCTGATTCCTCCCACGCATATCACTATCAACCTCGCGCCCGCCGACATCAAGAAAGAAGGCTCTGGATTTGACTTGCCCATCGCCGTAGGCATTCTCGGCGCGTACGGCGCCCTGCAAGCCAACGACCTGAGCCGCTTTCTGCTCGTCGGAGAACTCGGCCTCGATGGCAGCGTGCGCCCCATTCCCGGCATGTTGCCGGTAGCGATTCTGGCACGGGAAAAGAACATCCCCAATCTGATTCTGCCTGCGGGCAATGCTGCCGAGGCCGCCGTCGTCGAAGGCGTCAACGTTTATCCCGTCTCCTCGCTGCTCGATGTGCTGGAACTGCTCAACAGCCAGGTTGTCGGAGTGATTCAGCGCGAGCCGTATCGCGTGAAGACCGAGGCTCTGTTAAGTGAACTGCAGCATTTCCCAGTAGACTTCCGCGATGTGCGCGGTCAGCAGACGGCCAAACGCGCTCTCGAAGTAGCCGCGGCAGGCAGCCACAACATTCTGATGATCGGCCCGCCCGGCTCCGGAAAAACCATGCTGGCCAAGCGGCTGCCATCGATTCTTGCGCCGTTGACCTTTGAAGAGGCTCTCGAAACAACCAAGATTCACTCCGTCGCAGGTGTGCTCGACGCGGCGGCGGGCCTCGTCACACATCGGCCCTTCCGTTCGCCGCATCACACCATCAGCGACGCTGGTTTAATCGGCGGCGGCATCATTCCTCGCCCCGGCGAAGTCTCGCTGGCGCACAACGGCCTGCTCTTTCTCGACGAGCTGCCGGAATTCCCGCGCAATGTGCTCGAAGTGATGCGCCAGCCGCTAGAAGATCACACCGTCACCATTGCCCGCGCATCGATGGCGCTCACCTTTCCCGCGCGCTTCATGCTGGCGGCGGCAATGAACCCCTGCCCCTGCGGCTTCTTCAACGACAAGTCGCGCGAGTGCATGTGCACCCCGCCGATGATTCAACGTTATATTGCCAAAATCTCCGGGCCGCTGCTCGACCGCATCGATATCCATATCGAGGTGCCTGCCGTGCAATACAAGGAACTGCGCGGCGGCGTAGCGAGTGAAGGATCGGCGGAGATTCGCGCCCGCGTACTGACCGCGCGCGAACGCCAGCAGATTCGCTTCAAGAAAGCCGGCGATAAAATCTACGCTAACGCGCAGATGACCACCCGCCAGATTCGCGCCCATTGCGAACTGGGCACAGACGCCGAGCGGCTGCTCGAACGCGCGATGCAGCAACAGGGGCTGACGGCCCGCGCTCACGACCGCATTCTCAAAGTGGCCCGCACCATCGCCGACCTTGAAGGCGTCGAGCATCTCACCGTCTCGCATCTGGCCGAGGCCATCCAGTACCGTACACTGGATCGTAGCTATTGGGCGTAATGCGCTGACTCCTGCGGTATATTTTTAAGACAAGCACAAGAAAGGCGAACCATTGAGCCAGCCAACCAGCTCATCAGGCGAAGTGTATCCCGCGGCAGACGGGACGAAAAACTACGGCCTGCACGCCGGCGTTCTTGGGCCGCTAGAAACTCTGGCGCAATCCGTTTCCGCGATGGCTCCTTCGACCTCGCCCTCGCTGACCATTCCGCTGGTCTTTGCGCTGGCCGGCAACGCCACCTGGTTTGTTTATCTGCTGGCCACTGCGGCTACCTTGCTCGTCGGCTTTTGCGTTAGCCGCTTTGCGCGCCTCTCCGCCTCACCCGGCTCGCTCTATACCTACACCGCCGAGACGCTGCCGCCGGTCTTCGGCGTCATCGCCGCATGGGCGCTGTTGCTGGCCTATCTGGCCACCGCGGCATCGGTCGCCGGTGGAGCGCTCTACTATGTCAATCTCCTCGGCCAGCAATTCTTCGGCACAGCCCCTCCTGCGTTTGTCACCCTGGCGCTGGTTGCTGCGGCCTCGGGCTGGGTGGCATGGCGCGATGTAAAGCTGTCCGCTGAGTTGATGCTCTGGATTGAACTCATCTCTGTCAGCCTGATTCTGTTGGTGCTCTCGATTCTCATCTTTCGTTTCGGCTTCCAATTCGATCTGGACCAATTCCGGCTCAAAGGCGCTTCGCTTTCTGCGCTGGGTCCGGCGCTGGTGCTGGCCATGTTCAGCTTTGTCGGCTTTGAGAGCGCGGCTTCAATGGGAGCTGAGGCGCGCGAGCCGCTCAAGACCATTCCACGCGCAGTGCTGCAATGCGCGATTCTCGCCGGTGTCTTCTTCATGCTCTGCTCGTACTCTGAGGTACTGGGATTTCGAGGCGAATCGGGCAAGCTCAGCGACTCGACCAGCCCATTGCACCTGCTGGCCAACAAAGGCGGCGTCTCCGCGCTTGGCGTAGCCATCGATTTTGGCGCTCTGGTCAGCATGGTTGCCTGCGTACTGGCCTGCACTACAGCCGCCGCGCGAGTGCTGCTGCGCATGGCCCGCAGCGGATTGCTGCCTGCGACGTTGAGCCGCACCAATCCGCGGCATGGAACTCCAGGGGCGGCGATTGCTCTTTCGACGGGGCTAATGTTTGGCGCTGCCGCACTGCTTGTCGCCCGCGGCGCGGCTGGAACAGACCTATACGACTGGCTGGGTTCGCTCTCGGTCTTCGGCTTCCTTACTGCCTACGCGCTGGTGGCCGTCGCACTGCCCTTTGCCCGCCGTGCCCTCGGCCAGCACTCGCACGTTGTCGCCGCGCTCAGCGGAATTACCGTTGTCGTGATGATTCTGATTGCGGTCTTCGATCTGAACTCAGCCAGTGATGCAACCCATGCGCGCATTCCGTATATTTACCTCGGCTATATTGCAGTGGGTGTCACCTGGTACGCTCTGCGCAGAAAACACGTTTCTGAACTCACCGATTGAGCGCATCTGGGCGGAAATCGCTACTCATACTGAGCGCAGAGCTGGCAACATAAATACGTAATTTTTAGTTGAAATTCATATCCGTCCCTTTATCCTATGTATACCGCAGGTTAAACAGAGTCCGTTCCTGAGTGTGCGTATTGCATTCCGGGAACTGAACTCTCCTTTTTGCATTGACCACTGATTGTCAGATTCGTTTATCCATCCCCTCTGGTTTCTTGTTGATTACAAAAGACCTGAAGGGAAATCTACATTTTCGAGGCCATCACTCTTGACCCACTTCATGCGACTCAATTCGACTTTTCGTCTGCGGCTGCTGGCAGTTCTGGCAGCCGTTGCGCTGTGTAGCTGTTCCGTTTTTGCACAGCAGACTCTGGGCGGCATTACCGGCGAGGTTACCGATACCGCCGGCAGTGTGATTCCCAACGTAACGGTGACGCTGGTCGGTGAGCAGACGGCCCTGACCCGCACCACGAAGTCGAATGGGACGGGTTTATATCTCTTCGTCAACCTGCCTATCGGCACGTATACGCTCACATATACCGCAGATGGCTTTGACGCGCAGAAGACGCAGCACATCAACGTACAAGCAGACAGAACGGCGACGGTAAATGTCGCGCTAAAGGTTGGCAAGGCTACCGAGACCATCGAAGTAGAAGCCTCGCCGCTGATGAATGCAGTGGATACCACCGTCGGCTACGTTATGGACGACAAGCAGATTGAGGAAGTGCCGCTGGCCACGGGCAGCTTTACCGGCCTCGCCATCGAATCCACCGGCGTCAATGCTGAACTGCCCAGTGGCACCGGCGCAAACTCCGGCCTCGGCAATGAGCCGATCTGGGCCAATGGACAGCGCGACACCAGCAACAGCTTCTCACTGAACGGCGTTGACGCCAGCAACCTTTTCAACGGCAAGAGTACCAGTCAGGTTGCCTCATCGCGCGTCATCAACTCCACGGGCGTGCAGACCAGCCCCGGCGGCGGCGGTGGCGAAATTCCCTCCGCGGCTTCCATCTATCTCTCCATCGGCAACGCCATTCCCACGCCCGCACCGGAGACCATTGCCGAAGTCCGCGTAAACGCCTCCATGTACGACGCCACTCAGGGTTCCACCTCTGGCGCGCATATTGATTTGAGCACTGCATCCGGCACCAATGCCTATCACGGCACGACTTACTTCCACCACGGCTCCAACATCTTCAATGCCGCTCCGTTCTTCTTCAATCAAGACCCGGACGTTCCGTCAAATGCCAAGGTGCCAGAGCTGCATCGCTACATTCTTGGCGGCACGGTCGGCGGCCCGATTATCAAAGACAAGCTCTTCGGCTTTCTCTCCTATCAGCACCTGCATGTTTCCGATCAGGAGATCGGCGACTCGTTCATGGATGTGCCAATTGGCCTGAGCGATGACCGCTCGGCATCGGGGTTGGCATTGCTTGCCAATAACTCATTTGGCACCAGCCTTGGCGGGAACAACATTGACCCCACTGCTCTTGCACTATTCAACTCACCTGCACTGCCAGGCGAACCCGGCAAATGGCTTATCCCCAACGACAACCTGAATGGCGTCGCCCCCACCATCTCCCATCTCGACAACGCATTCCTCCCCGGCACGGGCCGGTTTACTGCCGATCTCGCCGTAGCCGATCTTGATTACAACGCTACTGCGAAGGATACCGTCTCGCTGAAATACTTCTACCAGCATGATCCAACAATCGCTCCTTACGCCTACTCCAGTGTCCCCGGCTTCAGCGAGCATCTCGACTCCGGCGCACAGGTCTTCTCCGTCACCAACACCTTTCTGATCAAGTCCAATCTCAGCACCACGCAAACCTTCGGCGTGCTGCGCGAGAAGAACTGGGGCGACAACGAACAGGCCTTCGGACCCAGCTCGATTCCCGGCGGAAATGTAGCCAACGGTTCGATCAATGAGTTTGGGTCGAATTATTTTCCCGGCGTCTCGGTCTATAACATATTGGGCAACTTCCAACCGAGCGGCGTAAGCCCCGTCTACCTGAACATTGGTCCGAACGCCGAGGGCCAGTCGTCAAACACCGGCGTCTTCCAGAACCGCCTTGCACCCTCGGGCAACGCGATCTGGACCCTCGGCAAGCACACGGTCAGCTTTGGCGCCAGCTACACCTACACTCAGCTCAACACCATCGACAAGCGCACCGGCAAAGGCACCGTGGCCACTGACGACTTCAGCCAGATGATTCAGGGCTTCGTCTCTCCCGGCAGTTCAGCCACGGGCTTCTATGTCAGTTCCTTCCTGCAAGGCGACGCCAGCCGCTACTACCGTGCCAATCAGCTTGGCACCTATGTCCAGGACAAGTACCAGATCACTCCGACCCTTTCGCTGACCGGCGGCATCCGCTATGACTGGGATGGCGGACTCACCGAAAAGTACGGCCGTATCTTCAACTTCGACCCGGCCAGTTACAGCTACGATGCCAACTCAGACATCATTGCCAATTCCGGCCTGGTGATCGCAGGCAACAACGCCAACGGCACCGCCGGCGTAAGCCCAACCACATTGACCGGCCGCCAATGGGGCATCGCGCCTCGCGTGGGAGCCGCGTGGCAGCCCGGCTACTTTCACAACAAGGTTGTCGTTCGCACCGGCGGCGGCATGTATTATGATCGCGGCGAACTCTTTACCTACTTCTCGCCCGGCTACGCCATCGGCACCGTCACCGGCGGACCCTTTGGAGTCAACCAGCAGTTGCCATTCGTCAACGTAACAAGTTGCCCATCAGCCACTCTCACATATTACGAAGGCTACATTCCCACCTGCGGCGGCACCGATGCCGAAGGAAATCTGGAAAATCCCTACGGCACATCGCTGCTTGCTCCACCCAATAATCCCAAAGCCTCTGATTTGGTCAACTACCTGCCCAACGCAGGCAGCATTCTGAACGGCGGCCAGCCAATCTCACTCGGCGTCTATGATCGCACCAACAAGCTGCCTTACACCTTCAACTACACGCTGGATATTCAGTGGCAGCCGCGCAGTGATCTGGCCATCGAAGTAGGGTACGTCGGCAACCTCGGCCGTCATCAGGTGATTCCGGTTCCCTTCAATCAGCCAATGATCGCTTCTCCTGGAAGCCCCGCGCTCGCCGGGACCGCCAATCAGCAGAACTACAGCTATGGCTACAATGTGGGCGGCGCAACGCTGGCTCCCGGCAGCGGAACCGGCACGGGCTATCTGGCCAACTACGAGGGCGGCAACGTCGATCTTCGCGTGCCCTACATCGGTTACGCGGCAGAGTCCATCTCCTATAAGGCAGCCGGCGTCGATGCCTACGACGCCCTGCAAGCTCACGTTGACAAGCGCATGAGCCACGGCATTCAAGTCGGCGTTTCGTACACGTACTCTCACTCCCTCGACGAGCAAAGCGGCCTGGGTCTCTTCTTCAACGGCAACAACCCCCTGAATCTGCGCAGCAGCTACGGCTCATCGGATTATGACCGTACCCACGTCATCAATTTCAATTACGTCTACCAACTGCGCGACTTTGCCGCCAAGGACAAACTGAAGGGGGATCTCGAAGACGGCTGGTCGCTGGTCGGACTCACCGTTCTACAAAGCGGACAACCCTACAGCGTCATCGATTTCAGCGGCGCTGTCGGCAGTATCTACTACTCCACCGCCGATGGCATCACTAACCCCGTGGTGCCACTAGCTGCCGGATGCACAGCCAAGAGCGCTGTGACCCATGCCTCTGGCGCATGGACGCCTGCGGGAGGAGAACCTGCTTTGAAGGCCTCCTGCTTTACGGTTCCGCTGCTTCCTGCTGGCGGATTGAACGGCGCTATCCCGGCATCTGATCCTTACGAGACCGGCTTCACTACTGGGCAGCGCAACATCTTCCGCCAATCATTCCAGAAGCGCGCCGATGCTTCGCTGATCAAGGTCACGAGCCTAAGCGAACGCTACTCGCTCAAGTACACGCTGGATGTTTACAACCTCACCAATACGGCGAGCTTCGACCTGCCCGGCAATCAGGTCTCTCAAAACGCAGGGTACGATGCGTTCCCGGTATCTGGAACACCGCCGTCCAGCTTCTATTCCGCTCCCGCGGGCCTGGGTATCGTCACTCACACCATCGGTAGCCCGCGCCAGATCCAGATGTCACTGCATTTTGATTTCTAGCAATCGCTTTAACGCAGCTCAACCCGACGCAAACGGGCGGCCTTCGTAGGCCGCCCGTTTGCGTCGGATCTCAAGATCGAATAGCGCATTCACTCACAGCTCCAGCTTGCCGACTCGCTACCTCGCTGGCTCTCCTATATCCTCATTCCATATCTCAGGGTGCGCGGCGATAAACCCCGCCAGCAGTTCCCTGCACTCGGCGTTATCCAGATCAATCACCTCGACGCCGTTGCCGATCAGCCAATCAACGCCGCCCTGGAATGTCCTGCTCTCGCCCACCACCACCGCACTAATGCGAAACTGCCGCACCAGCCCACTGCAATACCAGCAGGGCGCAAGCGTCGTCACCATCACCAGGTCGCTGTAGCTTTTCTGCCGCCCAGCGCGGCGAAAGGCATCCGTCTCGCCGTGCACGCTGGGGTCACCCTGCTGCACGCGGCGGTTGCGCCCCCGGCTCACCAACTCGCCGCCGCGCGTAAAAATCGCCGCGCCAATCGGTATACCGCCCTCGGCCAAGCCCTGCCGCGCCTCTTCAATCGCAACTGCCAGCATCTTTTGGTACAACGCAATCTCCAGCACGGAACAATCCTCGTCCCTCAAGAATAAGTCTTGCCGCTGCATGTGTGAATGCCGGCAGCCAAGGCCGTAAAATCTGATCATGAGCCGCACTCATCCGCTCGAAGCGCTGAACGCCCGCATCATCGCCTGCGAGCGCTGCCCACGGCTGCGCGCTTACTGCGCGGAGATTGCCCGCGTTCGCCGCAAGGCCTATGCCAACGAAGAATACTGGGGCAAGCCCGTTCCCTCCTTCGGCGACACGAATGCCCGCGTGCTGGTTCTCGGCCTGGCGCCTGGTGCGCATGGGTCGAATCGCACCGGGCGCATCTTTACCGGCGATGGCTCAGGATATTTCTTTTACCCGGTGCTGTATGAAGCCGGCTTTGCTTCGCAACCCCACTCCGGCACACGCAATGACGGAATGAAGCTGACCAATCTCTGGATCAGCGCGGTTGTCCGCTGCGCTCCGCCAGCCAACAAACCCAACCCCGAGGAGCAGCGCAATTGCGCACCCTGGCTGGACGAAGAGATTTCCCTGATGCCCAATCTACGTGTAGTGGTCGGCCTGGGCAAGATCGCCTTTGATGGATTTCTAGCTCATGCGCAGCGCACCGGCAAACTGTCGAAGCGCTCCGGATTCGTCTTCCGTCATGGCGCGGAATACACATTGCCCGACGGACTCAAACTCATAGCCAGCTATCATCCCTCGCTGCAAAACACCAACACAGGAAAACTGACGCATCCCATGTTGCTGGCGGTCTTTCAAAGAGCATGGAAGCTGTCGCAGTAAGTCATGGAGGCAATTTTTGTGAGTAATTCAACGGATGCAATCAAGATAGCAGATCATTGGCAACCAGCGCAGTTGATCGGGCAGCTTCCGCAACTGCGAGCCCTTGCAACGGAGGCCAACGGGGTGGCCAGCGAACCCCTCGGTCAGTTCCCGCGCCACGCGGCCTCTGTGACCTTTCGCAACCAAAGCGGCGTGGCCGAGCTGCACCGCGACTTCGCCGATCTCTTCTATATTCTCGAAGGCCGCGCCACGCTCGTAACCGGCGGCGAGATCGTTGGCGCTGAGACCATCGCGCCCGGCGAGGTGCGCGGACAATCTCTTCAGGATGGGAAAATGCAGCAACTGTGCCCCGGTGAAATCTTCCACATCCCCGCTGGCCTGCCCCACCAGATGATCCTTGCGGACGGCGAGACAGTTGCTTATTTTGTTATCAAAATTCAGGAGAATGGATAGCAACAGCCGCTGTGCTTGTAGTCGTACCGCAGCGGCTAGCTCTAGTTAAACAAATCCTTCATCTTGCTGAGCAGGCTGCGCGAGGTCGGCTTGTTCTCGACAGAAAGCGCATCGGCCAGTTGCCGAATCTGCTCACGCTGAATCTTGTTGAGCTTCTTCGGCACCTGCACAAAGACCTGCACCACCAGATCGCCCTGGCCGCGGCCATTCAGATGCGGAACTCCTTTGCTAGGGATGCGAATCTCTTTGCCGCTCTGCGTGCCCTCTGGAATTTTGACAGTGATGGTTCCGTTGATCGCGGGGATATCGATCTCCGCGCCCAGCGCCGCTTGCGGAAAGCTGATAGGCACGACGCAATGCAGGTCGTTGCCGTCGCGCTCAAAGAAGTCGTGCGCGCGGATGGCAAGCACAATGTACAGATCGCCCCTCGGACCACCAAAGCGCCCCGCGTCGCCCTCGCCTGTGTACCGAATTCGCGTCCCGCTTTCGACACCTGGAGGAATCTTCACATTCAGTTTGAACTCGCTCGATACACGGGTCTCGCCACGGCACTCCCTGCATGGGTCTGTGATCACCGAACCCGTGCCCAAACAGGCGCCGCAGGTGCGCGCGACAGAGAAGAATCCCTGCTGGTAGCGGATCTGCCCTTGTCCGCGGCACTGGCCACATACCGTCGGCCCTTTGCCGCTGGCGCTGCCTCTGCCCTGGCAAGCGGCGCAGGTTTCCAGGCGGCGAATCTTCACTTCGGTCTCCGTGGGATTAATCGCGCTGACAAAATCAATCGTCATGTCGAAGCGCAGATCGTCGCCGCGCTGCTCACGGGAAGCCTGACGCCGGTTACCGCCAACACTGAACATCTCACCGAAGAGATCGCCAAAGATGTCGCTGATATCTACGCCGCCTGCAAAGGGGCTGCCGTTGAATCCCTGGCCCGCCCCGCCTACGCCGGCATGGCCGTAGCGGTCATAGGCGGCTCGCTTGTCGGCATCGCTCAGCACCTGATAGGCCTCACTGGCCTGCTTGAACTTCTCTTCCGCCGCATGGTCGCCGGGGTTGCGGTCCGGATGGTACTTTAGCGCCTGCTTGCGATAGGCGCTCTTCAAATCCTGGTCACTGGCGTCGCGGCTGACGCCGAGTACGTCGTAGTAGTCTGCTTTGCTCACTGTCTGTTCCATCACCTAAGCTCGGGGATCTTTTGGGGTTGAATTTTTTTGTCCGTTCTTGCAATTTCCTGGTCGTTTGCGATTATCCAGCAGAGAGAATCCGTTCTTCCTTCACTGCGTTCGCAAACACCTTCTCGAAATCATCAAGGAGCCGCTTCAATCCGCGCAGATACATCTTGTTGAACTCGCCGGTATGCCCTGCGTCGATGTAATCCTTGCGCAACGCCTGGAAGCTATTGAGGTAATCCACATAGCCGTAAAACTCGACAACCTCCGCAACCAGTCTGCGATGAATCACGCCCACATTTGCCACCTGACCGCTGAAGACAACATGCGAAAAAGGAATCAGCGGATGACGGTCGGTAGTCTCCGCCTCAACCTCGCGTTCCCAGAAGGCCCTGTGCTCCTTCACAACTGTCAGCAGCCGATTGATCTCCGCCAGAATCGCTCTGTTGGTGGAGCGCGCCTCCGTTGCCTTCTGAACAAAATAGGAGCCGAGACCCAGAATCGCAGTCAGCAAGGCAACCCAGATCGCCGCATCGCTCAATAGATCGCTCATCGTCTCACTCCAGGGATTTCACTCAGTAGTCCTGGCCCTTCACACGCAGGCTGCGAGCTGATCCTTACCATCATAGGACTCACTGCCGGTCTGCCGGGATTCATTCGCTGGTCTGTTTCGGATTCGATGCCACGCGCACCATCGCCGGGCGCAGCAGCCGCTCGCGCAGCCGGTAGCCGCGCCGAATCTCCTCGGCCACATGCTGGTCAGGCAGATCCTCACGCTCGACAGACCCAATCGCCTCATGGTGGCGCGGATCAAATGCCTCGCCTATAGTGGCAACTGAGGTCACCTGCAACTGGCGCAAAACCTCTTCCATCTGCTTCACAATCAACTCGACACCGGAGCGCAACTGCTCAGCAGAGCCGGTCGACTTGAGCGCCAGCTCAAAGTTATCCACCACCGGCAGAAACTGCTCAACCACAGTACCAATCGCGTATTCGCGAAACTCCGCCTTCTCACGCTCGGCCCGTTTGCGTGCATTTTCAAACTCCGCCTGCAAACGCGCCACCCTGTCTACCAACTGGTCGCGCTCTGCCTTGAGTTTCTCGTACTCATCGACGCTGACCGTCTGCTCCGGCATTGCGAGACCCTCGCCGCCTTCGGCTTGCGCCTGCTCCACAGCGGCCTGCGCGGTATACTGCGCGTTTGCATCCAACTCCGTCACTGCTGTTTCCTGTTCTGGCATAACTCGATTGAATCTCCGCATCAACTTCTGAATTTCATTCAAGGTCACATCCCGCGGCCCGCGCCGGCTTCTCTACGAAGGGTTGTATGTGGGCGAGCCCGGCCAATTGGCGTAAACGCCGGCCCGGCTATCCGGCAGGAATTTCCAAAATTCGCTCGGAGAGACCGGCTATATAACGCACCGCCTGAATCATCTCCTGGTATTGAATACGCGTCGGCGCAATCACCGCAACAGTGCCGAGATTGGCGCCGCCCAGCAGGGCCGGCGCGCCGATCAGCACCAGGTTCTGCATCGCGTGCGAGGTCTCCGCCTGTTCCGCCGAGTTCAGATCCGCCTGGTGCAGGCCGACCACTACCCGCACCTCCTGCTGCCGGCCATCCACATACGCTGTCAGCAGTTCCACCAGCCGCTGTTTGGCCTCCAGGGCAAGCAGCATCTGACGCAGCCGTTCCCGGTCCAACTCGGCGACAATCAGGTTGGCCATGCCGTCCACAAAGATCGCGGGGCTGGCCACGTTCACCGTCAGTGCTCCCTTGCGGCACAGCTCTTCAACCGACGAAAGCATCTGCTGGTAAGCCTCGCGCTCCAGCTCGACACGCCGCGCCACCTCAGCCCGGATGCGCTCAATCTGCCAACCGCGAAAGTTCTCATTCAGGTAGCGCGCCGCAGTCTCCATTTCCAGATGCGTCAGCTCACGGTCCAGCACTAGAACGCGATCTTGCACCGCGCCTGCCTGCGTAACCACAACCGCCAGCACCCTACCTACCGCCAGCCGCGAAAAATGAATATGCTCCAGAATCTGGCCGGCTGTCGAACTGGCCAGCGCCACGCCGAGGCCGCTCGAAATCAGCGCCAGCACGTGTGAGGTCCGCTCCAGATAATCGTGCGAACTGGATACACCCGAAAAGCTCTCGTCAATCTGCCCGCGCCGCGCCTCACTCAGCGGAGAAACTCCGCTCATCGCTTCCGGAGCGGACGTCTGAGGCTGCCGCGTGATCTGCTCCACATAGCAGCGAAAGGCGGCGGCAGTTGGAATCCGGCCGGCCGAGGTATGCGGCTGCTCCAACAGTCCCGCCTCGCCCAGAGAGGCCATTACATTGCGCAGCGTGGCAGGACTTAGTCCCTCCTGATGAGCAAAAAAAGTCGCAACCGCCTGCGAGGCTACTGGTTCGCCGGTAGCAATGTACAAGTCGATGATGGCCGTAAGCACCAGCCGCTCACGCGGGCTGAGGCGCAGATCCGACATCTTTTTGCTCTCCCTCGATGCGGCGAAAAACCGCTTGCCCGCTCCCTGGCAAGGCCCGGACCAGAAGCGGTCTTAGGCAGCTAAGCCATTCTTTTTCTGCAATTTAATTCAGAAAAAGAGCACAGTACTCCTCTTTAATACTAGGAGCCGGCTCCGCTTGTGTCAACACGTGATCCGGGCAGGGCAATCGCATAAACCCGATTTGCAGATTGTTTCCGGTATACAGCTACACTGAAGCTAGGTTGGTTGCCCAAAACGGGTCGATCCACTGGGGGCGTGAAAAATACCCCCCCCGGGGGTCCATTCGCCTTTTGCTCGCTTTTCCCGAGCGAGATCTGAGACTGCCGACGATGCGGATGAACTGCCTTATGTTCATGCGATTGCCCTGGTGATCCGGGGCGACCCGGATCGGCAAACAACAAGTCCCCGCAGAAACAGGTGTCCTTGTGGAACGTCCGGCAAACCGTCGCTCCACCAGACAACCAAATCTCACCCCTGCTGTCCGATTTCGCCTACCTTGTACATATATTTGATCGCCGATTTGTAAATCAGCATCCTGCTGCGGCCGCGCACCTTGAGGCAGAGCCGGTCATACCACTCGATGCACCCCTCAACCCGTTCGCCGTCCTCCAGGACAATCACCATCGGCGTCTGCGCATGGACCTGTTTTTGCAGGTAGAACAGCTCCGCCTGCCGCTGCATATTCTGTTCCTCGGCCAGTCGCGCGGTGAAGCGAAACTGCTGCTGGGGCCGCTTGCGAGAGCGGTCAAGTGGGGAAGAAGGCCTGCCGGAGGGCGCCGGGGCTTGGTTCTTGCCGGATTCCGAGAGAACTGGCGGATGGTCCATCAACACAACCTTCTGGGGAAAATGCGCCGAAAGTGCGTTATAGCGGTTCTCCAATTGGTGTAGAGCGGAGTTGATGCACTCAAGTGGCTTTTTTCTTAAGAAAAAGGCACCTTGCACAATTTCAACCACTCCACGAAAATTGGAGAACCGCTCTAAACAATCTTGCCGGATGTGGGATCTTCCCAGCTGGTGCGAATCCACCATCAGGGGAACAAGCGCAATTTACGCCCCATTCCGATCTTCAATAAGCTCTGCTGTTGACAATAACCGAAAAGATGCCCGGCGTGCCGGTTAGGTTGTATTCAATTGTGACCGGAAGTCGCGAATCGTGACTGAAAGCGCACCAGAGTCCGTGCAATGCACCGGTTCTTCAACCTAAGCCCGGAAAAATTATCGTACAGGATTCCACATTATAGAGCGATTCTCCAATTTCCGCGGAGTGATTTAAATTCTGCAAGGTTCTTTTTCTTAAGAAAGAAACCACTCTACAGTAGCAACTCCGCTCTTCGCCAGTTGCAGAACCGCTACACATTCGTATAAAGATGCCGGGCCTGCTCATTGCCTCCAAAAGCACATGAATCGGCCCGCATCTCTTTCAGCTTTACTCAGTTCACAGTGAGTGAGAAAGTCGCCGTGTGCGACAGCGATCCTGAAGTAGCCGTCACAGTCACAGTAGAGGTCACCCGCTGTTGAGTTGCTGTTCCGCCACTGCCGCAGCCTGTAGCCGCGCCTAGTCCCGCGATACCCGCCGCCAGCAAGATCAGCATCAACAGACTCCGCCGCTTCCTGAAGCCAAAGCAGCACAGCAGCGTAGCCAGCGCCGCGGCTGGCAACAGCGGGCTGGAGTTGCGCTTAAGAGCAGCGCTTGTCGAGGTGGTGGTTACTGTCAATGTTGAATAGGAGACTCCGGCAGGCGTCGGCACTGTCAGCTGAGTGAAACTGCACGCGGCCCCTGCCGGCAGCCCTGAGCATGCGAACGAGACATTGGAATTGAATCCATACATATCCTGCAGCGTGATAGTGGTTGTGCCGCTCGCTCCGGCTTGGACAGAGATGGTTGTGGGACTGAGTGCGATGGTAAAGTCCGGCACATCGACCGACTGGCTCAACGTATTTGATGTGCTGCCTGAGAAATTCGCATCGCCGCTGTAAACTGCCGAGATCGAATCCGTGCCCTGCGCTAACGCTGCGGAGGTATAAACCGCCTGATTGCCACTCAACGGAGCGCTGCCCAGCGTCGTTGTCCCGTTGCTGAAAGTTACTGTCCCAGTAGCTGTGCCGCCAAACTGCCCAGAAACAGTCGCCGTTAAGCTCACCGATTGCCCCACGCCCGAAGGATTCGGAGATGAAGTCAGCGTTGTTGTGCTGCTGGCCTTGGCGACGGCCTGACTGACAGCCGTCGAGGTGCTTCCTGCCAGGGTTGTATCGCCACTGTAGACTGCTGTGACAGAGTCCGTGCCGACCGGCAGCTCCGTAGTGGTAAAGCTGGCCGTGCCGCTGCTCAGCGTCGCTGATCCCAACTGCGTTGTCCCGTTCATGAACAAGACAGACTCGCCATTCGCCGGCGCTCCGCCGCTGGAAGAGACCGTGGCGGTAAAGCTGGACGGTTCGCCATAAACAGACGAAGTCTGCGAGGCGGCGAGCGTCGTCGTTGTGGCCGTCAGCAACGGACTGGCCAGAAAACCGTGAATCACGGAGTTGGTATCGGTGTACTCTCCGGCAACCGTTCCCGCCGTGTTGATTGCAACGCCGAAGGTGCCGGCGTATGTGCCCGTTGTCCCCGCGCCCTGCGCAGTAAAGGTGGTGATTGTCCCCATGGTTGTCCCAGTGGCGTTGGGGAGAATCAACCAGTGATAGACGCCGTTCGTGTCCGCGTATCCGCCGGAGATCGTCCCAATTGAGTTGATGCTCGTGCCCATCGTTCCCTTTGTGATGCCCTTGCCCGTGCCGACTCCAGGAGCATCAAAGGGGATGATCGTGCCGCTGGCGGTGCGAATAAATCCATGACCAAGTCCGCTTGAATCCTGATAACTGCCCACCACATCTCCAGCCGCGTCGATGGCAAAGGGCAAGGTGCCCCCGGCTGCTCCACCGAAGTTGGCAGCGCCCGGAACCGAGAAGGTCGTGTAGGAGCCATTACTGTAGACAAAGCCATGATGAAGACCGGTGTCGTCGTCGTAGATTCCCGCCACCGTTCCCGCCGCGTTGATGCCAACCGGATAGGTGTCGCAGAGGTTACTCCCGCACAATGCTGGACCGTCTAGAGGAGTCATCGAGCCAGCTGCTGTTAGCGTGTAGCCAAGTGTAAAATCGTTCGAGTCGGTGTACATTCCAATAATCGTGCCGGAATCGTTGATGCCGAAGGCTGTCGTGTCTCTTGGCGCGACGGAGTTGGTGCTTGGGCCGTTAATCTCGGTGAGGGCGCCACCAGCAAGTCTTACAAATCCGTGTGATGCATTGCTCGAGTCGAAATAGGTCCCGATCACATCCCCCGCTGTGTCGATGCCCAGGACGGTCGTGCCTTGACTCTTCGCTGTACCGGCGCCCGGAGCATCCACGGTGGTGAACGCGCCGTCGGCGGCGCGAATGAAACCATGACCGGCAGAATTCACGTCAATGAAGAATCCCCCGATCACCCCGGAGGAATTGATGCAGGTGGGGATGGTGCCCTGCATCGCGCCCGTCCCCGCGCCTGGAGCATCGAAGCTGGTTACAGGGCTAGTTGCTTGCGACATGCCCGCAATAGCAAACGCAAACAGGCACCCGAATAGTGAACCCGGCAAAACACGATTCATCCTCATCTGAACTTTCCTCCTCAGGATCATTTCACGGCCGGGACTTGAAAAAAACCCAGCCTGCCCGGCAGCCCTTGATTGTCCGGCAGGTTGTTGGGGAATAACGCAATGAATAAATGATAATTGCGCGGGAAGCTTATCGGCTGAATAAGCTATTGATATTTCTACAGAACTCTCATTTCACGACACATTAATCTGTTTCGGTAGCGCGGACTGAGTACACAAGCTCTGTGGGTGCTTGATTCCCGTGCCACAAAGCAACTCACACGTCATAACTACTTCTCCAGACCCACCGCCATCGCATCCAGCGAGAGTGAGCGCAGCAGATTGCGCCTCATTCCCTGCTCCACCTGCCCCAGCGCGCGCGCCGCTCCATCTATCCAATCCACAGTCACCCCCTGCGCCAGCCGGCTCAGCTCAGACTCAATATCCAGATTGCGGATCAGCTTCGGCGTTCCAGCAACCATCAGCAGCAAATCCTCAATCAGGCTCCCCATCGCGCGCAGCAGGTTGATCGTCTTCTCCTGCCCGTCCGCGCCAGCGCGATAGCTCTCGGTCGCGTGGAAGAGCTGCGAGTAATCCGGCTCACGCAGCGCGGTGCGCAGCAGAATCAACGCATCCTGTCGGCTGGCCAGATAGACATCCAGATCAATCGTCAGCGCGCGGCCCACAGCTCCCTCGGCCAGCCGTGCCGCAAGCTCGCGCTGCATGGGCTTCAATTGCGGGCGCCGTGCGCTGAGCAACTGCTCCAGCTCCGTTGAGGCCAGCGCTCCAAGCCGGTGGACAATCGCCCGCGAACGGATCGTAGGCAGCAACTCTTGAGGGTTTTCGGTCAGCAGCACCAGCGAGGTGTTCTCCGGAGGCTCCTCCAGAACCTTGAGCAGACTGTTGGCCGCCTCCTTCATGAACGATGACGAAGTAAAGATATAAAACGACCGCCGCGCCTGGCCGGGGCTGCGGTAATAGGCTGCGTGAATCACCTGCCGCACCTGGCCCATCTTGATCATCAACTGTGGCGGGTCAGGCGGAATGATCATCACATCCGGATGCGTCTGAATCAGGATGCGCGTCTCTTTCTTGTCCGCATCGCGCAGATCCTCACGCGCCGCAACTGCTTCTTCCACTCGGGCTTCCAGATTGGCAGCGTCCCCAATCCGCTGGCAATTCGCGCAAACGCCACAAAAATCCGGTAGAGGACCGTTTTCACTCGGGGTTTCAATGGGTTCCAGGCAATTCACCGCCTGCGCCAGCATCAGCGCCAGCGTATATTTGCCCGCCCCGCGCGGCCCACTCAAAATCAGCGCCTGCGGAAAGCGCTGCGCGCGGATGCTCTCACGCAGGTGCGTGATCGTCGCGGTATTGCCTAAAAAGGAATCAAAGCCCACAGATTGAGAATAGACCATCGCAAATGGAGCCGCACTATCTCTGAACAGCTTTCGCCCTGATGCCGTATTTGGGCCGCAGAGTGATTTTGGGTTGGAGTTCAATCTGCTGGCCTGGCAATATCTCCAGCCGCCACCTCTGCGCGATCGTGGCGATTGCCAGCGTTGCTTCCATCCAGGCAAAGGACTCGCCGATGCACTGCCGCCCCCCGCCGCCGAAGGGAAAATACGAAAAGCGGGGCCGCGCGGCTTTGGCCTCAGCAGTGTGCCGCTCCGGGCGGAAAGCCGTGGGGTCAGGAAACCATTGCGGATCACGGTGGACAATGTACTGGCTGAAGAGCGCCATCGTCCCCTTCGGCAGCCGGTACGGGCCAATCGAGACCTCTTCAAGCGATTCGCGGGCCATCGTCCAGACGGGCGGGTAGAGCCGCATGGATTCCGCCAGCACCATCGTCGTGTATTCGAGGCGTGGTAGATCTTCGAGCGCAGGCAGCCGGCCGGCAAGCATCTCGTCCAGTTCCCTGTGCAGCTTCGTCTCAGCCTCTGGATTCTGGCCGAGAAGCAGCCAGGTCCATGCCAGCGCGTTGGCGACAGTCTCAAAGCCGGCAAGAAAAAGCGTCAGCACCTGATCGCGCAGTTCCTCCGGCGAGAAGGCCGCGCCATGGCCGTCCTCTGCATCACCCGGCTCCTCATCCCGTGCCGCAATCAGCATCGAGAGCAGATCGCCCCGTTCTGCCAGTCGCGCAGCGGTCTCTCTTTGCCGCGCGACAATCATCCCATCCACAACCTGATCAATCCGCGCCTTGGCCCTGCGAAAGCGCTTCATCCCCGGCAGCGGCGTATCCAGCAGCGCCTCGGCGCGGGGCAGCGCGATCAGGTAGTTGTAGAGGTCCATGATCACGTTCATCTGATCGTTGACTTCGCGGATCTCTACCGTCACCTCGGTGTCAAAAAGCGTCCGGGCCACAATCTGCAATGCCAGGCGCATCATCTCAGCAGCAATGTCCAGCGTCTCACCCGGCTTCCATTGCGAACTGACGGCAGCAGCAAGCTCGGAGATTTGGTCCGCGTAGGCATGAATGCGCTTGCGATGAAAGGCCGGCGCGGCAATGCGACGGGCGCGTTTATGCGTCTCGCCGTCCGCTGTAATCAGCCCCTCACCGAGCACAATCTTGATCCGCCGCTGAGTGCGATCTTTGCCAAAGGATGCGGCCTTGTCGATCAGGATTTCGCGTATGTCCGCGGGGTGATTAAACAGCACCACGTCATGCCCAAAGACACGGTAATGCGCTGCGCGTCCGTAGCGCTGCAAATGCAGGAAGAACGGAATCGGATTCCCTGGCTTGAAGAACTTGCTGAAAGAGTAAAAGAGCAAGTCGAAGCGCAGGCCAGGCGGAAAGACGTACCTGCCCCTGCGAACAAGCACCGGCGATTCAGTTGCAGGTTGCACAGGCACGTTATCGCTGCGAGGAGCCACGCCTTGAGTTTATTGCATCGGCGGAGGAGTCTCGACTCTTATAGTCAATCCCCAACGCAGGCATCAAGCGGCGGGCTTGTTCATCCCAGGGCTTCGTCGAAGTGACCTGGGATGAATGTTGCCGACTGCTCGCAACCGAACAACAAAATCAAAAGGTGAAGGGTTGAACCATCAACTTGCTGAAGCCGTTCGGCAGTTGCGAGTAGACGCTGTTTCCGGTTTCCGCAGTCACGATGTTCTGGGACGAGGTGCAGGGAGGCTGGCTGTTGGTTGCAGTCATCAGATTCGCGGAAGAAACGCTCACGGTTCCTTGCCCGCTGACCAGGTCCGCAACATTGGGGTTGCCGATACCGACCAAATTGACCTGGAAAGCGACGATGGGGGCCAGCCACGCCGCCGATACGGTCTTCGACGGCTCGTTGCTAACCGGCTCCTGATCGAGAGTTCGCGACGCAGACCCGACCTTGACGCCGTTGTTATAAACAGTCCAGCTCGCGCCGGTGATGTTTTGGTTGTTGGGGTCGTTGGTCAGCTGCAACACCAGTTTGTACCCCGCCGGCAGCGTCGCTCCAGGAAGGCCAGTGATCAGCGTGAACTGATCGTTGATCAGGTCGCTGCCCTGCTGAGCCTTGGAGCCGTCCGGATAAATCGCATTCCGCAGCGGCTGCGAAGGCCAGTTGTCGATCATCCCGTTGAGGTTGCCGTTCGTGTCCACAATGAACAGGTATTGTTGCCAGACAGTGGAGAGCCCATTCGTGGCGCTGGCCGGGCTATACGTATTCCATTGGAAGCTGAAGTTGTCGGTGCTCGACAACTGGCTGGAGATTTCAATCGTCAGCGTCAGATCGGTCAGGTTGACGACCTCGGTGCAGCTTCCGCCCCAGATCAGGTAGTTGCTGTTGCTCTTCAATCCTCCTCCGGGCGGCGCTTCCAACTGGGATTCGCACGCGAACGGGGCAACTGCCAGAGCCGCGGCACTATAGCTCTGCTCCTTCATATCGGTATTCGACGCCAGCCACGAGGAGCTTTGCATCGGAGTCGAGGAGGACGCGAGCAGGCACTCCACGCCGGAGTTGTTGGCAATGAAGCTGACGCAAAGTTCGCTGGGGTTGCCGAAGACCGAAAGACTCGGCGAGGCGGCGCTGGTTTGATTGATCGGGACGTTGTTCGGCGACCACTGGCTGCCGTTTGTTGACGAGCAGAGTAAAACTTCCTGTGTGCTGTTGTTTGCGGCAAATCCCAGGTAGAGGTTGCCGCCGATAGATGCGAGCGACGGCGAGAATTTGCCCGATTGGCCGGTGACGTAGTTGCCCTGCCAGGAGCCGCCCTCGTAAGTGCAGACAAGGATTTCGTTGGTCGGGTTGGCGGCCACAAAGGCCAGGCAAAGAATACCGGTCCCACCCGAAGGCGCAAAGGCCGCGAGCGTCGGAGCCTGAAAGCTGGACTGCCCGGTATCGACTGCCTGCCCCCAGACGCCGTTCACTGACAGCGAGCAAACCAGAACCGCATTGCGGTTGTCGTTCGAGACAAATGCGAGGTAAAGGCTATTGTTCCACACCGCCAGCGAGGGCGCGTGTTTGCTGTACTGACCAAAGAACGAAGCCGGTGTCCAGGTAACGCCATCCGCAGTTGAAGTGATAAAGATGCGATTGCTCGGCGTGCTTTTTCCGCCGGAAACCGCCACATCGTCGGTAATAAAGGCTACGTAAAGGCTGCCATTGAAATAGGCCATCGCCGGAGCAAACGGACTCCATTGGTTGATGAACCGGCTGCCGGTCCATGATTTCGTGTCCGGCGAAGACGCCACCAGAACCTGATTGCTGCCATTGGCGGCAATAAATGCACTCCACAGATTTTGCGACATGCTGAATTACTCCTTCGAGGGGGATTTGAAGTGGCGTGCCCGGTGCCGAAACGCAAAGACCATGCCGCAGGTATGGTGGTCGGCGAGAACGTTCTATTGCATCTTTGTTTCTCAATAAATCTCTATTTTTCTGTTTTTTGCAGGGATATTACAGATTTCCTGCGCTAACACTGCCCCGGAGACCGGTTGAGCCAACCAGCCTCGATTCGCTTACTTGAGCGGAAATGGGTTCAGGAAACAGCGACAGACAGTCTGTACAAGGGAAAATAAATATGTCAATGACCCTTGACAAAAATCCATCATCTATGTAAAGTTTAGTTGTCAATAAGTAAAGGAGACTGATCATGCTCTGCTCAATCAAAAACCCCGCCGCACGCCGCTATGTGATTCGTATGTGGGTTGCGGCGGGGTTCTGCATCCTCTTTGCTGTCGTGGCGGCTTTAACATTTCGTCTCGTTCATTCGCACGGTGTTCCCGCGTATCTGGTAGCCATCCTGCCAGCACTGCCCATTCTTGGAGCTCTGTTCTATACCGGCGTCTACCTGACCGAGGAAACGGACGAATTCCAACGCAACCTCCTCGTCCAGTCGCTGCTCGGCGGAATTGGGGGGATTCTGGCATTGGAGACCGTCTGGGGCAATCTGGAGGATCTTGCTCACGCCCCTCATCTGGACCTGATATGGGTCTACCCACTTTTCTACCTGTTCGTGCTTATTTCCTACGGACTGGTCTGGCTGAGGTACAGATGAAAAACCGCCTGCGTGTACTGCGCGCTGAACGCAATTGGTCACAAGCCGATCTGGCGGAGCGGCTGGCGGTCTCGCGGCAATCAGTCAACGCCATCGAGACCGGCAAATACGATCCCAGCCTGCCGCTGGCCTTCAAACTGGCGCGGCTCTTCGGAACCAACATTGAGGGAATTTTTGAAGAAGAGCTTTAGCTTGACGCAGAAAACGGCATCCCGTCTTTGAAACCGATCATGCCAGCAGGGTGGGATGCCCCTACTTGATCGGCGGACTGGCAGAACGCAGCGCGCGGATTCGCTCAATCGCACTAACCATTGTGGGTCGTGGTCCCAGCGACTCCATCCCTCGCCCAATCAGCATCTCAACAAACTCCACCACTGGCGCCTGCCGGGCCTCGGCGGCGCGAATCACATCCTCAGGAACAGTAATCGAAATCATCATCGAGGCAGTCTTCCCTGCTGCGTATATCGGCAAATCGGTGCGACAGACCAGTCTCCGTTGCGAAAAATCCGCCTTACGTCAGTTCTGAGCCGGGAAAACATGCCTACCACCTGTGGCATTGGCTTCCCCATCTTTGCACCTCTCTGGTTTTTCTCCGCTCTGTAATGCTGCTCTGGCTTGCCCCAGCGCCCCGCGGGCGTTAGGCTAATTGCATGTATGAAGATTTTCAGGTAACCGACCGCTGGAGCGGCGAGCAGCTCCACTGCAGCTGGAAGGGCAACATCGTGGCCATCGCCACCCGTCACGCCGATGCCATCGATGTCCGCTTCGACGTCAATGCCCGCCCAATGTGGATCGCCCTGCCCTCGACGGCCTGGGTTGAGCAGAAGAAGCGCTCTGGCAAGGTGATTACCGACCAGCTTACCGCGCAGATCGCCGGCCGCTACCTCAAGCAGTTGATCAACGAGGGCTACGACTCGCGCCGCGAGATCTACACGATGACCATCGCGGAAGTCCTCGATCATCTCGATGCTGTCGTTGCCGAAGCCAAAGAGCTGGGCCAGATGCCGATTCTCCCCATCCTTGCCTGAACCGGATCCGCGCGCCAATGGCCCTTCCGCAGGACCAGATTGACTGTTCCTGGCAGCACCGTTGTCCGCCAAAGCACAACACAGAAGCCGAAAACCTTCGGCTTCTGTGTTGTGTTTCAAATGGTTGTCTCTCGCGTCTTGATTCCGAGGTCAGTATGCGGACCTGCCCGTCTTGTTTTCCGGTTAGTCGAGTTCGTCAACATAATGAGCAACCATCACCGGCTGCCCGGAGAGGTTCAGCAGCAAGCCAACGACCCGAACGTTGGCTCCACCGCTTAAGCTGCTCAAACCGCTATAGCCATTCCGCCAGTTCGTCCCGCCGATCACGTAAACCGTTACCGGCTGCGTAATCAGATTGCCGGCAAAGCCGTTGACCTGCATCTGGAATGTATTGCCCGACGCGCTCACGCTGTTTGCCACAACCGTCCCGTCGAAGCCCCAGTGCCGCAGCACCACGCGCTTCACCGTTACATCGCTGGCATTCGTCGCGCCGCTGGCCGGTCCGCCCACCGAAACATGCTGCCCCGGCATCATCGAGCTGGCATTGAAGAACAGAGAAGAAATCTTCGACGGCAGCGTGTCATGCATCCAGCGGATGTAGAACTTTTCATTGCCGCTCAGATCAACTGTTGCAATCTGCCCCAGCGTCAGCCCCGTGGTCGTCGGCAGCAGGCCACGCACATAAAGGTCAAAGCTGGTGGCCGTTCCCGTGGACGGAGTCACATAGGTGACCTGCCCATCAGCATAAAATCCGTCCTGCGAAAGAATCGCCACGTCGTCGGCATCAATCGTCGCATCTGCCCGATCCAGTGTGCCGGAGATAGTAACGATGCTGCTCGTAGTGAGGTCGCTGAGTCCTTCGTTGTTTTCCCATTCCGTTTGCCCGTTCACGTTGACGGTGAACTGGCGGCCATGCGGTCCCTGTACCACAAAGGATTGCGCGCTGGTGTTGACACTGACCACGGCGGCGTCAAATTCATCGATATACGCGCCGGCATCACTGTTCTCAACCGAGTTGATATTGAAGGTTGGCGTCACCTGGCCGGTTATCTGGCCATTGCTATCCACCAAGATGGATTTACGCAGGTCAAAATCAACATGCAGGCCAGCCGGCGCTCCCGCCTTGGTGATCACCAGCGGCTTGTCCAGCGTTACAGTAGCAGTGGATGTGGTCAGTGTAGCGGCTTCACTCTGAATCGTCGGCGCGCCGCTCGCAGGAACATTCAAGTAGCCGATGGTAGCCGTTCCCATCGAAACGGTCACACTGGTATAAGTGCCCACTGGAATATCGTTCATGTCCAGCAGTGTCTGTAATCCGTTGAATCGGGCAAAGTCAACAGTCGGCGTGCCGCTCAGTAGAGATACACTGTTGCCGCTCGCATCCGTGGCATTAATGCTTTCAAGCTGCACGGCAAACGAAGTAACGCTGTCCATTGGCGCATCGGTGCCGACCACAAAAGAAGATCCCGTGGTGTCCGAATTGCCGCCGGAGTTGGTGGATGTAATGCCGTTGGTGCAACCGGTGATCAGTATTGCCGAGGTGGCAAGCGCGCAACATGCAACGAGAAGAGATTTCAACCGCGTCCTGGGAATCATTTCAATCGTCCGCCTTCTGCGTACGCCCGCAAGGCCGCTTTTGCCTGGAGGCAACTAAGTCCAAACAGAGCAATATCCCTGCCGACGTATCGCGTGAGATTTGCAGCGGCTTCGTCGAGACGTACTTTTCTTGTCAGTAGCGCCTCAGGCCAGAGTCCGCCGTCAGCAATAGGAACACCGTTCCCCAAGGCGAGTTGCGCAGAAGTGAAAGATTATTTTTAGACGGCGAATCGTCTAAATAAGTCTCTTTTTAAGAGGACCCAGCCCCACTCTGCACATCCTCGACCCGAAAATAGCTACCCCCTGTCTCACGTTTGAGACAGGGGGTAGCGCTGGTCCTGAGGTCAGTGGGGGCCTTCTGTTATTTAGGAGCGTCAGTAGGTTGCGGCGCATCAGCCTTCGACGAATCTGCCGGCGCAGAAGCTGCAGGTACTGGCTGGCCTTTGGAGAAATTGCGAAGATAAAGAATCAAGGCCCAAACATCATCGTTCTTGGCGCGGCCTTCCTCTTCGGCTGGCATCTTGCCTTTTCCGTTGCGGATGGTGTCAAAGAGTTCCTGATCCTTTTTCCCGGCCAGTGTAGTCGGATCGGTATAGTCCACCATGACAAGTTTCAGATCATTGGCCATATCGGTTTTTCCGTTACCGGTGTCCCCGTGACACATCGCGCAGTCCATCGCGTAAAGCTTCTTGGCCCGCGCATGGGTCTCGCATGTCGGTTTCACAGGGTTCTGGGAGGCGGCGCACACCGGAGCAATCACAAACAGAGCAGCCGCCGAAAACAATACAAGGGGTCTCAACATAAGTGCCTCCTCGGTTGCAGCAGACGGTTTCAGGCCGCTTGCAACCAGTAAAAGCTTACGGCTGGAATTATAGGACTAATCAGTGACAAGTGACACGGATCTTCATCACACAGGCGGGAACTAGGCAAAAAATCCCCTGTGCATCAGCGTGCAGAATCAGCGAGAAACCATTACAGCGTGAGCTTTTCACCGTACAGAGGTTGGGGAAGCAATTCGTCTCGTCGATCTATGCCTAAAAAACGCCGAGATCAACATTGGGATGCGGCGCAAACTTGAGCAGTCCCAGTTCGCCGGCCAGACGCTCCAACTTGGCGCGCGTTGCAGCCGTCGGCGGCACCAGCGGCAGGCGGACAGTCTCCGTCGTCCGGCCCATCAGGCTCAACACCGTCTTCACCGGGCCGGGGTTCGACTCCCAGAAGTTCGCCTCGAACAGCCGCGCGTATTTACGCTCAATCTCCCTTGCCTGTGGCCAGTCATTGTGCAGCGCGGCGTTGATCATGCGAGAAATTTCCGCCGGAGCCTCATTGGCCACTACGCTGATCAGCCCCTGCGCACCCACGCCGATCGCCGCCAGCGCCAGATTATCGTCACCGCTAAAGACCTTGAAGCTGCTGGGCAGCGTATGCACCAGCTCGGCAACCTGGGTCAGCTTGCCGCTGGCCTCCTTGATGGCCTCAATATTCGGCGCCGCCTCCGCCAGCCGGACCACAGTACCCGGCTCCAGGTTTGCGGCCGTCCGTCCCGGCACATTGTACAGAACCAGCGGCAGCGGAGCAATCGCCCTGGCCAGAGCCAGAAAATGCTGATACTGGCCCTCCTGGGTCGGTTTGTTGTAATAGGGATTAGCAGAAAGCACGGCATCCACACCGCGCACCTGCCGCAGCAGCCCGGCCAGGCGCAGCAGCGCCTTGGTCGAGTTATGCGTGCAGCCGGCCCAAACCGGCACCCGCCCCGCGGACGTCTCGGAGATAATCCGCACCACCCGCAGCCACTCTTCTTCTTCCAGCGTCGCCGCCTCGCCCGTCGAACCGCAGGCCACCAGAAAATCGATTCCTGAGTCTATCTGCCAGTTCACAAGCGCCGTCAGCGCCTGCTCGTCAATGCTTCCGTCCGCCTTGAAAGGCGTTACTATAGCGGTGCCACAACCTATGGTTTCCATCACTGGAAAGTGTATACGAATTGGGCCTGTGCGCGGGGGATTCGTTCGCTGCGAGCGTGTGACGTGAATGAATCGCCGCGTCGCGGAAAGAAGCTTAGATCTCATGGAATTGGTAGCCACGTAGAGAACTGCCCGCTTGCAGCTTCATCCCTACCGCCGGAACTGGCGGCGGATGGCGAGGAGGAAAAGGCCGAAGAGCGTGGAGGTCAGCAAGGTTTCGAGGATGGCTAGAATCCGGCCCCCGGGATAGACGGGCGTGTGCTCCGGGTTGCGTTGGAAGGTAGCGATGTCCACGGCGGCGATGGCGCTGTCGCGGAGCAACTTGCCCTCGGTCCAGAGGTTGTTGGCCCAGGTGTCCTGCTTGTTCCAGACGCTAGCGTAGTTTTCTGCTGGCTGGGGCTTTTGCTGCTTCGACTCGAGGCCGGGGACGGGGAACAGTGCTGCGAATAGGACAAGGGTTCCAAACAACCAGAGGATTGGCTTGACATAGCTGTTCCCGTAGTCGCTGGCGTATTTGTACCAGGCCTCGGGGCCAACCCAGGGGCGCAGCCTACGGCGTAGACCCAACAGCGGGCCATTTGTCGCAGGCTCAAGCCGCCGCATCTCCATCTCGCCAAAATGAAAGTCATCGGCCTTGCGGTAGTCAAGCCGGGTGTCGTAGTTCTTTTTCAACTGGTGATAGATCTGCCCCACGGCTCCGTGGTCGATTGAACCATATCTCCACTCGATATCCTTGCAAAGTACCTGATCAGGAAGAATCTTCTCCTCAAAGACAGCGAGGCCGCGATTGCCGTCTCGCTTGGCCCACTGAACGGATGAGGTGAACGAGAACTCACTCACGTCGCAATTGAGGAAGAGGGTGCGCCTGAGGTCGACATCGTCGAAAACGACCTCTTTAGGCTTGGCGAACTGTGCAAGCGAAAAAACGGCGCTAGGCATTCCTTCCTCTTTTGGCTGAAACTTTGTATGCCGGAATTCCGCTCGACCGAGAAATCGGCATTCCCTCCAGTAGGACGTTCCGTAGAAATTTGTCCGCGCAAAGTCTGCGTCCTGCGTGAAGGTCGCAAAGCCGAAGTCAGCGTCCCGCTTGAAGGTCGCCTCACGGAAGTATGCATTCTGCGCGAAGGTCGCTATGCTGAAGTCCGCGCTCTGCTCGAAGGTGTCTTGCAAGAAGTATGCGCCCTGTTTGAAGGTCGCGTTTACGAATGTTGCAGTTTTCCTGAAGGTCGCGCCGAAACCTGCGTTTTGCGTGAAGGTCGTTCTGCTGAAGTCTGCATTCTGCTCAAAGGTCGCGACGCTAAAGTGTGCTTCTTGCGTAAAGGTTGCACCACCGAAGTCCGCATCCCGCTTAAAGGTCGCGACCATGAAGTTTACATCCTTGGTGAAGGTCGCTCCGCTGAAGTCCGCGCACTGCCTAAAGAGCGCCCATTTGAAGCTTGCTTCCTTAGTGAAGGCCGCTCCGTTGAAGTCTGCTTCCTGCGTGAAGGTTGCTTGATCAAATCGGCAGATCGCCTTGAATGTTCTGCCGCTGAGGTCCAGTTTGGGAAACACGAACTTGTCAAAATGAGCTTCGCGGTCCCTGGCCTCGTCGAGAATCTGCTCAAAGATGCGCCAGAACTCTTCCATCAGCGGTCCTGATTGCTTGCGCTCGTCCTTCGAGTGCATCAGACAGACAGGTTCCTCGTCTATCCATTGTGGCGAAGCACTGTGCAGTCTGCAGCCGCATCTCACGCCGTCTAGGTCCATCTCGATCGGGCAACCCGCTTCTTCAAGGGCGCTTTTTGCTGCTGCTCGCTCCTCAGGCTCCGCGTCGGACTTCATCCGCGAGCCTTCGTCCAACGCGGCCTCCGGCTCCCTCTCCGCGCTCTTATCGGAAGGAATCTCCGGCTCTGGGGCCTCCACCGGCGCGAACTCTTGCTCATACGCCATAATGCGCGAGTATATCGCAGGCCGCATCACAACTGATCGAAGATTTCCCGGAACTCCCAGGCGCCGGTTTTGCCCGCAACCCACTCGGCGGCGCGGACCGCGCCTTCGGCTAAGCAGCGGCGGCTTTCGACATTGTGGCGAATCTCTAAAAGATCGTCGTGACCGGTTGCGGTGACGATGTGTTCTCCCTTGGCGTCGCCGATGCGGTGCGAGGTGACTTCAACTTTTGTGCCGGGCCGTGCGGCTTCGACGATTTGTTGCAGCGTAATCGCTGTGCCGGAGGGCGCATCGAGCTTCGAGACGTGATGCGTCTCATCGATCTTGAAGGTGTAGCCGTCCAGCTTGGCTAACTCCGCAGTCAGTCGGAAAAGCTTCTGCACGCCGATGGAAAAATTCGTTCCGTAGAGCAGCGCCCCGCCCTTTTGCGTCTTGGCCTTCAACTCATCCAGATGCGCATACCAGCCGGTTGTGCCAACCACGATTCGCCCGCCCAGCGCCAGCACCGCGCGAATGTTTTCTACCGCGGCCTCGGGAGCGGTAAAGTCAATCACTACATCCACCCCGGCCAGCGTAGGCGCGGTCAGCGCAGATGCGTGCTGGTTCTCGGTAATATCCAGAGTGCGCACGCTGTGGCCACGCTCGCAAGCCACTTCAGCAACCAGAGAACCGGTTTTTCCTTTGCCTAGAACCAGAATCAGCATAATATCCTCATTGAGATTACTTGAGCTTTCCCCGTCTCGCACTCAAGATCAGAAAAGCCAGACTATATTTCATGCCCTTTGGGCAAAATCATCAGTTGAGGAATGCGCACATGCGCTGGCTGCTCCAGAATGAAAAGAACCATGCGCGCAATATCGTCCGGAGTAAGCGGTTCAGCGATCCCCATCAGCTCAGACGGATGCACTTCCCAACGGTCATGAAGGCCGGTCCGCACCAATCCAGGCTCTATGCACGAAACCTGCACATCAGTCTTGCTCAACTCAATGCGCAGTGCTTCCGAAAGCGCTTCTATTGCATACTTGGTGGCTGCATATGCGCCCGCCGTTGCCCTTACCTTCTTGCCCAACACGCTCGACGTGTTCACCAAATGGCCTGATTTTTGCTCGACGAAATGCTTCAGAAAAACATACGCCACGCGAAATGCTCCCTCGACATTTACGCGCACCATCTCGCAGACGCGTTCAACATCGATGGTTTCAACGGTTCCTACTTCGAGAATCCCACCGTTGTTAAAACAAATGTCGCAGCGTCCGAAAGTATCAGTTGCCGCCTTGAGCAACTTGGCAGGGATCAATGCGTCTTGCAAGTCTCCGGCGACAGTCACTACAGGTGATTTCAACTGAGATGCAAGTCTGTCGAGTTTCTCCGCCGACCGTCCGCTGAGAACCAGCCGGTATCCTTCACTGGAGAGCCTTCGAGCAACGGCTTCGCCGATCCCGCTCGTCGCGCCGGTGATCGCCGCAACCCTCTTATTGGCCTTTCCACTCATCCGGTCCCTCGTCCCTCAATATCTCAATAACTCTGGCAGATAATGGAGCCGCTAGTGAGCGGGCTTGCGCGCATCCACATCGAAGATAGCGGGGTCAGGATCCTGGAAGAACGCGGCGTGCAACGAACGCGCGGCCTCGTCTGCATCGTCCTCTTCGATCATGAAGCTCATATTAATCTCGCTGGCCCCTTGCGAGATCATTCTGACATTAATGTGGCGGATGGCGTTGAAGACCTGCGCGGCCATGCCGTTGCGTCCGCGGATGTCTTCGCCCACCAGGCAGATCAGCGCCTTCTTGCCTTCGTATTTCACATCGGCCAGCTTGCTCAGATCAGCGGCGATCAAGGGCAGCTTATCGTTCGAGTCCACTGTAACCGAGACCGAAACCTCCGAGGTCGAAACCATATCCACCGGGCACTGGTGCTTGTCGAAGATCGTGAAGATCTCCTTCATGTAGCCATGCGTCATCAACATGCGCCCGGCCACCACATCAATGATGCTGAGCTTCTTCTTCACGGCAATGGACTTGAAAGGGCTCTTGCAATGCGGCGCAAGCGAAGTGATGCGCGTGCCGTCGCAGCTTGCATTGCGGCTGTTCAGCACCAGTACCGGAATATTCTTCTTCACTGCCGGCAGAATCGTCGCCGGATGCAGCACCTTCGCGCCAAAGTAAGCCAGTTCCGCGGCCTCTTCAAAGCTGATGGATTTAACGCGCAGCGCATCAGGGCAGACACGCGGATCGCAGGTCATGATGCCGTCCACGTCGGTCCAGATCTCGATGGCCTCGGCCTGCAACGCGCCGCCGATCAACGCGCCGGTGAAATCTGACCCGCCACGTCCCAGCGTCGTCGTAATCCCCGCTTCATTCGATGCGATGAATCCGCCCATCACCGGAACCTTGCAGGCATCAGTCAGCGGGCGCAGCTTCTCCGCTGCACGCAGCTCAATCAACCCATCCAGTGGGACGGCCTTCTGAAACTGAGAGTCTGTAATGATCACATCGCGCGCGTCCACATGCGCGGCGTTGAGGGATCGTTCGCAAAAGGCCGCGGCCACAATCCGGCTGGAGATTCGCTCCCCATAGCTGACAATCAAATCGCTGATGCGCGGCGTCAGTTCAAGAATCGCCGAGAGTCCGCGCAGCACTTCATCCAGCGACTCGAATTTCTGATCGATAAAAGTGGACAGCTCGGCGCTTGCGGTTGGCTCCTGCACCAGTTCAGCAGCAGTCGCCTTGTGACGGGCGCGCAGTTGCGAACTCACGGCTAGAGCGCCTGTGCGGTCTCCCTGCGAGGCCAATGCGGCCGCGCGCAGCAACTGGTCAGTCACCTTGGCCATCGCGCTCACCACGACAACCGGCCTTTTTCCGAGAGCCACGCGGCCGGCAACGATTGCCGCTGTCCGACCAATAGCCGCCGTATCCTCGACCGACGTGCCGCCAAACTTCATCACTACCACGCTCATGCGAAACTTCCTAAAATTTCCGTCTTACTAGAGCTTGCCCAGACTCTGAAGCAACTCAGCATTCAGAATCGTCGCGCCCGCCGCTCCGCGAATCGTATTGTGCGAGAGCACCGTAAACTTCCAATCCAGCAATCCGCAGGGGCGCAAGCGGCCCACCGTCGCCGCCATTCCTTTACCGCGATTGCGATCAAGACGCGGCTGTGGGCGGTCCGGCTGCGGCGCGTATTCGACCGGCTGCTCCGGTGCTGTCGGCAGGCCCTTGCCGCTCAGCGGACGAAACTCCGCCCAGGCCGCCAGAATCTCTTCGCGCGTTGCCGGCTTGCCCAACTTCACCGAAACAGAAACTGTGTGCCCATCCACCACCGCGACGCGATTGCAACTGGCGCTCATCCGCGCAGCCAGAGGCTTGACCGTCTGTCCATCCAGCGTCCCCAGCAGCTTGAGCAGTTCCTCTTCCATCTTTTCTTCTTCGCTGCCGATGTAGGGAATCACGTTGTCGAGAATGTCCATCGACGGCACCCCAGGATACCCCGCGCCGCTCACCGCCTGCATCGATGTCGCGAAGATCTGCTCCACGCCAAAGCGATCCTGAAGGGGTTTGAGCGCCAGCACCGGACCCATCACCGTGCAGTTGGAGTTGGTCACCAGGTACCCGCCCGACTCACGCCGCCACGGCTGCTCTTCAATCAGGTGCAGATGGTCGGCATTCACTTCCGGCAGAACCAGCGGCACATTCGGCGCCATGCGAAAGGCGCTCGAGTTCGACAGCACTATATGGCCCGCCGCGGCGAACTTCGGCTCCAGCTCGCGGGCAATCGGCGAGTCAATCGAAGAGAAAATAATCTTCGGCGCGCCCTCCGGCTCAGCGGGCGAGAGCGTCATGTTGGCAATGCGCTCCGGCAGCGCCGCTTCCAGCCGCCACTTGGCAGCCTCGGCGTAGGTTTTGCCGCTGGAGCGGTCGCTGGCCGCAATCCAGGTGATCTCAAACCACGGATGGTTTTCAAGGAGCTGAATGTAGCGTTGGCCGACCATTCCGGTCGCGCCGAGGATTCCGATCGAATGTTTTGTATGCATGGCAGTGAACAGTCCAGTGTACAGGAGGAGAGGCTTGGAGTGAAAAGCGGTTCAAAGCGAACCAATTCTGTATGATTGTGGTATTCAGGAAATCGTATTCAAGAACCCGGCGCGCGACTCACCGCATCGATTCTGGAGTCAGCACTTCACCATGTGGAAATTGATGTTCACTTTCATCGTCGCTACCGTCCTACTATCCACTCCGGCACAAGCCCATGCTCAAAATCTCCCTTCTGCGGCTCAGAAGGGATCTCCGGCGCATCAGCAGGCTCCCTATGAGGTCCAAATGAGTCCCAAGGTCGCCGAGACACTGCTTATCCATAAGGAGGAGCCAGCTTGCGAGAAGGACTCCTACGGTGTAAAGGTCATGGGAACGGTTGTTATCGCAATCACCATTGATAAGAACGGCACGGTGAGCCATACACGAACGCTTTCCGGGCCGAAGATATTACGTCCGCTGTCCTTAGCGACTGTGCGCAAATACCGCTACAAGCCCTATCTGTTGAACAATAAACCGGTTGAAGTTGAAACGGTAGTATCTATCCTGATCGACTGCTTCTTCCATAACGGCCAAGCATAATTCTGGTCCTCACGGATTATGCCACTTTCGCCACACTCACCATGCGCCGGTTCATTTTCATCCCATTTTACCAACCATAGATATCCGGATGCGCACCAATACTTTCGCGGCATTTGGCGACTGCCGCCCGGTCGATGATAGCCTCATAGGTTATGACATCGGTTACGAGGACGGATTATCTGGTGATGGGGGCGGGTGTTGCGGGCCTGCGCGCCGCCGTGGAGCTGGCGGAGCACCACGACGTTCTGGTCGTCACCAAGGAGTCCGTCGCAGAGTCGAATACCCATTACGCCCAGGGAGGAATTGCGGTAGCGACTGAAGGCGATGAAGATGTAGCGCTGCACCTGGAAGACACGGTCAATGCCGGCGATGGGCTGGTCTACCGTCCCGCGGCAGAAGTTCTGGTGAGCGAGGGTGCCGAGCGCGTAGCGGAGCTGATCGGCTGGGGCGCGCAGTTTGATCGCGAGGCCGGAGAACTGCTGCGCACCCGCGAAGCCGCGCACTCGCTGCCGCGGATTCTGCATGCCAACGGCGATGCAACCGGCGCGGAGATTAGCCGGTCGCTGGCGGCCTATGCCCGCACCCACCCACGCATACGCTTTGCCGAGTGGACAACGGTCACTGGCCTAGTCATCTCCGATAACCGCGTGATCGCTGCCGATTTGCTGGACAAGGAGAACCGTCCCGAACGCATAGCCGCGCGAGCGGTGCTGATTGCCGCCGGAGGCGCGGGTCAGGTCTACTCGGACACGACAAACCCGCAGGTGGCTACTGGGGACGGTATCGCGCTCGCTGCCGATGCCGGAGCCGAACTGGCCGACATGGAGTTTTACCAGTTCCACCCGACGGCGCTCTCGCTCCCCGGTGCGCCGCGATTCCTGTTGAGCGAAGCCCTGCGCGGCGAGGGCGCCTACCTGCGCAACGACCGTGGCGAGCGCTTCATGGAGCGCTATCATCGGTTGCTGGAGCTGGCTCCGCGCGATGTAGTGGCCCGCGCCATTGCCCGCGAAGGGATCGGCGAGAAAGCAGGCGACAGCCGTCCAGTGTATCTGGACCTGCGCCACATCAAAAATATCGACCTGAGCCAGCGCTTTCCCGGCATCGGCGCATGCCTGGCTCAGTATGGATTGGAACTGGCGCACGATCTGATTCCGGTGCGGCCGGCGGCGCATTATCTGATGGGCGGAGTAAGGACGGACCTGGCAGGACGGACTACGCTCCAAGGTCTCTATGCCGCAGGTGAGGCAGCCTGCACGGGGGTGCATGGGGCAAACCGGCTAGCCTCGAACTCGCTGCTCGAAGGGCTGGTTTTTGGCGCGCGGGCCGCGAAGTCCATGCTCAGCGACGGGCTGGAGTTTAATTCGGTTAACGCGGCGGAGGCTTCACCCGGCGACATCTCCGCCACCGAGGAAGCTGAGGTCGAGAAGCAGATCGCAGCGCTTCAGGCTGCCATGTGGGCTTATGCCGGACTGCTGCGGCAGGAGTCTACTCTGCAGCAGGGTTTGGCCGCACAGGCTGAATGTGAGATTGCGCTGGCGCGGCTTACACAGCAAGGTAAGACCAGCCGCCGCCTGGCCGAGGCGCTTGCACTGTGCCGCGTTGCCAAATCCATTCTGCACGCCGCGTTGGCTCGGACAGAAAGCCGCGGCGCGCATTATCGCAATGACTTTCCGCGGCGCGACGACCGCAACTTTGCCAGGCACTCAATCCAGGGTCGCACCGGCAGCAGCAGCGCTGTAGTCTTCGAAGCCTGGTAGCGGCTTTTCCCACAAAGGCACCGATTTTTTCCCGTCTGCAATAATCTCTACGCCCAGCTCGTCCCATTCCGGTTCTCAACCCGCGCTCACTCCTCAACTTTCTCGTGTTTTCTGCCGATGAAACCCTAAGAGGCAATGATCTGTAAAACCGGAAAGGAGAATCAGAAGATGGCTTTCATGACCTGGAGCAACGAAATGAGCGTCGGGGTCGCAGTTATCGACGAGGACCATAAGAAACTGGTGGCGATGGTGAATGAGCTGCATGACGGAATGTTGGCCGGCCATGCAAAAGATGCGCTGGGACATGTGCTTGACCGGCTGATCAAATACACGCAGTTTCATTTTGCCCGCGAAGAAGAGATGTTTGCCAAAACCGGCTATGCCGACTCTTCGGCGCACAAAAAAGAACATGCCGATCTGGTGAAATCGGTGGTCGAGTTGCAGACGCGCTTCAAAACGGCCTCGTCTTCTACACTGTCGATGGAAGTGATGAGCTTTTTGCGCAATTGGCTGGTCAATCACATTCAGGGCTCCGATAAGAAATACGGCCCGCACCTCAACTCCAAAGGCATCCACTAAAGCATCTTCGATTCACTCGTTCTCGTTTGGAAGTTGTGCGAGGCGACCTTTTCTTGAAAAAAGTCGCTCATCACCTCGGTTTCTGGAGAGAGTTTAATCGAAAATATTGTAAGCGAGGGCGTCATGCTACTAAGCTGGACCACGAATATGAGCGTCGGCGTCGCTGTCTTTGACCAGGATCACAAGCAGATTGTCGATCTGGTCAATGAACTGCACGACGCGATTGAGGCTGGCCACAGCAGTCAGGCGCTGGGCGCTGTGATCGACAAGCTTCTCGAATACGCCTGCACCCACTGCCGGCGCGAAGAGGCTCTCTTTGATCAGACTGGCTATCCCGATGCGGCCGAACACAAAAAGGAACACGAAGCGCTCTATGCCACCGCTGCGGGAATGAAGGAGCGGTTTCAGAGCGACTCCAGTTCGAAGTTTGCGCTGGAGGTGATGAACTACATGTACGGCTGGCTAGTCAATCACATCCAAGGCTCCGATAAGCTCTACGCGCCGCATCTGAACGCCGCCGGTATTTATTGACCGTCTGCGCGAAGAACCTTATGAGCTTTGTGTCAGTGCTGGACTTTAGTCCGGCCGCATACCCCTCAATATCAAGGCGGGCGTCAGCCCCTGTGGGATTGTCTCCTCAACCGGGCACACCACCCGGCTTTTCGCGCTTGCAGAGGATTGCTTTAGAATCCAGCTAGAATGAAATGTCCATATTGTGGTTTCGGGCAGGATCGCGTGGTGGATTCGCGGGAAGGCAAGGAGGGGGATTCGATCCGCCGCCGCCGCGAGTGCGAGCGCTGCAACCGGCGCTTCACAACCTACGAGCGGATCGATGAGATTCCCTATATGGTGGTCAAAAAAGACGGCCGCCGTGAGCGATTTGACCGCCAGAAGGTGCTGAGCGGCCTCTTGCGCGCCTGCGAAAAAAGGCCCGTTGCGTCGAGCAAGCTCGAAGGAATCGTGGACGCCGCCGAAACCTATCTCGTGGACGCGCCGGAGCGCGAACGCACCACCAGCGAGATCGGCGAACTGATCATGGAGCACCTCAAGGGGCTGGACACGGTCGCCTATATCCGCTTTGCCTCTGTTTACCGCGACTTCAAGGATGTAAGCGAGTTCAAGGAAGAGCTGGAAGGGCTGCTCGGCAGCCGGGGCACAGGCAAAGCAAAGAAATAGCGATGGTGTCTTTGCAGGGCAGAAGAGGCGCGAGCTAACGGAATGAAAGACAAAACAATATTTCTAACCGCCGAGTGGAAGGACCTCTTGATGCTCAACTACTCCGTTGATCCCCGGCTGCTTGCGCCGTTCGTTCCTACAGGAACAACGTTGGATGCCTTCGACGGCGTTACCTATTTGAGTCTGGTTGGATTTGAGTTCAATCGAACAAGCATCTTCAGGTTTCCCATCCCCTTTCATCAGTCTTTTGAAGAAGTAAATGTTCGCTTCTATGTGCGGCGCGGGTCGAAACGGGGCGTGGTCTTCATTCGCGAACTTGTACCCAAGCGCGCAGTTGCGGCTATCGCGCGAATTGTCTACAACGAGAACTACTCCTACACCCCAATGTCGCATCAAGTAGAGACCAGCCCGGTAACCGGCACAGTGAAAGCCAAGCACGCCTGGGGTACCGGAGCCGATCGATGCCGCATGCGGATTGAGACAGAAGGAGAAAGTTATATCGCACCCGAAGGCTCCGTCAGCCAGTTCATCACCGAGCATTACTGGGGCTACGCGGCGCAGAGCGACGGCGGCTGTCTGGAGTACGAGGTACAGCATCCGCAATGGATTGTGAGGAACGCGAAAGAGGCAAGCTTTTCAGGAAACGCAGCAGCCTTTTACGGACGCGAGATCGCCGAATGCCTGTTGCGAAAGCCGGATTCGGCTTTTCTCGCCGAAGGGTCGCCGGTAACAGTCTACAACGGTATGAGGATCAGTTAATGTATCGTCAACTAGGCGCGATCAGTGATTGCAGCGAGTAATTTGCAAAGGAACCTCTAGCTCAAAGGAGAACAATCAATGGCGGGAGTGAAGACGCACAAGGTAACGCTGATTCCAGGTGACGGCATTGGCCCGGAAGTAACGCAAGCGGTGGTTCGCATTCTGGAAGCCACCGGCGTCAAGTTTGAGTGGGAGCGCTTTGCCGCTGGGGCCGAAGCCTTTGAGATTTACGGCGAGTACATTCCCGCCGCGCTGACCAAATCGATTGAGAGTACGCATGTGGCATTGAAGGGTCCAGTGACGACGCCAATCGGCGGAGGCTTCAAGAGCATCAACGTGACGCTGCGCAAGCAATTCGATCTATTCGCGAACTTCCGGCCCATCAAGAATCTCCCCGGCCTGGCCACGCACTGGCCCGGTGTGGACTTGATCATTGTTCGCGAAAACACCGAGGGCGAGTACGTTGGCTTGGAGCATGAGGTCGTGCCCGGTGTCGTCGAGAGCATCAAGGTCGTCACAGAAAAAGGCTCGACGCGCATCGCCAAGTTTGCGTTTGAGTACGCGCGCAAGCATGGACGCAAGAAGATTCACTCCATCCACAAAGCCAACATCATGAAGATGTCCGACGGCCTGTTTCTGCGCTGCGCGCGAACGATGGCCGAAGGATTCCCCGATGTTATCTACGCCGAGCATCTTATCGACAACACCTGCATGCAGATGGTGATGAATCCCTATCAGTACGACATGCTGCTGCTAGAGAATCTCTACGGCGATATTCTCAGCGACTTATGCGCAGGCCTGGTTGGCGGCTTGGGACTTGTCCCCGGAGCGAACCTGGGCATCGAGTGCGCGATTTTTGAAGCGGTACATGGCTCTGCGCCGGATATTGCCGGCAAAGACGTCGCTAATCCCACGGCTCTCTTGCAATCGGCGATTCTGATGCTGCTCCATCTGGACGAGTTCGTCGCAGCAGACAAAGTGCAGAAAGCTCTCGAAACCGTTTACGCCGAGCGCAAGACACTGACCCGCGATGTAGGCGGCACGGCCGGAACCACGCAGTTCGCCGATGCAATCCTGGCAGCAATCGTGTAGATTCATCGAATTCGGCGTTACGATGCAAGGGATTCAGGCGTCAAAAGATCGAAAATTTTCAAAAACTCCCAGGAGCCCTCTTTGAAAATGCCGATTCCGAAAACGCTTATTTCGCTCTTCGCCTCAACAGCGATTCTGTTGAGCCTCGCAACATCTGCCGTGTGGAGTTCTGCGCAGAATGCGCCTTCGCCTCCACAGGTGAGCGCACCCGCTCCAGATGTATCTCCTGCGGTTCCCCACGGCGTAACCGTGCCTGCAAAGAACGGCCTGGAAATGAAGGCCATGATCAATGGCCAGGGACCGTTTGACGCAATTCTCGACACCGGCTCCGGGAACATCATCACGGCTGCCTTGGCGCGGCGGCTGGGATTGAAGCCCGACGGTGGAAACACCGTGGTCGCGGGTGGGGGGAACCTTCAGGTGCCCGGTGTAACAGTGAACAAGGTGACGATTGGCGGCCTGGTCATGTCCGATCAATGGTTCACGGTGATCGATGTGCCGGGTCAGGAAGGAATTGCTGTAGGCGAGGCGCTTTATCGAAACCTGCCCATTCGTGTCGATTTCGATAAGCAAGAGATAACCTTCTACGACGCGAAGAGCTTCACTTACTCCGGCAACGGCGCTGCTGTTCCGATCCGCTTTCAGGAGGAGTTTCTGGTAGCTGAAGGCAGTGTCGACGGCATCCCAGGCCTTTTTGGCATCGATACCGGCGATATGTGGTCGCTGGCGCTGTATGCGCATTTTGTTGCGCAACACGATCTGGTAAAGCACTATGGAGCGAAGTTCAAGGGCTACACAGGCTCTGGTTTTGGTGGACCCGACATTGGATTCTATACGCGGGCGAAGACGCTGCAACTGGGGGCCGCAAACGTGAGCCTGCCCATCACTGTGCTCTCGATAGACGCACAGGGCGCGGAGGCAGCAAAGACCATTGCCGGAAACATCGGCCAGCACATTTTGAGGCAGTTTAATCTGGTCTTCGATTTTCCGCGCGGAAAGTTATATCTGGAGAAGAGCGCCAGTTATGGCAAGCCCGACATCTTCAACCGCGCGGGATTGGTATTGGACCCCGATCCCGATAACCTGAAAGTAAAACTGGTTGTGCCCGGCAGTCCGGCAGCGAAGGCTGGCCTCGTGGAAGAGGACGTGATTACGCTGATCAATGGTCGAACGCCGAATGAAGATACGTTGGTGAGTGCCTTCGCACAACCGGTTGGCAGAGTTCTGACGCTGACAGTTCGCCACGGCCAGCTAGCTCACGTTGTAACTCTGGCTCTGACCGAGGTTCTCTAACGTGTGCATAACTTGCACAACACAGCCTCAAGCCGCATCCAACTCCCGCCAGACGCTGACCACTCCGACAGCGTACCCGTGTTCCCTGTCGATGATCGGCGAGGTGCTGATCTCTACCTTCACCGCCTGACGTTCGCGGTTGAGCATGGTCGCAATTGCCTTGGTGGACTTGTCGAGCGTCATGCTGAAGTTCAGCCGAGCGGCATTCGTATCCTCAAAGCAGAGAATCGGCAGTCCCTTCTCAATGGGCCTGCCGGTCAATTCCCCGGCAGTGTACCCAAAAAGCTGTTCTGCCGCCGGATTCACGGAGCGGACAAAGCCCAACGCATCGGTTACGATCACCGCTTCCAGAATGGAATCGACAACGCTCTCCAACCACTGCTGGGCCTGGTGAGCCTGCTGATGAGCGCGCTCCGCCTCTGTAACATCGAGGGTCATCGACCGTATCCCGGCTACCTTGCCGTTCTCGTCCAAGATGTAGCTGCGACGGATTTCAAAAGTGTGAAATCTTCCGTCGCCGCCATAAATTGAGCGCCGGATCACGGACATCGGGCCGTCGGACTGCATGGACTCCAAATATGCGGCACGGCTGGCCTCCCGATCTCCAGCCGGTTCCAGATCCCAAAGAAATTTGCCTACGATGTCGCCCGTCTCAGCCGAATGCAGCGAGCGGCGCAACCGGTTGACGCGAATTATCACTCCGTGCGCATTCGCTTCCAGATACGCTACTGGGAGATTATCAAGCATTTCCTGAGGGTCTTGAAGAGTCATTGGGGAAGTCATCTCCTGAAGTTTCCTCTCAAATTTCGCCGCACCGCTCTGGCTAAACCAGGGATGGGGTATCTCGAAAGCACGTCCATCCATTTGCCGTGACCATCAGGAAACTGCAACCTTGCGCAAAACTCAACAGGGCACGGTCACCCCGGTTTCTCTCTAAGCGGCTGGTTCGACTTTGCGCCAGATACTCACAACACCCATGGTAGAACCGTTCTCCTTGTCGATAATGGGCGAGGCGCTGATTTCTACCTGGAGGATATCGCGCGCGCAATTCAGCACTGAGCCGTCCCCCAGGCAGGGTCCGTCGAGAGCCATGTGAAAGCTGAGTGCCTTCCCGCTTCTAGTACGAAAGGCAAGCATGGGTATGCGTTTCTCGACCAGTTGACCGGAGAGTTCTATCGATCTCCAACCGAAGAGCGCCTCCGCAGCAGGATTGACATTGCGAATGAAGCCCAGCGCATCGGTAACAATCACCGCCTCGGCCAGCGAATCCAACACGCTCTCCAGCCAGAGCCGGGCATTGCGCGCCTCTTCGTAGGCTATATGAGCCTCGGTGATATCTAGAGTGACGGCCCTCATTCCGTTTGGTTTTCCCTGCGCATCGCGAATCAGGCTGCGATGAACCTCATGGGTGCGAAAGGCGCCGGCAGATGTGTAGAGAGAGCGCCGCACCACCGGAGGGTTCTCGCCGGTTTCCATGAACAGAAAGAAACCCGCGCTGCTTTTCTCCTGCTCGTCGGGCGGCATCTGCTGCCAGGCATATTTTCCGACCAGATCGCCATGACCGGAGGGTTGCAGGGCGCGGGCAGCCCGGTTGGCAAAGACGATTATCCCCTGGGAATCAACTTCCACATATGCCATCGGCAGTTCATCAAGAACGGTAGAAATCGCTGGATCGGCTGTGTCTGAGAGAAGAGCGGATGAAGAATTCATGACTTACCACCTGTCTTTTCGAGCGTTGGAGAGTTTATAAAGATCTTCGGCGGCGCGCAGTTTGGCGATTGGCGTAATGTCAAAACTCAAGGGAATGCGGAGCATAACCATGCGCTCCCCGATGCGAATATTGATTTCACTGTTGTGGGCGGAGATGCGTTGCAATTCTGCGGTAAGGATCTGTTCATTCGAGCGGCCCTTCAAAATGGCCAACAGTGAAGAGTCGCTCCAGTGGTAGATCAAGTCATCGGCGTGCAGACTCGCGGTCAGGTATGCGGAGACGGCCATGATGCAATCCTGCACGGCATCAAGGCCGAAGCGCTCGCTGATGATCTCAAGGCAACTGAGTCGGAAGAGAGCAACGTAGCCGGCACCGCCCCGTTCCATCAGCATTTTCACCTGCTCGACAGCCACGCCGCCGCCACGCAGCCCGGCTGCGTTGTCATTAGCCGTGGAGCGATCCGCCACCTTCAGCGACGAGGCTCTGTCCATGGCCGTCCCGGCCCCATTCGGATGGAGAAAATCCTCCAGCTGACTGCGAAAATCCTGAATCTCCTGGGAAGTTTTCAAGCTCCCGACGATTTGTGCCAACGACCGTGCGCCCTCCGAGGCGGGGTCGATTCCCAGGCTTGTTACCAACTCGCGGAATAGCATCGACACAACAGCCCGCCAACTGGACTGCCGGTTCTTCAGCTCCGTCTCCGAGCCGTTGCGATACCTCTCAAATTCCTGAAGGACAGTCTTGATCGCCGCCATCTTGTCGGCATTGGGCAGCCGGTCTGGAGAGGCAAGCGCCGTTCTGGTAACGTTGGCGCGAAAAACCTTATAGCTTTCGTGATCAATCTCCAGCATGTTCATTGCCGCCCCTTCGACAAGCAGGGAGAGAGATCGCTCCGCCTCAGGAGGTGGGGCTGACGCGGCTTTGGCAGGGGAGGTAAGCAGGGCCATCGAGAGCGCTCCTGATGGGGCTTATCGGCAGAAAGCGGGCTGGACAATAGGGATTTTTTCGGCGAGTAAATTCCTGGCAGCATTGCCAGCTATTGCTGTCAATTCCCATAGCCGAATGACGGGCCGTCAACAAAATTTGTTTGACGAATCAAACCATTGCCGCCATCCTACCCCATATGTTGGAAACACAAACCAGACGGCTGATGGCGGCATATCCGGCCATATACCTCGCCTGCCATCGGGAGCACACGCGCTCAGATGAATCAGGAAATGCGCTCACTGAAAACCAGGCCAGCGTGCTCGATCACCTGGACGCAACCAGGCCCACAACGCTCTCGAAGTTGGCGGAACACATGGGGGTCGGCCGCTCGACGATGAGTACGACTGTCACCCGGCTGGTGAAGGGCGGTTACATCGTACGCAGGCAGAATAACGCAGACGGGCGCTCGGTGGAGCTCACGCTCACAGCCTCCGGTAAACGAATTCAGGAACAGAACACCGTGCTCAATCCCCTGCTGATTGGGCAACTGCTGAAGATCATGAAGGCTGAAGAGGCCGAGGCTCGCAGTAGCTGGCATGGAGCGGCTGGCGCAGGCCGCCGCAATTCTTTTGAAACGAAGAAAGCGAGAGAGGGACGGATGAAGATTCTTCTGATTCTTGTCGGAGTCGTTGTACTGATAATTGTCTGCGCCGTGGTCATTGGATCGCTGCTCCCAAAACACCACGTCGTAACCCGCAGCGCATTTTTCAAGGCCAGCCCGGAGAAGCTCTTCGCGCTGATCTCCGGCACCCAGGGCTGGCGGCCGGATGTGAAGGCCTGCGAATTGGTCACGGAACCAGACGGCAAGCAATTTCAGCGCGAGACCAACCGGCGCGATGAGTCCGTTCTCTACGCAATCGAGAACAGCAGGCCGCCGCTCTCCATCGAACGGCGAATTGCCACCGAAAACCTGCCTTACGGCGGCAAGTGGGGCTTTACGCTGGAGTCTGCCGGAGGAGGCACGAGAGTCCGAATTACCGAGGATGGCGATGTCTACAACCCGGTCTTCCGGTTTGTCTCGCGGTTCGTTCTCGGGCAGACCGCTTCACTCAACGCCTATCTAATCGCGCTGGGCAAAGCTGTGGGTGAAGACGTAAAACCGGAGGATTGAGGATTGGAGGGATGCAGAGGATTTGGTGGAGCTGAGCGGGATCGAACCGCTGGCCTCCTCGTTGCGAACGAGGCGCTCTCCCAGCTGAGCTACAGCCCCACGACTTCTTTAGTCTATCAGCAGACGGTTAAACTGAAAAGCGGTTCCGCCATGCCAGTCTCTTAAGCCTTCAAGTCGGGAAGAACCCAGCCTGAATGGGCTAAGATGATCGCAACTGATTATGCGCTATTTCACCGCTTTGCTCATCGCGCTGACCTCGATTCACTCACCTGGCAGTGCGGCGCAGCAACCGCCTCGCGATTTCGAGCTACCGCCTTCGGGGAAAGTGGTGGTTCCGGCCAAGGGCGGCGTGCAATTTGACGCTCTCATCAACGGGAAGGGACCATTCCGGCTGATCTTCGATTCCGGAGCGGGGATGAATGTACTATCTCCCGTGGTGGCCCGGCAGATAGGGATGACAGAAGAGGGGTCTGGGATCAGGGCCACTGGTGCCGGCAGCGGCTCGGTCCTGGCGGCAGGAGGCGATGTAACTTCGATAAAAATCGGCGACCTGGTCCTGCACGACCAAAAGTTCTATGCCATCCCCATGCCCTGGGGCGACCAGAAGGGTCCGGTGGGAGCGGTCGGTTGGGAATTCATGCGCAGGCTGGTGGTCACGGTCGATTATGAGCATGAGCAAATTGGCTTCAACGCGCCGCAGACGTTCACCTACACAGGAGACGGCGTCAAGATTCCGATGGTATTGAATCGCACCCCGAACGAGATTGAGGTGGAAGCTAGCGTGAATGGCGCGAGCGGTATATTTTGCATTGACACCGGCGACGAGGGGAGCCTCGAACTGGAGCAGCGGTTTGTGAGCCAGTTCGACTTTGTCAAGCAACTTTCGCCGCGATATCACGGCTATGCCGGATCGGGGGTTGGCGGAGCGATGCCGCCGGCCTGGTATGCACGCGTAAAAACTGTGCGCATCGGCGAGGCCGAGGTGACTAACGTGCTCGCCGATCTTTTCGACGGGCAGGCAATTTCGGATGAGAACTCGGGCAATATCGGAACCCGCGTGCTGCGCCAGTTCACGGTCATATTTGATCTTCCGCATGGCGTGATCTATCTGGAGAAGAACTCCAACTGGGGTAAGCTGGAAGTCTTCAACCGCGCGGGTCTGATTATTGACTCAATCCAGATGGATCAGAAGGTGATGAGTGTCTTGCCGGGGAGTCCAGCGGCGGTTGCTGGAGTGGCCATCGGCGACATTCTTTTGCAAATTGACGGGCACAAGCCGTCGGATAACCCGCTGCTCCAGGACGATCCGGCGTTTTGGCAGCGGGCGGGAACCGTGGTGCACCTAACCGTGAAGCGCGGAGAGAAGGTACTCAAGTTCAAGCTCAGATTGCGAGAGCTTCTTTAGAAAGGATTTACAAACACAAAAGGCCGTCCTGGTTGGACGGCCTTTTTGCTTCAGAGGGGATACGTAGCTACAGCTGGTTCATGTTCTGCAGGAACTCCGCGTTGTTGCGGACCTTCTCCAGGCGGCTGACCAACAGTTCCATCGCTTCCACCGGCGAGAGCGGGTTGAGAACCTTGCGCAGAACCCAGATGCGCGAGAGATCGTCCTTGGGAATAAGCAGCTCTTCCTTGCGGGTGCCAGAACGCTGAATGTCGATAGCCGGGAAGACGCGCTTGTCGACCAGTTTGCGGTCCAGAATGATTTCCATGTTGCCGGTGCCCTTGAACTCTTCAAAGATCACTTCATCCATGCGCGAGCCGGTGTCTACGAGAGCCGTAGCAATAATGGTTAAAGACCCGCCTTCTTCAATATTGCGGGCCGCGCCAAAGAAGCGCTTGGGGCGCTGCAATGCGTTTGAATCCACGCCGCCGGATAGCACTTTTCCCGATGGCGGAACAATGGTGTTGTAGGCGCGGGCCAGACGCGTAATAGAGTCCAGCAGAATCACCACATCGCGCTTGTGCTCAACAAGGCGCTTGGCCTTTTCGATGACCATCTCGGCTACCTGCACATGGCGGGCGGCCGGCTCGTCAAAGGTCGAGCTGATGACCTCGCCCTTCACCGAGCGCTGCATGTCGGTGACTTCTTCCGGGCGCTCATCAATCAGCAGAACAATCAGCACGACCTCAGGATGATTCGTAGAGATCGAGTTCGCGATCGACTGCAAGAGCATTGTTTTGCCGGTACGCGGAGGAGCGACGATCAAACCGCGCTGTCCCTTGCCCACAGGCGTGAGGAGGTCCATGACCCGGCCGCTGACGGCCTCGCGCACAGTCTCCATCTTGATGCGTTCCTGGGGATAAAGCGGGGTGAGGTTGTCAAAGAGGATTTTGTTGCGGGTTTCTTCGGGAGACTCGAAGTTAATAGCTTCAATCTTGACCAGCGCGAAATACTTTTCCCCTTCGTGGGGCGGCCGGACATTGCCGCTAATCGAGTCGCCTGTTTTCAGATCGAATTTGCGAATCTGAGAAGGAGAGACGTAAATGTCATCCGGCCCCGGCAGGTAGTTGTAATCCGGTGAACGCAGAAACCCATAACCGTCAGGAAGGATCTCCAGCACGCCTTCGGCGAAGATGTGGCCTTCTTTTTCGCTCTGGGCCTGAAGAATCTTGAAGATCAGATCCTGCTTACGAAGGCCGCTGGCGCCCGGAATCTCCAGGGTGCGCGCTATGCGGCTCAGTTCTGTGATGTTTTTCTCTTTGAGTTCAGCGATGGTCATGTTCACCTGCAAATTGGAAGGATGTGTACGTGAGGGGGTACGAGAAGAGACGCGCTCCAGTTGAATACCCGGGAAACGATCCAGGGAGCAATCCGTGCGGGGGGCAAGGAGACAGCCTATAGATGCCGGTTCAATCACTCTATCTGATTTGCATCAGAGGATGGAAGGGGCAGGAAACGCAGCGCTGTTTTTTCCTGACAGCGCCGCTTGAACCGATGGCTTGACTCAATTATACGCGACACACGCAGAGTTATGCCGCGCGGCGCTGTTCTTCCATGTGCAGTTCAGGGATAACGACCGACTGCGAAACGGCGCCGGGGTTGGTGAAATGGAAGCGATCCAGGACTTCATTCGTGGTGTCCTGCAGCCGGGTATTCGGCTTGTGCAGCTTCCGGGTTGCCTTGCTCGCCAGCAAACAAAGCTGGTAGCGGTTGGACACATGCGAAAGTGCCCCAAAAACCAAATCAGAACGCATTGCCATACTCTCCTTCACGAAAGGCTTTCAAAAATTCCGTCCGGCAGAGGTTAAATCCACAGCCGAAGCAGGAGGCAGCCAGTACTACGAAGTGCTGCCTAAAAGTTCACTCACCGATATAGACGCACGAGAAAGCCGTCCAGTTCAAAAAATCTTGGCGCAAATTTGCACATCTGGAAAGGACCATCGTGCGTCAATGCAGTCGTATATGCCGTCTCGGGAATTTATGCGCCCGTTCTTCCCGTTCCGGAGGCGCTGAAAACACGCCGGGGCACCAACAAATGAGCCTCTGCTCAAGCATGATGCGGGAATCGACAGACCGGCGCGCTTACCTGCACAGCTCAGTCTGCCAGATGGATGGCATTTCCAATGTATATCGGGTTTGCTCAGAGGTCAATAGTTTTTTACTTCCTTTCCCGCTCTGAACCGCATAAAACACACGCACGAGCACGGTTGTACTTTCACCTGGACCTTTCCTATATCCATCTAAAGAATCAATGCGATATCTCACCGATTCAATTCGGCAAAGGCTCACATTGCGATACATTCCTGTGGAAAAATCCGCTAGCGCCTCCGTCCGCTTCCTCCATAACTCGCTCCCTGCGGCCACGGTGCCAATTTGCTTGTTTCCGGCAGCCGCTGCCTGTTCACTTAGATTTTTTTGAGAATTCTTAGCACGCCGGTGGCAATAATCCTCGCGCTATAGCTGTTCTCCAGTCGGTATCGGGCGAAACCTCAGGCGCTAAGTGGCGTTTTCCTCAAGAAAAAGCCGCCTTGCAGGAAACCTGAAACACCACGGAAACTGGAGAACAGCTCTAAACCCCGCGATCCCCTTCTGCAGGATGCCATCTCTAACGCTTTCTGTAATTCTTCCGATTGAGTCCTAAGGGCGAAACCTGAGTTTCCGTGTCTCGTTGAGTTTCCTGCTTTCGGGATACATCATCCCAGGTTTCGCTAGAGCGGACTCGATCCGCAGACGAAAGAGGAAAAATCAATGTCGTGATGGACCGGGCATGGCGCGCAAGGAATGTATGACGACTATGCCTTGCTCTTTGAAACCCTCGACAAGCTTCAGGAGGCGGTAGCCGGAGATCAGCAACAGACCAGCGCGGGACTGCTGCTGCATGAGGTGGCGGATTACACCTGTCACCACCTCGCCTGCGAAGAAGCCATCTTCGCCGCCGCCAGCCTGCCGGGCATGGCCGAGCGAGCCGCCGAAGACCGCAATGTTACCCGCCAGGTAGCCGAGTACATTGCCCGCTACGAGATGGGAGAGATATCCATCAGCATTGAATTCCTCGACGGATTGCGCAACTGGCTGCGCGCGCACATCGAGTCCACTGACCGCGCCTATGGACCCTGGATTGCACGCCAAAGAGAAAGCTGAAATTGCAGGACGAAAGCAACCGGACAATCCGCACTCGTTAACTGACAGGAGGAATTCAATGACACTGGTGGCATGGAGCGATAAATTTTCAGTCGGCGTCGAGAGCGCGGACAGCCAGCACTTTGTTCTCTTTGAAATTCTTAATGAACTGCACACGGCCATGACGCGCGGCCAGGGGCACACCATCACAGGCCAGTTGCTGGCCAAACTGCTCAAGTACACCCGCGATCATTTCTCCGGCGAAGAGGCAATGATGGCTGCCGCTGGTTATCCAGGCCTCGAAGCCCACAAAGCCAAGCATCGCGAGCTGACCGGCAAGGTCGAAGACTTCATCGTGCGCCACGAGCGCGGCGAGATGATGATCAATGCAAAGTTGCTTGGGTTTCTCCGTGACTGGCTGACGAACCACATCCAGACTGTAGACCGGCAGTATGGACCCTGGCTCAATGAGCACGGCGTTCATTAAGTGGCAGAGGCCATCGCAAGACTGCTTTGCATACCCGCGTCGGGAATCTGATCATGCTATGTCCATCTATTTCCAGATTGGGCAAAGATCAGTTCTGTCCTGACTCAACCTTTTGGTCGAAGAGTCAATCCTTTTCATCTTGCAAATTGGCACCACCGGCGATAGCTTTAGTCATCCCCCGCCGCGCAAGCTACCGTCGCTGGATGCAAGTCCTGGCACCTTCGAATTCCCCCGGAAGGAGCAGAGCATTGTGTTTGGTCCGGAAACTCCGCGTCTTACCAATCTCGTCTTCGATGCCGCGCCGACCGGCTTTGTCCTGACCGGAACAGACGGCCGTATCTCCCATGTCAATAAATATCTGTTAAACCTCTTCGGATACACCCGCGAAGAAATCGTCGGCAAGGAAGTGGAGTTCCTGCTGCCCCAGCGCTATCACGGGCAGCATAAGCTGCTGCGAGCCGAATACAGCGCGGCTCCGGTAACCCGCTCCATGGGCGCGGGCCGCAACCTCTTTGCCCGCGATGCGGAAGGGAACGAGTTTCCCGTCGAAATCGGCCTCAACGCACTGGAGACGCCGGAAGGGACCAGAATCCTGGCCTCGGTTGTCGATATCTCGGAACGCATCCGGCTGGAGACAGCCTTCCAGAATATCTTCGACGCCTCTCCATACGGAATGGTGATGGTGGACCGGGAGAATCGTATCGTGATGACCAACCCCCGGGTTCTGCACATCCTCGGTTACCGTCCGGAGGAGTTGCAAGGGATGGCTCTGGAACAATTGATCCCGGAGCGCTATCGTCCCGGACATGCATCAAACACGCACGCCTATCGCGCTCACCCCACGGTGCGGGCGATGGGCGGCAATCGCGACCTCACCGCGCTGCACAGGAACGGCAAGGAGGTTCCGGTGGAGATCGGCCTCAGCCCGGTGGTCTGGAAAGACGCGCGGATGACACTGGCCGCCATTACCGATATCAGCCTGCGCAAGAAGATGGAACTCGATCTCCGCCAGGCCAACAGCAACCTGGAAGAGTTTGCCCATGTGGCCTCGCACGATCTACGCGCGCCGCTCACCGGCATCGCCGGCCTGGTCGAGTGGGCGATGGAAGACCTGGGAGATGAGGCTCCCGAAAGCGTAAGAAACAATCTGGGCCGGATTCAGGTGCGCGTGCGGCGCATGGAGCAGCTGATTAGCGATCTGCTGGCCTATGCCCGGGCCGGCAAGACATCCGCGGAACTCTCCCTCGTCGATCCACGCAAGGTATTTGAGAATGTTTTGGAGCTGCAGCCGCCGCCGGAGGGCTTTACGGTTGCAATCCAATCCGACGTGCCTCCCTTCGAGGCCGCGCGAACACCTCTTGAGACCGTTCTGCGCAACCTGATCGGCAACGCGGTCAAGCACCATGATCGCGCCGAAGGGCGCATCGAGATCAAGGCAGAGGCGGAAGACAGCTTCTGCCGCATCACGGTGGCGGACGACGGTCCGGGGATTCCAGAGACCGCGCAGGAGCGCATCTTCCAGATCTTTCAGACTTTGTCGCCAAGTAAACAGGGGGAGACCAGCGGGGTCGGCCTCGCGGTAACCAAACGGCTGGTCGAAGCGCATGGAGGCCGGATCGAAGTCCATGCCAAGGACGGGCAGCGCGGCGCGGCATTCTCTTTCCGCTGGCCGCGCTTTGCCACAAAGCAATCGGAGGGGTAAAGTGGTGAATACGAGGGATGAAGTGGTGAACATACTGCTGGTAGACGATGACGATGCGACGCGGGAACTGGTCTGCCGTGGCCTCAAGAAGGCCGGAGCAACGTTACCGGTAACTCCCGCCGAGGATGGACGGGAAGCGCTGGAGATACTGCGCGGAGTCAGCCCGGCCAGGCATATCGATGCGCCGCTGGTAGTGCTGCTGGACCTGAACATGCCGCGCATGAACGGCTTCGAGTTTCTGCGCGAGCTGCACGGAGACACCGACCTCAGACACACGCCAGTCTTTGTGCTCACCAGCTCCGACGCCGACACGGACAGGAGGCGTGCCTGTGACAGCGGCTGTGTCTCCGGGTATATGGTCAAGTCGCAGGTCGGTCCCCAGTACAGCAAGCTGGCCGCCTTCCTGACCAGCTACGCGGATACCATGATGAATTGAAGCGGCACGGGAAACAGGCTTTCGAAAATGAGGGGAGAGCCATAACTCCACCCAGAGCAGCGAAAAGACAGGCAAATCAATGGTGAATGTCCTGGTTGTGGATGACGACGATGCAAGCAGAGAGAGCATCTGCCGCGGCTTGGCGCGCTCCGATATTCAATTTGTGATTACCTGCGCCGAGGACGGCCGGGAGGCGCTTGAAATCCTGCGCGGCCAATCACCGGGCAAGCACGTTGAAATGCCGGTGATGGTTCTGCTCGATCTGGAAATGCCGCGCATGAACGGCTTCGCGTTTCTCGATGAACTGCGCGCCGACCCCAAATTAAGAAACGCCCCGGTTTTTGTCCTCTCCAGCTCAGACGCGATTGAGGATAAGGCGCGCGCCCTCAGCGGTACCGTATCCGGCTATCTGGTGAAGTCGGAGATGGATGCCGGCTACAAAAAACTTCCCACACTGCTGGAGAGCTTTCTCGATTCGCTTGAGTTCTGAAGCCACGCTCTGTGGGCAGCTCAGCCTTCAAAGGCGAGTTGCGCGGCGGCCCAGGCGGGCGGCGCTGGTTTTGGTTCCGAGGCCAGCTCATAGACCAGCCGCTCCAGCACCAGCCGTTTGTCTGGAGGAGAAGAGCGTAATTCCAGATCGGCCCTGGCAATCAGCCGCAGTGCGCGGGTTAACTCACGGCGGCTCTTATAGCGCCGGGCCTGGCGGATCAGGTCATCGGCGGCAAACGGAGGCATCCGGAAGCCCTGCCACAGTGCCTGCCAGATCGCTCGCGAGTCGCGCACGTTCTTCTCCAGGATCACCAGCATCTGGCGGTAAGTCCGCGCCAGCATATACAAATGCCCAATCGCCGCGTCCTCGCCTGCGTCGGTGCTGTTTAGCAGGCCATGCAACAGCGCCAGAGCCTTGGCCTTGTCCTTCGCGCTGATCGCGTCGGTCAGCTCATAGAGCGACCGTTGCTTGGCTCCCAGCACCATTGTTTCCACGTCGCCAAGCGTAATGCGTCCCTTCCCCAGCGTGAAAAGCAGCAGCTTCTCCAACTCCGAGGCAATCAGCATCATATCCGCGCCGAGAGCATCGGCCAGTTGCAGGGCAGCGTCGGGGTCCAGCTTCGCACCGGCCTCCTGTGCCGTGGCAACCGCCCAGCGCATCGCGTCTTCTTCGTTCACCCGCGCCAGCTCCACCATGCCGCAATGCTCGCCGAGTGTCTCCGTCAGCCGTTCGAAGCGGTTCTTGTCGTCCATCTCCATTCGCCGCGGGTCGCTGGGGATGCACAGAAAATCCGCCACAAAAATCAGCAGCGCCTGCGGGTTGGGCGACTTGAAGTATCTGTCCAGCGCGGCAAATTCATCCTTTTTCGCTCCGCGCGTGTACAGCTGCTTCACATTGCGGACAAAAATCACCTGAAAGGGAGCCATCAGCGAGGGGGTTTGAGCGCGGTCCAGCACCTCAAAGATCGGCGTCGAACCAAGATCCATCTCCGAGAGGCAAAAATCCCGCAAATCATCGGGAACAAAGGCCTTCAGCACCGCCGAGCGGCACCGCTCCATCAGAAATATCTCGTCCCCGGCCAGCACATAACCGGGGCGCAATTGCCCCTGCCCCGCTTGGGCAGCTTCAATCTCCGCTACAAAGCGCGCTGCCGCCGTAATGCCCGCGCCCCAGCGCGCGCCGCTCACCGCTCAGGCCTCGTGATCAATAATCCGCGCCTCATCCAGCTCCCATCAGACACTTCAAGAATACCCTCCTTGATACAGGGATGCTAGTCCAAATCGGCGCGGTAATTTGAAACGCTTCAGCGCCCATAAGTCACTATCTTCGTGCGGTAGAAACCGATCCCACTCTATCAGCGCAATTCAACGCAAACGAGGAGGTACTATGATTCTTCAACTCAAGCAGTTGGCGCTGACCAATGTGAACGATGCAGCGGGCCGGTGGCAATTCGAAGGCGGGCAGGTTCTTGAAAACGAAGCCCACGTCGCAAACTTCGCAAGCATCAAGCGCGTAACCTTTAAGGGAACAGATCAGGACGGCCAAAACACGGCTTCTGTGACCACCACGCTCTTCTTCCTGGGGGTCAACAATCCGCCCCACAATATTACCCTTGAAGGAGCGCACGATTTCACTTCAGGAAATCAAACAGGCAGTGTGAGCGCTGCATCGGCTCCTTATGCTGCAAATATCGGCCATCAATACACGCTCGCCGGCGCCACCAACATCCTGACCATCGTTTAGGCGACATTCAGAATAAGACTCAGCATAAATCTGTGGCCTACGATGCTTCCTGCGATTTTCCGGCTGCCTTCTCCGCACTTCCATAAGGGCAGTGGCGGCAGCCGGAGCCGCAGCAGTATCCGCGCTTCAGATGATAAGCGGCAGTGAACACCAGATACGGCCCGTCCATGTAGTAGTCCTCGCCGTCGAGTGCCGGTTGTTCATTCGGTTTTGCGGCAGCAGCATCCTGATCCATCCATCGATTTTCTCCCACGCAACGGGAACTGCGCCAGCAATCCTCTCGCGCCAATGGGTAAAATTAAATCATGACACTCTCCGCAGAAAGCCGCGCCCGCCGCATCAAAATCATTCTCTTCGACGTTGATGGAGTCCTCACCGACGGCACCATCTGGATCTATCCCATGCCTGTCGCGCGGCCCGACGGCTCCATAGAGACCAAAATGGTCGAAGCCAAAGGCTACAGCGCCCACGACGGTGCTGGTATGACTCTCGCCCGTCTCGGCGGAATGAAGGTAGGCATCATCACCAAGCGCATCAGCGAGACCGTCGCCCTGCGCGCCCGCGATCTCAAGCTCGAATTCATCTACCAGGGCCAGGCCTTCAAGATGCAAGCAGTCCGCGAGATCATCGCTAAAGAAGGCGTAACTCTAGACGAGATTGCCTACGTCGGCGACGATGTCATCGATCTGCCGGTCATGCGCCAGGTCGGCCTGGCTGTGGCCGTCGCCAATGCCCGCGCCGAGGTCAAGGCCGAGGCTCACTACATCACGCCCAACTCCGGCGGCCACGGCGCAGGCCGCGACGCCATTGAGTTCATCCTCAGAGCCAAAGGAATTCTCAACCAGGTCCTCGAAGCCTCCATTGACGAAAGCAATCCTCTCTCGCCGTCCATGGACATTGGCAAAGGCGGCGATCTCAAGTAAGAAAACTGAGATACGATTCGCCTGCGCCGCACTCAAAAATTCTTCGCCAGAAACTCGCGCAACCGGTCAAGCCTATAACTGGCGTCGCCAGTTTCTACGCCCAACAGAAGCTGAGTTGTGGTCAGTTGGTTGCGAAAGTCCAGGGCAGCGGTCGAGTCAGCATCGCCGATCTGCTGCAAATCTTTACCGGCCTGCGCACTCTCCTGCTGAATATCTTTGAGCCGGCCTTCCTGCGCAGCAAGCTGCGCGACAATCACGCCGCGCAGCTCTTCCATACCGCGTATCACATCGCCTTCCTGCACTTTCTTCCACTCGCCGTAAGCATCGACAGAGTGGTCCAGGTGTTTATCGATGGCGCGGCTGCCAAGATTATAGGTAAGCGTAACTTCACCATAAGGCTGAACGCCCTGCGCAACGGGGTTGATCTGCTGGTGCGCGCCGGCGGTCAATGCAACATCCCAGTTATTCTGCCGGTTCAATTTCGCCTGAGCCTTTTGCTCTTCTATATCGCTGGCCTGCTTGGCTGCTACCTGCGACTTGAGGGGCTCGCTCGTGAGCTGTGGAATATAAATTGCGGCGATCTTCGACTGCGTATCCGCGCGGTCCGATTCCAGCTTGATCTTATTGGTCTTCAGCGCCCATAACATTGGGCGCGTCATATTCTGCGCTGCAACCATCTGCGCTGTCTTGTCGATTAACCCATCGAGCGACTTAGTCGCCTCATCAATCAGGTCGACTCTGTGCCGAAGCGCATCCCGTTCGATATTCGGCAAAGCATACTGCAAATTCTGCTGTATGCTGATCGTGTCCTTGTAGAGAACGCAGTTCTTGCGCGCCACATCCTCAGTAATTCCCGCCTTCTTCAGGTTCGACAGGCTCAACTGCGCACCCGCCACCAGTTGCTGCGGCAACCCGGTATCGGGCTGCGTAAACCCTCCTGTCGCGCTTGGCGTGCGCAGAAAATCGCTTTGCGCCTTGGCCTGCTCGGAAAGATACGCGCAGTACGCCTGCTGGTCGGTCAAAACGGTTTGCGCGGCAGCGCAACTGGTCGCGGCAAGAAACAAGATTGCTGCATACTTCAAATTATGCGGGAACATCCTCTTACTCCCTCAACAATCGATTACTAAAAGAACAGCGGTTTGCGGCCCAGAAAGACCGTCTGCGATTTCGCCGACTCGGGGTGAGATAAATCCATCAGGATCGTAAGCCCCCGCACCTGCGTCTTGAAGATCGGATGGCTGATGACCTCCTCACCAAGAAACACCTGCTTCACCGTGCCCACCTTGCGGCACAAAGCCATATTCAGAGAGCAGTCATAAATCGGCGCACCAACCGTTGCATTCGCCTGGTTGTCATAAGGAACAAAGGCAAAGTACAGCCGCGCACTCCCGGTAGCATTGAGATAATATGGGCTTTGTTTGGCGATTGTGATTGCGTCGTGTAAACGGTCTGCCTGGCGGTTATCTTCAGCCAATTGTTTTTCTGCAACGCTGAGAGTTACATCCAGCTGCGCAATCGCCGAGCGCAGTTCCGCCTGCTTTTCCAGTACATCCATTGATTTGGTCCCAATCGTTGTCTTATCAAGGACGCTGTCAGAGAGCAGCACATCGGCAATGCGGCTGTCTGTGTAAGCACCTTCCGCCTGGTTCAGCGCAGCCAGTTGCGTAGCGGCATCTCCCTTGGTGATAAGCCCCGCGGCCAGATCGCTGTTAATGTGAGCCTCAAGCTGGTGTATCTGCGTCAATAGCTCCTGGGTCTTGAGGTTGTCGGCCTGTTTTTGCGCGTCCAGTGCGGCCAGTTCCGGCCCAGTCACCTTGTCGTGTCCCCGCTCACGCGCTATCGCTGTCTCAAGCTGGGGATCAATCGCCAGCAAGGCAGCCCGCTGCTTGGTCATCTCCGCAAGAGTATTTTGCTGGCGGAGTATATCCACGTGAATATCCTCGATGCTTTGCCTGCTCACCACCAGCTTCTGCATGAAATCAAGGCTCTTCTCATCCGATGCGGAGAGAATCACCGGCGCGGCCCACGACTTATTCACCGCATAGAATCCCATGATAAAGGCATAACTGAGAACCCCGATCAGCACTGCGTAGAGTGTGACAATGGCAAAAATACGATAACTCGTCAGGACCGACTTATAGGCAAGCGATTGCAGCGGCGGCCACGATTTTTTCGCGGCATGGGTAGGTTCAACTGCTGGCGTGGACAATGGGTGCCTCCTGTTGTTCTTTCGTGCGTGTACCCCAGTCCGCGGAGTCCATCGTACACAGCGCGAGGGGTGTAATAAAAAGTGTGCTCGCCAGCGACCAGGCAATGTAAGCTCCAAAGGCCAGTGGATGCTGAAGTGTCTCACGGGCGCTGTACTTCTTGATCGCCCAGCTCAAAACCGCTGCAATACCCAGATAGACAACCAGCGATGTAGGACCAGCCCAGGCCAGCGGATCGGTGGTTAGCATCGTAATTACCACCAGCAGCGCAACCACCGCGCCCAGCGGCGTCAATACCAGCGTGAGAACAGTATTCGGGTGCAGCTTCCATACATGCTGCGGCAGAGTTCGCAGGGTAAAGAAGAAATCGCGCACAATGCTGCGCCGCCAGCGGAGCTGCTGCTTGAAAAGCACAGACAGCGTATTAGGAACAGTGGTCCAGCAAAGCGCATCGTTGTTGATATAGGTTCCATAACCGCGCAACAACGTTTGATGCGTTAGAAACCTGTCTTCGCCTTGATTCACCGGAACGCCAAACCAGTGGCGCGCGCGAATCGCCGGCTCAATCTCCAGCAGCAGTTCACGCCGGATGGCAAACAAACAGCCGCTGATGCAGCAGACGCTGCGGGTCCAGTTCTCCGGAGCCTTATATAGTTCAAACGCAGAGTAATAAATCATCGTCTGAATCGCGGTAATTACGCCGTCATTGGGATTACTCACGCCCACCCGCCCGCCTACCGAACCAATCCCCGGCTCCGCAAAGCAGGCCGTCAGTTCGCGAATCGCATCTGGATGAAAGATGCAGTCCGAATCGATCGAGATAATGATCTCCTCGTCCGAGTGCTGCAAGGCATTGCAAACCGACCGAGCCTTGCCGCTGTTCACATCATTCCGGCCCACGCGGATGCGGATATTGGTAAAGTCGTGCTGGGCTTTCAGCATCCACTCATAGCTGTCGTCTACTGAGCAATCGTCCTGCACAATCACTTCAAAGCGGTCATTCGGATAATTGCTCTTGCTGATGCTCTCGATCGTCTGGTAAACCGTCCTGCCCTCATTGAAGCACGGCATCAAAACACTGACGGTTGGCTGCCAAGTGTAATCTTTCTGAATTTTCGCGCCAGGAAAAGAAAGTCGCAGAATCAGGCCCATTAAATACTTAACGACCGAGATCGCAAGGCACAGCACCAGGATGAGCCAAAGAAGAATGGGCGCCACGAATCTCTCCCAGCAGAATGAAATTGCACTGAATCTACTGCTTGGACGAGCCGGCAACCCGTTAGGACTCCAACTTATCCGTTGCAGTTTAATTCTATCCATCTCCATTCCGCGGCGCAGAACTTATCGCAGGCCCACTCGCGCATTCCACAGGCCGTCGCAAAATGCACGCACCGCGAATCGACCAACCCACGCCCCGGCAGTGTATTCTCTTCCCTGAATGAAACGAATCCTTACCGCGCTTGTCTTGATTCCGATTGTCCTGGCCTTGGTCTTCCTGGAGCCACGCTGGCAGCCTCTCTTCATCCTCGCCACGTCCGCGGTTGCTCTGCTGGCCGCTTGGGAGTTCATGTCTCTCGCCGAGAAAAGCGGAGCCAAAGCACCGCGCATTGCCGTACTCGTTGCCATCCTCGCGCTCTTTCTAGGCAACTATCAATGGCCCGACCTCACCACCACTATCTTCGGCTTTCTCTCGCTCGCCCTGCTCGTCTATTGCACCTTCTCGCGGCCCGTCGAAAGCGTCATGCCAGATGCGGTCACCTCGGTCTTTACCCTTTTCTACACTGGCTTCACACTGATCTCGCTGCCCGCTCTGCGTGAGGAGACCAATGGCCCCTCGCTCGTTGCCTTTCTGCTCTGCGCCGTCTGGGCCGGAGATATCGCCGCCCTCTATATTGGCCGCATCTGGGGACGCCACAAGCTCGCACCCAAGATCAGCCCCGGCAAAAGCTGGGAAGGTTCCGTTGCCTCAGTCGTTGGCAGCGTCCTGGTCGCCGCCGGACTCCTCGGGCTTGCACATACGCTCTCCGTTCAGTGGGACTCAGCCCGGCTTTCCTATCCCCTCGATCCCGACTTCGGCATCTGGTACTGGCTCGGCCTCGCTATCATCGTCAACATCGCCGCGCAGGTAGGTGATCTTGCCGAGTCTGCGCTCAAGCGCTCCGCCGGCGTCAAGGATTCAGGCTCGCTGCTCCCTGGCCACGGCGGCGTCCTCGACCGCATCGACGCCCTGCTGCTGGCCGCCCCCGTCCTCTGGTTCGCGCAGATCATTCACCAGCGGTTTTGATGCGTAACCTCTCCTCCTCAATCGGAATATAGGGGAGACGCGCCGAAGTTGAGAGCTGATATTATGAACCGAATCAATATTCTTGACCAAGGACACTGAGCATGGGCGCATGGGGTGATTTGCCGTGGGACAATGACGGAGCCGCCGATTGGTTTGGCGACTTATTTGAAACCACCAAGCTCGCTAAACGTGTCGAAGCAACGCTCAACCTCGATGTGGAAGACTCCTACGAAGAGATTCGAGCAGCGGCCAGCATTTTGCTATTCCTGGGTCGCGCTTATATCTGGCCGATTCACGACCTTGACCGCCATCTCAAGCTCGCGGCAGATCGACTAGAGGAAGTTAGCCAGGTCGATGTTTTCGCAGAGACGCCGGAACTGGCTGAGGAGATACACGCCGAGATTCAGGAGCTTCGCAGTCGGATCAAGTCACCCGGCAGCTCACAAGAGTCCTTGCCAAAGCGAGGAAAGTGGTGGCAGTTTTGGAAATGAACTCGGAAGCGAGTTCCGAAATCTCAATCGTTGACTGTCGATTCCTTCCTTAAGAAGCCACATCCAATTGTTCAATCTTTGGCTGCTTCTTGTGCTGCGCTTGCAGCGTCATGCCAAAAGCTGGCGTGGCTTCTCATCGCGTCTGAAAACCCCAGAGACATTGCTGCCGAAATACCCGCCGCTTCATTGGGGCGACAAGCGATGGATTTGTCACACAACCCATCCAAGCGGCGATAATTGACTCAAGAGGATCATAAGGGAAAATTGAAAAAGCTCGCCATTCTCGGTTCCACCGGCTCCATCGGCCAAAGCACCCTCTCCATCGTTGAGCAGTTTCCCGACCGCTACTCCGTCGCCACGCTTGCCGCCGGACGCAATGCTGACGAAGCCTTTGCCCAGGCCCAGCGCTGGCGTCCGCTCATCATCTCCCTCGCCACCGAAGAGCTGGCCGCGCAATTCGCCGCCCGCCTCAAAGCCGCTGGCATCACCGGCATCGAAGTCGCCCACGGCACAGCCGGCACCGTTGCCTGCGCCACGCACCCTGAAGCCGATTTCGTCGTCTCGGCCATCGTCGGCGTTGCCGGACTCGAAGCCACCCACGCGGCCATCCTCGCCGGCAAGCCCATCGGCCTGGCCAACAAGGAGTGCATGGTCGCCGCCGGCGAAATCTTGACCGCTGCAGCCCGCGAGCGCAACGTCCCCATCCTGCCCATCGACAGCGAGCACAACGCCGTCCACCAGTGCATGCGAGTCGGCGCGCACCATGAAGTCAAAACTATCTGGCTCACGGCCTCCGGCGGACCCTTCCGCCAGCTCCCGCTCGACGAATTCGCCGACATCACCCCCGAGCAGGCCCTCAAGCACCCCACCTGGGTGATGGGCCGCCGCATCACCATCGACTCGGCCACGATGCTGAACAAGGGCCTGGAGATCATCGAGGCCTGCCGCCTCTTCGACCTGCCGCCCGCGCAGGTTCGCGTCACCGTCCATCCCCAGTCCACCGTCCACTCGCTGGTCGAGTACGTGGACGGCTCGATCCTGGCGCAAATCTCCGTCACCGACATGCGCCTGCCCATCCTCTACGCGCTTGCCTAGCCCGAGCGCCCGGCGTCCACACTCACCTTCGATCTGGCCGCGCTCAAGCATCTCGACTTCGAGCCGCCCGATTTTGAGCGCTTTCCCTGCCTCCGCCTGGCCTACGAAGCGGCGGAAAAAGGCGGGGCGCACTGCATTGCCCTCAACGCCGCCGACGAGGTCGCCGTCGAGGCATTTCTGGAGCGACACATCCCATTTATGGGAATTCCGCGTACAATTGAGAAGGTGCTTGCCGCCACGCCTGAGGCCCACCCCGCCACCATTGCGGAGGTGCTCGCTGCGGACCGCGAGGCGCGTCAAACAGCTCGTGAGCTGCTGGCGGTTGCCGGGCACAAAGCAGAACGTTTCACCGAGGTCACGCCGCAGAATTATGCCTGATTTTCTGGTCTATCCCATCGCATTCATCGTCCTGTTGGGCGTCATGGTCGTGGTCCATGAGTTCGGCCACTTCGCCGCCGCCAAGCTCTGCAAGGTTCGCGTCGAGGCTTTCTCGGTCGGCTTCGGCCCGCGGCTCTTCGGCATCAAATACGGCGACACCGACTACAAAATCTGCGCACTGCCCCTCGGCGGCTACGTCAAGATGGCCGGCGAGTTCGCCTATGAGAGCAACCAGGCGCTCGCGCCAAATGACGAGACGGAAGCAACGCCTGTCGACGATCCCGGCGCGTTCAACGCCCATCCCCGCTGGCAGCGCATGATCATCGGCGCGGCCGGCCCGGCGGCCAACTTCATTCTGGCCTTTGTCCTAATGTTCTTCTACTTCGGCGTCATCAACGAAGTTCCCGACATCAAGACTGCAAAGATCGAGTGGGTCACTCCCGGCTCGACAGCAGCTCAGGCAGGCATCAAGACTGGAGACGTCATCCGCCAGTTCGATGGCATCAATAATCCCGACTGGTATGCCGTCAATCAACACGCCGAGGATAACCAAGGCCGGCAGGTTTCTGTTACTGCTGATCGCAACGGTCAGCTCGTCCAAACAGCCATCCAGATTCCCGGAACCAGCAAGCCGGACACTTTTGATCTCGAAGGAACAGGCATCTTCCTGCAAGATGCACAAGGCCCAATCGGCGTCAAGGAAGTCTCACCGGATACGCCTGCGGCCGCGGCCGGTTTACAACCGGGCGATTCAATCCTCTCCGTTGACGGCCAGATCTTTCATACTGTCGCTCCGCTGCTCGCTTACCTGCAAACTGGTCAAGGCAAGCCGGTCACGCTGATGGTTGCGCACAACGGTGCGGCTCCTGCACCTGTCGTCATTCATCCTTCTGTTCAAAGTTCAGAGTGGCGCCTTGGATTTCTCTGGAAAGCGCCTCCGCTTCCCACGCGCAGAGCGCCAATGCCGGTGGCAAAAGCTTTTCAAAGGTCTGAAACCGGCTGTGAAGAGAGTTCCATGCTCATCTTCGGGACGATTAAGAAGCTGTTGACCCGCCAGGCTTCTGTCCGGCAGTTGGTTGGTCCATTAGGCATTGCCCAGGCCGCCGGTGATGCGGCCAAAACCACGGATTGGGGTTCAAAGTTTGATCTCGCCGCCGGCATCAGCCTCAACCTCGGCATCCTCAACCTGATGCCCTTTCCCATCCTCGACGGCGGCCTGATTCTCTTCCTGCTCATCGAGAGCCTGATGCGCCGTGATGTGAACATCATGATCAAAGAGCGCATCTATCAGGTTGCCTTTGTGCTGATCGTCTTCTTTGCGGTCTTCGTCCTCTTCAACGACGCAACCAAGCTGCCGTTCTTTGCGCACCTCAAACTGTAAAGCAGTGAACAGCAAACAGTGAACAGTGATCAAAACAAGTTTTTGGCCTTGATCTCCGCTGACCGGCAACTGTCCACTGTTCACTACCCACTGTCCGCTGTTCACTGCCGGAGATTCTCGCTGAGATGCCAGTCACCACCCAGGTAAGGGTGCGCTATGCCGAAACCGACCAGATGGGCATTGTCTACTATGCCAACTATCTGGTCTGGTTTGAGATTGGCCGCGTGGAATTGCTCCGCTCGCTCGGCTATGCCTACAGCGACCTCGAACGGGAACACAAGCTCATCCTGCCGGTCGTCGAGGCCACCTGCCGCTATCGCTCCCCGGCCCGCTACGACGATGAAATCCTTATCGAAACCAGTACTGCAATGCTGCGCGGTTCAGTTCTCAAGTTCGCTTATCGCGTCCTGCGCAAAGCCTCCAATGCTCAAGAGGGCGAAGAGCCCACGCTCCTCGCGGAAGGCGAGACTGTGCACGTCGTCTGCGACGGCGAATTGAACCGCCAGCCTCTGCCTGAGCAATACGCCGAAGCCCTGCTAAAGATGATGAAGTAGAGAGCGACCGGGGATTGCAGGCGTTCAGCTCAATACCACCGCCAGTGCAAATCCGTCATAGCCCTTGTTGCCGACCGTCTGCAGCACGGTGGCACTCAAACGCGGTTCGGCCGCCAAAAGCTCAGCGAGCCGCCGCGCACCCAGCACGTCGGGATCGGTGCTCTCCGCATCCGCCACTTCACCATCGCGAACCACGTTGTCGGTAACAATCACCGTTCCGGGGCGGGATAGTGTGAGCGCCCACCGAAGATAATCGGCATTGCTCTGCTTGTCGGCGTCAATAAAAACCAGATCAAAGGGCGCGGCAGCAGTGTCTTTCAGTTTGGGAAGGCTCTCAAGCGCCGGTCCCACGCGCAGATCGACCCGCTCCAGCAAACCTGCATTCAGCAGATTCGCGCGGGCAACCTTGGCATGGTGCTGGTTGATCTCCAGCGTAACCACGCGTCCGTCCTCGGGCAGCGCACGGGCAAGCCAGATAGTGCTGTAGCCGCCCAGTGTTCCAATCTCCAGGATGCGCTTCGCGCCAGAGATCCTCACCAGCAGTTCGAGAAATTTTCCCTGAAGCCTCGATACATCGATCGCCGGAAGTCCGGCTTGCTGATTGGCCAGCCGGGCCGCTTCGAGCTTATCATCGGCGGTGGTTGGAGTCAGCAGATCGCTGAAATAGCGGTCTACCTCGGTCCACACCTCTTGCATCGGAGCCTCCAGAGGAAAGTTACTTGTCTCGCGCGACAACAAAATCCGGCACCCAGAGCAGGGCGCGCTTGAATTCGGAGTCGGGCAGTGAGGCCAGCGCCTTGCGGCTCTGCTCGGCATAGCGGTCAGCCACGCTCATCGCGTACTCCACCGAGCCGTTGCGCGCCAGTATTTCCTGAATCTGCTGGCGGCTGACATTCTCAAAGCTGCGATCATCTAAAACTCGCTGAATTAACTGCCGGTCCGCCGCTTTGCCGTGGTCAAAGGAGTGGATCACCGCCAGCGTCGCCTTGCCTTCGCGCAGATCGCTGGCCACCGGCTTACCCAGCACCTCTTCCGTCGCGGTCAGGTCCAGCACATCGTCGACAATTTGAAAGGCCAATCCGACGGCGCGGCCATAGGTAGCAAGACTGGTCTCCTCGGCCTCGGTCGCACCGGCCAACACTGAGCCGAGCCGCATCGAAACGGAGAAAAGACAAGCGGTCTTGCGATAGATCAGGTCGTAATACTCCGCCTCGCTGACGGCCTTGCCCAGCTTCTGAATCTGCAGCAACTCGCCTTCGACCATCTGCTGAGTCAAGCCAATCAGCAACTCCAGGACGCGCAGGCTTTTTTCTTCCAGAGCCACACGAAAGGCCTGCATGTAGAGCCAGTCACCGGCCAGCACACATTTTTCATTGCCCCAGGTAGTGTTCGCCGAAGGCCGCCCGCGGCGTGTGTCGGCTCCGTCGATAATGTCGTCGTGAACCAGCGTAGCGGTATGCACCAGTTCGACCACCGCGCCGAGGCGGATAGCAGCGTTGCCCGAGTACCCCAGTGCGTGCGCAGCCAGCAGCAGCAGCGAAGGCCGGATGCGCTTGCCGCCACCCTCGCGCAGGTACTCGGCAATCTCGGTAATCGTGCTGACGCTCGATGCGGCGTCGCGGCCCAACTCCTGCTCAATCGCTGTCAGGTCGTCCCGCAGCAGATCGAAGACCTCTCGTGCCGTCGCTATCGCTAGTGTGCTCAAAGCTCTCCGGTTCCCGTGCTCATGCTAAAAATGCGACCGCTCCAATATGCCTCTTGTTCATTAGGCATACTGCCCCGCCGCAGGTGGTCAGTTGGTGCGGTAGTTGGTAAACTGCAACTCCACACCCAGATCCTTGGCGCGCAGCAGCGCAATGATCGATTGCAACTCGTCGCGATCCTTGCTGGACACGCGCACCGTATCGCCCTGAATGCTGGCTTGCGCCTTCTTCTTCGAGTCCTTGACCAGGCGCACAATCTCCTTGGCCTTTTCCGACGGAATCCCCTGCTGCAATTTGATCTTCTGGCGCACGCTCTGGCCCGAGGCCTGCTCAACCTTCTCGTAGGTCAGATTCTTCAACGAGACGCTGCGTTTCACTAGTTTCTGGCCGAGAATCTCCTTGACCGCCTCCAGCTTGTACTCGCCCGCCGAGGCCAGTTGAATCTCTTTGTCGCCCTCCACCAGCGAAATCTCCGAATGCGAGTCTTTCAGGTCAAAACGCTGATGAATCTCCTTCAACGCCTGATCAATCGCGTTGCGGACTTCCTGAATCTCCACCTTGCTGACAATATCGAATGAATTTTCCTGTGCCATTTTCCCTGTCTCCCGGCGTCAAAAAAACGCCGAACGCAGTTCTAGTTTCCCACGTCTGGCCCCAAGCCAAACAGCCGGCGGAAGTTTTTCGTGGTGGCAGCCTCGATTTCTGCCTCGGACGCTCCATTCAGTCCCGCCAGAGTCTGCGCTGTCCGCCGCACCCAGGCCGGCTCGTTGCGCTTGCCGCGATCCGGCGCTGGCGCCAGCCAAGGCGCGTCGGTCTCCACCAACACGCTATCGAGCGGCAGCTTCGCAGCTACATCCCGCAGCGGCTGCGCCTTGGGATAGGTCAGGTTTCCTGCGAATGAAATCAGGAACCCCAGCTCCATTGACCGGCGCGCCTGCTCCCATCCGCCTCCAAAACAGTGCATCACGCCGCCCAGCCCGGTGCGCCGCCAATGCGCTTCGAGAATCTCGAAGAGATCGTCCCAGGCTCCAGGTTGCTCCGCGACGGAATCGTCTTTCGGACGGCAGTGGATCAGGATCGGCCGCTTGCGGCTGGCGGCAATCTCCAACTGCTGGATCAGCCCCGCGTGCTGCGTCTCTTTCGCCGCGCCTTCGTGATAGTAATCCAGCCCAATCTCCCCGCAGGCAATCACCTCCGGCTCCGCCAGCAGGCCGTCCAGTTGAGCCAGAACAGCATCATCGATCTCCGGCGTGGTATGCGGATAAACCCCGGCGCTGGCGTACAGCCGGGGCAGACCCGCCCCACTCTCCGGCAGGCCGTTGAACTCACGGCAAAGGTCAAAGGCGCCGCTCATATCCGCCGCCCGCTCCCCAATTCCAATCGAGAGAATCGTGTCCACGCCGGCCTCCCAGGCGCGACGCAGCATGGCTTCGCGGTCTTCGGAATACCGCTCGCTGTCCAAGTGGGCGTGGGAATCAATCAGCACCGCAATGCCTCCATTACTGAAATGAAACAAGAGAAATATTGGCCTCAGCGTTCTGTTGAAACCAGGACCAAGTGTCCTGTTGCGATTTTAAGGGTTAAGCCGGATGGGCTGTTTCATTTTCGAGGCGCGCGATAACTCCGTATCTGCGGAATCCGCATAAATGAAGCAAGCGCACGCGATAGCTAGCTTCGAATCATGTTGCGGAAGACCCTCAATCGTGATAGTATCTCGGCCACGGAGCAGATTTTTTGCACGGTAAAAAATCTGGGATCGGATTACTATGACTTATCTTGATGAAACAACGCCAAAGGAATTGAAGCTGTCAAAAAAGCGCGGTCTGCTGCCTCTTGGTCTTTCGGATTGGTGGCCAATTGCTCTGGGCCTTGCACTCGGTGGCCTTTCGCCGCTGATTTATAAATTTTTGCAAGCAAACGGAGAGTTGGCGGTCTGGGCAATCTACCCCTACGTCGCGCTCAGCGAAATTCCGCAGCTCGGTTTGAGCCACATAAGCGCCCTTAACCTTCCGCAATCGATGATTTACGCACAGTTTCCCATCGAAGGTATTCTCGCGTGGTACGCGATGCGGCGCGGGGTTGGAATCCTCGGCGCGTCCGTTCTGCTCTTCCTGATACACGCTGCCGGAATATCAGTTCTGTGGCTGATGAACTACGCAGGGCAGTTGATCCGCTGAACCGCCAGCCCGCAGGCGGGTACGCCCTTACCCCAGTGGATTTTTCTGCCGCAATTCAGCCACTATCTCTGCCGCTGCCTCGCGGGCGCGCCCGGCCTGATCCGGCTCAAAGCTGATCGCCCCTACCCGCGCGTGCCCTCCGCCGCCATAGCGTTCGCAGATCTGAGCCAGGTTCACCATCTCCTTCGGATCGGCCTTGGTCCAGGGATTCGATCCCACCGAAACCTTGGTCCGGAAGCTCGACTTCGATAATCCGATTGAGTACGTCGCCTGAGGAAAAAGATAGTAGGGAATAAATTTGTTATAGCCTTCCAGCGGCTGGTCGGTGACATCGAAGAAGATCGTCCCGTTCTTCTCCTCGCAACGGCTCCGGATCAACTCCACGGATTTATGATGGCGGTCGAGCAGCGGCGGCAGCAGTTCCGCCACAAAGGGCTGCTCAAGCACCTCGGCCAGCGGCATCTCGGTCAGCAACGGAATCAACCGCGGAATAAATGCCGTATCCTGCGTCGACTCAATCACCAGCGTCAGCTTCATCGCCGGCGCGGCCATCTCCACGGCCGAGGCCGCGCTCTCATACTTCGCGCCATCCACAATATTGGCCCAGAAAATCAGCTCCGCCAGCGGCGCAACGTCAAAACCATATTCCGCTTTGGCAATATCCGCCAGATAACTCGTGCAAGAGGTGTAATCGGGGTCCAGAAACTTTCTCTTGCCGCAATTTGCATCTTGCTTGCAAGCCAGGTAATGCTGGTAATCCTCGGGCGTCAAAAAGGCCGATTGGTGATGGTCAAACCACCACGTCACCTTCGGCGAAGTCGAATATTTGAAATCGACAATCGCGTTCTGATCCCCGTCAAATTCCTTTTCGTTGAAAAGCGCCCCCGCGCGATGCACTAACCCCTGATACTGGTAGCTGGCCCCAGCCACGACGCACTCCCGGTGAAAGCGCGTGAACAGCGAGGCAGAGCAAGCGCCGTCGAAGCATTTGTCGTGATAGAAAACGCGAACGCGCAAGAGTGGAAGTCCCCCTGTGGGCAAAAAATCAAAAGCCGGAACTGTTAAGAATCTATGGCCAGCCCGATTGTGTCAAGGTTCCCGACGGTGAAAAGGCAGGAATTTCCCACTTGCGAACACCCGGCGAAGGCCGAAATGCGCTACTACCGGCCCAATTTCCATATCGAAATCTGGCTTTTTTCGCTGTAAACTTAGGTACAAGGGAAAATGCCGGAGCGTGCCAATTTGGTGAGTACGGAGTTTATCCCCAGAGCGAATGTCCCCTCGAACTTCCGACTGCGGGAACGGGTAACTAACTGAAAAGTCTCCCCAATTCGCGCATTCAAATGCAATTGCATCCGGCCGGAGTTGCGTCCTCACGGCCCCAAATGCTGTCAGAACAATAGACGCAATCTTTCATCCTGCTCCTTTGGGGATTCTCCCGGGTTTCTTTCTATTTCCCTGCCGTACAGCAGGCTGCGGGAACCGTTCCGGCGGCAATTGCGTACACTGAAATTGAAACGTTCGGAGTCCTACAGCAAATGAAGAAAATTCTCTTGATCTCTCTCGCTTTCTTAGCGACCGGTGGGCTTCTCATCTGGTTCGTCTATCATCAGCAGTCCGGTTACACCAAGGTATTGACGGCCAAAATCGTGCGCCAGGATCTCTCCACCATCGTCAGCGGCACCGGCCAGATCAAGCCCAAGACCTACGTCAATGTCGGCGCCACCTCCTTTGGCCGCATCACCCACCTCTACGTCAAAGAGGGCGATCACGTGACCAAGGGCCAGATCCTGGCCACCGTTGAGAACGTGCAGCCGCGAGGCCAACGTCGATGCCCAGGAGGCGGCCATCGCCTCCGCCAAGACCGACATCGCCTCCTACGTCGCCGCCGAGAACACTGCCAAAGCCAACGTCGAACACGCCAAGGCCGACCTCGAGCAGAAGCGCCTCGACTGGCGAGCGCGCCCAGGAGCTCTACAAGGAGCAGCTCCTCGCCAAGCAGGATTACGACGCCAAAAAGGCCGCCTACGATACCGACGTCGCCTCTCTGGCCCAGGCGCGACGCAGGCCTCGTCCAGGCCAAGGCGCAAACCGAGTCGGCGCGCGCCAAGCTCGACCAATGCCATCGCCATGCTCCGCGCCAATCAGGACGCGCTCAGACAAGACCGTCTCTACCGCGCCCTTTGACGGCATCGTGACCAACCTTCCCGTTCGCGAAGGCGAAACCGTCGTCGTCGGCATTCAGAACGCCGAGGGCTCCACGCTGATGACCCTCGCCGATATGAGCATCATCACCGCCGAGGTCAAAGTCGACGAGACCGACATCGTCAACATCGCTCTCGGCCAAACCGCCGATGTGACTGTCGATGCCATTCCCGGCAAGGTCTTCAAGGGCCATGTCACACTGGCCGGCGATCAGGCTCTGCTCCGCTCCTCCGGCCTGGCCACTTCGCACGCCACCATCCGGCACCGAAGAGGCCAAGGACTTCAAGGTGGTCGTCACTCTCGATGACCCATCCAACAACCTCGGCGATCTGCGGCCCGGCCTATCGACCACCGCCAAGATCACCACCGCGCACAAGGCAAGCGTGGTTTCACTGCCCATTCAGGCGCTCACCATCCGTCCAGCCGAGACCGCGGGCAAGGGCAGCGTGCAGGCTGCCACAACCTCTGGCTCCGGCGCTAACAAAGCTTCCGACCAGGGCGTCTATGTCGTAACCACCGATGGTCACGGCAAGCTCCGCGCCAAATTTGTCCCGGTCACCACCGGAATTACCGGCGCAACCGAGATCGAAGCACTCTCTGGGCTGAAGGCAGGAGACGAGATTGTCATGGGCCCCTTCAAAACCCTACGCGGTTTGAAAGACAACGCGCTGGTCAAGCGTGACACCGCGCCGGTAACGCCGGTAGCCAGCGGCTCATAACCCGCACCGCTGCAGGAAACTGGATTTGTATCAGGGCTAGACTGAAGTCCAGCCGCAACAACGGCTCAATACGGTAGGCCGGGTTTTAACCAAGGCGCATAGAGCGCAATCGAATTTCCGGGGCGTTATCCCGGAGGCTTGCTTTTCGGGCATTTATACCGGAACAAATGCTTTGCCCGCCCGCAATGAACGCAACGGGGCTTCAGCCCCTCAAGGAAAAGGATTCGAATGGCCACTATCACCACCAGCACCGAAGACCTTGCGCAACAGGCAACCCGGCCCAGCGGCGATGTCATCGTCGTCGAAAACCTCTGGCGCACCTATGACATGGGTTCCGAGCAGCAGGTCCAAGCGCTGCGCGGCGTCAGCCTGCGCATCCGACACAACGAGTATGTCGCCATCATGGGGCCGTCTGGTTCGGGAAAGTCCACGCTGATGAACCTCATTGGCTGCCTCGACACGCCCTCGCAGGGCAAGTACTGGCTCAACGATCAGCTGGTCAGCGAGCTCGACGACGACCAGCTCGCCCGCATCCGCAACAAGGAGATAGGCTTCGTCTTCCAGACCTTCAACCTGCTGGCCCGCGCCACGTCGCTTCATAATGTCGAACTGCCGCTCATCTACAACGGCACCCCGACCGCCGAGCGCCTGATTCGCGCCAAGGAGACCCTGGCCAGCGTCGGCCTCGAGTCGCGCATGAACCACAAGCCCAATGAACTATCCGGCGGCCAGCGCCAGCGCGTCGCCATCGCCCGCGCCCTGGTCAACAGACCTTCCATCATCCTTGCCGACGAACCAACCGGCAACCTCGACTCCAAAACCGGCATCGAGATCATGGCCCTCTTGGATACACTCCACGCCAAGGGCAACACCATCGTCCTCGTCACCCACGAGCCGGACATCGCTGAGTACGCCCACCGCGTCGTCCACATCCGCGACGGCCAAATCGCCAGCGACGAACCCTCCAAGCGCTTCCGCTAGAGCCTGTTATTAACTTTGTCCCTTTATTTGCTTTTGTATAGGGGGTTTGGAGTTAGCTGGCAGACGATGGAGGCATGGGAAAACGAGTCCGGTCTGGCTATCCGAGCGATGTTTCCGATGAGGAGTGGGCATTTATAGCTCCCTATTTGGCGCTGTGCCGGGAGAACGCTCGGCAGCGGGATTATCAGCTTCGCGATGTTTTCAACGCGCTTCGCTACATTGCCAAGACAGGCAATCAGTGGCGCTTCCTGCCCAACGATCTGCCTCCGTGGACAGTGGTCTATCAGCAAATGCGGCGATGGATTGATGCGCGATGTTTCGAGATCATGGTGGAGGATTTGCGCATTCTGCTGCGCGAGTTTGCCGGACGCAAAGGCCAGCCCACGGCGATGGTTCTCGACAGCCGCACCTTGCAGTCGACGCCAGAGTCGGGTGCGCGCTCAGGCTACGATGGGGCCAAGCGCCGCAAGGGATCGAAGGTTCATGCGGCGGTAGATACGCTGGGGCATCTGCTCGCCCTTCACGTTACAGCGGCCGATGAGCAGGACCGCGCACAGGTGGAGAAACTGGCCGAAGCAGTGCAGCAGATTACCGGAGACACCATCGAGTTGGCCTATGTCGATCAGGGATATACCGGCGACAACGCGGCCCAGGCAGCAGAGAAGCACGGCGTGCGGCTGGAGGTGGTCAAACATACCGAGGCCAAACGAGGATTCGTCCTGTTGCCGCGCCGCTGGGTGGTGGAAAGAAGCTTTGCCTGGGCTGCCCGCTTCCGCCGACTGGCAAGAGACTACGAGCGGCTAAGCAAGATACTGGCCGGTCTCCACTACCTTGCCTTCGCCATCCTCATGCTCGCAAATCTGGCCCGGAAACTCACGCAAAGTTAATAACAGGCTCTAGGCCCGTTTGTAGGAAAGCTAATAAAGTCGAAGGATTTTGGTCTGATTATTTGCGCTGAGCCGCAGACAGCGCCTCTTGCGGCTCAGGACGCACGCGAAAATCAGCATGAGCCTCGGCAAGGACTACGCGTCCAGCGGGATTCAGGACATAAGTGGCCGGCAGGGGCAGCCGCCAGCTCTTCTCTCCATTGATAAACGGAAGATTCACCATGATCGACAGCAGATACTCGCGGTGGTACTCAGGCACGGTGTAAACCAGGCCGAATTTTTCCGCGACAACGCATCCAGGATCGGTAAGAACTGGAAACGGAAGACCATGCTGCCCAGCCATAAAGTCACTCTGCCGGGCGGTCTGCGGACCAATCGCCACCAGCAGCGCTTCATGCTCGCGAATCTGTCCGTATAAGTCGCGCCAGGCCTCTAACTCGGTAACGCAATAAGAGCACCACCGCCCGCGAAAGAATTTTATAACTAATGGACCAAGGGCGAGCAGGTCCACACTCTTCACCATCCGCCCGCCGGCATCTTTCAACGCAAACTCCGGCGCCAGCGAACCTACAGGAAGAATTTTTTCCTCAATGTCCGACTCGAATAACTCAGCAACCGCGCGCTCTCCCACAGCCAGCCGCTCCGCCTGCACCAGTTGCCGGGTATTCGCCGTAATCTCGTCGAGTTGGTCCTGGAGGCTAGTCAGCATCGCTCTTCTTAAGAAAATCCTTGAATCGAAATTGCTTCTCGCCGCTTTCGTGGATAAGAAGGAGAATCCTTCCTTTGAATCTTCTTCTAAAATCTCCCGCAATGGTCTGGACGGTGGAATTCGCCTTTGGGCGTCTTCGAGGGAGATGATCTCTTGTCTGAATGGCACCAAAAACGATGAGGCCTGCAGGTCTTGCACTACATTTCGGATCAGCTTGCCAATCTTCCACAGTACTCACAACTTGTTCAAGGGCGTGCTTGAGATTGGTGTGCGACCCTTTGAGTTCGACAACCACCTCGACAATGCCAGGGAGGCTGAGTATGTAATCCGCTTTATAGGCACTGGCAGCTTTGTTATAACAGCCGTCATAATGAACCTTGCGAATTTCTCTTCCTCGCGGATTGAGAAAGGTGGCCGCCACTCCTTGTTCCTCAACGTAAATTGATGTTGCAGTGCATAGCTCAATGCACTCCTCAACCCATTCGCACCCCGGTTGGCTAGGAGGCTTCTGTGTGGTCATATTCGAGCCTCAGCAGTGAATCGAATTCGTTGCCTATCGTGTCGGAGACACTGTCAAGGTATTCGCCATCAATCAGACCGGATTCCGAAAGGATGGATTTAAGTACTCCGTCGTGAATACAGTATGCTCTGAAGCTGCCGTCTTGAATCCAGAAACGCTCCGGGACCATTTTTACAATTTCTTCTTTCAACTCCGGCTTTTGGGTTGCTAACTGGCCAGCGTAAATCAGGTTGTTGAATGAAGAAAGGGTATAGGGGCTGTGGGTGGTGATGGCCAGCGAGATGTTGAGTAATCGTTCATTAGTAAGCCAAGTAAAGAGGCGAACTAAATCATACTGAGTTTTCGGGAATACGCTAGATTCTGGCTCCTCCACAAAAAATGGTCCGTACTGCAACTCATAATAAGCATCAGCATCAGAGGGTTTGATATTCGACACTATCTGGCTCAGAGGATTCAGCAGCGGAAGAAGTTCGAGAGTTCCAGAGGAAAGCAACTCAAAAGGCAGCCATCGCATATCGGAATGCCGTCGAAAGTGAGCGATTCCGTTTAGAGAAACAACTCTTCCTCCGAGGATATCTTGCACAGATCTTCCAAATTCGGAGAGCAGTAGGTTCTTAGTGTTTGAGGATTCGATAAGTGCTTGATAGTTGAAGTCCATTTCTGTAGAGAATCTCTGAGTGATCCAGTCGAGATTCTTTCCAGCGAACGAGGCAAACCCCTTGTTTGGCGTAGAAAAGAAAGCTCTACCTGTTGGAATATATTTAGAACCTGCAAGTTGAACGGGAAAGTCAGTAATCTTGTCTCCGTTCCTGATTGCTGAAATTTGTTTGCGTGCACTGCCTTCTTCCATATGAGAATCAATCCACTGGTTGTATCTGTCTGGAAGCGCGCCTAAATCAAATGTCCAAGTTCTATCGGATTTATTAGAATGAATGTTGAATTGATACTCATCGGAAATATATGAAATATGAGAATCTTGTGCTGTATCATTCAGGATTTGATCGGCAGTAAAATGCTCCAAGAAATCTTGTCTGACAATACTCAGGAATTGATCGACCGGCATCCGTTGCAAAAGCATACCACTTGCTATTTCTGGTACCACCTGAACAAAGAAAAAAGCCAGCTTGCAGAGCAAGCTCTTCCCGCTGGATTGCGGCCCGATGAGGACGGTGATTTTGCCGAACTCAAGCTCGGCTTCTTTGATGACCGAGAAGTTCTTCACTGTCAGCTTGCGCATTCCGTCCTCCACTTCACCGGATCTAAAGAACAAAAGCAGGTCCTTCGACTCCCTTTTGCTGCGCTCAGGGTCGCTCAGGATGACATCCGTTTTGCTGCGCTCCGCTCAGGATGACAAATCTAACACCAAAACAGTCCTACCGCCCAAACTTCTGTTTGCCGCCCAGGCCCATTGCGCCCATGCCGCCGCGCATCATCGCCTTGGCCATGCCGCCACCTTTGCCCATCTGCTTGAACATCTTGGCTCATCTGCGCGTACTGGCGGAGGAGTTGGTTTACATCCTGTACGGTGGTTCCGGAGCCGTTGGCGATGCGCTTGCGGCGCGTGCCGCTGATGATCTCGTGGTTGCGCCGCTCCTTGGGGGTCATCGAGTTGATGATCGCTTCAAGGCGCACAAACTGCTTTTCATCCACGCTGCCTGCGGCTTGTTGCAGACCCGCAAACGGGCCGACCGATGGCATCATCTTCAAAATGCTCTCCATCGATCCGAGCTTCTTGATCTGCCGCAACTGGTCGCGGAAGTCTTCGAGGGTGAAGCCGTCGCCGAGCAGCGCTTTTTTCGCGAACTCCTCTGACTTCTTGCGGTCCAGTGTGGACTCGGCCTTCTCGATGAGCGACATCATGTCGCCCATGCCCAGGATGCGGCCGACGATGCGGTCGGGATGGAACGGCTCGAAGGCGTCGGGCTTTTCGCCCACGCCGATGAACTTGATGGGCTGGCCGGTGACATGGCGAATCGAAAGCGCCGCGCCGCCGCGGGCGTCGCCGTCCATTTTGGTGAGCACCACGCCCGTCAGTCCCAGACGCGAATGAAATTCCTGCGCGGAGTTCACGGCGTCCTGGCCGGTCATGGCGTCGGCAACAAAGAGAATTTCGCTCGGATTGAGGAGCTTCTTCAGTCGCTCCATTTCGCCCATCAGCTCTTCGTCGATGTGCAGGCGGCCGGCGGTGTCAACGATGAGCGTGTCGCAGCCCATGATGACGGCCTCGCGTCGGGCTTCCTTGGCAAGGCGCTCGACGAGAGCCGAACCTGCCGCCTCGCCCTTCTGATCGCCTTCGTAGAGCCTGGCCTCAATGGACTTGGCGACGGCTTTGAGCTGTTCGCGCGCGGCTGGGCGATAGACGTCCACCGAAACCAGCATCGGACGGTGCCCGCCCTTTTTGAGCCAGGCGGCCAGCTTGCCGGAGGTGGTGGTTTTACCCGAGCCTTGCAGCCCGGCCATCAGAATCACTGTCGGCGGCTGCGAGGCGAATTTGAAGCGTGCTGTGTCCTTGCCCAGCAGTCGCGATCAGCTCGTCGCGGACGATCTTGATCACCTGCTCGGAGGGCGAAAGCGCGGTCAGCACCTCGGTTCCCACGGCCTTCGAGCGGATCTGCTCGATCAGGTCGCGAACCACGTTGAGGTTGACGTCGGCCTCAAGCAGCGCGACGCGAATTTCGCGCAGTGCTTCGGCGATGTTTTCTTCGGTGAGCGTGCCTTGGCCGCGGAGGGTCTTGAAGGCACGCTGGAGTTTGTCTGTAAGGTTTTCAAACATAGGTCAACTCCTATTATAGCGGTCGCCAAAGTTGCGGCAGCGACGCGACGAGAGGCGCTTCATCTCTGTCGATTCGGCATCTTTTGCTGCCCGTTTTACACTTGAATGAGGAGCGAGCGATGAGCGACGGACGCGAAGAGCGCGAAGAAGCCGAAAAGCGCCGCGAGTGGGAAGAGCAAAAAGAACGCGAAGACCGGCTCGACCGGAGCCGCACCGATCCGTGGGAGCCTGAACGCAAGGAATCCTAGCCCTGCTTGTGTTCCCCGAAAGTGTCCGTGCCGCCTGCTCACCCTACTCCACCGGCGCAATGAGATACTGCTCAAGTTTACCGTCGGGATAAGTGTAAGTCGTGAGTTCGAGCTTCTTGCCGGGGTAACTGATCTGGAAAGCACCGAAGCTCATGCCGCCGCGCTGGCTGCTATTTATCTCGTGAAAGCTCATCGGCTCGCCAAGCGGGGCAAGGCTGGCCTTGAAATCATCGAGCGCCTCGGCGGTGAAATAGTCGTTTAGATTCGGAGCGAGGAGTGAGCGGTCAATGCGTCCCTGCTGGAGATCGTGAAAGATGGCCAGCGCCTGCCTCTCCTCGGGCTTTGCTGCGGATGCGCCCAGCACTGCCGGAGCAGCAAGGCGGACAATTGTCGAGGCCGCGCCGACCGCGTCCTGATTGGTCAAAACAGCCACGGCCACGCCATCGTCCACCAGCACCTGATTGTCGGAGACAAAGCCGGAGACCTCGCCCGAGTGTTCAATTGACCGGTGTCCGTTGCGATCAATGACCTCAACGCCGAGGCCGTAGTGGGTTCCCTTGCCGTCTTTCAGCTTGACCTCGGTAAACATCTGCTTGTAGCTCTCCGGCTTGAGCAGTTTCTGCGCGATCAAGCTCTCATCCCATAGCGCCAGATCGTGCGCAGTCATCGCCAGTTCGCCGGCGGCAAACATCCACCCCCGGCCCTCTTTGGGCGCGACGCGCAACGGACCAAGAGCGTGGCGATAGTAGGCCGTTGCATCAACCGAGGTCAGCTTCGTCTCGTCGGAGTTCCATACCGATTTCATCCCCAGCGGACGGAAGATTCTCTCCGTGATAAAGTCCATCAGTGGATGGCCGGTGATAGTTTCCACAATGCGTCCGGCGATAACAAAGTTGGTGTTTGAGTACTGCCACTGAGTCCCCGGCTCAAAATCCAGCGGCTTCTTGCCCCAGGTATCGATGATTGCTTGCTCGCTCTCCTGCTGCAGCATCGGAGTCATCACATAATCCTCCGGCCAATAGTCCTGATAGCCGGAGGTATGGCTGAGAATCTGCCGGATCGTGACTTCATTGCCGCGGGTCAGGCCCGGAATGTGCTTGCCCACCGCATCATCGAGCGAGAGCTTGCCGTCTTCGGCGAGCATCAGAATCGCCGCTGCGGTAAATTGCTTGGAGATGGACCCGATGGAGTAGCGCATCTCCGGCGTGGCGGGGATAGCCGGGGCGGAAGTAGTGACCAGCCGGGCGCTCCCGTACGCGTGGGTATAAACCAGCTTGCCGCCTTGAACCACGGCCACTGAAGCCGAGGGTACACCGGTCTGCTCCAGCACCTGCTCGGCAATGCGGTCGACTTTGGCTTTGATCGCCGGGTCCAGGTTGTCCACTTTTTGCGCCTGTACACTCAAGGCCGCCAGAAAAACCAGCCCGCCAGCCAGAATTATGTTTTTCTTCTGCATGAATCCTCCACCTATAACGTTCAATCCCGATTCACCGTCTCGCATCAAAATATCAGCTTGAGCCCCGGTAGGGTAGGCTGGCAGGGGGGAAGCCGATTCCGAGGCGCACCCGCCGGAGACAAGCATGGAACGGTTGATTCAAGGGCACAAGCACTTTTTGGCAAATGTTTTCCCAGGACGCCGCGATCAGTTTCACCTGTTGGCCGAGACGCAAGCGCCGGAGTGGCTGGTAATTACCTGCTCTGACTCGCGCATTGTGCCGGATTTGATTCTGCAAACCGGCCCCGGCGATCTGTTCATCACCCGCAATGCCGGCAATGTGGTTCCCGTAACCGGCGGCGATGTGGACGGGGTGACCGCCACAATCGAGTACGCGGTCGAGGTGCTCAAGGTGAAAGACGCCATCCTCTGCGGCCACTCAGACTGCGGAGCGCTGAAGGCCGCGCTTGACCGGCAAGGACTCGATAAGCTGCCCAAAGCCAAGCGCTGGCTTAGCCATGTAGAGGGCGCTTTCACGCATCGTCAACCCCTCGACCCCGCCGACGGCGAACACGCCGAGCTGGCCTCGCTGATCCGCGGCAACGTGGTGGCGCAGTTGCAAAACCTGCGCGCTCAGCCCTCGGTGGCACGAGCCGTGTCCGAAGGGCGGCTCACCGTTCATGGGTGGTACTACGACATCCTCAGCGGCAGAATCGAGCGCTACGACGAAGAGCAGAAGCGGTTTTTGCCGCTTCTGGGGTAGTTTCTGGAAAATCTCATCACACCCACGCAGTCACCAGCTTTCCCAGCCCCAGCGGAGAGAGCTTCAAGCCATCGGCGCGACCCTCGAAATACAGCTCGTTCAGCCGCCGGTAATCCACCTGTTCCACGCGTTGGAAGCCGGCCTGGTGTAGTTGTTTCTCCATCTCCTCAGGAGAAAAAAACAGCCGGAAAGGTTCGCCGATAGAGGCAACTCGCCGCGACAGGCCTTCCAATGCCTTTTTCCCAAGAGGACTCAACGACTCCGCATGCAGAGCGTAATCAAAGCAGACGCCTGAACCGGCAGGCAGATGCGCAATTGTGCTCAGCGTAGCTCGAAAAGCTTCCAGCGTAAGGTAGGGAACCACTCCCAGCCAGCCGAAAAAAGCGGTCTTCTGGCCGTCGAATCCGGCATCGGCGAGGCCTGCGGCCAGCGCCTTGTGCTCGAAGTCCAGCGGTACAAAAGTCAGCCTTGCAGGAGGCGGCTCGTCCACTCCCAAAATTCCCACTTCGTCCAGCAGCGCCCGCTTCCACTCCTGCGTAGCTGGAAAATCCACTTCGAAGACGTGAAGCGCCGGAAAAGGATTGCGCCAGACAAAGGTGTCCAGCCCCGCGCCCAGGACAACATATTGCGCCACGCCGTTGGCGACCGCTTCGGCCAGGTGGTCTTCGGTATAGCGGCTGCGCGCGGCCATAAAGGCGCGGAAATCCCGCCCCACCTTGTGCATCGCCCGCTGCATATCGTTGGCGTACTCCGGGCCGATCAGGCGAACGGCTATGGGATCGTTCAGAACCGGAGGATGATCTTTCAGTTGATGCGCGGCGCGGCGGATGGCGACGCGAAGGGCAGTCCTGCTGGCGCGGCCTTTCTTCATTCAACTTAGTTTAAGGGATTTCCCCTCATTGGGCCGCGCCCAGCGCCGTAGCCGGCAGTGTGACCGAACCCATGCGCCCTGAATTCTCGTCGACAACCACGACGCGCAGCGAGGCAACGCCCGGCTTGAGCTGTACAGACCGTTCGAATGGGACGCCGGACTGAAGCAGGTTCTGGTAGGTCACTGGTTTCAGCCGCAGCCCGAGCGTCTGCCCTTGCACTTGCGCATGAAGGCCGGCATCGTCGCGTTCGAGGAAGAAGATATCGAGCCTGTCCATCCAGCGCCCGCCCTGCTGCTCCAGGCTCAGGTCGCTCGCAGCAATTTCCAGTTGGACGGTTGCGCCAGGAACCAGCGGGAGCGCCTTCGCAGTCACCGCAATCTCATTCACATCGACAGACTGCCAGATTGCCTGCTGGAAGCGCTCCTTCAGCGTCTCCGGCTCTTTGGCATAGAGATAGCCGGTGCGGTATCGCAGCGTGACTCCGCGATGGCCAATGAGTTTGACAGTGATGTTGTGATACTGCCCGTCGGCCGACTGGTCGGGATAAAAGCCAATCAGATAAGTTGCATGGCCGTCTCCAACAATCGAGTTTAGCTGTGCGGCCAAGTCGCCCGCGCGGCGAATCGTGCGGCCTCCCGTCGCCTCGGCAATCTGGCGAATCGGTTCCTGAATCGGATGCAGGTCCTGACTCATCTCGGCGGAGATGCGGCCGGGGGTGTTGTTCTTCGGCGAAGCGCTGGCGGCCTTTACTGCCGTCGGCGTCAACTCGACATTGGTGTGTTGAATATCGGCGCCGATGGCTGCGGTTTCCAGCTGCGAAACATCGAAGGGATAGACGGCGGCGTGGGCTTCATTCATCGCCTCTTGCGCGCGCAATGCGAAATTGTCGATGGAACGCGGGTTCTTGTCGATGCCAACAGTCTGATCCTGCCAGTCCGCCAGGACGTTGTCACTCGAAACCCAGACCAGATTTTTATGGCCGGAAAGAACAGCCAGATGTCGGGCGACACCAGCAAGAATAATCAGCGAAGCACGGGCCGGATTACGGCCCAGAGTGAGCAACTGCGGATCGACTGGCGTCATCGAGTCCGGCGCATCGATGTGGTTGCCGTTCACCGAGTTGAGATCGGCAACATTATGCACCTCATTGAACTGCTGGCGGTTGCGCGTCTCCTCGTCCTGCGCTTGAGCAACGGATTGCGCGGTCGGCATCCACTTTTGCAACTTTGCAATCAATGCGGCATGGTCAGATGTCGCTTCCGTCAATACATGAAACCCAAAACCATTCATCGTATAAAAGCCCACTCGGTCGCCGGGCGTAACAGAACCGAGAAATTTGATCAACTGCTGGCGGGCATTGCTCATGTCGGCCCAGGCGATGTGGCTTTCATCAATCAGCAGGATGGTTGCGCCGGCTTCTGCGGCAGGTGCGGCTGAGTCTGAAGCGCGGTTTGAGAAGCTCTGGCCCAGAGAGGATTCAGCAGCAGACGCGGAGGCGCTGAATTCTCAACCGGCGGCGCGCTCTGGCTAAAAAAGCGCACTTCCTGCTTGTGCCCATTGTCATAGACCTCGACCTCTTCCTGCTTGAGGTCAATGATCGGGTGGCCTTTCTTGTCATAGGCAACCAGGCCAACATCTACCAGCCGCGAGGTCACTTTGAGACTGAATCCCGGTCGCTCTTGCAGGCTTGCGACTTGCTGATCGGGCAGGCCGTTGGCGTCAGTCAAGCTGATTTCCGAGATCACCGGCTCGGAGGCCGATGCGGAAGCAACTGCCAGCGGATTCGGCGCAATCCCCGAAGTGAATGCTGAAAGAGTTGCATTTGCGACGACGGAATCTGTGTCCGCGGAAGCGGTGCCAGGCGAAGCAGACTCCGGATTCGCCAAAGCAGAATTTACCGGCCCTGGCATGGCTCCAACCGCCAGAATACGTGCGGTGGTGCCCAGGCGGTGATATTGGGTAAAACTGGTCTCATTCAGAAGCAGTATCGGAGTTCGATCAACACGACTAGAAGTATTGGCCCAAGCTGCATCATGGCTATCACTGGCGCCGAATATCGTATTGCCGCCGGAGACTCCGGCATGTAGTTCTTCCATTGAAAAAGCCAAGCTGCGAATAGGAGAGAAAAACTGCCGCTCACCGACCGTGACCAGCCCGTACTCAACCACCGTTGCGGCGCGCAGCAGCGGGTCGCCGGACGATAACTCAGCCTCAAGCGTGATGCGAAGAACAGCACCTGTCGCTGGGTCAATCGCCAATGAACCGTGATAACCGGACGTCTCGCTGAAGGTGTGGTTTGATGCATCCCCTTGCGCCAAAGGTGAGGACTCGCCGCGTCCCCGGTTGCCATTACCTCCGAGCTTTCGCGGAGCAACGGTCGGTGCTGCGATGCAGCAGTAGGTGACGGCGTAGTGCGATGCAGCACGCGGCACTGAATAGTGGAATACGGCGGCCGGCCCAGCCGGGGTCTCTTCCCAGTGGCTCCACGTTACCTGTCCTTTAGCGGCGTCGGTAAGGATGACGGCCAGCGCCGGGCCAAACTCGCCCCAGCTTGTCATCCCTTGCTCCTGCTGCGCCGCAGGCACGGCGACGGTCTGTGCCTGAGTGTCCTGAACCTCCTCGCCGTCACGATATGTAACCTGGCGGGTTGCAGTTCCTACTAAATGCAGCCCTGCGCGTACTGGCCAGCCGCCCACCTCCTGCACCTGCGGGCCGTCATCAAAACGGTTGGTGGTTCGGGTTACGAAGAAATTTACCTGATGAGAAACAGTCTGGAGCATGTAGCTCCGCGCCGCATTCTGCATCTCGAGCTGCGTCGCTGCATCGGGAGGCGCCGTCGCAGGCAGCTCGTTTGCCGGAGGGTCCAGAAAAGCCGATTGGTCGGCCAGCAGTTGCAGCAAATTTGTTCAGCGTCGCGTCGGTCAACCGCTCAGTCAGTTGCAGTTCGCCCAGTTGACGCGCCAGCTCAGCATCGGCGCGGTGAGTAGCGTTGGCAGCGGCTAAAGTTTGCTCAATCTGCGCAACCGTTACCCGCTTGACAGCCAGAGCAGGATGAACGAGCACTAGAGCAACCGCCAATACCGCCAGCTTTTTCATCATCCCCTGAACTGTATACAGGTCAGGGCGCTGTGGGCAAACGAAGCGATGAATAATAGGCGGACTCTTACGCCCCGACAGTCGCCTTGGGGCGGAAGAATTCGAGGGATTTCTCCAGGCCCTCGGCAAGGCTGATCTTCGGCTCCCAGCCCAGCACTTCACGGGCCTTGGTAATATCCGGGCAGCGGCGCGTGGGGTCGTCTTGCGGCAGCGGCTCATAGCGCAATTCGCTCTTCGATCCGGTAGCTGCCAGAACGGCTTGAGCGCACTCCAGAATCGTGAACTCGCTGGGGTTGCCAATGTTGACTGGCAGATGCTCCTCGCTGCGTGAAAGACGCAGAATCCCCTCAATCAGGTCGTCAACATAACAGAAGCTCCTGGTCTGGCTGCCGCTGCCGTAGATGGTCAACGGTTCGCCGCGCAGAGCCTGCATCAGGAAGTTCGAGATCACACGGCCATCGCTGGGGTGCAGCCTAGGTCCATAGGTATTGAAGATGCGCACCAAGTGGGTATTGACGCCGCGTGAGCGATGATACGCCATCACCAGCGCCTCGGCATAGCGCTTGGCCTCGTCATAAACCGAGCGCGGACCCACCGGGTTCACATGGCCCCAGTAGGCTTCAGTCTGCGGGTGTTCCAGCGGATCGCCGTAGCACTCCGACGTAGAGGCATGGAGGAAGCCGGCGTTGTATTTATATGCGATTTCGAGAGTGTTTTCCGTGCCTACCGAGCCGACGCGCAGCGTTTCAATGGCAAGGCGCAGGTACTCTGGAGGGCTGGCCGGCGAAGCCATATTGAAGACGTAATCCACCCGCCCCGGATCGAACGGTTTGCAGATATCGAGCAGCTCAAAGGTGAAGCGGGGCTGATGAGCCAGATGGTCGAGATTTTCCGCGTCGCCGGTGGAGAGGTTATCGACGCCGACAACGGTGTGGCCTTCGCCCAGCAGCCGGTCCGTCAAATGGGAACCAAGGAATCCGGCAGCGCCGGTAACCAATACGCGCATCTTCAACTTTTCGAGCTCCAATGGACCCGATTCGAGGAGGGGTTCGAGGTCTCTCTCAATCATACGGGCGAAAGGCTTTGACCTCAACCCACGCGATGAGAATGAGAAGGCTCTAACCTATGAGGCCCTCGGGAGCGGCAAAGATCTCGCTGTAGGCGCGCTGGTAGATTCGATAGTCGCCATGGGAAAAGGTTGCGATCTCAATGAGTTCAAAACTGCCGTGGTTTGCTGCGACGAAATCGCGGATGGCACTGAGCGCGATGCGGCTGGCGTCGAGGATTGGATAGCCGTAAGCGCCGGTTGAGATGGATGGAAAAGCGATGGATTTGCAGCCGTGATCGGCGGCGAGTTGCAGGCTCCGCGTGTAGCAGCTTGCCAGCAGATCGGCTTCGCGTCCGCTCTCCCGGCCGTAGATCGGGCCGACGGTATGGACAATATATTCTGCTTGCTGGATGCCGTAGGCTTTGGTGATTTTGGCCTGGCCGGTCTCGCAGCCGTGCAGGGTTCTGCATTCCGCCAGAAGCTCCGGACCGGCAGCTTGGTGAATCGCACCATCCACGCCGCCTCCGCCAAGAAGCGTCGAGTTCGCGGCGTTGACGATTGCGTCGACGATCCGCTCGGTGATGTCTCCCTGCACGATGCTGACTGCGGTCTTCATCTCAGTTGTATTGATTGTAAAAGATCCGTTTTCGCGGTTTACGGGTGGGCGGCCAGCCGTCACTGTTTCGACGGTAAACACACAACCGCAGCCACAAGTTTGTAATGGAAGCCTTCGAATGGTTCGCTCAGACTTGCGGTGAGGACGGTCCTGGCGGGCTTGCCGCCCATGATAAGTGCGTGCGGATAGATACCAGCGGGCAACAGATTGAGCTGTTCAAGCCATTTGGGATCAGTCACAGCCAAATCATAGCGAATGCGGCTTGCTTGACCGAGACGGAAGACGGCGCGGTTCCTGCGCTTACCGCTCCCTTCGCGAACCCACCACCAAAGATCTTCCGGATCTATGAGTCCGAGTGAGTTGCTGATTGGCTTTTGCTCAAGTCGCTGCACAGCAACTCTGTCGCTGTAGCCGCCCAAAACAACCGGCTCTTTATCTACATATTCATTAAAAAACTTCGTGTCCCGCGGCTCATCGCAGCGCCGCAAAAACCGCCAGGTTTTGCCCGTCACAAAAACATCTTCAGGGTGGCAGTTGGAGCCGCACGGTTCTCCGAGTTCCACCTCAAAGACATCGAGAAGCGCCGCCTGCTTTCCATCCGGGTAGCAGGTCTCCTGCACGGTGAGGCAACCGGGAATCTTTCTGCCCACGAGCCTGACCCACTTCTTTGTAATGAGACTTATTCTAGCGACGCAGCGATGGTCGTGCTTGTAGGAGTTAGCGAGGCAGACAATCCGGTCGAGAGTCATGGAGTTCGAACTGCCTCCGGCAATGGAATTAAAGATGACGGATTGTTACACCTTCCCAGTATTGCTGTAAATACTCCAGCGCCAGCCTGCGGTGGCAATGCTCGGCGGTAGCTTCACTGCATAATAGAACTGTTTTTTTCAGGAAACTCTCTTTGGAGAGCGCTGATTCGACTTTGCGCGAACGGATAAGATCGAGATAGGCCTCGGTATAAACATCCCAATCGCCTTTTTTCTTTTTATAAGTGTCCAGCATCTCCTGGGTTGGAGCCAGCAGCGGCTCGTGTTCGTACTCCGCACCACATATCTCGCTCAGAAAATAAGCGAGGTCTGCCTGCTTGGCGAATCCGGCAAGCTGCGAGGTGTTATTCAGCCGCACATCGAGCAGGCGCTCGATGCCGTTCGTCTTCAGTGTGCCGAAGAACTGGCTGGCGTTTTTTTGGGTAAAACCGATGCTGTAGATCTCCATTGGTCCTCGTCGAGCTCCGCAAAAAGCGCTGGCTGTGTATCGATCAGCGGCTTTGCTGCCTCGTAGGCAACGGCTTCATCTGTCTCCAGGCGACCATCGCCGCGGATGTGCTGCATAACATGGCCACGCTCGGCGAGGACACGGCCAATGAGCAGGCGGCGGTGGCAGTGGGCGGGGTCCTCTTCGCCGCAAACCAGCGCGATTCGGAATTTTTCCATGCCGGTTTCCAGCCGCGCAATCGCTGCTTGAAAGCGGGCGTCACCGCAAAGGCGGCTGTAGAGCACACGGCCCGTTGCGTCGTAATACTCAAGGTTGGCAGGACGACCACCCAGTTCCGCGCCGAGAAAAAGATAGCGAACCCCGGCTGCTTCCAGCGAACGCTGCATCAGTTCCCTGTCAAACTGCGGAACATATTTGGAATACGGAGAACTGCGGGTATCCACGACTACTTCGATCCCGTGCTGGCGAACGAGCGACAGCCAGGTTTCGATCTCGTGGTTGGAGTGGCCGAGGGTGAAAAAACTGCTCATCGTCTTCCCTTGGAGGATAGCACTATTGGTGATGTCGCTTGCCTATGAGAGCCCCAGCTTCCGCGGCTTGCCTTGCTGCGCCTGATAACTCGCTGGCCGGCCTACGCTGACATATGTGAAGCCGCGCTCCTGCATCTCGCGGGGCTTGTAGAGATTGCGGCCGTCGATAACGATGGGGAACTTGAGCGCCTGATTGAGGCGGACGAGATCGAGCTGGGCGAACTCCTTCCAGTCAGTCAAAATCAGCACTGCATCGGCGTCTTTGGCGGCCTCGTAAGCATCTGCGGCATAAGTGAGCTTGGCCGAGGGCGGCAGGATGGCCTGGGCGCGCTCCATGCCCGCGGGGTCGTAGGCGGAGATGGATGCGCCGGATTCGAGGAGCTTCTTCACGATGTCGATGGCCGGGGATTCGCGGATGTCGTCGGTGTCTCCCTTGAAGGCTAGGCCCAGGGCCGCGAGCCGCTTGCCGCGAAGGGTCCAGAGAGCGGCGCGAACCTTGTTGAAGAATATCTCCTTCTGAGTCTCGTTGATCTTGCGAACCTCTTCGAGGAGTTGGAAATCGACACCCTGCTGCTGAGCGACCCAGTGGAATGCGGCCACGTCTTTGGGGAAGCACGACCCACCGTAGCCGAGACCGGCGCGCAGGAATTTGGGTCCGATGCGGCTGTCGAGTCCCATGCCTGCGGCGATGTCTTCAATGTCGGCATCCACGCTTTCAGCGAGGTTCGCGACGGCGTTGATAAAGGAGATCTTCAACGCAAGAAAAGCATTGGATGCGTGCTTGATAATCTCCGAACTCTGCGCTGAAGTTACAAGCAACTTTGCCGGATGCTGCGCCGAGCAATCGCCCGGAAGCGCGCCTGCCTGTTGGTAGTAGCTGCCGCTAGTGAGCGGCGCGTAGATGCGCTGGAGGACCTCGGCGGCGCGCTCGGTATTGGCTCCGACGACGATGCGGTCTGGGTGCAAAAAGTCGGTGATCGCGGTGCCTTCGCGGAGAAACTCGGGATTGGAGACGACATCGAAGCTGGACGGCTCGACACCGTGGCGATGGAGGACGCGGCTGATCCACTCATTGGTGTAAACAGGCACGGTGCTTTTTTCGACGATGACTTTATAGCTGGTGACCGCGCGGGCGATCTCGGAGACGACGGCCTCGACGTAGGAGAGATCGGCTGCGCCGGTGTCGCCCTGCGGAGTGCCGACGGCGATGAAGACGGCCTCGGAGCTGGTAACGGCGCGGGCGAGGTCAGTGGTGAACTCGACTCCTTTGTTGAGATGCCGCGTGAGCAGCTCGGGGAGGTGGTCTTCGTAGATAGGCACGCCGCCGGCTTGGAGGGTGGCGACCTTCGCGGCATCGTTATCGACGCAGGTGACGCTGTGGCCCATCTCGGCAAAACAAACGGAGGCAACGAGTCCGACATAGCCGGAACCAATAACACAGATGGAAACGGGATTGGTCATAGTCTTGCGCTTCACTCCTGAATTGCAACTCTTTGGGCGGGCAGCCGCTTGGTTCGGGGCACGGAGGATTCCGGCTGATTGAGACAGCTACTAGGCTATCTGGTGGGGGTGGGGCGGGGCAATTTTTCGGAGAAAATGCAGGTTCTTCGGCCCCGCTCGGGGTGACAGCATCTGTGGAGGCGCGGCTGAAAAGTGCCTGTTTGTTAAAGTGAGAAGAGCTTGCAATATCTCACTATTCTTGGGTTTGACCGGAGTGATTGAGTTTCCCGATGAGCGAGTATCTCTTCCTGTACGGGACATTGCGGCCTGCGGATGCGCCGGAAGAGATTCGGCCGGCGGTGCAAGGGCTACGCACAGTGGACGAAGGAAGTTTGCCTGGGCGGCTCTACGATCTGGGCGAGTATCCGGGAGCGGTGATTGACCTGGAAGCGGAGCAGCGGATTTTGGGGACGGTTTTTGAGCTGCCTGCAGACGCGGCGGTGTTGAGCCGGATGGACCAGTACGAAGGTTTTTATCCGGGCAATTTGGGGGAGAGCCTGTTTGTGCGGGTGCGGCAGCGGGTAGAGCTGGAATCGGGCGGCAGCGTGGAATGCTGGATTTACGAGTATAACCAGCCGCCGCTGGGGGCGCGGGTGATAACGAGCGGGAGATGGCGGCGGAAGGACAATGCCGCAATGGAGACGGATTGAGCGAAGAGGAGGTAGTGAAAGAGAGCGTGCTGGCTCCGTTTCGGATTGAGCCGGAGTTTGTGACGCGGGTGTGGGGATCGCGGGATCTGCGCCCCTGGTATGACCGGGTGGTGGAGACGGGCGATCCGGGGTCCCCAGCGACGGGTCCTGGTCGCTGGGGCGGTGATCCGATTGGCGAAGTCTGGCTGACAGGAGACGATTGCCGGGTTGCGACGGGGCCGCAAACCGGAAAAACGCTGGCGAAGTTATTCGCTGATTTTCCCGTAGAGATGCTGGGAAAGTCCGCCTCGCGCAGCGATTCACCGCTGCTGATCAAGATGATTTTTGCCAAGGACAAGCTGAGCGTGCAGGTGCATCCCGATGACCGGCTGGCGCAGAAGTATGGCCAGCCTCAGGGCAAAACCGAGTGCTGGTACGTGGTTGCGGCGGAGCCGGGGGCGCAGGTGGCCTGCGGGTTGAAGCCGGGCGTGACGCTGGAAAAAATCAAGGAAGGGATTCACAACGGTACGCTGGAAGAGAGTCTCAAGATGCTGGATGTGGCCGCCGGAGAGATGATTTTTGTGGATGCAGGGACGGTTCATGCGATCTGGCCGGGTTCTGTACTGCTTGAAACGCAACAAAATTGCGATCTGACCTACCGCATGTACGACTACGGACGGCCCCGTGAGCTGCACATTGAAAAATCTCTGGAGGCGACCCGGCTGGTGACGCGGGCAGGCAAGGTTGCGCCGGTGGCAGAAGATGACCGGACAATTCTGGTGGATGCGGAACATTTTCGTGTCGAGCGGGTTCCAGTAAATGGAAGCCGCTCAAGCAGTTCGCTGGGCTCGCAGGGGCTGGCATACCTGTTTGCGGCGGAGGGGAGTGCGCACATCAAGGGAGCTGGTTTCGATGCGGTTGAATTACCTGCGCGAGGGATTGCTGCTATTCCTTTCGCCTCACCTGCGTTTGACATCGAAGATGCCGGAGGGCTGGAACTGATTCGAATCGCTCCAAACTGGTGGTAACGCACGGTATGCAGTGGCAAATTTGCTACTGCACAAAATCGCCGGAATGGTGGAGAATGGAATTAACACGTCGCCAGATCAAAGCAGGAAAGCCGGAACCGCAGGTTCCTGATCCTGGGGAAACTCGGGAGACCAAAGGATTTGACTGGCCTGGATTTTGCAAACCTGTCTGGCCCATGTAAACTGCCGCCTAGGGATATGCCTCCGGGGGGCGTGGTCAGCACTTTAAGGAGACGTTGAATGCGCTTGAAGATCTTCTTTGCAGTTTTTTTGATTTGTGTCTCAGTTCCCGCGTTCGCTCAGGTAGCTCCTGCTGCCACAAGTGAAGGATCATTGCCGCTTTCGGTGGGCGGTGGCGCGACGATGATGGACCTGGATTGGGGCCACTTCCGGCGCATGGAAGGGCCGACGGTGTGGATTGACTGGAACCTGGGCCATATGCCGCGGTCTTTGGATGGGCTGGGCATTGAGCTGACGGGCCACGCAATCGACTACGGAAAGCCGGCGAGCATTCCACGCATGCGCCAGGACTCTTACGGCGGGGGCGCGATCTACACCGTGCACCACTACCGCAACGTTCGCCCCTACGGCAAATTCCTGATCGGTTATGGCAGTATCGATTTTGACAGCCCGAACCCATTCTACAAGCATGATACCCGGACAATTTTCACGGCGGGCGGCGGGTTGGACTATCACCTGGCTGGGCACCTCTGGGCGCGCGGCGACTACGAATATCAGTTCTGGCCACATATGTTTCAGGGGGCACAAACCCTTGATCCTCAGGGAATTACGCTCGGAGTGACGTATAAATTCGGCCATCGCGGAATACAGTACTAGAGCTGTTCTCCAGCTTCCGTGATGGTTCTAGCATCGCGCCAAGAGGCTTTTTCCTCTAGAAGAAGCCTCTTGGCATTTGTGGCTTCGTTTTGCATCGATCGCAGAACAGCTATGGAAGCCGCCCTGCTGCACCCAGCCTAACGCGAAACCAGGGATGGTGTATCCCGAGAATGCGTCTCTCGAGTTGACGCCGCCCTCAGAGAGCGGCAATCTTGCACGAAATTCAACAGGACACTCTACCCCTGGATTCGCGCTGGCACGACGACGGCTGCCCGGTTCCCAAGTTCAGCAACTGCGCGTTGAAAACTAATTCTGTCGAAAACAAGGAACTGTAAGATACACTTGAGACGCGTTCTACGGTACCCGAGTGTCCCCTCACAACGGTCCCTCGCATTGGAACTCGTGAAATAATTGCTACTGGATTCCAAGCGGGCAGTTCTCTTTTCTTGCAAGCGCACTCATATCAGGCACGATTGGCTGGTTGGCTTGCATTCGGCGTTGCCGCTTTGGCTCAAACGTATACTTTCGAGGAACATGCGCAAGATGCAGATCCGGGGAAAACAGATTCTGGTTTGCGGAGCCGGCGGCTTTATCGGTGGCCATCTGGTGAATTCGCTTTTTGCCGAAGGCGCGGCCAGCGTGCGCGCCGTCGATATTAAGCCACACCATGAGTGGTACCAGCAGAATCCGAAGGCCGAGAACCTCGTGCTCGATCTGCAACTGCGTGAGAACTGTAACCGGGCTGCCCAGGGCATCGATGCCGTATTTCAGCTTGCCGCTGATATGGGCGGCATGGGCTTTATCGAGAACAACAAGGCGCTATGCATGTTGAGTGTCCTGACCAACACCCATATGCTGATGGCCGCCAAGGATGCCGGCGTAAAGCGCTTCTTCTACTCCTCTTCGGCCTGCGTTTACAACGCCGACAAGCAGCGTAACGAGGATGTGATTGCGCTCAAGGAAGAGGATGCCTACCCTGCCCAGCCCGAAGACGGCTACGGATGGGAAAAACTCTTCAGCGAACGCATGTGCAGGCACTTCCGCGAGGATTTCGGCCTGGAAACCCGCGTGGCACGTTTCCACAATGTTTATGGTCCCTTGGGTACATGGACCGGCGGACGCGAAAAAGCCCCGGCAGCGGTCTGCCGCAAGGTTCTTGAAGCCAAGATCAGCGGAAAGCATGAGATCGAAATCTGGGGCGACGGCCACCAGACGCGCAGCTTCATGTACATTGACGATTGCACCAAAGGCGTGATCGATATTTTCAACAGCGGCATTCTTGAACCTATCAATCTCGGCTCCAGCGAACTGGTCACCATCAACCAGCTTGTAGGTATCGTTGAAGATCTTGTTGGCATCCGGCTGGAGCGGCGCTACAACCTGAGCGCGCCCAAGGGTGTGAACGGGAGAAACAGCGATAACACACTCATTCACAAGTATTTAGGATGGGAACCCTCGATCCGCTTGCGGGACGGAATGGCCAAAACTCTGGCCTGGATTGAGGAACAGATGCTGGCTGGGGTGTCATCGAAGTAGCAACCGGCAAGCACGGCAGAAATACCACGAGGATCGGCCTTCAGGAGCGATCCCGCGTTCGACAGGCAAAGCCGCGGCGGAAGCCACGGAGTTCCTCCCGCTGCCTGAGTTGAAGCATTGCTGACCGGCGGGCACGAATCAGTCGTGTGCTTTTCGGCCATTTCCCCATACGTCCGTATTCAGGAAATGCTCCCACTATCTGCGACATTGGGCAGAGTGAGAGGTTTTTGCTGCAACTCCGTAACGAAATACGCGTCAATACCACTACACTTGTTGGAGCCGATTCAGAGTGTGATCGACGTAAGACCGACAAGCAGGGCAGAAATATTACGAGGATCGGCCTTCAGGAGCGATCCCACGTTCGACAGACAAAGCAGCGGTGGAAGCCGTGGAATTCCCCTCTTTGCCTGAGCTACAGCATTGCTGACCGGCGGGCACGAGTCATTCAGGTGCTTTTCGGCCATTTCCCATTTCCCCGTACGTCTGAATTCAGGAAATGATTCCACTGTCTGCAACAGCAGACGGCGCTAGATGTCTTTCATCGCAACTCTGAACGCTAGAAGCGTTGATACCGCTTTGCTGGCGAGGGTCACTTCAGAGTGCACACAGATTGCCGGAGAGCAAGAGATGGATCAATTGGTTCGCTTTCAGAAAATCCTTGGTATTCGTTTCCTGGTGGGCAACGCTCAGGAAGCTATTGATCAGGTCTCCCTGTCCGGGGGACTGGTCGTGGTCCCGGCAGCTCCTGCCTTGAAAAATCTACCCTACGACGAGAAATATCGAGCCGCTCTGCTGGGCGCCGATTTTGCCATTGCCGACAGCGCTCTGATGGTGGTTTTGTGGAATCTGCTTGAATGGGATCGTATCCCCAAGCTCTCGGGCCTGAAGTACCTGCGCAAGCTGATTGCGCAGGCGGATTTCTACAAGGCCGGCGCAAGCTTCTGGGTGATGCCCACCAAGCAGGCGGTTCGCTGCAATATGTGTTGGCTGAACCAACACGGGGTCGCCGTCTTCGAGGAAAATGTCTATCAGGCTCCGCTCTACGGAGCGGAGATTGAAGATCAGGAACTGCTGCGCCGGTTGAACGAACAGCGCCCGCGCCATGTAGTGCTGGGCCTCGGCGGCGGAACGCAGGAGCGGCTGGGATTGTATCTCAAGCAGAATCTGAGCTACACGCCGGCAATTCACTGCATCGGAGCGGCCATAGCTTTTCTCTCCGGCGAGCAGTGTAGAATCCCGGTCTGGGCAGACACGCTGGGACTGGGTTGGATGTTCAGGAGCATATCCAACCCCAAGCGGTTCGCGCCCCGCTACTGGGATGCCCGCCACCTGATCCTGATGCTCTTCCGCTACCGGGAGCGACTTCCGGTAGACTGAGCCAGATTTTTCTTCCCAATCTCAAGGGCCTCGCCCCCGAGCCTATCCCCTGCCCGAAAGAGCGGGGCTTTGCTGTTTTATGAAGAATTCATGGCGCTTGTGTCCGCCGCCATTTCCGATTTCCGGTTTTTTAAGGCAAAATCAATAACGATATGAGCTATCGATTCGCACTCCCTCAGAATCTTCGCGGAGCCGTTGATCAGGCTTCCGCCGACTGGCTGCAACACAACAAAGTTGCACGCTTCTGGAAAAAAGACCCCACGCTCTGGGCCTCGGATGGCGAAGAGAAGTGGATGGGCTGGATCGACATTGTCGAGCGCCAGCAGAAGGATCTCCCAGCCCTTTCTGCGCTTTCTGCAGAGGTCAAGGCTGCGGGATTTGAGCATGCGCTGCTGGTGGGCATGGGCGGATCGAGCCTCTGTCCCGAGGTGCTTTCGCTTACCTTCGGCGAGCAACCCGGCTTCCCTGCCCTGCACATCGTGGACTCGACTGACCCGGCGCAGGTAAAAGCCGCTCGCGACAAGGTCAACCTGACCGAAACGCTGGTCGTCGTGGCCAGCAAATCCGGCTCAACGCTGGAGCCGAATGTTTTGAAGCAGTATTTTTACGAGGAGATGAAGCAGGCCGTCGGCGCGGAGAAGGCTGGCAGCCACTTTATCGCGATTACCGACCCCGGCTCGAAGATGGAGCAGGTGGCCAAGGCTGATGGCTTCCGCCACATCTTTTATGGCGACCCGACGATTGGCGGACGCTTCTCCGCGCTCTCGAACTTTGGCGCGGTGGTGGCCGCGGTTGCGGGCCTCGATGTTGAAAAACTGCTGGCCGAGGCGGCTGAGGCTGTCGCTGCGGCAAAGCTGCCCGTAGCGGAGAATTTTGCCGTGCAGCTCGGCTTGCTTCTGGGCACAGCGCACAATGCCGGGCAGAACAAAATCACCGTCTTTACCTCGCCGGAGATTCACGACCTGGGCGCCTGGCTTGAGCAACTGATTGCCGAATCGACCGGCAAGCTGGGCAAGGGCATCACGCCGGTTGACCGCGAGAAGCTGGCCGCGCCTGCAATGTACGGACAGGATCGTATCTTCGCCTACGTTCGCCTGAAGGGCACAAAGGATAGCTCGCAGGATGCCGGGGTTGCCGCTCTGGAGACTGCCGGGCATCCGGTGGTTCACATTGAGATTGACGGCCTCTACGAGATCTTCGGGCAGTTTTTTGCCTGGGAGATTGCGACGGCTGTAGCCGGCTCGGTGATGGGTATCAATCCCTTCAACCAGCCGGATGTGGAGTCGGCCAAGATCGAGACCCGCGCGCTGACCTCGGCGTATGAAGAGACAGGCAAGCTGCCGGAGCGGACGGCGTTCCTGGAAGATGCGGGCGTGAAGCTCTACGCGACTGATGCCTACGCAGCCACACTGAAAGCCGCCGCGCCTGACCTGACACTGGCCGGGATTCTCAACGCGCATCTCAGGCAGATTCATACGGACGACTACTTTGCCGCGCTGGCGTTTCTGCCCATGTTTGCCGAGCACGAAGCGGTGATTCAGGGGTTGCGGCACAAGGTGCGTGACGCCAAGCAGGTTGCCACCTGCCTGGGCTTCGGGCCGCGCTTCCTGCACTCCACAGGGCAGGATTACAAGGGCGGGCCGAACACTGGCGTATTCTTGCAGATTACCGCGGACCACGCGGTGGATGTGGCGATTCCGGGGCAGAAGTACAGCTTCGGCGTGGTGATCACCGCTCAGGCAGCCGGTGACTTGGCAGTGCTGGAGTCGCGTGGACGCCGCGCGCTGCGGGTGCATCTAGGAACAGATGTTGCGGCGGGGTTGAAGACACTGGCTGCGGCTGTGGAATCGGCGCTGGTGTAAGCACAGTGGACAGTAGGCAGTGAACAGTAGACAGGGATCAGTTCCGATTTAGGGGCTGATCCCTGTTTCTTGTGGGCTGGATTGCGCGCCAGCGCAGTTTGGGAGTATAGGATCAGCTTTCCTTGTGCGCCGCGGGCTGATAGTTGCCCGGCTCGACGCGGAAGGCAATGGCGATCCGGTTCCAGGTGTTGATCTGGGCAATGGCCAGCGTCAGGCGAACAATTTCGGCCTCGTCGAATTCGGTGCGCGCCTCTTCGTAGGCAGAGTCGCTGGCGTGGCCCTGCTGGATGTTGGTAATGGCCTCGGTCCAGGCCAGTGCCGCCCGTTCGCGCTGGGTGTAAAACGGAGCTTCGCGCCAGGCATTCAGCGCGTAGAGCCGTTGTTCGGTTTCTCCCTCGGATCGGGCATCCTTGGTGTGCATATCCAGGCAGTAAGCGCAGCCATTCAACTGCGATGCCCGGGTTTTGATGAGTTCCAGGAGCGCAGGTTCCAGCCCGCTCTCGCGGATTGCCTTTTCCACGCCGCGCAGAGCGTGAACTCCTTCTGGGAATGCCTTGGCGTAGTTCAGCCGCTCGGCCATTTGATACCTCCGCAGCTTTTGATGCCTCCGGTCAAGCTCCGGTTTCGGCCCCGGATGGGGAGAATTTTCACCCTGAACGGAACTTTTTTCTCGGAACAGTGTCAGCACAAGTGACAGCTTTCGCAGGATGCCGTCTAATGGATTGAAACCGCACAGATAGAGCGGGCTAACCGGCGGCGAGAGCAGGAGCAAACCTCAGTCGGAGGAAAGATCATGAAAAACAAGTTTATCGGAAAGTTTTTGCCCCAGGCTTTGGCCTGGGCTGCGGTGATTGCACTCAGCAGCACCATTGCGTTGGCTCAGGATGCGGCCCCGGCTTCAGCCCAGCGGACAGACGGGCAGATCGAAATGGACGTAGTGCACGACCTCGACGCCTCGAACGCGCTCAAGCAGGATCTCATTACCGCCGCGACAATTCAGAGCGAGGTCACGCTCTCTGGAACGGTATCCAATGAAGCTTCCAGGGAGCTGGCAGAAGCAATTGCCGGCCGGGTGGCGGGTGTAACCAAGGTCAACAACAATCTGAAGGTCGGCAACCCGCAGGATGCGCAGGCCGCGGAGGACGCCGCACAACCGGCTCCGGCTCCAGACCCCGCGCCTGCCGCTGACAATGCACAGCCGCAGTCGGCCTCCGGTCCGGCTCCCGATCCGGGTGCAGCGCCCTATCCGGCGCAGGCCCCAGCGCCTTCGGCTTCGCCCGATCCGGCTCCATCGATGCAAGCTCAAGGCTCCATGCCGCCTCCGCCCCCACCGCCTCCGGGTGCCCGTCCCGAGTATGCCGCAGTCCGGCCAAAGGTGCAGAAGTATGCTGATCCTACGGGTCCGGTCACGGTAGCGCAGGGAACGCTGCTGCGCCTTCGCACCAGCGAATTTGTTGACAGCAAGCGGGCCAAGGACGGTACGCCGGTGCAGTTCACGGTGATCGAAGATGTGGCTTCCGGTGGAGTGCTGGCGATTCCGCGCGGCGCGACGGTGCACGGCGTTGTGACCGAAGTGAAGAAGGCCGGCGCTCTGGCGGGAAGCTCGGAGCTGGCTCTGAAGCTCACCTCGCTCGACCTCGGCGGGCAGAGCTATCCGCTGGAGAGCGACCAGTTCAAGGTGAAGGCTCCGAATAAGGCTGGCCAGACGGTGGGCAGCGCGATTGGCGGTGGCATTATCGGCACCATCATTGGCTGCGCAGCCGGTCGTGGCATGGGCTGTGCGGTTGGCGCAGGCGCGGGCGTTGCCGCCGGCACTGCTGCCTCAGCCGCTTCGCCGGGCGCGCGGGCCTGGATTCCCGCCGAGGCACTGGTTGAGTTCCATCTCTCAACTCCGCTGACCGTTACTCCAGTAGATAAGCAGGAGGCGGCGCGGCTAGCACAGGGACTTTATCCTGGCGGACCGAATCTCTACCGCCGCGGATATTATGGTCCGTACGGCTCCCCTTACCCGTATCCCTACGCCTACGCGCCGGTTTACTACCGGCCCTATTACGTAGCAGGCGGGTATTCTTACTGGCGCTAAGAAAATGCGCAATGCGTTGTTTTGGTTCTTTGCGGGCATCCCGGGCAACCGGGATGCCCGTTGGTTTTTGGGCAACAACATCCACCTTGATTGCGAGAGATATTGGAACTAGAGCGGTTCTCCAATTTCCGTGGAGTGATTGAAATTGTGCAAGGTGGCTTTTCTCAAGGAAAACGCCACTCTAGAGCATCAACTCCGCTCTATACCAATTGGAGAACCGCTATAACGAGGGACTGTGGTGCCCTGGTGAAAAAGCAGTTGCCAGCGTCCATCCCGGCGTACCCAAAGCGAACTTCTGAGTGACTCAATCGGCGGAGATCCTGCAACTTCTCTTACAGCTAGAAAAGTGACCAGGACGGCCTGCTCTGAAACGGGATAGGCCTCAAAGCTCTTCAGTGAACGACCTACCGAAGACTCCTCTGATCGCAAAAGATCGATGATCTCTGTCTTTGAAAACGCCCGGCCGGAACTGCCGAACTCACGAAATTCATCGGCAAGGAGCGAGGACATCTCCTGGACATCGTGGCGCATCGCATCGGTGAGTAAGCGCTGTTCAAGCTCGAGCAACGTCTGTCTGACATCCATTCTGGGTATCGGCTCCAAAGAAAGCAGTAAGTCAAGTATATTGACCCCGCAATTTGCAGCGAAAATCGGTCTGCTACACAGTGCGAATGATCCGCTGCTTGAGCGGCTTGCACGGATTCCCGGCGCAGACCATCCAGGCAGGCATGGCTTTGGTCACCACCGAACACGCTCCGATGACCGCACCCTCGCTGATCGTAATGCCGGGACCGATAAAACAGCCCGCCGCGACCCAGACTTGCGAGTCAATCAAAATCGGCAGGGATTGCACGGGGAAGTAGGGGTGGGTGTAATCGTGAGTTGAAGTGCATAAATAGTTGTACTCAGAGAGGACAACGTGGTCGCCGATCTCGACCGAGGCCAGGTTGTGAATCTCTGTATTGCAGCCGATGACGGAGCGTTCACCCAGGGTCAGATTCCAGGGCATGAGGATATTGACGCCATTGCTGACGCGGCAGGCGGGTCCAATCTTTGCGCCGAAGATACGCAGCAGCAAGACCCTCAGCGGACCGAGCATCTGAGGCGCGTGTACAAAGAATGGAAACTGGAAGCAGCGCCAGAGAAAGAGCCGCATCCGCTTGCCCTGCGGCTTCTGGCTGTGCAGTTTGTAGAGGTCAATGCGCAACGGTCCGGTAATAATCTGCGTCGCGTCGCCGGCCTTTGGAGCGGCCTGCCTGCGGAGCGCCTCTGCCGCCTTGCGCTCAAGGGGCTGCGCGGCGTGCGCAGAGATCGTCATCTCCTCGCGAATGCGCTCTATATCCGCGCCTCGGGTTTTGAGCATCCGCGCGGCAACACAGCTCTCCTCGCAGAGCAGCCCCAGAAAGAGATGTTCCGGGGCCACCAGTTTGTGCTCCATGCGGTCGGCTTCGCTCTCGGCATAGGCCAGCACCCGCTTGCACTCATCGCTGAGCGGGGGGTTCATGTCGGCCACGGTTCGCTTGCCGGCATCGAGATCTCCCCCGATCTGCTTGCGGAAGGAGTCCTCGGTGGCATTGGCGGTCAAAAAATACTCAAAGAGCGCCTTTGTCTCGCGCAACAGGCCGAGCAGCAGGTGTTCGGTTTCAATCACCGGCGAGGCGTACCGGGTGGCCTCGTATCGAGCGAAAAACAGGACGCGCCTCGCCTTTTCCGTGTAACGCTCGAACATTTTCTTCTGGATTCCGGAAGCGGGCTGCAACGGCGGGCAGGGGGATGCGAGCCGCACAGGCCGGAATAGCTCCCTCTCGTCTATAATGTCAGAGAATCGCGTCAAGCGAGAATTGCGCTTTTAGTGGAAGAGCTATACCCCCAGCGCCCTGTGCGTTTTTGGAGTCGGTTCCCATCTTTGCGCACAGAGAGTAGAAGGTTCAACTAAGCTCATGATTCGTTTCCTGCAAGCAAAAGACAGCCGCGTCGCCAAAGCGATCTTCATTGTCATCATTGCCGCCGTTTCGGTGGGCATGGTGGTCTACCTGATTCCCAGCTTCATCAGTGGAGTGAGCGCCAATGCGCAGGACACCTATGCGGTGATCTACCCGCACTGGTACAGCAAGTTCTTCTCCTCCGGCGCAACCATCACCCAGACCAAGGTGGACCGCATGACGCGCCAGCAGTTGATGCGGCAGAATCCCCAGTACGCCGACAATCCAATGATTATCCAGATGTTCGAGCCGCGCGTCGGCCAGCAACTGGTGCAGCAGCAGATCATGCTGCTTGAAGCGGCCAAGCTGGGCATCAGCGCCTCGGACGATGATGTGGTTCAGCATCTGCACGAGGGCCAGTTGGGCGAAGTCTTCTACCCCAAGGGCGTGTTTATTGGCGAGGACAAGTACAAGAACATCATCGCCACCCAGGCCCAAATGTCGGTCACTGACTTTGAAAATGAACTCCGGCAGGGCATTATTATCGAGCGTTTGCAGTCGCTGATTACGGCCGGCGTATCCGTGGGCGATGCCGAGGTGCGCGACAGCTACCGCAAGCAAAATATCAAGATCAAGTTTGATTACGCGGTGATCTCCGCCGACGATATCCGCAAGACCATCAATCCTACCGATGCCGAGTTGCAGGCCTTCTTTTTGAAGAATGGCCCGCGTTATGCGACTGCCGTTGGCGAGCAGCGCAAGATTACTTTCTTCAGCTTCACTCCTGAGCAGTTGCCCGGCGGCGTACCGCAGCCCAGCCAGCAGGAGATTCAGAATTACTTTAACCAGCATCAGGCTGAGTATCAGGTGCCAGAGCAAGCCCGGGCGCGCCACATCCTTATCAAAGTTGCGCCGGGAGCCGATACTAAGACGGATGCGGCGGCCAAGGCCAAGGCCGAGGGTATCCTGAAGCAGATTCAGGCCGGCGGCAACTTTGCCGATCTGGCCAAAGCCAACTCCGACGACCCCGGCAGCAAGAACTCCGGCGGCGAGTTGGGCTTTGCCAAGCGCGGCATGATGGTTCCGGAGTTTGACAATGCCATTTTCACCCAAAAGATTGGCGACACGCAGATTGTGAAGAGCCAGTTCGGCTACCACATCATCCAGGTTGAAGAGCGCCAGACCGCGCATGCGCAGTCCATCAACGAAGTGCTGCCGACGATCCAGGCAACGCTGATCCGCCAGAAGGCAGCGCAGGCCGAGAGCACCTACGCGGCAAACCTGGCCAGTGAGGCCGGCAAGAACGGACTTGAGAAAACGGCCGCTGCTCATCATCTGGAAGTGACAACCACACCGTTCATTGACCGCCGCGGCGTTGTCTCTTCGCTGCCCGATGGCGCCGAGGTAATTGCGCGAGCCTTTGAAGCCAAGAAGGGCGATCCGCCGCAGTCTGCGCCCACCGGCGAAGGCTACGCGATCTTCCAGGTGGCGGATATTGCCCCGGCACACGCGCCCAAATTTGAAGATTACAAGGCGCAGATTCAGGATGACTACCGTAGCGAGCAGGTACCGTTGCAGTTGAGCCAGAAGACCAAGGAACTGGCCGACAAGGCCAAGGCGGAGAACGATCTGGACAAAGCCGCCAAGGAAGTTGGTGCGACGGTCAAAACCAGCGACCTTGTGGGGCAAAGCGGCCAGGTGCCGGATATTGGCCAGGTGGGCCGGGAGGCCGCTTCGCTGTTTGATCTGAGCGTGGGCAGCATCAGCGGTCCGATCAATACCCAGCGCACCGGCATCGTGGCCAAGATTACTGACAAGCAGGAGCCGAGCGCCGACGAGATCGCCAAGAACTTTGACCGCACCCGCGACCAGATGCTGCAGGAGCGCCGCAGCCAGGCCTTTGAACTCTTTGTCGGCAGCCTCTCCGACGAGTACAAGAAGAACAAGCGCATCCAGTACAACGCCAAGAACGCGACGCCGGAGCTTCCGGCAAAGTAGGCCGGAAATCCTTTCAGAGAGAACATTGAAAGGCCCGCGTCCGTTGAGGAGGCGGGCCTTTTTGCATCCGAGTGGAATTCCGCCGATCATCTGATTCCAGCGGAAGAGCCATGATTGAGCGAGGAAGAGATAAAGCAATGGACTCCACCTGTATGGCAATCGATCTCGGCTCAGGGAGCGGTCGAATTGTTCTGGGCCGGATATCTGATGGCCGCTGGCATCTGAGAGAAACTGGCCGATTCCGAACTCCAGTGAAGCAGTCTGAATCTGCGTATAGATGTTGGGATACCGAGGAAATCTTCGGCCAGATAGAGCGGCATCTCGGAGCAGTGCCGGGCCAGGGGAAACCGGCCAGCCTGGGGATTGATAGCTGGGGCGTGGACTACGTCCTCCTGGGTGAGGACAGAAGCATTGTTGGCATGCCCGTCTGTTATCGCGACAAACGGACCGCGGGCAGGATGGAATCTGTTCACCAACGCATCTCGAAGGAGGAAATTTACCGCCGAACCGGGATTCAGTTTCTGACCTTCAACACGCTGTATCAACTTGCCGCGTGTGTAGAGCAGGAGCCAGAGTGGATGGCCAAGGCCCGGCACTTCCTGATGATCCCCGACTACCTGAACTTCCGGCTCTCCGGCATCCTCACGAACGAATACACAAATGCGACGACGACGCAGATGTGCGGTTTGAATGGTAGCTGGGATGAGGCGCTTCAGGACGCGATCGGGCTGCAACGTTCTCTGATGCGTAACCCCATCGCAGCGGGCACAGTGCTGGGCGGTGGCAAGGGGATAGCGGCTGGAGTAAAGATAATCGCTCCGGCTACGCACGACACTGCCTCAGCCGTCGCCGGAACGCCTTTGGAGAGCACGGATGAGGCCTATATCAGTTCGGGCACATGGTCATTGATGGGCATCGAAAGCTGGACCCCGATTGCGACCGCGGATGCGCAGCACATGAACTTCACCAACGAGGGCGGTTTCGAACGCCGATTCCGGATTCTGAAGAACATCATTGGCATGTGGCCTATCCAGTGTGTTTGCGAGGAAAAGAATATCGCGGATTTTGGCTCTCTGGTGGAGGAAGCCGCAGGAAGTGAACCATGGCGCTCGATCATCGATGTAAACGATCCGGAGTTCCTAGCTCCACCCTCGATGACGGAGGCCATTCAGGCCTATTGCCGGAATTCGCGGCAACCCGTACCTGAGACTCCGGCACAGGTTGCACGCTGCGTATTCGATAGCCTCGCACTCTCCTACAGAGCGGTCAAAGAGCAGCTTGAGTCGCTGCGCGGGCGCAAGCTGACGCGGATACGCATTGTCGGAGGCGGGTGCCAGAACACGTTGTTGAATCAACTTTGCGCCGATGCCTGCGAACTGCCCGTCATCGCCGGCCCTGTTGAGGCCTCTGTGTTAGGCAACCTGAGCGCGCAGATGATTGCATTAGGCCTGATCGAAGATCTGAACGCGGCGCGCGCACTGATCAGCGAGTCGTTCAAATTGGTTGAATATTATCCCCAAGCTGCCGTGCCTGGGAAAGTGCTTGAGCGCTTTCGCCAGCTGCTTGCCGTAAAAGAGAAGCAAGCAGGGCCAGGCTCGTGAATGAGAACCGATCAGAAATGCTCAGAACCGGCCTCACAAATCACCCTCATCGACTCGCGAAGTTTATTCGCCCCGCCTCGTTGGCTGGGTCTCAGAGTCGGCGGAATGAGGTAAAACGAATCTATGAGACCGGTTGTAATCGACGAGCAGGGGAGGGTAACTTCGCCGACAACGGGACGATACCTCAGCGGTGCAATCACCGTCAATAGAGAAATTTATTCCAATATGAAGCTGCGCTTCCGTGGCCGACCGAGGTACGATAGTACGCGGTCAGGAGGGCAGCCATGCCGGTGAAACACAGGGTCTACGCAGGGGTTTTGATAGTGCTGGTATTGGGCGCAGCTGCTGCCATATGTCAGAAAACTCCAGGCACAGCCATCAAACCAGCTACTGGCACCGGCAACTTGCAGGAATTGCGGCGGACTTTTGCCGCGCCGCCGATGGATGCGCGGCCGATGATGCGCTGGTGGTGGTTTGGTCCAGCGGTGGAGCAACCGGAACTCGCCCGTGAGCTGCGCACGATGAAGGCCGGAGGGATCGGCGGGGTGGAGATCCAGCCGGTCTATCCGCTGGAACTCGACGATCCAGCGCGGGGTGTCCGCAACATGCGGTTTCTGTCGCGGGAGTTTCTTAATATGGTCGGTTTTGCCGCAAAGACCGGAGAGGATCTGGGGATGCGGATGAGTCTTACGCTGGGGAGCGGCTGGCCGTATGGCGGAGCATGGGTGCCCGTGACAGAATCGGCGGGGCGTCTGCGCGTGGTGGCCGTCCCAGTTGCCGGGACCGAGCTTTCGGTTGCGGCCCCGGCGATGGAGAACGGAGAAGAGCTGCTGGCAACCTTCCTGGCGGCGGGGAGCGCGGAAAGTTACGACGGAGAGCACGCGCAGAGGCTGGACACGGTTCGGGATGGGCGCGCAAGCCTGCCGGCAGCGCGCACTGGCGCACAGGTAGTGCTGTTCTTCATTGCCAGCCGCACCGGGCAGCAGGTGAAGCGCCCGGCTTTCGGTGCGGAAGGGTTCGTCATCGACCACTTCAGCCACGAGGCCGTCGCGGATCACCTGAAGAATGTGGGCGAGCCCTTGGTGCGCGCCTTCGGCGACCATCCGCCTTACTCTGTGTTCAGTGACAGCCTGGAGGTCTACGGATCGGACTGGACGCCGCAACTGCTCAGCGAGTTCCGCAGCCGCCGTGGTTACGATCTGGAGCCGCGGCTGCCGGAGCTGATCTCAGGCAAAAGCGAAGAGTCTGCAGGCCTGCGCTACGACTGGGCACGTACCCTCGCGGAGCTGATCGACAAAAACTATCTCGAGCAGATCGATACCTGGGCGCGGGCGCACCACACTCAGTTCCGGTCGCAGAGTTACGGATTTCCCTCAGTCACCCTGTCGAGCAACCGCTTGGTGGACTTGCCGGAAGGCGAAGGATCGCAGTGGCATGGGCCGTTCTCGTATACGCGCTGGGCGACTTCGGCCAGCCATCTCTATGGGCGGCCAGTCACTTCCGCGGAGACCTGGACATGGCTGCATTCCCCTCCCTTTCGCGCAACGCCGCTCGATATGAAGGCAGAGGCCGACACGTTTTTCCTGCAGGGGGTCAACCAGCTCGTGGGACACGGCTGGCCGTATTCGCCGCCGTCGGCGGGTGAGCCGGGGAACTCGTTCTACGCGGCTGCGGTGTTCAACGACCATAATCCTTGGTGGATCGTCATGCCGGATGTGACCGCGTATCTCACGCGCGTAAGCTGGCTGCTGCGGCAGGGGAAGCCAGCCAATGACATTGCGGTGCTTCTGCCGGAGGAAGATGCGCAAGCGCAGTTCCGGCCGGGCGAGGCGTCCGTCAGCGATCAGATGGGCAAGCTGCTCGGCTCCGAACTCATCCCGGCCATTCTCGATGCGGGCTACAACTACGACTTCATCGATGCCCAGGCGATTGACCGGGTCGGCATTCCGTACCCAGTCCTCGTGATTCCACATATCGAACGGCTGCCGCTGGCGACGTACCGCAAGGTCGCCGACTATGCGCGCGGAGGCGGCGTGGTGATTACCACAGGCTCAGCGCCTGCGCGCGCGCCGGGATTCGTCGAGGGGCCGAGAGACAGCGCGGAGGTGCAGGTGATCTCGCAACAACTGTTTGAACCGAGTGCGAAAAATACAAAGCTGGTGGCGGAAACAAAAGACCTCGGCGCAACGCTGTCGACATTTCTCAGGCCGGATGTGGAAATGCAGCCGGCCACGCCAGAGGTCAGCTTCATCCATCGCCGGCTCCCTGAGGCGGATGTCTATTTTGTAGCCAACACAGGGAACCGGCCGCACAGTTTCACGGCGACCTTCCGGACCGAACGCACGGCAGCTGAGTGGTGGGATCCATTCACTGGCAGTGTGACGGGCGCAGGCAAAGGTCCGTCGATCGCAATCTCGCTGGCTCCTTACGAGTCGCGCGTGGTGGTATTTGCAGACCGCGCCGCACCGGTGAAGACTGAGAAAAGCGCAGACTTCGCAGTCATCGATCTCAGCCATGACTGGAAAGTAACCTTCGACAAAAGCGGAGCCACCGAGACGATGCAGACTCTGCATTCCTGGCCGGAAGACGGCGCGGAAATATACTACTCCGGAACGGCCACCTATCTGCGCACTGTCGAAATCCCAGAGGATGTGGCGCGCGCCCACTCGGCCATCCTCAACTTTGGCGAGGGCGCGCCGGTGGAGAGAAAGCGGCTCAGCCTTCCGGGCATGCGCACCTGGTATGACGCGCCTCTGCGCGATGCGGCGGTCGTGTATGTGAACGGAAAGCGCGCAGAATCGGTGTGGCATCCACCCTACAGGATCGACGTGGCTCCCCTGCTGCACAGCGGCAAAAACGAGTTGAAGATCGTGGTGGCGAACACCGCGATCAACGCGCTGGCCGGCCGCGCGCCGAAAGACTACACGCTGCTCTGGGCGGAGTATGGAAAGCGCTTCGCTCCCCAGGATATGGACCACCTGGAGCCGCTGCCATCGGGGATTCTTGGACCGCTGCGGTTAATTCCCGGCGGAGAGACATCGATCCCTGCGGTGCGCTGACCCCGGCCGGCGACTTTTTCGCGGACCGTCAACTGTGATCATTTTCACCATTGTTCAAATGGGAAATAATCACCCTATTGACAATTTCAATTCTGGCCAAGTATTGTGTGCGTGACCCTGGAACCGCCACTCACCCGCGGCCAGGAGAAAGGCATACCATCGTGCTGAGCACACTCCCGATCCGGCGTCTCTCTTGTTTCACTGCCTTGTCCGTGGCTATAAGCTGCGCGCTCGTTGCCGGGGACCTCCGCGGACAGGTCTCCAGTTCTGCGCCAACGCAGTCAATCTCACCGGAAGAACAACAGAGCAGCCAGCGCGATATCGCGCGCCACTTCGGCGACGCTCCGCAGGACCCAGGGCCGCGGGCAAAACTTTCGCCTGCCTTGAAACCCACCGCCGTACGCGCGGCGACGCGTAAAGTGGCGGATTGGGAACTGCGTTGGTCGCAACCATATTTCGACCGGATCTGGACATGGAGCGTGCTATATGCGGGGTTCATGGCGGCCACGCCGGCAGTGAACGATCCGAAGTACCGCGACGCCATGCAGGCCATGGCGGAGAAATTCCAGTGGGAGCTGCGTTCCGAGCATCCCAACGCAGACGACCAGAACGTAGGCCAGACCTATCTCGAACTGGAGCTGTTACAACCCGGTGCGGAGAAAATTGCGCCGACACGGGCCGCTCTCGACGATTTGCTGGCTGGCGGTGCTGCGCAGATTCCAAAGAACCAGGCGCAAATTCCCTGGTGGTGGTGCGACGCGCTCTTTATGGCGCCGCCGGTGTGGTCGCGCATGTATGCGGCCTCGCACGAGCAAAAATACCTCGACTACATCGACCGGCACTGGTGGGAAACATCGGATCTGCTCTTCGACCCTCAGCAGCACCTCTATTACCGCGACATCACGTTTCTGCACAAAACCGGCGCGAAGGGCCAGCCGATCTTCTGGTCGCGCGGCAATGGATGGGTGATGGGAGGCCTCGCGCGCACCCTCGATTACATGCCGCCGGACGAGCCGAATCGAGGCAGGTACGAAAACCAGCTACGCCAGATGGCCGCGGCTGTAACCGCGCTGCAGGATTCGCAAACCGGTTTGTGGCATGCCGATCTCATGAATCCCGGCGACTATCCGCAGCCGGAGACTTCTGGCTCGGCGCTGATCACCTTTGCGTTGGCCTGGGGTGTGAATCATGGCGTGCTCGACCGGGCAACCTACTTGCCGGTGATCGCGAAGGCGTGGCGCGGCCTGGTCGGAGAGATCTATGCGGATGGCCGACTTGGGAATATCCAGCAAACGGGCGCAGCGCCCGCGCATTATCTGCCCTCTTCAAGCTATACCTACGGCGTTGGCGGATTTTTGCTGGTCGGCGCAGAGGTTGAGAAGCTTACTGAAAAACACAAAGGACGCAACCGATGACGAACCATACTCTCCCCGCATTAATCCCCCAGTTCGCGAAAAAGTTCACCCCATCTGCGTTGTTTTTGTGCTGCCTGGTCTCCGTGGCGGCTTCCGCACAGCAGAGCCCCGCACCTGCACCAGCAGGGCAGGAACCGCCTACCTCCTGGGTCGATCCTGACACAGGGCATCGCGTCGTGCGGCTTACCAAAGAGCCTGATTCCGCAAGCTTCTATTTCAATGTGAACAGCTACACGCCGGACGGTAAAGAGATGGTCTACACAACGCCGGAGGGCATTTCAGTGCTCGACCTGACGACGTTGAAGACGCGCTCCGTTGTGCAAGGGCGGGTGCATACAATCGAAGTGGGGCACAAGACGCCAAGCGTGTTTTACATCAAGCCGGAAGATCGGTCGCTGTACGTGACCAACATCGATACCGGCGAGACCCGCAAGCTGGTGGGGATGCCGGAGCGCGGCAGCGTGGTTACCATCAATGCCGACGAGACGCTGGCCGCAGGCACCTACATCGAGGGCAGCACCGGCCAGGAGTACAACCAGCCGCCGCCTGGCGCTGCGCCACGGGATCAGCGAGGCGGCGAGCAGCAGGGCCAACCGCTGGTGCAGCCTGAAAGCAAAGGCGCAATGATGGAGCGCCGTCTGGCGGCTCGCCTGCCGCTGGTGCTCTTTGTGATCGATCTCCGCACCGGAGAGATGCGCACATTGCTGCATAGCACAGACTGGGTTAACCACCTCCAGTTTTCACCGGTCGATCCCAACCTGCTGCTCTATTGCCATGAGGGTCCGTGGCAAAAGGTAGATCGTATCTGGACGATTCACACCGACGGCACGCACAACACCCTCATCCACAAGCGGACGATGTTTATGGAGATCGCCGGTCACGAGTTCTGGAGCCACGACGGCAAGACAATCTGGTTTGACTGGCAGACGCCCAAAGGCCAGGACTTCTGGCTCGCCGGATACGACGTGAACACCGGCCGGGAGATCGCATATCACATGGAGCGAAACGAGTGGTCGATCCACTTTAACGTCTCTCGCGACGGATCTCTCTTCTGCGGCGACGGCGGCGATCCTGGGCAAGTGGCGCATGCGCCAGACGGCGAATGGATTTATCTCTTCCATCCGGAGATTCTCCCCGGCAATGGGATCGACACCCCCGACTTTGTCGAGCCGGGAGTCTTTCATGCCGAGCGGCTCGTCAAGATGTCTAAACACAATTATCATCTGGAGCCGAATGTCAGCTTCACGCCCGATATGAAGTGGGTTGTCTTCCGCTCGAATATGTTTGGACCGACCTATGTCTTCGCGGTGGAGGTAGCCAAATCCAATTAGGAAGCACAACCGTGAAGAGGTGGCCTGAGCGCGTGGCGTGTGCAGCGCTGTTGACGATCACATGGCTGCATGCCGGGGCGCAGACTGCGGCTGCGCCTCAACTCCTGTCCCTACCCGCACCCCAGAGCGCGGCCTTGTCCAGCATTGCTCACGTCGCAATTCGCGTCGGCGATCTGGAGCGATCACGGGCCTTTTATCGCAGTCTCGGCTATGAAGAAGCGTTCGCGATGGATGCGGGAGGATCGCCTACAGAGGCCTTCTTCAAGATCAACGACCGGCAGTTCATCGAGCTTTATCCGCGACGCCAGCCTGAGCAGGCGCTCGGCTTTATGCACGTTTGTTTCGAAGCGCCAGACCTGAATGCGCTGCACCAGGAGTACGAGGCTCAAGGGCTGACGCCGACACCTGTCAGGAAGGCGGGCGCAGGGAACCTGCTCTTCACGCTACAGGGACCGGAGGAGCCGGGTCTGCCCGAGGGTCTACGGCCACAGGCGACTCAGAACATCGAGTACACACAATATATGCCCGGCTCGCGGCACACTTTGGACCGGGGCAAGCATCTGGGAGCGAACCGCATTGCGGAAGAGATGGTGGGGGTGACGATCCCGGTAAATGATTCGGCTGCGGCAACCGAGTACTATCTCGCAAAGCTTTCGTTCCAGCGCATCGCGCACCCAGTTGAACGCGGAATCCCGGCGCTGGCGCTCCCTAGCGCGGCAAACGACTTCATCGAACTCGTGGCCCCGAACGAGAGAGCGCCGAATGTACAGCCGCTGGTTTTGCCGCTGCGCGTCCTCTTCGCGGTACCCGATCTGAAGGCCGCGAGCCGGAGGCTCCGGGCATTGGGTCTTCACGCCGGAATTCACCATAACGCCATCGAGGTCGAAGATCCCGACGGCAATCAGCTCATCTTTATCAGGAGCAGCCGATGAACTGCTCCGCGGCGCCGAACCCGTTGCCCAGATCCGTGCCTAGCTCCGTGCGACACGCGCTGCTGATGGCCGGTATTGCCCTGTCCACCGCTGCTTCCTGGGCGCAGACACATGCGTTTCGCGTGCAGGATTTCGGAGCCAAGGGCGACGGAGCGACGCTCGACACCCAGGCGATCCAAGCCGCGATTGACGCCGCAGCCGCGGCAGGCGGCGGAACAGTAGTGCTGTCGCCGGGAACCTACCTGAGCGGCTCGATCTTTGTGAAGTCGCACACCACGCTCGAAGTGAAACCTGGGGCAACGATCCTGGGATCGTGGAAGCTTGCAGACTACCCGATGATGCCGACGCGCGTTGCAGGCATCGAGATGGAATGGCCTGCGGCCTTGGTCAATGTCTATGAGCAGCAGGACGCGCATATCGTTGGAGCGGGCACCATCGACGGCGATGGGAAGTTCTGGTGGGACGGCTACTGGGATCTGCGCAAGCAGTATGACTCGAAAGGGCTGCGCTGGGCGGCAGACTATGACGCCCGCCGTCCGAGGCTGATTCAGATTTACAAATCCAGCCACATCGAGCTGAGCGGGCCGCTGCTGACGCGCTCGGGGTTCTGGACAGTCCATATTTGCTATTCGGAGTTTGTGCATGTCGACGGCGTCACGATCCGCAACAACGTCGGCGGCCGAGGACCCAGTACAGACGGCATCGATGTCGATTCGTCGCGGGATGTGCTGGTGGAACACGCTGATATTTCTGTGAACGACGATGCGCTTTGCCTGAAGGCTGGGCGCGACGCAGACGGCCTGCGGGTCAACCGCCCGGACGAGAACATCGTCATTCGTAACTCTATTGTCCGCGACGGAGCGGCGGCGATAACCATCGGCAGCGAGACCTCGGGAGGCTTTCGTAACGTGGAAGTCTACGGCATCCACGCCTTCGGTCACGTGTCTTCGGGCGTGCTGATCAAGTCGGCGCACACGCGCGGAGGCTGGGCCGATCACATCCGCATCCACGATCTGCAACTTGAGGATGTCGCGATCCCCATCCACATCACGATGAACTGGAACCCGAGCTATAGCTACGCCGTCATTCCACCGGAGCTAGGAGAGGTTCCTGCCTACTATAAGGTTCTGGCGACGCCGGTGCCGCCAGAGAAGGGCCTCGCGCATTTCCGCGATGTCTCCATCACCGGCATTAAAGCTACAGGAGCCAAAACTGCCTTCGACGTAAACGCAACACCGCTGGCTCCTCTGAAGGGATTCGTGCTGGAAGACATCCAGATTCAGGCGAAGTCAGCAGGCAAAATCGCTGGCGTCCAAGACTGGGCACTCACTCATGTCGCCGTGCATGCCGCTGACGGGAGCCAGGTCACCTTCTCAGATGCGGCTGGCACAAAGCTGGTCGATGATAGCGGGATAGCGCCGCCTGCGCAACCGGAAGGGCCGGCGCCTCGATGACACCGCTCAGTCAAGATGGAAGACTTCTTCGAGCGGGGTCATGCTTGTATCGGCGGAGACCTGCTCCAACGCTTCAAAGAAAGGCGCCATCTCGGCCTGCCATAGAGCATTTACTGGATAGCTTTGCATGGCCGCGCGGGCCTTTTCGAAGTCGGGCGTCTCAACGTAGCCGACCAGCAAGCCGTCATCGCGAAGAAAAAGCGAATAATTATGCCATCCGGTCGCGCTCAGGGCAGCTTGCATCTCCGGCCACACCTGGGCGTGGCGATGCCGATACTCTTCGACCTTGTCCTTGCGAACCTTCAGCAAAAAACAGACGCGTTGCATATGGTGCCTCTCCGTAATTGCAGGGTGCCCGCCTGAAGGGGCATGCGCCTGTTTTCTTTGTTTCCGGTCCGCCGGTACGGCTGCAACCGGTTTTCATGTATTTTAATAGAGATGTTATTTCAATGGGGAGACATCATCGTGAACGTAAATCGCGACGCAATCCATCAGGCTCTGAACTCCCTCCAGATTGAGATCCCTTCCTGGGGTTTTGCCAACACCGGCACGCGCTTCGGCAAATTCGTGCAGCCCGAGGCGGCTTCCAGCATTGAGGAGAAGTTTGCCGACGCGGCGCAGGTGCATGCGCTGACTGGTGCGACACCGACTTTGGCTCTGCACGTGTCGTGGGATCTGCCCGGAGGGTTGGAGGACGCGCCGAAGATTCGGGATCTCGAATCAGAGTATGGGATTCGCGCGGGATCGATCAATCCGAACCTCTTCGAGCGTCAGGAATATAAGTTCGGCTCGATCTGCAGTCCAGATCCGGAGGTGCGCAGGCTGGCCCTCGATCACCTGCTGGAGTGTGTCGAAATTGCAAAGGCGCTGGGATCGCGCGATATCTCCCTGTGGCTCTCTGACGGCTCGAATTACCCCGGAACGCAGAGCATTCGGCGGCGAATTGATTGGATGCACGAGGCGCTGAGCGCGGTGCACGCTATGCTCGGTGAGGACCAGCGGCTGCTGATTGAGTACAAGCCTTTCGAACCCGCCTTTTACCACACCGACTTGGCCGATTGGGGCATGGCGCTGCTGGCGGCGCGCGCGGCAGGACCCAAGGCCCGCGTGCTCGTTGATACCGGACACCACTATCAGAGCCAGAATATCGAACAGATTGTCGCCTGGCTGCTGCATGAGCAGATGCTGGGAGGATTTCACTTTAACGACCGGCGCTATGCCGACGACGACCTGACGCTGGGTTCCATCGATCCTTACCAGATCTTCCGCATCTTCCATGAAATCCTCTCCGGTCCCGCGCAGTTGCAGACCATCGCCTTCATGGTCGACCAGAGTCACAATCTCAAAGGGAAGATGGAAGCGATGGTCCAGACGGTTTGCGTGGCCGAGGAGTTGTTTGCGCGGGCGGCGCTGGTGGATCGCGAACGGCTGGCCGAATTGCAGAATGCCTGCCGCCTGGTCGAGGCAGAAGAGTGTTTCCGGGATGCGTTCTGGTGCGATGTCCGCCCGCTGGTTCAGGAGTGGCGCGTTTCGAAGGGGTTGCCGCCGGACCCGCTGGCGGCGCTCCGCGCGAGCGGCTATGTGGAGCGTATCCGGCAACAGCGCGCCAAGCGCAATGAACGTTCGGTGTCGACCTATGCGTAAGCTTTTCCGCACCCGTGGGCGGCAAAGACGAAGGCATATTCGTTGTTCCAATAGAGAAACAACGTGATATAAAGGGCTTACGCCGTCTTATGAGGTCCACTTTGCCTAAATCGTCTACCAAACGCCTTTATCTCATCCCTATTCTCTCGAAAGCGCTCGATGTCCTCGAGATATTACAGGCCGAGGAGCGCCCGCTGCCGTTAGAGGCGATCTACCAGCGCGCAAACATCTCGAAGACAACCGTCTACCGGATTCTCAAGACGCTTGTTCATCGCGGCTACCTCGCGCAGTCGCAGGACGGTCTCTACCGGCTGGTTTCGCGTCCGCGCAAGCTGCGCTTCGGATTTGGCAAGCAATCGGGCGAGATGCCGTTTTCCGAGGCCGTGACAGCGAGCCTGCAAGAGGCAGCTACACAGGCCGGCGTCGATCTGCTGGTGCTCGACAATCGTTACGATCCGGCCACGGCGGTCGCGACAGCGGAACAGTTCGTGAAGAATCGTGTTGATCTTGTGATCGAGTTTCAGGTCGATCAGGCAGTGGCTCCGGTTATCGCCGACAAGATCGCCCTGGCCGGCATTCCCCTGATCGCTGTCGATATTCCTCACCCCCACGCCACCTACTTTGGCGTCGATAACTACCGGGTCGGCATTGAGGCGGGAGAGTTGCTAGCCGATTACGCTGTCAGCACCTGGGGCGGCAAGCTGGAGTGGGTGCTGGGACTGGATATCGAGGACGCCGGTCCGATGGTGCAGAGCCGTATCACCGGCGCGTTTGAAGGAGTGCGCAGCCGCCTGCCCGATTTGCCGGTCGAGAGCTTCGTACGGATCGACGGACGGGGCATTCGCGAGAAGAGCGCGCGCGTCGTCTCCGAGTTCCTCAACCGGCACCCGAAAGACCGGCACATCCTGATCGCGGCGGCCACCGACACCAGCGCATTGGGCGCGCTGGAGGCTGTACGCACTCTCAAGCGCGAAAAGCATGTGGCCATCGTCGGGCAGGATTGTATTGAGGAAGCGATCGATGAAATGCGGCGGCCGGACAGTCCCTGGATCGGATCGGTGTCGCACGAGGCTGGGAGTTATGGACCGCAACTGATCCATCTGGGCCTGTCGATTCTTCGCGGATTAACCGTGCCGCCGTATAACTATGTCGCGCACAAGCTAGTCACTGCCGAGGCAGTACGCGACAGCGAACCGCTGGAGGTTGCGGGCACTGCAAGCAGTTAGATTCGGCGCAGAAGAAGCAAAGGCCTGAACTAAGACAGCCTGAACATATCAAATGGAAAACATTTGCCCTATTGATACTCCGTGTGGCATGATTCTCCGGGGAGAATGGATATGAAGACGGCAGCCGCTTTGCGCTACCTGCAGGATCTTTGGGATGAGAAAACCGCGGCAAGCCTCGACGAACCGGAGTTGCTGCGCTACCGATCCAATCTGCTCGGCGCGGACCTGCGGATTACCAACTTTGCCGGCGGCAATACCAGCTCCAAGATCGTGATGACTGACCCTCTCACCGGGCAGCCGACCGAGGTTCTGTGGGTGAAGGGAAGCGGAGGCGACCTGGGAAGCATCCGCCGCAGCGGCCTGGCGACGCTGTATCTCGACAAGCTGCGCGGTCTCGAATCGCAATACCGGGGCGTCGATCAGGAAGACGCGATCGTCGATCTGTATCCGATCTGCACCTTTGGCGTCAATCCGGTCGCGGCCTCCATCGATACGCCACTGCACGGGTTTCTTCCTTTTCGCCACGTAGACCATCTGCATCCGGACTGGGGCATTGCCCTCGCGGCTGCGGCCAACGGCAAGGAGCGGATGGAGGAGTTCAACCGCGAGTTTGATCACAAGCTGGTCTGGGTTCCGTGGTTCCGGCCCGGATTCGAACTGGCGATGATGCTGCGGCGCGCCGTTCAGGAAAATCCCGGCTGCGATGGAGTCGTGCTCGGCGGCCACGGCCTCTTCACCTGGGGTGAGACGCAGCGCGAATGTTATTTGAACACCCTGACGATTATCGATCAACTCGGCCAGTTTGTTCAGGGGCACACGCAACTGAAAGGGGACCGTCTTTTTGGCGGAGAGGCGCAGCAGGCGCGCGCCAACCGCAAAGAGATGGCCCTGGAGCTGTTGCCCTTTGTGCGCGGCCGCGTTTCGCAGCAGAGGCGAATGCTGGGGAGTTGGTCGGATGCGCCCGATGTGTTGCAGTTTGTGAACTCGGAAGATGCCGCGAAGCTGGCTTATCTCGGCACCAGCTGCCCCGATCATTTCATTCGCACCAAGATTCGGCCCATGTTTGTGCCCGCGCAACCCACGGACGATGCCGAGGCGCTTCGCAAGTCTGTAGAAGAAGCGATCAGGCAGTATCGCGCCGAGTATGCGGATTACTACAAGCAGAATGCCGATCCGGCCTCACCGGCGATGCGCGATGCCAATCCGACGGCCGTGCTTATTCCGGGCATCGGCATGTTTTCGTTCGGCAAGAGCAAAACCGAGTCGCGGATTACCGGCGAATTCTATACCAACGCGATCCATGTAATGGCCGGTGCAACGGCGCTGGGGGATGGCCTGGAGATTCGCGAGGTGCCTCAGGCAGGTCCGGCAGCCCCGTGCGAAGCATTTCAGGTCTTCGCCAATTATGTAGCGCTTCCCCGCCGCGAGGCTTTCCGAATCGAGTACTGGCAGCTCGAAGAGGCGAAGATTCGCAGACAGCCGCCGGAGAAACAGCTCAGCCGCTGCATTGCATTAATTGTCGGCGGAGCCAGCGGCATCGGTCGGGCTACGGCACTGCTGGCCGCCGAGCGCGGCGCGCATGTCATGGTTGCGGACCGCGACGTAGCCGGCGCGGAAGCCGTGGCGCAGGAACTGCGGGCAACTGCGGGCAAGGAATTTGCCGCCGCCACCGCAGTCGATATTCGCAACCGCGAATCGATCGTCTCTGCCATGCGCGCAACAGTGGCCCAGTTCGGAGGCCTGGACATTCTGATCAATACGGCCGCCATCTTCCCCTCATCGCCGGATGGTATTGTCAGCGACTCAATGTGGGGCACGACCTTCGATCTCAATGTCACGGCCAACTATTTGCTCGCCGATGAGGCGGCAAAGCTTTTCGCGGCACAGCAGTTGGAGGCCAGCATCGTGCTCACCAGCTCAGCCAACGCCGTTGTAGCCAAGCGCGGCAGCGAAGCCTATGACGTGAGCAAAGCGGCGCTGAGTCATCTAGTGCGCGAGCTGGCGATTTCTCTCTCACCGCGGGTCCGCGTAAACGGCATCAGCCCGGCCACCGTGGTCAAAGGATCGACGATGTTTCCGCGTGATCGCGTCATCGCGTCGTTGACCAAGTACGGCATCGCTTTCGACGCCGCGTCGAGTGACGATCAACTGCGGGATCAACTGGCGGCATTTTACGCAAAGCGGACGCTGACACATCGGCCCATCAATCCCGAGGACTGCGCGCAAGCGATCCTCTTCCTGGCCGGGCCGCAGACGCGCTGTACCACGGGCCATCTTATCCCGGTGGACGGCGGTCTAGCCGAGGCCTTTTTGCGGTAATCGTACCCGTCGGCGGCTACGGTCGACGGCGTGGTCCCGAAGGCACGCGGAGTTGGCCTGAGCAGGCCTGAGGAGACGGGTAGATGAACATTCTCGCTGGAATTGGCTGGCACATGGTTGGCGCGGCCTCGGCAGCCTCGTTTTATGCGCCGATCGAAAAGGTGAAGAAGTGGTCGTGGGAGACAACCTGGGCCGTCGCCGGTATCTTCTCCTGGGTGCTTCTGCCCATCTCTGTCAGCCTGCTCTTGTTGCCCAGCTTCTGGGGCTTCTATGCGGGAATCGACCGCACCGTCCTCTGGCACGCCTTCCTCTTCGGCTGCATGTGGGGCGTGGGCAATGTGAACTACGGGCTCACCATGCGCTATCTCGGCATGTCGCTCGGCATCGGTGTCGCGATCGGAGTAACGCTTGTGGTGGGCACGGTGATTCCGCCGCTCATCCACGGTCAGCTCCTGGCTCTGGTCGCCAGCCGCAGCGGAGCCTTTACGATGGCGGGCATCGTAATAGCTCTGGGCGGCATCGCTGTTGTTTCCTGGGCGGGGCATCAGAAAGAGCTAAGGCTCGGCGTTCGGGCCGAGGAGTTCAATCTGGTCAAGGGCTTGCTGCTTGCGGTGTTGTGCGGGATATTTTCCTCCGGTATGTCCTTCGCCATCGACTCGGCGCGTCCCATGGCGCTCTCGGCCCAGCATCTTGGCGTCGATCCGCTTTATGCGGCGCTGCCCAGCTACGTCATCATCATGGGCGGCGGCGCGCTCGTCAATTTCACCTATTGCCTTGTGCGGCTCGCCGTCCGGAAGGACCTGTCTCTGCGCGAGGATCTGTCGCGGCCCGGCCGGGTGCTCATCACCAACACCTGCATGGCCGCCTCGGGCGGCATCCTATGGTATCTGCAATTCTTCTTCTATGCCTGGGGCGCGGCAAACATTCCCGCGCATTTGTCCTTCGTGAACTGGATGCTGCACATGAGCGGCTACGTACTCTTTGGCGGGCTGGTTGGGCTGGCGCTGGGCGAATGGAAACAGGCGCAGGGCAGGCCGGTCCGCTTGCTTTGGGCCGGGATGGCGATGATCATCACCGCAGCCAATCTGGTTGGTCTGGGCATGGCTTCGTAAGGTACGATTTTGAGCGTACTACAGCAGTAAAGGAGTAGCTTATGAACTCATTCCATCCAATGCGGCGGGAATTTCTGCGAGCGGGCGGCCTGGGGATGGCCGGTGCAGCGCTGCCAGCAATGAGCGCGGGAGCCACTCTCCGCAGCTCGGAACTCGACGGCAAGCTTGCCACTCAGGGCCACTTCGACGTCCGGCAATTTGGCGCAACCGGGGACGGCAAAACCCTCGACACCCAAGCCGTCAATCGCGCCATTGAAGCGGCTGCGGCAGCAGGTGGCGGCGTGGTGGTGTTTAGCGCGGGAAGCTATCTCTGCTTCTCGATTCACCTCAAGAGTCAGGTTCACTTGCGCCTTGAGCCAGGCAGCGTCATTGTTGCCGCCGACTCTCCTCTCCCCGGCTCGCAAACGGGCTACAACGGCGGCGTTTACGATGCCGCCGAGCCGAAGACTGAGTGGGACGCTTATCAGGACTACGGCCATAACCACTGGCATAACTCCCTCCTCTGGGGCGAAGATATCCACGACATTGGCATCAGCGGCTCTGGACTCATCTACGGAAAGGGCCTGAGCTTCGGGGCCGAACGCGCCGCCCGCGGCAACTACCCAATCTATGTTGCCGAACAGGCCGGCGTTGGCAACAAGGCCATCGCGCTGAAGAACTGCCGCAATGTCCTGCTGCGCGATTTTGCGATCTTGAAGGGTGGTCACTTCGGATTGCTGCTTACCGGCGTCGACAACCTCACCATCGACAACCTGCTCATTGATACCGACCGCGACGGCATGGACATCGATTGCTGCCAGAATGTTCGCGTCTCCAATTGCACCGTCAACTCGCCGTGGGACGATGGCATCTGCCCTAAATCCAGCTTTGCGCTCGGCTACGCGCGCCCTACGCGGAACCTTACCATCACCAACTGCTGGGTGACCGGCTGCTTCGAACTGGGTTCGGTTCTCGATGGCAGCTTCAAGAAGTTTGCGCCCGAGATTCACGTACCGCGCACCGGCCGCATCAAATGCGGCACGGAGTCGAATGGCGGCTTTATCAATGTCACGATCTCGAACTGCGTCTTTGAAGGCTGTCAGGGATACGCGCTCGAGTCCGTAGACGGCGCTTTGCTCGAAGACTTCACCATTACCAACACGACCATGCGCGACCTGGTGTCGGGGCCGATCTTCATGCGCCTGGGTGCGCGGCTGCGCGGTCCCAAGGAGAGCACCAAGGTAGGCGCGATCAAGCGCGTGCTCATCAGCAACCTCACCTGTTTCAACGCGCCAATGAAGGTCAGCTCAATCCTCAGCGGCATTCCCGGCTATCCAATCGAAGATGTGAAGCTTTCGAACATCTATATCGAAACCGCGGGCGGCGCTCCAGACGCGGCAGCGCAAGTGCAACCCCCGGAGTTCGAGAATAAATATCCCGAGCCGGGAATGTTCGGCGCTATGCCGGCCTCGGGTTTCTTCCTGCGCCATCTCCGCAACCTGGAGATGAGTCATGTGGAGATTGCGAATTCGACACCAGACGCGCGGCCGGCCTTTTATCTGACCGGCGTAGAGCGCGCGGACTTCTTCGCGGTAACCGCGCCTCGCAGCGCCAACGGCACCTTCGCACTGCATGACGTGAAGAACCTGCGCATCGGTTGGAGCCGTGCCGCGGCGGATGTTGCAATCGAGAGCATCGATCACAAGACTCTCTGATCACAATCGAAGCAGCACAGGCCATTCATTATTCGGAGCCAAGATGAAGACGTTACTCCTTCTTTCCCTCTTCTTATCGAGCATATCTTCCGCACAGGCGCAGAACTTTATTTGCGGCAAGGCGCATACCGGCGACACCGCACTCGCTGTCTCCTCCGTCTACAGCGCCGCAACGCCGGGTTTCGATCTTGATACGGTTCCTGAAGTCACAGCCCGCTCGTGTTCGAGTGACAAGCCCTTCTTCTTTTCGATTGCGCTGCCGGAGGGAAGTTATCGCGTGACGGTCGTGCTGGGCGGCGATGCTGCGGCAACCACAACGGTGTGGTCAGAGGCTCGCCGCTTATCGCTTGAGAAGATTGCCACCAAGCCCAAGGCCTCAGCCACCCGATCCTTCGACGTCAACGTGCGCGTTCCAGAGATCGCGGGCGACGCATTGCATCAGGTGAAACTCAAGCCGCGCGAGATCGGCAATCTCGATTGGGACACAAAGCTCACGCTTGAATTCAATGGCGACCACCCCAGTCTTCGCGCCATTCGCATCAAGCCCGTTCACGAGCCAACGATTTATCTTGCCGGCGACTCGACCGTCGTAGATCAGGATATAGAACCCTGGGCAGCGTGGGGCCAGATGCTGCCCCGCTTCTTCCGGCCTGGCGTGGTGGTTGCCAACCATGCCGAGTCAGGCGAGACCATCAAGAGCTTTGCTGCCGAGCAGCGCCTGGCCAAAGTGCTATCGCTGATTCAACCAGGCGATTATCTCTTTCTGCAGTTTGGCCACAACGACCAGAAACCCAACGCCGTGCCGCTCGATGAATATCGCAAACTCCTCGTCGAATCCATCGAAAAGGCCCGCACCAAAGGGGCGACGCCGGTCCTGGTGACCAGCATGAACCGGCGCACCTTCGATGATGACGGCAAGATCACCAACTCGCTCGACGGCTATCCCGATGCGATGCGGAGTGTCGCCTCAGCCCAGCACGCAGCGCTGATCGATCTGAACGCCATGAGCAAGACGCTCTTCGAGGCGATGGGACCGGAGGGCGCAAAAAGCTCCTTCATGCACTACCCCGCCAATGCTTTTCCAAACCAAACCCAGGCCATCAACGACGACACGCATTTCAACAAGTATGGCGCTTACGAGTTGGCTCAATGCGTCGCGCTTGGTATACGTGCCGTGCGTCTCCCGATTGCGAAGTTTCTGAGCAGGGATTTGCCGGCATTCGATCCTGCCAAACCAGATCCGGTCGATTCCTTCAACCTGCCGGCGACGCCAATTCCCGTCAAAACACCGGATGTAATGAAAGTTCCGCAGGTTTGATTGCAGCCTGATTTGACTAACGTCGTTGAACCGGGGAAAATCCGCCCGCAGTTCCGGCGCGGATTCTTCCACGGCTTCTTATTGATGCGGTGCTTCAGAACGCAAGCAATTCTTTCGATCTCAAACTAGTTATTCGCCTCCGCATCGTTGGCCGCTATGCTTGTGCCGGATGTGACATACGCGTAGTCATGCCAGCCGGTGGTGTTGGGATTTGCGCCGGTCTCTGGAGACCTCCATGCGCAGCGCATCGTACTCGACGCCCTGCACGTTCCCGCTGACGGTCAGTGTCAGAGTGTCCTGGCTGCCTGCGGCAACCAGGTCAGAGGTAGGCCATTCGAAGACCACCCACTGATAAGTACCGGAGAGACCGCTACGCACCGAGCAATCGCTATTCTTGATTGCATCCCAGGTCAACGCGTGCCCGTTCAGCGAGACAGTCAGGTTTGCTTCAACACATGCCAGACCGACCGACAAATCGACGAAGCCGCCTTGCGCCGACTGTGCTGCGGTTGTCGTGAAATTGACGGTCCATGGCGGTACCGTCGTGGTGACACCGTTGGTGCCGCTTTCGCCAGCAAGGCTCTTCACGTAAGTAGGAATGGTGTTGACGTAGTTGTCGGTGGTGTCGTTGCCGGAATCATAGAGGCCGGGATCGAACTGGTTCCACTGCGTGTAGTTCCATTCGTTGAGATTGTTGGTTGCGGGCGTCGAACCGACGGCAGTCGCGAAATATTTCACCGCGCCTTCGTTGGCTGCAAAATCCGCCCAATAATTCCAGGCCCCAAAATATTCGCGATCGTCGCATCCCGAGCAGGAACCAGCGTTGCCGGAGGTATTCTTGCCGTGCAGGAACTCATGCGAGGAGCGGTCGGGCGTGCCGATAGTCCAGATAGCAGAGTCGCCGCTGGGGCTGAAGTTCTCCGGCGTGAAGGTGACGTCGGGGCTGGTGGTCGTGTTCGCAGTGACGGTGATGCCGTCCTTGCGCAACTCGCCCCACTCTCCCAGTACATAGCTGCTCAGCCGGTAGGTTCCAGGGATGACATTGGCTATGGTCCCCGCTCCACTGGAGTTCAGGGCCGTCCAGTACTGGTATCCATTGGCTGAGTACTGAAAATCCGTAGTCGGGTCGCTCAATACCACCCAGGCTGTATTCGCTGAACTGGAGCCGCCGCCGGCGATGGTAGGCGACACGGTGCCGCGAGTGGCTCCAGTCGCAACATAGCCGGCGCTGAGCAATATGCTGTCGCCATTGAAGTTGGTCAAAGCTCCGGGAATCGAATTCACCGCATTCGTGTACATTGTGGAGTCAGACTCGCCTTCCGAGAACTGGAAGCCAATCGGACCCCAGATGCGCGTGGTCGTTCCAGTCGTCACGTAGCCGGGTGTGTCATTGTTCAGGTGGTTGGAGTTCAACTCGCCCATCACAATATTCCCGGTGAAGGCCAGATCCTGCTTGCTTGGGCCGCCCTCCGCTGTCTCCAGACTGGGAAAGATCGAGCACGAGCCAAACTGGCTGCCGTAAACACACTGCGCTTGGTGCAGGTATTCATAGGTCGAGAAGTCGTACTTGGTGTAGAACTCGCGCCCCCATGCCGAGGGCAGCGAGAAGCCATGCAGGTCCTCGGCGGCGTTCTGCACTGCGCGCCCTGGATCGGTGGAAGCGAGATCGGCCGCGGAAGGAAGTGTCAGAGCCCAGCCGCCCAGATTGCTCAGCCCTGAGTTGAAAGAGTAGGTATTGACGAACAAGGTCTGGCTGACGCGAAACAAGTACTGAAGTTGACCAAACGTGCCCTCCGCGGCCCCTGAAGCGTGGTTGGCCACGTAATAGGTCCACACCGTGGGGTCGTTCGGAAAGAGAACGTAATGCAAGGTCAGGGTCATCGGGCAGCTCGAACTGGCCGGCCAGCTGATCCACCAGTCCAGGTAGTGGCCGCTGTCCAGGTGAAAGTTTGCGGTGGGGGTGGAGGAGCTGCCAATTCCCGACGACTCACACGTGCCGTCGTTATCCATGTACATGCCCTTGGGATGGCCGTCGCCGCCGGTTTGGGTGAGATCGACGAGATCATCGCCGGAAAAGGCATTCAGGGACATGCTATAGAGTTCCCCGGCTTCCGGATTGAAGTCCATCGTCAGCGTGCCGTTGGTGATGTGCCAGTCGGTTGCGCTGGTTTCGGTTAGGGTGAGTTGTGCTTGGAGTGGTTGCAGCGCGCAGCCCAGCAACAGGGCAGCGAAAAGAGGAGCGAGGTTTTTCAAACGCATGGAACCTCCGGGGGGATGCGTCCGCCTGTCCTCGGCGTTTGCGCTGAGGCGCGGACCGGATCGAAAACTGCTTCGATACAGAAATAGTTTTTAATCGGGAATCCTTATAGGCCCCCGTGCAAATGCTTGTCAAGGGGATTTTTCGGGAGTTTGCCAACCTATTCAGTCGAGTGTATAAACAGTTCCGAGTCTACACCTCAGTGGACAAGCCGCTGAGTAACAGAAAGCAGATGCACATCACCCTCCACAACGCTCGGCGGAGTTCGCACCAGAATCAAGCTGTGTTAATTTCCGCACAGAATTGCTTTCTCTGTCGGAATTACTCTAATATCGGATGCTGATCTGGAGTCTGATTTTGAGAATTGTCTTAAAGACAGCCTTTTCCCTTTGTGCATCCCTCGTGATCTCATCGCTTACGCTGCCGACGGCTATTGCCCAGAAGCCCGCCCGCACAATCGTCGACTTCAACATCCAATGGAAGTTCTTTCAGGGAGACCCGGCTCATGCCGAGCAGGCCGCATTCGACGATTCAGCCTGGCGCTCCGTCACGGTACCCCATGATTGGAGCATCGCCGGGCCTGTCGACACGGCCAACCCGAGCGGCCCCGCAGGTGGCTTTTTCCCCACCGGAGTCGGCTGGTACCGTAAGGCCTTCACTCTGACAGCCGGGGATGCCCATCGCCACGTCTATATCGTTTTCGACGGAGTCATGGCCAACAGCGACATGTGGATCAACGGCGTCCATCTAGGCCAGCGCCCCAACGGCTATGTGAGTTTTTTCTATGAGCTGACAGGCCACTTGCACTTCGGCCCGGACGCGCAGAATGTACTAGCGGTTCGCTGCTACACGTCCAGACAACCGGCTTCCCGCTGGTATGAAGGCGCGGGGATCTATCGCCCGGTTCGATTGATCGTCCTGCAGGATGTGCATCTGGAACCCTGGAGCACTTTTATAACGACTCCAGCGGTGAGCGCGGGCAAGGCTTCGGTGCATATTGAAGGCTCGGTGATCAATGAATCGCGCGCGGTTCAGTACGCGCAGCTCGACATTCATCTGATTGCTCCCGATGGAAGCACAGCCGGCGAATTTGTTACACCAAAGCAAACCATTGCCAGTGGAGGCAAGGCTCGCATGAGTGGCGAGTACGATCTTCCGAATCCCCAGATCTGGGATATCGATCACCCCTGGCTGTACCGCGTTCAGGTCAGCGTCAAATCCAGTTCCGATCCCAGAAAGCCGGGGCTGATCACCGACGATGAGCAGGTGCCTCTCGGAATTCGCGAATTTCATTTCGATGCCGCCACCGGCTTCTGGCTCAATGGCCGCAATTTCAAGCTCAAAGGCGTCGCCCTTCACAGCGATGGCGGGGCCTTCGGCATCGCCGTACCTGCTTCAGTCTGGGAGCGACGCCTCGCCGCATTGCGGGCTCTCGGGGTCAACGCTATCCGCACTGCGCACAATCCCCCTTCCCCGGAGTTTCTCGACCTCTGTGACCGCATGGGTTTCCTGGTCATGGAGGAGATGTTCGATTGCTGGACGGTAGGAAAGAACCCCTACGATTACCATCTCGACTTTGATCAGTGGTCCTCCATCGATACACGCGATACTGTTCGCCGCGACCGCAACCACCCCAGTGTGATCCTCTGGTCAGCCGGCAATGAGATTCACGACACCCCCCACACTGAGCTGGCGCACTCAATTCTCGCCCGCCTCCTTGGCGTCTTTCACGAGAACGACCCATCGCGTCCCGTTACACAGGCTCTCTTTCGCCCGAACGTCAGCCATGACTATGACAACGGGCTCGCCGACATGCTCGACGTCGTAGGCCAGAACTATCGCGTCAATGAGATCCTGGCGGCCCATGCGCAAAACCCTGCGCGCAAAATCCTCGGGACTGAAAACATTCATGATCGCGCCTCCTGGCTGACGCTACGCGACAACGTGCCCTATGCGGGCCAGTTTCTCTGGTCCGGCATCGACTACCTTGGCGAGGCCGGAAAATGGCCGAACATCAGCCGTCCAACCGGACTGCTGGACCGCACTGGCCTGCCTTACCCGAGAGCGTTAGAGCGGCAGAGCTGGTGGGCCTCGACGCCCAACGTTCACATCGCGCGCCGCGTCGCCGCCAGCGAACGGAGTGCAGTTGATCCCGGTTACGAGTCTGTGCAGCCCGACCTTCAGCAGCCCCTTCTCCTCGACTGGACGCCCCGCAACACCGCACCCCACTTCGAGTCCGTCGAGGTCTACACCAATTGCGAAGAGGTCGAACTGTTTTTGAACGGTCAGTCCCTGGGGCGTCAGAGAGTTCACGCGGATGCCAGTCCGCTTCATTGGGACGTGCCTTACGCTCCCGGATCGTTGCGCGCCGTCGGCTACAACTCGGGCAAGGCAATCGCCGAAGACGAGATGCGCACTGCAGGAAAACCGGCGCGCATTGTGCTCTCGACGGAGCGAGCCACTATTTCAGCAGGGATCGACAATTTAGCCGCCATCACTGCGACCGCCGTTGATGAAGCCGGAGTGCGCGTGCCGGACGTCTCCGCCGAGGTCCAATTCACGGTTTCAGGCCCAGCGCAGATTGTGGCAACCGACAACGGAAGCAACACCGACCATGATTCGTTTCTGCTTCCCCACCACCATCTCTACGGCGGCCGCGGAATTGTCCTTGTCCAGGCAACCGCCTTGGCGGGGACGATCCGCATTCATGCGTCGGCACCCGGCCTCGGGGATGGCGAGGTCAAACTCACAGCCATTCCCGCTAGGGTTCAGGGGCTTTCCCGCTCATTCTAAAGAGAGCCGGACGCCATTCCAAGCATCCTAACACCACTGGAACTCGACCCTGCTACCGGTTCCAATCACGGGACTATTTATTTGCCGAAGAACGGATCGCCGCTCTTCGATTGCCCATTCCAAAAGGCTATTTTCGTCTTGATGTAGATAAATATTTATATTTCAACCACTTAAATGATATTGGTAGTGGTTCACTACTATTTTCGATGAGAAAATAAGTTTCCTATTGACATTCGTTGTTTGAATCCCGTACGTTTTTGCGGTGGTCGGACCCTCAAAATCATTTGCTCCAAAAACAAGGGACCACGCACGTGCAATTTTTCGAGGCTCACGAGAGGACTTATGAAAACGAACGTGTTAACACATCGTTCCCCGCTGATTGGCGATAGCACGAAAAGTCGGACGGTCGCCACCGGATTGTTGCTAACGCTCATCACTTGTCTGGGCTTGGCAGTGACGCCGGCCCTGGCGCAGACCGCAGGCGAAGCCGCCATCACCGGAACCGTTATCGATCCCTTGGGCGGCGTGGTTCCAAACGCCACCGTGACGGCCATCAACGACGCAACCGGAGTTCAAACCGCACGCCATACCTCATCGGCCGGCGTTTATGAGATCAGCCCGCTCATCGTCGGAACCTATACCGTCACCGTCTCCGCGACAGGATTCGCTCTCGCGAAGCAGGAAGACATCGTCCTGAATGAAAATCAGATCTTCGGCTTCAATCCGATTTTGAAGGTCGGGAATCAAAGTGAAACGATCTCAGTAACTTCGGCGCCGCTTGCCATGGACACAACCAACGCAGTCCTCGGCGGCACAATTGCAACCGAGGAATTCATGGCTCTGCCCATCTTGGTTGCCGGCAACCAGCAGCGGGACGTGACGCAGTTCTCGAACTATCTTCCAGGTGCGCAGGCAGGTGCAAGGTCGTCACTCTTCTCCGGCACCGCAAGCCGCGTGGAGGAGGTTTACCTCGACGGCATTCCCCTAACAACGATCAGCCAGATCGGCGATAACCGCCCCATCTTCAATCTTGTTCCCTCTGAAGCGATCGGAGAGATCGGCGCTCTCACCAGCGGTCAATCCGTCGAATATCAGGGCGCGGGATCGGTGAACTATAACATGAGGTCAGGTGGAAACCAATACCACGGCACCGTCGCCGACTTCGTACGCAATACCCTCTTCGACACCTGGGGCTTCACCGCCATCGCGGCGACTGAAAAGGAGTTGGTCAACGGCGTGATCACAACCGTTCCGGTCGGCAAGCCCGTCGATCACCAGAACGAGTTCACCTTTGCCGTGGGCGGTCCCATCTCGATTCCCCACCTGTTCAGCGGCCACGACAAGCTCTTCTTCTTTGCCGCGTACGACAAGGTACACACCAGGTCCGCACCCGCTTATGCGGCGCAGACCGTTCCAACCACTCTAATGCAGAATGGCGACTTTTCGCAGTTGCTAACTGCAAACGGCGGACCGGGTTATGCCATCTATGACCCAACGACCCTAGGCGCCTGCACCGCCAACAGTACCAATGGTCCTTGCCGTTATCAGTACGGCTACACGGGTGGCATCGGGGCCGGCGCCGCCGGCAATCCAGTGGCCAGCGGCGCGCCCATCAACGTGATTCCTACCGGCGAAATCTCGCCCATTTCGAAAACCATGGAGTCGTTCCTGCCCACGCCTACCACTTCCGGCATCCAGAACAACTATCTCGGCGGAATCCCCTCCGGCTATGACAACTGGCTCTACTCCGGGCGCATCGACTACACCATCTCGCCCAAACAAACGCTCTCTGCCACAGTCACGGGCGGCAATCGCCACGCTGTGCCCTATACGGCGACAGGCAACGTTCTCCCGCTTCCCTACCTTGGAACTTCAGCCTCCACAGTCGCCGGACATTGGGGCGATCTTTCCCATACCTACATCATCAAAACGGATTTGGTGAACCAGTTCAAGTTCGGCTTCAGCAACTTTGGCGGACCGCCGATACAGAACATCACCCAGGGAGTCTCAGCCTGGGAGGCCTCAAACATGGGCATCGGCTTCACCGGAGTCCCCACCAACGGCCAGGCTGTCACCGAGTTTCCTACGCAGGTTTTTGCAGGCAGCAACGCGCAATCGGAATGGGGAGAAGGCGGCTCGGGTGTGACAGCCACTACCGTCTCCGAGGCCTATACCGCGGTCGATAACCTGCTCTGGGTCAAGGGAAAACATGCCTTGACGTTTGGCGTTCAGTTTCAGTGGCTCGAAGAAAACGCTTCCAGTTACGACGGACCCACTTCCTCGCTTACCCTGAACTGGAACCCCAATGAGACCGCGGGAGTCAGCGGTACCTCGTACACAGGCAGCACGGGTTACTCCTATGCCAGCTTCCTGCTTGGCGCAGTCAGCAGCACTGGCATCACGCTGCAGCCGTTCTCCGTGCTGGGAGGACGCTATCGTCCCATTGCCCCCTATGTTGCGGATGACTACAAGATCACCCCCAAGCTGACACTCAATCTGGGGCTGCGCTGGGATTACATCCCCACCTACAACGAGGTTGAAAACCGTTTCTCCTTCCTCAACCCCAACATCGCCAACCCGGTCACCGGCAACAACGGCGCATTGCAATTTGCCGGGACGAATGGCGGGGCGAGCGTAAGTTGCAACTGCGCGTCGCCAGTGAGCAATTACATGAAGAACTGGGGGCCGCGCGTCGGCTTTGCCTATGCGCTCAACTCCAAAACCGATATTCGCGGCGCGTTCTCCACGGTCTACTCTCATGCCGGTGGAACAGGCGGCGCAGGCGGCGCTTATGCAGGCCCGTCGCAACTTGGATTCACCAGTTCTCCCAACTATGCCGACTCTGCCGCCGGCGCATCGGCCGGTCCGGCATTCTATCTCAATACCAGCACTGACTTCGCGTCTATGGGCCTGGCCAACAGCAACTTCGGCGGTCCGGGATACACCGTTCCCCCGATTACAGCTCCTGGAGCCATCAGCCAGACCCTCAACGTGGGCAACTACGTCAACAGTTCGGGAGCATTCGTTCAGGCTGGCGGAGCACCGGGCTTCCCTGATCCTTACCTCTCCGGCCGCGCTCCGGAATTCAACTTCTGGAATTTCGGCGTGCAGCGTGCGCTCGCCAAAGACATTGTCGCCACGGTAAACTACGCCGGCTCCAGCAGCCACTTCATCGCCGGCGCAAGCAATATTCGCGGCCTGCAATCGGGGCAGATCAATCCCGCGTGGTACGCGATGGCCCGATACGGCAAAGCGAACGGAATGGGCAACCTGCTCCTGGATGCGGCCACGCCTGCAAATCTCGCCAATGCCAATACCGCGGCGGCGGCAGTCGGTCTACCGGCCATTAACCTTCCTTATGCCGGCTTTGGCCAGGCTGCGGCGACTTCAAAGGGCGCGGGCCAAGCCACCATCGCGCGGGCGCTCACCTGGATGCCCCAATTCTCCTCAACCGCTGACACGTGGGGCAACGTTGCAAATGTCAGCTACAACTCCATGCAACTCTCCATAGCCAAACGCATGTCGCACGGATTGACGCTCAACCTCAACTACACTTACTCCAAGCAACTGGACGATACAGGAACCCAGCGCAGCGGATTCGCCATTCCCGCAGACGAGCTACTGAGCGGAAAGGGGGCGGCGGCGAATCACATCGACCGCTCCTGGAGTTCCAATAGCGTCCCTCAAGCACTCGCCATCTATGGGGTCTACCACATACCGGTCGGCGGCGAAAGCGCTCTCCTCCGGGCAGTCGCCGGTGGTTGGACATTGTCCGGTCTCGACACATACTACTCAGGTACGCCGTTGGCGATCACGTCAAGCGCATGTACCTCTTCACTGTTTCCAAACACCGGACAGTGCATGCCCGACCTCGACCCTGCATTCAACGCTAAGAGCATTCGGCAGAACGGACACTGGGGAAAAGGCATCACTGCCTTGACGCTGGGCTCTGCGCCCACCGCCCCAACCAACCCCGGTATCTCCTACATCAACGGCACCCTCTCTAAGAATGGCAATGGGACCGCAGCAGCACAGACCTCTCTGACCGGAGGCTGGGATCAGAACAACAACCCTGTAGCTTGCACGAACCCTGCCTTCCCCTTCTGCGACGTCAATCCCTTCAAGATTGGCGACGCTCCGCGAATGGCCCCATTCCAACTGCGCAACCCAGGCGTTCCCAACCTGAACCTCGGCTTGCGCCGTACCTTCAACCTGAGGCCTGAACGGCTGAAGTTCGTCTTTGCCGCCGATTGCCAGAACGTAGCCAATAAGGTGACCTTCAGCGGCATCAATACCAGCATCGACAGCACTGCATTCGGAACAGTAAGTTCGGCTACCAACAATGGCGGCAGCCGCGACTTCCAGTTTTCCGGCAGGCTGAATTTCTAGGCTGCAAACACCAGATTGTTTCCTCAACCTCGGGGTCGCAAAGCGCAATGTTATGCGCGAGCGGCCCCGATTAATTTGTACTGGACTACTTAGAAAAATTAATGTCCCGAATCTGGCGTCACCGCCTGCCCCTTCGCTGATAGATACTGTCCGAGCGGATTTCCCTTCAGCGCCTTCATGCCCGCAACCACGCACTCTGCATTTAACTCCGCTCCTGCTCGGCTCGTATGCGTGTGCGGGTCCGCAAACAAAGGTTCTACCTGCGCCTCGCCCAGCGCATCATACCGGCGCGCGATGATCTCGTTCAGATCGACAAATGAAACCTTCTTCGCCTCGGCAACCTGCCGCGCCCATCCTCCATAGTTATCGCTATTACGAACTACTTTCCCATCCGCCCATATCTTGCGAGGGATAGGCGAGCAAACAATTGGAATCGCGCCTATGGCAAGAGTATCCGTAACATACTTCCTCATATACCAGCCGTAGGTGTAAACCACCTCATGCTTTTTCGTAATCGGGTTATCGATCTCCTTGCTTTCATCGCCCACACCCGGCAAGGTACCGCGCGCCCGGCTCGTATCGTCCAGCGGTCCAGGGTCGTTGTGGCCAAATTGAAACACAACAATGTCCCCCGGCTTCACCATCGCCAGCAGTTCATCCCAGCGGCCTTCGGTAATGTAAGTGCGACTGCTGCGTCCGCCGATGGCGCGATTTACCACGTTGACTTTGCCCGCGTCAAAGTACTCCACCAACGGTTCACCCCATCCCCACTGCCCGCCCGCGCCGTCCCCTTTCCCGTTCCGCACCGTCGAGTCTCCCACAAGATAGAGAGTTGGCAGCTTCGGATTCTTCGGCGTAGGCAGCGGAGGCCGAACCGTCGCGCCGGGGTCGGTAACTTGCCCAGTAAGTTGTCCTGTAACTCGTCCCATAGTCTGGCCGGTATTTGTCCCTGCCTCTGGAGAAACGGGCTGAGCCTGCGCGACCGGCACTGACCCAGGAATCTGAGCAGCCACGCCCACGCAAAGTACCTGCGTTGCCGCAATGCCAAGTGTTACAAGATACGTCTTCATTCGCCGGACTCCATCAGTAGGGTGAGTATGCGGAGAGAGACTGCGGCATTCTTTCGGTTCATCGTAAGAAACATCCTTCGCATTATTGCATATTGAGTCCGAAAACACAGGTTTACTTCTCGGCGGTTTTGATGTTGCTGTTCTTGATAGTTTATTTCCCGGCATTCGAAATCGCTCCCGAGGCAAACGCCGCAGCGGATTGTCTTCGGCTGCGCAATTTTCGGGGTCATGAAGCCAGCGCATTGCGGCAACGCTATCAATGCAGCTCTCCTCATCGGCGAAGTATCAGATCGTATAGGCGGAGGTGAGTTCGTTTTTCATGGTAATGACAGCGAAGAATCAATCATAGTCCGGCTTATTATTTCCCTTGTAATCCGTTGATTCTTTTGGAGCGGGAGACCGGGATCGAGCCGGCGACATTCAGCTTGGGAAGTCGGCAGTCTATTGGAAATAAAGAACATAGCGCTTCCAGCATCTCGTTCTGGCAATTGAGAATACCGGCTTTTCGATCTTTCCGCTGTACGCAAATCAAATGGTGCACGAGGTTTGCACCCGCTCGGCGTTGGCCTTCATGAAAGCTGTTCCGCGGATTTCCAGGTCCAATTAACACATCTGTCGGTTCAAGATGTGATTGGCGCTGGACCAACCAACCTGAATTTGCGGGATATGACTATGGAATATCTTGTCCCGTACCCGGAACTGACAATCTGACCAGTGGAACAGCTTTGGCGCGGACTGCGTCTTTGTGTACCTTGAAGACGCGCTCGTTGATGGGCGAGGAACGTACAAAATCATGATAGGCCTCTTCGAGGGAAGCACGGAACTGCGAGCGAGCCTTCGCATCGTCTGGTTCAGCCGAGGCTTTGCGGAGATTGTCGCCCATGCGGCGCAGGATGTGAAGGCGCGCGACATTCAGTACAGCAGGGTCGTACGGAACGTCGAGGAAGCGAAAAAAGTCCTCGGCGGAAGAAAGTTTGGATAGCTGGTCAAGCACAGTCATATTGAATCTCCATAGGCTTGCTAAGTGCATTTGCGGTGTCGGCGAATCTGCTACTGAAAACATCTTTCACTTCATCATTCCAGCTTGAGTCACAAGGGTAACGCTAACTACTGAGCCGGCCAAGGATCTTATTAGCGGTGTCCTCATCTACATCGAAGAGGCCGGCGAAAACCTCCAAAAGGCCCTCACGCTCTGATTCAACCCCAAGACCCCAAACAAATTGCTCAATAGCACACCTATGACACGGGGTGATGTTAAGTTCAGAGGTTCTTCCCAGTATTCGAAGAATCTGTTCAGGTGCTGTCAGACAGTTTCTGTTGTGCTGACAGATTTGATTTTGATCAACTGCTCGTTGGAGGGCATTTTGTAATGCTCCTTTTCCTCGCTCCGTGAGTACAAGCTTTGGTTTCATCTCTTCCTCCAAATCCTTAACAAAGGATGCCCAACATTCTTCTTTAGTTGATAGTTGTCCCAGAGGGATTCGAACCCCGACCCAAGGGACAATGAGTCCCAGGCTCTTCTCGGTGATAAAACTTCAACAGTTCCTCCGTGCTCACCGCCCTTTTTGCCTCAATCGAGCGCTCCCGGACCTGCGCCAGGACCCATCGAGTCCGGTCTTCCTCGGGGGCGAATCCGAGCGCGAGAAGCGCACTTTTCACGGATGCAATGCCAGAGTGTTTTCCGAGTACGATTTGTCGCACGCGTCCAAAGAGATGCGGCTCCAATGCCTCATAGGTGGAGGGATCTTTCAGCAATCCATCCACATGAATGCCGGATTCATGAGTAAATGCATTGGCGCCGACAATCGCCTTGCCCGCAGGAATGGGCCGGCGCGCGGCAGCGGCCACCAGATCGGCCAAGCGCGGCAACTGTGCAAGATCAACCGCGCAACGGCAGTCCTTACCGTCGGCAGAGGCGCGATTCAGCGCTGCCGCAACCTCTTCCAATGCGGCATTGCCCGCACGTTCTCCCAGACCCAGCACACATACGCTGGCATGAGTTGCTCCGCCGCGAATCGCCGCAAGCGTGTTTGCCGTTGCAAGGCCCAGATCATCATGGCCGTGAAACTCCAACTCAAGGCCGGTCGCACTGCGCAGTTTGGCAAACACGTCCCGAATGCCGAATGGCTCCATGTTGCCGAGCGTGTCCGCGTAGCGATAACGATGTGCACCGGCGCTGGCCGCTGCTTCAACAGCCGTGAGAACAAAGTCCAGATCGGCGCGGCTGGAGTCTTCGCCGCCCATTGCCACGCGCAGCCCGCGATCAACAGCATACGGAATCACATCTCCAATTCGGCGCAGCACCTCGGCTCGATCCGCCTTGAGCTTTGCACGCATCTGAAGATCGGAGAGCGGAATCGACAAATTGATGCGCTTCAGCCCGGTCTTTATCGCGGCATCCACATCGGCGCGCGTCATGCGGCACCAAGCGATGGGTTCGGCTTTTGTGAGGATGCTTCCGATAGCTGCGATCTCTTCAATCTCGCGCCGTCCCATCGCCGGTGTGCCAGACTCAATTTCCTCGACGCCGGCGCTTTCGAGAGCAAGCGCGATGGCCAGCTTCTCATCGAGCGTAAACGCCACACCCGGTGCCTGTTCTCCATCGCGCAGTGTTGAGTCGTTGATCACAACTTTGTGCGAGTTAGTCATAAGCAGCCTCCAGTGGGATCGATTGGGCTTGCAGTTCACTCACAATTCCCGGCAGAAGATCAAGAACCCGGTCCACATCGCTCTCCGAGTTATCACGGGATAAAGAGAAGCGCACCGCACCGCGCAGGTGACTGAATGGAACCTTCATCGCGCGCAGAACATGAGATGGCTCCATCGATCCGGCCGCGCAGGCAGAACCGGATGAAGCCGCGATGGAAGCGCGATCGAGCAGCAGCAATACCGCGTCTGCCTCCAAGCCCTCAAAGGCAATGTTGAGCGTATTGGGCAAGCGATGGTTGCTGTCGCCTATAACGCGTGAACCGGGAACCAGACGCAATATCTCACGCTCCAGCCGGTCGTGTAAGAGGGCAACCCGCACCATCTCCCGCGGCATTGCCTGAACGGCCAGTTCTGCTGCAAGTCCGAAGCCCACGATTGCCGCCGTGTTCTCAGTGCCTGCGCGTCGCGCCCGCTCCTGACGCCCGCCGTGGATCAGCGGGTTGAAGCGCACGCCGTTGCGAATGTAAAGCGCGCCGGCGCCCTTCGGCCCATGCATCTTGTGCGCGGAGATGGAGAGCATGTCGATCTGTGTCGCCTGCGCATTAATGGCAATTTTTCCGGCAGCCTGCGCCGCATCGCAATGAAACAGCGCGCCGGCTTCATGCGCCATTGACGCCAGCAGCGCTACAGGAAGAAGAACGCCGGTCTCATTGTTCGCCCACTGGATGCTCACCAGTGCAGTGCGTTCGCTGAGCGCCGCGCGATAGGCATCTAGATCCAGATTGCCGCCGTGATCGACGGGGATACGATGCACTTTCGCGCGCCCCGTTCGCTCAAGATATGCGCAGACGGCCAGCACCGCCGGATGCTCTACAGCGGAAGTTACGATTTCATCGCGACCGGTCTGCGTCTCCAGCGCGGAAAAAATCGCCGCGTTGTTTGATTCGCTTCCGCCGGAGGTGAAGACAATCTCGCTCTCCCGCGCCGCGCCAATCAACAATTGCGTCTGCCGGCGCGCTCGACGCACCGCATCTGATGCAGACGCGCCCAGTGCATGAACCGATGATGGATTCGCAAACTGATCGCGCAAAACCGACAGCATCGACTCGACCACGTGATCATCTGCGCGGGTCGTGGCGTTGTTATCGAGATAGACCCACTTACAGTCTGGATCGAAATCTGTCATCGCAAGCTCCCTGGCCGGAGTTGGCTGCGCGCGCGGAGTGGTTCCACCGAACAACTGTTCTTAGCAGAAGGATTTTCCGCATCCGCAAGTGGATTTCGCCTGAGGATTCGTGAAAGAAAACCCCGATCCTTCGAGACTGTCAACAAAGTCGATGGTGGTACCGGCGATTAAAGGAACAGAGGCGGGATCGATGAAGATGGCAAAGCCATGACTCTCGCCGACGACGTCTCCCTGCTCCGCCGTTTGCACCAAGCCCATTTCGTACTTGTTTCCCGAACACCCGCCCGCCTGCACAGCAATGCGCAAGCCGGCAATGGGCGCGGGAGTGGCGGCAATTGCGCTTCGTAACGCGCTGACGGCGCTTTCAGTCAATTGAATCATTTCGCTCTCCTCAACAGATTTGACCCCGAGCGGAATCTGAACATGTTAAAGCACGTTGTGCGCCAATTCGCATCCACTGCAGAAGCAGATACTTATGGCCGCGGACGAAGACAGCAACCGGCGATTGTCGCATTCGGTACATGTCGAATGTCGATCATTGCGCGCAGGAGGTCGCGATTGAAATCAGACCTTGAGCTTCGATGTTGAAGCGTGTGCGCGCCAGCAAGCTCTCTCCCGACTCATCGCCGAAGCAGTTCTCAAAATCGCAGCACTCCGAGCAACTGGGCGCGGCGCAAAGACTGAAACCCTCCTCGCTGCAAATCATCCGGTAAAAGAATTTTTTCCATTTCATGTCCTGATTGTTGCGCGTTGCCAGCCGCGTAAAGTGGCGCAACATCAACCGCGATAACTCGCCGCGATTGCGCAATCCAAGATCTTGCCAAAGATGATTCGGCCGCGTGCATCTGCGCGCTACAAGGATGGAGAACAATGAACTCAGCGGTCCGGCAGTTGTGCGGGAACGCCCGAGTAGCTCGCGCAGGCATTGCTCTTCCTCATCCACCACCGGGTCGCCATCCAGCCCGTAGGATTCAAGATGCGGCTGTGCGCCAGGGAAGTACTGCTGAAATGCGCGCCGCAGCATCTTACCCGAAAGGCCGAGAGTGTCAGTCAGTGCCTTGAATGGGCCAGTCTCCATCGCGCCGGCGGAGATAATCGACGCTAGCAGATGCATGTCGAAGGCATCGCAGTCCGCGGCGGGTTCAAATCCAATCAGAAACGCATAGATCTCATCTGGCGTCATAGGCTCTCCGTCAGGATGGGCCGTGCGTCTGGCAGTTTTTCGGGCACACACGCGAGCAAGCGGCGCAGCCAATGCATGCGCCTGGATCAGTCACTGCCATCACCTTGCGTTCAAACTCCTCATCGTCCTCAAGACCCACCAGCTCGCCGTCTTCAGTGATTCCCATCAAGGTCATCACGGCGCGCCCGCACACCTTGAAGCAGCGGCCGCAACCAATACAGGTTTCCTGCGAGATGTCCAAAAGATACGATGGACTCCAGGCGCTTCCGTCACGCGTCACCGCAGTTGCTTCCGTTTGCGTCTCCATTTATGCTCCCGCCGCTTTGAGCAGTGCGCGCTTGCTCTCCAGTTCCCGATAGGTCTCATGGGCCCGCTGCGCCACAAGCGGAATCTGCTCCCAGTTCACGGGAAGGTCTTCAGCCAGATCGTGCAGATTCATCTTGGCCTGCACAGCCTGCGAAGACAATTTCTTGACTTCTGCTTTTACTGCTTCCATATCTGTCATGCGCACCTGCTTTCGACTTTACGGATCATTGCTGATCTCTCGTTCAACGACCGAGCGAAATATCGCGCTTGTTCACAAACGAGCCTGTGCCGGGAACACTCGGCTATCAATTGCAATTGCAATCCGATTGCCAACTGCCTCTTCCCTCAAAACCAGCCGGAAGTCCTTTACTTTCAGGGAGCGATTGCGGTACAGGCACGAGTTCCTTCGGCCTTGCATACTGGACTTGTTTGAAAGGCGACATCGAGCGGGCGCCTGTCGCGTACGCTACAACTCACTGCGCTTTCAACATCGGTAAGCGTCTGATTCCGCACCGCGATGCTTTGGAACCGGAATTGCTCCTTACTCCTGCAATCTTGAAAAGATCCAGTAGCCGGGGAGGACTATGCAGATTGGAGTTGAAAGCTCGCGATCCGTTGAGAACAAGCGCATCTTTGTTGTGGACAGCAACGAGATCAACCGCGCTGTCTTGCAGTTCATGTTGCAGGATGAAAATGAAACCCACGAAATGCAAAGTGTGGAACTGGCGCTCATCAAGGCAAAAGAGTGGACGCCTGACCTGATTTTGCTCGGCCTGGAACTGTTGCAACAGCGCGGCGACACAGCGCTCACCGAGATAGCCTCTGCTCTCCCCCGCGCAAAGATCCTCATCGTGACAGATACAGTAAGCGACCTGCGGGCGCAGGCCTGTCTCAAGTCCGGAGCTCACGGCCTGCTTGCCAAGCCCTTCCGAGTAGAGTCAGTGCGCGAAAAGGTTAATTTGATCCTGGGGCGCGGCATCACCGATTTTATTCCTGTTGCGCTGCTTGCTTCCGCGGGAAAGCCGGGGGTCTAGCTGCGCATCTTGTCAGCACAGCCACTACTCGATAGACCCTATTCATTGACGGATGCAGTGATGCCGTCCAGATCGAGCGCCTCTATTCGGAAGACGCCGCGCCCGCCGGCAAGCGTCTGATAGGCATTGCCTGCCGAACGTGAAAGGTGGTCGAACCATTTCTGCGCAGTAACGCTCTGTGGCCTGGCTCCAATTTCCGTAACGCTACCGTCCGGAGAAAAGCGAACATGAATGAGCGTTTGCATCAGTAGTGTCCTTTCCAGACGTGTTTTGATTCCGAATGTTCTCTTCGCCAATGCTTTGTCAAAATCCCGAAGCAAAGCCCAGCAGTTCCACCGTTACATCTTCGTTCTTGAGCAGCGCCTGGCAGGCCAGCCGCGACTTGGAGCTCACCCCGACAGTGGCGTCGAGCTTTGCATTCTCGGCTCCTGTGATCTTTGAAATCCCTTTGCGGCCTTCGAGCACGAAGATGTGACAAGTGCCGCAATCGGCATTTCCATCGCACTTATGACCGATCGCCTGACCTGCTGCTTTGATGGCTTCAAGCAGCGATGAACCCTCCGCTGCTTCGACTTTTGTACCCGACGGCATGATAGTAACAACTGGCATTTCGCCCTCCTCTGAGGTGGTGCATTCAACAACAAACATCTTGCTTCCCCATTGCTTTCGCGCCCGGTCTGCAAGAGGCGAATCGAGAGCAACGGAGTCAATAAATAGCTGCTCCAGCGCCAACATTGATGGAGGCGTCTTTCATTGTGCCGACAACAAATTCCACCTGCTCATCGGTCAAATGTCCGTGAAAGGGCAGAGCCACTGCGCGGTCGGCCAGCTTCTCGGTCACATACAAATCCCCTCGCCGGTAGCCCATCTCCACATACAGGCGCTGCGTGTGCAGCGGCTTGCAATAAGCCGCCGCTTCAATGCGCTCAACACGCAGGTCTTCAATAATCGCATCGCGGCTGGAACGGCTGAAGCGCGTGCCAAGATGCACCAGGTAAAGGAACCAATGGATCGAAGTGACTTCTGGGGCCACATAGGGATCCTTGATGCCTTCAAAGGACTTCACATGGTCAAAGTAACTGCGCTCAACCCGTTTGCGACGCGCGAGGATCGTGTCGATGCGGCGCAATTGGGTTAATCCCAGCGCGGCCGTCAGTTCACTGATGCCGGCGCGGTAGGGTGCTTCCATGCCGATGACCACCGAGTTACGCTCGTCGGGACGGCGTCCGCGCAAGCGGCGCAACATCGAAGCGATCTCGCCATTATTTGTGACAATCATTCCGCCCTCTCCGCAACTCAAAGCGCTTGGCGCGGAAAAATCAAAGATGGCGCAGTCTCCAAAACTGCCAACAATCTGTCCGTTATAAGTCGATCCGATTGCCTCGGTGGAATCCTCGATGAGCATAAGATCTCTGTGCGCCGCCAGCGTTTGCAACTCCGCCCACGGAGCCGGATGGCCATTGGTATTCGAGCCGATGATGGCCTTTGTCTTGGCGCTGAGATGCTTCTCCAGTTTGTCCGGAGACAAAGTCGCGGCCCAATAATCAATCTCTGCGAAAACCGGCCGCGCTCCGGTCAATGCGATGGCATGGGCTGTCTCACGCCACGAATAGGAGGGCGCAATCACTTCATCGCCCGGACCAATTCCGTATGCCTTCAGCGTGAGCAGCATCCCGATTCCGCCGCTGGCAACCGCTACGGCATGACGGCGACCGGTATATCGGGCAAAGGCTTCTTCAAACTCTTCTACGACGGGGCCGCCGGAGAGCTGCGGCGATTCAAGCACACTCTTGACCGCTTCGACCTCAGCCGCCGATATGTCCGGATCAGAGAGCTGAATCCATCTCAGATTCATCCGCGCTCCTGACTGCGGCGATTGTTGCGCGCCACCAGGATGCCCGTCGCGCGGGCTGGATCGGCGGTGATGCGCCAGCAATGATCACTTGCATCCACAAGGAACAGGCTCAACTCCGAGTAGACGCGGAATGGAGTTTCTGAATCGACATCGGAAGCATCGCAGCGGGTCAGTGACAAGCGGGGAAATCGCTGCCGAAAGCCTGCAAGAGCGCTCACGTCGCTCTCGGAAACGGCGAGGGTCTCCTCCTTCAGCAGCTCATCGATCACCGCGAGTTCGCTTGCTTCCAGAGCCATTGCTACACCTCCATACGGCGCGCTTCCACCGTGATGGGCAGAACGGTATCCGCGCTCATCGCTGGGAGCAACAGCTTCAATCCATTCGCGAGCGTGATCAACCCTCCCCACAATCCTGGGTTCTCCATTGCGACAATGGGTTCTTCCAGATCTTTCTTGGCGATATACGCAGAGAGTTCGCCGGACCCATTCTTGCGGATCATTATTTTCATCAGTGCTTCATCCTTTCTATTGCCAGAACTTCTGTTGTGGGTCCTTCTTCAACTCATCCAGCAAGTCGCAGAGCCATTTGTAGCTTCCATGCAGCAACCATTCGCTGGCCGCGTGATCTTTGCGGTATAACTGCCACTGGCCGGGTTGCGGGCAAAGCAGCAGCGCGATATCAATCACTCCGCCTTCCGCGTCCACCCGGCGCGAGCAGCACGGACTTTCGATCCTGAATCCTCCTTCAACAATGCGCACCGCCGGCGTCACATACAGATAGCGGACGCGCTGTTTCACCGCTCGCTCAACATGCTTGCGATCAAACGCGTTCGTTTGATAGAGTCCGTTCGCCATTGCTATCGAAGCATTTGTCGCCATCGCACATTACTCCAGCACAAGTTCCTCTTCCAGGCAGCCCACAACGCGATTCTCAGGAAACTCAACCAGGTAGATGGGTGTGTTCGATTCCGTGTGCATGCCCACATTTACAATCTCGCCGAAATCGCCCATCGCCGCCAGAACCGCACCTTCTACCGCATCCGGATAAGATCCATCATTGCAAAGATCAACACTGGCTCGCACCCGTTGGCCCCAACCGTACTTCGCCACCCGCTGATCAATCATGCGAACCTCCTTGAACCACCTCAACAGCTTCCAATTCCTTGCGCTTCATACCGACGCGATAACCCGTCGAGATAAATTCAACGCCATAAATATAGAACTGCTGAAGGAAGGTTCCGATGCTGGTGACATATCCTTCTTCATTCTTCTTGACCAGGACCTCGCCGATATCCTTGCCCGGAAATGTTCCGTCATTGCGAATCATGCGGCGCGAACGCACCTTGTCGCCATAATTGAAAACAGGCGGCGCATTCAGTTCCACTACTTCACTGTCGCGGACAATATCTCCCATCTAGGAACCTCCTCACCAAGCGACTTAGTAAATCCCCAGAAGAGTGAGTCGAATGCACCGCACTCCAGCTTACTCATCCTCATCCATTCCCATTCGTTCCAGAACATCCAGCAACACCGTTGCGCCTATCCTGTTGCTCGGGTCCAGCTCCAGCAGCTTCATCAACGCGTCGCGCCCTTCACTCACATTGCCGGTGCGCATCTGCAAATACGCATAGCCCTTCAACGTAAACAGGTAGAAGCGGGGCAGCACCGCATCATAGGAATCGAATGCGGCGTCTTCCCACGTTACCTGTCTCCAGTCATCCACCAGCCGCAGAGCCAAGCCCATATCAAGCGCTGCCTTGGCCAGGCATGTGCTAGCAATCTCCAATGCCTCTGCAAGCCGGCCCTTGTAAAAGTAATAGCGGTAATAGGCAATCAGCACGGCCGCATGATCGGGAGCGATGCTTCTTGCCTCGCAGAGATAGCGCTCTGCAATTTCATCCTGCGCATAGGCGCGTCCAGCCTCGCGCAGAAGCGATTCAACTTCCGCAGGCAGTCCATCGCCGAGCACCGCGCCTGCAAGCAACTCGTCATCCCGGCCCAGTTCAGAAAGCAGCATTCGAGACTCCGTCTTCAGGACTAACTCGGCCGGCCTGAATTAGAAGCTGTCAGGCTGCCCAGTGATACAAAAGATGGAGCCGGTGCAGCAGTCGAGCAACTGGAGCCGGTTGATTTTGGATCGTGAAAAACAAAGCCGCTGCTCATGCGCGTATCGGCAAAGTCGATTGTCACGCCGTCCAGAAGCAGCCTGCTCTCCGCCGGAAGAAACAACCGCAGCCCGTTAATCACAACCACTGCATCGCCGGGCCGTGGCGCTGCCTCCACATCAAACTCCGCTGCCAGGCCAGAGCATCCGCCCAGAGCAACCGCAAGCCGAAAGCCGCTTTCAGCTCCACTGCTGAAGCGAAGCATCCGTTGAATGAATTTCTCTGCCGCCGGGGTCATCGTTACGTTCATATACCTTCTCTCATGCCTGAGGTTGATACCGCGGGTAATCCAGGTTGACGATGCAAGTGCGATCCACAGGGCAAACCGCAACGCATTGCGGTTCGTCGAAAAAGCCGATGCACTCCGTACATTTTGCAGGATCTATTACAAAGCTCTTGCCCTGCTCTTTGATTGCCTTGTTCGGACATTCCGGCTCGCAGGCCGAGCAGGATGTACAGTTTTTTGCCACGATCAGATATGCCATCTTGTCCCTCTCTTCTTGATCGCCGAAAGAGTTGACTCGCAGTGCGAGTTGCCGATGAACCTTGCCGTCAAGCCACCAGAGCGCCCTGACGGATTGCCGCATCTCCGCGCTCAATATGCTCAATCTCGCCCGATTTCACCTTCCCGACATACTCCTTGAAGTAGGCAATGGCGGATTGCTCGATGTATGCAAGGGCATACTTGTCGACCGGCTCAATGCCGGCTTTTTGCAACGTGTCTTTGGGGCAGCCGCCGATCTTGGCAACAAAAACAGCCGTGCAATCGTTGATGGCGCGAATCACCGTATCGAGACTGTCCTCATCGCCAAAGCCTCCCTGGCAATACAGATCAACGCGGCGATGACCCACAAACTTTGCGCCGGCGGTGCTCAGCTCATACACCTGAAACTCCTTGGCATGGCCGAAGTGCTCGTTGACGCGCCCGCCGCCCTTGGTCGCCACGGCAATCAAAATCTTGATATTGCTGTGTTCGCCGGCCAGCGTTTCAAGCTCGGCTTGCTTGGCCGCTACCGTGGCCTGCCGCTCCACTTCCACTTTCTCCTGGTACGCCTTGCGCGTGGTCAGATCGTACTGAACGTCCATCTCCATGATCTTCTCGGTGGTGAACTCAGCGCTGCGATCTTCGCCAAGCAGGCCCACCGCATCGGCACGGCACTGGCGGCAATGGCGCATCATATTCATCTCGCCCTCGCAGCTATCTTGCAGGGCTTTCAGCTCCTGCGCCGATGGGCCGCGCTGCCCATTCAGACCAAATACAGTGCCATGTTCCGGAGCGGAGATCAGCGGCATGATGTTGTGCAAAAATGCTCCGCGCGACTTTACCGCACGGTTGACCTCAACCAGGTGCTTGTCATTGATGCCCGGTATCATTACCGAGTTGACCTTGCACAGGATTCCATTCGCGGTAAGCATTTCAAGCCCAAGCAACTGCCGCTCGGTGAGCAGCTTTGCGGCCTCAACGCCGGTATAGCGCTTGTGCTTGTAAAAGACCCAGGGATAGATCTTCGCACCAATCTCCGGATCGACCATATTGATGGTGATGGTGACATGATCGACGTTGTACTTCTTGATGGTCTCTACATGATCGGGAAGCATCAACCCGTTGGTCGAGAGGCAGAGCTTGATGTCAGGCGCGGTCTGCATGATCAGCTCAAAGGTCTTGAAGGTCTTCTCCGGGTTGGCCAGCGGATCGCCTGGCCCTGCAATGCCCAGCACCGTCATCTGCGGAATCGTCGAAGCGACGGCGAAAACCTTCTTCGCGGCCTGCTCCGGAGTGAGCTTTTCGCTGACCACGCCGGGGCGTGACTCATTGGCGCAATCGTATTTGCGGTTGCAGTAGTTGCACTGGATGTTACAGGCAGGCGCGACCGCAACATGCATGCGAGCGTAATGATGATGCGCTTCCTCGCTATAACAAGGATGGTTTTTTACCTTCTCCCAAATCTCAGGGGCAAGATCATTCGCTCCGGCACCGGAGCCACAACTGGCCTTGCCGCTGCCGCCTTTTGTCCCGCATCCCTTTACTTCGGCTATTTGTTGCATCACCGCGCCGGAGGGTTCGAGTGTAGTCAGCTTCACCACTGGACCTTGTGAAAGTTGGTGCATCTTCCCTCGCTTTCCAAAGCTGGACCCGAATCCGGACCTTGCCGGTCTTTATTGCAACTGCCGTGCCAATTGGTAAAGTTTTGAAAACAGTGCGAATTGGCTTCTTTGTCCTATGTCGCAATTCGCACATGCTCGCGATGATCCGGCAAGCAAGTGTTCGAAACCTGCCAATTCTTACAAAGATCCATCGACTCAGTTGCGATCATTCCTCGCCGCTCCAGAGGGATGAATGACGGCTTGCGAGGAGGTTGAAGCATCTGCCCTGATCCCAGTACGCCATGCGATATTGGAAGTGAAATTGCTATCGTTGAGATCAAGAGAGAAGGCCATTGATGACGACCATCAAAGTTATTACCACGTATGAGCGGATTGGCGGGCAGCTGACAGTTGACCGGCTGGTCGAATCTTTCTATCACCGCATGGATTCACTTGCCGAAGCTAAAGGGATTCGTGAATTGCATGGAGCCGATCTCACCGAGACCAAGACTACCCTCAAGCGGTATCTGGGCGAGTGGCTCGGCGGCCCGGCGCTCTACTCCGCTGAAAAGGGGCATCCGCGCCTGCGTCAGCGGCATTCTCACCTGCCAATCGGCAAAGCAGAACGCGACGCATGGCTTTTGTGCATGAGCGGAGCAATGGAAGAGGTGATTGCAGATACCGAGGCCCGCCGCGAAATCTACGGATTGCTCGAAAAGCTGGCAAACTGGCTGCGAAGTCAAGAAGGCAACCCGCATGATACAGGCGGCAAGCGGCCCTGATCAATGCGATCAATCCGGTTGAATCGTGATCTCCGGCGTAGAATCTTCTTCAGCAAGATCAAGACCGTCTTCCTCGGCCAACTCAATTCCGGTGATACAGATGTCGCCATCATCTATCACCAGATCAAGCGCCTTCAGCCGCTGCCCTTGACACGGGCCGATGAAACAGTGTCCGGTATCAAAATCGAACTGCGCGCGATGACTGCCGCAAGTTAGAAAGTTCCCGCTCTCATCGAAGAATTGTCCCGGACGCACATCAAGCCGCTTGCCCTGATGAGGACAGGCATTCTCAAAACCATAAAAGCGGTTGCCTTTGTTTGTCACCAGAATCGGCCAGGGCCGCGCCGCTCCTGATTCTTCTTTGCGCATCAGCACAAACCCTGCTGCCTGACTATCCGCAACCTCCGCAGTCCTGCAAATTGCATAGAGTTCCGCCATCGATCACTCATCCTTTCGGCGCATCCGCTCCAGCGTGCACACTCTTGCTCAAGCAAGCGGCCTGCCAATCCCGCAGGCGAGCGAAATACCGATAGAGACGCTGTTTTTGCAATATCGGTTGCTGATCGTGTCCCTGCCCGGTCAAACCCTACCTGTCAGGAATCTGACATTCACAATTCACTGATAATCCGCAGCAGAGCAAACTCATAGACTGTCAACGCGTTATCCGCATCGACTCGAATGGCACTTCACATGCATTCAAATCAGAAGCCGGCAACAAGCGGGCAGGCAGAGCAACCACTTCGGAGAGTGCATCTATGCAAACCATCGCCGTAACAGAAACCATCGATGAAACAGCCACTCTCTCTCTGGGGTTCGGCCTTTGTTTTGAGGACCTCTACTCGCGCGAGGGCCTTGAGCGCCTCGACGAAGCCTTTCTCGCTCAGTTGCGTGATGCGGACGCTGCTCTCTGGGAGAATCTCAACGGCGCGCGTGCCGATCAAACTTTGTTCGATCGCTTGCAAAGCTCACAGCTGATCCTCGATCTCGCGCCGCATCTTGAAGACTTTGTCGGCGAACTCTTCAACATCAGTTCAGAACTGATCGCGCTTCAGTCGGCTCACTCTGCCGATGCGGCGCTCTTCGCGTTGAAGCGCAAGTTTGTGCAGCGGCGCGGCGCAAGCGGTTTGAGCGCGGAGACAGCCGCTGCCATCGATGGGCCGGCGCGCGCCGCTCAGTTGGAATTGCTCTTTGGAGAACCACTTACCGAAGACAGTTATTCACGCCATGTCAGCCAGTGGCTCGAAGACAAAACAACCCACGCCGAAAACTTGAAGATTGCCGCCAAGTATGCAGGTTGGGCAGCTGTAGCGCCGGAGGGACGGCAGCGTCATCATAACGATGTGCTCTTTAGGCTGCCGCAATCAATCGATCCCCATCGGCTGGTAGAGACAGAATTGGTTCAGTTCGGCGCGATTCGGGCTCACGCATTCCCCGATGAGAAATGGCGGCATCGCGAAGGCTTCGTGCTCACCGATCAGGGCGCCGGTATGCGCGGCGCGATGGACCAGGCGCACTATTGCGTCAAGTGCCACACACGAGGCAGAGACAGTTGCTCCGCAGGCATGAAAGATGCCGAGGGTCCGTTTGAAAAGAGTCCCTTTGGCGTCACCCTTGCGGGCTGCCCGCTCGAAGAGAAGATCTCCGAAATGAATGTGCTCAAGGGCCGCGGACTCGCTGTCGCTGCATTGGGCGTCATCGTCATCGACAATCCCCTCTGCGCGGGTACGGGCCATCGCATCTGCAACGATTGCGTCAAGGCCTGCGTCATCCAGGTGCAGGAGCCGGTCGATATTCCGCAGATTGAAACGCACACGTTGAAGGATGTTCTGGGGCTGCCGTACGGCTTCGAGATCTATAGCCTCTTGACGCGCTGGAACCCGTTGAATTTCCATCGTCCGCTGCCGCGCGCTGCAACCGGATACAAAGTGCTGGTCGTGGGACTTGGCCCAGCAGGCTATTCGCTCGCCCATCACCTGCTCAACGATGGCCACGCGGTAACTGCAATTGACGGCCTCAAGATCGAACCGCTCGACAGCAGCGTCTCAGGCGTTGATCTGCTGGGCAAGCAAGTACCGTTCCGTCCGATCCTCGATGTGAACGATCTGTATGAATCGCTCAATGAGCGCGTCACTGGCGGGTTTGGCGGCGTCGCTGAGTACGGCATCACAGTTCGCTGGAACAAGAACTTTCTCAAGCTGATCCGCCTTCTGCTTGAGCGTCGTAGTGAGTTTGCCTTGTTCGGCGGGATTCGTTTTGGTGGAACCCTGACAGTCGAGAAGGCCTTCGAACTCGGCTTCGATCACATTGCCCTGTGCATGGGCGCGGGCAAGCCAACCGTGATTCCCATGAAGAACGGCCTGGCGCGCGGCGTACGTCAGGCCTCCGACTTTCTCATGGCATTGCAGTTGACTGGCGCGGCCAAAGAAGATTCGCTCGCAAATTTACAGATTCGCCTGCCTGTAGTGGTCATCGGCGGCGGACTCACAGCGATAGACGCCGCGACAGAAGCTCTGGCCTACTACGTTGTGCAAGTGGAGAAGTTTCTCTCGCGCTACGAAACGCTTTGCGCTGAACGCGGCGAGGCTACGGTGCGAGTTGCGTGGATCACTGAAGAGGCCGGAATCGCCGATGAATTCCTCACTCATGCGCGGGCAATCCGCGGTGAACGCGACCGCGCAGCTGACGAAAATCGCCTTCCCGATCTGACCACGCTGCTCCATTCCTCGGGAGGCGCTATAGTTGCGTATCGCCGCCGCCTGATTGACGCGCCCAGCTACACACTCAATCATGAAGAAATTGCAAAGGCCATGGAAGAAGGCGTGCGCTTTGCTGAGTGCCTTTCTCCTGAGGCAGTTCACTTGGACTCTTACGGCGCAGCGAATGAACTTCAGTTCGGCGTGCAGGCATGGGACGAAAGCGCAGGCAGGCTGCGGGCAGCGGGCGAGTCAGTCACACTGCCTGCGCGCACGATTCTCATCGCTGCTGGAACTCATCCCAATACAGTTCTTGCCCGCGAAGATCCTTCAGTCATTCTTGACGAAAAGCATTTTCAGGCCATCGACGAAGAAGGCAATCGAGTCAGCCCCGAGAGGCTCTCAAAGCCTGAAACACCGCATGTGCTGATGGATATACTTCCCGATGGCCGTGCGCTCAGCTTCTTCGGTGACCTGCATCCATCCTTCAGCGGCAACGTTGTCAAGGCGATGGCCAGTGCCAAACAAGGATACCCCGTAGTCACTCGCGTGCTCGCTTCGCGGCCTGCTTCCAGCCCCAGTCCGCAGCAATTGCATCAGCAACTCAATCGCGATCTGCGCGCGCGCGTTCATCAGGTCATCCGGTTGACCAGCAATATTCTTGAGGTCGTGATCCACGCTCCACAGGCGGCGCGCAGCTTTCAGCCAGGGCAGTTCTATCGCCTGCAAAACTACGAGTCGCTGGCGCGCAATGTAGATGGAACGAAGCTCGCTATGGAAGGTCTTGCGCTGACCGGGGCGCAGACCGATCCCGAACGCGGATTGATCTCGCTGATTGTTCTGGAGATGGGCGGCTCTTCCGATCTCTGCGCCACGCTTCAGCCAGGTGAGCCGGTCATTCTGATGGGACCAACCGGCGCGCCCACTGAAACACCAGGAGGAGAAACGGTTCTGCTGGCCGGCGGAGGCCTGGGCAACGCGGTTCTCTTCTCCATCGGAACCGCGTTGCGCGCGCAAGGCTCAAAGGTGGTCTACTTTGCCGGGTACAAATGCGCCGCTGATCGCTACAAGGTGGAAGAGATCGAGCGCGCTGCCGATGTGATTGTCTGGACCTGCGATGTTGCGCCCGGATTTGCTCCAAGCAGGCCGCAGGACAAGAGCTTTGTCGGCAACATTGTCGCGGCAATGGAGGCCTATGCTACCGGACAGCTCGGAGCCGTTCCTATCCCGCTCAACGAGTGTGATCGCATTGTCGCCATCGGCTCCGATGGAATGATGAATGCTGTCGCCAAAGCTCGTCACGGAGTCTTGGCACCTTATCTCAAACCTGGCCATCACGCCATCGGCTCCATCAATTCCCCAATGCAGTGCATGATGAAGGAGATTTGCGGTCAGTGCCTGCAAGAACACAAAGACCCGATTTCCGGAAACGATACGGTTGTCTTTTCCTGCTTCAATCAGGACCAGTCCCTCGACCGCGTGGACTTCGCTGGACTGCGTTCTCGCCTGCGCCAGAATTCGGTGCAGGAAAAACTCACCAAGCAATGGATCGACCGGTCGCTGCGCCTGGCCGGTCTGAGATAACCTGATAATTTCAAGGAGGACAAAGAGTCAGTGAGGATTGCGAAGAGTTTTGTTGATAACGCCCGCAGCTTACTCACAATTGATCATTGCAGATAGTCTACGATTCGAAGATTTGTCTCGAAGATTCTCTCCACTCAAAAAAGAAGGGAGTATGCAGAGAGGAATGAGACCCTCTGCAAACTCCCCTGCAACCTTACAGTTATATTTTGACTGTTATCACCTCAATAGCGCGCAACATCAGGAAATTTTTCGATCATCTCCACGCCTGCAGCAATCAGCTTCGCGCCTTCTTCCGATAATTTCTCCAGGCTTTCAAATCCAAAGCGATGCACATCACGCAGATTTTTGTTCACCACAATCAAGCGTCCGGCAATCAGCACCATGCGGCCAAAGCCTTCATGATGCAGCTTCATCATCGGCTGCACCATCACGCCGGTGGAGCGCTCAATGGCCAACCCAATTGCGTTGTAAAACAACTCCAGCCGCCACAACGTCTCTGGATCTGGATCGCCCATGATGGGAATCTCGCGCCTCTTCTCCTTGGTGATAATGTAAGGAGCAAGCAGATCGAGATCGCTCTTCTTATCCCAGGAGCCGTGCATATCCTGGGCGCGCCACTGCTTGATCAGTTCCTTGATGAACACCGTTTCAATTGCCGGAATTGCTTCGGTCTCTGCCGCTTGCGTCATGCCTGCACCTCTTCCTCTTCAAAGTCCAGAATCCGCTCCTTGCCTTTGTTCAGCACCTTGCGCAGCCACGGCGGCGGAGTGCCTTTCAGCACATCCTGCAGCTTGTTCAGCAGCATGTTGATCTCCTCCGGCTGGTTCACCTTGATCGGATGAATGCCCTTGGCCACCACACGCGCCGCGCCCGATCCGCCGATCGCAGCAACGTACAGAATCGCGCAGTCGTGAATGGCATCCAGCTTGGGAGCCAGTTTGTCCTCGTTGCCATCTTCCTGAAGGTCGCCGTCAAACTGCACCAGTTCGACGAAGTGATGTCCCTCGGGTAACACCTCATAGATGGCGATGTTTTTGGCCCAGCCGAAATGCGCATCGACGCGCTTCAAATCCTGCGTAGTAAATGCAACTTTCATATTCCTCCGCTCAACTGAACAAGTTTCTCCTTCGGGCTTTCATCAACAATCGGCCAGCTATCCGGCCCCGGCTCGTGCGCCGAAGCCATCAACAAATTGCCAATCTCAAAGATCAGATTCCGCGTACCGCGATAGCCCACAGTTACTATGTGGTTTGCACCGAGGCGATCAAAGGTCGGCAAGCCAAGACGATAGAAGGGAACCTTCAACCGCTCGGCTGCTTGCCGTCCGTGCGAGTGAGTCACCAGCAAATCAGCTTTCGCCGCACGCTCTTCCATATCCTCCAAATCGCCGATCAGAACTTCCTCAGCGGGCACTGATTCGAGAATAGGTGAAGCAGTGGAAGTGACTGCCGCGGTAACATGGCAACCCATCTCGGTAAGAAAGCTTGATATGCTCCATAGCAGATCCGGCTCTGCTCCAATCGCGACATTCTTGCCGCCAAAATGGAAGTGGCCGTCCAGCATCGCATCAACCAACTGGCTGCGTTGACGCCGGTATTTATTCGGAACGGGGATGCCGCTGATTTGTGAAAGGGCTTCCATCAGTTCATCGCATGCCGAGAGCCCGGTCACTCGGTTGAAGAGCCTGTAAGGCACTCCGGTCTTGTGTTCCAGACTGATTGCGGCTCCGCGCATCTGCTCACCAATGGCGATGGTGGCGAGGGCCGAACCCATCGCGCGAATCTCCGCAACGCTGATTCCTCCCAATGTAGTCGGCGTGAAGTTATCGGGAATGTGTCCGTCGAGTGAACCGGATAAGTCCGGCAGAAAATGCGCGCGCAAGCCAAACGACTCGATCACATCGCGCAACTCATCAATGTCGCCCGGCGTCAGGTGGCAGCCCGGCAGTACATTGATCTTTCTGCTCAGCCGCGCGCCGTCACTGGGCCGCTCTACAATCGTCTCCACCATCTGATTGACGGCCGCTGCCCATCCGTCTTGAAATGCGCCCTTGAAGTCAGGTGTTGAAACGTAGACCAGCGCAATGGAATCGAGCTCGGGGTGCTTGGCGCGGATCAGCTTGATGAAGCCATCCACATCGTCTCCCTTGGTCTCGGTTACGCCCGTCGAGCAGATTCCGATAATCTCCGGCTTGGCACGGTTGGCAATATTCAACACGGCCTGTTGCACATTTTCAAATCCGCCCAGCACGGTCGCCACTTCGCTCATGGCCGTGGTCTGCAGCGGAATCGCTTCGCGGAAATGGCGCACAAATAAAACCAGGCCAAAGGAGGTGCAGCCTTGCGATCCGTGCAGCAGCGGCATACATCCGTTGACTCCCATGAACGCAAGAGCACCGCCCACCGGCTGGCTCATCTTCAGCGGGTTCACAGTACAGGCTTTTTGCGAAGTTACAACTCTGGCCATTGGGTACCTTGCTTAACACGCGATTCTGTTGATCTCCGCAACCGCCGTCTCCCACGGCGCCGGCCGCCGCACCTGCTCCCAGATGGGATTTGAAAGCGCCTTGTCAATCTCATGCACCAGATCCACCATGCCTTCGTATCCCGCATAGGCATGATGCCGTTCCTGGTTGATGTCCAGCCACGGCATCTTGGCCTTCAGCGCCACAAACTGCGTGCGGCCGCCGGAGAGCATGATGTCCGCACGGGCTTCCTTGAGCATCCGGTACATCTCGCGCGGCGTCATATCGTCGAACATGTGGGCGTCGTCGCCGACCAGTTCCTTGATGCGCTCCTTGTCTTCTTTGGTGGATTTCTTGGTGCTGGTTCCGACGATGTCGAGACCAGCCTCCTGCAGCGCTGCCACCACCGACCAGGACTTGACGCCGCCGGTAATCAGCAACACCCGCTTGCCTTCCAGCCGCTCCCGGTAATCCGTAATCCGTTGAAAGGCGCGTGCTTCCTCGCGTGCAATCACAGCCTCCGTCCGGGCCTTCAATTCCTCCGGCGCGCCGCGCTCCACCAATAGCCTGGCAATCTCGCGCAACGACTCGCTCATATCTCCAATGCCGTAGAACGATCCCTCGAAGAATGGAATCTCGTAGCGCTCTTCCATCTTGCGCGCGATATTAATCATCGCCTTTGAGCAGACCATCATCGCGGCCCGCGCCCGGTGTGAGCTTGCCACCTCGTGGTAGCGCGCATCTCCTGAAATGCACGCCAGAATCCGAATGCCCAACTCATCGAGCAGCGGCTTCACCTGCCATAACTCGCCGGAGAGGTTATATTCACCGATGATGTTGATGTCGTACGGCGTTGTGTACTCCGGCTCTTCGGTCCCGATCACATGTTCAAGAATCGCTTCGCCGGCCAACTTGTTGCCCAGGTTTTTCGAGCCGACAAATCCCGGCGAATTGACAGGGATCACCGGCTTGCGAAATTTCTTGGAAGCACTTTTGCAAACAGCCTCGATGTCATCGCCGATCATTGCCGGAATGCAGGTCTGGTAAACAAAGACCGCCGGGGGATTGTACTTGTCGATGACCTCTTTGATCGATTTGTACAGGTGCTTCTCACCTCCAAAAATAATGTCGTGCTCGTTCATGTCGGTGGTGAAGCTAGTCCGGTACAGGCGAGAGCCGGAGTCTTCGCGCCGCGGTTATCCCATGAATTGCCTTCGCAGGCAATGGGTCCATGCACCAGGTGAGCCACGTCGGTGATGGGTTGAAGCGCGATCTTGGCTCCATCAAAAGCGCAGCCCCCGGCGGCCGCGCCTGGCTGGAGTTGCTTCGTGCAACCTTTCTTGCGTTCCTTCTCCGATTTCCCGGTATTCTTATTGCAGCCGGGCTCGATTGAAGACGTTCTGGATCGTGCTTGAAAGATTGCTCATCAATACCTCAGCGGATGATGTCGAAGCTGTAGTCGGTCTTTGAAGGCACGTTGCTGTTGCGGTCGATCTCGTCAAATATCTTGTCGAGAATCGTCACCAGAACATTCATGCCGCCCTGATAACCCCATACCGGATAGCGATGATGATGATGACGGTCGAAGATCGGGAAGCCGATGCGCAGCAGCGGCGTGCCTGTATCGCGCTCCAGATACTTGCCGTAGGTATTGCCGATCAGGAAGTCAACCGGCTCGGTGAAGAGCAGCGAGCGCATGTGCCAGAGGTCCTTGCCAGGGTATGCATGGCAGCCCTTTCCGAATGGCGAGCTTGCCAGCAACTGATTCACGCGCTCTTCCCATACTTTGCCGCCGTTGGTCGAGAGGATATGCACCGGTTCAGCGCCCAGCTCCATCAAAAATCCCGCGAGTCCGAGGCACAGATCCGGGTCCCCATAGATCGCAAACTTCTTGCCATGAATGTGCGCGTTGGAGTCGGCGATTGCATCGACCAGCCGGCCACGCTCCTTGGTGATGGAATCCGGAATTGCCTTGCCAGTGATGCGTGAAATCTCTTGCAGGAAATTATCAGTTGCGGCAACTCCGATGGGATGATTGAAGGCCGCAACCTGCTGCCCCTTCGATGCAATGTAGGGCAGCGTCTTCTCCGTGCAGAATTCCTGCATGGAAACGGTACCCTTGGCATGGAGTGCATTCGCCGCGTCTTCGAGCGTCGTTCCGCCATCGTACATGCGGAACTCGCCATCGGTCGGCGTATCCCATGTATCGCCGTTGTCGGCCAGAATCGTGAACTCGACACCCATTTCGGTCAACAGCCGCTTGATCTCGCGCAGGTTGCCGACGGTGTAACCGTCGAAGCCGCCAATGAAGTTGATCTTGTCGTTCTCATCGCGAACAAGCACAGGCGCCGTATTTGCCTTTCCGTCCCAGAAGTGCTCCAGAATTCCCTTCAATGCATTGTCATAACCAGTAACATGGCTGCCGACAAAGGCCGGTGTATGCGCAAAGGGAACATCGAATTCAGCAGGGACGGAGTCCTTTTCCTTGGCGCCTTTGATGAAGGCATTCAGATCGTCGCCAATCACCTCGGCCATGCAGGTCGTCGAGACAGCAATCATCTTGGGCTTGTAAAGGTTGTAGGCATTGGCCAACCCGTCAATCATATTGGCCAGCCCGCCAAAGACAGCAGCGTCTTCAGTCATCGATGAGGAGACGCAGGAGGTTGGTTCCTTGAAGTGCCGCGAAAAATGGCTGCGGTAGTACGCAACACAACCCTGCGATCCATGCACAAAGGGCAGCGTCTTTTCAAATCCCGCAGCCACAAAGACCGCGCCCAGCGGCTGGCAGGCCTTGGCCGGGTTGATGGTGAGCGCCTCGCGGGCAAAGTTCTTCTCGCGATACTCTTCGGTCTTGGCCCACTCCCGCACCCGCTCCACTTCCGCGTCTTCGCACGGACTCTCAAACTGCGCTCGCTTGTTGGCGAGCATCTCTTTGTATTCTGGACCGCGGAATAATTCGAAGTGGTCGAGTACATGTTCGGCATTTTGGGTCATAGCGATGTCCTCTGAAAGCGGTTGCGGTTCTCAACGAACGCAAGAACAGTTACGCAGCTAGGCAGCGGCCTCTGATTTCTTCCACGGTGCCTTTGCCAGCTTCCATATCGGGGAGTTGATCGCCATGTCCATGTCGCGGGCGAAGATGGCGAAGCCGTCGTAGCCGTGGTACGGGCCGGAGTAATCCCAGGAATGCATCTGACGAAACGGAACACCCATTTTTTGAAAGACATATTTCTCCTTGATCCCGGAGCCGACCAGGTCGGGTTGGATTTTCTCGACAAACTTCTCGAACTCGTAGCCGGTAACGTCGTCATAGATCAGAGTGCCGTCTTTGACGTAGTGCGTGGTGCGCTGGTAATCGTCGTTGTGGCCGAACTCATACCCTGTTCCCACAACTTCCATGCCCAGGTCCTCATAAGCTCCAATCACATGGCGCGGGCGCAGGCCGCCCACAAAAAGCATAACTGTCTTGCCTTCCAGGCGCGGCCGGTACTTGGCGATCACTGCATCCGTCAGCGCCTGATACTTGGCGATGACCCGCTCCGCGCCTTCCTTGATCTTGTCGTCAAAGTGGCTGGCAATCTTGCGCAGCGACTCGGCAATCTTGCTGGGGCCGAAGAAGTTGTACTCGCACCACGGCACGCCATACTTCTCTTCCATGTGGCGCGAGATATAGTTCATCGAGCGATAGCAGTGCAGCACATTCAGCTTGGCCTTGGGAGTGGCCTCAAGCTCGGCAATGCTGCCGTCGCCGGACCATTGCGCAATCACGCGCAGGCCCATCTCTTCAAGCAGAATGCGGGAAGACCAGGCATCGCCGCCGATGTTATAGTCGCCGATGATGGCCACGTCATACGGTGTGCCCTGAAATCCATCCAGCTTGTTGCCTAGCTTGTCAAAGACCCAATCACGCACGGCATCGTTGGCAAGGTGATGTCCAAGCGACTGCGAAACGCCGCGGAAGCCCTCGCAGCGCACCGGCACAATCGTCTTGCCGCCGTACTCCTTGGACTTGGCTTTCGATACAGCTTCAATATCGTCGCCGATTAGGCCGATCGGACACTCCGATTGAACCGTGATGCCCTTGTTGAGCGGAAAGAGATCCTGAATCTCATCCATGATCTTGGCCAGCTTCTTATCGCCGCCGAAGACGATGTCCTTCTCTTGAAAGTCGGATGTAAATTGCATCGTGACGAAGGTATCAATTCCAGTCGTCCCAATGTAGTAGTTGCGCCGCGCGGCCCATGAGTATTGTCCGCATCCCACAGGTCCGTGGCTGATGTGGATCATGTCCTTGATCGGACCCCAGACCACGCCCTTCGACCCGGCATAGGCGCAGCCGCGAATCGTCATCACGCCCGGAATCGACTTGATGTTGGACTTGACGCCGCAATCGGTCTTGCCATCTTCAAAGGTGCCCAGATGCTTGGCGCGCCGCTTGGCGGTCTTCTCCGGATAGACCTCCAGAACATCCTGGATGAGCTGCTTGTTCCGCTCTTTGATCTCTTCGATCTCTGTACCTATGCTCACAGTTCACCTCTCGCAAATGGATTCGGGATAGTCCGGTAGTTGGGTTCCGGCTCCGGTCCTGGTTGGGAGCCGGCACCGGCTTGCGGGTTTAGGTTCAGTGCATTTTCACAGATGGTGTAAGGATTTGGGTGCCCCACCCTCGCCGCGTCTTTGTTTTTGCGGCTAGGGTGGGATAGCTGGATCACACCTTACAGGAACTCTGAAAATGTTCTAAGCTACAGCTGCGGCGAGTCCCGCGGCGGCGAGCTCGGCAGCCGACTTGCCCACCTGGGCCTCGTCGATGCTCTTGATGATGCCGTGCTCCATCAGCATCTCTTCGAGCTCGTCCATGGTAATGGGAGTGGGGATGACTCCCTGACCGACATTGGCATGAATCTTCTCGGCGAGGTTGCGGTAATGCTGGGCCTGCTGCGATTCCGGCGCGAACTCGACGACCGTCATGCGGCGAAGCTCGGCGTGCTGCACAACGTTGTCGCGAGGAACAAAGTAGATCAGCTTGCTGCCCAGCTTCTTGGCCATATTCTCGGCCAGCTCCAGTTCCTTGTCGGTCTGGCGCTCGTTGCAGATCAACCCGCCCAGGCGAACGCCGCCCGAGTTGGCATACTTCAGAATGCCCTTGGAAATGTTGTTGGCCGCGTACATGGCCATCATCTCCCCGGACATGACAATGTAGATCTCCTGCGCCTTGTTCTCACGAATGGGCATTGCGAATCCACCGCAGACCACGTCGCCGAGCACGTCATAGGAGACGTAATCGAGATCTTCGTATGCGCCGTTCTCTTCTAGAAAGTTGATCGAGGTGATGACGCCGCGGCCCGCGCAACCGACGCCCGGCTCCGGCCCGCCCGACTCAACGCAGCGGATATGCTCGTAGCCGTACTTCATTACCTCTTCGAGTTCCAGATCCTCTACGCTGCCCTTTTCCGCAGCCAGGCTCAGAATGCTGTTTTGCGCCTTGGCATGCAAGATCAAGCGGGTTGAATCTGCCTTGGGATCGCAGCCGACAATGAGGATTCTCTTCCCCATCTGCGCCAGCGCAGCCAGTACGTTTTGCGAAGTGGTGGACTTACCGATTCCACCCTTGCCGTAGAATGCGATTTGCCGCAATTTCTCTGACATAATCCTCCTTTGTTTCAATCCTTGGGTTCATGTCCGAGCTGCTCTGTCTGCTTTGTGCGGCAACGGACGTTGATTACCGGCTCAGCGATGGAACCGCTTTGCACTTTCGCGTTCCGGCAGTTGACTTGTTAAAAGCAATTGCTGTGCCATTTCATAAAATCGAGAAATCACCAATGTTTACAATGCTTTCAGAGGTTCTTATTGATTTATGTTGCGGTGTGCCGAAAACTACATTCGGCCTCTTCTTGTCGTGTTCGCGACGAAGAACCTGTCGCAATGCCTCAATGAATCCACTGCTTCTTCTCAAACGCCGCAACAAAATCCTGCAACGGCATCGCCAACCGCTCAACGTTGTATTGCGCCAGAAAGCGCGCTTCGTTGCGGGTCGGCTCCTCCGGCAAAACTGCCCAGTGCTTCTCAGACGATCGCTTCATGATCTGCCGCGCAAACATCCGCTCCATCTGCGTTGAGAACCTGCACCCCAGGAACAGGAAGTTTCTATCCCGCCGCAACTGCTGCACCGGCTCCGGGATCGGCGTTTGAATGTCGATCTCTGTCAGCACCTCGACAAAGTCCGAGTCCGACACAAGATAATTCCGCGCCGGCCATACCGAACCAAACGGCTGATACAACATCGTCTTCCAGGAGTCAGACGAGCCAGTGACCGCTCCATCCATGCGCGATCCATCCGAATGAAAATAGTGAACCCAGTTGCCATAGTGCTCGGCCTGGCTTACGCCCTGCACCATTCCCCACGACTCATGCGCGCGCAACGCCTTCTGCGGAAGATCGTCATACCATGCGTGAACAATCAGCGGCAGCTCTGGGAAATTCGCCAGCAGCGTATGCAATGGGGTTGGCTGAGCCTCGGGGCAAAATGCCTCGGTCATCGCGTTCGTCACTGTCTTGCGATGCTTGAAGTTCTCGATGAATTGTGCGGCCGCAGTCAAGTTGGTGCGAATCTTGTGCGGAACGCTGGTCTTCGCGGTCAGGCATCCGGCAAGTGCGCCATGCGATCCCGGCAACGGATTCGCACTCTCTGAGAGCGACAACACTTCAGGACCGAGGTACGGAATGACATGGCCCTGCTGAATCCTGGTTGAAATAAATTCCATCGCTGCTTGATTCATCGTAGTTTCTCCCTATGCCGGCATTTGCAGCCCTCACGGACTGGCGCGCTGCCGCTCGCGGTTTTTATTGCGCAATTGCACTTGATTGCCACGGCGTCAGTTCACGCTCTCCGCAGCCAATCACTCGATTGAGCGCAAACTCAACCAGATACACAATCATTCCCGAGTCCACTTTTTGCGCGACTCGCACAACATCCCCTGCCTCGCCCCGCCGCACCAGCAGTGCGTGTGCCGGCTGTTCGTCTACTGTGCCGTCATTGAAGAGATTCTCGACAGCTCGTACGCGCTGCCCTGGTTCAAATCGCGGATTCATCGTCTCCATCTTGTCCCTCCCTCAGAAAGAGTTGTCAGCAAAGATCTTTTGCAGGGTCTTTCTTTCTCCAGCCCCACTGAACCCAGACTGGTCTCAATCACGCCGTGATCACCGGGGCTTGATTCCTTTTGAGCGGCGATTCGCTCCTCGACAAGCTCCCGAACCATTGCATCTTCGTCGCTGCGCATGGCATCGAGAGCACTTACCGGCACACGCCCTGCTACTTCATAACGCACACGAAACTCCGGATGAGAGCGCAAGGGCAATAGTTGCGTCACGGTGAGCCGTTGCGCGGCGGCAAGGCAGACCGCAACATCCGTATCAGTGGCAAGCCCAGGCAGCCACTCAACCGCGATGCGCTTGGCCACTTCGCAGCGCACTGCCGGGTCGGGATCGTCGATCATCTGCCGCAGGTGCTTGGCATCCACGCGCCGCGCCACTACCTGGCGAACGTAATAATCAGGATCAGAGATCATCGGCAGCAGATCGTCGCCTTCCAGGTGCGCCGCCACGCGAATGCGCACCTCGCGATGGGGATCGTTGCGCAGCCGCACGCGAAAGCGATTCGGCAAGCGAAACGCCGCTGCCCAGCGTACCGTTTCATCCTCATCTTCCAGCAGCGCCGTCAGATGAAAGACATCCGCATATTTGGCCGCGGCAAAGCGCACTTCAAAGTAGGGATGCGAGAGGAATTCATTGGCCAATCCGGGGTTGAGTTCAAAGAACTTCTCTATCTTCGAGGGCGAGCTATCCTGCACGCAGACATGATCGCGAAAGCATTTATTCTCGCCCATCAACTGACGGCAAACGCAGCTTTCGCAACACAGTTCCTGCCCTTGCCAGTCGCGTGCGTCGCTGTGGGTTTGCGTCATTGCAGCTCTCCTAGGCTTCGAGCAAGAACTATCTGCACCTGTGCGGCAAAGCGCAGTCCTTTCCGCAGGCACTACTGGCTACTAAGGCAACTGGGACGCCAAACGCAAGTTATTGATTTGTAAAGGGAGAGGTTACATCAAGCCTATGTCGCAATCGCAACAGTGCGATCCGGATTGGCGCTTTTGTCTTGAAACCGCCACGGAGTGAAATGCGATAGGCCGCGATTTGAGTGCGCTGGAAGATGGTATGCGCGAGGAGGAAAAATTCAGAACCGCTTTATTTCTATGCTGTGCTTGCGCAGCGCATAACCCATCTGCCGTGGTGTCAGGCCCAGGATTCGTGCCGCTTTGGCCTGCACCCATCCGGACCGTTCCATCGCTTCTGTCAACCGCTCACGCTCCGGCGAAGAATCATCGCCGCCGTTTGCAGCAGATTCACTCACGGTCCGTTCAGAAGCATTGTCTGAGTGGAATTTTCGCGGCTCGTGTGTCCTGCCCGCCGTGACCGGGCGATCTACTGCGGGCGGAATGATGGGAAGGTCGATATAGCCGCTGCTTTTGGGATGCGAAGCTCTGCTCAGCGACCTGCCCAAAACCATCGAGAGACAGCTTCCATCGCTACAAGCAAAATCCGCTTCCGCAATCATCGAGCTCTTTGCCAGCGCAGCGGTCCGCCGCACACAGCTTTCCAATTCCCGCACATTGCCGGGGAACTCGCAGGCGCACAGCACATCCATCGCCCGGTGCGAAAAGGTGAGCGCGACTCCGTGCTCCTTGTTGAAGCGGCGCAGAAATTCACGCGCCAGCAGAACCACATCCTCGCTTCTCTCCCGCAATGGCGGAAGAAAGATAGGAACCACGCTGATGCGGTAGTAGAGATCGGAGCGAAATTTGCCCGCGAGCACTGCTTCTTCAAGTTTGCGATTCGTCGCCGCCACCAGCCGTACATCCACTTTGATGGTACGGCTTCCGCCGACGCGCTCGAACTCGCCTTCCTGTAGAACGCGCAGCAGCTTGGCCTGGAACGCGGGTGAAATATCTCCGATCTCATCCAGAAATAATGTGCCGCCATCGGCAAGTTCAAACCGGCCTTTGCGTAACGCCACCGCGCCCGTGAAGGCTCCGCGCTCATGGCCAAAGAGTTCAGACTCCAGCACCGACTCAGAGAGCGCCGCGCAGTTCAGGCGGATATGAGCCTTGTGTTTGCGCGGTGAGAATTCATGAATCGCGCGCGCAAACAACTCCTTGCCCGTTCCCGACTCTCCGCATAGCAGCACCGGCAGATTGCAGCGCGCAACCAGTTGTATCTTTTCAATCACCTCGCGAATCGCCGCGCTCTCACCGATGATCCAACTGATCTTTTCGACTTTGGTCTCCGAGCGCTCTTCCAGTTCCTTTTCCAGCCGGTAGCGGTCAGACATCAGTCTCTCGCGGTCGCGTGCGACCAGGGTTTGCAGCGCAACCGCCTGGCCCACGAGATTCGCCACCATCGTCAGGAACCGCTCATCTTCGTCGAGCGTGTGCGGAGAGGAGTTGCTGCCCGAGCGCTCAATAATAATCGTGCCGATGGTGCGATCATCTCCCTTGATCGGAACCCCGACGAAGGATCTGCACTCGCCAGTCTCGCCGGATTTCAATTCGCTCCATCCCGCGAAGAGCGGACTCTGCGCAATATCGCGGATAACCAGCGACGTTCCAGACACTACGATCTGCCCTACAGCTTCTTCGGGAAGCCGTTCAAAATACTCCCGCGCTGTTGCCTCGCTCCACCCTGCGCCAACCACCATCGATGTTTGGTCTTCTTCATCAAGAAGCGCAATCAGGCCGTTGGTCATGTCTAAGAAACTGGAAAGCAGATTGATCACGCCGGAGAGCGCAATCTCCATGCGCGCAGGACGAGTGAGCATCTTCGAGATCTCGTAGAGGCCGATCAGCGCCGAATGTGCGCGGCTGCTGGAGCGCAGGTCGGATTCCAACAGCATGGATTCATCTTGATTCGGCACGCCCCCTCCTCTCTGATCAAGGTTGAGTGCAGTCGGATACTAAGCCACCCAGTCTTCTGAAATAGAAGAACGCACTTTGCTGGATTCGACAGGTAATGTACGAAATCCCTTACGCGTACAGGGTTGTACGCACATCTTGGCAGAATATTCATAATGGGTCAATCAGGCGATTGACTGATTCACGGATTGAAAACCCCTGAATCTACGGGCAAATGATTGATATGCAACGACGTTGAGCCTACTCGATTTTTATTTCATCCCGACGGCGAAACCAGCCGCATCAAACCTCGTTTCGGCCAATCAGCCCGAAGATGAACCGTCGAACTGACGCGCGAAATCGCGTCTGCGTCATCACTGCGCCGCGATTGAAAAGCCATGCTTTTGGAAGATTCCGAGCGCCGCAGGGCCGGCAAGATACTCAACAAAGCTGCGCGCTGCCTCTTCGCTATGACTCCCCTTGATGACTGCCACAGGATAAACAATCGCGTCGTGCGTAGACTCAGGCGCAGTTGCCACAACGCGCACTTTCGCCGATGCAAGCGCATCGGTCGCATACACCAGCCCCGCGTCGGCATTGCCGGTTTCAACATACGTCAGCACCTGGCGCACATCCTTGGCCAGCACAAATTTTGCATTCAGCTTGTCCAACAGATGCAGCGCGCTCAGCGTCTGTTTTCCGTACTGCCCTGCGGGAACACTACCCGGATCTCCCAGCGCGATCACCCGGATCGAGCTGTCGGTGAGTCCCTGAAAATCCTTCAACCGTGAATCAAGCGGTGCAATCAGCACCAGTGTATTGCGCAGCAGGTTGCGGCGCGTATTCGCCACAATCAGTTCCTTCGCAGCCAACTCGTCCATCGGCTTTTCGGCAGCGGAAAGAAAAACATCCACCGGTGCGCCCTGGTCAATCTGTGCGGCCAGCGTTCCCGATGAGCCGAAGTTATTTACAAATACAACACTCGCGTGGCTCTGCTTATAACTCGTTTCAGCCTCAGCGATTCCATCCTTCAAACTCGCCGCTGCTGAAACTGTCAGCGGCGTTTGCGCTGCGCCATGCCCCGCGCAGAGCAGCGCCGCGAACACAGCCGCTGACAGAGCAACGCAAACCCTCAGCGGCTTCTTTCTCTCCGAGCGATTCATTTTTGCGCGTGCCTTCATCTCAACAATCCTTTCCCGATGCCTCTCTGTGCAGCTCGCGGCCGAGTCCGTTGCGGAAATGCTCAGAAGGAGAAACGACTACCGACTGTCGGAGCAAGGTTGTTGTCGCTTTCGAAGGGGACGCCTGGACCATGAGGAATGGCGATGTCCAGACCACCGCTCACGAAGGAATACGCAATTCCGACAAAAGAGTCGAAACGTTTGGTGAAGTGATGGTCCACATAGAACGAACCCTCGTTGAGAGTGCCCGCGCAGGACGCGCGCATATTACCGATCGCGGGGTTGGTCGAGCAAGTCGACGGTACACGGAAGTCATTCTGCCGCTGTTGATACCAAGCGAAGGTGGCGTCGGTCTTTTTACGGTAGGTGTACTTGGCGCCCGTCCACCAAATCTGCACCCGCTTTTCAGAATCAAGATTGTTGTCTTCGACGCCGCTCAGAAAATAGCCACCCTGGTCCGAGGCACCAACGCCCAGCGGGTTTGCCGGATTATTCTGCCAGATGTATTCGTAGCCGGCATAAACCTTGATTGCCTCCGACGAATACTTGGCAGCAGCCATGCCAGCATTATTGTCGGTCACGATGCCATAGAGTGTGTTGTCGGTGCTGATCAGGTTGGCCCCTGTGATGTAGGTCGTATCGATGCTGTCCTCGGTAGACTGAAGTTGCGCCCCCCCACTCTGGCTCTGGGGTCCTTGCAAAGGATTCAATACGCTGATCGCCTGATTGTAATGCTGGAAGACGAGGTCGGCTGAGAACTTGTCGTGCTTTCCGCCGAGGTCGAATCCATAGGCGTTGTTATGCGCCGATTCAGCCGTGCAGTTGGCTGCAGTCCAGTTTGAGCCGGCCGCTGCGGCGGCCGAGTAGCAGCCGCCTGAGCCATCGGCGAATTTATACATCGCGCCGAAATGGGCCGGGCCGTAGGTGACGCGATACTTCATGGCATCGTCCCAACGCGAGTTCTCGGTGTCGCCGCCGCCAGCCATCGTGCCGTTATACCCGATGTAGGAAAAGGCATACGCGCCATTGGCCGGATCGTAGAGAAGCATTGCATCGGTGCCCAGAGAGCGCTGACGACCAAAGGTCAGAGTGCCAACATGCTCGGACGATATACCGCCATAGATCTCGTCATTGAAGGGTTGGCCCGCGCGCGCGCCGTCGATGGCTATCGAATAGCTCGCCCTGGGAAGGCCGTTGTTGATGATGTCAGTTTCTGAGGCGTTGGCAAGCAGCCCAGACTGCGGGTTGATGCCAGTAGATGCGTTGAACACAACCGACCAACCATGTAGAAACTCTTCCTTGCCCCTGATGCCCAGGCCCGTCTGCTGAAGGTTGTTCGGGGCAACGAGGAATCGATGTTGGTAGCCGTTTCGGTTCACCAGAGATTCGCCTTCATAGTTGTAGCCGTTCTCCGGCAGGCCGTGGCTGACCCAGCCGGCGCCCGCGTCATAGGCGCCGTACAGCGTGATACCGTGCCAGGTCAACGCGCAATCGGTTGTTGCGAACTCCTGGCCTCTTTTGCAAGGGTCTGAGTTCTTTGTCAACGTTTTGGTGTCGGCAGTGGCGCCTTGGCCATCCGCCAGAGTCGATGAGATGAAAATGAATGCCGTCACTAGAACAAATATTGCCTTGTTCATACTTCCTCCAAAATGAAAATGACCACATGAAAAATGTTGGTGCGCGGAAACAATGCCATTGTTCTCATCTGGAAATCTTTTGAAGAATGGCAAAGGAGCCTCGATGCACCGGCAAGCCGCAAGCGGAACGCCCGCATCTACCCAGGCAAATACGGCCAAGAATTCGAATGATTGATTTGTATTTTAAGCATAACGATGTCTTTTTTACAATACATAAACAAAAAATAAAAATCCCATCTGCGCCGTGAGCCGATAAACTTGATCCACAATAGAAAATTGACGTGTGCGGCATTTTTTCTTACCGGAGCCGCCAATGGGGGATCGATGAACGTGCTGAATAGACTTGCTGAATTGCGCGCTGCGCGCGGTTTGTCTGCGGCCGCGCTCGCGGCCGAGATTGGAGTGAGCCGGCAAACGGTCTATGCCATCGAATCTGGCAGCTATACGCCCAACACCGCCGTCTCGCTCAAACTCGCCCATGCGTTGGACGTTCCAGTCGAGGAGATTTTCCAGTTAGAAGCGCAGGCAGACATTGCATCGACGGAGCAGGCAGAACTGCTGGATGAAGGCCACTTGGCTGTCCCTGGAATGCCCGTCCGCCTCTGCCGCGTCGATAAAAAATTGATCGCAATTCCTTCCGACACCGGTTCTTGGAGCCTGCCAGTCGCCGATGCCGTGATCGCGGGCTCTGCGTCCACTGCGAAACACTCACGGCAAAATTGCATTGAACTGCATGAACCGACTCGGGATTTCGAAAAGCGCCTGCTCATGACTGGTTGCGATCCTGGAATCTCAGTCCTTGGGCGTCATCTGGAACAGCAGGGTTTCAATATGGTCGTGGCGCATCGGAACAGCACGAAAGCTTTGGAACTTCTGCACAATGGGAGCGCCCATGTGGCCGGCTGTCATATTCGTGACGAGCAGACAGAAGAATCCAATCTCACTGCAATTGGACGTCTGTTCCGTAAACAAGACATTGCCGTCGTCTCTCTTGCACTCTGGGAAGAAGGTCTGGTCGTTGCCAGGGGAAACCCCCGGCAGATTCGCACCATCGCTGATCTGGAGCGGCCGGACGTGACGATTGTGAATCGCGAGCGCGGCGCCGGAAGCCGGCTTCTGCTGGATGCGCGATTGCGCAGCCAGGGCATCGCTCACGCTAAGGTGCTGGGCTATGAGAAACTCGCCAAGGGGCATCTTGCCGCGGCACGCTACGTGCAATCGGGTGACGCTGACTGCTGCATCGCGGTCTCGTCGGTGGCGCGCGTATTAGGCCTGGGATTTGTTCCACTAGTCAGCGAACGCTACGACCTCGTAGTTCACCGTCGCCATCTCCACCTGCCTCAGGTGCAGGCGCTCTTCAACACCCTTGCGTTAGCTGCCTACAGACGCGAACTAGAGCGCCTGGGCGGGTATGACACTTCCGTCGCTGGCAGCCGCATCATTTAGAACCCGCGCACAACATGATTGCGGGGCGCGCTGGACTCCCAGCCGCTCTCAAGCCGCATTGCAAGAATGCAATTGTCTTATACCCCAATCAACACGTTCGACGCCTTGACAATTGCGGCCACAGAATCGCCTGCATATAACTCCAGGCTCTGGACGCTCTCCTTGGTTATCGAAGCGACAACCGTGGTTCCACCCTCCAGTTGAATGGACAACTCGCTGTTCACGGCGCCATCCTGCACACTCGTCACCTTGCCGGCCAGTACGTTGCGGGCGCTCAATCTCGCGCTCTCAAGGCTCTTGCCGACAATCACCTCAGAGGCTTTGATAATCGCGTATGCCAGCTTCCCCGGCTCCAGACCCAGCAAGTCAACGCTGGAGTTGGTGATGACGGAAACAATATGTTCTCCGCCCTCCAATGCAATCGCCACCTCTGCATTCACTGCTCCCTTGGTAACTTTCTCCACTTTGCCTGGAAACACATTGCGTGCGCTGATCTTCATCTTTCTCCTCTCACAAACAAGCACTCTGACCAATAAAGGATCATCAGCGGTTGCTGCAATCAACCATAGCATAGAGCAATTCCGCGCCATGACCGGCCTGCATCCAGCAATCTCACGGCCGGCGCTCAAAGCGTTCATCCGCAACCACATCTGCTGCCGACTTCCCGGCATACCAGCCGGCCCGCGCATGCTTAAAACTGTCGAAGGCTGGAACGTATGGCTTGATGTCGAGAAGCGGAGTTCCATCCAACATATCCACATCCGCAATCAGCAGACGGTTCTGCTCAATACCAAGGAGCCGAACGGCAGATAAACCAATGTGATTGGGTCGCGCAGGAGATCGCGTAGCAAAGACGCCGCGCTCCTCCGTGTCCATGTAAGGGTGGACAACCAACTGCACCTCACAGGCGCGATCCAGCACATATATCAACCAGAGCCGTTCAAACTCCACCAGATCTCGCAGACCGGCGATGAACGCAGGCTGCAGCTCGACAACACCCTCCGTGCCATTGCTCGCAGCCCCTTGAATCGGAGTGCCGGTGGCAGAATTGAAAGGTGTATGGATCAGGCCAATGGGAACGACGTTAAAGCCCCTATTGGGACAATCCGAATCCTCTTCGCGCATATTCCCTCGCACCGATATTGAGACACAGTATAGAGCAAAGGAGGCTCAACAAACGATTTGGAAGCTGCGAATGGCATCGTAGATAGTTTCACAATCGAGGAACCAGCGATGGTTTTCGAAAGCGCAGTTGGTTAAAGAATTAGTTCGCACACTTGTATCCTTTTCGATGACACAGCTGCACTCGGCAATGATAGTCCCGCTGCCTCCACAAAGCTTCACTTTTCTCGCTCTCCTCTCACGGTTCTATTTGCCTTGATTACTTCGGGCTGAAGTCACAGCATTTCGGCGCAATGAATCCACCACTTCTGCGGGTGCGTACATTCTATAAATTCTAGTGACTACAGCGAACGATGAAGTTTACTATTTGATATGTCTTCTGTAATATATAGCACAATGAGTAGAAAATGGCTTTGCAAACGAAGGCCACAATCCGCACAAAGCGCAGAATCGTCTCGCCCGCAGAGCAGCGGACTCAAGTCCGGCTCACGGTGGATTCCAAGTTCACCAAGACTCATTTCAATCAGCTTTTTGCCGTACTGAAAATCCGGCGAAAGAATGCCCTTGCCGAGCACATCATCATGAATTTCAAGACTAAGGCTGCTCAGGCGCAGATTCAGGCGTTCTACACCGGCCCGTGGCTGGACATTCCGTTTCAGAGTATTGACACATCGTTCGTCTTCCCTTTGACGCACGAGATTGCCGATGAACTGGAGAGAGTGGGCGGGAAGATTCTTAGCGGCGTGAACAAATCCGAGACGTTTCGCGTGATGGTGGCCTACTTTGCAGCCGTCCACAAACTCAAGACGCCAACCCGCCCAACATCCGTGTAGTCGCAGTCAGACAAAACGTCTACGCGCAGTCGCCGGTTGAAAGCAGGCTTCCGGCGGTCAACCAGCTAGAGAAACGTCTTTTGGTGATGTAAACGGAGCACAAATGGAGCACAGATCAAGGCCGGTCTATGTAAACTGTTGATTCTTTTGGAGCGGGAGACCGGGATCGAACCGGCGACATTCAGCTTGGGAAGCTGACGTTCTGCCACTGAACTACTCCCGCCTTTATAATCAATCACTTACTGGATCGATAACGGATTACTGTCCAATCTACTATCCATTCGGGTGCAATATTCCCTGAAAGCCCGATCCAAAAAGCGGATATTGTCTGCCAAGACCGCAGCCACCAACATTCAGGACTGTACAAGTCCAGAAGGAGCGGATAGTAAATGGATAGCAAATCAGCTGGCCGCAAGGCCAACCTCAAACAGTATCGCGCAGTCAACGGCAAATGGCAATTTGTCCCCGTGGTCAAGATAGACAGCAAACCTAAGCCCCAACTCGTCGTGATCGACGGAAAGCCAGAGACCTGGAAAGGGGGCGGCAAGTTCTGCCTGGAATGGTACGAAAACGGCAGGCGGAAGACGAAGATCGCCGGCTCATCCCCGCGTGAAGCTCTGCACGCTTGGCAGCTCCAGACCGGTATTCTCTCTGGGAAGACGGAGGCCATCGAAGAGCCAGCGGAGGAAACGGGTGACACTGCCATCACTATCGATGCAGCCATTCAGAGGTTCCTGCGGGAGGTCACGGCAACGAAGAGCGGGGCGACCCTGAGCGCGTACTCTCGCGATCTCTGCTGGTTTCGGAAGCATTGCAGTAAGCATTACGTCAGCCGGCTGACGAGGGACGACATCATCGCGCTATTCGGTACCGGTCGTAATGAGGGATTGAACCAGAAGAACTAAAACTGTTCTTTGCCGCCTGTGAACCTGACGAGCGTTTGCTATTTCAGGTGTTTTTGTGCACAGGATTTCGCTCACAGGAAGTAGCCACGCTCACATGGGACGATGTGAATTCGAAGGCGGGGACTTTGGCGGTCCAGGCTAAACCGGAGCTAGGTTTCACGTCAAAGAACTACGAAAAGCGATCAGTTCCCGTGCCGCGAACTCTGATTCTCTCACTGAATGAACACCGCAAGGCAAATCCAGAGTCTGCACTCGTGTTTCCTATACCTCTACACCCGAAACGCCCGAACTACGGTGGAGAAAAGCCCGATGCTCACGCGCTCGAAGCCTGCAAGGAAATTGCTCACCGTGCCGGGCTGAACTGCGGAAAATGCCGGTCCATCGTGCGTAAGGAAAAAGAGAGCCAGCCCCAGGAAGGCAAGACCAAAGTAAATAGGTGCATCTCTGGCCCGCACTGTAAGAAGTGGTACCTGCATAAGTGGAGGCACACATTCGCCACAAACATGCTGCTATCCTCCCTGGACATACGTAGCCTACAGATTTTGCTCGAACACAAGAACATCGCTACGACTGAGAAGTATTTGAAGGATCTCCGACTGGCGGACCTGAGCGAGGACCTGAGCGACGAGGACCTGAGCGACGAGGTAGGCGCTGGTACTCACAAAACCCCTGCGGGGTTTCGTGCGTCCCACCACCACTTCTCCAATCCGCCTTCGGCTACTCGGAGAATTGGTTGCGCATCTCGCTCAGGGCTGCGCCCCGAGACCCCACAGAAAGGACGGAACACGCTATGCCGCGACCTAAACGAGCAAAGGGAACCACGACAAGAATCCAGATACGCATCACAGACGAAGAGAAGAACACGCTGTTGATGCAAGCCGACAAAGCCGGACTGACGTTGAGCGAGTACGTCCGAAGGTGCTCACTCAACAAACGAATTCAATCACGCGTAAGCGACAAGGCAATTGCCCGCCTAAGCAGTTTATGCGGCCTTCAGAAACATCTGCTCATGCAGATCAAAGGCCACCCATACGAGGCCGTGATTCGCAATCAATTGAACTCGACCCTTGCGGAAATCACCACGACATTACGAACCGTAATCAAGAAAGAGGATGAATCGGAATGATCCTCATGCCGATACCTGATTGCTAATTCTCGCCATGATGCCCGCATGTAAACTCTCAAGGCATTCCTTCATAACTTCGGATGTAAGCACGCAAGGCATTTCACAGAACGCGCGCTCGTTTGACGGACTTAAACGTGACGCACTGAGGAACTCGCATGATTGCAAAGGTCCAACCGAGCAAGCAGAAGTCGCGAAGCAGTTTTAAGCGACTGCTGAACTACCTCACCAAAGAGATTGACCCGGAGACGGGAGAGACTTTGCTACGAGGCGAAGCCGTATTGTCGAACAACCTTGCCGGTATCGATACAGCGGTAGCGGAGATGAAAGCCGTCGAATCTCTGAACCTACGTTGCGACGACGCAGTCTGCCATTACGAACTGGCGTGGCCACCAGGCGAACGGCCAACTCGCGCACAATGGATGGATGCCGCGGAATATACCCTGGATCAGCTCGGCTACAAGGACCACCAATATATTGTCGTTGCCCACGACGACAAGAAGCATTTCCATATTCACGTCATGCTGAATAAGGTCCATCCTGAAACCTTCAAAGCCCATACTCCGTATCGGAATTGGATCACGCTTGACGCGGCAGTACGCACGCTCGAAGCCAAATACGGTTGGTCCCACACTGTCGGCCCGACCCGCTGGGACGAGGTGACACAAAAGGCTGTGCGAACATCGCGGTCCGAGCGCAATGAGTCCAGGTCTATTCAAAACCCGGCGAACGGCGCCGCCGCACAGTACGAGCACTATCACGATGAAGAATCGCTGCAAACTTACGTGCGTCGTGAAGTAGCTCCGCGTGTACGAACGCTGCTAACTCGCCAGAACGCCTCGTGGGAAGTTCTGCATACGCTGCTTGCAAAATATCATCTGCGCATGGAGAAGGGCGAAGCCGGCGGGTAGCCACCATCGCCCCAGACTTTTGTCTCATCGCCGTGCAGTAACTCGGGCAACATATGCACGTCCGAAACACTGGCCGCTGTCGAGCAGACCGAATGCACCACGCCTTCTTTTGAATCCACGCCGATGTGCGCTTTCATGCCGAAGTACCACTGGTTGCCCTTGCGCGTTTGATGCATCTCCGGGTCGCGCTCCTTCTTCTCGTTCTTGGCCGATGAAGGCGCGTGGATGATCGTCGCATCGACGATGGTGCCGGTGGTGATGCGGATGCCGCGCGTGGCCAGATACAAGTTGACCGCGACAAGCATTTGACCGCATAGATCGTGCTCTTCAAGCAAGTGGCGGAAGTTCAAGATGGTCGTCTCATCCGGCGCCGGCGCGCGGCCAAGGTCCACGCCCGCAAAGCGCCGCAGCACGGGTGATTCGTACAGCGCATCTTCGGCCGCCGGATCGGAGAGCGCGAACCACTGCTGCAAAAAATAGACGCGCAGCATGATCTCAAGTCCCACCGGCTTGCGCCCCGCTTCGCCCTTCGAGTAATGCGGCGCGATGAGCGCGAATAACTCGGCCCAGGGCATGACGGCGTCCATTTCTTCCAGAAACTGCTCGCGCCGTGTCTTCTTCGAGTAGCGTTGAAACTCCACCTGCTGGGCCAAAGTAAGCTGCTTCATCCGCGATCAATCTCCTCAATCCACATTAACCGCGATGGCTGTGGATTGGGGAGATTTTCAGAGGTTCCCTAGTACTGAAGGGTTGAGACTAGGGTGTGTTAACACTATCTGAGGGCATCGACGATGAGCACGAAGATGATGAAGGCGAGGAAGACGACATCGAGTTTCTCGAATCTGGAAAAGATGCGGCGGAAGCCTTTCAGCCTGCGGAAAAGCCGTTCCACTTCGTTGCGCTTTTTGTAGAGTTCGCGGTCGTATTCCCAGGGATCGAGCCGGTTGGACTTGGGCGGAACCACAGGAATCATGCCCAGATCGAGCACCAACTGCCGCGTCTCGTTGCCCTCATAGGCTTTATCCATCAGCATGGGAAGCCCTTCCGGCATGGGGCCAAGCTCGCGCAGCAGCGACCGTCCCTCGGGCGCATCATGCGCGTTGCCCGGCGACAGAGCGAAGACTACAGCCGTTCGAGCATCCGCGGCAACCAGATGAATCTTGGTGTTCCATCCGCCGCGCGATTTGCCGATAGCTTGGGGTCCGTTTTTTTTAACGCGCCAGTTCCATCGGGGTGAACCTTGATCGAGGTCGAGTCGAGAGAGAAGGCTTCAATCTTGATGCGTACGATCTGCTCGGTCTGTAACTTCTCGAAGACGCGATCCAGCACGCCACTCTTGGCCCAGCGATTCATGCGCGTATAAATGCTGTGCCAGTTGCCGAATCGAGTAGGTAAACCCCGCCATTTACAGCCCTGTTCTGCAACATACAAAATTGCGTTGAGTACTTCAAGGTTGTGTAGCTTCACATTCCCGCGCTGAATCGGCAGGCTGTCCTTGATCTTTTCGTACTGCGCTACGGTGATCTCCATTAACTCTTATTATAACATGGTTAGTGTTAACACGCCCTAAAGTCAAGAGCGGAACCAGAGTTACTGTGTTTTTTGAATTTAGTTCGTGGCCGCCGCTCCCTGGTGGTGGCGCCAACTTGAATATCGAGGTTTCGGGATACATCGACTCTGATCCCCTGTAACCTCTTGTGGCGCTGATGTTGTCTTGGTGAGATCAAACAATAAGGAAAAGATGGGGGCTGACAGTCGCAGAAGCGCAAGAAAAACTCGAAACGATCACGCGAAACCTCGGTGACAGCGGGATTTCAATAGAGCAGCGGCATAGGTATGAGATACAAATAGCTCGTTGCAACCGAACCATTCAAAAGGCAAGACAACAAGCTCACAGGTCTCTGGCCTCCTTTGCCGAGACTCTTCTCAACATGATTGGCGGCACAGTCTTCGATCGGGATCAAAATATTGCACTCATAACCGCGGCGCATCTTATCCGCTGCGCATCCATCGAACAACTGGCCGTTGCGGTTCCCGCAGCCATCCGCGAGACTCCGGCACGCGCCATAACATCTACACGCATCAATTGTCCTCAATTCACTGAGGCTGTTGTCTGTCTGATTAAGCTTGACAGCACAAGATTCACGTACGAACGCAACATAGCCATCCGGACAGCTCTACATCTGAGCAATATTGTTGGATGGCAGCAAATCTACCGATCGGTGCGCCGAGCACAGGCTGACAGCGGCGAATCGAGTTCCAAGAGCGTGGTGAACAGGCTCCCAATGAGATGTTCTACGTGCGCGCCAAGAAGCCAAGACATTCACCACAAGCACACGGAGTCAAGAGAACCACCACACTAATGCCGCCAATGACTGCGTAAGAATGAGGCTGGAACGGCACGGGGAAGCATTCAAGATGCGTCCCCGTGCAATAAACCCACAACATCCCTGCCATTTTCCACACAGTAAATACTTTAATCCCGTTCGGTTAGCGTCTTTGTTTCCGATTTCTGTATATATTTGCTGTATAATACATCACAGAAAGGCAGCGACATGACCCTACCGAAGAAGAAAGCCGTCCGTACGAAACGCAGAATCGTTGCTCCCGCAGAGACGCGCACCCAGGTTCGTCTCACCGTCGATACCAAATTCACCAAGACTCGCTTCACCCAACTTTTTGCGGTGCTGAAAATCCGCAACAAGAACGCCCTTGCCGAGCACCTCATCATGAACTTCAAGACCAAGACCGCTCAGGCGCAGTTGGTTGCGTTCTATAACGGCCCGTGGCTGAATATTCCCTTTCAAACTATCGACACCGCCTTCGTCTTCCCGTTGACCTACGAGATCGCCGATGAGCTGGAAAGGGTTGGGGGAGAAATTCTTGGCGGTGTGAATAAGTCCAAGACGTTTCGCGTGATGGTCGCCTACTTTGCTTCCATTCACAAACTCAAGACTTCGACGCAAACCTTTGCATAGCCCTTTTGGAAGATTGGGCAAGAGGCAACCGCATTAAGCTGATGATCGTCGAGAGTCCGAACAAGATCAAGGCAATTCTAGGCAGTGGTTGGGATGTTGCTGCAAGCGTAGGACACATTCGGGATCTCCCGGCGAAGAGCCTGGGCATCGAGCCGAACACCTACAGGCTCGAATACCAGATACTCGAACGGAGCGAATCCGTCGTTGCGCAGTTGCGACAGCGCGCTGCCCGCTCCGAGCAGGTTTATCTCGCGACGGACCCCGACCGCGAGGGCGAAGCCATTGCATGGCACCTGCAACAGGTTCTCAACCTTCGCCGGTACGCGCGCGTCACCTTCGACGCAATCACTGAAAACGTGATCCGTGCTACGCTCAAATCACCGCGACAACTCAACACCAACCTTGTCCATGCACAAGAGGCTCGGCGCGGCGCAGATCGTCTCGTCGGGTATCAGGTGTCGCCAGCACTCTCGAACCAAACAGGCATTGCGCGGCTCAGTGCTGGGCGCGTTCAAAGCGTTGCTCTCCGCCTCGTCGTTGATCGGCAACGCGAGATCGAGGCATTCAAGGAAACCAAGCATTTCGGCGCCGAAGCGATATTCGACAATGGAAAGTGGCGCGCCCAGTGGGACACGGCCCCGTTCCTCAAAGAAGGCGAGGAATACATTCTGGACGCCGCACTGGCGGAACAGGCCGCAAAGTGCAGGCTCTTTGCAGTCACCGTAGCGGCTACCAAGCCGGCCACTAAGGCTCCGCCGCCGCCCTTCACAACGGCCACGTTGCTTCAGGCGGCAAGCGTGACGCTCGGCTACGGTCACAATCACCAGCCAGCCCTCAACTCACTTGGGCCAGTAGTGCAGCATCGTTGTTCCGCACGTTGCCGACGCGATCACTCACGGGCCAGGCGCGCATCTGTTCGGCAGAATAAGGACGGAGCAAATCCAATGGAAGTCTGGCAGGGTCTCCGGCATCGAGCCAGCCGCCGTAGTCTCGCGGTTCAAGGATCACTGGCATCCTGTCGTGAATTGGCCGCATCAACTCATTCTCAGAGGTGGTGAGAATTGTGAAGTTCTCCAGTGGCGCTCCGTCCTTTGGTCGCCAGCTCTCCCGCAATCCAGCAAAGGCGAGTGGCTCCCCGCTCTTGAGCGCGATTCCAAACGGCCGCTTGGACTTCGCATCCAGACGCATCCACTCATAAAAATTGTCGGCAGGTATCAGACAGTGCCGCTTCTTGAATGCCTCTCTGAAGACGGGCTTTGACGCCACCTCTTCAGAACGCGCATTGATTGTGCTGTACCCGATCTTGGCGTCCTTCGCCCACGCCGTATACCGTTGGCGAATTCAGTCACATGACCCATTGTCCTGCCTGCAAAGGCGAAAGTCCGTGTTGCTACAGGGAGCACGCCGGCCCAGTAATCGGTCTGGCGGTGCAGCTTGATGGCACAAGCGACAGCCACATTTTGCAAATGGGTATTGGGCAAGCCTCGATAGCGCGACCGTCGCAGTCCTACGGACCGAACACCTTGGGAAAAGGTCCCTTCGATTCCGGCTCATCTGTTGTAAGGCCATTTTTACTCCTGTGTTAGCTGGTCGATTCTACTGGCCATTAACCACTCATATTTCTCGCGAGGAAGAATTACCAGCTTCTGCGGATTCTCTTCGGAGTTCTTCGCGCACAACTTACCAAGATTGCACTTGGCGCAATCGGCCCGGCAGAATTTCGTGTGGAAGGTCAGACGGCTCGTAGGACTTGTATGCGCCTACCAGCCGATGCTCTTCTTGCCGTGGAGAAGCCGGAGGTTTCTCTTCGGTCCAGAACTCGATTCCTTCTAAAAAAGAGAACCGTTGTACTAATGCAATCGCTACCGTAGTAACACTACCCCAGGTTACGATTCACATTAGTTGCCTTCCGAGAAAACTTAATCGTCTCGAGTGCATCCACAAGCCGCGCTGATCGAGGTCTACCAGTCAATGCTTTGAAGTTACTTTCTAGCGCCATATGACATTACGTCTGCGTACAAGTGGGTGACCACATTTGGAGATTTTGCGTGGTCATGACCTTTATGGTCCGACCAGATGGATTGACAATGCCAGTTTACGCATAGATAATCGGCCAGCAGTTGAAATGTGGTCAGACCTCACGCCGAAGAAAATTGTAGTCCTTTTGGAACGTACGGGCCGACTCAATTGGTTGACTAAGATTTCAAACAGATACGTAGGGCTAGAGAGGCCAAATTGATGATTCTGCAAGTGAAGCCGTTTTTTTCGCCAGCCAAGGTTCTCCAGACAATCACAAACCTGTTCCCAATATCGCGGAAGCCTGTTATGCGGCGAGCCGCTGTTGCGGTACTCCTAGCCGTTTGTTTCTTCACCGCGCACGGGTCCGCGCAGATTACCCTGGACGCAAATAGCCAGCAGCAATTTGCAGCAGTCAATGCTGGAACTCCGTCTACGATGTCCTTCACTCATGTGCTGGGCAGCGGCTCAAACCGCCTGGTGGTGTGTAGCGTCCAGTACGCTGTCGCGACCGCCGCGGCGCCTATCGCGCCTGCGGTGACGTTTGGCGCGTTTACTATGACGCCGATTACAACCTCGCTGGCCCCGACCCATACAGAGACGAGCACAAGCAAAATCGTGTCGGAGATGTTCTACCTGAACGATGCGACTTTGGGAACGACGACTGGCTCTGTTACGGTCAACGTCTCATTGACTGCGGCGACAGCCGGCGGTATGGCGGCAGGTTGCTCGTCGTTCTTCGGGATGGCCCAGGGCGGACCCGAGGTAGAAGGGACGTCCTACAGCGGCTCCGGTTCGGTAGCGGCATCAGCAACCTTGACCACTTTGACGGCTGGTGACCTGGTAATCGATTCGTTCGCCGGCGGCTTTACTGCGTCCGGTAGCCCGACGAAGACAGCATCGCAGAACTCCGGTCAGACTCAACTTTTTGATGGGCAGCTTTCCACTCTCGGCATCCTCGGGGGTAGCAGCTACGAAATTGCTGGAGCCGCAGGCTCCGTAACCGTTGGGTGGACGGACACGGTATCAAGAAATACATATTCCGCTGTCGCTTTTCCGCCGACCACGGTCGCTAATTACACTGTGACGACCTCCGTGAGTCCGGTTGGCGGAGGAACGATAGCGCTCTCGCCAATCGCATTGAACAACAGCTATGCAAGCGGAAGCACAGTTCAGGTCAGCGCAACTCCCGCACAGTACTTCACATTCACCGGATTTACTGGCGACCTGACCAGCACGACGAACCCATCCTCCATATCCGTCAATGGAGCTATGAATATCGTTGCGAATTTCACGCAGAATATGTGTACGCTGACGATTGCAACTTCAGGCGCCGGCGCGGGAACCACAACTGGATCGACGCTCTCGGGTACTTACGCCTGCGGAACTACAATTAATTTGTCTGCGACTCCGGATATCGGCTCCGACTTCGGCGGATGGAGCGGAAGCGGATATACAGGACTGAACACCACTGCCAGCTTTACGCTCACCACCAACACAACCGAGACAGCAAACTTTGTTCAGGGAGCGGTCTGCACGTTGGCTACAAACGTGACCGGTTCCGGCTCCATCGCCCTGAATCCCGCAGGCGGTTCATACTCCTGCGGCACTCAAGTTCAAGTGACAGCCGTGCCCTACAGCGGCGACTGGTCGTTTACAGGATTTTCGGGCGCCCTGACTGGCACGACGAATCCGCAAACTCTAACTCTGAATTCAAGTTCAACAGTGTCGGCGGCCTTCACGCAGGTGAACTTCCCGGTGAATGTCACAATTGTTGGGCCTGGCACTGTTGCGGCCAATCCCAGTAACTCCAGCTACCCAACGAATACGCAGGTCCAGTTGACCGCGACACCCAGCGACGGAGCGCTCTTCATCGGCTTCACGGGTGATCTCACTTCGACCGTCAATCCCTCGACCGTGACGGTCGGCTCCGTTCTCGTCAACATCACGGCAACCTTTGCCTATCCCGCCATCACCCAGGACGCGGTAAGCAAGGCGTCCAGTACTGGTGCCTCGTCGATCCTCACCTGGTCGCACACTCTGGGCGCAGGCCCATCTCGCACGGTGATCATTGCAGTTGGCACAGCAGATTCGACGGCTCCGAGCATCGACGCCAACGCGGCGGCCACCAGCGTTCTCTTTAACGGCGTGTACGCGACGCCAATTCCGGGGTCGCTCTATTATGGCGGCTCCACTGGCATGGAACAGATGCAACTCTTCTATCTGACCGATGCCGAGTTGCCCGCAGCCGCCGGAACTTATCCCGTGCAGGTAAATCTCGTGGGTTCCGTAGGTGGTATTTCCGCCGGCGCGGTCTCGTTGTTCGGTGTCAATCAGGGACCACCTGAGGCGGTCGTGACCAACCGCGTAACCAGCGGCTGCGATCCCTGCACGCTGACTACAAATATCACCACACTGACCAATAATGCCTGGCTAGTTGATGGTGTTGAGATCAGCAAACTGGTTACACCCACAGTCGGCAGCAGCCAAACCCTACAG